>DXZA01000095.1 GCA_019415525.1 Tyzzerella sp. | reverse complement strand
CAGATATATAAATTATTACCCTAAAAGTTTTATATAATCTCAATTTTGAATTTATATATATTTTTAGGGTATTTTTTATTATTATAAAAACTCCTATGATAAAATTTTTAAATCATAGGAGTTTTTAATATTAATATTATAATTTAGCAGCATTAATTAAATTTTGAAAATTTTCTTTTATTGTAAAATCTTTTATAAATAGACCAGAACTACCACCAGTAAATATATTAGCACCAGCTGATAATAATTCAGGTATAGTTTTAGAATTAACATTACCATCAGCTTGTATGTATGTATCTATATTATTTTCTTTTATAATATTACTCATTTGATTTATATGTTCTAGAGATGATTTTTGGAGTTTTTGTCCTGAAAATCCAGGGTTTACAGTTAATTTTAATATCCATTGAACTTCTTTAGCTAATGTTAAAAAATCATCATTAGGTGGTGTATCTGCTTTAAATGCAAGAATAGGCTCTGCACCATAAGAACGTATATATTCAAATGTTTTTAATGGATTTGACATAGCTTCGTAGTGTACAGCGATATAGTCTGCTCCAAGATTAGCTAATCTTTCGATGTATTTCTCTGGATTATAGGCTGCAAGATGTACTTCAATAGGAATATTAGTTATAGGTCTTATAGCTTCTAAAACAGCCTCACCAAGTATAAAACAATTGTTAAATTGACCATCTACAATATCAAAATGTAAAAAAGATATACCAGCTTCTTCAACTTCTTTAATACAGTTTTTAAGATTACATAAATCCATACAAGAAACAGAAGAAGATATTAATATTGATTTTTTTTCTACATTAAGCATATAGCTATTCCTCCTTATTGATATTAATTTAAATATAAATTTATTGTTAAATAATATAGATATAAATAAAAATGCTGTGACTTTTATAAATCACAGTATTTTTATTTTAGGATATTTAGAGTTTTATTAGGTATATAATATTAAAACAATATTATTATAGGAAGCTATAAAATAACATTGTCTATTAACCAATATATAATAACTATATATCGTTTATTATTTCATCTAAACTTTGCAAAATATTGTTTGCTATTTTATAGCCTTTTCTAAATGCAAAACTTGAAGTTCTTACTGATTTAGGTAAAATTACAATATCTTGCGTAGTTGAATTATCTAATAATAAACGAATACACATATAGTTTATTATTTGTTGTTTTTTAGGATTATTATAAAAATCCATTAATTCATTAAATGAAATGTTAGGTTCAGTTATAAGTTTATAACCTTTTAAAGATTTATAAGGAATTATTTGTACATTGGAAAATTTTTTTGTTATGTGAAAATTACAAGGAATACAAATTTTTTTTCTCTCTTCATCTAACATTAAAAATGTACCGATTTTTTTAGTAGTAAAAAAACCATCATTTCCTAAATTAATAGAATTTGATTCTTTTAGATTATTATTGTATATTTCTAAAAGTTCCCAAAGTTCTTTATCTATAATTTTTGATGTATATTGATTGCTAACTATTTTATAGCAATCAGCACATACAACTCCATCCACACAGCGAAATTTTTTCCAACCAAGTTTTTTGTTGCATATGCTACAATTTTTTGACATCTTATTACTCCTTGTTAAAATGTATACTTAATCCATCATATTTAAAATTACCTTATATGTATCTGGTGCCATTGCAGTCTGTATTGCTTTATCAAATTCTTTGTAAGAATATATATTTTCAATAAGTGGTTCAGGGTCAAATAAACCTTTATTGAGTAATTGTACAGCTTGCCAAAATGTCTTAACAGAGCCATTTTGAGAACCGATAATACGTTTTTGAGTTGAATGAATTGAACCTAAGTTAACTTCGACAGGTAAGTTTGGATGTAATGATGAAAACATAACTATATTACCACATACAGCAGCACAATCGATAGCTTGTAATGCAAGTTTAGGTATTGCTGTTGTATTAAATACAACTTTTGCTCCTAAGTTATTAGTTATATCTTTTACACGTTTAACAGCATCTTCATTAACTGGGTCTATAACTATATCAGCTCCTAATTCTAATGCTTTTTTACGTCTTTCTTCCATTGGTTCTGATAATATTACACGTGCACCTCTCATATGGGCTAACATAACATGTAACATTCCCATTGTTCCACCACCGATAACTAATACATCATCTCCAAATTCAATATTGCATTGATTAATTGAATTTAATACACAAGCAATAGGCTCTACCATTGCTAATTTTTCATAAGCTACATTTTTTGAACATAAATAAACATCTGTATATTTTGCTACACAATATTGAGCAAAGCCTCCAAATCCTGAAATTCCATCAGGGTTTTGATATGCAGTAGTATGTGCAAAATCAGGGCATACATTTTCGTAACCGTTTTTACAATAGTAGCAAGTGTTACAGTTATCTATTATATATGTTACAACAGGTGTACCTGTTTTAAAAATTTCTGAATTAACAGATTTTCCAATAGAAACTATTTCGCCAGAAAATTCATGTCCCCCAATACGTGGATAACTATAATTACAATCACCTTTATAGTCACGAACGTCATTTACACATATACCTGATGCATGAATTTTTATTAAAACTTCATCGTCTTTTATTTTTGGTATATCTAAATCAACTATATCTACATTACCAGGATTTTTCATTAAAATAGCTTTCATTTATATCCACATCCTTACTTAAATAAAATTAGAAAAAGTATAATATGATTTTAAAAATCAGCAATTCTTTTAAAGAATTGCTGATTAAATAAACTATATAACTTAAGTTATTAAGCAAAAATATTAAACATACCGCCAACAATACCAACTACTACAATTAAAAGTATTATTTTTATAGATGTCCATTTTTTCTGCATTAATCCATATATACCCATAGTAGCTAACAATGGTAATATATTTGGTAATACTGCGTCAAATAAACTTTTCTGGAGAGAAAACTCAGTTCCAGATGTATTGATAACTATACCACATGATAATTTAACATAGTTTACAATTAATCCACCCATTACGATACAACCCATAATAGATGCACCTTTAAGTAATTTATTAAGTGTTCCTTTTTCAAGGAATTCCATAATTGCGTTACTACCTGTATTATAACCAAACATAAAGTTTGCATATGAAAAACCATATGATATTATTATCATTAATACTGCATAAAGTACAGAACCCCATATATTTCCATCACCTGAACGTGTGATATCAATACATAAAGCAAGTAATATAGGAATAAGAACACCCTGATAAATTGTATCACCGATACCAGCTAAAGGTCCCATTAATGATGTTTTGATATTTGTTATGAATTCGTTTGGAATGTCAGCTCCCATTGCTTTTTCTTCTTCTAATGAAACTGCAAGACCTAAAATACAAGAACCGAATTCAGGATGAACATTAAAGAATTCCATTTCTCTAGTCATTAAATTGATTTGTTTTTCTTTGTCATTTGGATATAAATGTTTAACAATAGGTAAGAATGTGTGACAACAAGCTTGACCCATCATACGTTCATAGTTATAACATGTCTGTACCCATGATTCCCAAATAAGTGATGCACGAATAAGGGCATTTTTAGGAATTAATCTTTGATTTGATGTATTGTTTGACATAATTAATCATTCCTCCTATTCTTAATCTTCGTCCGGGTCATAGTCCGGGTCATATCCACCAGAATTTCCTGAAGCTGATACACCAGCTGCTGGCATACGGTCTGTAACCTGAATATAAATTAAAGCAATAATTAAACCGATAATACCTTGCTGAATAAGAGTTAAGTTTGTACAAGTTGCAGCCATAAAGCCTAAGAATAAGAATATTTTTGCTTCACCTTTAAATATATACTGAAGTGTAATAGCAATACCAAGAGCAGGCATAATTCCACCGATAATCTGGAATATCTGTAATGGTTTACCAGCACAAATTTCAATGAAAGTCTGAATATAGTTTGCACCAAAATATGCTGCTAATGAACAAGGAACAATACATATAATTGCTGCGTAAATCTGTGGTAAGATTACGTTTGATAAATAAAGATTATTAAACTTTCCTTCTGCAACCCATTTGTCGCCCATATGTACGAAAATAGAGTCGAATGTCATTCTTAAATACCAGATGATTGTACCTAATAAACCAAGTGGAACTGCAATTGCTAAAGCTGTATCAGCGTCTAAATTACCTGAAATTGCATATGTAACGCCTAAAACACCAGCAAGAGCCATATCCGCAGGCATAGAACCACCGGCTGAAATAAATCCTAAGTAAACAAGGTTTATAGTTGCACCTACAACTGCTCCTGTTACTGGATCACCTAAAACTAATCCAGCAAGAGCTCCACAGACAAGCGGTCTTTGTGTAACCCAAAGTGATACGAATGGTAACTGTGCTTCACCAATCCAATATATAATTCCTAACAAAATGGCTTGAGTTATTGTAATAGTCAAGTTAACCCCTTCTTTCTTTGTTTTTACATAATATATTTTAATTTATTATATTCCAAAGTTTGCCTTTGCTGTTTTAATTGCATTGTCGATTTCGATAACACCTTGTTCTGGAACAAGCTGATAATAAACTCTTACTCCTGCATTTAACATTTCTTCGCATGCTTTAACTTCTTCTGGGTCAAGAGCTACGTTATTAATGAATGGTTTACGTTCGCCTCTTATTCCGGCACCACCAAGATTAACTTCTTTTATAGGTACACCAGCTTTTATTAATCTGTTAAATGTTATAGGAGTTTTTGTAAGTATTATTATACGTTCACCATCAACACCAGGAACCATTAATTTTTCTGCAGCTTTTTCAACGCTATATACAATTACCTTTGTACCAGCAGGTGCTAATGCTTTAACAACTCTAACATTAAATTCATCTTTTACTACTTCGTCGTCGATAATCATAATTCTGTTGCCACGCATTGTAGGTGTCCATGCTGTAACAACTTCACCATGGATTAAACGGTCGTCTACTCTTGCAAGAACTACATTTCTCATAAATCTTCTTCCTCGCTTTCTGATTCTGATAATAATTTTTTAACATCTACAAAACTGCCATTTGCAGCTTCTAAAGCAACCTCACAAATTTTTTCGGCACTTGTGTCTTCATTATCACGTTCTATAATTGCACTCATTAGCATAGCTAAATTTATGCCTGAAATATGATATACATCATAATTTCTTGTAAGGCTAACGACTGAATTGAATGGGGAACCGTACATTAATTCTGTCATGAATATAATATTTTCTACTCCATATTCTTCAATTTCCGCTTGTAATTTTTCTGTTAAATCTGTTACTGTCTGCTCTGGATACAAGCCATATGCAATGATATTATCTTGTTCGCCTAATAACATCTGTACAGTGTTTAACATACCTTTGCTTTGCTCTCCATGAGAAGCTAACACAATCCTATACTTATGTGACATTTTACATATCTCCTTTCTTTTATCACGTTTTAATATGTACTTTTAATTTGTATATAAATAAATTTATATAATACAAAGTTAAAGTGCATACTATTTAGGTTGTTTTATGTATGTTTTTTGTCGATTCAACCAATCGATAAACAAAATATATCATACGCAATAGATAAAAACAAATAAAATAATTGCGGTATATTTACACATTCTATATTATTAACAATTTGAATTTTTCACTAAGATATGTACATTGATAAATATTTAATATTGCATAATTTACATTTACATATGCGGTAAATTATAAATTAAATGTGCAATATTATATTCCATAAAAGGTTAGATTATTGCTTTTATATATAAAATTACATATATGAAACTATATTTAATATAAGATGATATAATAAATTTATATTGAATTTATAAAGAATTAGATAAAAGTGTATATTGCGTATTAATGCATATTGTATATGTAGCAATTATTTTAAATAAAAATTTATTGTTTTCATAATACATATGCAAATTTGTTGAGTTGCACTTTTCATAATACATACGTAAAAATGTTAATATATTTTTATGATATTATTTGATATAATATGACATATTTCTACAAAAGGAGAGTTTATTATGTTTAATCAACGACAACTTGAAATACTATTAGAACTATTTGAACATCCAGATACATATATAACAGCATCTGTTTTTGCAAAAAAACAGGGTGTTAGTTTACGTACTGTTCAAAATGACATAAAAAAAATAAAAGATACTCTCACAAATATAACTTGTATTACATTTCAGTCTTTACCACCTAAAGGCAGCAGAGTAGTTATTCATAATCAGGCGGAGTTTGATATACTGAAAGAATCATTGTACATAGAATTTACAAAAGCATCTACTAATTGCCATGATAATCGTATAAATGAATTAATATATTTACTTTTATATCAACATAGGTCTATATCATTATATGATTTGGAAGATATAATTCATGTGTCTTGTTCTACTTTATTAAATGATTTAAAAAGAGTAAATGAAATTGTTAGTTTATTTAATTTAGAAGTGTTAAGGAATTCAAATAAAATAATAATAGATGGTTCAGAGATTAATAAACGTAGATGTATTATGGAAACAAATTTAGCAACTTCAAATATTAGTTTAAACAGTGCTTTTTCATCAAGTCAATCTAATGATATGACTCGTATAAAAGATATTTTGGTTGAAGTATTTGTTTTATTTAAAAGACATATATCTGAAAGTGAACTTATGAATACATTAACAATGTTATATGTTGCACTTCGTAGAATGCAAAGTTCGTTTTTTATATTACCGTATGAGCTGGAAATATCAGAATCATTATATCCAGAACGTGAAATAGCCAGTGCAGTATATAATAGAATAGCTGAACATTTTCATATACGTGTTACAGAAGATGAAATAGATTATTTTGCACTTTATATGAAAGGTCAAAGGGAAAATACAAGCTCTGATATTTCATCAGAGGTTGATGATTGTATATTAGATATATTAGTTGCTATAAGAGATAATTATGGCGTAAATTTAACAGATAATTTGAATTTAAGAATGGCACTTGCAATGCATTGTGCATCTTTATTTGTTAGAATAAAGTATGATATGCAGTTAAAAAATAGATTAGTAGATTATATTAGACAGTCTTATCCTCAAGGTTTTGATATGGCAACTTTCTTTGCCTCTAAGTTGCAAGAAATGTTTGGAAAACATATTTCAGATGATGAAATATCATTTATTGCAGTTCACTTATATTGTGCTCTATATGAACATCAACAAAAATGTGGTGATATAAGAAAAATGTTAATAATATCATCTTTACGTTGGAGTGAGAATATTCTTTTACAACAAACTTTATCAAAATGGTTTTCAGACCAAGTTACAGACCTTGTTTTTGTTACCCCTAGTGAAGTTGAAGATAGTATGTTAGATGAATATGATGTTATAGCTACAACAGAAAAAGGTAAATATTATGACAAAGGAATAGCTTTTTATATAAATCAGTTTCCTAATAAACAGGATTATCTTAACTTAAAACTTGCTATGGACGGATTTCGTAGCCTAGATGATATTATAGATATTTTCCATCGTGATTTATATTTTACATTTGAACATACAGATAAAGATACAATTTTAAAAACACTTTGTAATAACGCAGCTAAAACATTTCAATTAGACGGACTTTATTCAGCCGTTACATCAAGAGAAGATATGCGTAGTACATTTTTCGGAAATAGTATAGCAGCACCTCATCCTTTAAATGCTATATCATCTGATACATTTGTTTCTATAGGTGTATCTATTCAACCTGTTGAATGGGATGCTAATAAAAATATGGTTAATCTTGTTTTATTAGTTGTAATAGGTAAAAACAGCCATAAAGCTTTTCAGCTTTGGAACTATCTTTCAAAATTATTTACTGACAAGAAATTTGTGGAACTTTTAATTGCAAATCCAAGTTACGGAAATTTCATAAAACTTCTTAAAAATACTTTAATAGATGATATTGATTAATAAATATAATTTATTCTAATTAAGGAGGTTTATATTTTTATGACTATAATGGAAGCTATACGAAATACACAACATCAAAAAATAGGATTATTACATAAATTATCAGTTAAATTTGCAGAAGAAAATTTAATTGATAATGAAAAAGTTATTACTGCTATACTTACAGGTACAATAAAAACTAAACGAGAAACTTTTCCAGGAGTTTTGGTTGTTACAGATAAATCGGTTTTTGCTGTTTGTGGTCTTTTAGGAATAAAACGTGTTATACGTATTCCAATAGAAGAATTAAAAAGATGTGAAGAAAATATTTCCATAATACGCTACAAAATAACGTTTATTTCAAATAAAATATCATTTTCAATATTTTTAAATCCACAAAATGGCGAGAGCTTTTTACCTTACGTGGCTAAATTAAATAAAGAAGATTTTGATAACATAGAAGAAAATAAAATATTTATTCCTACTTTTAAAAGAAGTTCGTTATTAAAGAAAAAAAATATAAGTCGTAAAAATAACGATATTATAGAAAGACAAATAAAAGCAGCTGAAAATTTTGATAATTTAAATAAAAAAATATTATAATATTATTATGTAGGAGGCGTATCATAATGTTAACAAATTCAACTAGTATCTTATTAAATGCCAAAAAAAATAATCATGCTGTAATAGCACCAGATTTTTTAGATTTGGAAATGGCAAGAACATTTGTAAAAACTGCTGAAAAGTTTGAAAAACCTATTATTCTTTCATTTGCTCAAATTCATAAAAATATAATTTCCTTGGAAGAGGCTGCTGCTATTGGTAAGATTGTAGCAGAAGAAGTTAATGTTCCTATTGCGTTACATTTAGACCATGGAGAAGATTTTGACTTTGTTAAAAAGGCTATTGAATTAGGATTTACATCAGTTATGATAGATGCATCAGAAAAACCTTTAGAAGAAAATATTAAAATAACAAAAGAAATTGTTGATTTAGCACATAAAAATAATATTTCTGTTGAGGCTGAAATTGGTCATGTAGGTCAAGGGGAAAATTATAGTGGTTGTGATTTTTCTGAAACTATATATACAAATGTTGATGATGCTGTTAAATTTGTTAAAGAAACAAATGTTGATTCTCTTGCAGTTTCTATTGGTACAAGTCATGGTTTATATAATAATAATATAAAACCAACTCTTAATTTTGAACGTTTACATGAATTATCTAATGTATTAGATATTCCTCTTGTACTTCATGGTGGTTCAGGAACAGGGGATGAAAATTTATATCGTTGTGCACATGAAGGTATAACAAAAGTAAATCTTTATACAGATTTCTTATTAGGTGCTATGAATGAGGTTAAAAGTAAAGAGGTTACTGATTATATAGCACTTAAACATAGTATTCAATGTGGAATTGAAAAAGTGATGATGCATTATTTTGAACTTTTATGTTTCCCTAAAAAATAATATTCTTTAAATTAATATAAAATTGTATTTTAAGATATAGCCAATAGTTATTATAAATAATTTATTGGCTATATTTTTTATTATGATAATTTTTGTAAATTAATTATTTTATTGCATATATAAAAAATAATATTTAAAAATTAATATACAAAATAAATGTAATTTTATTATACGAAATTATTTTGAATTACACGAAATTTTACTGTGTACTATTTTTATTCATTTGCGTAATATATATGAATTTTATATTAACCTTTTTTATTTAAATACATCAACCTATGCACTTTTTTAACCGTCACCATAAAACCAGTTATATATAATGTAATTACATAAGACATATACATTTAGGTTAAAAAAACCTAATTTATATTATGTATTTTTTATTATATATTTATAGTTTATTATAGAAAGGTTGGTTTTATCATGACAAAAGCTCCAAAACTCTCCGATTATTTAGGAAAACCTTTTGATTGTTCTTGTGGAAAAACACATTCAACAGGTTTAGAAAGCGTTACTGTATGCTCAGGTGCAATAAATTCACTTCCAGATTATGTTGAAAAATACAATTTCAAAAACTTATATATAGCATGTGACAAAATTACATATGATATTGCTGGGAAAAAAGTAATGGAAATACTTGAGGCACACAATATTAAAGCAAAGGCACATGTATTTACAGAAGGAAGATTTATACCAGATGAACAGGCTTTAGGTAATCTTATGTTAGATGCAGACCGTGATTGCGACCTTGTTGTAGCTGTTGGTACAGGCTCAATAAATGACTTATGCCGTTTCTTTAGTTATCAAATGGGAATTCCTTATTGTATAGTTGCGACAGCAGCTCCTATGGATGGATTTGCATCAACAGGTGCAGCGTTAATAGCAAATAATATAAAAATAAATATGTCTTCACAATCACCTTTATTTATTATTGGTGATACAGATATATTAACAGGTGCTCCTGCACGTATGGTATCTGCTGGACTTGGAGATTTATTAGGTAAATTTACATGTCTTACAGACTGGCGTATTTCAAAAATTATAAATGAAGAATATTATTGTGATAATATTGTAAACTTAGTATCTGATTGTATAGAAAATGTTTTATCAAGTGCAGATAAAGTAGCATCTCGTGACCCTAAAGTAATAGGAGATATAATGGAAGGACTTGTTCTTACAGGTGTTGCAATGAGTTTTATAGGAAATTCAAGACCAGCTGCTGGATGTGAACATCATATGTGTCATTTCTGGGAAACATTAGAACTTCAAGAAGGAAAAATACCTGTACTCCATGGTACAAAAGTAGCTGTTGGTACAGTAATAATATTAAAAATGACAGAATTCTTACGTGAAAATAGACCTAATTTTGAACTTGCAAGAGAAAAAGCAAAACAGTATAGCCAAGATGCTTGGGAAAAAACTATTAATGAAGTTTATGGTGCTTCAGCATCTTCTATAATAGAATTAGAACATAAATCACAGAAAAATGCAGTTGAAGGACGTCTTAAGAGAATTGACAGTATTGAAAAGAATTGGGATGCTATTGTAGATATTATGAATGAATATTTACCAACTTCTGAACGTATGATAGAAATTCTTAAGAGCTTAGATGCACCATATTATCCAGAACAGATTGGATTTGATGATAATCGTTTAGTAAATGCAATGCTTTATGCAAAAGAAACACGTGAACGTTATACATTATTATCTATGATGGCTGATTTAGGTGTATTAGAAGATTTGGCAGACAAAGTTGTTGAATGTGTTCATAAATAATTAAGTATTTTATAAAATATATATTTATAGGTTGTATATTTATTTAGTTGGTTTGGTGAGAAGGTTTAATATATAGTGTCTTAATACAACCTATATATATAATTAAATTGCTTAGTACAGTAGTAATATTTTTAATTATAACAAGACCTTTTACTTGTGATAAAAATATGTTTAGCAGCAATAATATTACTACTGTATCATATACCATATTATAACAAATAGCAAAATATTCATTAATGGATTTTAATTAAATAAATCTATTTTTGGTGAATAAGGAGGCTTTTATTTTGGAAAATAAAAAATTAATGGAATTTGCAAATAAAATAAGAAAAGATATTTTAACAGCAGTTTATAGTGCAAAATCCGGACACCCAGGCGGTTCTCTTTCTGCCGCAGATATATATACATATTTATATTTTGAAGAAATGAATATAGACCCACAAAATCCTAAAAAAGCAGATAGAGACAGATTTGTATTATCCAAAGGTCACACAACACCTGGATATTATGCTACTCTTGCACATAGAGGATTTTTCAAAGCAGAAGATATAAAAACATTTCGTCATATAGGTTCATATCTTCAAGGACATCCAGATATGAAACATACACCTGGTGTTGATATGTCAAGTGGTTCTCTTGGTCAGGGTATTTCTGCTGCTGTTGGTATGGCTATATCAGCAAAACTTTCAAATGAAGATTATAGAGTTTATACACTTCTTGGAGATGGTGAAATACAGGAAGGTCAGGTTTGGGAAGCTGCTATGCTTGCAGGTCACAGACATCTTGATAATCTTGTTGTAATAGTTGACAATAATGGTCTTCAGATTGATGGTGATATTGCAAAAGTAAATTCTCCATATCCTATTGATAAAAAATTCGAAGCATTTAATTTCCATGTAATAAATGTAGATGGACATGATTTTGAAGCCTTAAAGAAAGCTTTTGATGAAGCAAAAACTGTAAAAGGAAAACCAGTTGCTATTATTGCAAAAACAGTAAAAGGAAAAGGTGTTTCTTATATGGAAAACAATGCCGGATGGCATGGAAAAGCTCCTTCCGAAAGTGAGTATGTAGAAGCAATGGAAGAACTTAAAAAGGCTGGTGAATTATTTTGAGTAAAAAAATAGCAACAAGAGATAGTTATGGAAATGCACTTGTAGAGCTTGGAAAAAAACATCCTGAACTTATAGTTCTTGATGCAGACCTTGCAGGTGCAACAAAAACAAGTGTATTTATGAAAGAATTTCCAGAGCGTCATATAGATTGTGGTATTGCAGAAGGAAATATGATGGGAGTTGCAGCAGGACTTGCAGCAACAGGAAAAGTTCCATTTGCAAGTACATTTGCAATGTTTGCAGCAGGACGTGCTTTTGAACAGATAAGAAACTCTATTGGATACCCACACCTTAATGTAAAAATAGGTGCAACACATGCAGGTATATCAGTAGGTGAAGATGGAGCAACACATCAGTGTAATGAAGATATTGCACTTATGAGAACAATACCAGGAATGGTTATCATTAATCCATCTGATGATATAGAGGCAAAAGCTGCTGTTGAAGCTGCATATGAATATGAAGGACCAGTATATTTAAGATTTGGTAGACTTGCTGTACCTGTAATCAATGAAAATGAAGATTATAAATTTGAAATAGGTAAAGGTATAGTACTTAGAGAAGGAAAAGATGTTGTAATTTTTGCAACAGGTCTTGAAGTAAATGAATCACTTATTGCAGCAGAAAAACTTGCAGAAGACGGAATTCAGGCAAAAGTAATTAATATTCACACAATAAAACCTATTGATGAAGAACTTATTGTAAAGGCTGCAAAAGAATGTGGAAAAGTTGTTACAGTAGAAGAACATTCAATTGTAGGAGGTTTAGGAAGTGCTGTATGCGATGTATTAAGTGAAAATTATCCTACTTCTGTCTTAAAAATAGGTATTAATGACGTATATGGTGAATCTGGGCCTGCAACAGAATTAATTAAAAAATATAATCTTGATTCTAATGGTATATATAATAAAATAAAAAACTCATACTTTAAATAATAATATAAATCTTATTAATCTACCCAATGTTCAAAAAAGATAGTTTTAATTTAATTTAGAACTATCTTTTTATATTTTTAAAATATATTTTTCGTAAATTTATAATTTTTCTTTCGTACGAAAATATTTATTGACATTTACAAAATAAAATTGTATTATATAAATATAATCAGAAAGGAAAAATATATGAAAAAAAGACATTCTGAAATTATAGAAATTGTAAGTCAAAGAAAAAAAATAGAGGTAAATGAATTAGCTCAAATTTTAAATACTACACCTGTAACTATAAGAAAAGATTTAACATATTTACAAGATAAAGGTATACTGCGTCGTGAACGAGGTTTTGCATTACTAAATAGTCCAGATGATATAAATTACAGAATGGCATTCCATTTTGAAAATAAAAAGAAAATAGCTGAATATGCTGCAAAACTTGTTAGTGATGGAGAAACTATTATACTTGAGTCTGGCTCTACCTGTGCGTTATTTGCTGAAGAGGTTGCGTATACTCATAAAAATGTAACCTTTATTACTAATTCAGCTTATATCGCAAATTATATAAATTCAAATAATAATAATCAGGTTATATTATTAGGTGGATTTTATAGCAAAAATCATCAAGCTGTAATAGGTCCTATGACAAAAGAGTGTGTTAAAGACTTCTATGTAGATAAAATATTTGTTGGAATTGATGGATATTCTAAACAAATGGGATTTACAGGTAATGATGTTATGAGAGCTGATACAATTCAAGCTATGACAAAATCAGCAGAAAAAGTTATTATACTTTCTGAATCTTCAAAATTTCAAAAGAGTACTGCTATTCCTTATTTAAAGGAAGAACAAGTATATCAAGTTATCACAGATAAAAATATTGATAATGATATAAAAAAATATTTAGAAAGTAAAAATATAGTAGTTTCGACTGTTTAAATTATGAAAATAAATATATTAAAAATATAATTGGAGGTTATTATGGAATACTTACTTGATACAGCTAATATTGAAGAAATTAAATATTATAATGACTATTTACCTATTTCAGGAGTAACAAGCAATCCAAGTATTGTAAAAAAAGAAGGTAATATAGATTTCTTTGCACATATGAAAGAAATTCGTAATATTATTGGTTTTGATGCTACATTACATGTACAAGTATCTACAAAGGATTATGAAGGCATGATGGCTGATGCTAAAGCTATATTAGAAAATATTGATGATAAAGTATATATAAAAATTCCTGTAACTATGGATGGAATTAAAGCCATTAAAGAGTTAAAAAAACAAGGTGTTAATATAACAGCAACTGCTGTATATACAAAAGCACAAGCCTTTATGGCACTTGAAGCTGGTGCAGATTATATAGCACCATATTATAATCGTATGGAAGCTATGGGAGTGGATTCTTGTGATGTTATTGCTTCTATTGCTGAAGTGATAGATATGTATGGATATAATTCAAAAATTATAGCTGCAAGCTTTAAAAATGTTGCTCAAATTGATAAGGCTATATTAGCTGGAGCTCATGCTATTACAAGTGCACCTTCTATATTTAAGGATAGTCTTTCTATGAAGATAGTAAGTGATGCAGTAGATGTATTCTGTGATGATTGGGCAGAAATTTATGGTGATAAAAAAATAATCGATTTATAATTATTTAAAGTCTGATACTTGTATAAAAAGTATCAGACTTTTTTATTAATATACATAATATGTGCATAATTATGTTTTGCCAAAATATATTGTACAAATAATAATACTTATACATTTTGTTAAAAAAACAAATATCATTGACAATAAATTTTATATATTTTATAATAAATGTGGGAGATTAATAAGTATATAGATGTATAATATTAATTTATTATATATCAATTATTGGGTTTATAGGTATTTATATTATTAAATTAGAACGGGATTGTTATATTAAAATTTAAAGCTATTATTACGGGGAAGGGTGAAAAAATGGAAACAGAAGAAAAAATGATAAAGACTATTGGTGTACTTACAAGTGGTGGTGATGCACCAGGTATGAATTCAGCTATAAGAGCTGTTGCAAGAACTGCTCTTAATAACGGTATTCGTGTTATAGGTATAAATAGAGGTTATAATGGTCTTATTAATGGTGATGTTGTTGAAATCAACAGTAATTTTGTTTCTGATATAATACAAAAAGGAGGAACAATATTATATACTGCAAGATGTAAAGAATTTTATGAAGAAAGTGGTATAATAAAAGCAGTTGAAAAAGCAAAAGAGCTTGGTATAGATGGTCTTGTTGTAATAGGTGGTGATGGTTCATTTAATGGAGCAATAAAGCTTTGTAAACATGGACTTCCTACTGTTGGTATACCTGGTACTATTGATAATGATATAAAATGTACAGACTATACAATAGGTTTTGATACTGCTTGTAATATAGCTGTTGAAGCTATAGATAGATTAAGAGATACAGCAAGAAGCCATGAAAAATGTAATATCATAGAAGTAATGGGTAGAGATGCTGGCTTTTTAGCTTTAGATGTAGGATTAGCTGTTGGTGCTACTGACGTCCTTGTTCCAGAAATAAAAAGCGATATCGAAAAAGAAGTTTGTGCCAATATAATGGCTAGAAAAGCACAAGGTAAGACACATCATATAATAGTTGTTTCTGAAGGTTGTGATGTGGATATAAATGATATGGCAAAAATAATTCAGGATAAAACAGGTATTGAGTCAAGAATAACTGTTCTTGGGCACATACAAAGAGGTGGCTCACCTACTATGCTTGATAGGGTATATGCAGCCAAAATGGGGGATTATGCAGTAAAACTTCTTCTTGCAGGTAAATGCAATAGGGTTGTAGCTATACAAAGAAACTATGTAGTTGATTTTGATATAGAAGAAGCTCTTTCAATGAAAAAAACAATTGATTTTGATGCAGTAAACTTATGTAGACGTATTTCTAAATAAAATAATATATTTTGCCTGTTAAAATATTTATTCTAAATATTTTGACAGGCTTTTTTAATAGTTTATATTTTACTGTTTAATTATATACAAAATATGGTATAATATTTATGGAATTTTTTAAAAAGGAAGAGGGAGTTTTTTATGTATGCTATAATTGACGTAGGCTCAAATACAATAAGACTTACTGTATATAGAGTTTATAAAGATGATTTTAAAATTCTTTTTAATCAAAAAGTGATGGCAGGTCTTGCCGGTTATGTTGAAGATAATAAAATAACTCAAGAGGGTATAGATACAGCTTGTAAAGCACTTTCTAATTTTAAATCAATAGTAGATAACTTTAATATCGAAAATCTTCTTGTTTTTGCAACAGCTTCTTTAAGAAATGTTGAAAATACAGATGAGGCTTTATATCATATATATAAAAGAACAGGTATAAATGTAGAAATTGTTTCTGGTGAAGAAGAAGCAAGACTTGATTTTGAAGGTGCTACTCATAATATTATAGATATGAATAGCGGTCTACTTGTTGATATTGGTGGCGGAAGTACTGAGCTTGTATCTTATGAAAATAAAGAAATTATAAACGCAGTAAGTATTCGTTTAGGTTCACTTAAACTTTATAAAAAATGCGTTGAAAATATAATTCCTACAAAGTCAGAAAATGAAAAACTTCAGAAGGTATCTATAAAGGAAATTGAAAAAGTAGATGAAATTAAAAAACGAAAATATTCTGTTATATGTGGTGTAGGCGGTACAATTCGTGCTGTATTAAAACTTAATAATTTTATATTTAAAGCTCATGAAACAAATAGAACAATAACTATTTCAAACCTTCATAAAATACTTGAAATCCTTAGAAAAGGTGAGTCAGAAGGTGTTAATACAATACTTAAGGTATGCCCTGACCGTATTCATACAATAATCCCAGGAATTACACTTCTTTATAATATAGCAAAATTTTATGATTGTGATATGATTACAGTAAGTAGTTATGGTGTAAGAGAAGGATACCTTTATGATAGAGTTATAAATAAAAAATAATTACTTAACCTTCCGATAATCGGAAGGTTTTTTAGGAGGCATAAAATATGGATTATTATGGTACTCTTGGACCCTCTTGTAATAGTTTTGAAGTGTTGAGTAAAATGATTAAAGAGGGTATGACAGGTATAAGATTAAATCTTTCTCATGGAAATCTTGATGATAATAAAGAATATATTTATAATTTAAGAAAAGCGGAAGAAACAACAGGTATAAAAATGAAGTTTCTTATTGATATAAAAGGTCCAGAATTGAGAATAGGAAAAATACAAAATACATTAACACTTGTTGAAAATGAATTTATAACAATAGGAGAAAATGGAATACCTGTTCCTAAAATTATTTTTTCTGTTTTGGAAAAAAATTCTGAAATACTTATTGATGATGGAAAAATACTTTTATCTGTAAATTCCGTAAATGATAATAGTGCCATATGTAATATAGAAAGAGGAGGTGTTTTAAAATCTAATAAAAGTATAGCTATTCCAAAATCTAAAATTTATCCACCAACACTTACAGAAGATGATAAAATTAATATAGCAAAAGCAAAAGAATATGGTGTTACAGGTGTTATGTTGCCTTTTGTTAGGTCTAAAGAGGATATCTTAAATTTGAGAAATGAGCTTTTGAAAAATAATTGTGATGATATAGATATATTTGCTAAAATAGAAAATAAAGATGGTATTGAAAAATTAGATGAGCTTATGGAATATGCTAATTCATTTGTAATTGCAAGAGGTGACCTTGGCAATTCAATGAATATGTGGGAACTTCCTACTGCTCAAAAAATAATAGCTGAAAAATGCAGAATTAATAATAAACCATTTATGGTTGTAACACAGATGTTAGATTCTATGCACTATCAAAAAGTACCTACAAGAGCAGAGGTTCTCGATATATTTAATGCTATTCTTGATGGAGCAGATTCTGTAATGCTTACAGGAGAAACGGCAGCAGGAAAATATCCTGTTGAAGCTATAAGATATCTTGTAAAAACAGGCAATGAAGCTATTAAATATAAAAATAAATAATAAAGGAGGGCTATATGTCGTCAACAGAAGTTATAGAAACAGCAATAAATACAAGTTTAAAAAGTTTTACATTGGAAAAATTAGGCTCAGCACTTTTAGTTTTTGTAATAGGGTATATTGTTTCTAAAATAATAATAAAATTTTTAAGTAAATTGATGAAAAAATTACCCTTTGATAGAACTCTTACAGGTTTTATAAATGCAACTATAAAATTTGTTTTATATTTTGTAATTGCTATAATGGTGTGTGACAATTTAGGCATTGACCCTACATCTCTTATAGCTATATTAAGTGTTGTAGGTCTTGCGTTTTCACTTGCAATACAAGGAACTCTTTCAAATGTTGCAAATGGTCTTGTTTTACTTATATCAAAACCTTTTGCAGTAGGTGATTTTGTTGAAATAGGTGGAGTAAGTGGAACAGTAAGGGAAATAAATTTAAACCATACAAAGATTGTAACTTATGATAATAAAGTTATATATATACCAAACAGCGATATTTATGCTGATAAAATAATAAATTATACAGCAGAAAAATTAAGACGAGTTGATATAAATATTACAGCAGCATATGAATCACCTGTTGAAAATGTAAGAAAAGCTCTTAAAGAAGCTGTTGATGATATACCTGAGTTTCATAAAGAGCCTGAGCCATTTATATGTACATTATCGTATAATGAAAGTAATATTTCTTATGGTGTAAGGGCATGGACTGATACAGAAAATTATTGGAAAGCATATTTTGCTCTTATGGATAATATTGCTATAAAGTTTAAAAAATATAATGTAGAAATGACATATAATCATATAAATGTCCATATGATTGAAAAATAATATATAAAAAAGTAGATTTTATTTTTTCTTTAAAATCTGCTTTTTTTTATTTAAAAAATAAATAAATCTATATTTTTTTATGTTTATTTTATGAACATAGATAAAATTTTTTACAAATTAA
>DXZA01000094.1 GCA_019415525.1 Tyzzerella sp. | reverse complement strand
TTATATATATATATTAATATATTATTTTAGATGTGTCAATTAATATTTTAGATATTTTTTAATTTATTTTAGATATTTCTTCTGATATAAAGTATGAAAGACACTTATCATAATTTTCTTCGTTTTGTCTACTTATACATTCTGATACATTTATAAAATTAGATTTTCTTATTGTTTTATAATAATTAGCAATATCTTCTCCATTAGTTTCACTATAAACTTTAATATTTTCAAATTCAGCTTTCATAACTTCATCTAAATGTTCTCTATCATAATCTTGTTTAGATAAATTATTATTATTTGATAAATTATAATCAATATATAAACGACGAAAAGTATTTGAAACCAATGTACTGGCATCAGCTCCCGTCATAAAACGGTTATCGGCAGCAGCCCATTGTAATATATTTTCTATGGCTTTTTCCATAGGAGATATTGAATTTTTAATATCAGCAACATGTTTACGTTCCGGTTTTAATAAATGTACTTTAAATATTTCTCTTAATTCTTTAGAAGATGGCATTGCTGTAAAGAAACACTCATCAAATCTTCCTTTACGGAAAAATTCCGGCGGAAGTCCTTTAATACTGTTTGCAGTAGCTATAATATAACAAGATTTGTTTTTCTCTTGTAACCAAGTAAGAAAACCTCCCACCATACGTTTTAAATAAGCACCTTCTTCTCTACCGCCTGTTCCTGACCCTGCAAAACCTTTTTCTATTTCATCAATCCATAGAATACATGGTGACATCTCCTCTGCTTGTTGTTGTGCCATACGTAAATTTCTTTCGCTATCACCAACATATCCTCCCATCATTCTACCCATATCAAGTCTTATTAAAGGTATTTTCAATTCTGATGCTGCATATTTAGCAAATAAGGATTTTCCTGTTCCTGGTAGTCCCATAATTAAAATACCTTTTGGAACATCTACACCTTTTTTTATAGCATCTTCCAAATTTTTCATAATAATGCCACTTTCACAAAGATATTTTTTTATTTTCTCCATATTTGCAATATTTATATTTTTAACTATTGACCATTGTAAAAGCTGGTCTTTCTCCAAAAGTTTTACTTTTTCTTTACCAATTAATTCAAGAATTTTCTTTTCTTTATTGTCAAAAGCCTTTTCTCCAAAAATTTTTTCAGCTCTTTTAAATATGTAATCTATATCATAAGTATAAAATCCTTGTAAATATGAAATAATTTCTCTTTGAAAACTTTCATTTATTTTTAAATTTTTTTCTTCAATAAATTTGTTAAGTTTATATTTAATTTCTTCAATATCAGGTTTTTTACTATGTATAGTATAAATATAAGGATATAGCTCATCAGGTAAATTTTTTATTTTATTCACAGATAATAAAATTAACGCATTATTATTTTTTTCTATTTTTAATTTATCACATAATACTCGTAAAGTTTTTGATTTATTCTCTCCATCAAGTAAATGATAATTACCAATTACTATAATTCCAACACCAGACTTATCATAAAGTTTTTCTAATGCAGCAGCAATATAGCTTGATGGTTGAACATATTGAAGACCTATTTCCTCATCAGGTATTTGTCTTGTTATATTCATTATTTGGTATACAGCAGGTGCAAAATATGTTTTATCTGAAAAATTTTTTGTTGTATATCCAATTTCTAAAACTTTTTTACCATTAAAATATTTTTGCCTAAGAATTTCAACAACAGAATTTAATTGTTGTTTATGCTCCATTTCTAAAACAATCCCACATTTTCCACTAATATATGTTTCATAAACATCTTCTGCGATTTTTTCAAATACATTCATTTTTATCACCACTTTTATTTTAAAATATATATTATAACTCCTATAATAAAAACAAATATTATAAAAAATAAAATATATATTAAACCACTACTTTTTTCATCTGTATAATTTATATTATTTATAGTTTCATTTGAATTTTGTTGCTCTATTATATTATTTAGTGTAGGTTTAATTATTTCTTTTTTTGTTTCTGTTTTTTTTCTATTAATTAATATTTTTTGAGAAGGAATATTTTCTGCTACTGTAATAATTGCATCTGGAAATAATGAAAAAAGTTTTATGCCGTCAGATTTGGTTAATACTCCTGTTATAACATTTCTTTTATGACTTAAATTCCATAATTTTAAATCTAAATCTTCTGATGATTGCATTATATTATAATTATCATAGTCACCATTTGAATTCATTAGTTCTACATAATCTGAAAAATCTTGCTCTATGGCTCTATTAGATATATCTTTATTATTGATAATTTCTATAAGTATATCTTTTAAAGGTTTAAATATATTATCATTTTTTATATATACTTTTTTTGCATCTTCATCTGTAAAAGCTAAAACCAATACACTATACAATCCACGAGTTTCTTCTCTTTTTGAATACTCAATATTTAATATATCCTCTTGTTTTCCACTTAGTGCTATTGCATAAATACTTTGTTCTTTATCTAAATAACCAGCAAACCACGTTCTTTGTTTTTCTTTATATTCATCTAATTTTCTGTTTTGAGTAGATAACATTCTATTTGATAGTTTCCACAAAATATCTTTATATTCTTTTATTTCAGGACTACAAAATCTAACTAAATAATCTCCTTTATTTCCTTCTATATTTAAGTTAGAACGTATCCAACCATATACTGCCATTATTTCACCTTCTTAACAAGTTCATCATAAAGCCTAAGTGACATATAATAATTACTGTCTAACATTTCTCCAAATTTTTTAAATTGTTTAATCCAATTTTTTAATACAAATTCAATTCTTTCTTCAATAAATTCATTATCATAATAATACATATATGCAAAATAACATAGTTGTTCTTTATATTTGTAATCATATGGTTTTATTTTTTTTGATATTTTTTCTGCTGTTTTTTCAATACATAATTTTTGTTCTGCACTTAGTTTTAATTTGCATAATTCAGAAATTTCTTTAATATAAAATAGTTGTTTATTTTCTGATATTTTTTTATTTGATATTTGATTTTGATTATATATTGTAGATAAATTATCCATAGCTTTTATAATTGATTTTCTGAGTAATTCAGCTGATTTTTTAATATTTTCTTCTGAAAATATATAGTTAATATCATTAGAATTTTCAATAGTATTTTTATTATTAAAATTATCATATTTATTATTAGAATAAGTTTTTTTATTTACTATTTTATCATTATCATAAACTATTGTTGATATTTTTTGGGAAGGAATATTTTCTGCTACTGTAATAATTGCATCTGGAAATAATGAAAAAAGTTTTATGCCGTCAGATTTGGTTAATACTCCTGTTATAACATTTCTTTTATGACTTAAATTCCATAATTTTAAATCTAAATCTTCTGATGATTGCATTATATTATAATTATCATAGTCACCATTTGAATTCATTAGTTCTACATAATCTGAAAAATCTTGCTCTATGGCTCTATTAGATATATCTTTATTATTGATAATTTCTATAAGTATATCTTTTAAAGGTTTAAATATATTATCATTTTTTATATATACTTTTTTTGCATCTTCATCTGTAAAAGCTAAAACCAATACACTATACAATCCACGAGTTTCTTCTCTTTTTGAATACTCAATATTTAATATATCCTCTTGTTTTCCACTTAGTGCTATTGCATAAATACTTTGTTCTTTATCTAAATAACCAGCAAACCACGTTCTTTGTTTTTCTTTATATTCATCTAATTTTCTGTTTTGAGTAGATAACATTCTATTTGATAGTTTCCACAAAATATCTTTATATTCTTTTAATTCAGAACTGCAAAATCTAACTAAATAATCTCCTTTATCTCCTTCTGTATTTAAGTTAGAGCGTATCCAACCATATACTGCCATTATTACAACCCCTTATAAATACAAATATAATAGTATTTAAAATATTTTATAATCATTTAAAAAATTCAGATAAATTACATCTTTCACCTTTTTCATTAACATAAAGAATTTCATAGTTTTTACTTTGTAAATATTCTAAAATAGCATTTGAATTTTGACATAAACTATTACTATTTAACAAGTTAGTTTTATCTTTTTCAGCTTCTTTAATATTATTTTGAGTATTAATAATATCATAATTAATTTCAGTTAAATTTTTACTGCGACCTAATATTCCGGCTAATCTTTTTAAAGGATTTTTCTTAATTTTTTCTTCACTTGATTTTTGTTTAAATAAAATATTATTCAGTTCTGAAATTCGTACATCTATTTTACCAGCTTCATTTTGTTGCCATATTCTTCCTTCTTCAGATAAAGCATATCCAACAGTAAGCATAACAGGAATTTCAAAGCCTACTGGGTCAAATCCTTTAATAATTTCATTTGTTTTTTCATCTAATACTAAATTTTTACCAATAGTAGAATGACAGCCTAATATTTTACGTTCTTCTATAAGTAAATTATATCCATCAAGTAATTTATACAAATAATCCATTTTTTTAGAATCATCACATTTAACTTTATCAGATTTTGTAACATAAAATATTATAGGTCTATTATCTTCTTTTCCATATTTTTTAAGGTTTAATTCATTAGCTCTATTTACAAGTGTTATAACTTGTCCTATTTTTTCGCCAATAGCATTTGTAAGTTTTGCTCTTTCTATATTTTGCATACCATTATCCTTATCAATTACATGAATAAAATCATCTAATACATTTCCAGGAATAATAAATGCTAAAATTGCAGCTTCATTTAAAAATTCATCAAATACATTAAGTTCATCTTCAGGAATATCAGAACTTTCAAAATCTGTTGTCATATTTCCCATATAGTCTAACCAAAGAAAATTACATATATTTTTCATTTTTCTTGTAAGTATTAAATCATATATATGATTTTCTATACTACCCTCAGGAAGTTTATTATCTAACATTCCATTATACATATTTGTTAATTCTGTTACATCGACTCCTTCTCTGACAATTATACCAAAATCACCCATATTGTTATCTTCAAACTTAGCTTTAGATAATTGTCTGTATGCACAACAAGCCGCTACTGTTTTTCCGCTACTTTTTCCACCTGTAATTAATAATTTAATCATAATATTACTCCCCCTTTTTTATTATTTATTATTAGTTTTTATTTTTAAGTTTATTTTGTATACTATCAATCATCTTATCGCAGTTTTCAATAAACATTTCTAACATAACATATTCTTTAAGTTTAGCTTCTTTTAAAAGTTGAATTTTATTTAATTCTTGTTCAAGATATTCATACATTTGGGGACTATTTTTTTCTTCTTGAGTTGCACTAGCCAAGCGAATTTTCCATTCAGTTAAAATTTCGTTTTCTTTCTGTAAGAAAAAATTTTCGGATTGTTCTTTTTGTTCATTTAACTTACGAACTTTAGGACTTGTATCCATAGCATAATACTTTCTTTTATATTCATCAATTTGTTCTTTTGTAATCTTATCAAAACATCTGATAACTTCACTTTCTGGAATTCTATATCCTTCTCTATTTGATTTTAATTCTGCTTGCATATTAATTTCAGAATTATATATAAGCTCTTTAACCTTTTTACTAAGATATTGTTTATTTCCTCCTGTCATATCAGCAAGCATACCTACTGTAAACATTAATGGTTTATTGTACATTTATTTAATGCTCCTTATTCAATATCATATTTTTCTTCTGTCTGACACAAAACCATTGTATCTAAATTGTTATAATTTAATTCTTCTGTATTTATAACATTTTTTCTTAGTATAAATTTATTAAATAATTTATTTACACTAATATCTCTTGAATTAAATACAGAATTACAACTTCTCCAAATATTTCCTATGGTAAGACAAATAACTTGACCTAAAATAATTAGTTTTATTATATTTATAAATATTTTAACTGATACTAAAACTAACATAGCTTTAACCAAAAAATTAATTCTTCTATTAGAAAATATATTGCTTAAATATGTAATTGCAATTTTTATATAATTATTGTCATCAGTTTCATTTTCAGCCATTGACATAGATGATACACAAACAGGAATTACTTTTTCAACAATATCTCTTTTTTCATATTCAGTACATTCAAATTTTTCATCATTTAAAACCATTTCTGAAACAATAAAATTTGTTAAAATACAAATATCATTTCTGTATTCTCCTGAAATTTTATTTTCAAAATATGCCGAATGACCAACTCCTATTTCTGCAAGAATTTTTCTGGTTTGGGAACTATAATCAACTCCAATATAGCTAAGTAAATACGATGTTTCAGAAAACATATCTTGTAATTCTTTTTTGGAAACCCCTTCATCAGCCATTTCCCACTCATTATTATAGTTTTCTTCTAATATATTACTTATTTCAGATTTTAAAGAGTCATCTAATTTCTCTACCATACTTGAATAAATCAACATTTTTATATTTGACATATAATGATACTGTTCTTTAATATCCATATCTAATTCATTAATTACATTATCCAACATTTCAGAACTTTGTTCTTGTGATGCTGATATATATAAATTTTGTTTACCTACAAACTCTTCAAAATCATAACTATTTTCTTTCCAAATATCTATACGTTTTAAAAATGATTTTTTTAATTCTTCAATATTGTCTGTTGAAGATTTTTTAATATCTATATATTTATCTAAAATAAATTCTTCAATTTTATATTTAGGATTATTAATTTTATGAGTAATCCATTCCTTAATTAAACCACTTATTTCAATATCATTCATTTAATCACCCCATTTA
>DXZA01000093.1 GCA_019415525.1 Tyzzerella sp. | reverse complement strand
TCTATAAATATTACAGATATATAGATGTTTTATCAATAAATTAGGTTGTTAATTTAATATTTATGCATTGTTAAATATATTTTAATAGTTTGTTAAAGTGATTGAATATGCATAATTAAGATGATAATATTGCTAACGTTAAGTTAGTTATAGTTTTACTTAAAATTTTAGGAAGGACGGATAAATAGATATGCAATATGATGTACTTGTTGTAGGTCCAGTATCATTGGATATTAATATTGATTACAAAGATACTGTAATAGAAAATGTAGGAGGTGCTGTTGTATATTCAGGTTTTGCAGCATCAAAGTGTGGTCATAAATGTGCTGTGTTTACAAAATTCAACAAAGAACAATGTAATATATATGATGTTTATAAAGATAGTGGTGTTGATTTATATTATAAAGAATCAAAAGAAACATGTTCTATAAGAAATAAATATTTTACTGAAGATAAAGAGCGTAGAGAGTGTACATCAATAGGAAAATGTGAAGGATTTACATTTGATGAAATCCCTAGTATAGATACAAAAATATATCATTTTGCAGGTCTTGTATATGGTGATTTTGATGAAGATATGTTTATAGAAGCTTCCAAAAAAGGATTAGTTGCAGTTGATGTTCAGTGTTTACTTAGACATGTTGAAGAAGATAAGTCAATGAAGTTTCATGATTGGGAAAATAAGAAAAAATATCTTCCATATATAGATTTTTTAAAAACAGATGCAGCTGAAGCCGAAATACTTACAGGAACTAATGATAGGGAAGAAGCTGCAAAAATACTTCATAGCTGGGGTGCAAAAGAAATTTTAATTACACATAATACAGAAGTTATTGTATATGATGGTATCAAAATTTATAGATGTCCTATAAAATCAAGAAATTTATCTGGTAGAACAGGTAGAGGAGATACAACATTTGCTGGATATATAACAGAAAGACTTGCAAATGATATACAGAATTCTCTTAATTTTGCAACAGCTTTAGTATCACTTAAAATGGAAAAAAGTGGTCCATTCACTGGAGATAGAGAAGATGTGTACAACTATATTCAAGAAATATATAACTAAAAATTTTACATTAATTAAAAATATAATAATATTTATTTTACATTTTATTTTTAAAATATATTAAGGAAAGGAGGATATGAAAATGGAAATAACAGCACATTCTGGTTGTGATGGAACACCTATGAACTCAATGGAATTTATAAAACATGCACTTTCATTAAATGTAGATGCTATTGAAATAGATATAAGAAGAAATAATCAAGGAATTCTTGTATTAACACATGATACTTCAATTGAAGAAAATTTAGTAACATTATATGATGCATTCATTGAAATAGCAAAATATGATGTAGCTATTAACTGTGATATTAAGGAATATAACCTTGAACAAGATGTTGTAGAAACTGCAATAAAATGTGGTATAAATCTTGAAAGAATTATTTTTTCAGGTTCTGTAACAACATATAAAAAAGATAAATGGCCTGAATTTATGAAAGAGGTTAAAGTATATATAAATGCTGAGGAGATAAAAAAAGATTTTTATTATAACTTAGAAAATAATAAACTTCTTGAAGAAAATACAATAAGATATGTATTAGAAAAGTGTAAAGATTATGGCTGTAATATAATAAATATTAATTTTAGAATATGTAATGATAAATTCGTTGATTTATGTAATGAATATGATATAAAAATATCAGCTTGGACAGTTACAGAAGAAGAAGATATAAAAAAAATATCATCATTTAATGTTTTTAATATTACAAGTAGAGCACCTTTACTTGTAAGAAAAATAATTGATAGTTGTAATAACTGAAAGGAGAAAAAATGTTAAAGTACTTAAATCCCAAAAGATATTATCATGCTGTTGGGAAGAAATGTTTTTGGGAATTCATAATATTTGCAGTATTTATATTATTTTTTTATGGACCATTATTAAATATGGGAATGCTTGCGTTTGCAAATGAATATGAAGTTCCTGCTATACTTCCACAAGAATGGGGTATAAAGTGGTGGCAATTTGTATTTTCACAAGAATCACTTGTATCATCAATGATACAATCATTTTTAGTTGCCATAATAACAACAATTATTTCAATGATTGTATGTATACCAGCAGCATATGCGTTAGCAAGATTTAAATTTCCTGGAAGAAAATTATTTATGTTCTCTTTTCTTCTTACTAATGCGTTCCCAAAACTTGGTATTTATACTTCCATAGCCATATTATTCTATAAATATAATCTTATGGGTACATTAGCCGGAGTTGTTATTGTACACCTTATAAATAGCATGATGTTTATGGTGTGGATTCCATCAAATGCTTTTAGATCTATTCATAAACAACAAGAGGAGGCTGCAAGAGATGTTGGAGCAAGTCCTATAAAAACATTCTTTAAAGTTACATTTCCTCTTGCGATGCCGGGTATAGCAGTTGCTACATTATATACATTTTTAGGAAGTATGGAAGAAGCACAAGGAACTTTACTTGTAGGATTAGCAACTATAAAAACAATGCCTGTTGAAATGTATGGAATAATACTTGATTATCCAGGTCAAGCAGGGGCAGTATTTGCATTATTGCTTATTATACCGTCTGCAATACTTATATTTGCTCTTAGAAAATATATAGGACCTGAAGCAATTTCTGGTGGATTTAAAATGAAGTAATATATAGAAAGTGAGTAAGTTATAATATGGAAAAAATTAAACTGAAAATTAGTGAAATGAGTAAGTTATATGGAAACGGAGATGGAGTTAACCATATAAATCTTGATGTATATGAAGGAGAGATAGTAACATTTCTTGGACCTTCTGGTTGTGGTAAAACAACAATACTTAGAGCTATTGGTGGATTTAATGATATTACAGGTGGAGACATTACAATAGATGGACAAAGTATAGCAAATCTTCCACCAGAGAAAAGACCTACTGCAATGGTTTTCCAAAGTTATAATCTTTGGCCACATATGACAATTTACGAAAATCTTGCATTTGGTCTAGAACTTAGAAAAGTACCAAAAGACACAATAAAAACAAATATTGAAAAAATATTAAGACTTGTTTCAATGCTAGGATGTGAAAAAAAATATCCAAGTCAGTTATCAGGTGGGCAGCAGCAAAGAATTGCTATTGCAAGAAGTCTTCTTCTTGAACCAAGTGTACTTTTATTAGATGAACCATTTAGTGCTCTTGATGCTAAAATACGTCAACAAATGAGAGAAGAACTAAAAAAAATACAAAGTGATTTAGGTATAACAGTAATATTTGTTACACATGATCAAGAAGAAGCTATGGCTCTTTCTCATAGGATAGTTGTAATGAATAAAGGTAAGTTTGAGCAAATTGGTACACCAACAGAAATTTATGATAAACCTGCAAGTAGATTTGTTGCTTCATTTATTGGAGAAATGAACTTTATACATATTGATAATAAAGAATATGCAGTAAGACCAGAAGACATAATGGTAATGAAAAGTACAGAGAATGCTAATATAACAGGAAAAGTTAGAACAATAATGGTTCTTGGACATTATGTTTCTGTTACAGTTCAATGTAAAGAAGATGTTGTTAAATGTTTTGTATCAAGAGAAATAGCATCTGAATTAAATGTAGATGAAGAAGTAGGTTTATACTTTGAAAAATATCATATATATTAATTATTAAAGGAGATTAAAAACATGAAATTTAAAAGATTATTAGCTTGTATAACAGCATGTATTATAGCTGTTTCGTTAGCAGCATGTGGTGGTTCAGCAAATGCATCTTCAGAAGATGATAATACAATTACAATATGGGCAACAGGTTCAGATAATGTAAGACAAAGTTATGAAAAGATTATAGAACTTTATAATGAAAGTCATGAAACAAAAGCTGAATTACAGTTCCTTATGTCAGGTACTGGTACACAAACACTTACAGATATGGTGGCAGCAGCTTATAAAGCTGGGAAAACAAATACTAATTATGACCTTATAGACCTTAGTGGTGATGATGTTTCAAAACTTGTATCACAGGTAGGAGAAGAAGCTTTTGTTAAAATTGATTCTTCAAAAATTCCAAATGCAGAAACAGTTGAAGCTAAAAGTGCAACTGCAACAGATTATGTACAGCCATATCGTGGAACAACAGTAATACTTGCTTATAATAGTGAAACTGTGCCTGAACCTCCAAAAACAATGGACGAGTTAGTTGAATGGATTAAAGAAAATCCAGGTAGATTTGCTTATAATGCACCTGGTACAGGTGGTGCAGGAGATTCATTTGCTCGTACATCAGTTTATAACTTTATTGATGATGAAGAAGCTGCTATGAGCGATGATGAAAAATGGATAGAAGAATGGGATGAAGGATTTAAATTCCTTGAAGAATTACATCCATATATGTATCAATCAGGTGGTAGTGTTGTTTATCCAAATAAAAATCAAGGTACACTTGATTTATTAAATCAAGGTGAAATCGATATGTGTCCAAACTGGGCAGATATGGTTCTTTCACAAAGAGCTGCAGGTACTCTTAATGAGAATATAAAAATTACAACAATAGAACCAAGTTTTTCTGGTAGTGTTCAGTCTCTTGCAATTCCAACTTTTGGTTCAAATCAAGATGAAGCATATGATTTTATAAACTTTATGCTTAGTGAAGAAGTTCAGACTCTTCTTGTAGAAGATATGGCAGCAATTCCATTAATTGAAACAACAAATATGGATATGACAGGTTTTGAGGATCTTGAAAATCTTGATGTTTCAAAATTCCGTACATTATCAATCGGTGACCTTAGTACATCATTTAATGAACGTTGGGATAATGAAATAAGTACTTTAAACTAATGGATGGAGAGATAATATGAGTAAGACCTTAAAAGAGCGTTTAATGGCTTATGGATTTGTACTGCCAGCATTTATAATAGTTATGCTTGTTGTTGCATATCCTATCATTTCCGCTGTTATAAAAAGTTTTACAGATTCTTCTACAGGAACTTTTACATTAAGTAACTATACATATTTTTTTACAGAGCCAGCACAATTTAAAAACTTAATGTATACATTAGGTGTTGTATTTGCTACTGTAATAATAGCTATTGTATTTGCATACTTATTAAGTCTGTATTTAAGATTTGTAAAATCACCAATATCAAGATTAATAGGTAATTTATATTTATTACCAAGATTCGTACCAAGTCTTTGTGCTGTATATGCTATGATAACAATAATAAGAGATTCAGGTGTAATAAACAGAATAGCTATGTTATTTGGTATGGAAGTAGAACTTGGTCTTATGTATCATGCAAGTGGTTTAATAATTATGAATTTATGGTTTAATATTCCGTTTGCAGCACTTCTTATAACTGCTGGATTAGGAACAATACCAGATTCTATAATTGAAGCATCTTATGACGTTGGTGCTGGAAAATTAAAAACATTTGTAAAAATGATACTTCCATTATCTGTAAAAGATGTTGTTATTGCAGGAACTTTTGTCTTTATGAGTAATGTTGGAGCTTTTACAACACCATATCTTATGGGTGGAAATAGTCCTAAAATGTTAGGTATAGCATTATTTGACCAGTTCAATAAATATCTTAATTATGAAAGAGCAGCAGCACTTTCAGTAATTATGTTTATTATATGTTCTGTGTCAGCTTTAGTTTATATCTATACAAATTTACATGAAAATGATTGGGAAAAATAAATAATTTATAAAAGGAAAGCAAAAGGCTTTCCTTTTGTTTTTAGTATGAGGATAAGTTATGAATAATATTAAAAAATGTTTTATTGCTTTTGCGATACTAATGATTGGTCTTGGAGCGGGAGATGCAATGAGAGGAATATTTTCTGTAATATTTTCAGAGCATTTTTCTTTAAGTTCTAATGAACTTTCGCAAATTATATCTATAAGTTATGTAGGTAATTTAATATTTCTTGGATTTGGTGGATACATAATAGATAGAATAAATAAAAAAATAGCGTTTCAAATATTTATAATTATATGGTTATCAGCTCAAACTTTATTTGCTTTTACGGATAATTATATATGTATTTTAATAGGAATGTTTTTTATTATGGGTACATCTACATTGTTAAATACTACAATAAATATTGTAACACCATCTGTGTTTAAAACATCACCTGCATTTTTTGTTAATTGTTTATTTTTTGTGCAAGGTATAGGTACAAGTTTTAGTCAAAGTATTATAGGAAATTGGGCAAAAAATTTTGATAATTGGCATAGCATTAATTGGGGACTTATTATAATAGGAATTATTTCATTTATAATTGTGGCATTTTGTGATTTTGGTAAAAATAAATCAGAAAAAAAAATAAAATTTAATATAAAAAAAGAAGTTTTTACATCAAAATTTCTTATATTAACATTTATGATGGGATGTTATTTTATAGCTGAACATGGTGTGTTAAATTGGGCTGTTATTTATGGAACAAATGGTCTTAATATGGATAGTGGTATTATTTCTAATTATATAGCTATATTTTTTGGAGGAATTACTATAGGTAGATTTATATTTGGATTTATAATTGATAAGCTAGGTATATTTAAATCCTTAAGATATTTCTCTATTTCAGCAGCTATTTTATTTTTAATAGGTGTTATTGGAGGAAAAAGTACACTTGTTATATTTTCTTTAAGTGGACTTTTATTTTCTATAATATATCCAACACTTGTTATGTCAATATCAAAACTTTGGTCTAAAGATATAGCTATGTCAATATCTGGATTAGTAATAAGTATAGCTTCAATAGCAGATATAATGTTTAATTATTTATTTGGTAATATTACAAGTTATTTAGGCTATAAGGTATCATTTACTATCTTACCTATATTTATGTGTTTTTATGCAGTTGTTATGTTTCTATTTAGCAAAAAATTTGAATAAATATATAAATAAGATTGTTATACTAGTCTTAACTTGTATAAAAGAAAAGTATAATAATTGTAGTAAAAATATTAAACAAACTGTTATATAAATTAAGTTTTATAAAAATAAATATCAAGTATTAAAAAGATATGAATTCAAAAAAGAAGTATCATTAGAACAGGAACTTGAGGATACATTGGTAAGATTATATAAAAAACTTGTGCCTGTTGATGTTAGAGAATTTATTGAGGAATATGAAGAGTATGTGAAGCCAAAAGCAAAAAAAGAGTTTAAAGAAGATGAGGTTGTAAGTAAAAAAGAAAATGAAGTAGTTAATGACACAACCAATATACAGATAAAACAAGAAAAAACAATATAAATTTACAAGGCGAGCCTAAAAAGGTTCGCCTTGTTTAATATAAAAATATTATAAATTTTTCAAAAATAGTATAAGTATTTCATTGTCAGTTTCAATATCACGAGCAGTAAGAACTAGACCCAATTCTTTTATTACAACTTGTAAAAAGAATTAAGTAAAAGAAGTTGCAATAAAATTTTGAATGAGCATTAACTGAAATGCTTCAAATTTTTGTTCGTCGATAAGATTTATAAGTTTATTTTCTGTTTCTTGAAACTCTATTACATCAACTTCCTTGCAACAATGATAGTAAAATTCAGTTGTAAAATCAGAAAGTGATTGCTCAATAATAGAGTCTGCCATAGATAATATTAAAAGATTTTCATTTGTTTCAGGTTCTTGATAATGAATTTTAAGATTTTTTTCTTCTAAGTTCAAAGAATTCTCAACAGATTTTTTGAATAGCAAATGGATTTTTTCTTGTAAATATGTAAAATCCATTTGCTTTATCAAGTGAAAAAACATTGAAAGATAGTGTTCAAGAACATAACTTTTGTCATTGAGAATAAGTTTTAATTCATTAATTGAGTGAA
>DXZA01000092.1 GCA_019415525.1 Tyzzerella sp. | reverse complement strand
ATTAATATATCATATTATTCGAACAATGTGTTGCAATTTTAGTATACCAGTACAAAGTCTACTTTCAAGCTGACTTATTCTCACAATAATATTATTCAAATCTTGCCAATTACTGTTAAGCTCATTAAAATAGCTATCAATTATATTATTGACAGCCTCTTTTATATCTTCAAAACTCCAACCTTCTGTATAAGTTATTTGAGTAGTTATATTTACAGTTGTTTCAGTTACTCCTTCAACAGTTACAATATGTCCTATTGGTGCAATTCCAAGTCCTTTACCTTGATTTTGGATAGGGTCAATTATTGTCTGAACATTCTGTATAAGTTCATCTGTCGGAGCTGTATATTCACTTGATATAATAACAAGTTTTACAGTTCCTCCACCATTCCACACAGGATATACTTTAACACCACCAACCCCCTGTATACTATTTGTTTTATTTTTATAATCCTGAATATTACCCCCAAATGCTTGAGAATTAAAGCTACTTAAATAACGCTTTCTGAAACTTTCAGTATCTTCTTCATCTTCACCAAAAACAAGTATTTCAGTAAGAAAAGCTGATGTAAGACCTTTTATATATTCCACAGGAATAAGCTGTCCTGTATATCCATTAGGTGAACTTCCTGCTGTTTCACAAACCATTTTATAAGTATTTTCGGATATAATCTCTGTCACAGTATAGTTATAAATATCAATACTAAACCTTGAACCAATAGGAACAGGTATATTAAAAACACCTTTTCCAACAGCAAATGTTGCACTATAAGGCTTAATCCCTCTTTCATTTGCTCTCATAATAAGATACTCTCTGTCTGCTGTATCTGCGAAAGTCTGTTTAAGTATAAAATCAAGGTCAATATAAAGCTGTGCAATTTCAGCAACAGCCGGAGCTAATGCATCATATATTACAGAGCCTTCTCTTTTATCAAAACTTGAAGGAACTTTATCAAGGGCATTTTTCAATATATTTTCATAGGTCATATTTTCAAACATTTATACAGCCACCTCCTTTGAAATTTCAATATCTCCAATTATTGAATGAACTATAAAACTAACCGATACAATATGCTTTTTACTTGTGTCAAATACAAAGTTATCAACAGAATTTATTCTATCATCTTGAATTAATGCTTCTTTTATACGACTTTCAATAATAGGCAAAACTGTTGTTACAGGCTGACCGAAAATATCTTTAAACTCAACACCATAATTTCTTGAATATATAACATTTTCATATCTTTCAGTTGAAAGTATTTTATATATAGTCTGCTTTAAAGCCTCTTTATTATCACATTTTCCAACTATAATACTTTTTTCAATATCCATTTTGTGTTGCAAATTAGGCTGTATAACTGTTTTTATTGGATTTACATTAAGTCCCTCTGGTATCATAATGTCACCGCCCTATCCAAAACCATATATTTTTGTCCACCTTGCTGACGTAAAAGTATAACTGTTTCCCCTGCTTTAAGACTGTTATAAACAGTAATTTTATGTTTTATTTTCTCTTTAAATGATATTTTTGAAGGTGTACTTTCAGAAGTTTCTTCCATATCCCAAGTAGTAAATACTTGTTTAATAGAAGGGTCATCAAATGATATTTCTGTTTCATAATCAGTTAGACTTTCAGGTATAATCAAAAAATTCTCTGATAATATAAGTTTTTGGTCAATGAATATAGTAAGAGGAGATATACTTTGAACAGTACCATAAAATATATCAGCTGGCTTTGAATTGTTTACAGCTTCAATAGCTGATTTTTTAATAACCTTTACAAAATCACTTGAATTAAGCAATATATTCCCCTCCTTTTAATTCAATATCCATAGTGTGTTCATTCTGTTTAAATGTGTGAGTGCATTTTTCAACAATAAGCCAATTATTAGATATAATATCACCTAAATTTAAAAAAACAGGAATTTGACTTCCTGCCCTTACTCTTAAATCTCCAATTATTCCATTTATAGATAAAGAACGTGTTTTATTGTTATAAAGTTTTAAAAGTGATTCTGCCATAATTGCACCATTATCACGATTATCAATTTTCTCAAAGTATTGTAAAACTCCCCATCGTTTTATTGTATGGTCACTTTTTGCTGTAAATACTTCCATTTTCTTAGTTTCATCATCTTCATAAAGAAGTTTTATTTTATTGTATGTTTCACTATCAATAGATGTTTCATAGTCAAAATCCTCTGCTATATTCTCATCAATTTTTATAGGAACTCTCATATCACCTATATTTTTTAGTGCTAGCTTTCCAAAATCATCATATAATACATACATTTCTTTTGTATTTAAAAGTGTTGTATCAAGGGCATTTTTAATAATGTCAAACAAAGAAGTATTGTCCTCTATACAACTTGGTATAACATATTTTGTATCAGTTATATCACCTGTAAAGAGGCTGAAATCTCCTGCTATCATTTTTAAAAGCTGTGATGCTGTCATATTTTCATAAATATAAGTATCTTTATTTTTAAAATATCTTAACTGGTCATAGGCTTTTACTGATATAATACCGTCTTTTGTCCTTGATTTTTTAAATACAAAGCCTAAAAATACAGGTGTATCATTAACATACAGTTCAACTCTGTTTCCCTCTTGAAAATTTATAATATTATCTTTTATTACTGAAAACTCAAGACTTCCTGCTGTTCCTTCTCTGTCTGTTGTCCATTTTATACCTTCCTCAACCAATGGAGCATATACTTTCCCTGTATCAGGATTTTCAATTATTAATTTAATATTCAAATCATTCAATAATAATCACTCCTTAGGTATAACCAAAACTTGACCAACATAAATGAGATTGGGGTTTGTTATTTGTGGATTAGCAGAGGCTATAAGTTTATATTTACTTCCATCACCATAATAATATTTTGCTAATGCCCAAAGGGTATCACCTTTTTTAACTGTATAGCTTTCATTTTGTGGTGTTGGTGCTTGAGAACTTTCTACTCTTGTTTTTTCCTCTGTTGCTGTTCCATCAGATGATATATTTATATCAGTTTTTGTTGTAATAGGTGCATACTCTTTTAAATTTATACTTACAGTCAAATCAAAACCATTGTCAGCACTTTCTTTTATCGTGTAGTCTTCAAGGCTTACATTCATATCAGTATCATATAAGCCTATACCGTTAGGTAATTCACGACTTACATAAAATCTAAATGGCTTTTTTCTAACCTTTAGCCTTTCCAGTTCATCAAGATAATACTTTTGATTTTTAAAACCATTTTCATACACAGCAAAAGGATATTTAACAGCTGGTAAAAGTATATCAAAACTTATTTCAGTAAGTCCTGCACCTTTAAGAAAGTTATATTCTGTATCATTTATGAGTGTTACGGTTTTATTTTGGTTCTTAATTTTAATTTCAAGGCTTTGAGGAGTAACAGGTATAAGTATATTATCTAAATAAAATCTGTATGCCATTTATTACACCCCCTCTACCATTCCTTCAGCAGCTTCGCTTGTCTTTCTTACTATATGGTCAATAACTCCATCAATATCCATACCGTTTTTAATATTGTTACTCATTCCCGACATATCAATATTTATACTTGGTGTAACATAACGCATTACAACATCTCTTTCAGCCATTTTTCTAAGATATTCCATATTTTCATTTGTTGTTGCCACTTCATCAGCTATATCAGATGTGTTACCTGCTATTTTATTAGTATCTTCTGCTATGCTTGGTATATTTCCATATCCACTTGGGTCAAAAGGTATATTTTTTTCTCCACCACCAAAGAAATCACTTACTCTTTCTCCTATACTTGCACCTATATCATATCCTTTAGAGGCTGCTGCTCCAAAATCTATATAATCTTTTTTAGATACATACTCTTTCCACCCAGATTCATCTTTTATTTGTTTAACAGTATTCCTAATCCCTTCAAGATAATTATCTACTCCAGAAGTAATATCAACTTGTACTCCCGGAATTTTATTTATTAAATCTTCAATACCTCTTATCATATTTTGAATATATCCTATTACAGTTTGTGTCATATCCAAAAATAAAATCTTAACAGCTGCAACAGGGTCATTAAGAAAATTACCTATAAAGTTTGCAAAGTCTGCAAATACATTCCATAATAATATTATTTTATTTCCTATAAAGGCTACCATAACACCAAAAGCTCCACCAATTATTCCTGTTGCTGAAACAGATGAATTTGTAAATTTATTATAAGCTGCAACAGCTGTAAATATAATAGTTATTAATAATATAATAGCTAATATAATCCAAGTAATAGGACAAGCCATTAATGCCATATTAAATGAAGATTGTGCAACTGTTGCTTGTGCTGTTGCAACAGTCAAAGCATATTCTGCATTTACAGCAAGCCATTGAGCATTTACATTAGCAAGTATTGCTTTAGCCTTAATAAGTGCTTGTACATTTGAAATAGCCATCATAGTATTTGATAACCCTTGTGCTGCTGAATTGGCTAGCAATGCTAATGTATAGTAACCTACCGCAGAAGCTATACCTAAAACAATAGGCTGTATAACAGACCAATTCTTAGCTAAAAAACTTATAAAATTTAATAGCGGTTGAGATGCATACAAAACTTTATTTACAATTCCAATCCAAACCTGTCCCCAAGTCATAGGCATATCATTAAATTGAGTATTTATCTCATCAGTAGCACTTAACATTGCATTTTTAACAATATCGGCTGTAATCTGACCTTCAGAAGCTAATGTTCTTATTTTTCCAATAGGCTCGTCCAAATAATCTGCTATTTTTTGTATAACATTAGGTGCAGCTTCAAATACAGCATTTAATTCTTCTCCTCTTAACACTCCAGAACCAAGAGCCTGTGTAAGCTGTAATGTTGCTGAATATGTTTCTGTCTGAGAAGCTCCGGCTATTACAAATAATTTATTAAGATTTTCTGCAAACTTTATAGTTTCATCATTATTTGTAAATGCATCACCAGCTCTTAAAGCAAGTTTTGCAACAACATCTGCCGTTTGACTATAAAGTGCTCTTGAAGCTTGTGCAGAAGCAAATATCTTATCTTGTAATTCCTCAACAGAACCACCGTCATCTACTATCATTTTAAGTCTTGTAGTAGTATTTGAAAAATTATCTGAAGCATTAAAAAGAGATTTAACACCTTGTATTCCTAAATATGCTCCAACTATACCTTTTATATTATTCAAAAGATTATTTGTTGAAGATACACCATTTCTAACTTCATTATTATAATTCCTCTGACTTTGATTTGCTCTGTTTGTACTATTAATAATTTCTTCTATTTCTCTTTGTGCTTGGTCTAAACTTCTTCTTGTATCATCAAATGTATGTACATCAAAAGCATTATCCATAGAGGTGGCTACTCTTTCAGTTACAGATATAAGGCTATTAACAGAACCGATTATATTTTGTATTGGTCTTGTCATTCTATCAGTTAAATTTATTATTGCATTAATAGATGCCATTTAACCACCTACCTCTTTTTATTTTTTAATTCCTTTTCTTTCTCTTTTTCAGCCTCTATTTTTTTATCAATACAAGCAATAATAAAGGCTTTTTCTTGTATATCTAAATTAATGAATGTAGAGGGTAACATTCCAAACTCTAAAAAACAGTAATAGGCATAACAGGAAGTGCCACCCTCATCAATTAGTTTTTTGCTTCTTCTATTTCCTCATTAATATTATTACTTCCAATATTATTAGTTATGAACTCAACAAAATTATTATACTCATTTGGGTCATCAATCATCTGAACAATAAGCTCCTCTGGTGTCATAACTCCATAACTGTCCTGTAATTCTTTATCATATAAATTAGGTTCTACCACAGAAGAAGCAATTAATTTTGCTATGTATTTTCTGTTATTAAAAGTAGTCCTAAACATATTAGGTTTACCCTGTATTGGGATTTCTCTTGTACAACTTTCTCTTATGTCTTCACTTTCTGATGTTGTTAATGGTTTTATAGTCCATTCAAGAGGATTTCCATTTTCATCACAAAGTGATTTTGTTGCTACATATTTTACATTTTCTCTCTGTTTTTTGTTTTTCTTTAAAAATAATGATAATTTTGACATATAAATTCTCCTTTCCCCACTAAAAAACACCCACAAAAGTGAGTGTTTGAAATATTTTAAATTAATTGTTTATTGTTCAATGCTATTATAATACTCTGTTTCTCCTTCTTCATCCCAATGATCAACTATATGATTTCCATAAGGGTCATATACATCTACTTTTCCAAAATTTATAGTATTATCTTTAATATATGCTCTAAAATTATAAGTATATTTTAAGTCACCTGTATTAAGTGTTGTAAAACTGCCTTTCCCTATATATTCTTGTAAACTTTCTTCAAAATAAATACTATGGTCTGAAATTGTAAATCTACAATCAGTTCCAAGTGTAGTATTCATTGATTTAATAAAGGCATCATCTACTTTGCCTGATTTATTAGAATTTCCAATAGAAGCAATAGCAATAATAAATCCTATAATAAAACATATTATAATTACAATTAAACACCCTGACTTCTTTTTATTTGGTTTTTGAATTTGATTGAAAATATTATCTTCATTCACAAATCCATTGTTTCCAGTTGCAGTACCACAGTTTTTACAGAAATTTTCATCAGCTTCTAACTTTTTGCCACACTTACCACAAAAATTACTCATAATATAATACCCCTTTCAATTTATAAATTTATTTCAATTATAAATCAAAAGAGGTATTGTTTCAATATTTGTGAAGTATTATACCATACCCTCAAGCATAGCGAACTCTTCAGGAATTTCCCAATCCTCAAAAGTGAAATCCATTTCTTCATCAAGAGTTTCTCCGTCAGCGTCAAACTTAGCAATTATTCCACTATCTATATTACAATCTTTTAAAATTATAGTCTGTCTGCCTGCTGCTGATGTAGCATCTTCATTTGTAATCTGAATATCAAAATAAATATCCTCTCCGGTTTCTTTATATTTGTAGAGGAGTTTTCTAAATATTGATGTATTGTAATAAAAAGTAGCTTTTCCTGTACCTTTAGTTCCATTAGCTTTATTTCCTTTTGACGACCTGCCTAAAATAGGAATTTCAGTTTTTATTTTTTCTATTTTAGCCTCAAGATTAATAGCCTGCATAAAATTATATCTATTACCATCTATTGTAACAAAACATTTAGCAGCTTTTGCTGATAAAGCGTCTTTCGCCTTCATAGTAACATTATTACTCACATAAACACCCCCTTTAAGCTATTTCAACTGTCATATAAAGTTGTGCCATAGCATTTACAACAGTAACTTTATCATATACAACAACTGCTTTTTTAGTATCACCTTGAGCAACAGTTATATCTTCAGATGTAAAGTTTTCTATTGCTCGTATATCCTGTAGCTGCTGATGATGTTTAACAATATCATTCCAAAGGCTTATGCGACCATTTGCATCATTAGGCACAACTCCTAAATATCTAGTATTAAATATATTTGCTATATCATTAGCAATCTGGTCACAAACTCTGATAGTCTGATTTTCCTTAAATATATCACCTTTTGTGTCTGATACAGTTAAAAGTGTATTTATATCAGAAAGCACTCTTACATCATTACCTACATTATGGAAAGCAAACTTACCTTTATTAATAAATCCTTCAAGCTGTGACTGTGTATAGTCTGCTTTTACAGTAAATTCACCATCATATTTTTTATTGAGTAATGAAGCATTTACAGCACAACTTGCTTCTGCACCCGTTACCCAATATACAAGTGATGATACTGGACTTTCTTCAACATCGTTAATAACATTTATAACACCCTCATAATCAGCCTCTTTATTATGAACTACAAGCTGAAATTTTGCCCCAACTTCATCTCTAAGTCTTTTTGTATAAGCAACATAGAGTGATTTAATTTCATCTTCAGTAGAAACACAACCAAGTATATTAAAATAATAACTTTCGGCTTTATCTAAAAATGTTTGATGAGCCACTCCATTTACTGTGCCATTTGTACCTGTTGAAAGAGGTTCTCCTGCTGTTTCTGAAAGAGAAGCACCACTTTTCCAAGTAACATAATCATTGTCAACAAGCTCTGACATTTGAGAAACTGTCTGTTTGTCTAAGAGAGTTGTATCATCAATATAAAGTGAAACATCAAACTTTTCTTCTTCCTCTACATTATTTGATATAACAACTTTTAAATCATTTCCTCTTATTCCACAATACTTAGCTGTTGCATATGTATTTGTTGCTTTTACACCACCGCTTGTAAGCCTATAAAGATAAAGAGTTTTAAGATTTAAAAATAAATCTCTAAGACCTTTTAACTGTGGTGCTGTATAGTCATAACCGAATAATTTCATACTATTTTTTTGAAAATCACCGTTTGTAACTTCAAAAATAGTATTTTCAACACCCCAATCAAGTTCAATAGCCATAGCTGCATAACCTCTATCAGAAAGCGTTGCAGAGGCTTTATTTGCAGATATAAAATTTATATATGCCCCCGGTAAAACCTTATTTTGTGTAAAAAAAGTTCCGCCACCTAAAGCCATATTTATTTCACCTCTTTTTTCAAAAATTTATCAATTCTTTTCTGTAATTCTGACTTTGTGATTTTTTCATCATCAGCCATAACAACAGTAACTATATCCTTATATTTTTCAAATGATTTTGAATTTTTAAGCTGTTCTTTACTAAAAACAACCTCTTTTTTAATTTCTTCAGACATTTCAAACCTCCCTTATTTGCTTTAACTCCTCCATATTTATTTCATCAACAATATTTTTATAAATATAAATTTTATAGCTTACATTAAAATTTAAAATACCGTCAACAACTTCATAAGATATATTATTACCTCTTACAATATCACCTGATACAGTTATGATTTCAAGACAATCAAAAAGCCTTTCAGAAACATCATTACATTCTTCTCTGCCACCTTCTGTAATATACTGAACCATACAATTACAACTTATAATGTATCTTTTGTCTAAAAATTGCTCATACTGTGGATTTAATACAGAAATAAAAAAACAAGGCTCTTTAAGTCCCTGTTTAACTTCTTCTGTATGTATATTATAATCACTTCCAAACTCATCTCTTATAGCTTTTGCAATACCTTTTACAATATCATTTATCATTTTAGATATTCACCTAATTTCTGTGATATAAATTTCTCAATAATCTGTGGTGATTTTCTCTGTATTTCCTCTGCTGATATAGTAAGCATAAATCTACCCGGAACCCAACCTTCTTTTAATTTCTTACCAAGTGCTGGAACATATCTTCCCGGAGTCTGTCTGTGACCATATTCAACATACATAGCATATTCAGTTTGATTTATAACCATTATGGTATAATTAAATCCCTGTTTAGTAACTCCTGTAACCTGCCAATTCCTTTTTAAATTCCCTGTTATTGTTGGAGTTCTCTTTATAACCTCTCTTAAAAGTCTTGCTGCTAATTCTTTTGCACAATCAGAAATAAATACATCAAGTTTATTTTCAAATTCAACAAGATTATCTCTGAATTTTTCAAGTTCTCTTACATCGAAACCGTTTCTTGCCATTATGCCCACTCCCTTTCAAGTATAAGTTCTATTCTTTGATGTGAAATATAACGAGCCGGCTCTCCGGAACATTTATAAGTTTTATTATCACAAACAATACGGCTTCCTGCCTTTATATCAATATCAGGGGAACAGAATAAGCTTATACTTTGGCTTAGACTTGCTCCTGTATCTGTTTGAGTTGTGTTTGGTATGCTTTTATAACTTATTCTGCAAGGTATATTGCTGTATTTTTCAACCTCTTGTATACTGTCTATGCCTGTTTCACTATCTCTTACAGTTTCATATTCATATATATTACAAGTTTTGTTGTAGAGGCTTTCAGTATGCTTTTTAATTGCATAAAATATTGACATTACCACACAACCTTTCTATATATATTAAGCTGTGATTTATAGTTTTTTAAAAACTCCATAGAGGGATTTTCAGATATTGAAAAAGCAGAACCAAAGGAGACAGAAACGTCTCCCTCAGATATGCTTTTAACTTTACCTTCTGAATTTTCTTGTCCATAGTTTTCAGCTCTGTATTTATCAATACACATACTTACAACTATATTTTCAAGACCGGAGGGTATTTCTTTAATATGGCAATAATTAAGCACCATATCCGTTACAATATCAATAGTAAGCTGTAAAACATAGTCCTTACTGTTATCTTCAATACCAAGAAGTATTTTTAATTTCTCAAGCATATTACCACTTCCTATTGGTTAATATTTGTAATATATCGGCTTTTTTTATAGCTTCCCCTAAGTCTATATTATGTAAAATTGCATATTCTTTAAGTTCTGTAACTGTGAGTTTTTCAAGTTCTTCATTTTCTAATATTTTAGGTGGAAGTTTTTCAACCTCTTCATTTCCTAAATTTGTAGAGGGTGTTTTTTCTATTTCTTCATTAAGTAAATGAAAACCTTGAGATATAAGTTTATCCCTTGTATATTTCTTATCTGTAACCCTCTCTACATTGTCCCTTTTAAGTCTGTAATTTGCCATAAAATCACTCCTTATGCTTTAGCATCTTTTATATTAACGAATATTGAACCTTTGCAATTATCTTTAACCCATATATCGTGATAACGGCGATAATCTAAAGACCAAGCATTTGCTTTCTGATAAATTTCCGGTGAGAATATTCTCATTTTATCCTGTTTAGTAACAGCAATAGGAGTTTCTCTTGCAACAATCATAAAGTTAATATCTTTAGCAGAAGAACCTTTTTCATATCCACCGTCTTCCTGACCACCTGTTGAACCGTCTTTAAGTGTAATTGCAGAATACATTCTTGCTTTTGGTACTGAAATAATAGGGCAATCATCAATAAAAGGTACTTTTGTATTTATTCCACCCTGTGAGAATGTACCTGATGTAATTTTACCTAAAACAGCTTCTTCAATAGCTGTTGTTGTATCATAATTAGCAAGTATTACAAGTTCACTATCAAAACCATTTTCTCTTATAATTTTAATACCATTTTTGATTTTATTTATAATTGTACTGTTATCAATAGTATAAGAGTATTCAGCTTGTGCATCTTCTTCAACACCCATAGCAATTTCAGCTAATTTTGAAATACGATAAGCATCAATTTCCGGTGTAACTCTTGTTCTCTGAAATTCTCCCATAACATTACTTGCAGTAGCAACAAAATTTGTTTCGTCTACGTCCATAGCATCAATAAGAAAACTTCTTCCTCTATCCTGTGTCATTGTCTTTGTCTGATATTTAAGAACAACACTACCCTGTGTATATCCTTTTTCTCTGTCATATTCTCCAAGTCCCTGAAGGGCTATTGAAGGTATTTTTATTTCATTACCTCCATTATATTTAACTTGTCCGGAATTACCATCCATAAATCCTGTTTTTAAAGTCTGAATTGCTAATTTGTCAAGATTAGTTTCAAATATTTTTGCATATTCAAGTGTATTTGCCATTATAATTCCTCCTTATTATTTAACTCCCATAGCATTGGCTACAATACTGTTTATATTGTCATTATCAGAAAATCCAGAGCCACCACTAAAACCTGTACCCTCTGTTTTTACTGTTTCCATATCAAAAAGATAACTATCACTCTTTTTAAGACCTTCAATATCAAGTCCCTCAAGTGTTCCATCATCTTTAAGAGTTACTTTTTCCATATCAATAAGAGCCTTTATAGCCTTTGTATTTTTACCCTTTGCCTGAATTATAGCCATATCAACAGCATTGTTCTTTTTGATATTTAAAATATCTGTATTATATTTTGTTTCCCAGTTTGTAACTTCTGTTTTTAATTTCTCAATGTCTACACCATCAAATTTTTTAACTGTTTCTTTTAACTGTGTTATAGTATTATTTGCCGTTGTAAGTTCATCTTTAGACACCATATTTTTAATACTTTCGGAATAAAGCTCCATTACTTTAGAGGCTTTTTCCTCATCAATACCCATTTCAATTAACATTTCTTTTTTCATTTTTTAAACCTCCTTAAAACATAATTTAAAGCAATAAAAAAAGACTATTAAAAGTCTTCGCTACTGTTAATATTTTCTATTGTTTTAACAACATGATTTATAATTTCATCTACATCTAAATCATTGTGTTTTGAACTAAACTCCAAAATTTCTTTTGGTGTAACCTCTATATCTAAACAAATATTAATTCTCATATAATCCTCCTTTTTTGCAACAAAAAAAGACCTTTTGGTCTTTAAATGTTAAATAACTCTTTTAAATTATTTGGTACAACAGAAACCTCCTACTTTTCTCTTTTTCTAAGAAAGCCAACATTGTCCACTCCAGCTTGTAAACCATTACCACGCAAACTTTTAAAATGCTCATTTATTTGCGGATAACTTTCCCATAAGTCTTTAGGTATATTCTCACTATAAACAACTTTCCAAAATTCTATTTTATTTTTTGTATTAAGTATTCTTGCAATTAAATCATCATTAATTTTATCTTTATCAATCATTTTACCATTCCTTTAATAAAATCAAAGAGCCTTCTATCTTTTTTATAAAGATTGTCAGGGTTTGTTACATATTCTCTATACCCTTCACTGAAATACTCACCTAAACATTTTTTATTTAGCATAATTCCATTACTATAAATGACTTGTTCTTCTCCATCAATATCAAATTCATATATAAAACCTTGATATTCAGAAATAAATTTAGGAGCATCTAACCTATAAACTGGTTCAACAAATGTTTCCATATCTTCAATAATATCAAATGGTGTTATATCTTCAAGACCATTTTCCAATATATCCAAAAACTTTTGGTTATGATATAAATCAAGATTTGTTTCTATGGCGTGACCAAACTCATGTATAAGCTCACCAGGAATAAAATCTTTTCTTAAATAAAGTATTCCTTTTTTTCTATCATATCTTGAAGACTCATCGCCTACAAACTCAATAGATTTGACCTCTGATTTTATTATATCTTTATGATTATCTGAAATCAAGTTCATTTCATAATTCAATTTTTTAATAATATCATCATTAATTTCATCTACATTTCTGATAGGAATAAATTTAGGCTCTTTAATATTTGGTATAACATATTTACTATGCCATTCTTTAAAAGTCATATCAGAAGGCACATAATACCCATTGCCTTTCTCATCTCTTGCAAAGCGTTCTTCACCCTCTGTAAACTCATCATCAAAAGCCGGTATAGTTGTTGTTCTACAATGCGGATGAAAGGGAGGAGCTGTTACTCCTGTCTCATATTCTGATAATTCAAATTCTTTACCGTCCAAACTTCGGCATATTTCAGATGTTTTTAAATCAAGTGTTGCCAGTATACTATATTTTTCAACATTTAACTCTTTGTAGCTTTCACATCTAGCTATTGATGAAAAAGCTGCACTTTCTGTAAGCACAAGTCTTCTTGAGGCTGAATAACTGCTACCTGTCTTTTTTTGAATTTCTCTTATTATCTTTTCCGGAGCTGCACCTCTTATAATTCCTTGTGTAAAAGTAGTCTGAAGCTGATTAATAAGAGTTTCTTTATCTTGCCATATTCTATCACTAAAAGTTTTTAAATCACTTGTCCACGGCTTTTTTAACACTTCATTTATAGTTTTTGTATCAAGAGTTGCAAAAGCATTACCATATCCAAAACCTTTTTGAAACTCATATATACTGTGATAATAACTTTCAGAATATACTTTTGATAAATTGCTATTGAATATATCATTCTTATTTTTAGCTAAAATTTCAAGTTGCTGGCTCATCTGTATTTTAAGCATTTCAAGCCTGTCAATTCTTGATACAGCAGAAGCGTTTTCTAATCTTTTTATCCATTCATCACTAAGTCCCTTGTTTTGAGCAACAGATATATACTCTTCAAGTGTCATTCTGAATGATTTTAAATCTTTAGAGTTTAAATTCTTTTTTATGTCAGAATAGCTAATTCCACTATTTCTTGAAATATGGCTTATAAGATTTTCTATATCTTTTTCAATATTATTTAAAGCATATGTATAAGAATTATATATATTCCTTTCCATTTCTTTGGCATTTCTATTTAATATATCTTCATTTACTGCCTCAAAACGCTGTTTCCAATAAGTACTATTCGGTGTTTTCATGGCTTTCACCACCATCACCTATACTGTAATCCAAAAAACGATTTTCTTCTTTTTGTTGTTGTGCTTCTATTTCTTCAATCTCTGCATTAACATCATCAACAAAAGGATGTTTACTAAGAAGTGTTTTATCAGAAACAACTCCTTTAGACTCATTTATCATTTTAACCAATTCATAATCATTTGTTATTATAGTTTCATTTATGTCTATATCTATAAGATTACTGTCAAAAGATGCATTATTGTTTCTGTTATAATCATCAGTAACAAACCATAAAAATTCCTTTATGGCACTTTTTAATTTAGGTATTATCATTCCAACTTTTAAATCCAGTTGTGCATATCTAAATTTCAAACTAACACCTGAAGGTGCAGAACCAAAGTTTTCATTATCAACATCAACACCCATACCAAAATGAAATATATCTCGTCTAAGCATTTTTAAAAACTCAAGTCTTCCTTCAACAGGTAAATCAACTTGCTTTGCTTCAACTTTTCCACTTGTATCATCTATATGTACTGATTTATTAACCTGTAACTTTTTTACTATGGAAGATGCAGCTTCACCACCGTATCCTTCAATAACCCAATAAAGGTCAACAAAATCAAGAAAATCATTCGTTCCTGAACTTGATATTAAATCATAAGCATCAATAAGACCTTTTATACACTTAAGGTCATTTGTACCCTTTGAATTATTTTTAAGTATTATAAAAGGAACTCTGCCCCATGAATGTTTTTCGTTTTTTACAGTAAAGCCTTCTTTTAAAGTTTGTATCCACCAATGTGGCGAAGGATTATATCTTATAGAACTGTCTATTTCATAATTGCCTGCATCATTTTGTATATAATAGGTCACTTCGTTTTTAGTCCACCACTCAACTCTTTTTTGCAAATATGTTCTTCCGTTTCTTGTAACTTTAATATCATAGTATCTTATGACTTGTTCAAGCTCTGTTTGATGTTCAGTATCATAAATAGCAATAATCTCCTCAGCAGGAACTATACAATATTTAAAATCTCCATTTTTGTTATAGTATACATGAAGAACTTCTATTCCTTTATTGCTGGCTCCCATAATCCAATCCTGAAGCATTTCATTAAATTTCTCATTACAAAATACCGATAGATATTTTTCATACTCCTTTAAACTTGTATCATCAGAAGCTCCTCTGACTGATATTGAAGGTTCTTTTGCCGCAATATATGATACCTTTTGGTCTACAAGTATTTTATGGAAAGGATTTATATTATGATGATTGCTTCCATTGGGATTTCTGAAACTTTCAAGTTTTTCATTTTCATCTTCATCAGTAGAAGATACTATTGTTTGATTAAAGTTATGCTTTAATATATCCTGCTCACCGTTGTAATACATTTCTCCTGTTTTCATTTCAAGTTTAGAAATACTTAAAATATCATCTTGTATAAGAGTTTTTATTATATCACTATCATTTAACTTGCTTTCTGAGGTAATCTTCATATTTATAAGTTCTGTTTCAGTTAAAAACAATATTTCTTCACCTACCTTATTTTTATACTTCTCATATCACTTTCACGACTATAACGAACAGCATCTATTGTATGGTTATTTTTATCCGGAAAATCAGCTTTAAACTCACCGTATTTATCTTTTTCAAGCTCATAACCATTGAATTCACGAGTTGTATTTGGGCATCTAACAGGGTCAATAACTATTTCCTCTAAATCCTGAAGCCACTTTATGCCATATTCAACAGAGTCCGGACCTTTTTTAGCTCCTATAACTCTAAGTCCATAACTATTCATTTCAGCTATAGATTTAGGTTCTGCACTATCACATACAACAATTTTATTATTTTTATTTTCTTGCTTTATAAGTTCATAAGCTTTTTTATTGCTCAGTCCAACTTTATAAATTTCATAAAATATATAAAGCCTTCTACGCTTTCTGTCATAATGATTAACTGTATAAGTAAATGGGTCTGAAGCATATCCCCAGTCAATACCTCTTGCTATGCGGTCAAACATTCTTATTTCTTCATCAGAAATAGTTCGTATAGTGATATTTGTAAATACTTCTCCACCTGTTCCTGTAACTTCACCAAGATATTCATGGGCATAACTTTCATAATTAACATTTTTAAGATGTTCAGCTTCAACAATAAATTGTTCTCCAAGCCATTCTTTTGGTACTCCTAAATATGTGCTATGGTGAACAAGTTTATCTTCTCTTTCTTCTGTCATCTCTATATTAGTCCAGTTTCTTTGAGATTTTGGTGGATTAAAAGAATAAAAAACAACAAATTTATCACCACCACGCATAAGGGATTGATTTATAGTTCTTATTTCAGACATTCCATTAAACTCATCAACTTCTTCATACCAAAGGTATTTACAATAACCTTTTCTGAACTTTGTTGATTTTATTTTCTTAGGTTTATCTGCACCACGAAATATAATTCTTTGACCTGTTGGTATATATATAAGCTCTAAAGGACTTACTTTTCCTTGCCAAAGATTATCAACCCCAAGTGCTGATATTGCCCATTGTAATTGTTCATAAACGCTGTCTTTAAGATTTTGTCCAACTTTTCTAAGTGCAACACAATTAGCATTTTTATCAGCCATTATTCCGTTTATTATCTGTATTGATATAAAAGAGGATTTTGTACTACCTCTACCTCCCTTGAGCCAATAGTGTGTATGTTTTTCTTTAACAAGGTCTTCAAATACTTTTTTAAAAGCAGGTGCTATGAGTTTTTCAATTTTATTTTTCTCACTTTTAAATTTATTTTCGTTTTTTTTAATGTTTTTAAAATTTTTAAACTCTAATACAAAGCTCATTAAAAATCACCTATACTTTTCTCTGCTAAGTATTGATACAGCCATAATATGCTCTCGTTTTATAGTGTCTTTGTCTATAACACTATAACGATTAGCTCTATTTTCAGAATCCCAATTTCTTTTATATTCTTTTCGCTTTTTCTGATTAATTATTTTTCTGTAATTTCTCTCATCATTATATGTTGTTAAAGAATTGAGATGCTTTGAAATACTTTTTCTGCTTATACCTATTTCAACACTTATTTCTTTTATGGATTTTTTATCAATAAAAAAAAGAGCCTCTGCTTGCTCTCTCCAATTCATTATTTTCACTTCCCATTTTTGTCGGATTATTTTTGGGCATAAAAAGGCTACTGACAATATATTTAATACCTATTTTAAAACCCTTTTAACTCTTTTTAATTTGTTTTAAATATTTTTATATGAATAATTTATCGGTAAAAATTTAAAGCTGTTACAATGGCAAATTAAAGGCTAATTTTTATTGGATTGATTTTCTATATCATCAGCTATTTTTGATATGGCTTTTGCTATATCCGGATAATTATTTCCAATCTCATCAAAAACTTGTTCCTTAAGCATTTTCAATGCACTGTGTATAGCTCCCGAAGCCTTTCTGCTATCTATTTTAAGTCTTTCATTAGCCACCTGAGCTCTTTGAAGTGTTGCTATATCCTTTGCTGCTTTAAGTTTATCCATACTGCTTATATCATCTGATATAAGAGCCTCCATTACCATTTGACTTACAAGGGCATTATTAGCTTCATGTAATTCTGTTGTTGGTCTTTCTGCATTATCTTCAGCAAGCATTTTTGCATATTCCTTTGCCATTCTTACATTTTCAAATTTTTGCAAAAAAGGCTTTCCATACCTTCCTACAGAACGATAACTTATATTTTGACCCATGCTGTTTAAGTATTCTGCTATTTCTTGATAAGTATGACCTTCAAGCAATCTATCTTCAACAGCTTTACGAAGTTCTGGTGGAAGTCTGTCTATCTTCCCATGGCTTCTATTCTTAGCCATTTAAAATCACACCCTCTGTTTGTGTTGTACCTTCCAATAAATCTATTCCCAAAGGAGTAATCTTAGCTATGGTTCTATCTATATTAAGAATACTGTTTTTTATATTCTCAAGTTTAATAAAGCCTTTACCTTGAAGATAATTGCAAGCATCTTCAATATCTTTTCTTTCATAATAAAAACCTTCTTTTTTTAGAGCAGATTCTACAACTTCAATTCCTGCTCCCAAAGGTTCTGAAAATTCACATATTTTTAATACATAACCTCTTAACATCTGCTTTTCGGTTATATCCAAAAGTTTATTCATCAATATCAACTCCTACATCATCTAAATCATCTTCGGCAAGATTAATACCTTTAGGTGTTAAGTTTACAGTAATATCAAGATAATTTTCATTTTCGGTTGCTGTAATATATCCTTTTCCTTCAAGGTAATATAAAGCCTTTCTTATATCACTTTCAGAATTTATACTTTTATACCTAAGAAGGCTTTTTAAAGTTCCAACAGAAACACCTCCAGGATAAACTGTATAAAGTCTTTCTATAATATCTCCTCGCAGTTCTTTAGCTTTTGCTATTTCTAGCTCCTTTTCCAAATTTATCACCTCTTTTACTCTTCCAGTTTCATTTCTATGATTTCAACCTTTTCCTGCATTTTTTCTGTTATATTTTTTATATCAGCCATAGCTGAAGATATATCTTTCATAGTAGACGAAAACCCTTCTATGGTATTTATAAGTGCTGTTTCTCTTTTAGAAGCCTCCTGTTTTAAGAGCTGTTCTCTTTTTTCAGACTCAGCTTTTAATATTTCTTCTCTTCTATAACTTTCCTCAAGAAGTATTCGTTCTCGTTCTCTGTATTCTTTTTCACGCCTTTTAATATCTTCTTTATTTTGTTCTTCTCGCTTTGAGGCTTCTGCAACAAACTGGGAATACATATATTCACTTTGTTTTGCCATTTTTTTATTTTGGTCTAAAGTATATTTTGTAAATATAAGTACAAGTACAATAGATAATCCAACATCAGGAATTTGTGATACAAGTTCTGTCAACTATATCACCCCACAACACCTGTTTTCTTTACAATACCAACTTGTCTTTCTATTTCATTTCTTATATAACTTTCAACATCAGATACTCCGCTTTTTAAAGCCTCTATAAGTTCAGGACTTATACTGGATTTAATTTCTTCATACGCTTCATCAGCAAGAGCAAGAAGTTCTTCTTTATCTGCTAAACCTTGCTTAACTTTTTCTCTAAGTTCCTCACCGGCTACCTGCTCCAATTTACCAACTACATTTCTTGATACAATCTCAATAGTTTTTTCAGCAGTATCAAGTCCTATTGATATAATCTCTTTGTCTTCAATTTCCATAGTTTTCTTCAATTCTGATATCTTCTTTCTTATATAGAAACTACCAACTGTAATACAATATGTAGCAGCTAAAGAAAGAAGAGAACCTGCTGCAATTATAATTTCTTCCTTCACAATATCACCCCTTAAATTTCTGTAAAATAAAAATGCTGGAAGAGGTTTCCCTCTATCCAGCATATTACTATATTTTCTTTGACAAGTAAAACTGACAAAGTCAGAGATTTCTGTCAAAAATAGAAATTTGTTCTTCAAATGGTTTTGACTTCATTTCATTTATAAGTTCTTTTACAAGACGATAAACAGTTCTTTCGGAAACCTTATATTTTCTTGCAAGATATTTTATATTATCACCATTGAATTCATTAATTATTTTAACATAACGTTGATTTTTTAAAAGCTCATCAAATTTAGGAATGTATATATTAGTGCCTCCATAGCGTTTAGATAATAGCATCAGATTATTAACTCCTATAAGTTCTGCATACTCCCTATGTTGTTCTTTGAGCTCTTTTATATTAATTTCTTCAGCCATTATCATCACTCCAAAATTTTATAACATTTTTCCTAAAAGTCCTAAAACTTCTCCAACAGTAATTCCATCATTTAATTTATTCACCCAGTAATCTTTGTCAGTTATAACATTTCCTGATACAAGATTTTCAAAACCTGTTCTTTGCCAATCCGGAATATTATCAAGAGTATTACTTTCTTTAGTATCAACACCATAATATTGACAAACACCTTTACAAATGGCTTCAGCAGCACTTTGAAGAAAACTTTGTTTTTTTAATTTAAAACTATCGCTTACACAAGATATAAAACCAAGTTCTATAAGAACAGCACTCATTTTTGTTGAGTTTAAAACTATTAAATCCGGTCTCTCTTTTACACCTCTATCTTTAAATCCTGTAGTTTTTATAAGTTCTTTTTGTATATTATCAGCAAGCTGGTCTTCTTTTCCACCTTTTTTATATATAAGAGTTTCTATTCCTGATACACTTATATCAGCCACAGAATTTGTATGTATTGATATAAATAAGTCAGAATTATCATTATTAGCTCTATCAGCTATTTCATAAGGTGAAAAATAAGTATCCGATACACGTGTATAGCTTACTTCAAAACCTTTTCTCGTCAATTCACTTCCTAAAAGAAGTGCTGTTGTAAGAGTTATGTCTTTTTCTTTTAATCCATTTCCACAAGCTCCAGGGTCTTTTCCACCATGTCCTGCATTTATATGTATTCTCATAATTTATTCCTCCTTAAAAGTAATTTTATTATTTTTATTAAACATCTATATGCAATAATTATTATTACAATAGACAAAAAATCTGTTTCAACCATTTTTCTTTTTATCCTTTTTTAAAAGCACTTTCATTCCTTCAATAACTTTAGATGCTATCTTTTTATCAAGCCATTTTATACTGTCCACGTTATAATGCTTTTTTATAAAACTATTTAATAAATTTTCATCAGCCTTTTTATTTTCATCTGTCCACCCAAGTTGAACAGCAAGAGACTTTATAAACTTAAGTTGTTTATAGGAAGCCATATTTTCCGAAACACTTTTATTATCTTCAAGACCATCTATTATTTTTATAGCTTCTATTATAGTAAGCTCTTTTATACTGCTTTTTGTTGTAATGCTATAAATATATGAATGAAGTGTATCGTTATCAAGAGCTCTTTCTTTTGCCAGTTTAAATATTTTTCTTATCTGAGCAGTAGTTATATTAGCTGACATATAACTTAACCTCGTATTTTTTCATAGTTAGGTTCACACCAAAATTTATCTTCAACTTTTCTTGATGCTCCTATCTTTGCTATATCTTTATCAGAATATGTACTAAGTACATCTTTATTTATAGTTTCTGTTATTTTAATACATTGTTCCATACCAAATTTTTTAAGATTACTTATTATTTTCTCAATCTTCTTATTTGGTATAGAAATTTTTGATACTTGTCTAAAACCTATTTTTCCAAATGTAAGTTCTTTTGTTTTTCCATCTATATCAAATTTATGTTCATCAACAAAATCTTCTATCTGTTTTTCTAGTTTTTTAATATTTTCTTTTAAAGGTTTAGAAAGTTTATCTGCTTCAAGCTTAATATCATTTATTTTAATATTCATTTCAGCCTCTATTGATTCAATAGTTATTTTACATTCTCCAAGTTCTTTAAGACAAAGATTTACTTCTTCCCAATCTTTAATTCCATTTTTATTACCCATAAACAGTTGACCTCCTTTTTAATTATCTAAAAGTATTTTTATTATTTCTTCGTTTTCTTGTTTTGATAATATACTTCTTACAGACTCCTCAGGAAAAGCTATAGGAACAGCCATTTTCATAATTCTATTACTTATTCTTTTATCCACCGGAAGCTCCTCTATACTATAATTAGATGTAAATATAGTAACTTTTTTAGATGTCATTCTGTCATTTATTATGTTATAAAACATTTCATCAACCCATTCACTGGCTCTTTCAGAACCAATATCATCTATTATAAGAATATCTATATTTTTAAAATCATTTATAAGAGTTGTATATGTATCACCAAAAGATGAACTATCCTCAAATGTTGACTTTATGCTATTAAGAAGATTACTTGTAGTAATAAACCTCACGCTTTTAAGATATGTTTTTATAAGTGCATTTCCTACACTTGCAGCCAATCTCGTTTTTCCTGTACCTCTTAATCTACTATAAAAATATAAACCTTTTCCCAAAGATTGCATTTTATCAAATTTTTTAACATACTCAATAGCTATATTCTTAACAAAAACAGCATTTTCTCTACTCTCAACTCTTGTATATATTTCAGTATCAAATTCACCTACTTTAAAATCTTTAAACTCTTCCGGAATTGATGCAAACTTTAGTTTTTGTTCTTTTATTGCTAACTTTGCACAGTCACATTTATAGTGACCGTTTTTTTCTTTATCATATATAAGACCTGTACCATCGCATATACCAAAAGGACACTTTTTAGAATTCGCAATATTGTTCTTTCTTAAAGCTTCTTCCATTAACAAGCTGTCTGAGTCTTGTTCCTTCATCAATATCTCCTGTCTTTTCTTGGCTGCCTGTTTTGCTCTGTTCATCACTTCTTGAATTTCTGTCATAAGCTATACCTCCTAATTCTTTATGTTTATTACGTATAATACCTAATACATATTTTTCATTTTGAGTAGAAGTCGCCTTCATAGATATGTATACTTTTAATGCTGATATAACAGCTTTTGGGTCGTATTTCTTCCAGCTTTCTATTATGGTTATTTTTCTTTTCTTTGAAATTTTCTGAGTTTTGCGTGTTCTTTTTGCTAAAACATTAAAAAACTCTTGTATCACTTTTAGTTCTTCAGCTGAAAATACTTCTAAACCTTCCATTTAATCACCTTTTTCTTATAATTCTTTCTTTTCCTGAATATTTATGTTTTATAACCATAATCTCAGTTGTATCTTTGCATACAAGCCAGTTATCATAATTGAGATTTTTATCTTTTATGAATTTAGCTTGTCGGCGAGTTGGCTTTTTTCCCATCATAATTAACTATCCCCTTCCAAAACTTCAATACCGGATACCTTATGTTTGAGAAAATCTATAACTTCTTCATAGCAAGTATCATCACCTATTTTTTCTCCGTCCCAAAAGAATTCTCTACAACTTGTAAAACTCCAGTCGTGAGCATCTCTATCGCACTCAATGTTATTAAGAAGACACTCCTCACAAAGTTTATGACCGTTATATACATACTGTGCATCTCTATAAAAAGAATTACAGCTCTCACAAATACTCATGACCTCTCTCCTCACTTTTAGCTTTGATATTAAGTGTTAAGCTACTGTTTTTTAAAATTTTTAAAGCAGTTTTTAAAGCAAACCTATAAAATTTATTTTCAAAAATAGCTTCTATGCCTTCCAAATATATCTTTTCTAATTGTTTTAATTCATCTTTATTAAATCTTTTTTCAAATGCTTTTTTCAATTCATTCACAAGAACTAAAGTTCCAATAATAATTTTTGATATTTTTCCATTAATCTTTGTAGTGGCTTCGCCTTCATTTGCTTCATACCCAATCATAAATAGACTCCTTATTAAAATATATCTATATATAATGCAGAGAACAAAATACTCTGCATTATATGGTTTTGGTTATTTATATAAACGTTCTATAATTGTTTTATCTGATATGCTTCTAATAAATATATCAAATGTATCATCGAAAATAGATTTTACACCAGCCTGATAAATATCTTTTAGAGCTTCTAAACGAATTTTTTTACTTCTAGATTTAAAAGTCTTTTTTATACTTTTGATTAGTATTAAATTTTCCATTATGAGTATAATTACTCGTCCATCAGCTAATAACTGAAACTCTTTGTTTCCAGTCTTAAATTTAATCATTATTAGTCCTCCTTATTAGTCTTTTTGATAAACTCTTCAAAAGAGCCATTAAATATAGATAACATTCCTAATAAATAATCCCTTTGTATTAATTCAATATCTTTTACAGTGGCTTCTTTTTCAATGTACTTTTTAATCTCTTGTATCAAAACTAAACTTTCAAGCATAATTAATTTAACTCCGCCATCTGCTGATAATTCAATTTTTCCTTCTTCTATTTTAAAATTTATCATTATTTTGACCTACCTTTCTTATTTATAATTTATTTAAACTATATTCATTTCTCTTGCCATTTTAGCAATACCTCTTGCAGATACTTCTCCAAGTGCTGCTACTGTATTTACAAATACATTTACTGCACCTCTAATTCCATAATTGGTTCGTGCTATTTTATAAAGCACTTCTACTGCATCATCTGATATATATGAGTCTTCAAAAAGTATTCTTATATCATCTCTTGTTATATTGCTGGTTAATACATGTTTGTTATCAGCTATTCTACTATAAAGCTGTGCATATGAAGCTTGTCCTGCACCTTTCATTTTGAGATATATTTCTTCATTACCAATAAATGCTATCCCTACTCCGCTTTCATCAGCTAAACATCTTAAATGATTTATAACCCTTACTGTAAGATGTTGTGCCTCATCTATTATAATAACCTTATTGCTGCCTTTAAGTTTTCGTATAGATTCAGCAAATATCTTTCTTGATACCTTTTCTCTTATTTTAAGTTCTTCAGCTATAAGTTCATTAACTCCTGTCATTGTGGCAAAACAAGGGCTTATGGTAATTACTATTGAGGTATCAGGATTTTGTTTATGATACTCTTTTATTCCCATAGTTTTTCCAATTCCGGCATCACCATAAACTACACCTATTTTTCCTTGTACATGGCAATATGCTATAAGATTCATAACAATATTACTTACTGTTGTAGGTTTAAATCCGGGAGCTCTTGGAGCAGTTTCTTTTTGCTCTCGAATGCTTACAAGCTGTTCAACTTTAGGTATTATTGTATGTGGTGCTTTATATGTACCGCTTAAAAATGAGCTTAACTGACCATCTGATATACCCATCTCCTTAGCTATTTGAGATTGTGTTTTTCCAAAAGTTTCTTTGTATTCTTTAATCAAGTCTCTTGCTTTCTCTTCAGTTATCATAATTCTTCCTCCTTAGCTCTTCTGAGCCTTTCAACCGCTAGTGACCAATCTATAACTATATCATCATCGCCTGATACCTTTTTAAGTACTTCTTTTTCAGCAGTAACTAAAGGTGTTATTATTTTAGGATTAGGTCTATCTATATCAAGCATATTTTCAGAAGCCTTATCAAGTATGAGTTTAAGTTCGTTTTCAGCCTCAATACCTTTATTGCGTTTATATGCTTTTACTGCTCTTACTGCTTTTCTGTTTTCAGCTTGGTTCTTTCGTATTTCTTCTTTAGAAGCCTTGTAGCTTAATGTGTCTTTAAGCTCTGCTACACATATAAAAGACATTTTTTCATCATAAACTCTAACTGCTGATAAATCATCAGGACTATACCTTACATAAACTTCTCTACCAAAATACATTTCCCAAAGTTCTGCATTCCAATATTGAAGCTCTTGACCATAAAATCTTAAAGTAACACCATTTTTACCTACTTTTAATGTTCCTTTATTTCCTTTTGCATAACGCATAAACATAAGATTTAGTTTTTCAGGTGGTATAACTCTTCTTTCTATAAGTGTATTATTAAATATTTCATCTGGAGTTTTACCATACATTCCTTCTCCTGAATGCGACTGTTTGTTATACCACCCCAAAATATATGTATCAACTTGTTTTTTAAATTCTTCTATATTTACTAAACTATTTGGGTATTTAACCAATTCTTTTAAACTGTCTGGTCTTTCAAGTATTGTTCCTCCGGTATAGCCATCATATAATTTGCTTAAAGTATTTTTAACTGTACAGAATGCTCTTTCTATGCCTTTTGCTCTTGCATTTCTTGGAAGTGCTGTTGTAAACTCAATACCTAAATCATCAAGTATTGACGGAAGTTTAAGCTCTTCATTTTTACGTCTTTTCCTAAAACCGTTTCCACCTAAATCATGGAATAAAAACTCTCGTCCGTTATCTGTATAAAGCATTTTTGGTACTCCGTTATATTCACAACCTTTTTTGAGTGCATATATTGTTGCGTCTGATGAAGGAGCATCTGTTATACACCAACCTGTTATTTTTCTGCTTCTTACGTCCATAAATGCTGTAAGATATACTCTTACAGGTTGACTGTTTTTTTCTACCATAACATCAAATGTATGGTTGTCAGCTACCCATATATCGTTAGCTTGCAGGTCATCATACATACGTTTTATATATGGAGCACACTCTCCTATAAATGTCTTCTCATTTTCTCTAAAATATTTTAAATATGGTATTGGTATAGCTTTAACTCCTCTTTCAAAAGTACTTCTTGACGGTAAAGGTAAAATATCATTCCTTCCTTGAAGTTCAAAGTTCATTTCCGTAAGTTTTATACATAATGATATAGACTTTCTGCTATCATCAAGATAATAGTATTCAAAAACATCCCATACTTCATTAGAAAGTTTCTTCTGATGACCTGTATGTTTTCCCCTTCTGTCTACTAAAGCTATATCACCTATTTTGTTGTACTCTTTCCATTTTCGATAAAGACTTCTAAGACTTAAGTTTAAATTTGGATTTTGAACATTTATAATATCAACAAACTCAGTATCAGCTTCAGCTTTTGATTTACAGCTACTATTTCTGTATTTTTGCCAATCAAAAAGTATTTTCTTCCATCTTGCAACCTGTTCTATTTCATCACCTGTATAGTTATCTATTACAGTTTCAGTATCTATATCAGTTTTTTCTTGTTCCTGTTGAAAAACTTTTAAATGTCGTTTAAACTTTGATTGAAGTTTCTTTTCAATACTTGATAAAGGGATACGATATTGTATACCACCTCTGCCTGGACCTCTCTGTTTTACCTCTATTTTTTTAGCACATATAATATTTTCTTCAATAAGTAATCTTATATGTCTTTCACTGCAACCTTTAAGTTTCGCCATTTCTTTTACAGTTAAATATATTTCTTCCACCATACCACCTCCTTATATTTAATTTTTTAGTAAATGCTTAAATTAACTCTATGCTTGTATTGTTACTTTCAAAATGTCTTTTTAAAGAATTAAAAGATGTCCAATACATACCATATGTATAATATGTGTATTCTGCCTCAAGTTCATCTTTTTGCTTTTTAGTTAAACCTTTAAACAATTTTTGTTTAGCTTTTGAACTTAACAAACTTTTCTTTTTCCTTGGATAAAATCTTCTTCGCTCTTCACAATCATTAAGAAACCATTCGCCCTTTATTTTTCCATTTATATATACAATTATTGCATTTTTATATACACCGGTTCTCTCAAGAACCAATGTTACTTTAAAGTTGTCTATTTTTAAATTAACAGGAGTATAAGTTTCTCTAAGTTTTCTCTCAACCAAGTTCCATTCTTCTTTTATCATATAAACTCACCCCTGTTATACACTCCCACTGCCTTACCGCTTTCACAAACAAGACCTTCTTTAAAAAATCCTTTATTGTAAAAACAAACTATTTTTTCTAAACTAACATTTGAAAGTTCTCTTACTAAATTTTTAGACTTAAATCTATATATTTTCATAAAATTCACCTTACCACTCATAATTAATAACTTCTTCTAAAGTATTTATAATAATATTTATAAACTGTAATTTTATAAGAGGACTTATACTGTCATCTGATAAAACCTTTTGTATCAATCCCAATACTTGAGCTTTAAGACTTGCATTACCATATTGAAGACTGACTTTTATAAAGGAATATTTAATTTCCTCTTTCAAACCTTTCATAAAATCCCTCTTTCAAATTTTACAGTCTCGTGATATAATAAATCTGTGTTCTTGGCTTGCACTTGGAGTTCTGCTCCGGTGCAGGCTTTTTTATTATTCACCTGAGACTTTTTTTCTTGTATCATATAATTCCAAGTAATTCTCTATTGCTTTTTTGCAAGGTTCGCTTTTAACATCTCCATAAAGAACTCTGCTTATCATTGGTCTTTTATATCCTATTGCCTCACTTAATTCAGTAATAGTCATATTTTTATCCAATAACTTCTTTTTAACCTTTTTTCCAAAAGGTGTAAGGTTATATTTTTTATTTAACCTTCTTTCCATAATATCAACTCCAGTTTCTGTTTCTTCAAAATTTCTTTCAAAATACTTCTTAACTGTAGGAGATGAAACACAGTAACCATTAGCGGAACAATATCTCGCTATTAGACTAAAATTCATTTTTTGGCACTCCTGCATATTTAAAAGCATTTCATCAATGTTTTCTCTAATTTCATTTGGAAAGTATTCAATCTTATTTTTATTTAGATTAAAATGTTCGTAATCATCTTCAATAACCATATAGTTTTTGTATGTACTCTTTGTAGCATTGATAATTTCCGGAACAATTTGTTTAACAATTTCCAAAATAGCTTGCTTCAAAAAATCTTCAGGACTTGAGCTATAATATCCGTTTTTTCGTATTTGCGGTAATATTCCACTTGTAACCCAACGCTTAAATTCTTTAGCTCTCGGCAATTTGCTTGAGAGTATTAAAGAATACAATCCACTTTCGTTGATAATTATCATATTAGGATTCCCTTGAATACCGTCGCGAATCGCTACGGTATTTTTATCCTCTTCATCTACTCTCTTACTTAAAGCATCTCTAGTATTACTGTATCCAAGTACTCTCGCAATATCCTTGCCAACAAACCAAACTTCATCATTGATAATTATTGTTCTTATTTCTCCAAGATTTTCATTCTTAAACACTTGCAGTTTGTTCATTTATATACACCTCCTTTTCCTTACTTCATTATTTTTTGCTTTTTATTTTAGTAGCATTGCAAAAGAACTTGCAGAAGTGGCTACAATTAAAGATAGGCTGTAAAAAATGTGCTTTTTCTGATATGATTTAAGTAACAAATTTTACTTACAGATATATATTAACTCATTATAATGAGTTAGTCAATAAAAATTTAATATAAAACTCATTAAAATAAAGGTGGTCTTAAAAATGTTTTATAATCGTTTAAAAAAAATTTGCGAACTAAAGGATACTAATCCAACCCAACTACTAAAGGATATAAATGTAAGTACTGGTTCTCTTGGTAATTGGAAAAAAGGAATATTGCCTAAAGGCGATATACTAATAAAAATATCAACTCATTTAGATGTGTCAATAGATTATTTATTATTAGGAAAAGAGGAGTGTAATTTAAAAGAACCAGAAATTTCACAGAAAAATGAAGATAGTTTAAAAACAGATGAGAAACTTCTAATAAAAACTTACAGAG
>DXZA01000091.1 GCA_019415525.1 Tyzzerella sp. | reverse complement strand
CACATGAGTACCCAAAAGAGTTTATATTGGAAAATTCACTTGAAGCTATGCAGGAAGCTGTTGGAGGATTAATTGATATTATTGATTTAGAAGAAGATACTTGTATCCTTTTAAATGACGAAGGAAAATTAATTGGTTTGGAAGGCAACAGGAGATTTTATTATACTATACTTTTTGTATCCACTAATTTAGAATAATAACAATATTTTTTTATAATATAATATACTATATTATAGATTTTTTAAAGTTTTAATATAATAGGTTTTATTATAATTTTATTGTAAAAAATGTAATATATGTTATAATTGTATTACTAATAAAATAATATTAGGTTTTTAACTAGAAAAACATTATGTTATGTTTTTTATTTTATATAACAGTTGTATATAAGATAAAAACTTAATATTATAATTTTTTAGAAAGGGGGAGTTATTATGAGAAATCCCAAAAAAACATTAGCTTTAGTATTATCTACATCAATGGTTATTACTAATGTACCTATTAATGCTTTGGCTGCTGATACAGTAACACATATTCATAACGAGTCTTGTGGTTATAGTGCAGCAGCTCTGTGCACACATGAACATAATGATTCATGTTATACTGTAGAAACAGTATGTATACATAAACATGATGATTCATGCTACTCTCAAGTAGCTACACTTGAAGAACCTGTTATTGATGAGAATAAAGAAGAGTCAACTGACTCAAAACTCATCTGTGAACATGTTTGTAGTGAAGAAAGTAGTTGTATAATAAAAGCATTAAATTGTAACCATGAGCATGATGAATTTTGTGGTTATAGTGAAGGTTCATTATGTAATTATAATGAAGAAAGCGAAAAAAATCCTTCAGTAGATAATAATGAATCGGAAAACAAAGATGAGTCTAATGAAGAAAATTCAACAGAAAGTAATGAAAGCGTAAATAAAGATGAAACTGTTGAAACTGATAAAAATTCTACAATTAATGGAGAAGTTGTTGATGAATCTAAGTTGGAAATGAATCTTACTATGAACTCAACATCTATACCAGAGTTAGTAGGTGATGTTTATCAGATTGGTACAGCTGAGCAATTAAAATGGTTTGCAGGCTTAGTTAATGGAACATTGCAAGGAATAGAGAAAAACTTATATGCCAACGCTATTTTGACAACTGATATTGTACTTAATGAAAATGTGTTAAATAGTGATGGTACATTAAATGAAAATAATGCATCTGAATTTGAACAGTGGACATCAATTGGTGATTCAATCAACAAGTATTCAGGTATATTTGATGGCAATGGTCATACTATTAGTGGTATCTATATGATTAATAATGCTGAAGAAGATGAGAATTACCAGGGCTTTGTTGGATATTTGGACACAAAGGGTGTTATTAAAAATTTGGCTATAGAGGACAGCTATTTAGAAACAAATTATTTTGGTAATGGTTCTTGGGGTTCGCTCTTTTTTGAAAGTAACTGTGGTAGTATTTGTGGCTATAATAAAGGAACTATCGAATCATGTGTTAACTATGGTACAGTATTAGGACTTGAAGGCAAGCGTTTAGGTGGTATCTGTGGTTATAATGATGGAGGAAATATAACAAATAGCTCTAACCATGGTATGGTACAAGGTGAGTCATATGTTGGTGGTATTTGTGGAAGAAGCGACAGTAGTGGAACCGTTGAAAACTGTACAAATGAAGGCTATATAACTGGTAGTGTATCTTACATAGGTGGCATTTGTGGTTATAGTCAAGATGCCAATACTATTGACTGTACCAATAATGGTAAAATAGAAGCAATTTCTGAAAATTCTAATGCAGGTAGTATAGGTGGTATTTGTGGTTCAAATGCATCAACCGGAAGTACATCATATGGAATCACAAACTGTACTAATAATGGTTCTATTACTGTTGAATGTAACGGTTCAGGGGCTTTTAAATACATTGGTGGTATATGTGGAATGTCCCGATATAAAGCAAGTAATATAAACAATTGTGTTAACAATGGCACTATAAATGCTCCAACTCAAACAAGTATGATTGGAGGAGTATGTGGAGCAAATGCTGGTAAAGTTTCAAGTTGTTATAGCACTGGTGATGTAACAGGCAATAATGATGTCGGAGGACTTTGTGGAAATAACGCATTAAATAATTCTGGTACAATCGAAAATTGTTATAGCACAGGTACAGTAATAGGTAACAGTAATGTTGGTGGCTTTTGCGGAAATAATACATACGATTATCGTGGTACGATTAAAAATTGTTACAGCACAGGCACAGTAACAGGTAGCAGCAATGTCGGTGGCTTTTGCGGAAACAACAAACTCAATAGTAGTTATGGCACAATAAGTAACTGCTATTATTACTTAGAAACAGAAGATTTACCAGCTGTTTCTAATGGAAATCAAGGCTCTTTTGCTTCAATATATGGAAAAGCAATGGAACAATTTAATAGTGGTGAAGTTTGTTACCTGTTAAATGAAAACGGCGGATATACTGATATATTCTGGGTTCAAAATGTTGACCAAGGCTTTGAAACTGATTTAGATTTAAGCCCTATATTTAAAACATTTATGGGTTCAGATACTGGTAGCCATGAAGTGTTTAAAACTTCAAACGAAAAAGATTATATCAATCATATTTATGAACATGAATATTCATATACTGTTAATCCAGAGAACACTGCTCAAATAGTTCAAGATTGTTCAAATCATAAAACAACAAATTGTGAAAGCATTCATGGAACTGCAACAATTACATCAAAACCTGAGTACATTTATGATGGACAAGTTCATGGGGCAGATGTAGAATATTCAGAAAACTGGTTTGATAAAAATCTTACCATCTTATATGTTCAGGGAGAAACTGCACTTGAATCCGAACCTATTGATGCAGGCGATTACTTAGCAAGTATAACAAAGTATAATGCAACTGCAACTATAGCATTTAAAATTATACCTGTTGAAACATCTGTTACAATAACTCCGGATAAATCTACATTAACAGGTGGTGGAACTGTAAAATTAACAGTTGATAAATCAAAAATACCAGAGGGTGCTAAAGTTACAGTTAGCTGTAATCAACCTAATATTACTATAACTGATAATGGTGATGGAACATATACAGTAAATTTACCTAACTCTACTACAAATTATGAATTTACTGTAGATTATGCTGGCAATAATAACTATATGCCTTCAGATGATAAATGTACAGTGCAAGTAAAGCGTCGTACATCAGGAGGAAGTAGTGGTGGAGGAAGTAGTAGTGGTGGTGGAACTAATATTGAAGATGAAGATGTACCACTTGCTCCAATTCCAGAAATATTAAATGGTACAGACCATTTTGCATATATCTTTGGTTATGAAGATAGTACTATTCGTCCAGAAAATTATATCACTCGTGCAGAAACAGCTGCAATTTTCTATAGATTATTAGATGATTCTGTTAGAGATAGTGTAACAAATCAAAAAAATAAATTTACAGATATAAATGAAAGTGCTTGGTATGCAGAATCTGTTAAGGTATTAACTGAACTTGATATCATTAAAGGTGTAACTGAAACAACATTTGAACCAAATCGTCCAATTACTCGTGCAGAATTTGCAGCGATTGCAGCTCGTTTTGATTTTGCACCATATTTTGGAGAGGATATGTTTACTGATATTTCAGGGCATTGGGCAAAAGATGAGATTAACTCTGCTGCACAAAATGGTTGGGTTAATGGTAATCCTGATGGTACATATAAGCCAAATAATAATATTACTCGTGCAGAAGCTGTGACTTTGATAAATAATGTTTTACATCGTTTACCTGAAAATGAAGATGCTCTTCTTGATGATATGATTAGATGGCCTGATAATACTGAAGGTAGATGGTATTATTTAGCTATGCAAGAGGCTTCTAATAGTCATACTTATGAATATACTGAAGATGGAATTCATGAAATATGGACTGGTATTATTGAAAATTAAATAAATAGATTAGAAATTTGTTTATAAATATTGAGTAAATTTATTAGAGAACTACTATTTGAATTTTTCAAATAGTAGTTCTTTTTTGTTAAATTAACATATTATTAAATGTTTAACTTTAGTAATATGAGAATTTTAATTAAAAAGATATAGTTTAAAACAAAAGATAATTTTATTTGTGTATATGATAATAACAATAGTATATATATTTTTTTTAAAATTCTATTTCATGTTTTTCTTCTATATGAAATGAATGCAACTAACTATTAGAATTTTACTTATAAAATTACTTTTATTTGTTTTAATAATGCATTAACTTATCATAATACGTAATTAAATATATTATAATTGTAAATTATTAAAATTATGTTATAATGTAATAAATGCAACCTTGAAAGTCATATTAATGATAGTAACAATGTTGTATATTATAATTTTAATAAAAGGGGGTAGAGTATGTCGATAAAACTTAAAAGATTATTTTCGGGTTTTATGATTTTTTTCATGTTATTTTCCACTATGTTAAGTAATGTTTATGGAAATGAAAATGAATCTAAGAAACTAATATGTAATTTGGAAGAAAGTGATGGACATATTCACAATGAGGATTGTATATGTAAAGGTGGTGAATTAATTTGTTCATTGGTTGAGCAGCAAAGTCATACACATAATGAAAGTTGTTATAAAGAAGAAAGTGTATTAAATTGTGGTATAGAGGCTCATGAACATACAGATGAGTGTTATGATAAAATAATGGTCTGTGGTAATAATGATAGCCAGATACATGAACATAGTGATGATTGTTATGTTGAAGAAAAAACACTTGTATGTACAAATGAAGAAAATGAATTACATACACATAATGAAGATTGTTATAAAACAGAAAGTGTATTAAATTGTAACATACCAGAAGGACATGTTCATACAGATAGTTGTTATGAATATATATTAAACTGTGATAAAGAAGAACATGTACATACAGAAGATTGTTATAAAACAGAAAATGTTATTGCTTGTGGCTTAGTAGAATCAGAAGGACATGTACATACAGGAGAATGTTATTGTACAGGTGGTGAATATATATGTGGTTTAGAGGAAAATAATGGTCATACACATACAGATGAGTGTTATATTTCTAATAATGGTGAAATATTATCATCAAATACAACAACTGTATATTTTGGAAATAATATTCCTTCTACACATAATGGAACAGTTAGATATTCAGCAGTAAGTTTTAGAGAAAAAGGGACAAATGAATGGAATTATTCTAATTATTTTGCTCCTTTAAGTTATGGAGATTGTTCAGAGGGATTTCAGTTATCAGCCGGTGAATATGAATTTGTTATGAACATTTCTTTTAAATCAAATGTATCTGCCGTAACAGGTGAATTTACAGTAAGTGATAATGGAAAAGTTGAAAATCTTATTACAGATGCCCCATCCGGAGCAGAAATACTTGAACAAGATGGAGAATATATGATAGTTGCTTGTGATGATATAGAAGTTACAAGTTCTTCATATTCACGTAAGTTTTTTAAGGTATTACAACCATCAGGATTAACGGAAGAAGAAACAGCAAAAGCTGTTAGTTTTTATAGAAGTGATGGAAGTAAATTAGGTGTTTATAGTTATTCTTCAGGTGGTACTATATCTGTAAGTTTTCCGTCAAAAATTATAGTTAATGGAGAAACAACAGAGCAGAATATTTATTATTATGAAGTTTCAATAGCAGGTTATGAAACAGCAAAAGGAAGTATTTCTGTTGATGGTAATAAATTAACTTGGGCAGAAGATGAAGATGCAAAAGCAGAAAATATTGTAAATTCTTCAACAGCAGGATATCAAGTATATTTAGCGCCTGCATCAAAAGTAAGTGTGCCATTAAATATTATTTCAGATACAGAAAATACTGTTACTGTAATTACAAATACATCAGATAATACTGTATTAGAAAAAAATGAAAATGGTATATATGATATTCCTATTTCAAAAGAAGAAACTGTCTCATATATTTATGAAATATCTTCTGATAATTATGTTACATTTCAAGGTAGCTTTGATATTAACTCAGAAGGCGTTTTAACTGATACAACAACTGACGAACAAAAAGAAAATGCTATTGCTTATGATTCATCTAAAATAACAAGTGGTAGTATAAATGTACAGCTTATACCTAAAATTGAAATTTCTGAATTTATACCTAACCCCAATATTGATGGTGGTATGCTTGTAGATATTACTTCACAAATGTTCCCAGATGAAAAAGTTTTACCTGGTGATATTATAAATGGTAAATTTGTTGTTGAAAATACAACAGGCGAAAATTTATATATTGTTGGATATGATATTACTGTTAAAGATGAAAATAGTAAATCATATAATTATAATAATTATTTAGCAGATAAACTTTTCCGTATAGCAAATGAACCACTTCAAAAATTATATAATTGGGATATAGTTTCTAATGATGGACATGATAGTGAATCAACATTAGCAGAATTAGTTTATGTAGATGATAAAATTAAAGAAGTTTATGAAAATGATGAAGAGTATAAAAACGTGTTGAAAAATACAGATTATTCATCTGAAGAAGATATGTTTACATATCCTGCATATTTATTATATTACTTTAAAACTAATTATCCTGATACATATGGTAATATTACATCAATAACAGATTTTGATGATTATGCCATAAAAACAATATGGACACATTTTAATAAAAAAACAGATGTATGGTATGGTCCTAAGGGTAGAGAATTTGGCGATAAATTCGATACACAGGAGAAAATAGATAATGGCTTATATAATGAGTTAATTTATCAGGATAATAATTTAGGTTATGCTCCTATTGAAACATATAATGAATTGGACCAATTATTAAAAGATTATATATATAAAAATGGCCTTTTATATAGTTTTGATGATAGTATGGAAAAAATTTCACTTTATGATTGGAGTGTGCATACTGACGAGGCAGAAAATAGCTTTAAATCTGTATTAGGTGAAAATAATATTTTAAAAGGAATAAAATCTTCTGAATTAAATAAAACAGTTGAAAATAATGAAAATACTATTAAATTTAATAATGTTGTATTAGATTTTCAAGGTGATAATTTTTCAAATGTAACTCAGACAAGGGGATTTTCTTTTGGAATAGCTTTGATTTTATCACTTTCAAATGAGCCTATTATACCACCAGACAATCCAGATGTACCACCTACTGTTGAGGATGATATTGATATATCTGTTAAAAAAGAATGGTCAAATATGGCTTATGTTGAAGATGCTCCAAGTAGTATAACAGTTTGGTTATTACAAAATGGTAAGAGAATAGAATCTATAGAAATTACAAATAAAAGCGATTGGAAAGGTATATTTGAAAATCAGCCATTAAAAGATAGTGAAGGAAATAAATATGTATATACTGTTGAAGAGGAAGAAATAAAAGATTTTATTACTTCTATAACAGGAAATACAAGTGATGGATTTGTTATTACAAACACCTATAGAAATAATGGTGGAGAAACAATAACACCAACATATCCAGATGATACTGAAATTCCTGACGAAGACACACCTAAGGTAGATTTTGAAGAGCCAGATAAAGATCCTACTGAAACTCCTATTGAAGAACCTGTGGAAGAACCGGTTGAAACACCAGAAGAAGTATTAATTCCAGAAGAAGAAGTTCCACAAACTAATATAAATTTACCTAATGATGAAGTTAATAAAGTAGTTGAACCTATTGAACAGTCTAAAACTGATTTATTGCCAAAAACAAATGATAATTCAAATATAATAATATGGTCTTGTATGGCTATATTAAGCCTTTTTGGTATATTAATTTGCAATATTAAAAAAATTAAAAAAATCAAATAAATATACAAAAATAGTGTAATGTATTTATATTACACTATTTTTTAGTTGATTTTAAATAAACTTTTCAAATCGTGTATAAATTTTATAATATATTAATATTTACATATTATTCAATTTAGAATAAAATTAAAGATGATTAATTAAAAAAATATTATTACTTTAAATAGATTTGGAAGGTGTATATATGCAATTTAATATAACTAGTGACTATGCTATAAGAACAGTACTATATTTAGCACAAAATAGAAAAAGAAATTGTTCAGCAAAAGAAATAGAAGAAGTAATGTGTGTTCCGGCAGGGTATCTTTCTAAACTTACAAAATCCCTTAGATTATCTGGTATTATAGAGACTATACAAGGAGCAAATGGTGGATATAGACTTGCAAAAAAACCAGAGAATATCACTTTATATGATATCTTAAGTCTTACAGAGAAAAGTTTAAATATAAATGGATGTATAGATGATGCACAATGTTGTTCCAGAGATGCTGCTGCTACTTGTCCTGTAAGATGTGCTTTTTGTGAAATAAGTAATGAACTTAATATTAAACTTAAAAGTATAACTATAAAATATCTTTTAGATAAAAAATAGTATTATAGTGATGGTAAAAATTATACTGCCCAATATGCATATTGATAGAAAGATATTGAGGTTGTATAAAAAAGGTATAATTTCTTATGAAAATACATTAGGTTACAGTATAAATCCAAATCAGATGGCAAGAAAATAGAAATGATTAGGTAACATTTTGTATATAATAATTTGTAGTATAAAAAACAGGTTAGTCAATAATTTGACTAACCTGTTTTTTATTTGTGCATTATAT
>DXZA01000090.1 GCA_019415525.1 Tyzzerella sp. | reverse complement strand
CAACATGTTCTTCAAGTTCAATAATTCCATCAAGAATATGCATTAAACCATAAAAGTCATAATATGTATGTTCAATTTCAGAAAGATTTTTTAACATATCAATATTTCTATATATGCCACTTTTTTCTCCCATAATACCTAATCTATGTATAGCTACACTTTTATCTATAGATTCAATAGCCTCTTTTGAAGCATTATCAGAAAGCCTTTCTTCAAAGTCCATAAGAACAGTATCAATAATATCAGAATTACCATTCATATCTTCAATATCAAAAAAATCCGACTCTTCAGGTTTTTTTAGATTGTAATTATCAGTAAATGTTGCCATTAAACATCCTCCTTTATATTTATTAGGGCCCTGTATAACTACAATAAAATAACTAAAGTCCAAAAAAGTCCCAACTTTTATTTATGTAATAAAATATTAAATTTCAAAAGTATATGTATAAAACCATTGCAATATAAATAAACAAAGCGTATAATTTTAATTGGATAAAACATATTATTTTAGTAAAAACATTCAAAACAAAGTGTTAAAAACTAAAATTATTATCCTATGTTATATATTAAAGGAGGAGTTTTTATGGCGAAAAAAATATTAATGCTTACAGGTGACTTTACAGAAGATTATGAAACAATGGTTCCTTTTCAGGCTCTTGAAATGTTAGGCTATCAGGTTGATGCTGTGTGTCCAGATAAAAAAGCTGGTGATATTATAAGAACAGCTATTCATGATTTTGAAGGCGAACAAACATATTCTGAAAAACGAGGACATAATTTTGCATTAACAGCTGATTTTGACGCTGTAAATACTGCTGACTATGTAGGATTATTTATTACAGGTGGTCGTTCCCCTGAATACATAAGACTTAATAAAAGAGTAATTGAAATAGTACAAGAATTTTTCAAAGATAATAAACCAGTTGCGGCTATTTGTCATGGTCCACAGGTACTTACAGCTGCAAATGTATTAAAAGGATATAAGGCAACTGCATACCCTGCAGTAGGCCCTGATATAACTCTTGCAGGTGGAGAATATGTAGAAGTTGCAGCAACAGAAGCAGTTGTTGATAAAAATCTTGTAACATCACCTGCTTGGCCTGGAGATACAAAAATTTGTGCAGAATTTGTAAAACTTCTTGGTGCAAAAATAGAAATTTAAATAATAAAAAAAGGTGTCAGTAAAAACTGACACCTTTTTTATTATTTAAGTTCATTAACAAATTCTTCTATTCTGTCCATACCTTTTTTAATCATTTCAAGTGATGTTGCATAAGAAAGTCTTATATGGTCTGGCATACCAAAATCTGCACAAGGTACAACAGCAACAAGTTTCTTTTCAATAAGTAAATCAGCCATATCTGCTGCTGAATTTATTTCAACACCATCATATTTCTTTCCGTAAATTCCAGAAACATCAATAAAAAGATAGAAAGCACCTTCTGGCTTTAATGCTGTTATAAAAGGTATTTTTTCTTCTCTTTCAAATATATAATCACGACGTTTTTTAAATTCAACACACATTTCTTTTACACAATCCTGAGGCCCTTCAATAGCTGCAAGTGTAGCCTTTTGTGCTATAGAGTTTGGATTTGAAGTCATATGTGATTGTAAAGAACCAATAAGTTTTGCAATTTTAGGATTTGAAGCAGTATATCCAATTCTCCAACCTGTCATAGCATAGCTTTTTGAAACACCGTTTATAACTATTGTTCTATCATAAATTTCTTTTCCAAGAGAAGCTAAGCTTATATGCTTTTTATCTTCATCATATATAAGTTTTTCATATATTTCATCAGCAATAACAATAATATCCTTTTCAACTGCAAAATCAGCAATCATTTTAAGGTCATCAAGACTTGAAACCATACCAGTAGGATTTGAAGGACTTACAATTACAAGTGCTTTTGTTTTTTCTGTATAAGCAGCATCAAGCTCTTCTCTTGTTAACATATAATTATTTTCTTTTTTTGTTTTTACTATAACAGGAACTCCTCCTGCAATATTTACTATTTCAGAATAGCTTAACCAATAAGGAGCAGGGATAATAACTTCATCTCCCTCATTAAGTATAGCCATAAATGCATTTATAAGAGCATGCTTTGCACCATTACTAATAATAATCTGTGTATAGTCATAATCAAGACCATTATCTTCTTTAAGTTTTTTAGCAACAGCCTTTCTAAGTTCTGCAATACCTGAAGCAGGTGTATATCTTGTAAAACCATCTTTAATAGCTTTAATACCAGCTTCTTTAATATGCTCTGGTGTATCAAAGTCAGGTTCTCCTACACCAAATCCTACAATGTCAAGACCTTGAGCTTTAAGCTCTGCTGCTTTTGCTGATATAGCAAGTGTTGATGATGGTTTAATTCTTTCCGCTTTTCTTGATAATTTCATTGTTATTCACCTCTAAAAAAATTTTATATTTATTGTACTTTATGTCATAAATATTTGTCCTCTTACAGTACACAATATTACACCAAATTATTATATCTTTCAACAATATTTAATAAAAAATTATATACCATATTATACTTTAATATATTATCAAAATAAAAAGTTAAAATCCATATATTTAAAAATTAATTTTATAGATATATATTATAAATAATTTTTATATAAAAATTTAAAACAAACAAAAACCCCAGAATACTTACTATTCTGAGGCCTTCGTTTAATTAAATAGATTGCGTTTTCATTTAGACATTATAAGAGAGTTTATTTAAGCGGGAAAAGTACATAAGCGTATAAGAGAGCAAGTGCACAGTACGCTACCCATAATACACAGATAGGTTTAAATACTTTTCTCATTATTTCGCCTTCCTGTCCTCTAAATCCTACTGTTGCACAAACAGCAACTACGTTATTTGTACAAATCATATTACCTAAAGCACCACCGGCACTTTGAGCTGCAAATACAACTGGTACATTAAATCCAAGAATATTACAAGCTTCATAATGCATAGGAGCAAAAAGAATATTTGAACCTGTTGTTGTACCTGCAACGAATGAACCAAGTGAACCAATAATAACAGCAACTGCTGGATAAACAGGACCAAGTACATCTGCAAGTGCTTTTGCTATTATTGAAAGAAGTCCACCAGATTTCATAAGGTTTGAAAGAGCAACAAGTGCAGCCATAGCTATAAGAGCACCAAATACACTTAAAAATGCATCTTTCATATGTTTAGGCATAGCAGGTATATCATTTAATATAACTGCTGATACAAGACAGACACAAGTAATAGTTATACCAATCCATACAGCAAAACCAAGTCCTATAAACCAATCAGGAGCAAAAAATCTTACTGTTGGAAGAGCTACAAGAAGTATACCATAAGCTGATAAAGCTTTATATGCAGGCATAGTACTTCTTGGTTTTGTTGGGTCAGGAACATATATATGTTCTTCTGGAATAACTTCGTTTTTACAGAAAAGTTTTATGTATAATATTGATACAATAAGTGAACCTAAACCAGCACATATTGTAGGGAACTCAGCACCTACAAATGTAGCTACAAGAACCATACATCCACCATATGCAAATCCTGTTACAAGAGCAAATTTAACAATTCCCTTATCTATTGCTTTTCTACCCCAAAGAATAACAAGAACAAGTATAGGAGCTATAAGTGCACCAAAGAAATGTAAAAATGAAGTATATCTTGATATTTCCATAACATCTACTATAGGAGGGTTTGTTGATACGAACGCAGCAAAACCACCTATTGTTGTAAGACCAGCAGCACCTAAAGATGCAGCAATACCATTGAAAACAAGAGCACCAACTACTGCTGAAAGAGTAGGAATACCAAGTGCTACAAGGAATGGTGCAGCAATGGCAGCAGGAGTACCAGCACCAGCAACACCTTCAAGGAATCCACCAAAACAGAATGCTATAATTATAAATTGTTTTCTTCTGTCAACAGTAAGATCTGCTATAATTTCTTTTATTTTATCCATAGCACCTGTATTTATAAGAAGGTTAAGCACAAGGAATGCTGACCATATCATAAATACCATTTTGGCACCTTCAATCATACCATTTGTTGTCTGTGCAATTATAACACTATTTTCCATATGGAAATAAAGCATGCCAAGGAATATAGTATATATAAGTGATACTACAGAAACGATTGTAGCAGGCTTTTTAAGACCTACAACACCTATTACTACAATGGCTATAGGCGAAATTGCTAATAATAGTTCCATAAAGAACCCTCCCAACTGTATAGTAAAAATTTTAACAGCGTCTTTTAGTCATTGCAAATAAACCTAAAATTTATTTAAACTAAAAATATTATACCATAATATATTGTATAAAATTAATCCCTTTTTATTTCTCCAACTGTCTGAACAAGTTCAACAAGTATTCCATGTGAATATTTAGGTCTTAAGAAGTTTACGATAATATCACTTGTTCCTTCAACAGGAGCTTTTTCAAGCATTTCAAATCCTCTATCAATAAGTTCTTTACTACAAGCTTCAATATCATCTACTTCAAAAGCAATATGAGCTATACCGCCTTTACCATTATTAAATTTTGTAAGAACGCCTTCTTTAGGAATAATAAATTCGATTGGGCTTTCTTTTTCACCATATTTTGTAAATATAAGGTCAGCATGATAAGCATTAACAAATCCTTTATAGTCAACTTCAAGACCGAACATATCAATTAAATCCTGTGCATAAGATAATTCTGGTAAAACAATTCCAACATGGTGCATTCTCATAGGTTTCATAATAATTCATCCTCCATTTATAAATAAATTTTTATTAATTACTTTATTTTATTCCCATTATTTCATCTTTAAATATTCTTTCATCCATAACCTTTACTTCATCAATAAAAGGTTTAAAATCCATAAGGTCAAGTATCTGTGTTTGTATATCAATTCCTGGTGCTACTTCTGTAAGATGAACACCATCTTCTCTAAGCTCAAATACAGCTCTTTCTGTTATATACATAACTGTCTGACCTTTTTTATTTGCATAATTTCCGCTGAATGTAACTTGTTCAACATCTTTAAGGAATTTCTTTTCTCTTCCTTCTTGAATAATTTCAAGTTTTCCTTCACCAGCTTTTACTTTGAGTCCTCCTGCTGTAAATGTTCCGCAGAAAACGACTTTCTTTGAATTTTGTGTTATATTTATAAATCCACCGCATCCGGCAATTCTTGGGCCAAAACGGCTTACGTTAATATTTCCTTTTTCATCACATTGTGCAAGTCCTAGATAAGCTATATCAAGTCCTCCACCATCATAAAAATCAAACTGATATGGTTGATCAAGAAGACAATCAGGATTAAGTGAAGAACCAAATCTTAATCCACCTTGTGGAATACCACCAACAGGACCAGATTCGACAGTGAGAGTCATATAATCTCCTATGCCTTCTTCAGCAGCAACTTTTGCCACATATTCCGGAGCACCTATACCTAAGTTAACAGCACTTCCTTCTGTAAGCTCCATTGCTCCTCTTCTTCCTATAATCTTTTTAGCATCAAGTTTTACAGGTTGTACATTTTCGCCAGTTTCTTCTCTGATTTCACCAGTAAGTGCTGGATTATAATCACAGTCAAAACTTTGTTGATGGTCTATTGGGTCTGCAACAACTACTGCTGAAACACATATTCCTGGTATTTTAACAAGCTTAGGGTCAAGAGTTCCAGCTTTTACAACCTTTTCGACCTGTACAATAACAGTTCCTCCTCTGTTACTTACTGCTTGTGCAACAGATGTACCTTCAAGAGGTGTTATTTCCTTTTCAAAACTTATATTTCCACACTCATCAGCATATGTAGCTCTTATAAAGGCTATATCTATTGGAAAAGCCTTATAAAAAATTTGTTCAGTTCCCTCAATTTCAATAATTTTTGATAAATCGTCTTTTGTAATGCTATTGAGTTTTCCACCGCCATTACGAGGGTCAACAAATGTTTCAAGACCAACTGTTGTAAATGTACCTATTTTATTGGCAGCTATATCTCTGAACATATGAAGTATAGTTCCTTGTGGTATATTATATCCTTCCATCTTATTATCAAGAGCAAGCTGTGCAAGTTTTGGAGCTGTATTCCAATGTCCTGCTATTGCTCTTTTTAAAAGACCCTCATGTGCAAGGTGGTCAGCACCTCTTCCATCTCTATTACCTTGAGATGCTGCATAAATGAGAGTAAGATTTTTAGGTGTTCCTGTTTCAAGGAATCTTTCTTCAAGTGCCTTACAAAGTGCTTCTGCATTACAAGAGGCAACAAATCCACTTGTCGTAATAACATCACCGTCTTTAACCAAATCGGCTGCTTGACGTGCAGTTAATATTTTTACTTTCTTCAAATGAATACTCCTCCTCTGTAAATTTTTTCAGCAGCTACGGCATTAAATGGTTAGTTAGGGTTTAGGAATCTTATTGTAATATTATGTTTTATGATGTAAATGCTTAACTATTACAGTTAGAGTTAATAAATAAGTCGCTAGTTTTTTAAACTGTTCTTAATCAAAAGAACTTAGTACTTTATTATTACTTATTCGCCGTAGCTGTTTTACAAGTTTATTATATGATATACACAATTTGAAAAAAAATATCAGTTGTTGACTTATATTGAAACAATAAATTCAATGATTTATAAAATTTTTATTAAAAAAAAACTATATTGTGCAAAAAATACATAGTTTTAGTATTAATTACTATTGAATTCAATTGAATTCAATTGATTTTTTATATATTTTTTTGCTTGAATTGTTTTAAAAATAATAATATTGCACTTAAATTTGTTTTGTATTAATGGTATATGTATGCTATAATTTTAATTATGTTCAAGAGAAAACTGTATTCATTCAAAAATGAGTATTTGAATTGTTCAACATATTCAACTTTATATATCACTATATAAAGAGTTTTAAGGAGGTTATTTATGATATATGGTGAACTTCTAAAAAAATTTATTGTTTTTACCAATACAAAAATGGCAGTACTAGCAAGAGAAACCGGTTATGACATATCATACATTAGTAAATGGTGTAATAAAGGTCTTTTGCCAACACCTCGTACAATAGCTGTCATAAATAAAAAACTTGCAAAAGTATTTTCAAAAGAGGTGATTGCTCAAGAACGTTTAGATGACTTCTTCTTTGAATTTGAAGATATAGTATTAAAAATAGATGATACATGTGATGACCAATATATACAACTTTCAGAAAATATTGAAACTGCTTTAAATTCATCATATAGATTATCTTCTGGAAGTGAAATTTCAAGGGCAACTTCAAAAACACATGACGAAATGCCTTTACTTCTAAAAAAACAAGTTCTAGAAGATATAGTTAAAAAAATAAATTATGTTATAAAAAGTTCTGTTAATGACGTTGAAGTATTATGGACAGTAGACATATGTAAATCTTTAAAATACATAAATGTATTTGATAAATTTGCAAAAAACCCAAATATTAAAGTAACCTTCCATATTGCTCTTGACATTGATGAATTTAATTCCAATTCTAATTATTATGCAAAGCAACTTTACACATTTCTTACAAGAAATAACACAGTATTTTTTGAATTTTATGATAACAAAAATCTCAAATATGCAAATGTTATAGCTGTAAAAAATTCATTTGCTGTTATAACATCAATTAGCTCTGATGGTTACTTTGACTTTGGTATGAATATAAGTGATAAAGATGATGTTGCAAGAATATATTCATTCTTTAGTCATAAATTTAAAGCCCAACCTTGTATTATACATGGTTGTACAGCTGAAGAAATGACAAAAAAATCTTATAGAACAGATTTTTATTCAAGAACAAAATTTAATTTCTTTATAACAACAGGTTTTGAATTTCTTCTTCCTTCAGAAATAATTGATAATATAGTAGAAACAGCAAAAAAACAAACAGGGTATGATAATATAGAAGCAATGATAAGAAATCTTCAAATAACTTGGGAAGAAATATTTGAAAAACGTGAAATAACATTTTTTGTACTTAGTTCCTCAGTACTTAAATATATAACAAATGGTGAAATTTTTTATACAGATATTATATATACTCTTACAGTTGAAGAAAGACTTGCACATCTTCAAAAAATAATTGATATATCAAAAAGAAATCCTAAAATACGATTTGCAGTAATAGATGATGAATCTGTTATGGCAAATGAATTTTCATCATTATTATCTGTTTTTGCAAATGATAAAAAAGCATTCTTAAAAAATCATGAAGCATATAGAACAGGAATTGGGCCTAATATATATACTATAAATAATAAATATTTAATAAATAGCATAAATGAATTTGCTGAAGCTACACTTAAAAGACATAATATATGTCAAGAATATGATTCTGCTGCACTTGAAAAAATGCTTGATGAATATGGAACAATGGTATACAGACTTATGAACATAGGTGTATAAAAAAGACAGATATAAATATCTGTCTTTTTTATTTAATAAAAACTACTCACAATAGGTACTATTACAACAGTCATAACTCCTGCAATAACAATAGATAAACTTCCCATTGCACCAACAAGCTCATCTATCTGTATAGCTCTAGAAGTACCTATTGCATGTGTTGCAGTACCAACAGAAAGTCCAAGAGCTATTTTATTATCAATTTTAAATATTTTTGAAAATACAGTAACAAATGCAGCACCTATAATTCCAGAAACAACAACCCCAACACAGGTAACACCTGAAAGTCCTCCAAGTTCTTCTGTAATACCTAAAGCAATTGCAAGTGTAACTGATTTTGGCATAAGACCATAAAATACAGTATCAGATATATTCCAAATTTTTGAAAGTATAAATATAGTCATAGTGCAAGATATACAACCACAAAATATACTTATAAGTATTGCCCATAAATTTTTCCTTAATATAGCCATTTGTCTATAAAGAGGAATGGCGAAAGCAACAGTTGCTGGAGTAAGCATAAACTGAAACATCTCTCCACCTATGTAATAATCTTCATATTTAATACCTGTAATAATAAGAAATACAATTACAACTATTATAGCTATAAGTAAAGGATTACATATAACAAGTTTTGTTTTTTTATTTATAAGTATTCCTATTTTAAAGGCACCTATAGTAAGTAAAATACCAAATAATCCATTAGTAAATAAACTATTATATATCGCTGAAGACATATTCATTTTCTACCACCTTTCTGCATATTTATAACAAGCTGTGCAACTTTACCTGTTATAAAAAAGCTTATAACAGTAGATATTATTATTACTCCAAATATTTTAAATATTTCACTTTTTATAGCACCATAACTTGTTATAAGCCCTGCACCAACAGGAACAAACATAACAGTCATAATAGAAAGAAGAAAATCAGCAGCTTTTTCAACCTGCTCTAGCTTTATAACTTTAAGACAAAGAAGTATAAACATAACTATCATACCCCATACGCTTCCAGGAACAGGTAATGGTATTACACTATTTAAGAAAGTCCCAAAAAATGATACACCTATTATTATTCCAAACTGCATTAAATAGTCCATAAACATAACCTCCGAATAAAAAATTATTTATGCTAATCTGTTTTTTTGTTATTTTTATCCCTCTTATTCTGCCAATAACAAAAATTAATAAAATTTAATAATAATATAGCTATTAATATCAAAGTACTATTCATTCTGTTTTTAGCATCTTCACCATAATCTGCATATAAACCATATTTATCACAAATAATAATATATACTTGCTTTTGAGTATAAGGTATGTATTTTATTTCATTATCACTAAAATCTGTTGATAAATGAAAATCAGAAAATCTCCACTTATCTCTATAAATACTCTTTATAAAAGTAACACACCCAAACTTATCACCTTCATACTCAAATTTGTATGTAAGACTTTGACTTTCATACATTTCATCTGTTATTTCATAATTTTTTATTCCATTATCACCAATAATTTTTTCAGCCTCAATATTTAAAGCACTTCTATCAATATTATAATACTTAAAATTATCAACTCTCCATATACATATGAAAACAACAACTATTCCTAAAATAATATTTAAAACTCTTCTTTTACTTGTAATTTTCATATAACTCAACTCCTAATTTAAAGTAGTTCTGAAAATATTCTATCAAAATTTTTCCAAGCTATTTTTTCAGCAGTTTCAACTCCATATCGAGATACTATTTCATCTACTATTTTAGAAAGACAAGAAGCATTTTCAAGACCTTTTGGTGTCCTTTCTATACCATCATAATCACAACCAAAACCAATTATATCATCACCAAAATTTTCTATTATATAATCAATGTGTTTCATTACATCTTTAATATCACATGTATCATTATCAGAAATAAAATCACTATATAGATTTATTCCCATAACTCCTCCAATGTCTTTAAGTGCTCTAATTTGGTCATCTGTAAGATTTCTTTTTGCACCACAAATACTTCTTGCGTTTGAATGGCTTGCAACAAAAGGTTTTTGGGCTATATTTATGACATCCCAAAAACTTTTGTCTGAAAGATGCGAAACATCTACTATCATACCTATATCTTCCATACGTTTTATAACTTCTTTTCCAAAGTCTGATATACCATATTCCCAAGCACCTGCTCCACCACCTATATGGTTTTTATAATTCCATGTAAGTGTCATAAGCCTTACACCTTTTTCATAAAATTTTTCAAGTTTTTCAATACTACCTTCTATTGCTTCACCTCCTTCTATAGAAAGGAGAGCAGATATTTTATTGTTTTTACGAGCATTAAGTATATCTTCATATGTATAAACAGGAACTATAACATCACTATTTTTTTTAATTTGTTCATAATAAAATTCAATACATTCCATAGTTTCATCATAAGCTCTATGATAATACGATTTATCAAGCCATATTGCAAAATCTTGTAAAGAAACTGTATTTTTTATTTTTTCCAAATCAATATGCATATCATTTGAAATAATATCAATACCTTTCCTTTTACATTTAACTATTGTGTCACAATGCATATCTGTAATATATATTTTTTTATAATTTTTCAAAACTAAGCACCCCTTAATTTTAAATTAACATAATACGATTATATCATAAAAATAAATAAATATAACTTACTTTATATAAATAAAAAAACAGACCCCAAAAAGGTCTGTTTTTTTATTTATACTGTTTTAATAACATCTTTTACAAATGCTATATGTCCTCTTAAAACTCTTTCAAGTTCTTCAATATTTTTATCTTCAATAAGCTTTACAATATATCTATGCTCTTCAAGAAGTGTTTTCTGTTTTGCAAAAGACATGTTTCTCATAGCATAAAGATAAAAAGCAGAACCAACAGCCCAGTTTGTATCATATAATCTTAAAAGCTGCTCATTCCCAGAAAGTTCAATTAATGTTCTATGAAAATCTGATTCTATTGTTGAAGCAAATTTATAATCATATTCCACCAATTCATCAAACTTACAAATAAGTTCTTTCATATGTTCAAGCTTTTCAGGATATTCTTCAACATTTTTTATCGCTTGTTGTGCTGCATATACTTCTAATATAGTACGTACATCAATTATTTCTTGTATTTGTTTTTTAGAAAGTTTTCTTACAATAGTTCCCCTTCTTGGTATAGCCTCTGCAAGTCCCTCTGCAACAAGTCTATTTATTGCAGCATTAACAGGTGTACGACTTATTCCTAGCTCTTCAGCTATATCTTGAGTAGAGAGTTTTTGACCTGCTGGATATTTTCCGATAAGAATGTTTTCACGTATGGCATCAAGTGCATATTCAAGTAATGATCTTGGTTGTTCCATTAAAATTCCTCGCTTTTTACATTATTTAGTCGTTTTATTTAATATTTTTTAATTATACTAAGTATAGTCTTCTTTGTAAACAATCATAATATACTGATTTCATTTTTAGATACAATCCTTATATATTTACCCATACAACAACTTGCCATTATAAATTTACATGTATAATATTTTATTTTTCCATTTCCAATATACTCAATAATTCCATCTTTAGATATCTTTTCGAGTAATTTCAAAAGTTTATACTTATCATCTAAAATAATCAATAAATCTGAAATTTTACCTTCAAAAATAACTATACCATTATTTTCAGATTTAATATCAAAATCACATATATTATAATTCACTATACTTTTAATATACTCTTTACATTCACTAAACCCATTACCTATTACTAAAATATTTTTATTTTCAAAAAACATAATACCACCTTTTATTATTTTACTAAAATTATATACAAATTTAAATATATAGACTAAAATTAATATAAATTTTTTTATCAAAAAGGAGGTTATATACTTTGAAAGAAAAAATAATATCATATATAGAAAAAAACAAAAATGAATTTTTTAATATAAGTAAAGAAATATGGGAAATAGCTGAATGTAGATATAATGAATTTAAATCAGCAAAATTATTTTTATCAATATTAGAAAAAAACGGTTTTGAAGTAGAAACAAATCTGGCTAATATTCCTACAGCTTTTTTAGGAAAATTCGGAAAAGGAAGACCATATATAGGTATCATAGGTGAATATGACGCTTTAGAAGGTCTAAGCCAAAAAGAAGATACTTTTTCATATTGTCCAAAAGAAGGTATGAGTTCTGGTCATGGCTGTGGTCATAATATACTTGGAACAGCAGCACTATTATCTGTTTGTGCATTAAAGGACTCTATGGAAAAAGAAAATATAAATGGAACAATATTTTTTATAGGTTGTCCAGCTGAAGAAAACGGTTCTGGTAAAACTTTTATGGTAAGAGAAGGTATATTTAACGATTTTGATATAATATTATCTTGGCACCCAGAATGTATAACAACAATAACACCTTCTGGCTGTTATGCACATAATGGCAAATATTATAAATTCAAAGGAAAAGCCTCTCATGCCGCTGCCGCTCCTGAACTTGGCAGAAGTGCTCTTGATGCAGTAGAACTTATGAATGTTGGTTCAAATTTTCTTCGTGAGCACATACCATCAGATGCAAAACTTCATTATGCAATAACAAATGCAGGTGGTATGTCACCTAATATAGTACAAGAAAACGCAGAAGTTTTTTATACAATACGAGCTCCAAAAATGGATACTGTTATTTCAATAAGCAAAAGAGTTGATGATATAGCAAAAGGTGCAGCACTTATGACAGGTACAAGTGTAACAGAAAAAACAGTAAATTCATATGCAGATATAATAACAAATTCAGTAATAAACAAAGTAACAGAAAATGTAATGAAAGAAATACTTCCAATAGAATATACAGAAGAAGAAAAAGAATATGCTTTAAAATTTATAAATACACTTGATGAATTTGCAATAAAATCAGTAGCTTCAAGATTTTTAAAAGAAGGTATTTCAGAAAAAGAAGCAAATATAATAACATCAGAACCTATATATAATTCAAAACCATACTACATTCATTTTAATGCTTCAACTGATGTAGGAGATGTAAGTCACATTGTACCAACAAGTCATTTCACATTAACATGTTATAGTATGGGTACAGCATTACATACTTGGCAAACAACAGCTCAAGGACTTTCAACAATAGCACAAAAAGGACTTATAGCAGCATCAAAAATACTTGCTTTAACAGCATTAAATATTTTAACTGATAATGAAACTGTAATTAAAGCGAAAGAAGAATTTAATGAAGTAATAAAAGATAATCCTTATATTTGTGGTATACCTGATGATGTTTTTCCAATATAAAAAAAGGCGAATAATCGCCTTTTTTTATTAATTAAAATAACCTGCTTCACAAAGACTTTCAAAACAGAAATTAACTTCATCATCACTAAAAAGATGTGAAAATCTGCTATCAACAACTAATGCTTCCATTGATAAGTCAAGTCTGCCTTTTTCTTTTAATGTTAAAAAGCATTTAGAATATTGTTTTCTTTTAAGTATATTTCTGCAAGCCTCTACTCCACCAAATTTTTCTGTGTTTTGTAAAAGCTTTTCATCTCTTACCCCTGTAAGTTTCTCACATTCATTTATTTTTTCAACAATAGTTTTATTAAATAATTCAAGTTCTTTAGCCATAAAAAATCACCTCCTTAGTGATTATACAACTTGGAAAATATAGAATTTAAGATAATCTGTTTCCTCAACATTCCAAAGTATAGGGTGGTCACAAGACTGCTGTCTTGCTTCAATCTGTCTAAGTTCAACACCTGCATCTTTTGCTGCTGAAATAAGCATTTTCACAAAAAGTTCATCTTTCATAAAATGAGAACAAGAACAAGTTGCAAAATATCCACCTCTTGGAAGAAGTTTCATAGCACGCATATTTATTTCTTTATAACCTTTTTTAGCATTTTCAACTGTTTTTCTTGACTTTGTAAATGCTGGAGGGTCAAGTATTATAAAATCATATTTTTCTTTACTATTTTCAAGTTCAGGTAATAATTCAAAAACATTACCACAAACAAAAGACATTCTATCATCAAGACCATTTTTAACAGCATTTTCTTTTGCTTTATCAATAGCAAGCTGTGATATGTCAACTGCACACACATGCTCTGCTCCACCTTTTGCTGCATTAAGTGCAAAAGAACCTGTATGTGTAAAGCAATCAAGAACACGTTTACCCTTTGCTATTTTAGATATAGCAAGTCTATTATATTTTTGGTCAAGGAAAAATCCTGTTTTCTGACCATTTATAAAATCAACGCTATATTTTATACCATTTTCAATGATTTCTGTTTCTGTAATATTAGGAGTCTCAACACCATCAATATTAAACCAACCTTTATATTCCTCAAGACCTTCAAGTTTTCTTATAGCAACATCATTTCTTTCATATATACCTTTTATATCTTGTCCGTCTTCTGTAAGAACTTTATATAAACTATTAAATATAACAGATTTTATTTTGTCCATACCAAGAGAAAGTGTTTGTGTAACTATAACATCATTAAATCTGTCAACTGTAAGCCCTGGAAAATGGTCAGCCTCACCAAAAATAATTCTTGTACACTTTATATCATCGCCCATTACTGTTTTTCTATAATCCCAAGCATATTTAATACGTCTTTCCCAGAACTTTTCATCAAATTTATCATTTGCATTTTTAGATATAATTCTTATTCTTATTTTTGATGTTTCACTTATAAATCCTGTACCAAGATATTTGCCTTTAATACTACAAACATCAACAAGACCACCGTTATCATATTCTCCTTCTATATTTGTAACTTCAGTATCATAAACCCAAGGGTGTCCATTATCAATAGACCTTTCAGCCTTTTTTGTAACAAAAGCTTTTGCATAAATTCTTTCCTGTTTCATTTTAAACTCCTTTAAACTCAAAATTATACTATATTATAAATATATTATATAGAAAATACAACTAAAAAAACGGTGGATTTACCACCGTAAAAATTAATTTTCAAGACAAAGTTTATAAAAGTTATAATTATAACTTTCAGGTCCTATATCAATAGAAAGAAGAAGTTCATCAACGCCCTCTTCCATAAGGAATTTATATGCTCTATTATATCCATCAAGAATTGACTTTCTCTCAATATAATAATTATAAAGCCAAAGCATATTTTTTTCTTCTCCATCAATATTAATAGTAGAAAAGTCTTTTTCTTCAACTTTATTTTTACACTCTTCAAAAGTTATACCTGTTTTTTCTACCATTTCATTAAATTCAGCAATTATTTTTTTACCTTCATTAACGAGCTTTGCAAAATCCTCATGAGTTGCTTTTAAATATCGTATTGTTTTAATTTTTCCGTCTTCAGTAAGGTTCATAGTATTCATTTGCCACCGCCCCTTTTCGTTTTATATATTATATATAAAACATACAGCAAAAATATATATTCGTCAATAAATTATACCATTTTATTAATTTCTTTTTTTAGTCTTGATATTATTTTTTTCTCAAGTCTTGATATATATGATTGTGAAATACCAAGCATATCGGCAACTTCTTTTTGAGTTTTTTCTTCTCCGTCACCCATAACTCCAAAACGCAAACTTACAATTTGTTTTTCTCTTTCAGAAAGTTTATCCATAGCACTTTTTAAAAGTTCTTTATCTACTTCATTTTCAATATCTTTATATATAATATCGTTATCAGTTCCAAGTATATCAGAAAGAAGAAGTTCATTTCCTTCCCAGTCTACATTTAAAGGCTCATCAATAGATACTTCTGTTCTTATACGGCTGTTTCTTCTTAAATACATAAGTATTTCATTTTCAATACATCTTGAAGCATATGTAGCAAGTTTAATTTTCTTTTCTGGATTAAATGTATTTATTGCTTTTATTAAACCTATTGTACCTATTGAAATCAAATCCTCAACATTTATACCTGTATTTTCAAATTTTCTGGCTATATAAACAACTAATCTAAGATTTCTTTCTATAAGTACAGCTTTTATAGTATTATCATCATCTCCACCAAGTCTTTCCATAAGAGCATTTTCTTCTTCCTGTGTAAGTGGTGGTGGAAATACATCGCTACCACCTATATAATATATTTCATCAAAGCTTTTTCTTCTTATTCTATTAAAAATTATATTTATTTCATATTTAATTTTAAAAATCCAATATTGTATATTCAAAAAAATCCCTCCTAAAAATTACAGCTTTCATAATCGATTATAGCTTTATAAATTCCTTTTTTTGAAAGACTACCACTATATATACCAACTGTTACATTTTCAATAACTCTTTCTCTTCCATCAGATAAAATTATTTTAAGTTTATCCGACAAAAAACCAACCATTAAACCCCTATCATTATCAATGCTTTTAAATGGTAAAAGTCTAATTCTTTTTAAAAGTTCACCATTTTTAATACTACCTATAAGTACTGTTGGCTCTGCTCTTGCATTTTGTAATATTGATAAAGCTGTTTCATCATCAAAAAGCTTTATAATTTCTTCAACTTGGGAAATAACAGCTGACCTACCATTTAGAGGGTCTTTTAGCTCATTCCCTGTATCTATAAGTGTAGTAAGACATATATTTTTATTATTAAAATATATTTCTATATTACAAAACTTTTCACAGTTAAGAGTTTTTGATATATACTTTCTAAAAAAAATAGTCAAAATATATATAATAACTGATGATAAAATCATTATTTTAAAAGAAAAATTTTCATATATATTATAAATAATAGATTTATTACTATTTATAAATCTAGAAACCATATATATAAAACCAAAAACAGCTGCTGATGTTATATCTGTTCTCAAAATATGTATAAAAAAATCCTTTAAATTATTTGATTTAAAAACAATTAATATTCCAACTGCTAATATAATTTGACCTGAAACAATACCATAAAACCTATAAAAAAAATCATTAAAAACCATAATCATATACATAGTTGTCATTATAAAACTGCCAAAAAATATTTTTAAAATATTTTTTTTATTTTTGGATATAATAGAAGAAAGCCATAAAACAAAGAAGTTCATAAAAAAATTAAGTATAAAAAAAATATCAGCATATATTTCAAATCCCATATAAAGCACCTTCTAATGCAAGTTTGTACTATAACATTATAAGACTGTACCATATAAAAAATTTGTAGTATCTTCTGATATGTTTTTAAAAAATAATGACATAATTCTTTTTAAACAATTAAAAAAGAGCACAAAATTATTGTGCTCTTCAAATAAGTATTATTTTCTTCTTAATAAGAATTTAGGAATATCAATATCTACTCCTATACCACTTCCGCCAAAATCAAAACCTCTTTTTTCAAGATTTTCTCTTTTAGCTTCAACAGTTTCTTCTGATTCAACTTCTTGTTCATTAGCAGAAACTGCTGGTTTTACTGTTGATGGAGCAGCTTCCTGTTTAGCAACAGTTTTTCTTTCTTCTCCAAGACCTGTTGCAATAACAGTTACTATAACCTCATCATTAAGTTCTTCATTTATAGTTGTACCGAATATAATTTCAGCTTCTGGGTCAATAGACTCTCTAATAAGATTTGCAGCTTCATCAGCTTCAAGAAGACCAAGGTTTTCATCTCCACTGAAGTTAATAAGAACACTTCTTGCACCTTCAATAGTTGTTTCAAGAAGAGGACTTTGTATAGCAGCTTTTGCAGCAGCCTCAGCTTTATTTTCACCGCTTGCACGTCCAATACCCATATGTGCAACACCTTTATCAGCCATTACAGTACGTACGTCAGCAAAGTCAAGATTGATTACACCTGGTTTTGAAATAAGGTCTGATATACCCTGAACACCCTGTCTTAAAACTTCATCAGCTTTTCTGAAACTTTCAATGAGTGTTGTTTTCTTATCTATTATAGCAAGTAATCTCTGATTAGGTATTATTACAAGTGTATCAACACTGTTTTTAAGAGCTTCTATACCTCTTTCAGCATTTGTCATTCTTTTTCTTCCTTCAAAATTGAAAGGTTTTGTAACAACACCAACTGTAAGAATACCCATTTCTTTAGAAATAGCAGCAATTCTTGGAGCAGCACCAGTACCTGTACCACCGCCCATACCAGCTGTTATAAATACCATATCGGCACCTTTAAGAGCCTGTGATATTTCTTCTTTACTTTCTTCAACAGAAGCTTCACCTTTTGAAGGGTCTCCACCTGCACCAAGACCTTTTGTAAGTTTTTCACCAATCTGTATTTTCATAGGTGCTTTAGATTTAATAAGGTCTTGACTATCTGTATTTACAGCTATAAATTCAACACCTTCTAAACCGTCCTCAATCATTCTATTTACAGCATTATTTCCGCCGCCGCCGACACCAATTACTTTTATCTGTGCAACGTTGCTCTGTGTTATATCTAATTCGAGCAAAAAAATCCCCTCCTAGTAACTAACAAATATATATCTAAATACATATTATACAGCATATTTTTATAATTTACTACTATTAATAATATAATCTCTATTATATATTATCCTTTTTTTCAGCTTTATTCAATATAAATCTTCGTATTTGAGCAAAATTTTGAAATAATCTTGAGCCATATACAACAATAGCAGCTATTGTCATATCAATATTTAGTTTTTCACCTATAAAAATCATAGCAACAGCTATAAGTGCATTACCAAAAAATCCCGAAATAAAAATACTTATATTAAAATTTTTTTCAGTCATACCTTTTATTCCGCCCAAAACAGAATCTATACAAGCAAGTATGGCTATAGCAACATATGATGAATAAGCTTGTGGAAAAACATATGGACTTTTAACACCAGCAATTATTCCAACTATAATGCCTATAACAGGTAATATGTATATCAAAAAAATCACTCCTTGTCCACTTTCGCTTCATTATATTGAATAGTTCCCTTATATCCGGCTACATCTACAGAATTACTTTTTTCTATTGTAATTTGTATTCCCCAAGGTGCAAGAGAATCAACAACACCACCGGACATTTTTAGAGCAGATTCAAGAGTATCTGGATTTCCTATTGCTGTTATTTTAAAAGGTGCTGCAATTTTCACACCATTTACATTAACAACAGAACCTGCACATCTCACAGATGATGTTCCTACTATTCTTTGACCATTAATTTCAACTGCTTCAGCACCAGCTACATTAAGTTCATTTATAATAGACAATATATCTTCAGCATGTACAAGATATGCATTAGGGTCAACATTTTCTTGTTTATTATATGAACTATCATTCATTGTAACAATAACACCTCTACCTGTCAAAGGTAAGCTTCCTGCAAACATTCTTGTTTTTTCAAGCTCTTCATTAAGAAGCTTTACAGAATTGCTTACATCTGATTGTGATTGTTCATACTCACGGACTTTATTCTCACTTTCCATAAGTCTTTCATAAAGTGCATCTTTTTCATCAATAACACTCTTAAGTTCTGCAGAAAGTTCACTTACCCTTTGTATATCTACTGCTTTAGGTTGATTTTTTACAGTTTTAAACTGTATTCCTATAATAGCTCCAAGTAATGTACAAACAAGTGTCATTGCTGCTACTGCATATTTATAACTTCTCAAAAAATCACTTCCAATCAATAAATCTATGTTAAATACTTAAATATAATAGGTTTAGATAAATCGCTTAAATCTAAAGTACCTCTATCACCTTCCGGAATTTTCTTGAGTGTTTCTTCCATAATTCTAATTTTTTTATCACAATTACTTACATCTCCAAGTAACACTTCTATATTACCTGAATATGCACGTACATTTGAAGGATCACTTACATCTATACTAACAACCAAATCTAGCATTTCATATTTTGTCATCATCTGTGCGATTTTAACTATAACCTCAAATGACTTTGAATTTTTAACATTCAATACTTCATTTATTTTAAATTCACTAAACTCCAAACCTTTAACAATAGGTAATGTTTCAGTATATGAACTTTGTATATCCAAAACCCTTCCATATTCATCTATGTAAAGATATGAGCCCATATATGGCACATACCCTCTTACTTTTCTTTCTTTTATTTCTATATTTATAGTATTAGGAAAGCTTTTTTTTATACTGCATTCTTCTACATAAGGGTCATTATCAAAAACACTTTCTGCTTTGTTAGAATTCAAGAAAAATGTATTCATACCTTCTGATACACCCATTTTTTCTAAAACTTCACTTTTAGTATATTTTTTTAATTCTGTAACATTTATAGTTTTTAATTGAAATATAGGTGATACCAGTATAAGAAATATAAATATTACAAAAATAATAAATACTTTTATTTTCTTTTTTCTTTTTGCTATTCTTCTTTCCTTTCTTGCTTCATAATCTCGTTTTTCCTTGTGATACTGGAAATTTTCAACATTCTTTACTTGTTGGCTGTTTTCCAAATTCTCCAAGTAACTCTCTCCTCTCTAAAATACTATTTCAAGAGTTTAATGTTTCCTCCAATAAGTCTAAGTTTCTCATCAATATTTTCATATCCTCTTTCTACATATACGGAATTATCTACAAATGTTTCACCCTCTGCCGAAAGTCCTGCAATAATAAGACCAGCTCCACCTCTTAAATCTCTACAATTTACAAATGTTCCTTTTAAGCAATCAACACCTTTTATAACAGCTATTCTACCATCAAAAGATATATCTGCACCCATTTTGCACATATCAAGTATATGTTTAAATCTAGATTCAAAAACTGTTTCAATAATTATACTTGTTCCCTTAGCTAATGTGAGAACACTCATAATTTGAGGTTGCATGTCTGTTGGAAAACCTGGATATGGTTCAGTTCTTATTGTACGTATTGGTTTAAGGCTTTTCTCTCTTTCAATATATATACCATCATTGTATTCCTTTATTATACAGCCTGTTTCCGAAAGTCTCAATACAGTTTGACGCATATCATCAACATTTCCATTTCTTACAAAAACTTTTCCTCCTGTTGCTGCTACAGCACATAAAAATGTCCCTGCTTCTATTCTATCACTCATTATTTTATATTCTGTACCATTTAATTTTTCAACACCTTTTATATAAATTATATCTGTACCAGCACCTTTTATATTTGCACCAGCATTATTAAGAAAATTTTGCAAGTCAACTATTTCTGGTTCTTTTGCTGCATTATATATTACAGTTTCTCCTAACGAAACAGAGGCTAAAATCATAATATTTTCAGTAGCTCCAACACTTGGAAAATCAAGATTTATTTCTGTACCTTTAAAATTTTTACCAAATCCTCTCATACAGCAACCTAATTCTTCAAAACATACGCCCATATTTGAAAAGGCTTTAATATGAAAATCAATAGGTCTTTCTCCTATTTCACAACCTCCAGGATATCCTGTAATAACTTCACCAAATCTTCCTAAAGATGCTCCCATAAATACAATAGATGACCTCATTCTTTCTGAAATGCTTGGTGGTATTTCACAAAGGCAGGCTTTTTCAGAATTTACAACAATTTTATTATTATAAAATTCAACATCACACCCAAACATTCTAAGTATTTCAATAGCTTTATTAACATCAGATATATTAGGACAATTCTCAATAACACTTACACCTCTTAAAAGTAATGTTGCAGCAAGTATTGGTAATGCCGAATTCTTACTTCCCGAAATATTTACTTCACCATTAAGAGTATTTCCTCCCTTAATATAAAATGTTCCCATAGCCATACCTCCATAAAATCTTTATACTTTTATACTATGACTATAATTAATTAAGGTGCAGGTCCATAAATTTCTTTTTTATAATATTCATTTATTGTATAATATAATTAAGAGGTGATAAATAGTGTTTTTAGAACATTTAAAAGAAAATATGAGCAAAAAAATAGCAAATATATTTTTTATTCTTATAATAATTTTTATAGTATTTTTTTGCTATCTTCTTTATTTTTTTATATCTTCATTTAATAAAGAAGATGCTACTCCTATAATAACTTCTTCATTAATATCTTCAAGAATAGAAAATGCTCCTGATATTTCTTCTGTAAAATATATGTATACAAACTTTGGTAAATTTGAAAACTCTGAAGAATTTAAAGGTATAACAATTCCTTTTTCCCAAAAATCTTTTATTATATCATATGATGGAATAATTCAAGCCGGTATATCTGTTGATGATATAAAAGTTGATGTATCAGAAAATAAAATACTCATAGACCTTCCTTCTGCAAAAATACTTTCACATGAAATTAAAGAAGATTCAATAGAAGTATTTGATGAAACAAAAAATGTTTTCAACCAAATAAGTATTAAGGACTATGCTGATTTTACCACAGAAGAAAAGCAAAAAATGGAGAAAAAAGCAATAGAAAATGGACTTCTTTTAGAAGCCCAAAAAGAAGCTGAAAAAACAATAAAAAATATACTTATGATGTATCCTGATACATCTGAAAAATTAGAAATATATTTTGAAGATTTTGACCAAACAAATTAATTTAAAATTATTAATGTAAGTATTTTCTCAATACATCTAAAAAATAGCTATAAAACTAAGATTTATATATAAAAAACATAAGTTTTTGAAAGTACTTTCTTATTTTACAATAGTTATTGAAATTAATTTTAAAACAATTATACTTATCCATGTAGTGAGAGATACGGAAAGGAACTGTTATGTCTAATAAAATCCAAAGTATCCAAGGTAAACTTATTGTTTCATGTCAGGCTCTTCCTCATGAGCCTTTGCACTCTTCTTTTATTATGGGTAGAATGGCTCTTGCTGCAAAAGAGGGCGGTGCTTATGGAATAAGAGCAAATACCAAAGAAGATATTTTAGAAATAAAATCACAGGTTGACCTTCCTATTATAGGTATTGTAAAACGTGATTATATTGATAGTGACGTTTATATTACACCAACAATGAAAGAAATAGACGAACTTATGGAAGTTAAGCCTGAAATAATTGCACTTGATGCAACATCTTCATTACGACCAAATGGTATTTCTTTAAAAGAATTTTACAATGACATAAGAAAAAAATATCCTCACCAACTTCTTATGGCTGACTGTTCAACAGTTGAAGAAGCCATATATGCAGATGAACTTGGTTTTGATTTTATAGGTACAACTCTTGTAGGATATACACCACAAAGTAAACATATTAAAATTGAAACTAATGATTTTGAAGTATTAAGAAGTATATTAAAAAAAGTTAAACATCCTGTTATAGCAGAAGGAAATATAAATACACCAGATAAAGCAAAGCGTGTTATAGAGCTTGGTGCATATAGTGTTGTTGTTGGTTCCATAATAACACGACCTCAATTGATTACAAAAACTTTTGCAGATATGTTGAAATAAAATCATCATACTAAATAAATATCTAAAAGCTAAAAATATAAATTCCCCATATGATAAATATAAAATTCAAATAAAATCCTTATTAATAAAAATTATGAACTACTTTATTTAAAAGATGGTGATTATTATGGAAACTTATAAAAAACCTATGATTCCTATAATAGAATCAAATTATGGAAATCTTACTGCTGTTGAAAAAAGTATAGCCGACTTTTTTATAAACAACGGTGAAAAACTAGATTTTTCTGCAAAAGCTATTTCTGAAAGACTTTTTGTATCAGAAGCCTCTCTTTCACGATTTGCAAAAAAATGTGGATATAAAGGTTATCGTGAATTTATATATCAATATGAATATAGTTTTATTGAAAAAAATGAATTTGCAACAAGTAATATAAAGCTTGTTTTAAATACATATCAAGAACTTTTAAATAAAGCTTATAAATTGATAGATGAAGTCCAAGTGGCACGAATAAGTAACTATTTATCCTCATATAGAGTATTTGTTTGTGGTATGGGTAATTCTGGCCTTGCTGCAAAAGAAATGGAAATGCGTTTTATGCGTGTAGGTGTAGATATAAATGCTATAACAGATAGTGATATGATAAAAATGCTTACAGTTTTCCAAAACGAAAATTGTCTTTCAATAGGAATGAGTATTAGTGGCGAAAAGCCAGAAGTTCTATTTTTCCTTAGAGAAGCTCACAAAAAAGGTGCAAAAACTATTCTTATAACAGCTAATAATAAAGATAGTTATAAAGAATTTTGTGATGAAGTGGTTCTTGTTCCAACACGTTTAAGACTTGATTATGGAAATGTCATATCACCACAATTCCCTATATCAATTATGCTAGATATATTTTATTCCTGCTATACTGAGCAGGATAAATATAAAAAAGAAGTTATGCACGATAATACTATTAAAGCATTAAAAGGAAATACTATATAAATATTATATTAATATAAGAAAGGGAGATTAATTATGAGAATTTACAAGGCAAAAGATTACGCAGATATGAGTAGAAAGGCAGCAAATGTTTTATCAGCACAGATTATTATGAAACCGGATTGTGTTCTTGGACTTGCAACAGGTTCATCACCTATTGGAATTTATGACCAGCTTATTGAATGGTATAAAAAAGGTGACCTTGATTTTTCAGAAGTAACAACTGTAAACCTTGATGAATACAAAGGTCTTACAAAAGAAAATGACCAGAGCTACTACTATTTTATGCATGACCATTTATTCAGCCATGTAAATATTGATGTAAATAAAACATATCTTCCTGATGGTATGGCTGAAGATGCTGATGCTGAATGTGCAAGATACGATAAATTAATACAATCATTAGGTGGAGTTGACCTTCAACTTTTAGGTATGGGACATAATGGACATATCGGATTTAACGAACCAGGCGAATCATTTGATAAAGGAACACATTGTGTAGCATTACAGCCAAGTACTATTGAAGCAAACAAGAGATTTTTTGCTTCTGCTGATGATGTACCAAAATTTGCTTATACAATGGGTATCAAAACAATAATGCAGGCTAAAAAAATACTTATTGTTGTTAGTGGTGAAGATAAAGCAGAAACTGTTAAAAAAGCATTCTTTGGACCAATTACACCAGAAGTTCCTGCATCAATACTTCAGTTACACAACAATGTAGTTCTTGTTGCTGATGAAGCTGCATTATCAAAAGTTGACCTTTAATAAGCACTATAAACTTCTTATTTTAGGGAGATGTTAATATGATAATAAAAAATGTAAATGTCTATAAAGAGAATAAAAAATTCGAAAAAGGCGAAATAGTAATAGAAAATGGTAAATTTCAAAACTCCCCTTCTATTTCTGATGAAATAATAGATGGTGAAGATTGTTATGCTATTCCTGGACTTGTAGATGTACATTTTCATGGATGTATGGGTTATGATTTCTGCGATGGAACAGAAGAAGCTATTATAGAAATAGCAAAATATCAATCTTCTATTGGTGTTACATCTATTGCACCAGCAACAATGACAATAGAAACTTCAGAACTTGCAAAAGTTATGGAAATAGCAGGTAACTATAAAAATGAAAATGGTGCTAAACTTGTTGGTATAAACATGGAAGGTCCATTTATTAATAGTGAAAAAAAAGGTGCACAAGATGCTAAATACATTCGTAATTGTAGCATTGAAATGTATAGAGATTTTCAAAAGCTTAGTGGTAATCTTATAAAACTTGTTGATATTGCTCCTGAAACAGAAGATGCTTTTGGTTTTATGGAAGCATTAAAAGACGAAGTATCTATATCAATAGCACATACTTGTGCTAATTATGATACAGCAATGCTTGCATTTGAAAAAGGTGCAAATCATGTAACACATCTTTACAATGCAATGCCACCATATACACACAGAGAACCTGGTGTTGTAGGTGCAGCATTTGATAACAAAAATGTTTATGTAGAACTTATATGTGATAACGTTCATATTCACCCTTCTGTTGTTCGTGGAACATTCAGTATGTTTACAGATGATAGAGTTGTTCTTATAAGTGACAGTATGCGTGCAACAGGTCTTTCTGATGGTTCATACACATTAGGTGGACAGGCAGTTACAGTAAAAGGTAATATGGCAACACTTACAGGAAGTAGTACTATTGCAGGTTCTGTTACAAATCTTATGGATTGTCTTAGAACAGTTGTAACAAAAATGAATATCCCTCTTGAAAGTGCTGTTGCCTGTGCAACAATGAATCCTGCAAAATCTATTGGAATATATGACAGATGTGGCAGTATTACAGCCGGAAAAGATGGTGACCTTGTACTTTTAAATAAAGATTTATCATTAAAAGCAGTTTATATAAACGGTAAAAAAATAGTATAATTACAATAAAAGAGGTAGAATAAATTATTCTACCTCTTTTCTATTATATTTATTATATTTTCAAGAACATATTCAGAAAACAATATATCTTTATCACAAAATTTTATATTTATATTATCTGTAAATTCATTCATATCTTTTGGCATAAATCCAATATCAGCACAATTTACCATAGGCACATCAAAAATACTATCTCCTGCTGATATTACAAATTCACTATTAATATAATCTTTAAATCTTTTCAATGCTGTACCCTTATCAAGTTTTTTGAGAATAGCATAAACCTTTATACCATTATTAAAAACATCTATATTTTCATTATTTATATTGCTTTTAACATATTCAATAGTTTTTAAAGGTTCACTACTTTTTGTAAATAAAAAAAGGTTATCTATATTTCTTAATTCAAAATTTCTATATATATCATTTTCAAGTAATTTTGCTGCTTTTTTCATTTCTTCATTAAATGGTTTTATTATTTCAATAGAATTTTCATACCATTTTTCATCTCTTTTTCCATTTTTAAGTAAAATACCTCCATTACAAACAAGAGCATATTCAATATTTACATCGTTAAAAAATATCCTTTTATATTGTTCTTCAGTTCTTGTTGTAAGTGGTACAAAATTTATTTTTTTACTTATATACTTAAGCATTTCTATTGACTTTTCACTCATAAATGATATTTCTCTATTTTCATATATTTCAACACATTTTTTATTATATCCTATATCCCTTTTATATGAATATATAAGTGTATTATCTAAATCAGAATTAAATACTATCATAAAAATCTCCTATATTAAAAATACAGGTATACAAAACGTATACCTGTAACAAATTTATTATTCTTTTGCTGCTCCTGAAATAGTTTTTCTTATAAGGTCAACAGGAATCATTGTAAATGCAAGAATAAATACAACTATCCAACCCTGAATTCCAAAAGGAACACAACTAAACATATTTCCAATCCAAGTAAATACTGTGAGCGGAACAAGACCTGAATTTACAATAAGAGCTTGAATTATTATTATTCCAAAGAATACTTTAAGGAAACCTGTATTTTCATTAAGTCCCTTAAATATGCCATATCCTTCATTTCTTACATTAAATCCATTAAACAATGCACTTGCTATAAAAAGTACAAAATATGCTGTAAGATGTTGCTCTTCTGTTGCAAACATATTTTTAAAGAAATCAGCTTTAAGATATATAAAACTTAATATTGTAAGCCAAATACCCATAATAACAATTTGTGTCATCATTTTAGAATTAACAATATTTTCATCTTTTCTTCTTGGTTTTTCATGCATATATTTTTCAAGAGCCGGTTCATTACCAAGCATTATCGCACCAAGACCATCCATAACAAGGTTTACGAAAAGAAGATGTGTAACTTTTAAAGGTTCTTCAACACCAAAGAAAGGTGCAACAGCACTTACAACAACAGCTGCAACATTTATTACAAGCTGGAATTTACAGAACTTAAGTATATTATGATATATTGTTCTTCCATACCATATAGCATCTTTTATAGATTTAAAATTATCATCAAGAATAACTATCTTACCAGCTTCTTTGGCGGCTTCTGTTCCACTACCCATAGCAAAGCCTACGTCTGCTCTCTTTAACGCTGGAGAGTCATTTACACCGTCACCAGTCATACCTACAACAAGGTTCATTTCTTGACAAAGTCTTACCATTCTTGATTTATCAGTAGGAAGTGCACGAGCAATAACTCTTATATTAGGAATAATTTTCTTAACTTCATCATCACTCATTTCATTAAGCTGTGAAGATGTAATAGCAACATCATTTTCTGATTTTATAAGACCAGAGTCTTTTGCTATTGCTACTGCTGTTTCAAGTCTATCACCTGTAATCATAACTACCTGTATTCCTGCTTGCTGAACTTCCAAAATAGCCTCTTTTGCCTCTGGACGGACATCATCACGAATACCAACAAGACCTATTATAACTATATCTTCATTTATTTTATTTTCTACAAGTGTTTTTTCTGAATATCCAAATGCAAGAACTCTCATAGCTTTAACTGCAAGAGCATCTATTTTTGCATTAAGAACATCTTTATTGAGTGGTTTAATATTACCATCTTTATCAATATATTTTTCTGCCATAGCAGTAAGTCTTTCAGGTGCACCTTTATAGAATGTTTTTCCAACAGAATCTATATATGCCTGACTAAATTTGTTTGTAGAATTAAATCCTTGTGAAGCAGAAACATGAAGGTCTGTTCTTTCAGAAAGACTTATAAAAGTTTCTTCTCCCATAAATTTCATAAGAGCTCTATCTGTTGCATTACCACCTATAACATTATGTTCTGCATCAAACATAGATGCTGTATTTTTACCAATAGCATATGTCATAAGTTCATCTATTTTTTTACTGTCTTTTGAAGATATAACTTCTCCATCAGCTGTAAAAAATTCAACTACTTCAAGTTCACCTTTTGTTATTGTACCTGTTTTATCACTAAAAAGTATATTTAAAGCACCTGCTGTTTCAATACCAACAGCTTTTCTTACAAGTACATTATGGTCAAGCATTTTACTTGTATTCTGCATAAGAACAAGAGAAATCATAAGAGGAAGACCTTCCGGTACAGCACAAACTATGATAACTACTGCAAGAGATACCGCTTCTATAATATCTTTTATAATTCCACCAATATCACCAGAAAAATATGCTGAAATTCCACCTGCATTAATTATAAAATAAGCAAAATACATTATAGCAATTACAACAGCACCAATATAACCAAATTTTGAAATCTGGCTTGCAAGTTTTGCAAGTTTAATTTTTAATGGTGAATCAAGTTCATCTTCTTGCATTTCTTCAGCCATTTTACCCATCATTGTTTTAAGGCCGACTTTTCTTACATCAATAACACCTTCACCATCAAATACAACAGCACCTCTAAAAAGAGAATGTTTATCTACAAAAGTATCACCTGTTATATTATCAGTAAGTTGAAAGCTTTCATCAGTAGCAAATTTTTTACATTCTTCTGCTTCACCATTAAGTGCAGAGTTATCAACTCTTAAATCACCATAAACAAGAACACCATCTGCCGGTATTTTATCTCCTGATTGAAGAAGAATTTTATCACCAACTACAACATCATCAACATCAATAACAGTTACTGCACCATTACGAAAAGCCTTACAAGTATCTTTTTTAGTATTTGCTTTAAGTTCACGATATTTTGTATCACTAGCAACACCTGTTTTTGCAGAAACAAAAGCAACAATAAGTATTGCTATTATTGTTCCAACTGGTTCATATATTTCGGCATAATTAAAGAAAAACATAACTATCATAAGTACTGCTATAAAAAGAAGTATCTTTATCATAGGGTCATTAAATGTTTCTTTAAATTCCTGCCAAAAAGTTGTAGGTTCTGAGTCAGGTATACTATTAGAACCATACTTTAGTCTGGATTCTTCTACCTCTTTGTTATTTAATCCTTTGTAATTCATTTTTTACCTCCATTTTTTATTAATACCTAAATAAGGAAATCAGGTAAAAACCTGATTTCCTTAAAAAAGTCCAAGATATTAATTAAACAAATCTCTTTGCAAGTTCTCCAAGACCAGGGTCATTTGTTCCCTGACCAATAGGGTTGAACTTCCATTCATCATTATGACGATAAACTTCACCAAAAATCATTGCTGTCATACCAGAATAGTCATCTGTAAGGTCATATCTATACATTTCTGTACCAGTCTTACCATCCATTATTCTTATAAAAGCATTTTTTATCATACCAAAATGCTGTTGTCTTTTAACAGCCTGATAAATATTTACAACAACTACTACTTTATCATATTCAGCCGGTACATTAGCAAGGTCAACATAAATCTGCTCATCATCACCTTCGCCTGCACCTGTAAGATTATCTCCCATATGCTGTATTGAATTTGATTTATGTTTAAGATTTCCAAAATAAACTATATCAGCATTATCAACAAGCTTTCCATTTTTAAGAACTAATGCAGAAGCATCACAATCAATAGGTTGTGGTTTTGGTGCAAAAAATCCAGCTTTTTTACGTTCTGCCTCGTCCCAGCCTAAACCTATCATAACACTTTTAAGTCCTTCATTATCTTTTGTAAGACTAACTTTCTGACCTTTTTTTAAACTAACTGACATATATATTCCTCCTTTACACTAAAAATGTAAATTTATTTTCCTCTTGTAAAGCCCATAGAAGCTATCCAACCAGCAAAACCAGAAGGATTTCTTGTTTGTATAAGAACAGTTCCAGGACCTCTAAATCTACAAACAAGCATTTCACCACTCATAAAGCTACTTACCCAGCCATTAGATGCTTTTTCTATACTATAATTCATATAATCTGGCCAAGCAACAAGGTGTCCATTATCAATTATAATCTCTTCTCCAGCTTCAAGATTTATTGGGTGTATTACTCCATAACTACTTAAAAACATAGTACCTTTTCCTCTTGCTTGAAGTATAAAAAATCCTTCTTGAGAGAAAAAGCCTTTTGTAAGATTTTGAACTTTAGTATCAATATCAATACCATCTGTTGATGCAAGGAAACCATTTTTTTGTATACAGAGTCCATATGTTCCATCAAGTTCAACATCTATAATACTACCTGGTAATGAATGTCCAAATATAACTTCTCCATTACCACGTTTTGCAGTTAAATACTGAAAGAAAAACTTCTCACCTGAAAGCATACGAGTAAAACCTTTTAAAAGTCCACCCTCAAGACCGCCTTCAACATCTATTGTATTTGACATAGCAATCATTGCATCAGATTCTGCTTTAAGTCGTTCTCCCATATTTAAATTACATTTAACAACTGGAAACGCTTCATTGTAAAGAATTTCATAATTCATAAGTATTCCCCCGTTTTTTTAAATAATTATTCTACATCAACACCATAGTTTTCACAAAGAGCTGCAAGTCCACCTTGATAACCACTACCTATTGCATTAAATTTCCATTCACCATTATTTTTATAGAGTTCTCCGAATACAACAGCTGTTTCTATTGAAAAGTCTTCTCCAAGGTCATATCTTAAAAGCTCTTCACCTGTTTCTTCATTATAAATTCTTATAAAAGCATTTGCAACTTGTCCAAAGTTCTGACGTCTTTCATCAGCTTCATATATTGTAACTGTAAATGCTATTTTTGATATATTTGCTGGAACAGTTCCTAAATTAATCTGTATTTGCTCATCATCACCTTCACCAACACCAGTTCTATTATCTCCAAGGTGTTTAACAGAACCACTTGGGTCTTTTGAATTACCATAGAATACAAAATCTTCACTTACAGAAACTTTTCCCATATCAGTAAGTAAGAATGCTGCTGCATCAAGGTCAAAACTTCCACCTGTATCATAACGATTTATATCCCAACCAAGACCTATAACAACTTTCTGAAGACCTGGATTATCTTTTGTTAAACTTACTTTCTGTCCTTTTTTTAAACTTACTGGCATATATATTACCTCCTAAAAATAATATTTTTTATTATTCTACTTCTATACCATAATGGTTACAAAGAGCTGCAAGTCCACCCTGGAAACCGCTACCTATAGCATTAAATTTCCATTCGCCATTATGACGATAAATTTCACCAACAACAATAGCTGTTTCTATTGAGAAATCTTCTCCAAGGTCATATCTTATAAGCTCTTCATTTGTTACTTCATCAACAATTCTTATAAAAGAGTTTGCAACTTGTCCAAAATTCTGACGTCTTTCATCAGCATCATATATTGTAACTGTAAATGCTATTTTTGATATATTTGCTGGAATTTTTTCAAGGTCAACTTTTATCTGTTCGTCGTCGCCTTCACCTTCACCAGTTCTGTTATCTCCAAGATGTGTAACCCCACCACTTGAATGTTTAAGATTACCATAAAAAACAAATTCTTTTTCAGTAGGAACTTTTCCATTTTCTCCAACAAGGAAAGCTGATGCATCAAGGTCAAAAGCAGCTCCTGAGTCAAAAGCATTTACGTCCCAACCAAGACCTATAAGAAGTTTTTTAAGACTTGGATTTCCTTTTGTTAAATCTACTTTTTGTCCTTTTGTTAAGTTAATAGGCATATAAATTCCTCCTTATATAAATATTATTTGTTTTTATTATACATTTTATAGAACTCACTTTTTATTTCATTAAGTCTTTCAGCATCATTATTACGCTGTACTCTTGCATTTTCACTTATACGTTTTGTTTCTTCAATACCATTTACAATAGTTCTCCAAGTTGTTTCAAGAGTTTCTATTTTTATAGAGCTGCTTCCTGCAAGTTGTGCTGTCATCTTAGACTGTTCAGCAGTATTTCTTGCATTTTTTATAAGCATTTCATTTGTTTTTTCATCAAGAGCAGCCATAGCTTCTGCTTGTATACGCTGTCTTTTAAGCATAATAGCCTGTGCAAGAGCTTGTTTAAAAACAGGAAGTGTTACTATAAATGCAGAATTAATTTTTCTTACAAGGTTCATATTACTAAACTGCATTGTTTTTATCATAGGTATTGATTGTATAGCAACATTTTCAGCAATTCTTAAGTCATGAGTTCTTTGTTCAAGCATAATTTTTGCTTGTTCAAGAGTTGTAAGCTCAAAAGTAATAGAGTTATCACCTGTATTTTCAAGGTCTTTTCTTCTCTGCTCAATATAAGCATCAATTTCTTTTATGCCTTGTTCTCCAGCCATAATATATTTTACAAGTTCATGATAGAAATTTACATTTGTTTGAAAAATATCATCAAGCTTTTTATTAGAGTCTTTTATTTCACCTTCATACTGTTTAAGCTTTACATATATTTTATCTACTTCCTCACCCATTGTATGGTATTTAGCAAGTATTTTATCAAGCTGTTTTCTTAAGCCACCAAAAAGTTTATTCAAAAATCCTGGATTTTCTTTTATTTCTTCAATATCAAATTTATCCATTATTTTTGCAAGGAGAGTAAGCATTTCTCCAGAGTCATCAAGCTGTTTCATATTCATACTATTAAGTACAACATCAGAGCACTTTGATATCTCATTTGCTACATCAGCACCAAAAGAAACTATTGACTCAAGATTATAGACTTCGATTTTACTTACAACATCATCAAGTTCTTTTGAATCTTTAAGCTTTATTTCCATTTCTTGACGGTCAGTTTGAATATTATATTCAGTTACTTCCATATCATCCTTTGCAACCTCAGTAACAGGTGCATTTGAAACATTATTATCTGGTCTTCTGAAATCTATTGCCATAATATCAGCTTCCTCTCTTAAATAATATATCTATAAACGAACGATTTGAACTTGAAGGCATTCTTTTAAAATCAGGTATAATTAAATCATACATATAATCACCTATTTGATGCTCTTCCGGTTCACATTCGTTAAAATACATTTCTACACACTTATATCCTGTTGGAATAAAAAATACTATATCAAATCCTATAAGATTTAAAAACGCTGTTATAATAGCATCTTCAAGAGAATATATTTTTTCTCCTACATTTATAAAAACAATCTTTGGATTTGTTTTTGTAAAATCAAAATTTTGTATTAATCTTAATAAATCTTTATTTAGATTAAGAACTGTTGAGATTATTGTATATTCAGTACCATTTTCAAATGTCCCCTTTATAATTTTACTATTTATAAGCAATTCAAGTTTATTTAAAATATGGTCTTGAACTTCATCTCTTATAAGTTTATATTGATAAGCCTTATGAGATTTTATTTTATCTTTTAAAACCCTTCCATTTTTAAAAAACTCTGTTGCATATTGTTTAATAGGATTTTTGTCAGTACTTTTTATAAAAGGTGTTTCTCTAATAATATACTCATCATTTTCAGTAAGTTTTTTTACTTCCTTCCAATATTCCATAGTATTTCTATTTTTAACACCGGAAACTTTTGAATATATTACAGGAATTTTTACAGTACCACCAACTATTTGAAAATTAGGTCTATATTTAAGCTCTTGGTTCCAAAGTATATATATTTCTTCATACATTGTATTTAAAGAAATAGTATCTGCTTTATCATACTGTCTATTTTTATAGATACCGGAATCATTATACATTATATTTTCCAAATCTCTTTCGGCATGATACGCTGCTGTTCCCGCTCTTAAAGAAACATTATCTTTAGGAAAAGACTTTAAGTCAGCAGAATATTCAAATTTCTTTTCAAAAAGAAATTTATCATTTATAATAAAATCTTTATCAATATTTGGTGATATTATAACTACATCAACAGGCAATGTTGAAAGAAATCTTAAAAATAAAGATTGATTTTCATTTTCACAATCGCCAAAAAATATAAATACAGGTAAATTTCTATAATCTATATTTTTATACAAATCATAAACAAATCTATTTAACCAACATAATATATATACTGCTTTATTGGTAACTCTATTTAAAGGTCCGTTTATATTTTTACTTTCCTCAATTATTATATCAATAAAGTTTTTACGAATAATACTACATAAATTTTTATCCAAATTATAATTTATATTTTTGGAAATATCAAAAGCCATATTTTCTGCTGTTGAATACATACCTCTTTTTATTTTTGAAATTTCATCAACAGACGGTATTTCCAATCCATAATCACAAATAGCAATATTTCTTTTACTTTCTTTTAATTTATTATAAAAATTATAGAGTTCACTTGTATACATAGATTTATCATCAGTACCTAAAACTCTTATAAAAGCATTATAATAAAATTCTTTGTCCTCTCCTCTTTCAAAAGGATTTTTAAGTATATCAGAGTAAACATTTCCTGTAAGCCATATATTTGTTCCTCTTTTTATATCCGTTTTATTATAAATATTTTGATTATTACTGCTTATATTTTTAGATATGTTAGAAGACTTTAACTTTATCTGTTCAGTATGTACCAAATTTCTTATTTCTCCAATAGAAAAATCTTTTGGGAAATCAGTCATAGAAGACTCTTTATATTCTTTTGAATATAAAGACTTACTATCAATTTTAAGATATTGTAAATCTCCTTCATATTGTAATAAAACAATATCACAACCAAGTCCGGATAAAACCGACAAAAATTTAAGTTCATACATACTTATATTACCTTGATATATTATCTTAGGAACATTATTTTCACCGGAAAGATTAAGTACTCTTTTAAATTTATAATAAAACCAACACATAAATTTTATATATGCATTTTTAATCATATTAATATTTTTGCCTTCTTGTGACATTTTATTAAAAATATCATACATAGAATTAGCAAGTGTATTTATTTTAAAATCATCTATTTCAGGAATCCATTTTTTTAATGATTTTGTTATAAAATCTAAATCCATACTGAAATCATTACCCATTATTTCCTCATAATACTCAAGATTTTTTTCAGTAGGATTTTGAATTTTACTTTCTATAACAGCACCATATTTTTCTGCTTTTTTAAAGTACTCAATAATAAAATATTTTATATTTTCATTGAAACCATTTATTCTATAAAAATATACTCCTTTAGGATTTCTTGTGCTGTATTCATTAAAATAATCATTTAGTTTTGTAATATCAACACATTTATACATTTCTTAAAACTTCCACCTTTTTCAAACTTTTTTATATCCTTTATTAAGAGAATATCCAAAACCTCCACCTATAATACCACCTATAATATGACTAAGATTTGATATATTATTATCTACAAATATACCTTCATAAATCTGACCACCAATATAAATTATAGCTACAATTATAAATGTAAGAGGTATTCCTCCACCTTTTGTTCTTGTAACAGAGGATAAAATTATAAATGCAAATACAACACCACTTGCACCAAGAAGCATTATATTAGGAAATATAATAATATTTATAATACCCGTTATAATAGCTGTAACAAGTATAATAATACCTATATTAAATGAACCATATTTATCCTCCAAAAGTGTACCTGTAACAAGAAATAATGTTATATTACCCATAAAGTGAGAATAATTAGCATGACCAAATACATGACATATAAGTCTTATATATGTAAAAGGGTCTAAAAATGAGCTTCTATAAACAGAAAATATTTTTTGTGTTGTAAACCCCTTTGTAAAAAAATCTAATATAAGAGCAATTACACATATTATAGTAAATGTTAATACAACAGGTGCATTAAAAACAATTTTCCTACTTTTCATAATGTCACACCAACTTTCACCATTATTCTTTATATTATAACAAATATTTCAAATTATTTATAGCAATTTATAACATTTTAACAAATTCTTAATTATTTAAAGCCTTTAATGAACATATTTATCATATTATAGTTTACAGCAAGATTTATATTTTGACCTTCATCATATCCTGCTGTTATTATACCTATGACTTGACCATACATATTAAACAAAGCTCCTCCAGAGCTTCCATGAGAAACAGGAGCAGTAAACTGTATAAAATCCTTATCATCAATGTTTCTAAAACCTGATATTATACCATCAGAAACAGAATTAAATAATCCTAAAGGACTTCCTATTGCAGCAACCTTTTGACCTCTTACAAGATTATTTTCACCATCATAAATATTTAAAGGCTCTGTATTATAGTCTATTCTTATTATTGCCATATCTCTTGTATAGTCATACTTTATTATTTCATCAGTAATATATACATTTTCATCATTTTCAATCCTTACTGCAAAACTAACTCCACATTGTATAACATGAAAATTTGTAAGTATAATACCGTTTTTTCCGGCAAAAAAACCTGAGCCTGTTTTAAAACATTCTCCTTTTTCATTAAGTACGCTTATCATAACTACTTTTGAAGCAAATTTAGAAATTTCTTCAAAATTAAGTTCTTTTTTATTTTTTATAACTTCTTTAACTTTATTATTCTTATGTACTTCCAATTTAGGTTTTTCAATATTTTTAACTTTATTATTAAACTCTTCAATATTTAATTTTTGTTTATTTTCATAATTTATAACATATGGTTTATAGCTTGATTTAATATTAAAATTTTTTGTTTTTTCATAATCTATATATAAAATATCAACACCAAAAAAAGTAAGAAAATATAAAAACATATATTCATTTCTTTTTATATTTCCGCAATATACAAATTTGTACCTGTCTCTTATA
>DXZA01000009.1 GCA_019415525.1 Tyzzerella sp. | reverse complement strand
TTAATATATCATATTATTCGAACAATGTGTTGCAATTTTAGTATACCAGTACAAGCATATATTTCAGCTTTTATAGATGTATTCAGTAATTTTTCCACCCATAATAAAAAAGATTGGCTATTGTCAGTAAAACTATTTTCCAAGTAGCCAATCTCTTCTTTCATTTGTTCTATTCTATTTTTCATTACACATTTATCTTTATAGGGTTTATATTCATCCTCTATTTGTAGCATAACATCAATATATGTAGATATAGTATAATTATCTTTCATTGATTTACAGATAATAGAAGCTGATATATCAGCTATTCTTAAAAAAGCACCCCTTAATATATCTATATCTTCATTATTAGGGATTTTGGATTTTTCAATCTTCTCTATCAAACCAAAATCTCTTTTTATTTGCTCTATATAAAAATTTATGCCATTTTCTTTATATCCTTCATCTCTCCAAGCTATATATTTATTTTCATTATTTTTATTTAAAGATATAAGATTTTTAATAGTTTTCTTACAGCTTTCTTTTTTAGGGTATATTTGTATTGCTGTTGCTTCTTTACCGTTTTTAGCTTTCAATTCCTCATTCCAATCTTTATATAATGGATTTATTATAACTGTATTTATTTTATCACCATACATTTCGTCAAGAATATCATTTATTTTCTCTCCTGCTTCTATTCCTGCAATATCATAATCCAAACACAAATATACTTCTTTTATGTTTTTGTTTTCTTCAATAAATCTTAATAATGGTTTTGGTGAAAGCCCATCTAAAGCTATATAATTATTATTTTCCCAGTTTTCTTTTGAAAGTGTTATAAATGACATAAGGTCAACAGAGGCTTCAAAAACAAAAACTCTTTCGTTTTCACCCCTCCAACAGAAACCAAATGATGTATCAGAACCTGTAACTTTAATTTTAAATTTCTTTCCATTATTATATGTTGATTTTTTACTGGCTGATTTAGGTACATCGTTTTTATCTGTTCCAAGGAATACTATATTTCCATATTTAGATTCTTGATATATCAATCCTTTATTCAAAAACTTTTCTACTACTTCCTTTGATATATATCTTTTTTCTGTAAGATATTCAAATAGCCTATCATTATTATTATCTTTTAAAGGAAGAATGAATTCAGACTTTTTAGGAATATTAATTTCTTCATTTGTATTTTTAGACACTTCTCTTTTTTCTTCTGAACACATTTCTGTGTAAGGAATTTTTTGTTTTTCGTATACAGATTCATTTTGTTTTTTATGGTTGGAAACTGACTCCGAAGAGTCAGTCCAACCATTTAACATAGGTTCTTCACCATATAATAATTCTTTTAATGCATCTCTAAAATTTAAACCATAAAACTCTTTCATAAATTGAATTGGATATCCACCTATTCCATTTTTATGGTCATACCATTTATTATTTCGTATTGTAATACTATCGTGTGTTCCTGTGCTGTCTGTATATATTAATATAAACTCTGTTCCTGAAGGTTTTAATTGTTCCCCCCTTTTTCTAAGATAAGTTTCAAGGCTTGAGTCATTTGCTCGTTGTATTTGTTCGTTGGTATAAAGTGCCATATTACCTACCTTCTTTCTTGTTCTGCATTATCCAATGCACATTCAATGCAATAAAAATCAAAGTTATTTTCTCCATATACTTTTATAATATCTTCAATATATTCATTTGTAGGAAACACAGGAACTGTATTTTTAGGTATGTAAACCGCAGTTACTATATCATCATTCATATATTTATCATCTATTTTTATATGAAAGTATGATTTACCATAACTTTCTTTGGGATATACTTCTTCTATTTTAACAATATCATTTTCTTCAATACTCCATATAACTGCTGGTACACACATATCTTTATCACTTTTTATTAAACCAAGCACTTGGTTAAAAAACTTAAGTTCATAACCATTTAAAAGACATCTTATTTTAATTTGTGCCTGTGGCAATATTTCTTTCATTTTTTCTTCACTCATATAAATATCATATGTTAATAAAAACATTTTAAATTCTCCTTTCACATTTCCATTGAAATATAATTCTCAGGTTCTTCATCATTAAAATCTTGTTCTGAATATTCTTGTAATTCTTCAGTATCAAATTTATTTTCTAAATACTCTTGTGTTTCTTCAATATTTGCATTACTTATTTCTTCAACATTAACTTTATTAACCCAAGCTGAATTGCCTTTAAGATTTTGTGTAAACATCTTTCTTGCAAATTTATATTCAGCACCAATCATTCCTGCTCTGACAAGCCAAGTTCTCATCAAAAACTTTTGATTTGGATTTTCATTTATCTTTTCTGATATATTTTTTGTATTTTCAGCATAATTGCTTATAGTTTGAGATAACTGAATACAACTTAATAATAATGGTATATCATTGTTCACTTCTTCTTCTGGATTTTTAAAAACTCTTAGTCTTTTATAATAGTATCCAAATTCAAATAAAATTCTTGAAATCAAAGAAACTGTAATACTCAAAACTTCAAACGGAACGCCACTTAAATCTATAATTGTAACATTAGAGGTATTTTCTGTATATCCTATTAATTGTTTAAGTGTATCTTCAAATGAAATATTTTTTGATTTATCTCCAAGTAAAAACTCTAAACGTCTATCATTTATTTTATTTTCTAATCTACTAACAAAATTTGATAATTTTCCATTTAAAGGCCCCGCTTTAGGACCTCCTCTTAAACCTTCAACCATCTCTTCATTTTTTTCCTTAGCAAAATTTAATACATCATTAATTTCGAAAAATACTGGTGAATCAAAATGTAACTTTTCTTTCTTTTCTTCTGCTCCAGAAAAATGTTCTTTTCGACTCTTAACTATTGCTTCTTTAAATATATTACGTTGATTATGATCATTTGCTTCTGTGTCTATAAATAGTTCTTGTAATTCATCACTATTCAATAACCAATACGGTAACCTCAAATTATCTATGTCTATGAATTTTGCATTTGGAAAAGCCGTTTTATATTCTGAATGGATATCAAATATTACTATATGAGAATTATTCATTCCTTGATATTTGCCGTTTTTAGCCTTTAGTGCATTTTGAACAATTTTTGCTACAGAATGAGATTTTCCAGAACCTGTTGAACCTACAATAGCAATATGCTTATTAAAAAATTTGTCTCCATCTACTGGAACTGTGATATCTTTATCTGTAGATAATGTAGCAAAATCAAACCTTTTTTCCTCCAATAATGCTTCTTCAAAAATTTTTTTAATTTCATCCTTTTTCGCTGGTTCAACTTTTTTGGGTGGAATTGCAATTGTATCTCCACCTCTTTCAAAGTTTCCATTTCTAATCATTCCTAGTGGATTTGACTCTAAAATGTACTTTCTACTCGGAGTTCTATCACTATCTATTCCAACTTCTATATTGAAGTTTTCAATAATTGCTATCAATACAGAATTTTCATTGTCTGCTATACGAAGATATGAACCTACTTTTAGTTTTTCTTCTGCTAATTGAAAATTTTCTAAATCATCAACTGATATTTTTATTTTATTTGGAAAAACCGAAATAACTTCTGCGTTAAGCTCTTCAAATTCACTCATAAAAATCACCCCTAAATCATAATACCAATGTTTTCTGTTGATAAAATTTGTATACCATAACATATATTTTGATTATTTTCATAGAATGGTTCATTTAAATAAAAATGATAAATTTCTTTAGTACCTGATGTATTTTCTATAACTTTGTTTAACTCTTCCAATTTATTTATTATTTTAATTTTTACATTATTTTCTGCATTTGCTCTTCGTGTAATAGAATTAACTGAAAAATCAGCTCCAAGAAAATCATACCCATCCCATAATCTAATATCTTCTCCTTGAAGTTTTTTCTTTAATATAATTAAACGAATTTGTGAAATTCCATGTAAATATATATACGGACAAAATGGTCGAACTTCTCTTTTCGACAATCTACTCCAGTTTTTTGAAATCTTTATTATAAGAGAAAGTATTTTTTTATCATCAATTATTTCATCACATTCAATCAAAAAAAATCTTTCATAAGGAGACACATTTGTTGGTGAAAAATACTGTTTCTTTATTTCAGAACAATATTCACGAACACCCTTAAATTCTAAATACCATTTATCAAATAGCATTTTTTTACTATTGATTTTTTCTATAAATTCTTTTTTAGTCATAGTTCTATCTTTTATGTTCTGTTTTGTTGCTGTCTCTTTAACTAATCTTAAAGCATTATTATAGTAATAGTACTCTGCTTCAAAATTGCTACATTTAAATAAATCCTCTAAACTTTTTATCACTTTTTTCTGTTGTACAGTATAATCTTCTGCATAAATATCAACATCAATTCTGTTCAAAAAATCTTCTATATCCTTATCTTCCAATGACAACTCTTTATGTAACTCATGCTTCACCTTATTCTCGGTATATGTAAACAAGCTTTTTTTAGCAAAATCCACACTTAATTTCCCTGGATATTTATCATGACCTGATTGGTATTTTCCATATAACTTATACTTTATATTCTTCTTTTGTTGCCTCTTTTTTATATAATCTTTCAGCATAAGTCTAATTGGTTTAGCGATAACTGAATGATTATATTCTGTTTTAGCATAATACTTACATTGTATTGCTATCATATAATTTTTATCAAAAATATCAACATCTTCAATTCCTTCAATTGTAACTGTATCATTATCATTTGTTATCCCTATCAATTGCAAGATATAATAATCAAATTGATAATAATATCCCTTAATCGTATCAATTGCGTCTCGTCCTTTTGACATAGCAGACTCCTTTAAAAACTTTATTATTTTTAAATAATGAAGGATATATTAGCTTCATTATCTAAAGAAACTATGAAAGCGATTTTAATTTAACATTTTAATTATAACATATTATCGGTAATTATTTCAATATTTTGAAATTTATTACAAAAAATCTACTCTAACAAGAAACAACAAAATACAACCAATGTAATCACTTTATTTACCATAGATATCTCTCATCTAATACTAGTCTAAAATAATATGTCTCCCCATACTCCGATTCTATCTGTTACTTTAATATGATGTAGATAACAGCTCCTTATTAAAGGTACAATATATTATATAACAAAATTAATTACCATAAGAAAGGAGCTGTTTATCATATATAATTATAAAAATTGCTTTTAAAAACAATTCTATAATCTCTCCTCATTGTTTTTCTAATTATAATTATAATTATATTTATCGTTACTGAAAAGATTCTAACGGTAATCAAAAATACCGTTGTAATAATTGTAAACGTCAATTTACTTTATTCGAAAACTTTAAACATACTAATAATTATCCTAAATGTCCTATTTGTGGTAAAAGTACTTTCATTTGGCATAAGTATGATACTTATATTCATTACAAATGTTCTTCCAAAAAATCTAATCATTCTATTAAAGTACCTATTTTTAGTACTGTTACTAAGAAAAAGTTAATTCCTAAATTTATATCGCCTTCTTTTAAAAGATTTCGTTTTTTTTCAAAATATAATTCTTGCTGCTTTAGTTCTCTATTTTGAGTCTTATACTTCTTTAATATATCTGTTTTCTCATATTTCTATTTATCATTAGATTAGACATTTTGCTTCTTACTTTAAATCTGTTTATAAATTTCTTATTCAAAAAGCTAATCTTCAATCAAATGAATGGTATGATGACAAAACTTATATTTAGATTAAAGTTATAAAACATTATTTTTGGATTTTAATTTACTATGAAATAAGAATTGTAATTGATTTTTACCTATATAACCTAAGAAACAGTTCTTTAGCTTATACGCTGATTCAAAAATCTTTAAATAGTACCCTATTACTATTGTTACAGACCGTTTATCTGCTTATAATATGCCTATTTCTATGACATATTCTAATAATAACTTAACAAATTATTCCAATTGGTATTTCACAAAATTCCTTAGTCAATGGCAGGACTTAATAAGATTAAATGAAATCTATATAATGTCCGATGATAACGAAAAACTTTTATTTTTTCTTTTTAACAATGAAACCAATGCATTATCACCATATTTTCTAAATAATGTATCTACAATCTAATTATTTATTTTTGTAGGTGATAAAATATAATACTATAAAATTTATCATAATTTCCTAAGTACATTAACACTTATATTTTATTTAAATTACATAACAAAGTTAGAGGATATTTAGTATATAAATTTATTCCTTAATTTATTTCTAAGTTTCGTATAATCTAGATATTATTATTTAATTTAACTAAGTTCATTACAAATAGTTTTATAAATAATTACCTTATCTGTCTTTCCTATAAAGTTTAGTTTTATATTATATAACTTAATTATACATATTAAATTAAAATTTTTACATCATATAATAACTATTCAGAAATATTAGATACACCAAGATATCCCTCAGGGCTTACAGGAGAGCCATTATTACGAACCTCAAAATGACAATGATTACCTGTGGAATTTCCTGTACTTCCACATTTAGCTATAACTTGTCCTCTAGAAACAGATTGTCCTACTGAAACTACTAATGATGAGTTATGTCCATATAATGTAGTAATTCCACCACCATGGTCTATTACAATAGTATTCCCATAACCACTTTTCCACCCAGAAAAAATAACTGTTCCACTTTCAGCAGCAACTATATCAGCTCTATAAGACGCCGGTATATCATAACCTGTATGCTGCTCATATCCTGATTTCTATGTACAAAACCACTACTTAAACTTGATGATGATGCACTTCTTGAAGGAACAGGCCAATTAAATTTTACTCCTGTATATGTTATATTATTTTGACTTGAATTATTTTCAGTTGTTTTAGAGGCTGATGCTAATATTAAATTTTTTATTTCTTGGTTCTCTTTTTCCTCATTTTTTATCAGTTCTTCATACTTTTTTTCATCACTCATATATGAAACCAATACCTTTTGTTTTTCTTCCATAAAGTTTTTTAAATTCTGTTCTTTTTCTTGTTTTTCTACTAAAAGTTTCTCTGCTTGGATTTTATCTTCTTCTATTTTTTGTGTTTCCAAAAGTATTGTATTTTGAATATTGTTTAAATTCTCAAGAAGTTTTTTATCATACTCCATAATTTGTTTTACATATTCACGTCTTTTAAGAAAATCATTAAAGCTTTTCGAGCTCAATATTATCTCTAAATAACCTATATTACCTCTTTCATGTAAAAATTTTATTCTTACACTAAATTTTTCTAACTGTATATCCTTATTTTTTTTAGCTTCTGCCAAATTTTCTCTTGACTGTTCAAGACTTTTGTTTATATAATCTACATTACTTTCAGCTTCTTCAAGCTCTTTTTGTGCTATATTAAGTTGATAATCTGCATTTTTAATTTCCTCTTCAATATTATTTTTTTTGAATTTTATATCATTAAGTTGATTTTCATATTGAGATTTTTTATTCTCTATATTTTTTATTTTTGTATTAAAGTCAATACCATAAACATAACTTATATCAAATGACAATGTATATATAACTAATACATATATTAATAATATATTTTTAAACTTAATCATAATTTTCTCCTTTAAAATAAGGAACCTTTAAATGCTTAAAGGTTCCTTAAAATATAATTATTTAAATATAGAATATAATTAATATTAGCTAATAAACTTTATTCTTCTACAAAAATACTAAAAGACATTATTGATACTAAACATATTACCAATAATAAATTTTTTCAATAATATAATTTATATAAATTATTTAATTTAAAGTTGATTTACTCTTAATCGTCCATTAAGTTTTGCACCATCATTAGAATCAACTTTAACTCTATAAATCGCTCCTTTTTTACCAGAAACTGTAATATAACGTCCTTCTGGTGATGTATTATAATCAACTTCAAAAGAATCTACATCAGACCAAATATTAAACAAACCTTGTTTCTGGAATATGATTGTTACAACATTATCTGTATTATTTTTATAAAATATATTTATATTACCATTTGTTGCTGCAGCCATATCCGTAGTTATATAATGTCCATCATCATCAGAAATATTTTCATCATACATAAGTGCACGTGGCATGATCCCTTCATCATCATTAGATATTTCATATATATCTAATTTATTATTTTTTATAGGAATATTATCATTAACTTCAAATGCACAAGCTGACATAATAAAGCTAGAAGAAACTAAACATGTAATTATCATTGTATAAATTATTTTTTTCATATACATTTTCCTTTCCAATATATCTATTAATTTAAAATAACGATGTAGCAAACAACTTTTTATAATAATTCATATAAAAATATATATAAT
>DXZA01000089.1 GCA_019415525.1 Tyzzerella sp. | reverse complement strand
TTACAACATATCTTTCTTTTAAAGACTTTGTGACTACAATTCCATATATATTCTTTCCTTCGCTTATATCTGTGATAATCTGCTCCACACTCACCACATACAATTTTATTTTCAAAATTTTCTTTGACATAACTGTATGGTTTATATTGACTCTTGCCTATTTCTTTCAATCTTTGATTTTTTATTTTCTGTGCTGTTTCAAATAAATCTTTATCTATTATTGATGGCAAGTCATTTTCTCCAATATAGACCTCATCTTCAAGAATTCTTTTTACTTTGTGTCTGCTCATATCAAAGTTTTTGATATAATTCTTTATTTTTGTTATATAAATGCCATCGCAGAAAAGTTCATATATCTCTTTAACTATTTTTCCTTCAATATCATCTATAATAATAGTTTTTCCATCAAATCTATATCCGTAAGGTAATCGCCTTGTTGCCATTTTCAATTTCCTTTCCTATATTCTCTACACTCAAGTTTATTTTTTAATACGAATGTTATTTCTCCTTTTGATATTAAAATCTTATCTACAACTTTTTTAAATAAATCTTTGTTGTATGTATTTATTGTCATGGGCGAATTTTTTATTAAATCAATCAGCTTTTCTGTTTCTCTAATTTCATAATTCATTTGACTTTTTTCTATGTATCTTACTTTTTCAATATTAAGTTCAATTATTTTCTGTTCAGTCATATTTTTTTGTTGTATGTAAAAAGCAGAGTCAATACACCTTTTTTGTATTAGTTGATTTAAGGTGTTGCTCTGCTTAATAAATTCATCTATTTTGTTTTCATAATCTTTTATTACTTGATTTTCTCCATTATGCTCTTTTATGGCATATAGTGATTCAATCATAGGTATTAAAATTTTCTCATAGTTATTTGATAACTTGTTCCACATTTTTACAAACAATTCTTTTATTAATTCTTCTTTTATTATATCCATATCACAATAATTTTTTGATATTATGCGATTTTTACAAGTCCAAGTAATATCTTGTTTAGGTTTTACCTGTCTGTAAAACACATCACCACATTTAGAACATATAATCTTTCCTCGAAATTCTGTTACTTCATTTTTTTCATTTTTAGGTTTACAGGATAGCATAATCTGAACTGTTTCATATTCTTCTTTAGTGACTATTGCTTTGTGGTCATTTTCTATAAGTATCTGTGGAACTTCACCTTTATTTATTTTTCTCTCGAATGGTACTATATTCATACTGTAAGTTTTCTGATGAAGTACATCACCTGTATATATAGGATTTTTTAATATTCCATATACTGTTGCTGAATTCCATATATTATTGCCTTTTGGACTTTTGATTTTACTTTCAGTAAGTTCTCTTGCTATCAAATGAATACCTTTTCCATTAAGATATTCATCATATATAAATCTTACTACTTTTGCTTCTTTTGGTGAAAGTTTAAGCCTACCTTTTTTATTGTTACAGTATCCATAAGCTGGGTTTGACATTATGTAAGTTCCATCTAAAAACCTTTTTTGTACACTCCATTTTTGATTTGTTGATATACTTTCTGATTCAGCCTGTGCTACTGAACTGTATATCGATAACAATATTTCGCTTTTTTCAGATAGTGTATGTATTTTCTCTTTTTCAAAGTACACATCAACTTTTAATTCCTTTAAACTTCTTACTATACTTAAACAATCAATTACATTTCTTGCAAACCTTGATATTGATTTAGTATATATAATATCTATCATACCATTTCGACAATCTTCAAGCATTCTTTCAAACTCTATTCTGCCTTCTTCTTTAGTTCCACTTTTACCATAGTCAGCATAAATCCCTACAAACTTATGATTTGGCTTTTCTGTTATAAAATTTTCATAATATTCTTTTTGTGATTCGTAGGAATTTATCTGGTGGGACATACCTGTACTTACTCGACAATAAGCACAGGCTCTTTTAATATTGCTTTGTTTGTTAATTGCTTCTATAACCTTTGTAACTCCCATTTCAGATACCTCCTTATATAACATACAATACCTTATTTAGACTTACACATCTATAATTTAATCATATATTTGTGCAATTTCCGGATTAAAAGTTTTTATATTAAGTTTATCTATTTTTTCATATTCTTCTTCTGTTATCAATTTTCTTAAAAACATTCTTTTAAGTATTTCCTTAGATAACATATACATTATTTCATTTTCAAATTGATTATCAGACATAAATTTTCCCCCTTATTTTTATAAACTTTAATAAATAATATTTTTATATCACTTATTAAAATCTATAAAATCAAGCCATATGTAAAAAACATACGGCTTGATAAAATTTAGGATGTAAAATTAACCGTATTCGACACTACTTCCCCGGTATGGGCAACAATATAAACAGTGTTAGGCTACACTCATAGGCATCTCACCTTCCTCTTCGTGGAGACCACCGTCTTTGCGATAACTGAGACTCGGTGGAAGTATCATTATCCCCCTATCCATGTCGTGGCATATAATCTTGCCAAAAGATTACTCCCATACAAGTATTTATCGCTCGGATTTATATGTTACAGACAACCAAATCTCTATTAATAATTTATTCACTCAACATTCTGTTGTAACGAATCGTCTTGGCGTAATGTATGGTACTGCTTTACCTTTTCAGGCTGAACAGGGTAATGTATTTATATTGTTGGATATTAAATTTTCAAGGTTCACGAAAAAGGTTCAATACCCCCTCACCTTTAAGCCCTTAAAAATGAATTTTTATAACCTAAATTTCAAAACTTTTTTATTTTTGTATAATTGCACAATAATCAAATATAATTTCACACATCTTTTAATTTATTTTTAACAAAAAATCCCTCTTGTTTTTTAACAAGAGGGATTAACACATAAATTAAATTTTATAAGTTTTCATCTAAATATTTTTTTAAAGCTAATATAAGTTTTGTTTTCTCTTTACTTACATATGGTTGACTTACTCCTAAAATAGCTGCAATTTGTGTTTCTGTTTTTCCAAATATACTTAATTTCAATATATTTCTTTTATCATTTTCATTAATAAAAGAAATTATATTCTTGTATCTAATATCGTTAAATATTACATCTTCAATACTACCTGATTTATCTACTAAAAGCTCTTCTCCAT
>DXZA01000088.1 GCA_019415525.1 Tyzzerella sp. | reverse complement strand
ATATATTATATAATTATTTATAAAATAAAAAATAAATGTTATATATTATTGTATTGGAGGTAAATTATAGATATGATTTATATTTGTAGTCCATCTACTAATCCAAGTTTTAATTTGGCACTTGAACAATACATTTTTGATGAAATGCCAAAAGATAAAGAATATTTTATGCTTTGGCAAAATGATAATGCTATTATTGTTGGTAAACATCAAAATACTATTGCTGAAATAAATCAAGATTTTGTTAATAAAAATAATATAAGCGTTGTTCGTCGTTTATCTGGCGGTGGTGCTGTTTACCATGATATGGGAAATCTTAATTTTACTTTTATTGTTAATGATAATAATATAAATAAATTTGATTTTAATGTATTTTGTCGCCCTATTATTAAAGCTTTGGAAAAAATCGGTGTAAATTCACAACTCAATGGAAGAAATGATATTACAATAAATGGTAAAAAATTTTCAGGTAATTCACAATATATTAAAAAAAATCGTATAATGCATCATGGTACCCTTTTATATAATTCAAACCTTTCTGTTATTTCAAAAGCTTTAAATGTTTCAAAAGATAAAATAGAATCAAAAGGTATTAAATCTATTAAAAGTCGTGTGACAAATATAAAAGATTATATGTCAGAAGATATCCCTCTTTCTGAATTTAAAAATATTCTTTTAAAATATATGTTTCAAGAAGAAAATATTAAGGAATATATACTTACAGAAAATGATATCAATAAAATTAATAATATAAAAGAAAAAATATATGACACTTGGGAATGGAATTATGGATATTCCCCTAAATACAGTATTGTTAAAGAACGACGTATTGATGGTTGTGGAAAACTTGAAATATATATGGATGTTGAGAATGGTTTAATAACTAATTTTGATGTTTTTGGAGATTATTTTGGAAATGGAGATAAAGATTATTTAAAGAATATAATTATAGGAAGAAAGCTTGAAGTAAATGATTTAAAAATAGCTCTTAAAAATATAGATATTGGTTTTTTCTTCAATAACCTATCTTTAGAAAAATTTATTGAAATAATGATAATGTAATTAGTTAACTATAAAATAATTATGTAAACTTAATTCAAAATAATAATAAAAAAAGAAGCCTATTATGGCTTCTTTTTTTATTATTATTTTGAAGATATTATAGTTCCACCACCAGCTACATATTCTCCATCATAAAGTACAACAGCTTGTCCTGGAGTTATAGCTCTCTGAGGTTCATCAAATACACATTCAAGTATATTTCCGTTCATTCTTACTGTACAAGGTGATTTTTTATGACTATATCTAATTTTTGCCATAAATCTCATACTATCTTTTATTTCTGGTACTGACATAAGATTTATATTATCTGCATAAAGCGTTTTATGAAAGAGTGCATCATTTTCACAAAGAACTACTTCGTTTGTTTCAGGTTTTATTTCATATACATACATAGGTTTACCAAATGATATACCAAGTCCTTTTCTTTGACCTACTGTATAATATATAATTCCTCTATGTTGCCCAAGAATATTTCCATCTGTATCAACAAAGTTCCCTTTTTTAGATTTAAAGCCATATTCATTTTCAATAAAATTACCATAATCATTATCAGGTATAAAACATATTTCTTGACTATCTTTCTTTTTTGATACAAAATTATCTATTTGAGAAGCAATTTCTCGTATTTGTTCTTTTGTATACTCACCGACTGGCATAATAGTTGATGCTAATTGTTCTTGTGTAAGATTATAAAGAGCATATGTCTGATCTTTTTGAGTTGTAGCAGAAAGTTTTAATGCATATCTTCCTGTTACTGGATGTTTTTCTATTCTTGCATAGTGACCTGTTGCAATATAATCAGCACCGATTTCTTTTGAACGTCTAAGCAAAGATTCCCATTTAACGTATCTATTACAGGCAATACAAGGATTTGGAGTATGACCTTTTTTATATTCATCAACAAAATAATCTATAACATTTGCTTTAAATTCTTTTTTAAAATTCATAACATAATAAGGAATATCAAGTTTAAAAGCTATTCTTCTAGCATCATCAACTGCAGATAAACCACAACAACCACCATTTTCCTCTATGTCACACCTATTTTCATCTTGCCATATCTGCATAGTCACACCTATAACATTATAACCTTGTTTCTTTAAAAGGTATGCGGCAACAGAACTATCAACTCCACCAGACATACCTACAACAACTGTTTTTTTATCCATAATTTTCCCCTTTTTATATTTTATATGATTGATATATTATACTATTTTTTTAAAAAATTTTCACTATATAAATTTAAAAAAAGGTACAGAAATAAATTCTGTACCTTTAAATTAATTAATAATTATCAGCTTTAATAAGAAAATAAGCTTTTGGATGATCACATACAGGGCATACTTCAGGAGCTTTTTGACCTATATGAATATGTCCACAATTTGAACATTGCCATATCATATCTCCATCTCTAGAGAATACAATACCTTCTTCTATATTTCCAGCAAGTCTTCTGTATCTTTCCTCATGTTCTTTTTCTATTTTTCCTACTTCTTCAAATAAAAATGCTATTTTATCAAAGCCTTCTTCTCTAGCTTCCTTTGCAAATGTGGCATACATATCTGTCCATTCATAGTTTTCACCAGCAGCGGCATCTTTAAGATTATCAAGAGTAGTACCTATACCATCATGAAGAAGCTTAAACCAAATTTTTGCATGTTCTTTTTCATTATTAGCAGTTTCTTCAAAAAGCTGTGCAATTTGAACATATCCTTCTTTTTTAGCTTTAGAAGCATAATATGTGTATTTATTTCTTGCTTCTGATTCTCCTGCAAATGCAGTTCTAAGATTAGCTTCTGTTTTTGTACCTTTTAATTCTTTCATAACTATATCCCCCTTTATGATATTTAATATTTTATTAACTTGATATTATTATATCCTAAATAATAATAATTGTCAACAACTAATATATATTATTTTTCTTTAGGTTCAAATATAAGTGATGATATAAATCCAAATAATAACGCTGCACTTATACCACCAGCTGAAGCTTTTAGTCCTCCAGTTAGTATTCCTAAAATACCATTATTATCTATTTCCTTCATAACACCTTTCGAGAGATTATAACCAAATCCTGTTAAAGGTACAGTAGCACCTGCTCCTGCAAAATCAACTAAATAATCATATATCCCAAGACCTCCAAGAATACAACCTGTAATTACAAATATTACAAGAATTCTTCCAGACATTAATTTTGTTTTATCTATTAAAATTTGACCTATTACACATATAATTCCGCCTACAATAAATGCTTTTATATAATCCATAGTAATCACTCCATATTTTCTATTGCAATAGCATGAGCTATTGCAGGTATACTCTCACCTTGTTGAGATGTTGTTGTACTCATTAATGCACCTGTTGGAATGAAAAGAAGTTTATTTATTTCTTTATTTAATAATTTTTTATAAAAATATCCACAAAATGTAACAGCAGAACAAGCGCACCCACTACCACCACAATGAGTATCTTGTTTTTCTCTATCAAATATTTCTATACCACAATCAGTATAATTTTTAGATAAATCATACCCCTTTTTTTTCATAATTTCTAATACAATATCTTTTCCTAAATATCCTAAATCTCCAGTAGCTATTACATCATAATAATCAGGTGTTCTACCAGTATCTTTAAAATGATAAAACATAGTTTCAATAGCAGCTGGAGCCATTACAGCACCCATATTATTAGCATCTTTAACACCCATATCTATTATTTTTCCTGTTGTAAGATATGTTATTTTAGGACCTTTACCATTTTTCTCAATCATTACAGCTCCATCTCCTGTAACAGTCCAAGTTGAAGTGGGAGGTCTTTGAGTACCTAAATCAAGAGGAAATCTAAATTGTTTTTCAGCAGAACAGAAATGACTTGAAGCAGATGCGATAACCTTTTTGGCAAAATCACCATCTATAAGTATAGCACCAAGTCCGATAGACTCACCCATCGTAGAACAAGCTCCAAAAACTCCCATATGTGGTATGCCAAAATCTCTTATACCAAAAATTGTGCCTGTATCTTGATTTAAAAGGTCACCAGATATTATATAATCTATATCTTCAAATTTTGTTCTTGACTTTTCACATAAGTTTTTAATATTATCATATACATATTGACTTTCTGATTTCTCCCAACTTTCACAACCATTAAGTATATCTTTTCTTACAATATCGAAGTATTTTCCAATAGGGCCTTCTCCCTCTTTAGGTCCTGTTATAGATGATGTATATGTTATTATAGGAGGATTTTTAAATTTAACAGTTTGTTTTCCTAATTGTTTATTCAAAATATGTTCACCTTCCCTAAAATATAGTATATAGTACCAACAATTATTGATGTAATAATACCATAAACTATTACAGGTCCCGCTATTATAAACATTTTAGCTCCAAGACCAAATACGAATCCCTCTTTTTTAAATTCTATAGCCGGAGAAACAACAGAATTTGCAAATCCTGTTATAGGTACTATTGTACCTGCACCACAATGTTTTCCTAATTTTCCGTATATACCTAGTCCTGTTAATATAGCTGATATTAAAATTAGTATTGTTGATGTAATTAGAGAAGCATCATCATTATTTAATCCATAATTTTTTACTATATTATTAATAAATTGTCCTATACTACATATAATTCCTCCAGATATAAAAGCAATTATACAATTTTTTATAATGGGACTTTTTGGTGACATTTCTTCTACCATATCATTGTATTTTTTCTTTTCTTCATTGCTATTTATCATTTATTAATTCTCCTTTCTATAAATTTATTAATTATTATTAGCATATTTTCTTTTTATTATGTTATTTAAAATAAAAATAGGAATTACAATTAAGCAATTCCTATATGTTCATTATCATATACCTTAATTTTTTCTATATCTATAAAATTTGATTATCTTTACCTGCTGAATTCTTAAGTTTAATCCACAATTATCACATACAAAAAGATTAGTATTTTTACTTATACTTTCATGTGTACCCTCTACTATTATCCAATCAGAGAAATCAACTTATATTAATAATTTTTATCAACTTCATTTAAATTATATTTATTTAGATGCTATATTATCTTTTCACGGATGGTTGGTTTATTTGGTTTTATAGCTTTACTTCTCTTATATTAATATGTACATAATATATTTTTACCATTAAGTATACGTACTACTTTTCTTTCAGAATGACCATTTATACACATAAGAAATATATTCTTTATAATAGGTTCTATCTCTTTGTCAAGTTCTAATTTAAATTTTTCTCTTTTGATTTTATATAGCAATATGGAGCTATATACCCTATAAATTCACTATTTTTGCACAAACTCCTATTCCACTTTTGGCTTCACAGATAAATCTTTACTATATAATTCCATATAGCAAATTTTCTAATGCAATATCTAAACAACTTATAAATGTTCAAGATATGCACCTATCTCAATATAATTACACCCAAATCTTGATAAATCTTTAATTACAACACAACCTATTAAACATAACTTAATTTCTCATATCATTTTTTAAATTAAGTCTATCAAAATTAGTTCTTGTAAAACCATAATAACAAAACTCAGTTATATTAGCACTATTAAGTTATTCACTACTATTACAAAAATTTAATAATAACTTTCGTTTTTTTGATATACTATTACTCTCGGATTTAATATTATAATTAACATCTATATTACTATTCTCATATATTGTAATGTTTTGTATAAAAAATTAAATTGTGGTTAGAACGTAGTTATGAAGAATAACTTTAATTTATTTAACCAGTTACTTATTTATTATATAAGTGTATTTTTTATTTGATATAATTAAAATTAGTTTAATAACTTAATTACTCATAGATACAATTTTATACTAAAATATTTGCTTTTACTTACTGATTTTTATATCAATTATATCTAATACTTCAAATA
>DXZA01000087.1 GCA_019415525.1 Tyzzerella sp. | reverse complement strand
ATGTTTATTTATTTATTTAAACCATTGTTTCATAGTATCCAAAACTTTTATAAGTTCTTCTTCATTAATTATATATGGTACCATTGCATAAATATAATTTAAAAATGGTCGACTAAAAACACCTCTATTATAAGCAAATTCTTGATATCCTTTTATTTTTTCATCATTAAATACTTCAATACAAATACAACCGCCCATAATACGAATTTCTTTAATATCATTATGAGAAAAACCTTCCATTTCTCTTCTTGTAATTTCTTCAATTTTATGTATCTTTGACATATAATCTTCATTTTCAAAAACTTCAATAGAAGCTAAAGCTACACTACAAGCTAGTGGATTTCCCATAAATGTAGGACCATGCATCAAAGCATGATTTGGATTATCATCATAAAAGCCTTCATAAACTTTACGATTAGTAACAGTAACGCCATGACCAATATAGCCACCTGTTAAACCTTTTCCTAAAATAAGAATGTCAGGTAAAACTAAATCAGCTACAAATCTATGTCCTGTACGACCAAAGCCCGTTGCAACTTCATCAAAAATTAAAAGTACATCATATTTATCACAAAGTTCTCTTGCTTTTTTTAAAAAAGAAATATCATACATACGCATACCACCTGCACATTGAAGAAGTGGTTCAACAATAAATGCGTTTAAATTTTTATGATATTTATTAAAAGCATTTTCCAAATCCTCAATTTCAGTAGAAATATGTATAACATTATTTGTTTTTTCACATGCATTTAAAATAAAATGATAGTCTTTATCATCTCCAACTTCCATTGCTTTAAATGTATCCCCATGATATGCATTTTTTAATGATAAAATCATATTTTTTTGTGTATCTTCTTTATTAATATAATATTGCATAGCAATTTTAAGAGCAACTTCTACTGCAACACTACCTGAATCTGAAAAAAAACAATAATCTAAATCGGATGGAAGAAAGCTTTCTAATTTTTTAGATAGTTTTTCAACTGGTTCATGGGTTAGTCCTCCAAGCATAATATGAGAGAATTTTTTTAATTGATTTTCTATTGCCAAGTCAAGGTTAGGGTGTTTGTATCCATGAATAACACTCCACCAAGAAGATACAGAATCTATTAGTTTTTTATCTTTTGTATATAAATATACTCCATTTGCATCTATAATTTTATACGGCAATTTCATTTTTTTCATTTGTTGATATGGATACCAAATCATATATATTCTCCTATCTGTATTATTTATAAAAGCTATCTAAAGTTCTAAATGAAATATTAATATCTGTGTCATTATGTTTAATACAAGCAATAACTTTTAAACCAGTTAATTCTTCACACATATGTAAATTATCATTATGCATTATATTGTTAGGTTCATAGTTGTTAAATATAATACCGCTTATTTCTATATTATGGGCTTTCATAAATTCAGCAGTTAATACAACTGAATTTATAGTTCCAAGTCCTGCATCTGCAACTATAATACAATTAAAATTAAAGTTTTTTATAATATCAATTAATTGTATTTTCTCTTCATCAAAACGAAGGGGACACACTATTCCACCAGAACCTTCTATTGTTATATAATCATATTCATTTGATAATTTATAAAATCCATCAATAATATTTTTTATATCTATTTCATTATTTTCAATACGAGCAGCTAAATGAGGAGAAACTGCATTTTTATAAACATATGGACACATATTTTCAATAGGTTGATTTATCCCAGAAATAGATTTTACAAACATAGCATCACCAGCAATTATATTTCCTTCATTATCTGATATATTTCCACTCATAGCACACTTATAATATCCAGCTTTTTTACCATATTCATTGAGCTTTTTTATAATAAGTCCTGTTACATATGTTTTTCCAACATCTGTTCCTGTTCCAGTGATAAATAAATTTCTACTCATTGCAAAGTTTCACCTCATAACCAAGTTCATTTATAATTTTTAAATCTGTTTTTATATTAATTCCTGCAGTTGTTAACATATCTCCTGAAATTGCTGCATTTGCCCCAGATAAAAAACATCCTTTTCCTTTATCCTCAAGTAAACCTCTTCCACCAGCAAGACGAATTGTTGCTTGTGGAATAATATATCTATATACTGCAACAATACGCTCCATATCACTTTTTGTTAATTTGGTATTATTGGAAAATGGTGTTCCTTTTATAGGATTTAACATATTTATAGGAATATTTTTAATACCTAGTTCTTTAAGCGTAAAAGCCATATCAATTCTATCTTCAATACTTTCACCAAGTCCCATAATTCCACCACTACATACAGTTAAACCTGCTTTTTGTGCTGCTTTTATAGTTTTTATTTTTTCATCAAATGTATGTGTTGTACATATATTTGAAAAATTATTTTTTGATGTTTCAATATTATTGTGTACTCTTGTAACACCTGCTAATTTAAGTTTTCTAAATTGAGTTTCATCTAAAAGACCAAATGAAACACAAATGGAAATTCCAATTTCTTCTTTAATCCTCTTAATAGCAATACACATTTCATCAATTTCAGTATCTGATAATTTTCTTCCAGAAGTTACTATTGAATACCTAAGTACACCTTGATTATAATTATATTTTGCATCTTCAACTATTTTATCTATAGGAAGTAGGGGATATTGCGGGGTTGAAGTTTTATTATAAGAAGATTGAGCACAAAATTTGCAATCTTCAGAACATTTACCACTTTTGCCATTTATAATAGTACATATATCAAATTTATTTGAACAAAAATGTTTTCTAATTATATTAGCATTTGTACATAGTTCATTTAAAGGTTGAGTATATAAATATAAAGCCTCTTCTTTAGTAACATAACCTCCGTTTAAAACTTTATTTGTTAATTTTTCTAAATTAGTCATCTATAATCACCACCGTTTTTTATTAAAGGAATTAATTTATTTCCTAAAATTGCTGATAATATACATAAAAATATATCTCCAGGTACAGCTAAAATAAAGCAATAAAAAAATAATGGCCATAAGCCTATTGATTTATTAATATATAAATAACTTATAAAATAGTAATATGTCATACCTAGTACATATACTATTATAAGTCCTATAAAATTTGAAATTAGAATATGTTTAAAGTTTGGATTTTGTTTATTATTTGCTATAGTTCCTGTAACATATGAAGCAACTATAAATCCAATAAGATATCCAAATGTAGGTTTTAATATGTATCCAAAACCTCCACCTTCAGTAAATACTGGAAATCCTAAAAGTCCCATAAATACATAAATACAAACAGAAATAGATCCCCATTTTCCACCAAGTAAAAGGCCAGCTAACGTAGTAAATAAAAATTGTAAAGTAAAAGGGAGCATAGGGACAGGTATTTTTATAAAAGTACCTATTGTAATAAGTGCAACAAACAATGCACATAAAATTAAATTTCTTGTTTTTTCAATTCTCAAATTTAATTCACCTCTGTTATAAATTATTAAAATTTTAAATAAGTATAATATACAAAAAAAATAATGTCAACTAAATATTTTAAAATCGGTTGACATTATTTTTTGTTAATATATACTGTATATATAAATTTATATAAATATTTTTATTTTAATAATTCAATTTTTCTGATAGCGTATTAATTTTATATTCATACATAATTATACTTCCTTTACTTTAAATGAATTAAAAATCTCTTTACATGTTTTAGTTTTAAAAATACTTTTTATTAATTTTAAGGTTTTTTCTTTATTGTCAGTTTCAAAATAATTTATTATTAAATCAGCTTCAATTAAAATTTGTAAAAGTATTGAGTCAATATTATCATAATCATGATGTTTTTTAACAAGTTCTATTATTTTAGGAATAAATGACGTAGTATAGTTTGTTTCCATAAGAAATTTTTTTACAATATAAGGAGCTTCAGTTTTTTGATTTTCTAAAGAAGCATCACCATTATATTTTTCTTTACAATATTTAATACCAATATCGTGTAATATAGCACTAGCATTTAAAATTACCATATCTTCATTTGATATATTTTCTTGTTCTCCTATTAATTTTGTTAGAGAGTATACTTTCAAAATATGCTCTGTTCTTCTATTATGACCTTCTTCGTATTTTAAAGCGTTATATAAAAGTTTAGATTCATCATTTATCATGTTTTATATGTCCTTTCTAAAATTAATATTTTCATAATAATATAAATAAGTATATAAATATGTTGCTGTTGCAACATATTTATTATAATGTATCATTATAATAAATACTAGAAAATCAATAGTATTATGCCTTGAAGAATTTAAAAATAATTAATTTACAATATCATTAGGTAGAGTTGAACTTGCTGATTATTTATGTACAGATAGAAGTGCATTAACAAGAGACTTAATAATATGAAAGAAGAAGGAATTATAGATTTTCATAAAAATTTCTTTAAAATATTTTATAAAAGTAATATTGTTGGATACTTTTTAGCAGCAATGTTAGCAGGATTTTATGTAGGAATAGGTATACTTCTTATTTTTTCAATAGGTGGTCAGCTTGGAAACTCTCCATTTACAAAAGTTATTATAGGTATATCTTTTGATATAGCTTTAAGACTTGTTATAATAGCAGGAGGAGAACTTTTTACAGGAAATAATCTTGTAATAACATGTGGTATACTTAATAAAAAATCTCTATCTCTATCAGAGATGGAATAAAGCTTTGATATATAAATTAACTATTCTTGGAGTTGAAGTTCTTAGAGAATTTGTATATTAATAAATACTATCAATGATATAAGTTGTGGTGTTTGTGTAAAAACCTATAAGAAAAATTAAGGTTTAGGTGAAGACTTTATAAAGTTGGTATATGAAAATGATATTATAAAAATAATATTAAATACCTATATATATCTTGAAAATCTGTCTCTTATACACATCTGACGCTG
>DXZA01000086.1 GCA_019415525.1 Tyzzerella sp. | reverse complement strand
CTCGATTTAATTGACTCTATTTTTACAATATTCAGTTTTCAAGGTACAGTTTTTGTTTTTTTCTTTATCAGTTGCCTTTCGGTCAACCGCCTAGATATATTATCACGTAGAAATTATATTGTCAACAACTTTTTTAAAAAAAATTTAAAAAATTTAAAAAGAATTTAAAGAAACCTTTATATTTCAACATTTTCTAAACAAAAAATTTTTTTATTTTTTTGTTTAATTCGTATTTTTTTAAAATAAAAACAGTTTAGCAAAATGCTAAACTGTTTTTAAAAAAATTATTTACCACGATATTTTGAAAGGTCAATAGCAACAGCAACAGCAATAATAACACCTTTAATAACCTGCTGCCACATAGCATTTACACCAATGAACTGTAATCCGTACTGAATAATTGTGAATATAAGAACACCAATTATAATACCGGAAACCTTACCAACACCACCATTAAGAGAAACACCACCAACAACGCAGGCTGCGATAGCATCGAGTTCATATCCAACACCATAGTTATTTGTAGCACCGGCTGTTCTCGCTGCTTCAAGAACACCACCAACACCATAAAGAGCTGATGCAAGAACGAATATACCTACTATTGTCATAGGAACATTAATACCAGATACAACAGCAGCTTCTCTATTACCACCGATAGCATATACGTTTTTACCAAATACTGTTTTATTAAGTACAAACCATATTACAACTATAAATAAAAGTGCAATAGGAATAAGTATTGGAATACCACCTATGTTTGAAGGAAGTTTATCTTTTAATAATAATGTTTGCCCAATAGCTGAAAAGTCACTTCTAATACCACCGATAGGCTGTGAGTTATTAGGAGGCATATCAAAGTATAATGAACATGTACCATAAATAATAACCTGTGTAGCCAATGTGGCGATGAATGGATGCATATCAAATCTAGCAACTAAGAAACCGTTTAAAAGACCAAATATCATACAAGCAATTATTGCAAGTACAATAGGAACTATTACTGGAAGTTGTGGAAGGTCTGGGAAAAATCTGTTTGCATAATCAGGATTTTGCATCATTGAAGCTGATATAACAGCTGCAAGACCAACCATACGACAAGCTGAAAGGTCTGTACCTGCTATCAAAAGTGTGAAACAAATACCAAGAGCAATAATCATTCTTGGAGAAGCCTGTGCAAGAATATCTCTTAAAACTTTAAGTTTCATAAAGTTAGGCTCTATTATCATAATTATAATAACCATAATACCAAGAGCAATTTTGATACCATTGTTTAAAAAGAACATTTTTATAGCTCTACTTGACATATCAACAACTGCATCTTCATTTTTATTTGTTAAAATTTTAAATATAGCATATCCAGCTATAAATACACCAATTATAACTATAAACCAAGGAAGGTCATATAATTTCTTTAAACCACTTGATGTTTTTATAAAATATAAAGCAACACCAAGTATTGCAATAATTGCACCAATTATCGTAAAAGAAGTATAAAACTTTTTAAAAGGCATTGTTTTTTCTTCCATTGTTAACCCCTCTCTTTCTGTTAACTTTCTAAATATTTTGTAGCAAGACGCATAACTTCAACCTGATTTGCATCTTTCTGTTCAATTATACCAGCAACTCTTCCAGCACTCATAACCATAACTCTATCACTCATACCAAGAAGTTCAGGCATTTCAGAAGAAATCATAATGATAGCTTTTCCCTGTGCCGCCAAGGATTGCATAATTGTATATATTTCATACTTAGCACCAACGTCAATACCACGTGTAGGCTCATCAAGTATAAGTATGTCTGGGTCTGTAAGTAACCATCTTGCAAGAAGAACCTTTTGTTGGTTACCACCGGAAAGATTTTTTATAAGAGTTTCCATAGAAGCTGTTTTTGTATTAAGTTTTTTATTTGATGTAACAGCAGCTTCTCTTCTTTTTGCCCCCTGTAAAACTCCCATATGTGAATATTTTTTCTGACTTGCAATAACAGTATTATCAAGAACTGAAAGCACTCCAAAAATACCTGTTGCACGTCTTTCCTCTGTAAGAAGGGCTATTTTATGTTTCTTTGCATCAGCAACTGATTTCGCTTTATATTCTTCACCATGTATTTTTATATTTCCTTTTTCTATTCCTCTAAGACCGAATATAGCCTCAACAAGTTCAGTTCTCTGTGCACCAACAAGCCCACCAATACCAAGTATTTCACCTTTTCTAAGTGTAAATGTAACATCTTTAAAACTCTTTGGATTAGTAGCTGTAAGATTTGATACCTCAAGTATAGGTTCATCACTTGTTTCATAAGTTTTTGGTGGAAATCTGTTTGAAAGGTCACGACCAACCATACGATTTATAATTAGGTCTGTTGTAAGTTCTGATGAAGGCCAAGTTCCAATATATGTACCATCTCGCATTATAGTAACTTCATCAGATATTTTAAGAATTTCTTCCATTTTGTGGGATATGTATATAATAGAACGACCTTCAGACCTCAATTGATTTATAATTTTAAATAAGTGCTCAACCTCATTTTCTGTAAGTGAAGATGTAGGTTCGTCCATAATAATAACTTTCGAATTATAACTAACTGCTTTTGCTATCTCAACAAGCTGCAATTGTGAAGCTGAAAGAGTTCCAGCAAGTGCAGCAGGGTCAATGTCCAATTCAATTTTCTTAAAAAGTTCTTTAGTATTTTTATACATTTTCTTATGGTCAACAGCAATTCCTTTCATAGGAAATCTACCAAGCCATATATTTTCCATAACCGGTCTATAAGCTATCGGATGAAGCTCCTGATGTATCATAGAAACCCCAAGTTCAAGAGCCTGTTTTGAATTATTAATATTTTCTTTTTTACCATCTAATATGATTTCGCCACCATCTTCATGATATATACCAAAAAGACATTTCATAAGTGTTGATTTACCAGCACCATTTTCACCCATAAGAGCGTGTACTGTACCAGGTCTTACTTTAAGCGTTACACCGTCTAAGGCTTTTACTCCGGGGAAAACCTTAACGATATTATTCATTTCAAGGACATATTCGCCCATATGCTTAACCCCCTTTTTAAAAAAATTTCAAAAATATGGAACGGTTAAAAATTTAACCGTTCCATTAAAATTTAACCTATATTAGTTATTTACCAAAAAGGTCTTTATTTAGTTATTACTGAAAATCCTGATAGTTATCAGCTGTAACTTTTACATATGGAATCCAAACGTATTTTCCACCTTCAACAACTTCGCCAGCTGCGTCTGTTACAGAATATCCAATAGTTTCTTCATTTATTTCTTTGCCTTGTGATGCAGCAACAGCTATATTTGTTGTAGCAATACCTTGGTTTTCACCGTCATTAAGAACTGTTCCAAGAAGTGAACCATTAGCCATAGCTTCAAGAGCTGGAGCAGTAGCATCAACACCTACAACAGGAATATATTTTGTAGCATCACCTGTGTTATAACCTTCAGCTTTAAGAGCTTCGATAGCACCTAATGCCATATCGTCATTATTACAAAGTATAGCTTCAATAGAATTTATACCTTTTGATGAAATAAGAGCTTTTGTAAGGTCAGTAGCTTTAACTTTATCCCACATAGCTGTGTCATTAGCAATTTCTTCAACTTTAATTCCAGCATTTGTAAGAGCTTTTACAGAATATTCTGTTCTTAAAGTAGCATCCTGATGTCCAGGTTCACCTGTAATCATAACATACTGAAGAACACCATCTCCGTTTTTGTCTGCTTCTGGATGAGCATTCCAATAGTCAGCAATAATTTCACCTGACATTGTTCCTGATTCTTCTGCTTTAGCACCAACATACCAAACTTTATCATAGCTTGCCATTGCATCAGCTTCAGGTTCTCTGTTTATAAATACAACAGGAAGTTCTTCTGCTTTAGCTTTTTCTATAATTGGGCCTGCAGCTGTACGGTCAACAGGGTTAATAGCAAGTGCTGTAACTCCTTTTGTAATGAATGCGTCAACCTGTTCATTCTGTGTAGGCTGTTTATTCTGAGAGTCCATTATAGAAATTTCAGCACCAAGTGCCTGAGCTTTGGCTTCCATATTATTACGAACGCTTGTCATAAATGTATCATCAAATTTATAGATACATGCACCAATTGAAACATCGTCAACTACTTCGCCTTCTCCTTCAGTAGTTGCATTATTTCCACCATCTGTTTTATCACTTGAAGAACCACATCCGGCAAATACTCCAGCAACCATAAGAGCAGCCATTGAAATTGCAAGTAATTTTCTTTTCATAATAAAAAACCTCCCTAAAAATATGTAATATTTTATTAACACAGAACGTGTTTAGGAATGAGAACTTTTTTATCCGCCTCATTACTTTCTGATGAAATAATTATATATCACCTGTCCTCTCTAATCCATATAATATTCTTCACTTTTATATTAAAATTCTATACACTTTTTATATTTTTAAGTTTTTTTATCATTTTTTGTTGTTTAATTTTATATATAATATTATAAAAGCAATATGAATATATACTATTATATATAAAATTCTTTGTATTTCTCTAAAAATAATATAAAATTCTTCAAATACATTGACACAATCATAATTATTGTTCAATAATTAAAATAACTATATACTATTATAAAGAAAGGAAGTTTTATCTATGGAAAACAATTTGTTATTTTCACAGGATTTTTTGAAACAGCTTTCTTATATATACTGTACAAATGAAGAAGGCAGTATTGTTTATGCAAAGAGATTTGAAAAAGCCATTGAAGAATTCAAAAATATATTTGGAAAAAATCGAGAATTTAGACTTTTTTCAGCTCCTGGAAGAACAGAAATAGGCGGAAACCACACAGACCATCAAAATGGGCGTGTTCTTGCTGGAAGTGTTGACCTTGATATAATAGCAGTTGTATCACCAAACAATGATAATATTATACGTGTAAAAAGCGAAGGATATAAACAAAATATAATTGACCTTTCAGACCTTGATGTAAAAGAAAAAGAATATAATACAACCCTTTCACTTATAAGAGGGATTTCTGCATCTTTCAAAAATCTTGGTTATGATGTAAAAGGTTTTGATGCATATATGACATCAGAAGTACTTAAAGGCTCTGGACTTTCATCATCTGCTGCTTTTGAAGTAATGATAGGAACAATAATAAATGAAATGTTTTGTGATGGAAAAGAAACAGCCGTTAAAATAGCTCAAATAGGACAATATGCTGAAAATGTATACTTTGGAAAACCTTGTGGACTTATGGACCAAACAGCTTCATCAGTAGGAGGCTTTGTAACAATAGATTTCAAAGACAATGATAATCCTATTGTAGAAAAAATAGATTTCGATTTTGCTTCTTGTGGATATTCTCTTTGTATTGTTGATACAGGCGGAAATCATGCAGACCTTACACCTGATTATGCTGCTGTACCAAAAGAAATGAAATCTATTGCAGAATATTTTGGTAAAAAAGTTTTAAGAGAAGTACCAAAAGAAGAATTCTATAAAAACATAGGTAAACTTAGAGAAATATGTGGTGATAGAGCAATACTTAGGGCAGCTCATTTCTATGATGATGATGAAAGAGTTCCTATGGAAGTTATGTCACTTAAAAATAATGATTTTGAAACATTTAAAAAATTAATAATAGAATCCGGTCATTCATCATATATGTATCTTCAAAATGTTTTCTCTTGTATAAATCCTTTAGAACAAGGTATTTCCCTTGGACTTCTTATGTGCGAGAAAATATTAAAAGGAAAAGGAGCATATAGAGTTCATGGTGGTGGATTTGCCGGAACAATACAAGCATTTGTACCAAATGAAATGCTTTCTGAATTTAAAGAAAAAATGGAAAATGTTTTTGGAAATGAAAAATGCCATGTTCTTTCAATAAGACCTGTTGGGGGAATAGAGCTTAAATTATAAAAGGAAGGATATAAATAAATATGATTTCAAGTGAATTTTTTGGAAAAACATCAAAAGGTGAAGATGTTTTTTCATATAAAATAGAAAATAAAAATGGAGAATATATTAAAGTATTAAATTATGGTGGTGTACTTCAATCTATTTGTGTAAAAGATAGAAATGGTATATTAAGAGATATTGCTCTTGGATATGATACAATAGACGGTTATGAAAAACATGATAAATATATGGGAGCTGTTGTTGGTCGTGTAGCAAATAGAATTGCAAAAGGAAAATTCTCATTAAACGGAAAAGACTATTCATTATACATAAACAACGGAGAAAATCATCTTCATGGCGGAAAAGAAGGTTTTGACCGTAGAGTATTTACTACAAAAACAGTTGATAACTCTCTTATACTTAATCTTATAAGTCCTGATAATGACGAAGGTTATCCAGGAGAATTAAATCTTACTGTAACATATACATTTGATGATAATGGAATAAAAATAGTATATGATGCAACAAGCAGCGAAGATACACCAATAAATATAACAAACCATAGCTATTTTAATCTTTCTGGATATGATTGTGAAAGTATGCTTCATACAAAATTAAAACTTTATTGCGATTTTTATACTCCTAATGATGAAAACGCTATACCAACAGGGGAAATAAAATCAGTTAAAGGAACGCCTATGGATTTTACAGAGTACAAAGAAATAGGAAAAGAAATTGATGCAGATTTTGACCAAACAATATACGGTAAAGGCTATGATACAAACTGGGTTATAAATGGAAACATTGGAGAACTTAGACTTTTTGCAGAAGCTATTGATGAAAACAGCGGTATAAAAATGAAAGCATTCACTACACAAGCAGGTGTACAATTCTATACAGGAAATTATATTGATGATTTAGTAAAAGGTAAAAACAATACAGGATTTAAAGAAAGAAGCGGATTTTGTCTTGAAACACAAAATTTCCCTGATGCAGTAAACAAAAGTAATTTCCCTAATGGAATACTTAAAAAAGGTGAAAAATATCATCAAGAAACTATATATTCATTTGAAACAATATAATACAAAAAGCCTGTACATACTAATATGTACAGGCTTTTTATTCAATTAATTAAAAATTCTAAGTATCATAAAAAGCAATATATTATTTTCATACATATAAGACCCTAACATAGAACTATTTAGCATATCAAAAAACTCTTTCCATGATGGATTAAAATAGAAAAATGTAAGTGCAATACATATAACCCATATAATTATAAGACCTTGTATAATACCTATTAAAAGACCTGATATTTTATTAAAAAAACTTATTACAGGTAATTTTGAAAATGTATTAAGTAATTTTATAATAATTTTTACAACTATAGATGTAACAACAAATAATACTATCATACAAACAGCATTAACAAGTATACTTGCAATAAAACCTGTAATATAATCTTGAATACTATTAACATCAAGAAGTCCATATATAACAGGATTATTATTTTCTATTAAAGTACTTTTCAAAAATTCCGGTATTTGCATATTTCTTATTATTTCATTTTGTGCCTGCATAGCTGTGTCAGAAATAATAGAATTTATTCCAATCATTTCACCTATACTAATTTTAAGATTAGTATAAAACTCTGTACTTCTTATAAAATTACTAATTACAGGTTGTAATATATATGTTACTAAAAGTGCAGATATTGAAGGTAAAAAGCTAAGACAAGACATTATAAAACCGCTTTTGTATGCTTTTATTCCAAAGAATAATATTATTGCAATAATAACAATATCAATAATATTCATTTTAAAAATTCACTTCCTTATACTATTGAGTGTTTTCTTCTGTACTACTTTCTTCTGGATTATTTTCCTCTGTCTGAACTGTTTCTGAAGAATTAGTTGTTTCTTCAGTATTTGTTTTTTCATCATTACCCTTTTCATTAACTACAGGAACATAATTTTTAATATTAACATATTGTGCATAATTATTTGTAATATATAAAACATTATTTCCATCTAAAGGTATAATGTCACTTATATCTTGTGTTGCAGAATGTTCCCAAATTACACTTCCACTCTTTTTAACCATTCTAAATTTTTTAGAATTACCCACAACAGCACCATTTGAATATGTTTTAAGATATGTAATTTCACTACCACTTTCAAAAGTTGAAGTTTCTTTGCCTTGAAGATTAAGGAATATAACAGTACCAACAGGATACCCATCTTCACTTTCCATCTCTTCACCACACCCAAGAGCAATATATGTTCTATCTGAAAAACTAACCCAATCAAGTTTATTAGGTAATGAATATGACCAACTTTCTTTTCCACTGCTATCCATAGCAATGACACTTTTATCAGAAACAGCTATAAGTGTATTATTTTCAAGGTAAGAAAGATAAACTATATATTCATTTTCTTTTGTTATACCACTAAACATTCCATCTATATAATCTCCTTCACTTTCACCTATATAGAAAAATACAATTTTAGAAAGAGGACTAATATCAGTTGTATCTATATAGCTTATAGCAAAAGATTTATTATCTTCTGCTATATCAAGACCAGTTGGAAACACATTGGCTGTTGCCTCAACTCTTTCTGTAACTACATTACCTGATGAATTTATTATTTTTATAATATAATTACCTGAGTTATTCATAAGTACACCCATAAATCCATTAACATTTAGAGATATTTTTACAATAGGTGCATCTAAAGAAAGCTCATATACTTTACCTTTAGAATTATACATTTTTACATTTCGCCCCATAATATCAGCAACAGCTACATAATCGCCCTCTGTTGCAACATAAGGAGATGTCATAGTAAATGTATCATTCCATTTTTCTTTTCCTATCTGGCTATAATATTTTATTCCATCCTTTGTGCATTGAATAAAACCTTCTCCATATGGTTTAAAAGAACTTTTTGAATCACTACTGAAAGTCATATAATCTTCCGTTTTAGCAGTTTTTATATTTTCCTCTGTTTTTTCTTCATCTGGAATTTCTGTTTTAACATTATTTATATAATTCATAATGGTTGTTTTTACTATACCATTTCCATAAAACTTATCATAAGCAAAAACAGAACTTGCAATTATAATCAATAATATTAAACATATAAAAAAAGTTTTTTTATAAAAAGGCTTTTTATTGTCATTATCAGATGAATTTTTTTTAGTATTATTGGGCTCTTTATAAACTTCATCTTCAAATTCCAAATCTTCATCTTTCACAGCCTTATCCTCCTTTTCCTAATAAAAATAGTACATACTAAATAATACTATATAGGAAAATCAAATGCAAATAAGGGCTTAATATTTAATAATTTTTTAAAATATATATTATGACAAAAACAATCATGAATATACCCGAAAAGCCGAATATACTGTATAAACTTTCAACAACATAAGTAAATTTGGCATATGTAAAAACAACGCCAAAAATAGAAACTAATATTCCCAAAAAAACTTTGTTCAAAGAAGTTATATCTGAAATTCTACTTATAAATGCATATCCATTTCCTAAAGCCGTTGAAATTATTGCACTCCATATCATTATAAAATACAATATTTTAATAAAGTTCAAAGAATCATCAACAATAACAAGTAAAGGCAACTCTGTTTGAAAAATATTTTCTCTGTAAATATAAAGAATAGTACCTGTTAAAATTCCAAGTACACACATTCCAAATCCACCAATAATTCCACCTTTATATGTATTCTTATTTCTTTCTATTATTTCACTTGATGAAGTAAGAGCAGATATACCTGTAATTATATTATAGGAAGAATATATAATAGCAGAAAAAATCCATTTATAGTCTGAAATAGATGTTAGATTATATAAAAATACTTCTCTTTGTTGAAATATACAAATATATAAACATACAATCATACCAGCAAATAATATAATGGGTGAAAGTATTCCATTAACAATACCAACACCTTCTGCACCAAAATAAAATACAATTATACATACTATCATAGTTATGATTGAACCATATATTCTTACAGATTGAAAACCTTCAGAAAAAAAAGCCCCTGAGGCAGAATACATAGCCATAAAAAGTACAAGATTGAATATTATAGCTATAATATCTAATATATGTCCTATTCTTTTTCCTGATATTTCAGAAAAAAATTCATATGAATTTTTTATTTTTTTATCATATATTATCTTTATAGATGCACCACCTACAATGCTAAATATTACTCCTGAAAATATCATCCCAAAAATCCAATTTTCACCGTATTTTATAAAAAAACTAAGTATTTCTTGACCGGAAGCAAATCCTGCACCTATTATTATTCCCATATATATACCAATAATTTTAAAAATATCAGACATAAAAAAACCTCCCCATATTTAATATATGAAAGAGGTTTTATTGTTATTTATTAAATTTTAAAGGCTTTCATAAAGCTCAACATATTTTTTAGCTGAATTTTCCCAAGAATAATTACAGCTCATAGCGTTTTTAACAACATGACTCCATTCTTCTTCGCCCATATTATAAACTTTAAGAGCTTCTTTTATAGCCCAAAGAAGACCATTACTGTCATATGTTTCAAATACAAATCCATTTCCTTCTTTTGTTTCAGTATTATAATGGAATATTGTATCAGCAAGTCCACCTGTTTTTCTTACAACAGGAACAGTACCATATCTTAAACTAAACATCTGTCCAAGACCACAAGGCTCGAAAAGTGAAGGCATAAGGAATATATCACTTGATGCATATATTCTTTGAGCACGAGTTGCATCAAACATAATATTTGCACAAACTTTTCCTTTATATCTATATTCAAAAGATTTGAACATATGCTCATATCTGCTTTCACCAGTTCCAAGAACAACAAACTGTACATCTTCATGCATAAGCTCATCAAAAATCTGAGCTACAAGGTCAATACCTTTTTGGTCAGCAAGACGAGAAATAATACTTATAATAGGCACATCTCTTTCTTCAAGACCTAATTCTTTTTGAAGCTCTTTTTTATTTTCTTTCTTTATTTGTATAGAATTTATATCAAAATTTTTATATAATCTAGTATCTGTTGCAGGATTATTTTCATTAAAATCAATGCCGTTTATTATACCGCAAAGATTATCTTTTTTAAATCTTAAAATACCATCCATTCCATAGCCATATTGCTCTGTTTGAATTTCTTTAGCATATGTTTCACTTACAGTACTTATTTTATCAGCATAAACAAGTCCTGCTTTCATATAGCTTACATTACCATAAAACTCTAAATCTCCATTTGTAAAGCAATAATCAGGAACATCAAGTAAATCCATTGTTTCTCTACCAAATACACCCTGATACTGAAGATTATGAATTGTGTATAAAGTCTTTATTTTTGAATAGTATATAAGCTTTCTGTAAGTTTCTTTAAGCAATAAGCAGAGAGGACCTGTTTGCCAGTCGTTACAATGTATAACATCTGGATAAAAATCTATAAAAGAAAGCATATCGAGAGCAGCTTTACAGAAGAATGCAAAACGTTCATTGTCATCCCCATATCCATAAAGACCATCACGATAGAAATAATAATCATTTTCTATGAAATATACAGGAACATCAGCTTCTTTAAGAAGAATTCCTGCTTTTTGTGTACGCCAAGAAAGATTAGTATCGAAACTTCCAAGATATTTAATATCTTCAAAGTGTTCGTTTTTAATAGTTTTATACTTAGGAAGCACTACTCTTACATCAACACCCAATTCTTTAAGTGCCTTTGGAAGAGAGCCGGCAACATCACCAAGACCTCCACTTTTTGCATATGGTGCAACTTCAGATGAAACAATAAGTACTTTAAGTTTTTTATCTTTCAATTCAAACACCCCTTATCAATTAAAAATACCTCTCCAAAAATTGTAAAGCCCTTATATTAATAATACTATTAATCTTAAACTATATCAAGAAAATAAATTTATATTTTTACCTTAAAATGCTAAAATAATTTATTATAATATTTAAAAAATAATATTAAATGATATAATATACTATGCATTTAAGGAGGTAAAAAAATGAATAAAAATAAGACTATACCTTTAAGAACAGAAATAGAAAATAAATATAAATGGAAACTTGAAGATATATATTCTTCAGAAAAAGAATATGAAGACGCCTTTAAAAATTCATTAGAAAATATAGAAAGTTTATCAAAATTAAAAGGAACATTAAAAAACTCATCAGACTCACTTCTTTTTTGTCTTAAGGAGTGTGACAGAATAAGCCTTGAAATTGATAAAATCTATGTATACTCAAACATGAAATTTCATGAAGACAGCACTGTTTCAAAAAGTCAAATTTTATCAAACAGAGCTGAAAGTCTTCTTACAGAATATCTTTCAAAAACAGCTTTTATAACACCAGAAATAATCGAAATACCAGAAGAAACTCTTAAACAATTTATTGAAGAAAACAAATCATTAAAAGTATACACACATTTTTTGGAAAATATTCAAAGAGAAAAAAAACATATACTTTCAGAAAAAGAGGAAAGAATAATATCAAAATATTCAGAAATTTCATCAGCACCACAAACAATATTTACAATGCTTAATGACGCTGACATTACATTTGATGATATAGAAAATGAAAATGGTGAAAAAGTACAGCTTACAAAAGGTCGATATGTTTCATTCTTAGAAAATAAATCACGTACAGTAAGAGAGAGTGCTTTCAATTCACTTTATAATTCATATATAGCACATAAAAATACAATAGCAGCTTCATACTATGGAAATGTAAAATCAGATACAATACAAGCAGAATTAAGAGGATATTCTTCAGCATTAGAGCTTGCTCTTTCAGATGATAATATACCTACTTCTGTTTATGATAATCTTATAGAAACAGTCCACAAAAACATTCATCTTCTCCACAGATATGTGGATTTAAGAAAAAAATTGTTAGGTATAGATGAACTTCATATGTATGACCTTTATGTACCACTTACATCTGATTTTGATATGGAAATATCATATGAAAAAGCAAAAGACATTGTAAAAGAAGGTCTTAAACCATTAGGAAAAGATTATATTGAAAATCTTGAAAAAGGATTTAATGGTGGTTGGATAGATGTACTTGAAAACAAAGGAAAACGTGGTGGAGCATATTCTTGGGGAACATTTTCAGTACACCCATATGTACTTTTAAATCATCAAAACGATGTAAACAGTACATTTACACTTGCACATGAAATGGGTCATGCTCTTCATAGCTATTATACTTGGGAAAAACAGCCATATATATATTCAGGACATAAAATATTTGTTGCTGAGGTTGCATCAACATGTAATGAAGTACTTTTAATAAAACATCTTATAGAAACAGCAAAAGACAAAGAATTTAAAAAATATCTTGTAAATCATTTTCTTGAACAATTCAGAGGAACATTTTTCCGTCAAACAATGTTTGCAGAATTTGAAAAAATCGCTCATGAAATGGTACAGAAAGGCGAGCCTCTTACTGCTGATAATCTTTCAGAAGTATATCATAAATTAAATGAATATTACTTCGGAAAAAATATTATAGTAGATGAAAAAATAGATATTGAATGGGCAAGAATACCTCATTTTTATAATTCATTCTATGTTTATCAGTATGCAACAGGATATTGTGCCGCAATAGCACTTGCAGAAAAAATTCTTACAGAAGGTGAAAATTCTGTTGAAAAATATAAAGACTTCTTAAGAAAAGGAAATTCTGAATATTCCATAGACCTTTTAAAAGGTGCAGGAGTAGATATGACAGAAAAAACACCTATTGAAAGTGCATTAAAAGTATTTGAAAATCTTCTTGATGAAATGGAAAAACTTTTTTCATAATAAAAACGGAGAAAATTTATGTATAAAGCTTTTTTTAAAAATGTAATACCATCTATGTTTGCATTTGCCCTTGCTGGTATATATGCAATAGTTGACGGATTTTTTGTAGGAAGAAGTATAGGAGATATGGGACTTGCCGGAATAAATATAGCATATCCAATAACAGCTTTTATACAGTCTGTGGGAACAGGTATAGGACTTAGTGGTTCAATACACTATTCCTTAGAAAAAGGTGCAAAAAAGTATAATTTAGCAGAAAAATTTATGGGTAATACCATATCACTTTTAGCTATAAGTTCAATTATAGTGACACTACTTCTTTTTATACTAGCTAAACCACTTTTAATAATTTTCGGAGCAAAGGGAGAACTTCTTTCTCTTGCTCTTGAATATATAAAAGTAATAATATTTGGTACGGTTTTTCAGCTTATATCAACAGGTTTAATACCAATAATACGAAATAACGATAAATCATTTTTTGCTATGTTAGCAATGGTAGCAGGCTTTTTTACAAATATAATTCTTGATTATTATTTTGTATTTGTACTTAAATACGGAATGACTGGTGCAGGTCTTGCAACAATTACTGGACAAGGTGTAACTGCTATTATTGCTTTAAAAATAATATTTTCTAAAAAACTTCGTTTAAAAAAAGAAATGTATATACCTGATATAAAAAAACTGAAAAAAATATTTATTACAGCAATTTCACCTTTTGGACTTACCCTGTCACCAAATATAGCACTAATAATAGTAAATAAAAGTGCTGTAACATATGGTTCAGATAAAGCTGTTGCTGTATATGCTGTAGTAAGTTATGTAGTATGTGTTGTACAGCTTCTTTTACAAAGTGTTGGCGATGGTAGTCAACCTCTTATAAGTCTTTATATAGGCGAAAACAATCATAAAAATACAAAAAAGATTTTAATATTAGCTTATATAACATCATTTGTAACAGCTTTAATATCATCTGTAATAATACTGAAATTAAGATTTGATATACCTATATTTTTTGGTGCATCTGAAAATATATCAAAAGATATATCAAAAAACTTTCCTATATTCGTATATGCCTTTGCATTTATGGCAATTGTACGTATAACAACATCATATTTTTATGCAGCTGGCAAAGATACCCCAGCATTTATAATGGTATATGGTGAAACAATAATTTTATTTATATTATCATATATTTTATTACCAAAAATATATGGTATAGTTGGTGTATGGATAGCAACTCCCCTTACATCTGCCATAATGACTTTTATAGGAATAATTCTAATTAAAAAATATAATAAAAAAATATTAGTTGACAAAAACACTATAATATAGTATCCTTTTAAAAAAATAAATTTAGTTACTCTTTTCTTATTAAGAGAGGTGGAGGGAAATGGCCCAGTGAAGCCTCGGCAACTTTCATCAAATGAAAAAGTGCCAAATCCATCAGTCAAATTTTGTACTGAAAAATAAGAAATTGCTGTATAACATTAAAATTGTACGGTATTTTCCTGCTTGTTCTTAATAAGAAAAGGCAGGATTTTTTTATTATCAAAAATTAAGGAGGCAAAAATGAAAAAAGGAAATCCAATAGCATTATTACCAATTATAGTGTTTCTTGTACTTTTCGCATTTGTAGGAATAAAGGCAGATGATTTTTATAGTATGCCTGCAATTGTAGGATTTGTAATTGCACTTATAGTTGCATTTCTTCAAAATAAAAATCATAGTTTCAACGAAAAACTTTCAATAGTCGCAAAAGGTGCAGGAGAAGAAAACATAATAACAATGTGTCTTATATTTATACTTGCAGGTGCATTTTCAGGTGCAGTAAAAGCAGCCGGAGGTGTTGAAAGTACAGTAGCATTTGGTCTTTCAATATTACCATCAAAAATAGCTGTTGTAGGTATATTTATAATAGGCTGTTTTATATCAGTATCAATGGGTACAAGTGTTGGAACAATAACAGCACTTACACCTATTGCTGTTGGTATTGCAGAAAAAACAGGTCTTGGAATACCTATTTGTGTAGGAGCAGTAGTATGTGGTGCAATGTTTGGTGATAATCTTTCAATGATAAGTGACACAACAATAGCAGCTGTAAGAACACAAGGCTGTGAAATGAAAGATAAATTCCAACAAAACTTCTTTATAGTTCTTCCTGCTGCTATAATAACAATTATACTTCTTTTTATTTCAACAAAAACAGCTACATTCTCAGCAGATGGACTTGAATATCAATTTATAAAAATTGTTCCTTATCTTGTAGTACTTATAGGAGCTTTGGCAGGTCTTAATGTATTTATAGTACTTATACTTGGAACAGTAATTTCACTTGTAGTAGGTGTAATTTCTGGTAGTTTTACAATGCTTGAAATGTTTACAGTTGTTGGCTCTGGTATAACAAGTATGTATGATATAACAGTAATATCAATAGTTGTTGCAGGAGTAATAGCACTTGTAAAAGAAAATGGTGGTATTGATTTTATACTTAATTTTATAAAATCAAAAATCAATAGTAAAAAAGGTGCAGAAATTGGTATAGCAGCACTTTCATCACTTGTTGATGTATGTACAGCAAACAATACAATAGCAATAGTTATTGCAGGTCCTATTGCAAAAGAAATATCAACAGAATTTGGTGTTGAAGCAAAAACAACAGCTTCTCTTTTAGATATATTTACATCAGTATGGCAAGGTATAATACCATATGGTGCACAGCTTCTTACAGCTGCAAGTCTTGCAGTTAGCTCACAAACAATAGCAGAAGCAATTCCTATAACACCATTTGATATAATACCATATCTTTTCTATCCTATACTTATGGGTATATCAGCACTTATATTTATATTATTTATAAAAGGCAAAAAGAATGCATAAAATAAAATCATAATCTAAATAAAAAAGGAAAGGAAAAATATACATGCGAATACCAAAACATATAGGCATAATACCTGACGGAAATAGAAGATGGGCCTTACAAAATGGTTTTGAAAAAAAAGATGGTTATAAAAATGGTCTTGTTCCTGGAATAGAACTTTTCAGACTATGTAAAAAACTAGGCATACAAGAAATAACATACTATGGATTTACAGTTGATAATACAAAAAGACCAAAAGAACAACGTATTGCTTTTACAAACGCTTGTGTAAACGCTGTAAATTTATTATCAAAAGAAGACTCAGAACTTCTTGTATTAGGTAACACTAAATCAACTGTATTCCCTTCAGAACTTACACAATATACAGAAAGAAAAACATTTGGAAAAGGTGGTATAAAAGTAAACTTTCTTGTTAATTACAGTTGGGAATGGGATTTGGGAATAAAGGAGCAAAAACCTTTTCATCTTAATTCAGAAGATGTATCAAGAATAGACCTTGTTATACGTTGGGGTGGAAGAAAACGACTTTCAGGATTTTTGCCAATACAAACAGTATATTCCGATTTTTATTTTATAGATGAATACTGGCCTGATTTTAAAAAAGAACATTTATTAAAAGCATTGGAATGGTATAGTACACAAGATATAACATTAGGTGGTTAAGAATTTTATTATTAAAAATAACATATACTTATACTGAAAGGAGGATTTTTATGAAAATTCATTTTAAGCCACTTAGTATAAGTCTTCTTATAAGCCTTGGTGTTGGTGCAGCGTCAGCTTTTGTAACAAGAAATTCAATGGATATATATAAATCAATAAAATTACCGCCTCTTTCCCCACCATCAATAGCATTCCCCATTGTATGGACAATACTTTTTATACTTATGGGAATAGCAGCATATTTGATATATATATCAAATTCAAAAAATAAAGGTTCTGCACTTAAATTTTATGGAATACAGCTTTTATTGAATTTTATATGGCCTATTATATTTTTTAATATGAGAAGTTATCTTTTTGCATTTATATGGCTTATACTTCTTCTTTTATTTATATTAAAAACATTTACAAGTTTTAAAGCTATAAATAAAAAAGCTGCATATTTACTTGTACCATATATTTTATGGATAATATTTGCAGGTTACCTTAATATTGCAATATATATTTTAAACAGATAATAAAAAAGGCATATTTAACAAAAATATGCCTTTAATTTTATATTATATTAAAATGTTCTAAAGCCTTTAATATACCGTCTTCATCAATATGAGAAGTAACATAATCAGCTTGACTTTTTGTTATTTCTTTTCCATTACCCATAGCAACACCTATATGAGCAAATTTAAGCATAGTTGCATCATTTTCACCATCACCAAAAGCCATTATTTCTTCTTGTAATATTCCATAATAATCAATAACATTTTTTATACCTATATCCTTACCACCATTAGCAGGAATAATATCAATAGCATCTTCATTCCAAGACTTTGTTATACAATTATTCATTTTACTTGCAACATAATTTGTATTTTCCTCTGTATCATATACCATAATCTGATAAATAGGAGTATTTTCAGTATACTCCCCCATTTGAGGAACTGGAGATGATATAGATTTTTGAATTCTTTCAACATTATCATTTGAAAAATTTATATAAATTTTATTTTCCTCTACAAAAGTCATAGGAACTTTTTTATCTCTAAATATATCTATTACATTTTTTATATCCTCATTATTAATAGAACATGTATGAATAACATTACCCTTGGCATCATAGCAATATTGACCATTTATAGTAACATATCCATCAAAATCAAAAATATTTACAGGAAGATTTTTAATTTCTGTTTTATGTCTGCCTGTTGCAACAAATAATTTTATACCCTTTTCTCTTAATTTATTTAATGCATATATTGTACTTTCAGGAATACCACCTTTTGTATGAGAAACCAAAGTCCCATCAACATCAAAAAATATAGCTTTTATCATATTTTTAAACCTCATCTAAAATTCTTTTTTAATACATAATACATTAAATAAAATAAAATAGCTATATTAAATGGAATTTAACTATCTACAATATATAAATTTAACCTGTCTATAACAATATATAAAAATTATCATAAAATAATAAAAATATATTCTTTATATATTTTATATAAATAAAAAACTGACCTATGAAAAATCATAAGCCAGTATATAAAAATTAGGGAAGTATTATCTCATTACCAACAATTATTTTATTAGGGTCATTTATTCCATTGACCTCCATTATTTTATCAACCATTTTTATATCACCATAAAACTTTGTACTTATATAGCTTAAAGTATCACCATCTTTAATAACATATGTATCAGGAACTGTTGTTTCATCATTATTATCAACTTCTTTTGAAGTATTTTCTTCTTCTGAAACAGTTTCTTGCTTTTGTGCAGCAAATACAGAAGCAACTGTATTATTTTGTATCTGCTCAGAAATATCTATATATTGAGTTTTTACAGACACAACCTCTGTTTCTAATTGATTAATTCTCTTGCTGCTGTTTATAATTCCTAAAGCCATAATAAAACAGAAAAAACACAGCATACCACAAATTCCTGTTAAAGCTCTGTATTTAGCTCTTGTTTTTGCTGCAACTTTTTCTTCTCTTTCCTTAAGAACAGAACGTATTTTTTTTGCAGCATCAATCCTTGCTGCATACTCCTCTTTAGAATTATCTATACCATCACTATTATTTCCAGAAATAAAATTATCTTTAGGCTTAACAAGGCTATTTTCAATCATATATTCTTGCATATTCCTATTTTTATCATAATATATAAAATAACCTCTTATTTCTCTCATACCACTTCCATTTTCATTAAGTGCAAAAACCTTGTCCATTTTATCTTCTGCATCTATTATAAAAAGTTGATGATATGATTTAGGAAAATACATTTTATGCATTTCCTCATCTTTTGCCATAAGAAGTCCACCATATCCTGACATTGTATGAACCCAGCCAACAATCTCACATTCACGAAAATAAATCTTCATCTGTTCATTTACATAATTCCATGTTTCATCAGTAAATACTTCTCCACCATTTTGATTTACAGTGTATTTACCTTGTATAGCACCGCTTATTATGACTACCTCACACTCATCATATGTAAAATGCCTTCCTACTAGAACAGCTATCTTTTCACTTGCCTGGGAAGCCTTGGCATACTGATACAAATATGTATAAACATAATCTTCAACATAAATTTTTGTTTTGTCATCAATACAGCCTATTTGCCTTATATTGGAAGGAAATTCGAAGCTATTTTTTTCATTGTCATATACATTGGTGTCTTCGCCAAACTTAATATCCATTATATATCCTCCTTTATTTATTTGTTTTACTCAATATACCATTTAAGGAGAAAATAATTTGTAAAAATATGTAAGCAAGTATATTTTTATTACACAAAAATTATTACTTTTTACGACAAAAAAGAGATGCTAAAATAGCATCTCTTAAATATCAAGTTTCATATCACCAAATTTTATGTACCCTTTTTTACGCATAAATTCAGATATTATAAATGTAAGTATTGCCGGAAGTACAAAATGAAGTAATATTATCTCAAACATAAGAATTCCACTACCTCTTGTACCAGACATAGTCTGCCAAGTCATAATCTGACCTACAAGACCACTTGTACCCATACCACCACCGGCAGGATTATTTTCCATTTTAAATACAACTGTTGAAAGTGGCCCAAGAATAGCACTTGCAAGAGTTGGTGGTATCCATATAAGAGGATTTTTTACTATATTAGGAATTTGCAACATAGAAGTACCTATTCCTTGTGCAAGAAGTCCGTCCCATTTATTTTCTTTAAAACTTGCAACAGCAAAACCTATCATCTGTGTAGAACAACCTATTGTTGCAGCACCTGCCGGAAGTCCTGAAAGTCCAAGTATTATTGAAAGTGCGGCAGAACTTATAGGAAGTGTAAGTGCAACACCCATAACAACAGAAATAACAATACCCATAAGAAATGGTTGTAATTCTGTAGCTATATTAATCATATTTCCAAGCCAAATCATACCAGCAGAAAGGGGAGGTCCTACTATTGAACCTATTATTGCACCTGATATTATTGTAACCATAGGAGTTATTATAATATCAATTTTTGTTTTTCCCGAAATAAGATTTCCTATTTCAACCCCTGCAACAACTGCAATAAATGAACTAAGGGGGTCACCTGCCCCTGTAAGAACAATAGCACCTGTTTCATTAAATAATGTACCACCAACAAAAGCTGCCGCATTTGCACCTATAAGGCCAGTAATTCCAGATGAAAAAACAACAAGACGAGGTGCAGACATAGTATGTGCAACACCTATACCTATTACACCACCGGTACATATTGATGCTACACTACCAATAGATATAATAAATGAACCTATATTTCCACCTATAATTCCACCTATTTGTTTTATTATAAGACCTACAATAAGAGTACAGAAAAGACCTAGAGCCATACCATTAAGACCATTTATAAAATAACGCTTAAGTATTCTCTGCCATATACTTTTTTCTTCCAAACCATTACCTCCTTAAATATATAGTTGTATATACACTACTATTTACATCAAGAAGTATAATATCATACTATTTGTCGGAAATCAAGTATCCTGCCTCTTTAAGCTCCAAGCATATCTCATCTAATGTTTCAATATCATCAGCAGCTATAATATGTTTATGTTCACCTTTTGTAAGTTCCAACAAAGGCATACAACCTGTTTCATTTGTTTTATTTATAAACTTTTTAATATCTTTTCTGCTTTTTATATTAATAGACTCACCAACACTGCCATAAACAGGGTGATTTACAGCTGTTGTAAGTATTTTTCCTCCTAAATCCACTATAATATTCATTTCTTTTTCTATATCATCACTACTGTGACATACTGTTATTTCTCGTTTAGGTTCTTCATTTTTTTTATTTGATAATACATAACCTTTTGCAGTAGAAACTATTTCATTTCCTTCTGCCTTTATTATTCCTATATCTTTAACTATAATTTGTCTTGTAACTCCAAATCTTTCTGAAAGACTTTTACCTGTTATAGGTTCATTACTTTCATTTATAATTTTTAATATCTCAACTCGCCTTTCTTCACTATTCATTTAAAATTCCCTCCACTAATACAATAAATTAAATTATATCATAAAAAATATGAAATAAACATTAACTTACTTTAAGGAAGGTCATAAAGTGAAAGAAAAGTATAACCTTCTTGTTTAAGACTTTTAAGCATATCATCAAGAGCCTCTGTATTTGATTGTGAAACAGCATGTAAAAGCATTATAGAACCATTATGATAATTATTCATAACCATATTATAAGCTTCTTCTTTGCCTGGTTGATTATCTGTTTCCCAATCTTTATATGCAAAACTCCAAAATATTGTTTTATATCCTGCTTCTTGTGTTTTTTCAAGGCTTCTTATACTATAAACACCTGCCGGTGGACGGAAAAACCTAGGCATTTCTACTCCTGTAACCTCTTTAAAGTAAGCTGCACAATCATCAAGTTCAGATTTAATTTGCTCATCACTAAGGTCAGGTATATCTGAGTGTGTTACAGAATGATTTCCTACTATATGACATTCATCTACCATTCTTTTTATAATTTCTGGATTTCTTTCAATATAATCCTTTGTAACAAAAAATGCTGCTTTAACATTATTTTCCTTAAGTATATCCAATATCTGAGGAGTATAACCATTTTCATATCCCTCATCAAAAGTAAGATATATAACTTTATGTTGTGTATCCCCTAAATAATAAGCATCATACTGTGATATATTTATATCCATTTGTGCAGAAGGTGGCAAATGGTCACTATTTCTTCTAAACCACCAAGATTTTTTATCATTATACCCTACAAGAGAGCTATTTTCTGTTGGTTGTTCTGGAGACTTAACAGGGTCATATATAGGTTCTGTTGAAACTTCATTTTTTTCTGTTTCTATACTATTTTCTGTCTGTTCAATATTTAAATTTTCATCTTGTTTTTCATTATTTTCAGTAGGTGTAACTGTTATTTCATTATTTTGTATTTGAGAATTTATATTATTATTATTTGTTTCACCATAGTACCATGTTTCTTCACTTTCAACTGTACTATTTGTATTATTAACAGTTGTTTTTTGTTCTTCAACAGTACTACAACCTGAAACAAGGCTTGCAATAAGTGTTGAAATAATACCTATTCTATTCATATAAAGCCTCCTTTTTGTAGAAAAATGTTATTTTATGTAGATTATATCACTATACAATTAAATAAACATTAATTAATTCTTACAAAAAAAATAAAAAGCTATGGAAACCATAGCTTAAATATATTTACAGAATATTTTTTCAGCAGATATTATACCATCAACAGCAGCAGAAACTATTCCTCCTGCATATCCAGCACCTTCTCCTGTTGGATAAAGTCCTTTTAATGTAACACTTTCTCCTGTTTCTTTATCTCTTATTATTCTTACTGGTGAAGAACTTCTACTTTCAACAGCAGTCATAAGAGCATCATCTCTATCAAAACCTTTAAGTTTTTTGCCCATATTAGGTAATGCTTCTTCTATTGCATCTGTCATAAACTCAGGTAATACATTTCTAAGGTCTGTAAATTTTATATTAGGTTTATAACTATTTTTTACTTCTCCAAGTTTAGTATCTTCAAAACCTTTTAAAAAACTTCCAACAGTTTGGGCCGGTGCATTATAATTTTCTCCACCATATAAAAATGCTTTCTTTTCAAGTTCTCTTTGCATATACATTCCGGCAAGTGTATGTTCACTCCCAAAATCTTCTGGATAAATTTGAACAAGTAATGCACTATTGGCATTGTCTTTATCTCTTGCATATTCGCTCATACCATTTGTTGCAACCATACCTTCTTCACTTGCTGCTGCAACAACAGTTCCTCCAGGACACATACAAAATGTATACACACCTCTGCCTTTTGATGTTGTATATGTTAATCTATAATCAGCAGCAGGCAATTTATTACATATATTGCCATATTGGGAATAATCAATCATACTTTGTGGGTGTTCTATTCTTACTCCCATAGCAAAAGGTTTCTGTTCCATTCCTATTCCTTTTTCATATATTTTCTCAAAAGTATCTCTAGCACTATGACCTATTGCAAGAACAACATCACTACAATTTATAATAGTATTATCACTTAAAACAACACCTATAATTTTGTTTTCTTCAATTAAAAAATCCACTACTTTTTTACCGAAATAAATTTCTCCACCAAGTCTTATTATTTCTTCTCTAATATTTTTAACTACTGTTTTAAGAATATCAGTACCAATATGAGGTTTTTGTTCATAAAGTATTTCTTTTGGAGCACCAAATCTTACAAACTCCTCCAAAACTTTTCTGCATCTTAAATCTTTTATTCTTGTTGTAAGCTTGCCATCAGAAAATGTACCTGCACCGCCCTCACCAAACTGTACATTATTTTCAGTATCAAGTATACCTTCATTCCAAAATTTATTAACAGCTTCTGTTCTCTTATCAACATTTTGACCTCTTTCAATAACAATAGGTTTAAGCCCCATTTGTGCAAGTATAAGTGCAGAAAACATTCCTGCTGGCCCAAAACCTACTACAACAGGAGGTTTATTTATTTTACATTCTCCCTGTGGAAATTTATACTCCATATCTGGTGTAACAGAAATATCTTTATTTTTTGATGAAAGTAATTTTTTTTCATTTTTAATAGTTATATCAACAATATATACATAATGTATATTATCTTTTTTTCTCGCATCAAGAGAACGTCTAAATATATTTAACGAAATAATATCTTTTTCAGATATGCCTATTTTTTTAGCACATAATTTTTTTATATCTTTGTTTTCAAAAATACCTATTTTTATATTAGAAACTCTTATCATAAAATTCACCCTATTTATCATAATAATATATACATTTGTACATTATAAATGATATAATGTAACATAGTTAGCATTTTATCTACCCTTGTAAAATGTTTGAGTTTTCATAATTATACTTGACCACCTATTTTTTATCAACTATAATTATTATGGTTAATGTAGAGGGTTTTCATCTTGTATTTAATATTTACAACAATATAAAGGAGTGTATACTATGAACTACAAAAAACTTATTGAAGAAACATATTCTGTAAGGGATTATAGTGAAAAACCTATCGGAGAAAATTTAAAAAATGAAATAATTTCATATTTCCCAAATTCTAAAAGTCTTTTAGATAATATAAAAACAGAAATAAAAATTTTAGATAATTCTGAAGTATATGATGCACTTAACGGAAAAGCTGGTTATAACGGAATTATGATAAATGCTCCTCATTATATAATAATATATTCTGAAAAAGCAGATAATTATATTGAAAATAGTGGTTATAAAGCATCTGACATAATATTAAAAGCAACTGATTTAGGTCTTAACACATGTTTTATAACAATGTCTGATAGAGAAGAAGTTTCAAAAATATTAAATCTTCCTGAAGGAATGGAAATAACAGCATTAATAGCTCTTGGATATAAAGAAAAAGATTTAAAAAATGTATCAAACGATACTAAAGCCGGAGGAAATTATTCAAAAGCTAATGTAAATATTGCTGACACTGCTCCTTCATACAGAAAAGATTTAGAAGAACTTGTTTTCTCAGAAAGTTTTGGAAACAGTGCAACACTTGATGAACTTATGAATATTGGTATATTCGAACCTTTAAGAACTGTTCTTTTTGCACCTTCTGCTTTAAATTCTCAGCCTTGGAGATTTATATTAAAAGGTGGAAAAGTATTTATAGCAGTTGAAGATACATTACACACATCTTCTTATGATGAAAAAATATCTCTTGGTGCACTTATGCATTACTTCCAGTCAGTATTTGAAACAGATTTCTTCGGTTTAAAATGGACATTCGATGTTTCAAATGCACCTGAAGTTCCTTCAAACTTTAAAGTTGAAGTAAGCTGTACAATGTAATAAAACATTTAAGACAAAGCATATTTTATGCTTTGTCTTTTTTATTTTATTATAAGAAAAAATTTCTTTTTATTAGTAAAAACTTAAATCTTTGTTCATATTTTAGACATATTTAAACATTATACTTTAAATATGCAGAAGACAAAAAGGCGCCAAGCCTTCTTCAGCTGGCAGTCCAATATTTTTCGCCCCTGAAAAGATGGACTGCCGCCCCCACAAAAATATAAAACATAGAAAGTTGGTGATACAAATGAAAAAAAGTCTTAAAACTACAAATGTTACTTATAATACAAAAACAGGAATACTTGATATTATAAACGGAGAAATAATAGACATGAATTCCAAAGAACAAAAATTAAAAGCTGCGAATACAAAAAAACACAAATATAGCCAAAAACTTTTTGATTTTGTACATATTCCAACTTTTTTTAAATGTTTTGTATGAAATTTATAATTTCCGGCAATAAACTTTTAAAAAGTTTATTTTATATATATTTGAGGAAAATATATTCCTCGTTAACAGTGTAGTAAAAATAGCAGATTAGTTCTGCAAAAAACATACCCCTCCTTTTTTTACGACGGAATATATTCCGTCGTTTTTTTATATCTATTTATGATATACTATTATTAAAACAAATATAAAAGGGAGTGATTTTATGAAAATACTTGATATAATAATAAAAAAACGTAATGGATTTAAGCTTTCAAAAGAAGAAATAGATTTTTTTATAAAAGGTGTTACAGATAACTCTATTCCCGATTATCAAATATCAGCTATGCTAATGGCAATATATTTTAAAGGTCTTGATATGGAAGAAACAACATTCCTTACACTGGCAATGGCTTCATCTGGAAAAGTATTTAATCTTTATGATATAGATGGTATAAAAGTAGATAAACACTCTACAGGAGGAGTTGCAGATACAACAACACTAATACTTGCCCCTCTTATAGCATCTACAGGTTTACCTGTCATAAAAATGAGTGGAAAAGGATTAGGTTTTTCAGGTGGTACACAAGATAAACTTAACTCTATACCAAATTTTAATGTTGATATAGATGAAAAACATGCCATAGAATATGCAAAAAAAAGTAATATAGTTCTTATGAGCCAAAATAAAGACCTTACTCCAGCAGATAAAAAGCTTTATGAACTTAGAGATGTTACAGGTACTGTTGAAAGCCTTCCACTTATAGCTTCAAGTATAATGTCAAAAAAAATAGCAGCCGGTGCAGATGCAATAGTTCTTGATGTAAAATGTGGTAGCGGTGCATTTATGAAAACAAAAGATGATGCTGTAAATCTTGCAAGAACAATGGTTGAAATAGGTAAAAAATCCGGAAAAAGCGTTCATGCTTTAATTACAGGAATGTCACAACCATTAGGAAATTATATAGGAAATTCTCTTGAAGTAATTGAAGCTATTGAAGTATTAAAAGGCAATGTAAAAGGTGACCTTCTTGATGTATCATTAAAACTTGGTGCTCATATGCTTATTCTTGGTAAAAAAGCCCAAACAGAAGAAGAGGCAATAAAAATATTTTCTGAAAATATAGAAAATGGTAAAGCTTTAGAAAAATTTAAAGAATTAATTATACAACAAGGTGGTAATCCTGAAATAATAAATGATTATTCACTTCTTCCTATGGCAAATATAAAATATGAATTAAAAAGTGAAAAAACAGGATTTATATCTGAAACTGATACTGCAATAATAGGTAGAGCAAGTGTGGAAACAGGAGCTGGAAGAACATATAAAGAACAAGAACTTGATTATGGTGCAGGAATTATATTAAAAAAACGTATAGGTGATAAAATAGAAAAAGGTGAAGTTATAGCAATAATATATTCATCAACTGAAGAAAAATGTATTTCTGCCTATAATATATTAAAAGAAGCAATAAAAATAAGTGATATAGAACCTAAAAAACCAAATCTTATACTTGATGTAATATTATAATATAAAAAAACTGTATCCTAATAAGATACAGTTTTTTTATTCAATATTTTTTATCATTTCAACAATATCCATATTTGTGGTAACAGCAACATTATTTGCCCACTTATCATTTTCCTTTGTATAACTTATAGCTGAATTTTTTATTCTAGCCAAATCTTCATTGTCTATTAAATCTGTTTCTATACCTATAACAACATTATCACCTGCTGCTATAATCCATGCATTATTTACTCCATCTATATTACAAATAATATTTTTAATATTCTCTTCTCTTTCCATATCACTCATTTCATATTCCTCTTTTGTACTTCTTCCAGTTGTTATAATATTTTGTTCATTACTACAAGAAGTAAAAAGCATAATAAAAACAAAAGACATAAAAAATACTTTTTCCAACAAAATTCACCTTCCTTTTATATTATTATATGTTAATACCATACTTTTATAGCTGTAAAAAATTAATATAAGGGTTATAATAATACTAAAAAAGGAGGTAAATTTTTATGTATGAAAATAAAAGAAACCATTATCGAGTATCACAAAAAAATCTATCTGCTAATCCACAAAAAGGAATTTATATCACAGAAAAACAGAAAAACGATTTATTGATAATAGGTATTTTTATTGCTATGCTTTCATTTTTAATGTCTATAATAACTGCATTAAAAATTTCAAAATAAAAAAGAGTGCTTAAAAGCACTCTTTTTATATTGAAATCAGTCTTTAAGTTCTTTAATGAAGTTAACGATTTCTGGTAATGCAACAGCTTCTTCTTCACCTTCACAGATTACTTCTACTTCTGTACCGCTTTTTGCACCAAGAGCAAGAAGACTTATGATACTAGCACAGTTAGCTGTTTTGTTTTCTGTTTTAAGTGTTACTGTACATTTAAATTTTTTTGTAAAGTTTAAAAGATTTGATGCTGGACGTGCATGAATTCCAGTAGGATTTGTTATTACAACTTTTTCTGATACCATTTTTTACCCTCTCCTTTATAATATTTCGCTTACCTAAATAATTAAGTAAGATTAATTGCAATACAATTTTACAACCTTTGAGGAAAAAAATCAATAATATTATTGTCTAATTATACATTTATTATTCAAAAAATTCAGAAAATTTCATATTTTTTGAAACTGCTTCAGTAAGTTTGACAAGTCCTTTAACATCTCCAATTAAAATTCCACCACGTAAAAGGTTATTTACAAAGTAATATTTTTCATATGTTCCCTTAGCTTTGTCATGGAATTCAGCTGTTTTATATTTAAGATTACTGTTAAATCCATTATCTCCTATTGAGAATAAAGATGTTCCCATACCATTAAATGCAAGTGAAGGAGTAATATTTTCATAAGTAGCACTATCTCCACAAGCTACAGTACCCGCAACTTTACCCATTTCAAGAGCCTCTGACCATACTGCATAGTTAATTCCTTCAAACTGTGCACAGTCACCACAAGCAAATACATCTTCAATATTTGTTCTCATTGAGCTATCTACTATAATTGCTCTATCTGTTTCTATACCTGCATCTTTTGCAACAGCAACATTTGCTCTTACACCACTTGATACAATAACAAGGTCTGCTAAAATAACTTCTCCTGTTGCAAGTTTAACACCTGTTGCTTCTTTATCACCTTCTATACATTCAATAGAAGCACCAAGTTTTACATCTATTCCTACTTTATTTATTTTTTCAAGAAGTATTTCAGATGCTTTTTCGTCAAGCTGTCTTGGCATAATTCTATCTGCTATTTCTATAACTGTTACTTTAGCTTTTGATTTACTTAATTCCCAAGCTGCCTCAAGTCCAAGAACACCGCCACCTATAACAGCAATATTTTTAATTGATTTTATTTTCTCTTTAATACCGTCTGTATCACTAAGTCTTCTTATAGATACAACATTTTCTTTATCAACACCATTTATAGGTGGAATAAAGCATTCAGCACCCATTGCATATATAAGTTTATCATATTTAAGAGTAAATCCATCATTTGCAAACACTTCTTTATTTGCTGTATCTATTTTTTCAACAGTCTTTCCTGTAACAACATAGATATTATTATCTTCATACCATTTTTTATCATATACAGCAATCTGGTCTGATGTAAATCCTGCAAGAAGTGATTTTGTAAGCATTGGTCTATTATATGTTAAATAGTCCTCATTTGTAAGCATAACTATTGAACATGTCTTATTTCTCATTCTTATAGCCTCTGCGGCAGAAAGACCTGCTATACCATTTCCAAGTATAAGATATTTTTCATCAGTATCTTTTACAAATGTAATTTCATCTTCTTCAACTTCAACAAAGTTATTTGAACCTACACCACATACAGGACAAACTTCTTTTGAAGCATCAAATATTGCACCACATACAACACATTTAACAAGTTTACGTCTTCCTGCTTTTCTTGGATTTTCTTTCTTTAAGAGAGTACAACCAAAGTCAAATCCATATTCATAAGCTTCCTGAAGGTCATTTTCACCTGGTTTAAATCTTATTCTAAATCCATTATCAACAACTTTCATTTTAAGCTGTTTAAGTCTTTCTACAAGATGAGGAACAGCTTCTCCACTCCAACCATAGCTTCCAAAAGCAGATGCAAGTTTTCCACCATGTATAGAAGCAAACATTGATGTTGTAAGGTCCCATATAGGTTTTAATGCAGCACCAAGAATTGTTGGAGAGCCAAGAAGTATACCATCAGCATATCCAATTTCTGTTAAAACTTCTCCAGCATCAGCAGTAACCATATCATATGCTTTTACATCTATATCACCACTATCTTTAATACCTCTTGCTATTTCTTCACCAAGCTCTTTTGTATATCCATAAGCACTTACATAAGGCATTACAATAGTTTTCTTTTTATTAGGATTTACAACTGTACACCAATTTTTATATGTTTCCTTAATCTCATCTATACGACAGTCAATAACAGGACCATGTCCTACACAAATCATTTCTAAATCAAGGTCTTTTATTCTATCAAGAGCTTTTAACATAAATGGCTTAAATGGACCTATAATATTATCAAAATAATATTTAGCTGCTCTCATATATCCATCATTGTCTGTAACTTTACTTAAAACAATTCCTTCAAAACTATAGTGAGCACCAAAAGAGTCACATGTAAAAAGAGTTTTATCTTCTTCTACATATGTGTACATTGAATCAGGCCAATGAAGATTTGGAAGTACCATAAAATGAAGAGTCTTATCACCAAGTGAAAGTGTATCATTCTCTTTTACTGCAATACTATAAAAATCTTTATTTACAATATTTTTAAGAAAACCTATTGCACAAGCTGTTCCAACAACTTTAATATTAGGATTTAACTCAATAAGTTTTTCAATACTTCCAGCATGGTCTGGTTCTGTATGGTTCATTATGATATAGTCAATATCATTTATATCTACTATTGATTTTAAAGCTTCTAAATATTCATCAAAAAATTTAAGTTTTGCTGTTTCAAAAAGGGCTGTTTTTTCACTTCCTTTAAGTATATATGAATTATATGTTGTACCAAATTCAGTTTCCATTACAATGTCAAATACTCTAAGATTAGGGTCAAGAACTCCTGTCCAATAAAGACCATTTTTAAGTTCAAGTGTTTGCATTTATAACATCTCCTTTATATAAAATATACATTGATTTAACACATTTAACATACTCGACTAATTTTGTCTTGATTATACCACATTGTCTAAAAAAAAACAATCTATTTTTTATCCAATCTTATTTTAAATTATTTATATATTTTTTATTATATAAAATTTTATATTATTGATAAATAACTTTCTATAAAGTATAATATCAAAAGATGTTTTTATTATACTGGAAAGGAAGAAATATATATATGAAACTTGGTATTGTAGGACTTCCCAACGTGGGAAAAAGTACATTATTTAATTCTATGACTTTAGGAAAAGCAGAAGCGGCAAATTACCCTTTCTGTACAATAGACCCTAATGTAGGTATTGTTACTGTACCTGACGAAAGACTTACAAAACTTCAAGAACTTTATAATTCAAAAAAAGTTGTACCTGCTGTAATAGAATTTGTTGATATTGCAGGTCTTGTTAGAGGTGCAAGTAAAGGAGAAGGTCTTGGAAATAAATTCTTATCTCATATACGTGAAGTAGACGCTATTGTTCATGTTGTACGTTGTTTTGAAGATTCAAATGTTGTTCATGTAGACGGAAGTGTTAACCCAATAAGAGATATTGAAACAATAAATCTTGAGCTTATATTCTCTGATATAGAAATAATTGAAAGAAGAATAGCAAAAACAACAAAAATGGCAAAAGCAGACAAATCACTTCAAAAAGAACTTGATATACTCGAAACATTAAAAACTGCTCTTGAAGGCGGAAAATGTGCAAGAGCTGTTGAGTTTGATGATGCTGATGATAGAGCATTTGTTGATAGCCTTACACTTCTTACAAGAAAACCTGTGCTTTATGCTGCCAATGTAACAGAAGACGACCTTGCAGATGATGGTGCATCAAATGAGTTTGTGGCAAAAGTACGTGAATTTGCAAAAGAAGAAGGTTCAGAAGTATTTGTTCTTTGTGCAAAGATAGAAGAAGAAATATCTGACCTTGATGAAGCTGATAAAAAAGAATTCCTTGCAGAGCTTGGTGTTGAAGGAAGTGGACTTGACAGACTTATAGCAGCAAGCTATAAACTTCTTGGACTTATAAGTTATATTACAAGTGGAGAACAAGAAACAAGAGCTTGGACTATAACATTAGGTACAAAAGCACCTCAAGCAGCTGGAAAAATCCATTCAGATTTTGAAAGAGGATTTATTCGTGCAGAAGTTGTTGCATATGATGACCTTATTCGTTTAGGCTCATATAACCTTGCAAGAGAACAAGGTCTTGTACGTTCAGAAGGTAAAGAATATGTTGTTAAAGATGGAGATGTTATACTTTTCAGATTTAATGTTTAATAATAAAAAAGCACAGTATTAATACTGTGCTTTTTTATTAAATATATTAAAGTGGAGATGATTCTCTTGGCATAAGTTTTGTTTCAAGAAGAATATCTTTTTTACTATCAATATTATGTTCAAGTATTTCAGAAATAAGTTTTATACATTCAGCTGCCATTTCTTCAAGAGGCATATCAACAACCGTTATTGAAGGCATAAAATACTTTGAAATTTCTGTAGGTCCAATACCAACAGATATAACTTCACATTCCTCAGGTATTTTCACTCCATTTTTATTAAAAAAATGAATAAGACCTTGTGCCATTACATCTGAATCTACAAATACCGCACGTGGTATTTTACCACTTTTTAATAAAATCTCTCCTGCTTCACTTCCACCAAGAACAGAATTTTTACTGGATATAATACGTTCTTTTGGAATTTCAATACCTTTTCTCTTAAAAAATTTAAGAAAACTTTCCCCTCTTTCTTGCATTCCATAAAAAGAATTTTGCTGTATAACCATACCTATATCAGTTATACCTTTATTGTATATATGTTCTGCGGCTATTTCTCCGGCTTTTACATTATCAATTCTTACTGTATGATATTTATCAGAATTTCTATTTATGAGAACAGCAGGTATAGGTAATGGATTATCATTTAAAAACTCTTGGTCTTTAGTATTTGTATTAGCTATAATAACAGCATTATATGTACTCATATTTTTAAGACCACTTTCGTTTTCAAGCTTATTATTTTCAAAAGGACATATAACTGTTGATACAGGAAGCTTTGATTTTAAAAGTTCCATTTGAAGACCTTCTATAAACCTTGCAAGAAAACCTGTTGTAAAATCTATTGCCCAATATACTCCAACTGTATATTTTTCTTTATCACTGCTTCTAAGCCTTCTGGCAGAAACACTTGGATTATAATTAAGTTCTTTTATTGCTTCAAGAACATTTTTCTGTGTTTTTTCGGAAATTTTTCTAGCTTTTGCCTGACCATTAAGAATTATGGAAACTGTTGATACAGAAACTCCCGAAAGTCTTGCCACATCTTTTATTGTAGCCATTAACCTCACCCCTTATAATTATATTAATAAAATTAAATATCTTTGTCAAATAATACGATTTTTTTGGAAGGCAAAAATTACATATATAAAAAATAATATTTTTTGACATATAGCCTTGTTTTTTCCACAAAAATATCTATACTTTAATATATATGTATTTGGTAGGTGATTTAATCCAATGAGAATAAAGGAATGGCGTGAGGCACTTATAGAAGCAGCAATAATAATTGCACTGCTTTTTTTATTTTGTTGGCCTGTAAAAATAGATGGTATTTCTATGGAACATACATTTTATGACAAAAATCGTGTATGTATCTCTAGAATAAGTAAATATATGAATGATATAAAAAAAGGAGATATAATAGTATTTTCCAAAACACTTAATGGTGAAAAAAAACAACTTATTAAACGAGTTATTGCAACAGAAGGTGATACAATAAAAATAGATAGAGGTAAAATATATGTAAATTCAGAAGAAATTACAGAAGATTATAAAACAGGTATAACAATGGGACATATAGAAGTTACTGTTCCAGAAAACAGTTTTTTTGTTTTAGGTGATAACAGAGAAGATAGTATTGATAGTAGACATCTTGGTACAATACCAATAAATGATGTTATAGGAAAGGTTATATTAAAAATATATCCTTTTGACGAAATTAAATTATATTAAAATTGTATTACTATAAAAAAAATTGTATTTTTGATTCATAAAATACCTACTTTCAAACTATATTTTTATATATAAGAATAAGGAGGTTTTTTTATGTCTATTGAAACAGAAAATACAAATATAAAAACAGAATCAAAAATATTTGAGAGGACAATACAAGTTATAGCTGAAGGTGATGCAATAGTACCTGATATAAAACCTGATATTGATAAAATACTTACCATATGTCCAAAAATAAATCAAACAGAAGAAAAAATATCAGATAACAGAGCTTTTTTTAGTGGTGAAGCTATATGCTCAATAATGTATATTGGAAAAACAGGAGAAAATGGCATATATTCAATGATGGCTACAATACCATTTGAAGATGTTGTACCTCTTCCAGAAACTGATAAAAATTCTATAACTAATATATTTTTTAATATTGAAAGTATAAACCATAAAATTATAAATGATAGAAAAATAAATATACGTTGTACAATAACAGTAAAAACCGAAACTGTTTTATCCGAAGAAATAAGTGTATTAAAAACTGTAGAAAACAAAAATGATATAATGATAAAAGATAAAACTATAAATATTTGTAATTGTGCTGAAATAAAAAAAGATATTATAAACTTAAATGAAATTTTATCTTTGCCTTCAAGTAAGCCTAATATAGGTATCATAACAGAATGTACAGGATACATAGGTGATAGGGATATAAAAGTATTTAATGGCAAAGTAAATATAAAAGGTACATTATATATTACATTAATATATACTTCAGAAACAAATGATTCTCCTATTGAAACTGTATTTTTTGATATTCCATTTAATATTATGGAAGATTGTAGGGAAGCAACAGAAAATATGATTGCTAATACAATAATGGATATATACAATATAAACTGCAAAACAGAGCTTGATGAGGACGGAGAAGAAAGAAAAATAAATGCTGATATATCACTAAGTCTTTATTTAAGTATATATGGAAATAAAGAAAAAGATATTGCAGAGGATATTTACAGTATAAACGAAAATATAAAGCCACAGTTTATAACATTAGAATATCCTTGTTTCTTAATGAAAAATAGTACAAAATCTTCATTTAAAGATACAATAGTTGCAGATAAAAAATATCCTGATATGTTACGTGTAGAAAATGTATATGGAAAAATGGATATAACAGACAAAAATTATTCTGAAAATAAAGTAACTGTTGAAGGTGTAATAAGCGGAAATATACTTTTTACAGCTCAAAACGATAGAGAACCTGTTTCTGTAATACCATACAATATTCCATTTTCTCAAGAAATAGAAACAAAATGTAATAATGAAGATGTATTCTATATCATAAACGGCTATATCGATAATATATCATTTAATATGCTTTCAGAAAATGAAACAGAATTAAAAATTACTTGTGTATTTGATGTTATGGTTTTTGAAAATTGCAAATCAGATTTTATTACAGATATAATAAACGATGAGAATAGTGAAAAAAATGATGCAGGTATAATAATATATATCGTTCAAAAAAATGATAGTTTATGGGACATAGCAAAAAGATATCGTACAACAACAGAAGAAATATTATCATTAAACACAATAGAAAATCCGGAAAAACTTTTAGTAGGAGAAAAACTTCTAATACTTAAAACTTCAAAAAATAAAAACAATAAGGGTGTATAAAACACCCTTTTATTCTTTTCTTTTTATAATAGCCCCAAGGCTTTGAAGCTTCTTTTCTATATTACAATATCCTCTTTCTATATGGTAAATATCGCTTATTTCTGTTTCACCATTTGCAGCAAGGGCAGAAAGTATAAGAGCAGCCCCTCCCCTAAGGTCAGTTGCTTTGACTTCTGCTCCTGTAAGATTATTTACACCTTCTATAACAGCACTTCTACTATCTATTTTTATATCAGCACCCATTCTTCTAAGCTCTCCTGCATGAATAAATCTATTTTCAAATACGGTTTCTGTAATAATACTTGTACCCTTTATAATAGTCATAAGGCTCATAAATTGAGCTTGCATATCTGTTGGAAACCCAGGAAAAGGCATTGTTTTTATTGTTATAGGTTTAAGCTCTTCTGTTGCTTTTACATGTATTCTATTATTTTCTAATTCTTCTATAAACACATTACTTTCAGCAAGCTTTGCTATTACAGGTTTTAAATTGTCACTTATAATATTTTCAAGTATAATATCTCCACCTGTTATTGCAGATGCTACCATAAAAGTTCCTGCCTCTATTCTATCAGGCATAACTTTATATTTAATTCCTTTTAAATTTTCAACACCTTCAATTTTTATAGTATCTGTTCCTGCACCTGTTATCTTAGCTCCCATTTTACATAAAAATTTTGCTAAATCGCATATTTCAGGTTCTGCTGCTGCATTTTCTATAACTGTTATTCCTTTTGCTTTTACAGCTGCCATCATTATATTTTCAGTAGCACCTACACTGGGAAAATCCAAGTAAATATCCGTTCCTAGGAGATTTTTTGAATATGCACATACAAATCCCATATTCTGTTCAATTTCTGCTCCCATAGCCTGAAATCCCTTTAAATGTAGGTCAATAGGTCTGCTTCCTATAGGACAACCTCCAGGCATAGGAATTTTTGCTTTATTTATTCTCGAAAGTAAAGGTCCCATAACAATAAAAGATGCTCTAAGTCTTTTAGCATCTTCAATATCTTCTTCACATGAATTTATATTTTTGCAACATATAATTGCTTTTTCTTTTTTTTCATCGTATTCAACTTCTGCACCTAATTTTTTAAGTATTTCAAGCATAACCTTAACATCACTTAAAGGCGGAATAGAAGAAATTATACAAGTTTCATCAGTGAGCAAACAAGCAGCAAGTATAGGTAATGCAGAATTTTTTGCACCACTTATTTTGACAGTACCACAAAGAGCAGGACTTTTTGATATAATAAATGCGGACATAATAATTCTCCTCTTTTTATAATTAATTTTTATTTATTATGCCCGCAAAATATTAATATATGATTAAAAGAATTTTTAATTAAAAAATGCTTCCTGTGGGAATCGAACCCACGGTCTTTCGGTCCGGAGCCGAACGCTTTATCCATTAAGCCAAGGAAACATATCAAATAGCATTTTACAGTTATTTTTAATTTATGTCAAATTAAAAAGGCGTGCCGTAGGCACGCCCAATTTTTTACATTTCAATATGAACAGGTTTAAGGTTCCAAATTTCATCAGCATACTGTTTAATTGTTCTATCACTTGAGAACTTACCACTCTTAGCTGTATTAATAATAGCCATTTCTGCCCATTTTTTCTTGTCTTTATATGCAGCATCAACTTCTTTTTGAGCTCTTACATAATCTTCAAAATCAGCAAGAACAAAGTATTCGTCTGCTCTTCCACCATAACCATTTAAGAGAGAATCATAAAGTTCTCTAAACATATCAGGATTTTCTGGTGAGAATGTTCCATTTATAAGTTCATTAAGAACTGTTCTTGCATCTTGGTTCATATTATAAATAAACCAAGGGTCATATGAATTATCTTTATATTTAGCAATAACTTCTTCTGAAGACATACCAAATATAAATATGTTATCTTTTCCTACTTCTTCACAAATTTCAACGTTAGCACCATCCATAGTACCTATTGTGAGAGCACCATTAAGCATAAACTTCATATTACCTGTACCTGAAGCTTCTTTACTTGCTGTTGAAATCTGTTCACTTACATCAGCTGCTGGAATAAGTTTTTCAGCAAGTGAAACACTATAATTTTCCATAAATACAACTTTAATCTTACCATTTATTGACTCATCATTGTTGATAACATCAGCTACAGAGTTAATAAGTTTTATAATAAGTTTTGCTTTTCTATAGCTTGCAGCAGCTTTTGCACCAAATATGAATGTTCTTGGAACAATATCAAGACTTGGGTTCATTTTAAGCTGATTATAAAGGTATATTATATGGAATACATTTAAAAGCTGTCTTTTATATTCATGTAATCTCTTAACCTGTATATCAAATATTGAATCAGGATTTATTTCAATACCTTTTCTTTCTTTGATATAGTTAGCAAGAGCAATTTTATTTTCTTTCTTTATATCCATAAACTTATTCTGGAAATCTTCATCTTTTGCATATTTAAGAATTCCTTCAAGTTTTGAAAGTTCTGTTGTCCAACCTTCTCCAACTTTTTCTGTAACAAGTTTTGCAAGTTTTGGATTTGCATGAAGAAGCCATCTTCTTTGTGTAATACCATTTGTTTTATTATTGAATTTTTCAGGATAAATTTCATAGAAATCTTTAAGCTCCTGATTTTTAAGAATTTCTGTATGAAGTGCAGCAACACCGTTTACAGAATGACTTCCAACGATAGCAAGATATGCCATTCTTATTTGACCATCAGCTATAATAGCCATTTTTCTTATTTTTTCATGGTCATTACCATATCTTTCGATTAATGCAGCACAATAACGTCTGTTAATTTCCTCAACAATCTGATAAATACGAGGAAGGAGTCTTGAGAAAAGGTCAAGTGGCCATTTTTCAAGAGCTTCTGACATTATTGTATGGTTTGTATATGCACATACTTTTCTTGTAATTTCCCAAGCATCATTCCAAGGTACATCATTTTCATCAACAAGAACTCTCATAAGTTCTGCAACTGCAACAGTTGGGTGTGTATCATTAAGCTGGAATGCAACTTTTTCTGGAAGTAAATTAAAGTCAGTATGTTTTTCTTTAAATCTTTCTATTACTCTCTGAACAGTAGCTGAAATAAAGAAGTACTGCTGTTTTAAACGAAGTTCTTTTCCTGAATAGTTATCATCAGCAGGATAAAGTACTTCTGTAAGAGTACTTGCAAGATTTTTTTCTGCAACAGCCTGTTCATGTTTTCCTTCATTAAATTTTTTAAGGTCAAATTCGTTCTTTGGTTTTGCATCCCAAAGACGAAGTGTATTTACTGTATTATTATTATAACCTACAACAGGATAATCATAAGGTATAGCAATTACTGACTGATAATTTTCCTGTACGAAACGATATTCACCATTTCCTTTAGGTACAGCTTTTACATTTCCACCAAATTTTACTTCAACAGCATATTCATTACGTCTTACAGACCATGGGTCTCCATTTTCAAGCCAGTTATCAGGATATTCAACCTGTTCACCATTTTCAATTCTCTGTTCAAAAATTCCATAGTGATAACGTATACCACAACCATAAGCTGGAAGTTCAAGAGTTGAAAGAGAATCTAAAAAACATGCTGCAAGTCTTCCAAGTCCACCATTTCCAAGACCTGGGTCACGTTCTGTCTCTTCTATGGCATTATAATCAATACCAAGTTCATCAAAAGCAGCTCTTACCTCATCGTCCATCATAAGATTTAATACTGCATTTCCTAAAAATCTTCCCATAAGGAATTCCATTGAAAGGTAGTAAACAACCTTTACATCTTTTTCTGCATAATCATTATGTGTTTTAATCCATTTATCTGTTATAACATCTCGAACTGCAAAAACAGCAGCCTGATAAAGCTCCTCTTTAGAAGCACTGTCAACAGTTTTTCTGTAAAGATTTTTTACATTGTCAACAATAAGTCCTTTCAATTCGTCTTTGCTAATGTTATAGTTCATAGTGAACCCCCCAATAAAAAAGATATTGTAACTACACTAAATTAAATTTATAAAAATTAATTTATATATGGTTCTTTTAACCATGATTAATATAACATATTTCCATTGAAATTTGCAAATTAATTAAGCTTAATAATTATCCTCATATCGTGATATATTTATATAAAAACATCACTTATCAAAAATATCATTATTTTTTTATATATTTTTTAATTTTTTTTAATTATTTTATACAAAATCATATTATATTTTTAATGCATAATGCTAGTAAACAAAATTTTTTTGTAAATTTTTGCCTTGAAATTTTGCACAAAGGCATTAATTCATACCATTAATGAAAATAGCTTAACACCATATAAAAAGCCAAAAACAGCTAAAATAGAGAGAAAAACATCACTAAAAGATAGTATTTTTTCCGGTAAAACCTCTTTACATATCACATATAATATAGTCCCTCCTGCAATTGAAAATACAAATTCAGCACTTTTATTATAATTAAATTCAAAATATACACCTAAAATACCACTTAATACAATAATTAAAGAATACAATATATTATTGTAAATATTTTTATTTTTTAATGTTCCCAAAAAATATATTGAAGTTAAAAAAGATGAATATATAAAAATATTATTATCCACAAAGTATATACTACTTAAGACTATACCCATAAAAAAACATAAAATACAATTAAATACTATTTTATATTCATATTTTTCGTAAACAATAGAAAATCCTATACCACTAAATATAAATATAAGAGAATACACTATACCTCCTTTATAAAATATATCAGATATAAATCCAAAACACATATAAGAAAGAAGTGCACCACCCCAAAAGCTATATAAAAATTTATATACTATATTATCTTTAAAGTATTTTAAAATAAAAATTCCACATATGCTTCCAAAAACAAAGATAATAAATGCAAGTATTATTAAACTTCTCAAAAAAATCACCCCATATAAAAATACATTATTGTAAATTATATGAGGTGATTTTAATTACTATTAAACTATATTATTCTTCGTTGTTTCCCATTTTTTCTGCTCTATCAGTAGTTATAAGAGTATCCATTATTTCGTCTAAATCTCCGTCAAGAATCATATCAAGTCTATGAAGTGTAAGACCTACTCTATGGTCTGTAACTCTACCTTGTGGGAAATTATAAGTTCTTATACGTTCATTTCTATTTCCTGTACCAACTTGAGCTTTTCTTTCGGCAGAAATTTCTGCATTATGCTTTTCTTGTTCCATTTCATAAATTCTTGCATAAAGAACTTTAAGAGCCTGAGCTTTATTTTTAAGCTGTGATTTTTCATTCTGACAAGATACAACAATACCAGTTGGAATATGTGTTACCCTAACAGCAGAGTCTGTTGTATTAACACACTGACCACCATTTCCTGATGCCCTAAATACATCTATACGAACATCATTCATATCAATATTAACATCAACTTCTTCAGCTTCCGGAAGTACTGCAACAGTAACTGTTGAAGTATGTATTCTTCCACCACTTTCAGTAGCAGGTATTCTTTGTACTCTATGAACACCACTTTCAAATTTAAGACGTGAATAAGCTCCGCTACCTTTTATCATAAATGAAATTTCTTTAAAACCACCAAGGTCATTTTCATTTGTATTCATTATTTCAACTTTCCATTTCTGTCTTTCAGCATATCTTGAATACATTCTAAAAAGGTCACCGGCAAAAAGTGCTGCCTCGTCACCACCAGCTCCACCTCTTATTTCAACAATAACATTTTTGTCATCATTAGGGTCTTTAGGTATAAGAAGTATTGTAAGCTCATTTTTAACAACTTCAATTCTTTCCTTATTTTCTGAAAGTTCTTCTTTTACCATTTCTCTAAAATCATCATCAAGTTTATCTTTGAGCATTTCAAGAGCATCTTCTATTTCTTCAGAAATCTTTTTATACTCTCTGTATTTTTCTATTATAGGCGTCATATCACTGTATTCTTTCATAAGTTTACGCCATTCATCTTGATTTGCAATAACATCAGGGTCATTTATGCTTTCCCCTAAATTTTCATATTTACTTTCTATCTCCTGTAAACGGTCTAACATAAAACACCTCTTATCATATTTTTCTTCCGGTTACAACTCTATCAAGTCCTGCAAGGTCTTTTATAACTTTAACTTCATAAAATCCTTTAGACTCTAATAGATTTTTAACATCTTCACCTTGGTCATATCCTATTTCAAAGAATATAAATCCTTTTTCATTAAGATATTTATGAGATTCATTTACTATTTTTTTATAAAAATAAAGTCCATCTTCTCCACCATCAAGAGCATTATAAGGCTCATGTTCTTTTACTTCTCTCATAAGCCCTTCTATAACATCTGTACGTATATATGGTGGATTGGAAACAATAGCATCATATTTTTCATTTATATTTTCAAAAACATCACTTAATACAAAATCAAGTTTATTATAAACATTATTCTGTTTTGCATTTATTTTTGCAGTTTCTAAAGCACCTTCACTTATATCAACACAAGTACCTTTAGCCTCTGTATAATAAGCAAGACTTATTGCGATACAACCTGAGCCTGTACCTATATCAATAAAACTTTTTATATTATTTCTTTTAAATTCATCAATAGCTGTTTCCACAAGAACTTCAGTATCATTTCTTGGTATAAGTGTATATGGATTAACATTAAAATCAAGTGACATAAATTCACAAGTACCTAAAATATATTGTGTAGGAACACAACTTGCTCTTTTATCCACAAATTCTTTAAACTTTTCATATTCTTCTGTTGATAAAACTCTTTTTTGTTCCATGAAAAGTTTAATTCTAGAAATTTTCAAAGTTTCCATCATAAGAAGTTCTGCATCAAGAGCATATGCATCACAGTTATTTTCTTTAAGTATATTTTTTGCCCAAAAAAGTGCTGTTTCAACAGTATTATTCATCTGGCTCGTCCTCCAAAACACTTTTCATAGCCATAATAGCTGTTTCTATCTGACTTCCATCAGGTTCAGCAGTTGTCACCTTCTGAAGACAAAGCCCTGGATAGCTTACCATTTTTACAAATATAGAATTGCTTTTTCCTGCCCATCTTAAAACTTCATATGATACACCTGCAACAACAGGTACAAGAAGTATTCTGGAAACCATTCTAAGCCATAATACATCTGTTCTTACAAAGAAAAATATAATCATACTTATAATCATTACAAGAAAAAGGAAACTTGTTCCACATCTTTTATGAAGTCTTGTATGTTTCATTACATTTTCAACAGTAAGTTCATCACCGCTTTCAAAGCAATTAATTGTTTTATGCTCTGCTCCATGATATTGAAAAACTCTTTGTATATCTTTCATTCTTGATATAAGTAAAAGATACCCAAGAAATATTGCTATTCTTATAAAACCTTCTATTATTCCTAAAGCCCAAGTTTCAACATAATTTTTGAAAAAACCTCCAAGAAAAACAGGAAGTATAAAAAATAATGCAATAGCAACAACCATTGATATTGTAACACTCATATATATTATATAATCATTAAGTTTTTCACCAAATTTATCCATAAGGAATTTTTCAAATTTTGAAGGCTCACCTTCATCTTGTAAACTTTCTCCTGCAATTTCAGCACTTCTCATAAGTATTTTTGTTCCCATTACAAGAGAATCTACAAAAGCAGAAATTCCTCTAAGTATTGGAAGTTTAAATAAAGAGCATTTATTTGAAAGGTCTTTGACCTGATTTTTCTCAGTTGTAATTCCGCCTTCCGGATTTCTTACAGACATTGCATAAACTTTTTTACCACGCATCATAACGCCTTCAATAACAGCCTGACCGCCTATATTTGTTTTTCTCATTAAATTCACCTCTTTATAAAAGATTTTTAATAGAAAAAAAGGGTCGGTAAAACCAACCCTTTGAGTTTCAATATTATTTTCTGCCGTATTTTTTGTTGAATTTTTCAACTCTACCGCCTGCTTCAAGAAGAAGTTTCTGGCTTCCTGTGTAGAATGGGTGGCATTTTGAACAAACTTCGACTCTGATTTCTTCTTTTGTTGAACCAGTTACGAATTCATTACCACAGTTGCATTTTACTGTTACCTGATGATATTCTGGATGTATTCCTTCTCTCATTTCTTTCACCTCTCTCTGTTGATCAATAATTCCTTTGATTATTTAAAGACAACATTGGTATTGTAGCATATTTTACTGATTTTTGCAATATATTTTACCTTTGTTGTAATTATATTTTTATATGAGGTATCATATCAACAAACTCCTCATTATTATTTGTTTTTGATATTTGTTCAAGTATATTTTGTGTGGTTTCTATACTTGAAACATTACCCATAATTTTTCTTAATATATAAACACTTTCCATTTCTTTTTTAGTAAGAAGTTTATCATCTCGTCTTGTACCTGACTTATATATATCAACAGCCGGATAAATACGTCTTTCAGAAAGCTTTCTATCAAGAACAAGTTCCATATTACCAGTTCCCTTAAATTCTTCAAATATAACTTCGTCCATTTTACTTCCTGTATCTATAAGGGCTGTTGCAAGTATAGTAAGACTTCCGCCATTTTCTATATTTCTTGCTGCACCAAAGAATTTTTTAGGCATATATAAAGCTGCTGGGTCAAGACCACCTGAAAGAGTTCTACCACTTGGTGGTATTGTAAGATTATAAGCCCTTGCAAGACGTGTAATGCTATCAAGAAGTATTACAAGGTCTTTTCCCTGTTCTACTAATCTCTTAGCTCTCTCAAGTACCATTTCGGCTACTCTTTTATGATGTTCAGGCTGTTCATCAAATGTTGAATATACTATTTCAAGATTTTCACCTTCTATAGAACGCTGAATATCGGTAACTTCCTCAGGACGTTCATCTATAAGAAGAACAATAAGATTTATATCCTTATGATTTTTTGTAATAGCATTTGCCATTTTTGTTAAAAGCATAGTTTTTCCAACTTTTGGCGGAGCAACTATCATACCTCTTTGACCTTTTCCTATTGGTGACATAAGGTCTATAAGTCTTGTAGAAACCTCAGATTTTGTTGTTTCAAGTGTAAGCCTTTCTGTTGGATATATAGGAGTAAGGTCTTCAAAATTAGGTCTTTTAGATGCTTTTTCAGGATTATCACCATTAACAGACTTTACATATAAAAGAGCATTAAACTTTTCATTTTCTTTTGCAAGGCGTATATTTCCACTTACACAATCACCTGTTTTAAGATTAAAACGTCTTATTTGTGAAGGTGAAATATATATGTCATTTGCTCCCGGAAGAAAATTTTCTGTTCTTAAAAAGCCATAGCCATCTGCCATTACTTCAAGTATTCCTTCTCCCATATTACTATCATCAAGTATATGTTGAACCTCCTGATGTTTATTTTCATTATTTTGAATTTCTATATTTTTATGTTCAGTATATTTTTTTTCTTTATATTCTTGTTTTGCTTTATTTTCAGTACTAGATGAATTTTTATCCTGATTTTTTTCCTTAAGTGTAAAACCATATGTTGTTACAACAGGACTTTCATCTTTTTCTTCAGTATAAGATTTTTTTTCATTCTGTACTTGAGCTATTTTTTCAATAAGCTCTTGTTTTTTAAAAGATGTTACAGATTTTATACCTATTTCTTTTGCAATAGCTCTAAGCTCTTGCAAATTTTTACTTCCTAAAGAATCTTCCATAAGTCCTCCTAAAACATAAACTAAAAATTATCTAGGTATTTTGAGAACCTGACCTATTTGAATATTTGAATTTTCTGTAAGACCATTAGCCTCAAGAATTTTTGTATAGCTACCAAAATCTCCATAAACTTTTGTGGCTATAGAGCCAATAGTATCTCCTGCAACAACTGTATATGTATCAAAATTACCTGTTGATGCAGAATTTGTATCTTCTTTTGCTGGTTCTTTGCTTCCAGTATATTTATAAAGCTCTTCCTGAAGAGAAAGTATTTCCATTTTAAGCTTTTCATTCTCCTCTTGTGTTTCAACCATTGTTTGAAGCTCAGTATTAGCTTTTTGGAGCTGACTGCTTAATGTAATTGTTTTAAAAGCAAAAAATAAAAACAATATTATAAATACAGCACCACCTGCTATAATAAGCTTTTTACCTTCTGGAAGATTAATTTTATCATCTTCATCATAATCTTCTTTACCGTAAAGGTCTTCAATACTAGCATCTTTTACAAATCTTTCAAAATCTTCATCGTATGCATTATGCTGTTCTTTTTTTGATTTTTTCTGAGGAATTGTATAATTACTATTTTTTCTTTTCTTTTTGGGAGCTTGGATAGGTCTGTCTTGTATAATTGCTTTTGATGATGGTTTAATTTTAACAGTTTGAATAACTTCGTATTCATCATCATTTTTTATTTTATTATTCTTAGTATTTGTTTTATTCTTATTCTCATTAATATTTTTAGATATATCAACATTATTTGAATTTTTAGATTCAGATAACTTATTAGTTTCCATATTATTTATTTCTTCTTTTATTTTTTTACTACGAGCTTGTTTTACAGCCTCTACTTCAGAAATTTCTCTTTTTCTAGTTCTATACGCTGCTGTTTCAGAGCCTAAATCCTTACCTCTTAAAGGATGTGTTTCCATAAGAATATCTTTTATATCTTCAGGAAAATCATTATAGAGCTCATTATAATAAGCAGTATCATCGAGTTTTTCAGTATTATTTTTATTAGTATTTTTTTTACTGCTATCTTGCATATTAATCCTCCTGTCCTAAAATTCACTTCAAATATAAAAAAAAGCATTATTCATAAAGACAATAATACTTATATCATTTTAACCCTACAAAGGACAGGTGTCAAACAATATAAATCTTTTTTAAATAATATTAATAAATTCTTAATAACATAAAAAAACCGCCCGTCATAATAAGCGGGCGGTAATTTGTGGTGTAAAAATTTAAGCTATTGTCAAAATTACTTAAGTGTAACTTTAGCGCCAACTTCTTCAAGTTTAGCTTTGATAGCTTCAGCTTCTTCTTTAGAAGCGCCTTCTTTAAGAACTTTAGGAGCTCCGTCAACAACTTCTTTAGCTTCTTTAAGTCCAAGACCTGTAGCTTCTCTAACAACTTTGATAACTTTGATTTTTTCTGAACCAACTTCTGTTAATTCAACGTCGAATTCTGTTTTTTCTTCAGCTGCTGCTGCTGGACCAGCTGCTACTACTGCAACACCTGCTGCTGCTGATACACCGAATTCTTCCTCTGCTGCTTTTACTAAATCGTTAAGCTCGATAACTGTGAGCTCTTTTACTGCATCAATGATTTCCTGGATTGATAATTTTGCCATTATAAGCACCTCCGAAATATTTTTTAAATAGTAATCAAATTAATTTTTAAGTTAAACTTCAAATTATTCAGCTTTGCTTTCAGCAATCTGATTAATAACACGAGCAAATGTAGACATTGGGCTCTTGAAGCTTCCAAGTAATTTGGAAAGAAGAACGTCTCTTGAAGGAATTTCAGCGATAACTTTCATACCTTCAGCATCATATACTGTGCTTTCAACAACACCAGCTTTAAACTCTAATGCTTTAAAGTTTTTAGCTTCTTTGCTGATAACGCTTGGGCCTGCTGTTGCATCTTCATAGCTGAATGCTACTGCACTAGGTCCTTCTAAGTATGGAGCTAATCCTTCAAACTGTGTTCCCTGAATAGCAAAGTTCACCATAGTGTTTTTGTAAACTTTATATTCAACACCTGCTTCTCTTAATTTCTTTCTGAGAACTGTGTCCTGTTCAACTGTTAATCCTCTTGGGTCAACTAAAACTACAGAAGTAGCTTTTTCAAGTTTTTCCTTAATTTCATTAACAATAACTTGTTTCTGTTCGATTTTTGCCATTCTTTACACCTCCTTGTAAATATAAATGAAATGCCGTAAAAAAAGCCTCTTATGTCCATAGACAAAGAGGCGTAATCTCTATTATATAAAAGAACTTCCTCGGCAGGCAATTAAAAAATTTTATCCTAAAAGGACCTGCTGTCTACGGCTGTATTCATTTCAAACAACTACTGTATTATATAATACAAGCTATAATATGTCAATATATTTTTGATTTTTTTATAAAAATATTTATAACAAAAATAAAATCTATTTATATTATACATTTTACAAAAAATATTTATTATTACATAATATAATTGTTTTTCACAATATATGATGTTATAATATAAATACAGTAATTACTGATACTCAGAATTTCACAAATATTAAAATTTATTTAAGGAGGTTATTGTTATATGAAAAAACTTATATTTTTATTATTATCATCAACACTTATTCTTTCATCAAATTTTATAGTATTAGCAAATGAAAATACAAATATCTCAAGTACTATAAATGAAAACTTGGAGATATCACCTTATGCCGATGGTGTTATACATATATAATGATAGATATCAAGGTCTTGCATATACAGAAGAATTTAATACCAAAGCTTCTGATGGTGATACTCTAAATATAAATATTGTTAATAATAGTAGTAATATTCCTGTAAGAGCCACAATATATAAATCTGGCTCAAAAGATTCTGTAAAAATAATACAGCCTGGTGGTGGTTATACATTTACATATACCAATGACACTTTAATAGGTGGTGTATGGGAAAAATTTAAAATACATGTAACTGATTATAATGATGATGGCAATGAAATAGATATAACAGTAAATGCTAGACAGTTTGATAGATAAACATATATGTTAACAAATATATAATAAGGATAATATGATTTACTTTTTTCTTCTTATTATTGTAATAGGTGATTAAATGAAAAAGAAAATACTATATTTATTAGTTTTATTTTTTTCAATATTTATAGCTATATATATTGGAACAAAAATTTTTTCAAGTATACACTCAAATATAGCAATAAATAATATTCCTAAAAATCCATACAATATAATAAATAATGACATATATAATGGACTTTCTTATGAAAAAGAATTTAATACTAAAAAATCTAACGGAAATACTTTAATCATAAATATTAAAAATAATAGTGATAGTATTCCTGTAAAAGCCACAATATATAAATCAAATTCAAAAGATATAACAAAAACATTAGAACCTAATGAAAGTTATAGTTTTACATATAAAAATGATACTTTAATAGGTGGTATATGGGAAAAATTCAAAGTACATACAACAGATTATGATGATAATGGAGATAATATAAATATTACAATTAATGCACAACAATTTAATAACTAAAAAAGGAAGGCAATAGCCTTCCTTTTTAATTACTGAATTATTTTAATAAAAATTACTCAGAGATTTTAGCCGTGTTGATTTTGATTCCAGGACCCATTGTTGTTGAGATAACAACGCTCTTAAGGTACTGGCCTTTTGCAGCAGCTGGTTTAGCTTTGATAATAGCGCTCATAAGAGTCTGGAAGTTTTCAGCAAGCTTCTCAGGACCGAATGAAACCTTACCTACTGGAACATGGATAATGTTTGTTTTATCAAGACGGTATTCAATTTTACCAGCTTTGATATCATTAATAGCTTTTGTTACGTCCATTGTTACAGTACCAGCTTTTGGGTTTGGCATTAATCCTTTTGGTCCAAGTACACGACCAAGACGACCAACAACACCCATCATATCTGGTGTAGCAACAGCTACGTCAAATCCGAACCAGTTATCGTTCTGGATTTTTGGAATAAGGTCTTCTGCACCTACAAAGTCAGCACCTGCAGCTAAAGCTTCTTCAGCTTTATCACCTTTAGCGAACACTAAAACACGAACTGTTTTACCTGTACCGTGTGGAAGTACAACGGCACCACGAACCTGCTGATCAGCATGTCTGCTGTCAACACCTAAACGAATGTGAGCTTCAACAGTTTCATCAAATTTAGCAACTGTTGTTTTTTCAATTAAATCAATAGCGTCTTTTGTATCGTAAAGCATTGCAGAATCTACAAGCTTTGCTTTTTCAATATATTTCTTTCCTCTTTTCACTTTCGTGACCTCCTTATGTGGTAATATCGGGAGTGCTTCCCTCCCACTATTGTGACGACAGTTAAATTTTTTCAGTCATCAATTATTCCTTAACAACGATACCCATACTTCTAGCTGTACCGCAAATCATGCTGTAAGCAGCTTCGATAGTAGCAGCATTTAAGTCTGGCATTTTTGTTTCAGCTATTTTCATAACTTCTTCTTTAGAGATTGTAGCTACCTTTGTTTTGTTTGGTACGCCAGAACCTGACTCAATTTTGCAAGCTTTCTTTAATAAAACTGCAGCTGGTGGAGTCTTTGTTATAAAGCTGAAACTTCTATCAGCATAAACTGTAATAACAACAGGGATAATAAGACCTGCCTGCTGTGCTGTTTTTTCATTGAACTCTTTACAGAAGCCCATGATATTTACACCGTGCTGACCAAGAGCTGGACCAACAGGTGGTGCTGGTGTTGCCTTTCCAGCTGGAATTTGTAATTTAATATAACCTGTAACTTTCTTTGCCATTTCGGCACCTCCTAATAAATGTGGTAATTAACGGGGATTTTCCCTCCCACGTGCGGGTTAAAATCTCCGCACACTACTAAAAAACGAATAATTTAATTTACTTATAACTTCTCAATCTGATTGAAGTCAAGCTCGACAGGTGTTTCTCTGCCGAAAATAGACAGCTTAACAATGACTGTTCTCTTGTTTGCATTGATTTCTTTAATCTGACCCACAGACTCTGCGAAAGGTCCGCTTGCAACTCTTACAGTGTCGTCAAGCTCAATGTCAAGTTCTTCAACAGTATCGCCAATACCCATAGCTCTTACTTCATCATCAGTGAGCGGAACAGGTTTAGAACCTGGTCCAACAAAGCTTGTAACACCTCTTGTATTTCTAACAACGTACCAAGTATCGTCATTCATAAACATTTTGAGGAGAACATAGCCTGGAAAAACTTTTCGCTGAACATTTTTTTTCTGACCGTTTTTAATCTCAACACAGTCCTGAACAGGAACAATAACCTGATGTATCTGGTCCTGCATTCCTCTGTTTTCGATAATTTTTTCAATATTGGCTTTTACTTTGTTTTCATAACCTGAATAAGTATGAACAACATACCATCTTGATTCGGTCGCAAGTTTATTTTCTTCTGATTTGTTTAATTCTTCAGACATACTACCATCCTTTTTCTTATCTACTTAATATACCATTTAACATTAGCCTAAAAGACCTAATATAAAGTTATAACCTCCGGCAAACACTGTATCCATGCAGAAGATTATGGCACCTATAAGTAAGGATGTAACGATGACCGTAATTGTGCTTTTTACTGTTTCACTGCGATTAGGCCATATGATTTTTTTGAATTCAGCCTTATAGTCTGCAACTGTTTCAGCAAAAGAAGGTTTATCACTTTTCTTTTTATCGCTTTTTTTAGCTTTAGACTGTACTTTTTTAGATTCGTTTTTCTCATTTGGGTTTGTGGTGTTCTGTTCTTGCATTGTTTTCACTTCCCTCTCAGGTTGTAGGCACATTACTTAGTTTCTTTGTGTAATGTATGAGCCTTACAGAATTTACAATATTTTTTCATTTCCATTCTGTCTGGCATAGCTTTTTTGTCTTTAGTTGTGCTGTAGTTTCTCTGCTTACATTCTGTGCAAGCTAAGGTAATTCTTGTTCTCAACACTTCCACCTCCGATTAATACAAATTTTTGCATAAAAAAAAGACTTACGTCTTTCTATCAATAAATTTATCACAGTAACAGTGTTTTGTCAATACAAATTTATGCCATAAAATCAGCATTTCAGCTTAATTATAATAACGCATAATGACGATTATGTAAACAGATTTATTTAAACTTTTACAATTTGATGTAAATTATATAAATACTTATATATTTATGATATAATATTTATATAATTTAATATACTACTTGATATTCTATATTTTTAAGGTGGTGTTTTTATGAATAATGATTATAACATGAACAACAACTCACAAAATGAAAATTTGAATTTAGATTTTAACTTTTACAAACCAGAACCTGACTATAAAGAAATTTCTATATCATATCTAAAAGGAAAATGGATACATTCATTTTTAGTATTTCTTATTGTAAAAATATTAAGTTTATCGTTTTTATCAAGTATATTAAATTCATTCATATTCAAATATATTATAAAAATAAACATACCTCTTAAATTTCAAATAATAATGATTATAATTTTAGGTATATCATTGTTTTTTCTTGCAATTCCTTTTGAGGTAGGTATTTTTAATTATTGTACTAATATTAAAAATAAAAATGAAAAATTAAAAGATATATTTTATGGTTTTAAAATATATAAAAAAACATTGATAACAGGTATTATTTTAAACCTAATTATTTCAGTAGGTTTTATACTTTTTATAATTCCTGGAATAATATTATCTTATGTTTTCTCTATGACGCCTTTTATATTAATTAAAGACCCTAAATTAGATGCTTTTGATGCATTAAAATTATCTTTTAATATTACAAAAAAAAGAAAAATGGATATATTTCTTTTTGACCTTTCATTTATAGGTTGGAGATTACTTTCAAATATATTGACATTATCAATAGGAGATATATTCTTGCAACCTTATTATTACACAGCAAAATCAATATTATTCGAAAATTTATGGAATGAATATTATAAAACAGAAAAAACGCACCTTTAGGTGCGTTTTTTTTAAATTTCTCCGTTTTTGTAAGCCTTTAAAGCCTGTGCAAGTTGGTCTGGACAACTTGTTTTTTTCATTCCACATGTAACACCTTCAAGCTTAGATATTACATCATCAATATTCATACCTTCAAGAAGACTTGAAATACCTTTAAGATTTCCATTACAACCACCATAATAAACAACATTTTTAAGTTTATTATCTTCAACTTCAAAGTCTATTTTGGCAGCACATGTTCCTCTTGTTTTATATTCGTGTACCATTGTTACCTCCAAAAATATTATTCTTTAAAAGAATCTTTTACTTTATCCCAAAAACCTTTTTTCTCTTCATCTTTTTTCTCAAAATTCATACCATCAACAGGTGTGCCATAGAACTGACGAAGAAGGTCTTTTTGTCTTTCTGACATATCAGTAGGTATTTTAACTTTAAATGTTATAATATGGTCGCCTCTTACTTTATTATTTCTTATATAAGGAACACCTTTACCTTTAAGAGTTACAACAGTTTCAGGCTGTGTTCCTGCCTTTACAGTATAGCTTTCTTCACCATCAAGAGTAGTTACTTTTATTTCACCACCAAGAGCAGCCTGAACAAAGTTTATTTCTACATTACTGTAAACATTATTTCCTTGTCTTTTAAATATTCTATGTGGCTGTACATATACTGTTACAAGAAGGTCACCGTTTTCTCCACCAAGCTCTCCAGCATTACCTTTACCAGCAAGGCGAATTGTCTGACCATTATCAATACCCTTAGGAATATTAACTTCAAATTTCTTAGTCTTCTTAACTTTTCCAGTACCATTACATGATGTACATGGGTCTTTTATAGTCTTACCAGTACCACCACAAGCAGAACATGTTCTTACACTTGTAACTGAACCAAACATTGACTGCTGTACAACTCTTTCTTGACCTGTACCATTACATCTCTTACATGTTTCAGCATGACTTCCAGGTTTAGAACCACTACCACCACAAGTTTCACATTTATCTGTAACACTTATTTGAATTTCTTTCTTTGTACCAAAAACAGCTTCTTCAAATGAAATTGATATAGAAACATTTATATCTGCACCACGTCTTGGGCCATTTCTTCTTTGACTTCCGCCTCCGCCGAAACCGCCAAAACCAAACATATCAAATATATCGCCCATATCAAAATTCATTCCGCCACCATAGAAGCCGCCTCCGCCTCCGAAGCCGCCTCCTTGTTCAAATGCAGCGTGTCCGAACTGGTCATACTGAGCTTTTTTCTGAGGGTCGCTTAAAACTTCATAAGCCTCTCCTAATTCTTTAAACTTTTCTTCTGCTTCTTTATTTCCTGGGTTAGCATCTGGGTGATATTTTTTTGCAAGTTTTCTATATGCCTTTTTAATCTCTGCATCACTTGCACCCTTAGCAATACCGAGGACTTCATAATAATCACGTTTAGTTGCCAAAATTCTCACCAGCCTTAATTATTGGAATTATGTATATTACTATACACCTAAAATTCATTACTACTTAAAAAAAGGGAACAGGCAAATCTACCTGCCCCTTTTTTATTTATAGGGTCACGCTTTTAATATCTTTAAAAGCCACGCTTTATTTTATAACTCTTTTCCTTCTCCGTCAACAACATTAGGGTCACCGTTTGGAGCTTCTGCACCCTGAGCAGCCTGTGCCTGCTGATATAATTTTTCAGAAATTTTGTAGAATTCATTTCTAAGACTTTCTGTTGCTGATTTAATGCTTTCAACATCGCTATCACTCATTGTTTCAACATCTTTATCTTTGATAGCATCTTTAAGTTTTGTAAGTTCAGCTTCGATACCAGCTTTTTCACCTGCATCAACTTTATCTCCAAGTTCTTCAAGAGCTTTTTCTGTCTGGAATACAAGAGAATCAGCTTCATTTTTAGCATCAATAGCTTCTTTACGTTTTTTGTCTGCTTCTGCATACTGTTCAGCTTCTTTTACAGCTCTATCGATTTCTTCATCGCTTAAGTTAGAACCTGCTGTAATTGTGATTTTCTGTTCTTTACCTGTTCCAAGGTCTTTTGCAGAAACGTTTACAATACCATTCGCATCAATATCGAATGAAACTTCAATCTGTGGAACACCTCTTCTTGCTGGTGCGATACCATCAAGTCTGAACTGTCCTAATGTTTTATTATCTTTAGCAAGAGGTCTTTCACCCTGTACTACGTGAATATCAACTGCTGTCTGATTATCTTCTGCTGTTGAGAATACCTGTTTTTTGCTTGTAGGTATTGTTGTATTTCTATCGATAAGTTTTGTAGCAACACCGCCTAATGTTTCGATACCAAGTGAAAGTGGTGTTACGTCAAGAAGAAGAACGCTACCTGCACCTGCATCTCCTGCAAGTTTACCACCCTGAATTGAAGCACCGATAGCTACACATTCGTCTGGGTTGATACCTTTGAAAGGTTCTTTTCCTGTATATTTCTTAACAGCTTCCTGAACAGCAGGAATTCTTGTTGAACCACCTACAAGGAGAACTTTATCAAGTTCTGATGGCTGTAAGTCTGCATCTTTAAGAGCAAGTCTAACAGGTTCCATTGTTCTATCTACAAGGTCAGCTGTAAGTTCATCAAATTTAGCTCTTGTAAGAGTAATATCAAGGTGTTTTGGTCCATCCTGATTCATTGTAATGAAAGGAAGGTTAATATTTGTTGTTGTTACTGTTGAAAGTTCTTTTTTAGCTTTTTCAGCAGCTTCTTTAAGTCTCTGCATAGCCATTTTATCTGAGCTTAAATCCATTCCTTCTGCTTTTTTGAATTCAGAAACAAGGAAATCAATAACTCTCTGGTCAAAGTCGTCACCACCAAGACGTGTATCACCATTTGTTGAAAGAACTTCAATAACACCATCACCAATTTCAATAATAGAAACGTCGAATGTACCACCACCAAGGTCATATACCATTATTTTCTGTTCATTTTCATTATCAAGACCATAAGCAAGAGCTGCTGCTGTTGGTTCGTTTATAATACGTTTTACATCAAGACCTGCAATTTTACCAGCATCTTTTGTTGCCTGACGTTGAGCATCATTGAAGTAAGCAGGAACTGTAATAACAGCTTCTGAAACTGTTTCACCAAGATAGCTTTCAGCATCTGCTTTAAGTTTCTGAAGAATCATAGCTGAAATTTCCTGTGGAGAATATCCTTTTCCTTCGATAGTTACTTTATAGTTGTCACCCATGTGACGTTTAATAGAACTTATTGTATTATCAGGATTTGTAATAGCCTGACGTTTAGCTGTTTCACCAACAAGTCTTTCACCATTTTTAGCAAAACCAACAACTGAAGGAGTTGTTCTTCCACCATCTGAATTTACGATTACAACAGGCTGGCCACCTTCCATAACTGCTACACAAGAGTTTGTTGTTCCTAAGTCAATACCAATTATTTTACCCATAATTATTTCCTCCTAAAAAATATACTGTATTTTAAAAAATGATAATTTACAAAATTTAAATATATATTAAAATATTAGTTTGCAACCTTTACCATACTATGACGAATTACTTTGTCTTTATGTTTATATCCTTTAAGCATTTCAAGCATAATTTCATTTTCGCCATATTCTTCATTATCTTCGTGAGCTACTGCTGCATGAAGATTTGGGTCAAACTTTTCACCAACAGCAGGTATTTCTTCAACACCCATTGATGTAAATATTTCTTTCATCTGTTTGAGTATCATTTCAACACCTTTATAGAAACTATCATCTGTATTTTGACAAGATATCATAGCTCTTTCAAAGTTATCAACAACAGGGAGAAGTTTTAAAACTGTATCTCTTATACCATCATCATACATACTTGCTTTTTCTTTTGATGTTCTTTTTCTAAAGTTATCAAATTCAGCAAGTGTACGCTGGTATTTATCAAGATACATATCAGCTTTTTCAATAGCTTCTTTAAGTTTCTTTTCTTCTTCTGACATTTCTTCAACAACTTCTTCATCTATTTTTTCAATAGTTTCTTCACATTCATCAATTACTGTTTCTTCTATATCTTTCTGATTTTCTTCCATCTAAAAAAACCTCCCTATGTATCTTTACCGTCAGGTACGGATTTCAATACACTTTCGATATTTTTAACCATTTCGTTAAGTACTGATACAACCTGATTATAATTCATTCTTGTAGGACCAATAATTCCTATACTACCTTTTGTGTTTTCACCCATATTATATGTTGTTGTGATAACACTACAATCTTTCATTTCTTTTATATTTATTTCATTTCCTATAAGTATTCTTATATCATTACTTTTTGAATCCTCAAGAAGACTTACAAGATTGTTTTTTTCTTCAAATGCTCTAAAAATTTCTGTGGCTTTGGAAATATCACTAAATTCAGGGAAAGTAAGAATATTTTTAGCACCACTCATATGAAGATGAACATTTTCAGCAGAACGTATTGTTTTTTGAACTGCTTTAAGAACAGGTTTCAAAAGTCCACTATATTCTTTAAGCTCTTTTTGTAAAGCCATTATTGTATGTTCATTTATATCTTCAAGAGTATGACCTTTAAGAATACTATTTATTTTAACTGAAACAGAAAATAGATCTTCATCACTTGGTGCTCTATTAACTCTTATTATATGGTTTTTAACAAAATTTCCTTCTGTAACTATTATTAACATTATAGCTGACTCATCAAGAGGCATAAGCCTTATCTGTTTTAACTCAGTTCTTTTAAGAACAGGCTCAGAAATAATAGTTGTATAATTTGTAAGCATTGAAATAGCCTTTGCTGTTTCTTCCATAAGGTATTCTATTCTTGTTACATTACCAGAAACAACTTTATGAAGAAATTCTTGCTCTTTATGTGTAAGCTCACTTCTGTTCATAAGTCTATCAACATAAAGTCTGTATCCTAATTCAGAAGGTATTCTTCCGGCAGAAGTATGAGGCTGAATTATAAGTCCCATATCTTCAAGGTCGCTCATTTCATTTCTTATGGTAGCCGAGCTAACTCCCAAATCATATTTTTTTGCAAGGGTTCTGGAACCTACAGGCTCGGCTGTTGCTATATAATCATTTATAATAGCTTTTAAAATTTGTATTTTTCTATCATTTAAAGCCATATCCAAACCCCCTTTATAATCTTTTGTTAGCACTCATTTAATCTGAGTGCTAATCCATACTCTTAAAATATCACTTGACAGCCTCTATGTCAAGTGATTTTTTTAAATTTTATATTCTTTTTTATATTATTATATACGCATAAAACTTATAAATTATTCATTTAAATTATAAATTTTTCAAAAACAGTATTAGAAACATCAACACCCTTTTCTGTAAGCATTATATTTGTATCAGTTTCTCTTATAAGATTTAATTCTTTAAGATATTTTATCTCATTACTATATATATCAAAAACAGATTTTTTAAATTTTTCAAAAAATCTTTGTTTTTCAATACCATTTGTCATTCTAAGCCCCATAAACATAAATTCTGCGTACATATCTTCTATTTTAAGTTTTTCAATATTTTCTTTTATAACAGAATATTTACCTTTAGAATTTATATATTTTTCAATATCATATGTATTATTAAATCTCTCACCGTTAAAATATGAGTGAGAACCTATTCCATATCCTATATATTCGTCACATCTCCAATAAACTTTATTATGATAACATTCAAAACCTTCTTTAGCAAAATTTGATATTTCATATTGATGATACCCTTTATCACTCATCATTTCTTTTGCAAGATAGTACATTTCTCTATCCAAAGCTTCATCACAAGTTTTAAGTTTTCCCTCATCATACATTTTACCGAAAGGTGTTCCATCTTCAATAATTAAACTATAAGCAGAAATATGTTCAGGATTAAGTTTGATTATTTTTTCTAAAGTTTCCTCCCAATCAGATAAAGTTTGATTAGGCAAAGCAAACATAATATCAGCATTTATATTTTTAAAACCAATATTTCTTGCTTGTGACATATTTTTTATAAAATCATCTATTGTATGAATTCTCCCAAGGGATTTTAAAATATTATCCTGCCAAGCCTGAACCCCAAAACTTATGCGATTTATATCCATAGCTTTATATTCTCTAAGTTTAACTTCATCAACAGTTTTAGGATTTGCTTCTGTTGTAATTTCAGCATTATTATCAATATTAAAACAATTAAAAACAGTATCCATAATTTTTCCAGTAAGTTTTGGAGGAAGTATTGAAGGTGTTCCACCTCCTAAAAAAACAGATTTTATTTCATAATCAGAAAAATTTTCTTTTGTTTCTTTAATCTCATTTATAAGAGAATTTACATAATCATCAAAAATACTTTCACAGCCACCATAGGAAGGAAAATCACAATAAAGACATTTTTTAACACAAAAAGGTATATGTATATATAAACTTAAAGGTTTCAAATAAAAACCCTCCTTTTCAAAATATAAATAAAGTTTATCAAAAACATATACTATTTTCAATTATATAAAAAATACTGCCCTAAAAGAGCAGTATTTAAAAATCATTCCGAAATATTAATGGGTATAAATTTTTCAACAATTATATCCCCATTTTCACTTTCTCTCTCATAGTAATAAAGACCCATAATATCCTCTGGCTGTATAACCCCAAATTTTATCATGCTATACTGTAAGTCTACAGTTGTACCATCATTTTTCCCATTTGAAGATATAGGATATATACGCCCTTTAGTTGTTTCAACAGCAATATTTACTGTATCTTCAAATCTAGAATATACAAAATCTTCAAGATTTCCATCATCACTCTTTAAATGAACTCCTATATCTAAAGGTGAATAATGAATATTATCCAAATATACAGTTTTACCTTTATAATCAAAAGGCATATTAAGTATTAAATCTTCACCAGAATTTTTATAGTCAAGAGGTATATCAAACTCCCAAACTCCACTATTTTCAGGGCTTAAATCAAACAAATCTGTAACTTTTCCTGTATATAATCCATTAATTACAACATTAAGATTTTGACCTATATTCTGTATTTCATCTTCATCTCTTTGAGTTTCCACATGTAAAACAAAATACACTTTATTATCCCCTAAATCGTTTACAGCAAAAGCTTGGTAAGAACCTGTATAACTATTATTTTTATCAAAAGTTACAGTAACATCTTTAGTTTTAATATAAGCATTTTCATCATCATATTTTATTTTAACAGGATTTCCTTTTTTATCGCTTACAGAAAATAAAACATAAAAATTTTCATTATCTCCAAAAACACACTCAGCAGTTATAGTAATATCTTTATTTGTATCATATATATTTAAGTTTTTAGCAAATTCCGAAACACTCCATTTATATATTTCTGTAGAATACTGTTCCATTTTTGTTGACATATATCCAAAAACAGAAACTGTTGATATTATAAGTATTACAGCAACTAAAATAATACTTCTTTTTACATATATTTTTTTATGTTTTTGTTGAGTTTGTAAGCAAAATATATTATTAAACATTTCTTTTTTTTGTTCTTCTGAAGGTGTCATATTTTTAAATAGTTCTTTTAGTTCTTTTTCCGTCATAAAAACCCTCCTTTTCTAACTGCATTTTAAGTTTCTTTCTACCTCTTGCCAGTTGTGTTTGTATTGTAGTTTCTTTTTGTTTTAAAATCTCAGCAATCTCTTTTACAGAATACCCTTCATAATAATAAAGATATATAGGCAATTTATATTTATATGGTAAATTCATAACGTTATAAACTATATCTCTATTCTCATTATTTCTAACACAAAAATCATTAATTTCATCATATTTAATACGTTTTTTTACCCAAAAAGATTTTAATATATCTTTACAATAATTTTTTGCTGATACAATCAAAAAAGCCTTTTCATGTTCATCATCATTAAAATTAATATCTTTTTTAAGTATATTAAGAAATATACTTTGAACAGCATCTTGTGCATCTTGGCTATTGCCTAAATAAAAATAACATATTCTATACACCATATCAGAATATTTTTCATATAATAATACAAAGTACTCATTATTGTATTTATATACCATTAACCATCACCCTCCTTTCTATAATTTACACGATTGAGTACTTAAAAATATTGCAAAAAAATAAAAAACGGTGTAATTTTTAAAATTAACACCGTTTTTTATTATATAAATATTTATTCTAACAAAAAAAAGTAGCATGTGTAAACACGCTACAGCTAAATCATTTTTTATTTTTCTTTTTTCTGCGAACGAAAAAATAGATAAGCAAATAAATCATTGTGCTGATATTTCCAATCAGAAAGCCACCTAAAATAGCAGTAATACCAGCGTCAATTTCAATGGCTGTTTGGATAGTAGCAATCAAAGCAATAAAAAATATTATTGTTGGTAAAATAAGTCCTGCCCATTTATTTTTCATTTTGCTTAAAAATATTTGCAAAATAATAGAGCCAATCCACAATATAATTAACACAACCAATGTAATCAACATAAAAACAGACAGTCCCACGATAGATATAAACGCCATATAAATTCACCTCTTCTATCTTTCCAAAACCACCAGCTAAAATTTATTTAGAATATATTTATTTAGAATATATTTATTACTTTTTATAACATTTATAAAAAATAACTTCATATACATCAAAATACCAAAAAGGGGTAAAATCAGCTAATTTTACCCCTATCAAAACACTATTATTCTTCTTCTAATTTAAGAACACTCATAAATGCAGACTGTGGTACTTCTACGCTACCAATCTGACGCATTCTCTTTTTACCTTCTTTCTGTTTTTCAAGAAGTTTTCTTTTTCTTGAAATGTCACCACCATAACATTTTGCAAGAACGTCTTTTCTCATAGCACTTACAGTTTCTCTAGCTATAATTTTACTTCCAATAGCCGCCTGAATAGGAATTTCAAAAAGCTGTCTTGGAATTTCTTTTTTAAGTTTTTCACAAATTTTTCTACCTCTTTCAACAGCAGAAGAAGTATGAACAATAAATGAAAGAGCGTCAACAACCTCACGATTAACAAGAATATCAAGTTTTGTAAGGTCTGACTGTTTATATCCTATAAGTGAATAATCAAATGATGCATATCCTCTACTTCTTGATTTTAATACATCAAAGAAGTCATATATAATTTCATTAAGAGGTATTTCATATACAAGTCTTGCTCTTATATCATCAAGATATTCCATACTTATATATTCTCCTCGTCTTTGCTGACAAAGCTCCATAATTGTACCTATATAGTCTTTTGGAAGCATAATTTCAGCACGTACAATAGGTTCTTCCATAGAAAGTATTCTTGCAGGGTCTGGCATATTACTTGGATTTGATATTTCCATATCTGTACCGTCTGTAAGATGTACTTTATATATAACACTTGGTGCAGTTGTTACAACATCAAAATTATATTCTCTTTCAAGCCTTTCCTGAACAATTTCAAGATGAAGAAGTCCCAAGAAACCACATCTAAAACCAAAACCTAACGCAACTGATGTTTCTGGTTCAAAGAAAAGAGAAGCGTCATTAAGCTGAAGTTTTTCAAGAGCATCTCTAAGGTCAGGATATTTTGAACCATCTGTTGGGAAAATACCACAATAAACCATAGGATTTACTTTTTTATAACCTGCAAGAGGCTCAGAAGTAGGGTTTTCAACAGAAGTTACTGTATCACCAACACGTGTATCTGCAACATTTTTAATACTTGCAGTAAAATAGCCTACATCTCCTGCTTTAAGCTCATCACAAGGTATAAATCTACCTGGGCCAAAGAATCCTGTTTCAACAACTTCAAATTCTTTTTTAGTAGCCATCATTTTTACTTTATCGCCTTTTTTGATACTTCCATCAAATACTCTCATGATAACTATAACACCTTTATAAGGGTCATAAACAGAGTCAAATACAAGAGCTTTAAGAGGTGCATTTTCATCACCTTTTGGAGCAGGTATATCAGTTACTATTCTTTCAAGAACTTCTTCAATATTTATACCATTTTTAGCAGAAATTAAAGGTGCATCATCAGCTGGTATACCTATAATATCCTCAATTTCATTTTTTGCCATTTCAGGGTTTGCACTTGGAAGGTCAATTTTATTTATAACTGGTAATATTTCAAGATTATTATCTATTGCAAGGTATACATTTGCAAGTGTTTGAGCTTCGACACCTTGAGCAGCGTCAACAATAAGTATAGCACCTTCACAAGCTGCAAGACTTCTTGAAACCTCATAATTAAAGTCTACATGCCCTGGTGTATCTATAAGGTTAAATACATATTCTTCACCATCTGAGGCTTTATACACAAGACGAACAGCCTGTGCTTTTATTGTAATACCTCTTTCTCTTTCAAGTTCCATATTATCAAGAACTTGTTCTTGCATTTCTCTTTCTGTCAAAAGTCCTGTTTTCTGTATAAGTCTGTCTGCCAATGTTGATTTGCCATGGTCTATATGGGCAACAATACAAAAGTTTCTTATTTTATCCTGTCTGTTTAAAGACATGTTTTTTCCTCCTCGTAAATTTTAAGCTAATTTATAGTATATCATATTATAATTAATTTTAGAAATATCTTTTATAAAAAATAAAAAGCTGTCTTTAAATAAGACAGCTTTTTGTTTTTTAATAACAATCCCAGTTATAAATAACATTATCAAAATTAAGATTTTTAAGGTCATTTTCTTTTATAAAGAAATTCGCAATACCTGCATCGCCCCACATAACCTTATCATAACCATTTCCAAAATCACTATCAAGCTGAAAAAGAAGTATATCATAATTTTCATAATTACCATCTTCTCTTGGGTCACCTTGTGTAAAGAAAGGATAGCCTCCACATTTGTGATTTATATTGTTATTTTCATTATCATAAATTTCTCCTGATATTTCATCATCAATATCCCAAAAAGCTTCAATTTTCTCTTCAAACTCTTTATTATATAATTCAACAAACATTTTATTGAAGCCATAATCTTCTATTGAAATACCTTCTTTTTCTAGTTCTTTAAATACTATTTTAAATGTTTTTGAAACAGGAAAATAATTATTTTCATCTACATAATTACTACCCTTTTTAAGTACATCTTCCTCTGTAACAGTATAATCTATATCTTTATAGTATATAACTCTAAATCCATCATTATTTGTTAAATTATCAAAATTCATTCCATAAATATCATCATCAGCTATAAAAAATTGAAGAATACCTTCTTTAGGGAAATTTTCAATATTTTTAAATTCTTTACAATTTATTTGAGCAAGTAAATTTAAACAATCTCCATTTTTATCTTTTGGCCATTCTCCATTTTTAGGTATATAAGGAGTTCCATAAACAAAACTATCAAAAATCGTTACTATTTCATCTTCTAAAGTAAATTTCAAAACATCTTTTTCAGTATCTTTTTTAATTTTTGCCACAACATCAAAAATTTGATTTTTGTCCATTATAACTCACAGCCTTCCTTATAGTATGATATAATGTGATTTATCCATTTATTCTTTCATGGTTTTTATATGCTATTTCTTGTAAAGTTTTATAAAGAGGTTTTATATCAAAATTCTTAGGAAATTCAAACTTCTTTTCAGAAACAGCTGCTCCACCAGAAACTTTAAAATAAGGTGAAGTTATATATGTAATAGTTATTTCACTATCATCAGCACCAAAACCTGATGTTTCAGCAGTAACATGTATAATAGAGTCTAAGTTTATAGAATCCACACTCATTTTTTGACCAGTAGCACCTTGTTTGTCAAACTCAACAATTCTTTTATCTGTTAATATCATTACATCTCTTACCATTTTAAAACCTGTCTGTATTGTTTCATCAGACATAATATATCCACTATATTCTTTATTAAGTTCATCAACAGATACTTCACTTAAATTTCCTAAAACACCATTTACTATATTTCCACCAATCTTATCCATAAATCCCATAGTCTTTTCCTCCTTAAAAATATAATAAATATTTATATATGAAAAACATTACAATATTAATTATATACTATTTATAAAAAATAAAAAACTGTAATATATATTACAGTTTTATTAAAAATGCGGATAACAGGACTTGAACCTGCACAACCATAAAGGTACAAGAATCTGAATCTTGCGCGTCTGCCAATTTCGCCATATCCGCTTATTAAATTTTGAGCTGTTTATCATGATATTATACAAAACATAAGTTGTCAAGAATTTAGAAATATAATAAAAAGCAGAAATAATTATATATTTCTGCTTTTTATTTTTAATTTCCACCTACTTCAATTATTTCATCAACAGGTTCTTGTGTTATTATTTCAGAAACAACAACCTGTTCTTCTTCAAAGCCATTTATACGTATTGTCTGAACAGTAATTTCTTTCTGTCCATCACTTCCTTGTTGTATAACCTTTTGATATGATGAAGGCTTTGAACTATTTGTTTGATACTTAACCTCTTTTTTTGCAATTTCCGTAAATACATTTGTTTCAGTAGTTTTTACTGAAATAAATGGTTTATCAACAAGTATATTTAAAACATCACCTTGTCGTATAACATTTGTAAGTCCTGGATTTTGTGCATAAAGCTCATCAAGTGTCATACTGGCTGTTGATGCTATTTTAGAAACAGAATCTCCTGCTTGTACAGTATATGTTTTAGGAACTTTTGTTGTTTGTTGGAATTTTTCTCTTGCTACATCTGCACTTATAATTTCTTTAGAATCAACATATTTAGATACAATCTGTACATCTTCAACAAATCCAACTTCCATTTTATCTTTTTTATCTTCTGGTACATATTCATTTTTAATTTCATCAAGAAGATTTTGTGCTTCTGTAGTATTAGAAAGTATTGCCGCTTCTGTGCCATCAACAGTTATAACTGCTGCTTCTACTTTATATGTTACCGTTTTTTTAACTTGAGATATTATATAATCTGTTGTAACCATATCTTTTTCAGAAGCACGTACAGGTTTTAAACCAATTTCTTCATTAAGTTGTATTTTAGAACCTGTTTGCTGTTCAAGTCCTGCAACAACAGTATTTTTTATGTCATCAGCTTCTATATTAGTCTTTTTTATTACACCTATACTTTGTTCACCAACTGTTACATTATATCCATTCTTACTAAATATACTTATAAGTGCAATAATAATAATTAAAATTATACCGCTTATAACAAGAATACTTTGTCTTTTTTGAAGTCTAACATTTTTCTGTTTTCGTTTTTTCTTTTGTTGTTCTCTATCAACAGGCTTATAAGGATTTTTGCTTACATCTTTTAAATATGATACATTTCTCCTTTTTCTATTACCTGTATTTCTATTGTTTAAATCAGCCATTTTAAGCCTCCTATAATAAAACACAAATATAAAAATTACTATTTTTATTGTATTAAATCATATTTCACAATAATTGTAAATAATATTTAAAATACTATTATATATTATAACCACGCTGTGGAAACCTCTGCAAATATAGTTTTTTCATCTTCAGCATCATAAAAAATAGATGTTACACATTTTTTATCATTTTCAAATTCCTTTATATAGCATTTACTTTTTATACTTGAATTTTTATAGGACTCTTTTCTATACACAACTCTTATATCACAAATATTTTTATTATAATATATATCATCTGGTACATTATCAACGGCCCATTCTATATATTTTGTATTATTTGTATGGCCATTTGTATCTGTATCTCTTCTTCTAACATTAAAAACTTTTTCAGATATAAAATCATAATCTGAAATATCCTGAATTTTATAATCCTCATTTTCTATTGCTTTAATATTTAAAGAATTATATTTCTTTGCCATATCTTCACTAATTTTTACAGGTCTTCTTTTTTCAAGGTCCATATAAACCCATTTACTTATAGCTCTTACAATAGGTATTTCATTACTGTCATAAACAATAAAACTTCTTTCAGCAAACATTTTTTTACACTCATCACACCAAGTACAAATCTTTATTGTTTCGCCTTTTTTTGGCATTCTAGAAATATCAATATGCCAATTTATTATAACCCATCCCTTTTTTTCTTCATTAAAGTATTCCATAGTATATCCTATTGAATCAGAATTAAGTATGGCTGTATCTTGAAGATATACTGCTAATCCTGAAGGTGTAAGTAAAAGGTCATTATCAACTTCAAAATATCCTATTGTATAATCAATATCAAAAACTTTTTCCATAAATTTTTCCTCCATATTAAAGTATTGGTGATATAAGTCTTGCAACAGATTCCTTAAGTCTAAACCACCATTTTCGGTTATTATACCAATTCATTGTAATTTCAAGGCAACTATCCAAATCTTTTTCAAAATCCAACTCAAGAGTCTTTGTAATCTCTTCATCAAATATAAACGCATTTGTTTCGAAATTTACAGCAAAACTTCGTATATCCATATTAGCAGTTCCAACAGTAGAAACTATACCATCAATAGACATATATTTAGAATGTATAAATCCTTTTTCATATTGATAACATTTAACACCTGCTTCTAAAAGAGCTCCTAAATATGACATACTTGCCCAATATACAAATAAATGGTCTGGATTTCCTGGAAAAATCACTCTAACATCTATACCCGAAAGGGCCGCTACTTTCAATGCTGTAAATATACTATCATCAGGTACAAAATATGGTGTTGTAATATAAATATGGTCTTCTGCTTCATTTATCATTTTAAAATATGCATTTCTTATATTTTTCCATTGTGTGTCCGGACCACTTGAAACAATCTGCATTTTAACACCTTGAAAATCTATTTTTTTAGGAAAATACTTTTCATCAATAGAAACTTTATAATCCTTTGCTGTGAAATTCCAATCCATTATAAATCGCATTTGTAAATGGTCAACAGCATCTCCCTCTATCTTTAAGTGTGTATCTCTCCATTTTCCATATCTTTTTACAATCCCAAGATATTCGTCACCTATATTAAATCCACCTATATATCCTATTTTACCGTCTATAACACATATCTTTCTATGATTTCTATAATTAATTCTTATCATAAGCCTTGGTAAAAAAGCAACAGCATAACCACCCGCTTCTCTTAATTCATCAAAAAAATTTGAAGGCAATTCCATACACCCCATGCCATCATAAAGTATACGTACTTCAACACCCTCTTTAGCTTTTTGGGCTAACTCTTTTACAAGTCTTTTACCAAGATTATCATTACGCATTATATAATATTCTATATGAATAAACTCTTTAGCTCTTTTAATATCGTTTATAAGAGTTTCAAATTTTTCATTACCATCAACAAATCTTTTTACTCTATTATTATCTGTAAGCCAATTTCCTGTATTTACATTAAGATATAAAAAATCATTTAAGTACTTAAATTTTGTTATGTCTTGTTTATTTTCAATGGCTGCTTTTTGCCACTTTACTTTTTTCATAGCACTTTCATTTTTCAATAAATAATCAAAATATAAATCTGTATCAAACTTGTCCTTATCAGCAAAAAGTTTTTCTCTTTTGCTATCCCTACCAAAAACCATATATATTATAAAGCCAAAAACAGGTATAAAGCATAATACCAAAAGCCAAGCCCAAGTACTAGAAGGTTTTCTTCTTTCAGAAAAAACAACAAATACAGCAAGCATAACGTTTATCATTATAGTAAGTATAGCAATAACTATTACTACTTTTAAAATACTATTCAATATCATCACCTCTTATTAAGTATAATACATCACTTGAAGAAATTAATGTATATAAATTTATTTACTAAATCTTAAATAAATGTTAAAATATATATCGAATATACATAATGGAATAGCCCACTGTTTCATTAAAACAAAGGAGGAACTCAAAAGTGCAGTTACAATTTAGTGACTATTTTATCATCATCGTTGTTATCATCGCATTGATAATGGCAGGGCTTTATTATTTCAGCAGGAAGAATTATAAAAAAGTAATTGAATCACAAGATTTTATTGAAGCAAATAAAATGACGGTTCAAATCTTTGTTATTGATAAAAAATATGAAAGACCAACAGAACATAATTTACCTAAAAATATATACGAAAAACTTCCTAAATCTTCTAAAATAAGAAAAATGGCTATAATTAAAGCTAAAGTGGGTCCACAAATAGCTACTCTTATGTGCGATAAACCTGTATATGATATACTTCCTGTAAAGAAGAATGTTAAAGTTGAAATTGCAGGATTATATATTGTAGGTGTTAAAGGAGTTAATCTTGCAGACAAGAAAAAGAAAACTATTCGTGAAAAACTTTCTCTTGCAGCAAAAGGTCAAAATAAAAAATAATTAATTACTACACTAATATTAAAACAAAAAGCATATCCTAAAGGATATGCTTTTTTATTTTAATAATCTTTATTAAGAGAACTTAATATATATTCTGTATGATATTTAACATGTTCATAAGCTACCTTTGAACCTTCAGAAGGCACTCTATTTTCAATAGCACTTATTATTTTCTTATGCTGTTCTTCAATCACAACTTTCTGACTTGCTGATTTAAGATGTGCAAGTCTATATCTGTAAAGCTGTATTCTTAAATTATTTATAATTTGTATAAGCTTATCATTTCCTGTTGCATTAAAAATAATATCGTGGAAATTTTCATCAGCATCTGCCATTTTTTCAACATCTCCACTTTCAAAAGTCTGCATCATTTCAGCATGTGCTTTTTTAAGTCTTACTATTTCATCATCAGACATATTTTTACAAGCAAGTTTAACACCTAATGCTTCCAAAACCCCTCTTAATTCAAGAACATCTATTATATCTTTTTCACTCATATCAAGAACTTGTGCTCCTTTTCTTGGAACAAGTTCAACAAGATTTTCAAGCTCAAGCATTCTTAAAGCTTCTCTTATAGGAGTACGACTTACACCAAGTTTCTCTGCAAGCTGATTTTCCATAAGTCTTTCTCCCGGCTGTAACTTTCCTGTAAGTATAGCATCTCTTAAGGTGTTAAAAACAACATCTCTTAATGGAAGATATTCATTTGTATTTATATTAAATTTGTAATCTACCATCTTTTATGTCCACTCCTTTTACTTGTATTATATATCTTAGTCAAAATGACATGTTTTATATCGCCTTCAAACTTAAATTCATTATATGCCTTTTGGGCAGTTTCTTTATCATAAAAAAGACCAAATACAGTTGGTCCACTACCACTCATTAAAGAAGCAGAAGCACCTTTTTTCAAAAGTCTTATTTTATAATCATTAAGTTCAGGATACATATTAAGTGTAACATTTTCAAGAACATTTGAAAGTCCTTTTGAAACACCTTCTTTATCGTTATTTTCTATAGCCTTTATAACAGCTTCAGTATTAGGTCTTTCTTTAATCTCATCTAAATTTAGATTTTTATATACTTGTGCAGTAGAAACACTTACTGAAGGTTTAAGAAGAATAACATACATTTCTGGGCAAGGTGGTAATTTTGTTAAAACATCACCTATTCCTTCTGCTAAAGCTGTTCCTCGCATTATACAATAAGGTACATCAGCACCAAGAGTTACACCTATTTCCATAAGTTCTTTTTTTGTAAGGCCTAATTCAAAAAGTCTGTTTATACCTATCAAAACAGCAGCACAATCTGTACTTCCACCAGCAAGTCCGGCTGCAACTGGTATTTTTTTATCAAGCTCTATAAATATACCTTGATTTATATTGAATTTTTCCTTCATAATTTTTGCAGCTTTAAATGCTATATTTCTTTCATCAGAAGGAAGCCAATCAATATTACTTTTTAATTTTATATTATTTTTTTCAGTTTTTTTAATAAATACACCATCATAAAGATTAAGACTTTGCATTATCATTTTTAAGTCATGATATCCGTCCTCACGTCTTTTTATAACATCAAGTGTAATATTAATTTTTGCCCTAGCTTTTAATTTTATCTCTTTCAAAACAGCCTCCAAAAATCAAAAAAATAATTTTTTAAATACTGTATACTATTTTAATTCTACTATAAAATATAAAAAGTAACAACATATTTTTATGCTAAAATATATTAAAACTAAGTCTATTTTTAATCGTATAATTTTATAAAACAGTTATAATATAATTAGAAATTTATGACAACCACAATAAAGGAGAAATGCTTATGTCAGAATTTTTAAATAAAAACAAAAAAATGATTATAAATATATCAATAATACTTTTTGTTATACTGTTTTCCTATGTATTTTTTAATTATCTATTTAAATATATAGCTCCTTTTGTAATAGGTTGGATTATAAGTCTTATATATAATCCTATTGTAGATTTTTTGGAAAATAAATTTAATATAAAACGCTGGTTGGGTACACTTATTACAATAGTTTTAATTATAGGATTTTTGTCATCTGCTGTTGCTCTTGTTTTTTCAAAACTTTTTACAGAAGCTGAATTATTTATAAATAGATTACCTTCATACATAGATAATCTAAAAATTATAATTATTGATTTAGGAAATAAAGTTGAAGAAATTTTTAATAATCTTCCTTTTGGTAATATATTTGATTTTAATAAATCTCCAATAAATTTTTCAAATATAATTACACCAATAATACAAACAGGAAGTAGTGGAAGTTTTAATGCCGTAAAAGCAATACCAGGATTTTTAATGATTGTTATAATGGCTCTTATTTCATCATATTTCTTTTCAAAAGATAAATATGAAATTAAGAAGTTTTTTAAAAAACATATACCTTTATCAGAAAATAATCATTGGATTATAGTAAAACAAAATTTATTAAATTCTTTAGGTGGATATTTCAAAACACAGCTTATACTTATGTGTTATACATTTGTAATATGTACAATAGGATTTTTAATTATAAAATCGCCTTATGGACTTCTTCTAAGTGTGGTAACAAGTATAATAGATGCACTTCCTTTCTTTGGAAGCGGATTTATATTATGGCCTGCCATAGCTATATCAGTACTTTCAGGCGAATATTATCTAGCAGTTGGATATACTATAATTTATCTAATAATAAATCTTATGCGACAGATAATGCAGCCTAAAATACTTGGAACACAAATAGGTATACACCCTCTTATAGCACTTATATCAATGTATATAGGATTAAAGATTGTTGGTGTATTGGGAATGATTATAGGGCCTATTATAGCTGTTGTAATAAAGGCATTCTTTGAGGCTTCTGAAATTTGTAATAAAGAAAAATAATAAAAAGACACCAAAAGGTGTCTTTTATTATTTTTTAAAATCTTAAATTGTAAAAGCAGAATGTTTTCTTGAAGGCTTACCTTCTCTTTTCATAGAAAGCATTTCTAAAACATCTGCAATATATTTTCTTGTATATGCCGGTTCTATAATATCATCTATATAACCTTTTTCTGCTGCAAAATAAAGACCTTCACTATTTGATTTATCAAAAGATACATTTGCAGTTGGCCAAGCAAAAACAATATCTGCTCCAATATGTTTTGAATTCATAAGTAAATATGGATTTCCAAAAGCTTTTCTTACTATAATATTTATTTTTGGACAAGTTGCATTGGCAAATAATGCAATAAGTTTTGCTGTACTTTTTATAATAGCTGTATGTGAAGATTTTTCATTATATCCTGCTGCATCTGTAAATGTAATTATAGGTATATTAAATGCATCACAAAAAGAAATAAATTTTAAAGCCTTATCATTACCATGATATGTAATATCATAACTATTGTTTGCAACAACTCCGGCTGTATAACCATTTATTCTTATAAAACCTTCTTTAATTTCATCTGAAAAATGTTTCTGAACTTCAATGAATTCACCATTATCTGCAATAGTTCTTATAATTTTTTCCATATCAACAGTATCTTCATCATTTTCAGGAACTATTGTATTTAAAAATTCATCAACTCTGCTTATATCATCTCCTGTACCAAAGAAAGGAGCATCTTCCATATTATTTGAAGGAATTATATCTATAAGTTTTCTCATTTCTGAAATACAACTTTCTTCATTTTTAGAAATAAAGTGTACCATATTACTATCTGTCTTTGAATTTTCTAAATTATCCATATATATTTTAGATTTATCACTAACAATAAATATAAAATCAGAAAGTCCAGTAATTATTGATGTACTGCCACCACATTCACCCATAACTGCTATAATTTGAGGAATTATACCAGAAGCACTTGTCATAGCCTTAAAAATTTCACCATAAACAGAAAGAGCTTCTAAACCTTCAGATTTTCTTGCACCACAAGAGTCTATAAGACCAATAACAGGAGCACCCATTTTTAAAGCTTTATCATATATTTCACATATTTTTTTAGCATGCATTTCACCAACAGAACCATTTAAAACAGTACTATCTTGTGCATATACAAATACAAGTCTACCAAAAACATTTCCATAACCTGTTATAACGCCATCACAGTGAGTATTTTCTTTATATCTACCTTTTACAAAAGCACCATTTTCTACAAAAGAATTATCATCAAGAAGTTTTAATATTCTTTCTCTTGCTGTAAGTTTACCATCTTCGTGAAGCTGTTTTTTTATCTCTTCTCCACTGCCAACTTTAATAATACTTTTGCGGTTAAAAAGCTCATTTAATCTTTCAAGATTTTCTCCCACAAGTCCATCTCCTTTTATAATAAATATTAGTAATTATAATCTTTGAAATAATCTATATAAATTAAATAATATATATAATATTATATATTATTTGTCAATGCTTTTTAAGTAGCTTAATAATGGTTTTATATTATAAATAAACAAAAAAATAAAAGCAGTAACAAAATTACTGCTTTTACTACAAATATCATATCTTAGGAAGACTTTCAAAACCTTTCTTTAAGTCCTCATCTGTTGGTATATAATCTGTCATTGTTTTATTCATAAAGCTTTCATAAGCTGTCATATCAAAATAACCTGTTCCTGTAAGTCCAAAAAGTATTGTTTTTGCTTCTCCTGTTTCTTTACATTTTAAAGCTTCATCAATAGCACCTTTTATTGCATGAGCAGATTCTGGAGCTGGAAGTATTGTTTCTTTCTTTGCAAAAAGTGTTGCAGCCTCAAAAACTTTAGTTTGTTCATATGAAATAGCTTCCATATATCCGTCATGATAAAGCTTTGAAAGTATTGGTGACATACCATGATAACGAAGACCTCCGGCATGGTTTGCAGAAGGTATAAATCCGCAGCCAAGAGTATACATTTTAGCCATAGGAGTTATTTTACCTGTATCACAGAAATCATAAGCATATTTACCTCTTGTAAGAGATGGACAAGATGCAGGTTCAACAGCAACTATTCTTGGGTTTGCTTTTCCTGTTAATTTATCTTGCATAAAAGGACCTATAAGTCCACCAAGATTTGAACCGCCACCAGCACAACCTATTACAACATCAGGATATTCTCCAAGCATTTCCATAGCAATCTTTGTTTCAAGACCTATTATTGACTGATGAAGAAGTACTTGATTTAATACTGAACCTAAAACATAACGACAATTAGGAGTTGTAACAGCAGTTTCAACAGCTTCTGAAATAGCACAGCCAAGGCTTCCTGTTGTATCAGGATTTTTTTCAAGAATTTTTCTTCCTGCTTCTGTTGTATTACTTGGGCTTGGTATTACATTTCCGCCAAAAGTCTGCATAACGGCTTTTCTAAAAGGTTTTTGTATATATGAACCTTTAACCATATAAACAGTAAGGTCAAGACCAAAATATGAACAAGCCTCTGAAAGAGCTGTTCCCCATTGTCCTGCACCTGTTTCTGTTGTAACTGATGTAAGACCTTCTTTTTTAGCATAATAAGCCTGTGCTATTGCTGAATTAAGTTTATGACTTCCAGATGTATTATTACCCTCAAATTTGTAATATATTTTTGCAGGTGTATCAAGAGCCTTTTCAAGATTATATGCTCTTATAAGAGGTGATGGACGATATACTTTATACATCTCTTGCACTTCTTCTGGAATATCTATATATCTTGTTGTTGCGTCAAGTTCTTGTTTTGCAAGTTCCTTACAAAAAACTGGTGTAAGGTCATCTATTGTTGCAGGCTTTAATGTAGCAGGATTAAGAAGAGGCTCTGGTTGCTCTTTCATATCTGCTCTAAGATTATACCATTGTTTTGGTATTTGCTCCTCTGATAAATAAAGTCTGTGTGGAATTTTTGCCATAATAAATTCTCCTCTCATCTTTTCTTATACTATAAAAACTATATTGCAGAATAAAAAAAAGCCTTCGTCTCCCTATACAAGAGACAAAGGCATTATCCTCTGCGGTACCACTCTTCTTGGTTTTTAAAAAAACCCTCTTTCTCTACATTCAACAAAATGCACTTCCTTTATAACGGGTGAAGTTCCCGTCAGAAACTACTTTTAAAAAATTTCGCATCTGCCCTCATAAGTCCATTCAAAGTATTCCTTTGTACCGTATTTCCACCATCAACGGCTCTCTTTAACATCAGAATAAATCTACTACTCTTAATCATCGGTTTGATTTGATTATACATATCAAAAATACATTTGTCAATGACTTACTTACAAAAAACTTCCAATCCAACAGAAAGAACTTTTACATCAAGTTTTTTACTCATTTCAAAGCGTGCATCATATGATGTACAATGACCAGGATAAAATTCTTTTATATTGCATTTATCAAGATATTCTATAGTTTTATAAAGCTGTTCATTTTTTTCTATAAGATGGAAACCACCTATTATACCTAAAATATTTTCCTCTCCAGAAACTTCTTTAGCCTGTTCAACAATATTACATATACCACTATGAGAACAACCTGTAATTATATATATACCTTCATTATTTTTGTATACCATAGCAGAGTCATCATATATAAAGTCATCATGCTTTTCACCATTATGGACTGTTTCTCCAAGAGGAACTTTATTTTCAAAATCAAATCTTCTTTTTATTTCTCCAAGATAAGTTATATTTTCACTTAATTTATAAGGTTCTCTTGTAAGTGTAAGTTTAAAATGCTTCTTAACATCTTCAGCAGTTGTATTTATACCAATATCTCTACCATGTTCATTTTTTTCATCAAAAAGTAATGGGTGAACAACCATTTCAATATTTTTTGTTTTTTCTTTTGCTGCTTCTATAAAATGCTGAAGTCCCCATGTATGGTCATAATGTCCATGAGAAAAAGTTATTTTATTAGCCTCTGTAACATCAATACCCATTTTTAAGGCATTTTGTATAAATACATCAGTTTTTCCCATATCCATAAGTATTTTTGTACCGTCATTATCTTCTACAAAATATGAAGCACCATGTTCACCGCAAAAAGGAGTACTGTATGGTACATAATTATCAGTAAGAACTCTGATTTTCAAAATTAACACCTCTTTCATTGACCTAAAATATCAAATATTTTATAATTAATATAATATCATAAATTATAATATGGGGGTAATAAAAATGGAAAAAGCAAAAGTTTATTATACTGATATGCATACAACATTTAAAGAAAATCTTCTTCAAAAAATACAAAGACTTATTAAAGCAGCCGGTATAGAAACAATAGATTTTGATAAAAAATATGTTGCTATAAAAATACACTTTGGAGAGCCTGGAAATCTTGCTTATCTTCGTCCAAATTATGCAAAGGCTGTTATTGATGTTATAAAAGACCTTGGTGGAAAACCATTTCTTACAGATTGTAATACACTCTATGTTGGAAGAAGAAAAAATGCCCTTGACCATTTAGATGCAGCTTATGAAAATGGATATTCTCCATTCTCAACAGGTTGCCATGTAATTATTGCAGATGGTATAAAAGGTACTGATGAGGCATATGTTCCTGTTCCTGATGGTGAATATGTTAAAGAAGCAAAAATCGGTCGTGCTATAATGGATGCTGATATTGTTATATCTCTTAACCATTTTAAAGGTCACGAAGCAACAGGTTTTGGTGGTGCAATTAAAAATCTTGGTATGGGTTGTGGTTCAAGAGCAGGTAAAATGGAAATGCACAATGCCGGTAAACCATTTGTAAAAGAAAAAAAATGTATTGGTTGTGGTTCTTGTATAAAAAATTGTGCTCATAGTGCAATAACAATAACAAATAAAAAAGCTTCTATCGATACTAATAAATGTCTTGGTTGTGGACGTTGTGTAGGTGTCTGTCCTGTCGATGCAATAAAAACATTAAATGATGAATCAAACGATATATTAAACTGTAAAATGGCAGAATATACAGCAGCCGTTATAAGAAATCGCCCACACTTCCATATAAGTCTTGTTATTGACGTTTCTCCATATTGTGATTGTCATGCTGAAAATGACCTTCCTATTGTTCCAGACGTTGGAATGTTTGCATCATTTGACCCTGTTGCACTTGATAAAGCCTGTGCAGATGCTGTAAATAACCAGCCTGTTACACCAGGAAGTCGTCTTGCTATTTCAGAACATATTCATGGTGACCATTTCTGTGATAATCATCCTGAAACAAACTGGAAATCACAGCTTACTCATGCTGAAAAACTTGGACTTGGTACACAAGAATATGAACTTATAAAAATTTGATAAAAATAAAAAAGCCGGTTTAAAAACCGGCATTTTTTATGCTATAAAATTTGTAATTGCAAAATAAACAAGTACTATTATACCAAGTATTATTCTGTACCAACCAAAAACTTTAAAATCATTTTTCTTTATGTAACTCATAAGGAAACGTATAGCTATTATAGAAACAATAAAAGCAACTACCATACCTACTACTAAAATCCCTACTTCTCCACCTGTCATAACTTGACCTGCCATAAAAAATTTAACTAATTTTAATGCACTTGCACCAAACATAGCAGGTATAGCAAGGAAAAATGTAAATTCAGCAGCAACAGTTCTTGAAACTCCAAGCATAAGTGCTCCTACTATTGTTGCTCCAGAACGAGATGTACCTGGAAAAACGGCTGCTATAAGCTGAAAAACACCTATTGCAAAAGCAAGTGGATAATTTATTCTTGATATACTATTTACTCTTGGACGATGATGTTTATTTTTATTTTCAATCACTATAAAAAGTATACCAAATATAATAAGCATTATTGCTACTGTTTGATAATTATAAAAAAGTGCTGTAAAAACATCATCAAAAAGTATACCTATAACACCGGCTGGTATTGAAGCTACAAGTATTTTAAACCACATTGATATTTTTTCATTATCAAGTCTAAAACCTCGTTTAAAAGAAAAAGGAATAAGTCTTTTCCAATACATTACAACTACTGCAAGAATTGCACCAAGCTGTATTACTACAAAAAATAAATCTTTAAATGCATCACTTGTATTAAGAGAAAGAAACTCATCAACAAGTATCATATGCCCTGTACTACTTATTGGTAACCATTCAGTAATACCCTCAACAATACCAAGAATAATGGCTTTTATAATTTCTATTATTTCCAAAAATATTCACACTCCTTTTAAACTTTAAAAATGCCATATATTTATGATATTTCACAAACATATGGCAATAAATAATCTTTATATAATTAAAAATCTGTGCACCTACTTTCGACAGTCCAAACCAGACGTAACCAATCTTGGTGACTCAGCCCAAGCGACCTTGCGGCACACAACAGGGGCTGCTTAGTGCTGCTTCCTTCCGGACCTGACACGGTTCACAGGTTGCTGTTGCACAAGACTCAGACATCAACACCACCGCAAAAGGGCAGGCTCTAACCTGAAAAAGCCTAGAGTAGGCGTCACCCTCACTATAGCGGATTGAGAGTACAGGGCACCGCTACCGCCCCGGCTAGCACAGAAATTTTATAAACTTTAGTAACGCTAATAAGTATAACTGTTTTAAGCCTTTCTGTCAATAATATTAATATTACAGTTAATGACAAATTAATACTTATTTATAAAGCCAATTTTCACAATTATCACATAATTCCTGTATTTCATTGAAAAGTCTTGATACATGAAAACCATCAGCTACTGCATGATGAACATATACAGAAAGCGGAACTTTTATTTTTTTATTTTCTTCAAAATATTTTCCAAATGTAAATATAGGTATAATCATAGGTGATTCCACAGGTACATCTATACCATAACCGGAAAATGAAATCCAAGGAACACTAGATATAGGACAAGTATTAGGAGGAAAATTTTCTTTTGCCTTAACCTTATGAACATCTTTATATTTTTCCATATCATTTAATGTATCTTTATAAAATACAGAAAAATCATCATTGTACTCAGTCCATATATCAGAAAAAGTTTCTGTATCTTTATGAAATATTGTATAAGAAGGCAAAACATTTTCCCAATAACCTAAATTTCCTTCTTTATCTGTTGCCATTCTAAATTCTTTATGGTTATTTACAACCTTTAATATACTATACATAAAGCCGTTAAAAAACTTTATATTTCTTTCTTTGCAAACTGAAAGAAACTTTGTTATATCAATGTTTACAGTCATACTATATCTACATTTTAAAAAATTTATATAGTAATTATAGTATTCTTTTCTTTCCCAATTATCAAAATCAATTTTATTAAATACAGCCACATTTTTCCCCTTCTTTCTTTTCTTTCATTCTTTTTCTAAATTCTCTAAAAAAGGTACTCATAATTTCACTGCATTCATACTCAAGAACACCTTCTATAACATCAACTTGATGATTTAACTTAGGTTCATTTAAAACATCAAGTACAGAACCTGCACAACCTGCTTTTTTATTTCTTGTTCCAAAAACAACTTTTGGAATTCTCGCTTGTACAATAGCACCAGCACACATAGGACAAGGTTCAACTGTAACATAAAGTGTACAATCCTCAAGACGCCAGTCATTAACTTCCTTTGAGGCTTCATTTATAATTTCTATTTCTGCATGATAAAGAGGATTTTTCATTGTATTTCTTTTATTATAACCTCTAGCTATAATTTCACCATTACGTACCATTACAGCACCTATTGGTACTTCATCTATTTCATAGGCTTTTTTAGCCTCTTTTAAAGCCTCTCTCATATAATATTCATCATTCATAAAACACCTCAAAAAAACTTACTGCTGTATAAGCATAGATTGCTCTACCTTTTCACCAAAGAACATTTTTATATAATCATCTTTTCCATCACTGTTAAAATCTCCTGCATATATATTATTTCCATATTCAATATCATCATTTCTTGTTATTAATCCTTTTTCGGTTAATACATATCTTACAGCTGTTCCTGTAATATCACTTATATATATTTCTTTTATACCATCATTATTAAGGTCACCGGAATATATATACCCTGTAAAATTTTCAACAGTTATATGTGTACGCCATATATTTATATAGCCCATTAATGTTTTTCTATACATATAAAGGTCAAAACCATCTGTCATTATATATTCTTTAACTCCATCATTATCCAAATCTGTAATATGAACATGGTTTGCTGAATGACCAAGTCTATATTTTTCTACTTTTTGCCAACCATTTTCACCTTTTGAATAATATTCTATATTTTCACCAGATGCTATTGCAATTTTACTATCATCATCAAATATATATGTACAGTTACCATTTGAAAGAGTCATTTCTTCCCCTGTTTTTCCAAAATTTTCGTTAAGGAATATAATTTTATTGGAGATAGAAATTTCTTCTGTTTCTTCATGACTATGTTCTTCTGATTCTACTATTTCCCCCATTATAACAGCAACTCCAGAAACAACATCATTGTTTTCAATAAATGTAGCAGAAAGTGGCACAAGACCATCAGATGCAAGATATACAGATTTATATTTTATCATTCTGTTATTAGCATACTTATATATGTTAAGATTTTTTTCATTCACAGACATAGCAATAAAACTTCCATCAGAACTATGAGATGTATCAGAAAATCCCATAGAATCTACATATGATTTATATTCTTTAAAATCTCCCATTTCTAAATCACTTTCATAATCTTTAAAAGCCGGAGAATTTAAAAATACATTTCTTGTTTCAAAGCCATATACATCATCTGTATCTTCTGATGTATAATAAGCACCTGAAAGTTTATCATTATTAAAATAAAAATAACCTCTTCCTGCATAGTCACCATTAAAATGCTGAAGATTTGCTGTTGCAACAATACAACTATCACCTGCATATTTTTTTAGGTTTAAATTAACATCTTCTGATGCTTCAAAAAATTTATTGTTTTCTTCAGTATTTTCAGGCACTGTTGATGAAAAAAATTCTACTGTTGTATCATCATATTTCCAGTAGTAATCATACATAAGACTGTATATTTGTTCTTTATATTTAGTTTTCTGGTCAAAAGTAATTGTAAAACCATTGTTATCATTATTACCTCCGCTACAACCAGTAATAAAAATAGCCAATGCTATTACCATAAATATTTTTTTAATATACATAATAATCAGCACCCCTAAAAAGAGTAAAATTCATATACTGATTATAGCATAAAAAATATACTGTGCCATATTTTTTTAAAAAAGTGCTTTTGTTATAAAAAATGCAGCTACTATACCAAAGAAATTAGCAACAAGAGCACCTGCAAGTGTATATCTTGTTTTTCTTATATTTATATGCAAAAAATATAATGACAACGTATAAAACACTGTTTCTGTGCAACTCATCATTACAGAAGCAAGACGCCCTATAAATGAATCCGGACCATATGTAGCAAATATATCAGTAAGCAATCCTGTTGCTGCCGATGATGACACAAGACGCATAAGACAAAGAGGTATCAGTTCTGCTGGAAATCCTGTTATTTCAGTTAATGGCATAAAAGCTTTTGCTATTATTTCAAGAAGACCTGATGACCTTAATATATAAACAGACATCATAAGTGCAATAAGTGTTGGTGCAATATCAAAAACAGTCATTATTCCCTTCTTAACACCTTCAATAAACACTTCATATATTGAAACACCTTTTGATGCACCAAATAAAACTGTAGAAAAAACTATTATAGGTATTATAAGATTAGAAATTATAATGAATTTTTCCAATATTTATTTCTCCTTCCCATTATTTTTGCAAAAACTACTCCTGCAAATGTAGAAACAATAGTTGCAACTATACCTGCAAAAATAATCTCTGAAGGATTATTAGACATATATTGACTTCTATATGCTATTATATTCATAGTAACAAGTTGTAGTGATGATGTGTTTACTATCATAAACATACACATATCGTCACTAGCAATATCTTTATGCTTATTCATATTATTAAGCTCTTCCATTGCCAAAAGTCCTGCCGGTGTTGCAGCCCAACCAAGTCCAAAAAAATTAGCAGCAAAATTTGTAGCTATGTATTCTCTGACTGTACTATCTTTAGGAATATTAGGAAAAAGATATGTAATAATACCGTCCATTTTTTTTGCAATACCTTTTATCATTCCACTTTTTTCTGCAATCTCCATTATGCCTGTCCATATTGAAATAACTCCTGCCATTGTAATACAAAGAGTCACTGCTTCCTTACCTCCAGACAATAAAGAGTCTGTTACTGTATCACTTTTACCAGTTATAACAGAAAAAACTATACCACATATTATAAAACTACCCCATATAAAATTTAGCATATTTTTATCACTCCAAATTCAACTTACTTAAAATTTATGCAACTTATCATGTTTTAACACTTAAAACAATAAAAATTTTTTAACATTTTTCCCTAAATATTGACTTTTTAAAGAAATTATGTTATCTTTATAGCGTTTAATTGGTTTTAGGTAATATTTTTAGGAGGTTTTTTATGAAGTCAACCGGTATTGTAAGAAAGGTAGACGAGCTTGGTAGAGTTGTTTTACCAATCGAACTTAGAAGAAATCTTAACATTAATGTAAAGGATGCCCTTGAAATTTTTGTTGATGATGAAAAAGTAATACTTAAAAAGTATGAACCTGCTGACATTTTTACAGGAAGCATGGATGACCTTATTGACTATAAAGGCAAAAAGGTTTCTAAAGCTTCTATATTAGAAATGGCAAAACTTGCAGGATTTGATGTAAAATAATATTTAAAACTTATAAAAAGCTAATTATATTTTAATATAATTAGTTTTTTTTATTTTGTTGAAACTTTTTATTATTATAAACAGTCTAATATGTAAAAAATAAAAAAATTTATAATTTAAAGGGGTGTTTATTATGAAAAAGAACATTAAAACTTTAATTGCAACAGCTCTTACAGTATGTATATTTTCAGTACCTGTATTAGCACAGACAGTTGGTAAAGTAATATTTGAAAAAGGTGATAAATATACAATAACATATGCAACACCTGATAATTCAAATTCAAAATTTATTGACTATATAAGTTCTGAAATATTAAAATCAAATACTTCTAATATTACAGAAGTAAAAGAAGCAGGTAAAAATCTTTCTGAATTAGAAAATTCATCTTTGTATGCAGAATATATATCATTTTATGATATTTATAAATCCGGAGATTTAACATCTGTAGTTACTACAAATTATATATATACAGGTGGTGCTCACGGATTAACAGTTTTAAATTCATATACAGGTTTTAATAATTCAAATGAAATTTTAACTGTTGATAAACTTTTTAAAGATGGTATTGATGGAATAAAAATATTAAAAGATAATATAAACTCTAAAATTGATGAAAATGCCTCTAATTATTTTGAAGATGCAAAAAATACTATAAACTCTAAAGATACATTTAATTATTATATCGATGGAAAAAATATAGTAATATATTTTTCACCTTATGAAATAGCACCTTATGCATCTGGTATACCTAAATTTAATATTAATGTTGATGAATTAAAAGATGCATTAAAACCTGAAATATATACTAATATTATTAAAGGGGAAAGTCTTTCTGATGTACGTTTAAATGGTGAATCTTTTGAGCTTTCAAAAGAAATTATAAATGAAGAAAACAAAACTCTTATTCCTTTAAGAGCAGTTGGTGAAGCTTTAGGACTTGAAATAGGTTGGACACCAGAAACAGGTGCAACAATATCAGGTGAAAAAGTTGAAAATGTAACTCTTATTGATGGTGTATCATATGTTGATGTATCTGATAATACAGTATTCCCTGAAAATGTATATGTAAATTATATGCCTAATGAAGGTTTAAGACTTTATAAATAACAAAAAAAGGTGTTGACTATGTCAACACCTTTTTATCATTATTTAAGTTTTTCTATTTTTGAAACCATTTCTGATTTTGGAATAGCACCTACTGTTGTATCAACAACTTCTCCATTTTTGAAGAACATTATTGTAGGTACAGCCATAATTTTATACTGCTGTGCAATATCAGATGCTTCATCAATATTTACTTTAACAACCTTGCAATAATCTTTATATTCTTCTCCAATCTGTTCAACAACTGGACCAACCATTTTACAAGGTCCACACCATACAGCATAAAAATCAACCATTACAAGTTTATCACTTTTTAAAACTTCATTTTCAAAATTAGCAGATGTTATATTAAGCATTGTAATTCCTCCCTATATATATCAAATACAAACATTATCTTTCTATGGTTACATTATACCACTAATATTTTTGAATTACAATAGTTATTTAATGATAATCATTATTATTTAATAACTTTCAATATTAATCACATGTGGTTTATATACTTTCTTTAAAGCTTTTTTACAAAGAACATCAAATTGCTCTGTATAATCACTTACATAAAATATATGATGATTTTCCTCTTTGCCATCATTAAGCATATTATTTTCTGTAAGGAATTTTTTAACAGTAAGAGCAGTTTCTTTTGCAGGGTCAACAAGTTTAACTTTTTCACCTACAACATCACCTATACACTGTTTAAGTAAAGGATAATGAGTACAACCAAGAACAAGAGAGTCTATACCCTCATCAAGAAGTTCTTTAAGATATTTTTGGGCAGTAAGTTTTGTAATCTCATTATTTGTCCAATCCTCTTCAACAAGAGGAACAAATAATGGGCAAGCCTTTGAAAATACCTCTATATTATTATCATAATCACATATAAGTTTTTTATATGCATTTGTTCTTACAGTTCCCACAGTACCTATAATTCCAACTTTTTTATTTTTTGTTGCCTTTACAGCCTCTGAAGCACCAGGAACAACAACACCAAATATAGGTATATCAAATGTTTTTTGTAATTCCTCAAGACTATTTGCACTTGCTGTATTACAAGCTATTATAACTGCCTTAACATCTTTTGTAAGAAGAAATCTAACTATTTGCTTTGAAAATCTTGTTACTGTTTCTTTTGATTTACTTCCGTAAGGAAGTCTTGCAGTATCTCCGAAATAAACTATATTTTCATTTCCCAATACTTTTATAACCTGTTTTGCAACAGTAAGACCACCAACACCGGAATCGAAAATTCCTATCGGTCTGTTATCCATTAAAATACCTCCAGTAATTATCCTCTTATTCCGTTATCTCTCTTAAGTGCAAGTGAAATAAGCTCATCTATAAGTTCTTTCTTTAAAAGTCCTTTTTCTTCCCAAAGCATTGGATACATACTTATTGAAGTAAATCCAGGAAGTGTATTAAGCTCATTAAATATTATTCTTCCACTTTCTTTTTCCATAAAGAAATCTATTCTTGAAAGTCCAGAGCCATCAACAGCTTTAAATACTCTTTTTGCAAGACTTCTTATTTCCTCTTCTTTTTCAGAAGGAATATTAGCCGGAATTACTGTTCTTGAGTCAGGATTATTATATTTTGCATCAAAGTCATAAAATTCTGCATCTTCAGCAGAAAGAACTTCTCCAACTCTTGTAACATCTATATTTTCATTTCCAAGAACTGCACACTCAAGCTCTCTTGCATTTATAAATTCTTCAATAACTATTTTTCTATCATACTGACCGGCAAGTTTAAGACCTTTTATAAGTTCCTCTCTATTATGAGCCTTAGATATACCAACAGATGAACCAGCATTTGAAGGTTTAATAAATAAAGGATAACCTATTTCTTTTTCTATATTTGATACTTTTTCCTCGTCTTCAATATCTGATGCAAAAATCCATGTATATTTTGCCTGTGGTATGCCTGCATCTTTACATACTATTTTTGTATATACTTTATCCATACTTACAGCAGAAGCAAGAACTCCACAACCTACATAAGGAATTTTTGCAAGCTCAAGAAGTCCTTGTATTGTTCCATCTTCTCCCCAAGCACCATGAAGAACAGGGAAAACAACATCAATAGGTATAACCTTTGCTTTATCTCCCACAACTTTTATAATACCCTTCATACCAGCATCAGGGCTTAAAATTGCAGGTGTACCAAATTTTTCCCAATCACCGTTTTTAATATTTTCAACAGGTCCATTATACATAAGCCATTTTCCTTCTTTTGTTATACCTATTGGAATTATAAAATATTTTTCACTATCCATATTAGAAATAATTGTTGTTGCAGAAACTCTGGAAACAGAATGTTCTGATGACTGTCCTCCAAAAAGTACAGCTACTGTCTTTTTATTCAAAAGAATCCCCTCTTTTCTCTATATTAAAAAACTTATAATTTTCAAATGGAAATTCAAAACCATTATTTTTATTATATTCACTTGGGTATCTCTTGACAACAGAATTAACCAAAAATATGATGATATATTCATTTATCACTGTTTGTAACAAACTTATCTTCTCCAAATCTTACTTCTTGCCACAATTCAACTACTTTAAATTTCATTTTTGGTGCAATATTATTACTACTTTTACTTGTAACTATTTCAAACTCATCATATTCAAGACAATCTTCAAGGTTATAAATACCTTCATTTTCTACATCTGTACAATTTTCATCAGTAAAACACATTGAAGGAAACATAACACACCACCAATTATTACCTTCACCATTTCCTATTTCTATTCTAAGTCCAAGATATTCTCCTGCTGGAAAAACAACTTTCCCATATTCTTTATAAGGAAATATATCATTACTAAAAAATACTTTAACATCATAATTACTGTTATTTTCTATTAATGTATTTTCAGCAATAGTTTTTATATTTTCAATATTTTCATTTATTTTATTTATAAATTCATTTCTTGTATTGCACTCACTAGAAAATTCATTTGTATATTCTAATACGGCATCTCTTACTTTATATTTAAGAATTATATCATCAGGATTATTACTATTTGGAAGAACATGAAATCTAACTACACTTTCTGCTATTCCTTCCTGTATGTTTTTACTGTATGTATATGAATTATACAGTGAAAACAAACAAGCAATAATAAATCCCATTACAAGTGAACACATAATATATTTTTTCTCTTTTTCAAATACTTTTATAATATTAAAGTATATATTTTCCATATCTATCACCCCAATAAGGATTATTGACACAAAAAATAATTATATACATTAACCACCTAAACCAGTACTTTTTATTTCTATATTACAATCCACTTCAAACTCCATATTGTAAAAAGACTGTTCTTCTCCATATTTATAATAAATATTTGTTTTATATTTTTTTAGCTTATTAGAAAAACCTAAAGCATCACAAGTAGCTGTATCTCTTAAAAAATAAATATATTCAAGTATGTCATTTTCAACTATACTTTCAAAATTTTCTTGAATTTCATACTTTTGTTCTCTATCAAAAGCAAAATTTGTACTTCCTCTACTTTCAATTTCTATATTGCACACTATTTTATTATCTTTTTCAGAAAAACTATATTTACAATAATTATCAAGTATTGTAAGACCTCTTCCTTCTTCGTCAGATATTACAGCACCTTCGCCGTTATTTTTAAGCCATATATCACTTAACATATATTTTTCAGGTATAACATCTTTAAAATTACTTTCACCGGCTATAATACCACCATATATTTTTATACTATCCTCTTCTAAAGATATAAGAGGAATTACTGTACTTCCATTAGCATCTATATCCGAAATCATTTTTCCAAGTTCTATTTTTTCTGTAAAAGATGTTTTTTCAGAGGAATTTTTATAAAAATCATATATATATATACCTGCTGAAAGTTCATTACTTCCAATAGCATTACTTATATCAAGTGCTTTTCCTTCTGTTCCAAGTACTATTGTTTTTATATTTACATCTCTGTTATTCTCAAGCTGACTTAATATATCACTAATATAATTATCTGTTTCAAAAATACTTTTTCCAAATATTACAGTTTTAAGCTGTCCAATATAAAGAAGTTTATTTGTAAGACTATTACCTATATTAAGTGCTTCAACAATATTATCAGCAGATACATTTATAACTTCACCTTCACCTTTATTTCCTTGGTCAGTAAGCTTTGCTACTACAAAAGAAATATCATATTTATACTCAGTACCCTTATCAATTCCCATTGTAATGACATATCCTCTATCTTCCGCCTCAATTTTATCCATACAACCTGAAAGCATAAAACTTATTATAACAACTATAAAACATATTTGTTTCATTTTTTGCTTACACCTCCACTAACGCAATATAAAGCCATAGTAAAAGGCAATAGTATACCAAACATAAGGCCTCCGAAAATATTTACAATAAAAAATATTTCAAAAGCATTTAATATTTCAGATGGAAGCATACAAGAAAAATATACTATAACTAATGAAAATATAGCCATTTTTCGACTTCTATTAAATGTTTTGCTAAAATTTAATGCTGAGTTTACAAATACAAATACAGATGCCATAACAGACCATATTACAAATATAAATTGTCGTTCTATAAATGCTCCCGGAATTTCGATAGTATCAAGCATTGTTATAAGAGGAAAAAGTTTTGAAGCCGAAGTAATATATCCAAATCTTGCAATAGTAAAAAAATAAGCAACAGATGCACATATAGAAATAAAAATAATAGTTATAAACACATCTTTAGGTTTATGACTTTTATTTATATAAGTGTAATTAACAAATATATTTTCAATACCAAAAAATATACTTAGACTTATAATAAATCCATATAATATATTTTGATTTCTAAAATCGAAAATAGGTAATATATTTGTATAATTAGTATCAGCTATTGCCCAAAAAAATACAGCTACAAGAGGTATAAAACCTGTAATGAATAATATTTCAGAAGTTCTTGCAAAACCTTCCATACCACCTTTATGGGCATAAATACAGCATAATAACAATATAAATGCTGTAACACTTACATGAGTTTTAAAAAGTATTGTTTCTCTTATAACTTCACAAAATATCCTTAGCATAAGTCCACCGGAAACAAGCATTTTTACTGTCATTAAAAAATATATAAAATCTCCTGTTTTTTTACCAAAAATACTTTCAACAGTTTCTTTAAATGTGTTCTTATTACATCTTTCAATCATTCCTAAACAAAAAGAAACAAATAAGCCTACAACTAACCCTGATAAAAGTATCAGTATAAATCCTATATTTCCTGCTGCTCCTGAAAGAAATTTAGGTAATACAGTAAATATACAGGCAAATGAATTTACTATCATAAGTATTTGCATTTGTCTTATTGAAATTCTATTATTTGAAGAAAACATATTTAATTACCTCCTTGTTTTTTCCTGTTTTCTTTATTTGCATAAACAGGACGTTTTTTTATCATAAAAAGAGGTAATCTAAAAATACTATCTTTTAAATCACTATATCCATTTTCTGATGCTGAACAAAAAGGATATAAATAAGGTATTCCAAATGTTTTTATTGATGAAAGATGTATTAGAAGGAAAAGTATACCTATCCAGAAACCAAAAAGTCCAAAAAATGATGATGTAAATATTATTATATACTTAAATATTCTTATTCCTGCTGTAACTGATGTGTTAGGTATAACATATGTGCATATAGCTGTAAGAGCTGATATTATTATTATCATAGGGCTTACTATACCTGCCTCAACAGCAGCTTGACCTATTATTATACCTCCGGCAATACCTATTGTTGAACTTACCGGCGAAGGCAGCCTTATACCTGCCTCTATAAGAAGTTCAAATGCTATTTCCATAACAAGCATTTCTGCTGCTGTGGGAAAAGGTATATTCTGCCTACTTCCGGCAATTTTAAGTGCAAGTGATACAGGTAGTACAGAAGGATTATATACTGCTAAAGCTATAAAAAGCCCCGGAAGTGACACTGCTAAAAATGCTCCAACATATCTCATAAATCGTATAAAACTCATTATCTCCCAACGTTCATAATAATCATCAGCAGATTGGAAAAATTCATTTAGTGGTGCAGGTAAAAGTATTACAAAGGGTGAATTATCAACTACAACAGCAATTCTTCCATCCATAAGAGATGATGCAGTTTTATCCGGTCTTTCAGTAATTTGAATTTGAGGAAAAGGACTTTTATATTCTTTTTCAATAAGCTGTTCAATATACCCACTATCATAAACTCCGTCTATATCCACACTCTCAAGAGATTTTTCCACATTTTTAAGTATTTCATTGTTGACAATACCCTCCATATACATAACAGCTAAATCTGTTTTTGTTCCTGTACCTATTTTCATTCTTTTAAGCTTTAATTTAGTATCTTTTATTCTTCTTCGTATAAGTACAATATTAACTGCTATTGATTCATTAAAAGCATCTTTTGGTCCAAGAACAGAAACTTCTGTTTTTACACTTCCAACTCCTCTTGTGGGAAACCCCTTTGTTGAAGCCTGCAAAGCAGAATCTGCCTCATCACATAATATAACTGTATCTCCAGAAAGTATTGCATTTATAACTTCTTGGAATGTATATATCTTCTTTACATCTTTTACAGATACAACTTCCCAAAGGCTTCTGTCAATAAATTCATTACCCTCTCCATGCATATTAGACCTATTCATAAGGTTTGTAAGTATAGACTCCTCTATTGACACGCTATTTGTAATATTATCAATATACACAAGACACATATTACAGCCTGCAAAAAATTCTCTATATACAATATCCCCACAATCTGAAAATATATATTTAATATAATCAATATTGCTTTTTAGGGATAAGAAAAGTTTTTCCTCCATAAAAAAATCACTCCTTTAGAAATATTCTTTTCCAAAAGAGTGATTTTATTCATTTTTTATTTAGTTGAAGCTGTTGTTGTTGCTCCTGAAAGAAGACAAGTATTATCTAACATAAATTTACTTACATCATGTGTAAGAGTATTCTGCATAAGTGCAGTTTCTGCTTTTGTAACAGCTAATTCTGCTGCATCACATTGAATTTTTGTTATATTTCCGACTTCATAATTTATTTTTGCAGTTTCAAGGTCTTTTTTTGCTTGTGCAAGTTCATTTTCAAGAACAACTCTTTGTGATTCTGTATTTTGTAAACCTATATAAGCATTTTTAATACTATTTTCTTTAGCTTTTACACTTTCTGCATAATTTCTTTCAGCAGTTTTTACATTAAGTTCTTGTTTATCATAGTCAGTACCATTTCCTGTATCAATAAAAAGATTAAGACCGAAAGATGCAGACTTAACATTTTCTTTTTCAATTTTCAATGCAAGGTCAGTTGAAATCTTTGTATTTACAAAGGAATCCATATCAGTAATTTTTTCAACTGGCTCATACTCAACATTATATTCTATTTCAAATTTTTCATCATCTTTAAGTCCAAGAAGTTTTTTAAATGAATTATATTCTTGAGTAATTGACATTTCAATTTGTTTAAGCTGTTCTTCTTGAGTATCAACATCTTTCATAGCTTTTTCATAGTCATTCCAGCTCAACATTCCAAGACGATACATAGTACCCTTTTGCGAAACCTGTTGTTTTGCAAGCTCAAGACTTTCTTTTGCAAGTTCATAGTTTTTTTCTAATGTAGTGATAGTAGTCATTTCACCTTTAACACCTGCTTCAATAGAAAGCTTTGTAAGTTCTTTTGTAACACCTAAATTTTTCTGTTGTGTATTAAGACTATTTACAGCTGAAAGCTGTTGAAATCTTGCAGCAGTAACAAGATAGTTACTTCCATCATCAGGAAGCATTGGATAATTTGAGCCTGCAAACATAACTGATTTTGTATCATCAATATATTTAAGGTTATCAGTAATTTCTTTTAAACTTGAATTTTCTTTAGTTGCAAGGGCAATAGCCTCATCATAAGTTATAACACGTGTAGTATTTTCAGTATCGCTTTTTGCAGTCTCGCCTGCATATACACTTCCTGCCATAAGAGCAGATATAAGTATTCCAGAAAGAATACATCTTAAATTTTTAATACTTTGTTTCATGTGTAAAATTCATCTCTTTTCTAATAATTATTTTGTAAAATTGATAGTAGTAGTAGTGCTCTTACCTGCTTTTATAGTAACAAGTTTAAGAGTAAACTGTTTTACATTTTCAGGAACAAGGTCAAATGTAAGATAGCCTTCAACCTCACCATCAGATTTCTTTATATTGTTATACCATTTTGGGTCAAGAAGACCTGTTCTGCTTGTAATAGGATATTCTTTACCATCAACAACAAGAACACAAGAATCTTGGTCAAGCTGAATATTTTCATTTTGTTTATTTTCCATTGTAACATAAACACTTGTTTTATTTGCAGTATCATTTCTTACAAAACCTGTAATATCAACTTCAAAATCTTCTGTTCTCTTTGTTACAGGAAGTGTTGAATAAACAGTACCACTTGCACTTTCGCCTTTTTCAACATAAACTATTTTTTCAACTTCTCTAACAACTTCTTTTATTTTATCTTCCGGATAGTCTACAATAACCATATTACCATATGCATTCCACTCAACATTACATCCAAGCATTTCACCTATATATCTAACAGGAACATAAGTATAACCATTATAATTTATAGGAGCCATACTTAATGGAGCTTTTGAAATTTCACCATCTACTTTAAAAGAAATATCAGGTTTTAAAGTACCAACAACAACAGTATCAGCACCAATAGCAGTACCAATAGTAGCCATAGATAAAGCACCGGCAATAAAGCCAAAAATAGCAGATTTAATTTTCATAACAATTCCTCCTTAATAACTATACGAAACAAAGCAAAAAAATCTTCATATATATTTCCGTTTTAATTATACAATAAAAAAGCTTTAAAATTAAGGAAATTAAGCATTTTGTAATGATTTTGTAAGAATGAAATTATACAAAAATTGAGATGTGTTGAAAAATAGTACTATATAAATTATACTGTATATTGGAGTTGTTTTTGACTTGGCGGTTCCCCTTACCCTTTTTGGAAAGGGGGGATTTTTATGAATTATATTACATATTCGGAATTTTTTCAGTTCCTTATATTTATTGTAGCTTTTGCTATTTTAATTATTAATATATGCAATAAAAAATAACCGCCCTCTGCCCAAATGTGCGGTTATTTTTTAATACTCAAACATCATGGGAACTGCCAAAAACAACTCCCTTTGTATTATTATAGTATCATTTTTATATTTTTATGTCAATAAGGCTTTTACCATTAGGGTAAGGTCTTTTTTTATTGTAAAACATAAAAAGGAAGCCTCAAAAGAGGCTTCCCATCAAACTCTAATATTCATTTTTTTCTGCCGGAATAGAATATCAGTAGTGATTTTTAAAATTTAATTATTTAGCTGGGTTGAATGTAGCTGTTCTTGTAGCTGCATCCCAAGCAATCTGGTCGTCGCTAAGACCAAGAGCACGTCCAAGGTCTCTCATTGGAAGGAATGCTCTATCGTTAACGATAACTGGAGCTGTTGACATTGGAACTGGTGTACCATTGATGTACATTGTTTTTGAACCAAGTGTCATAGCAACTGTTTTATCTCCGTAGTAGATCATGATTGTTCCTGGGTTACCAGCGATCCAGTCGATTGGCTGGCTGTTTGAAGCTGAAGCAAGAGCTTCTGTTACGGCTCTAACTGGGAGCATTGTCCAACCTTCAGCTGAAAGGTAAGCAGGTACATCAAGAGTTACTTCTTTACCATCAACAACCATTTTTGTTGAATCGATTGTTACAGCAACTGATGTTGTGAATGTTGTTCCCTGGTCACGACCTGATGTAGCAACTGTTACATAGTCTTTCATAACTGTTACTTTGTCAGTATCAAATTTAGGTGCTGTGTTATCTTTGTCATAGTTTGCAAATAATACGTCTTTAGAACCTGAGTATACTAAATCAAGAGCGTAGTCACCAGCTGGTAATGTTCTGTCTAAGTAGAGAGAAGCATTTGTGAGCTTAATTTTCATAGGTGTTTTTGAGCTTTCTGATTTAACAGTGATTGTGATAAGACCTTTTTCTACTTTAAGATCTTTGATTTCTCCATCACCTTCAGCAATTTCAGCTTTTAAACCTGATTCAAATGTCATGTTTTCAGCTCTAAGAGTAATTGTCTGGTCTTTTTTCCAAAGTCCAGCTTTAGCTTCTGAAACTGTGATGTCACCAACAGCTACATTTCTGTAGTCGATAGCAACTGATGTTTTAGCAGCTTCAACTGTTACAGGAGCAACTGCTTTAGCAACTGTTACTTCTGAATCTTTATCAAGAGCAGCTCCACCTACAGTACATTTGATGTCACCTGTGAAATCTGGAGCAACCTGTAAGTCAAATTTTAATACATATTCAGCTTTCTGCTTTTCTTTAACTTCAACACCTTTTAATGTAACTTCTGTTTTGTCGCTGTTGTAAGTAAAGCTACCTTCATTCTTGATGTTTTCTGAATCTTTGCTTACATATTCAGCTTTAACAACTTTAACTCCTTCTGGGAATTTGAAAGTTGTTGTTCTTGATGTTAACCAAGAACCTGTTGCATTTTCTTTAAGTGTTACATTAAGTGTTTCATTGTCATCATCTTCTGAAACTGAACCTGAGTAAATTGTTGGAAGGTCTTTGTCAGCAACTGTTATACTTGTTCCGTAGTCTACTAATGTAGCAACTTCAAGAGTTGTTTTTTCAATTCCTGCACCACTTACTGTGATTTCAGCTACTTTACCGAAATCAGCACCATCTTCAGCTATTTCAATTCCTGAAAGTTTAAGGATTGTAGCTACTTTTGTTTCTGTGCTGTCTCCAAGTGTAATTTCAAGAGTTCTTGCATCTTTTCCATCATATGAAATCTTAGCTGTTCCACCAGCATTGATGATTTCTTTTGTACCTGATGCTACACTAATGCTACCACATTCATTGCTTTTATCAGCTACAAATTTGAATCCGCTATTAAGTTTAAGTGTAATTTTCTGTCCTTTTTCAAATGTACCAGCAACTGTTTCTTCAATAAGGATATCTTTAATTGCACCCTGGTCACGAATATCAACTTTCTTTTCTACTGTTGTAATTGTTGAACCATTTACTGATTTAGCAAATGTAAATGTATCAGCTGATACTGTTGAGTTTTTAGGGTCGATTGTTGCTTTAGCTGTGTCGCCTGTAACTTTAGCACCTTCAAGAGAAATTGTAACATTCTTGAAAAGTTTTTCATCACCATTTGATGATGTAAGAGTTACAAGTGCTCTTGTTGATGTAAGCTTTTCAATAGTTCCAGTAACTGCTAATGCTACACCATCTTTAGTATATACAGTAACTTTAGAAGCAGACATATTTTCATCTACCCATTCAGCACCATCAAGTACTACTTCAAATGATACTGTTGCTTTATTTTCTTTAAGAGCAGCTTTAAGGTCGCCCTTATCATCTGTTATCTGGATTGTTGGAACACTTTTTAAACCTTTAAGTTCTGTATCTTTTTCTACTGTAACAACATTTGAAATTCTGTTGTCTGTTGAAGCGAAAGCTGAAACTGGCACTAAGCTAAGTGTCATAGCTGCAGCTAAAGCTAAAGAAATAAATTTCTTCATTTCGTATTTCCTCCTTTTAAATTCAAAACCTTTATTATTTTTGTATGAGTTTGTTTCCGGCTAACACCCTCATTCACAAACTGCATTATAGCACCCCGAACCCCGTTGGTCAATATTTTTTCATTAAGTGTAACATTACTGTAATATTTTAATTATTACATTAATGTTTACGGTTTTTCATATATCCACGGTTTTCTATGCTGAAATTATTATAGCTTGACTTTTTAAAAATTTCAATGGTTTATTTAAACTTGTAACATTTTTGTAAAATTTCATTGGTAGTCAACAGCAATATCACAAAAAATAATATCCTATCCACATACTTATCCACGTTGTCCACATACTTATCCACAATTAGCCCTGCCCCTTTACATTGTCTTTACTATGAATTAAACTGTATATACAAAATATAAATAAGAAGGAGTTTTTTTATGTCTTTTAAAACACAGGGTGGTGTAACTGCTGTTTCAAACGCCTTTATAGATACTTATTTTAATAAAGCACCCTATATATACTGCCTTGTTTATATATATGCTTGTCGTATACTATCTGGTGGTGGAAAAATTACAAATGAAGAAGTAGCTTCTGCTTTGCGTTTGCCTATTTCTGATGTTATAAATGCTTGGAAATACTTCTCTGCTGAAGGTGTTTTGGACTTTTGTGAAAATCCATTTTCAATTTCTTTTCGTGATGAGTTCTTTAAAATACCTTCTATTACAGAAAAGAAAAAAGTAATTACTCAAAAACGTCCAGAATATTCCCCTAAAGAAATTGATATTTTTTCTAAAACAAACGATAATATAAAAAATCTTTTTGCAACTGCTCAAAGTCATTTAGGTAAAATGCTTACTCAAAGTGATATGAGTACTATTTTAGGATTTTATGACTGGCTTAGGCTACCTCTTGATGTTATAGAAATTCTTTTTGCCTATTGTACAAAAAATAATCATTATTCATTAAAATATATTGAGGCTGTTGCTTTGGATTGGGCTGAAAAAGATATTACAACTCCAAAAAAAGCTATTGACTATATTCGTCTTCATAATAAAGAATATAGAACTATTTTAAAAGCCTTTGGTATTACAAATCGTTTGCCTACTCCTGCCGAGGAAAAATTTATCCAAAAATGGCTTTTTGAGTATAAAATGAATATTGATATTATTACTATAGCTTGCGAAAGAACTCTTATTTCTACTGGAAAAGCAGGGTTCCCTTATGCTGATAAAATTATTACAGGTTGGTACAATCAAAATGTTAAGTCAAAAGCCGATATTGACCGACTTGATAAACAATATTCCCAGTCAAAAAAAGAAAAATCAAGTTATTCCCAAAGCTCATCTGCTAATACTATCAAAAAGAACCGTTTTGTTAATTATGAACAGCGTATTTGGGATTTTGAAAAACTTCGTTCTTTGGAAAGAGAACATATTAAAAAACAGCTTGAAGAAAATAATGAAAGGAAGTGACTTTAAATGTCAACAAAAAGTCAGATTTATAGAGAAGTCCTTAGAGATATGGAAAGAGTAAGAAACCATAATGCTGCTATTCTTCGTGATAAACAGACTGATTTATATTCAAAACTTCCTCGTCTTGCGGAAATAGATAGGGAAATTAATATTACAGGTGTTCGTCTTGCAAGACTCATTTTAGAAAGACCTCAGGATTATATAGAAAAATCTCAAAGACTTCGAGAAAATACTGCTATGCTTAAAGCTGAAAAAAAAGATATATTAGAAGCACATGATATTCCAAATGATTTCCTTGAGCTTTCATATGATTGTGAAAAATGTCATGATACGGGATTTATTGATGGCGTTGAGTGTGCTTGTTTCAAACAACGTCTTGTTGACAAGGCATATGACCAGTCTAATTTAAAAGATACATTACAAACTGAAAACTTTGACTTTTTCGACCTTAGATATTATTCTACTGAAAAAAATCCGGAAAAAAATATATCTCCAAGGGAAAATATTCAAGATATACTTGCAATATGTATGAAATTTACACAGGATTTCGGAAAGTCATTCCAAAACCTTCTTCTTTATGGAAAAACAGGTTTGGGGAAAACATTCCTTTGTAATTGTATGGCAAAAGAAATTCTTGATAGCGGTAAAACTGTAATGTATGTTACTGCATCACAGCTTTTTAAACTTATAGAAGAAGACCGTTTCAATCGTATAAGTGAAGATGATATACCTTCTCATTATATGGACGATATACTTTCTGTTGACCTTTTTATAATTGATGATTTAGGCACAGAGTTTTCAACTATACTTTCAAGTGCAGAGCTTTTTAATATTATAAATACACGTCTTTTAAATAAAAAGCCTGTTGTAATATCAACAAACCTTTCTATGGAAGATATTATAAATCAATATAGCGATAGAATTGTATCAAGAATTGTGGGCAATTATACATCCCTTGAATTTTTTGGTGATGATATAAGAATGATTAAAAAATTTAATATGGTAAAATAAAAAAGGGTGCGAAGCACCCTTTTTTTTATTCGTCTTTTTTATTATTTATGTATGAATTAAAATAATATATTACGAAACTTAAAACTAAAACAGAAGCAACAACTATTATAAATGTTCTTATATCTCTTAAAGATATAAATATTGCAACCATTCCACAACAGAAGCTTATTCCATAAAGTATTAAAACAGCCTGTTTCTGTGAAAATCCTCTGTCTATAAGTCTATGATGAAGATGTCCTCTGTCTGCCTGCATAATAGGCTTATGCTGTATAGCTCTTCTACCCATTGCAAAAAGTGTATCGAATACAGGAAGTCCCAAAGAAAGCATACTTACAATAAGTGCAAGTATTGCATAGCCTTTAAATACACCCATAATACTTGTTACACCAAGTACAAAGCCTAAAAATGTAGCTCCTGTATCTCCCATAAATATTTCTGCTGGATTAAAGTTTCTTGGAAGAAATCCAAGACAAGCTCCTGCAAGAGCAGCTGTAAGAACAACTGCTGATTCACTTCCTGTAAGTATACAAAGAACCATAAGGCAAAGTGATGCTATGGAAGAAACTCCAGCAGCAAGTCCATCAAGTCCATCTATAAGGTTTACGGCATTTGTAACACCTATAATCCATATAAGTGTTATAGGTCCGCTTAAAGTTTGCAAATATGCTGTAAAAGGCCAAAGAACAACATTTATTCTTGTACCTGTACATACAACAACTAAAGCCGCTATAATCTGTACACAAAATTTAAGACGTGCTTTAAGATTATATATATCATCAAAAATTCCAAGTACAACTATAATGGCTGCTCCGACCATAAAGCCTGCAAACTGTCTTGTTTCTATATCAGGTATATACTGCATAAGAACAAGTACAGAAATCATAAAACCAAGTACAATTGCTATACCACCCATACGAGGCATAGGCTTTTTATGCATACCTCTATCTTTAGGATAATCAATAGCCTTTAATTTTATTGAAATCTTTTTTGCCAATGGTGTTGTAACAAGTGTTATTGCAAAAGCACTGGCAAAAGCTGCAATATATAAAACCCAGTTATGCACCAATTTTTATCCTCTCCTTAGGGTACTTATTTTGTACCGAAAATTCTGTCACCGGCATCTCCAAGACCTGGAACAATATACCCATGGTCATTTAAAGGATTATTGTCATAAGCTGCTGTATATATATCAACATCAGGATGTGCTTTCTGTACTCTTTCAACACCTTCTGGAGCAGAAAGAACACATAAAAGAGTTATATCCTTTACACCTTTATCCTTTAAAAAACCAATGGCAGCATCAGCAGTACCACCTGTTGCAAGCATAGGGTCTGTAAGAAATACTTTTCTTTCTGCAATATCAGTAGGAAGCTTGCAGTAATATTCAACAGGTTCAAGAGTTTCAGGGTCTCTGTAAAGACCTATATGTCCAACTTTTGCAGTAGGCATAAGGCTTAACATTCCATCAACCATTCCTATTCCTGCACGAAGTATAGGCACAACAGCAAATCCTGTGCTTATAACTTTACAAGTTGTTGTTGTAATAGGTGTTGTTACTTCACAATCACAAAGTGGCACATCTCTTGTTGCTTCATAGCATAAAAGTGTTGCTACTTCTGAAATAAGTTCACGGAATTCCTTTGCTCCTGTTTCTTTATTTCTTAACATAGCCATTTTATGTGATATAAGAGGATGTGTAGAAACAAATAATTTACTCACAATAACCTTCTCCTTTTTTTAGTCTTCAATCTGATTTATTCTTCTCATATGTCTTTCATCGTTTGAGAAAGGTGTATTTAAAAATATGTCAACAATTTTAAGTGCAAGTCCAGCACCTGTAACTCTTGCACCAAGAGCAAGTATATTTGCATCATTATGTTCTCTTGTAGCCTGTGCTGAGAAGCAGTCACCACAAAGAGCAGCTCTTACACCTTTAACTTTGTTTGCAGAAATTGATATACCTATACCTGTTCCACAGATAAGAATTCCTTTTTCACATTCACCTGATGCTACTGCATTTGCAACAGCTTTTCCATAAACAGGATAATCACATGACTCTTCTGAAAATGTTCCAAAATTTTTATATTCTAATCCATTTTTTTCAAGGTATGCAATAACCTCTTTCATAAGTGCATATCCGCCATGGTCACAACCTAAAGCTATCATAAAAACACGTCCTTTCTAAAACTTAAAACTTAAACATTAATATAATTATATCCTGCTGCTTTATTAAGTCTATTCATAATTGCAGCACCTTCTCCAGTTTCATCAAAAACTTCTGAATATACAACATCAACGCCTAAAAAATCAAATTTTCTAAGCATCTTAAAAAGATTACTTCCTATTGTTTCAATGTTTTCTCTGTCACCTACATTAAGAACAGTTCCATAAAGATACTTGTCCTTTGTTTGAAGTGTTGCCATTATTCCGACTTTAATACCCTTTTCTTCATCATCTTTAGCAAGTCTATTTATCTCATTAATAACATTTTCAATATTACCTTTTACAAGAATAACAGAAGCCTTTGGTGAGTAATGTGTATATTTCATACCAGGTGCTTTTGGCACAATATCTTTAGTTGGCTTTGAAAATACAGCAGGGTCAACATCTATATTACCTATAACTTCTTCTATCATTTCACGAGTAATTGCACCAGGTCTTAAAAGCATTGGTGTTTCCCCAGTGACATCAAGAATAGTAGATTCAAGACCTACTTCTGTAGGACCTCCATCAACAATCATATCTATTTTACCAAAAAGGTCAAATTCAACATGTGAGGCTCTTGTAGGGCTTGGCTTACCTGATGAATTTGCACTTGGTGCAGCTATTGGAATATCAGCTTCTTCTATAATTAGCTGTGCTATTTTATGAGAAGGAAATCTTACTGCAACAGTATCAAATCCACCTGTTATTTCCTTAGGCACACAATCCGCCTTAGGAAAAACAAGAGTAAGAGGCCCTGGCCAAAATTTGTCCATTATAGATTTTGCCTTTTTAGGTATATTTGAAACAATGCGGTCAAGTTGAGAAATGTCAGAAATATGAAGTATAAGTGGATTATCAGAAGGTCTGCCTTTAGCTTCATATATCTTTCTACATGCCGAAACATCAAGACCGTTTCCCCCAAGACCATAAACCGTTTCTGTAGGAAAAGCCACCAACCCTCCTCTTTTGAGAATGTCGGCAGCTTTTTTAATCTGGCTTAAGTCGGGGTCATTACAATCGATTTTAGCCAAAATTGTATCCATTAAATTACGCCCCGCAACATTTTTTGAATTTTTTACCGCTACCGCATGGACAAGGGTCATTACGTCCTACTTTAAGTCCTTTTACGATAGTACGTGATTTTTTCTGTTCCATTGTAAGCTCATGTCTTTTCTGTGAATCGAAAATACCGTCCCACTGTGGAAGTGTATAAAGATGTTCTGCTTTATATTCAACCATTTTTTTGTAAAGTTTTTCAAAATCAACATAAAGTTTTACATCTGAATTTTCTGTAAGAGAATTTATATCATAGCTTTCAGGTATAACTTCATTGATACCATCAACGAAAGCAACGATTTCTTCAGCTGTCATATTAAATCTTGCAGCAAGTTCAGCAACTTTTCCTTCGATAGTCTGAACTTTTTCACCTATAATATATTCATATATCTTCTGTTCTCTTGGAAGATACTGATCCCAAACAGCGTCAACGCTTCTACCTTCTTTAGTAAAGGCTTTGCTCATCCAATTTTCATATAAACTCATTTTTATTACTCTCCTTTAAAACAAAATTAAACTTACACATAATTGAAATAATAATATATATTCTCCGTTATTGCAATATAAATTTAAAAATACATTAGGAAATATCTACCCTTTTGGCAATACATACAACATTTAATACCTTATAATTCTCATTTATTTTCTTTTTCTACAATTATAATATCAATATTTTCCGGAATATTTTTTATTATTTTATCAAAAAAACTTTCTGTTTCTTTAGGATTTGCAGGAGGCTCACCAAGTACTATTTTTGTTATTTCTTCATTTTTTACAAATTCGCCAATGCTTCCACAAACATCATCATTACAAAAAGCATGTATTACTCCGCCTTTACCTCCTCCATATATATATAATTCATTAAGAAGGTCAAGAGTTTTTTCGTTATTAAATACATTATTCCCTTGAAGAACATGAAGTATGTGTAGTTCACCATTATATTTATCTGCAATTTCGGAAGCTTTATCAATAAGTCTTATAGAATTACTTTGTGCAGTAATACATACAACTATTTTTTCAATTTTATTTTCACTAGACACTTATTTCCCCCTCCTTTTATAAACTAACTACTTATAAGAATACCATAAAATACGTCATTTTTCATTGTACATATTATTAAAATTTTCTTAACTATATAAATATACGTTTTTAAAATATAAAATTCATATAAAAATGCCGCCTTTTATTCAAAAAGGCGGTATTTTAATCTATTATTAATTTAAAGCAGCACCTACAAAATCTCTAAATAAAGGATGAGGTCTGTTTGGTCTTGATTTAAATTCTGGGTGGAACTGTACTCCAACAAACCATTTATGATTTTTAACCTCAACTATTTCAACAAGTTTATCATCTGGTGATGTTCCTGCAATAAAAAGACCTGCATCTGTAAGAATTTTTCTATATTCATTATTAAATTCATAACGGTGACGATGACGTTCATATATTATTTCGCTTTCATAAGCATTATAAGTTAAAGAATTATTTGAAACTTTACAAGGGTATGCACCAAGTCGCATTGTCCCTCCCATATCATCAATATCTTTTTGTTCTGGCATAATATCTATTACAGGATATTTTGTTTCGCCACATTCAGCAGTAAAAGCACCATTAAGTCCAGCAACATTTCTTGCATACTCTATAACTGCACACTGCATTCCTAAACATATACCAAAGAAAGGAATATTATTTTCTCTTGCATATTTAATTGCTGAAATTTTACCTTCAAGACCTCTGTCACCAAACCCTCCCGGTACAAGTATTCCGTCTGTATCTTTAAAAATTTCAGCTGCATTTTCGTCTGTAACTTCTTCTGTATTTATCCATTGTATATTTACATCTGCGCCATGATGTATTCCTGCATGATGTAGTGATTCAACTATTGATATATATGCATCATGGAGTTCAACATACTTACCAGCAACAGCAATATTTACTTTTTTAGAAATATTTTTTTCTTTTTCAAGTATTTCAAGCCATTCTGTCATATCTGGTGTGCGATTTTCAATACCAAGTTTTTTACAAGTTATATCTGCAAGTCCTTCTTTTTCAAGCATTACAGGTAATTCATAAAGACTTTCTGCATCAAGATTTTCTATTATTGCATCATCTGTAACATTACAGAAAAGTGCAAGTTTTTTCTTTATATCATCTGAAATAGGATGTTCTGTTCTTAAAACTATAATATCTGGCTGAATACCTATTGAAAGAAGTTCTTTAACAGAGTGTTGTGTAGGTTTTGTTTTCATTTCCCCACCTTTTGAAAGATATGGAACAAGTGTTACATGTATATACATTACATTTTCTCTTCCTTTTTCTCTTCCCACCTGTCTTATAGCTTCAAGGAAAGGTGTACTTTCAATATCTCCAACAGTTCCGCCTATTTCTGTAATTACAATATCACTTTGTGATGTTTTTGCTGTTCTATATACTCTGTCTTTTATTTCATTTGTAATATGTGGTATAACCTGAACAGTAGCACCAAGATATTCTCCTTTTCTTTCTTTATTAAGTACAGACCAATATATTTTACCTGTTGTTGTATTATTATTTACAGTAAGATTTTCATCAATAAATCTTTCATAATGTCCAATATCAAGGTCTGTTTCTGCACCATCATCAGTAACAAAAACTTCTCCATGCTGATATGGGCTCATTGTTCCTGGGTCTATGTTTATATATGGGTCAAATTTCTGTATTGTTACACTATAACCTCTTGATTTTAAAAGTCTTCCTAAAGAAGCTGCTGTTATACCCTTTCCAAGTCCAGAAACTACCCCACCTGTTACGAAAATATATTTTGTTTCCATTTGTATCCACCTTTCTCTTTTTAATATAAATTTATATTTCTAATTTTTCCATTATCTACTATGTTTAAACAAACAAAAAAAGTCTGCAAAAGCTGATTTTAAAACCCTGTTTATAATAAACAGAATTTAAAAATCTGCGCCTTTGCAGACCATATATTTAATTTAAAAATTTATTTTGTGTAATTTACTATTTCTATTGTTTCAATAATAACATCAGTTACAGGTTTATCATTTTCATCAGTCTCAACTGAATTTATAGCAGTTACAACATCAAGACCTTCAAATACTTGTCCAAAAACAGAATATCCATAGTCAAGTTCTGGTAAACCGCCAAGTTCATTATAATGATTTATTGCTTCATCTGAATAATTAAATCTAAATATTTTATTTGTATTGCCATTTACAAGAAGTTCATCTTCACCATTTTCTTCTTTTACTTGGCTTACATAATCAAAATAACCTTGTTTTATAGTTGGGGAAGAAACAATATAGAACTGACTTCCATTTGTATTTGCACCACTATTTGCCATAGCTAAAGCACCATTAAAGTGATACATATCAGGGTTAAATTCATCTTCGAAAGGTTCACCCCAAATACTTTCTCCACCTGTACCATTTCCCTGTGGGTCTCCACCTTGTACAACAAAGTCTTTTATTACTCTATGGAATATAAGACCATCATAATATCCTTCTTTTGCATGTGTAACAAAATTTTCTACAGCCTTAGGAGCTTCATCTTTACATAATTTAACTTTTATATCGCCCATATTTGTTTTGATAATAGCGATTTCTTCACCTTCTTCAGGCTCAGCAAGCTGTGGGAAGTTTTCTCCACCACCAAGAAGTTTTTCTTTTAATGCTTCATATTCAGCATTAGTATCATTGTTTGCAGTTTCTTCATTTTGTGTTGTATTATCTGCATTTTTGTCACCATTTGATGATGAACAGCCTGAAAGTACCATAGTCGCCATAATAGCAGCTAATAATATTTTTTTAATCATATAAACAATCCTTTCATCTGTATTTCAATTTACTTATTTTATTATTTTAATATAGATTTGTCAACAACATAAAACAACTGTAATTTTTATTAAATATGGGCATTGACATATTTTATGTAAGTTTATATGATAAAATCATAAATAATGTAAAATAATATAGGAGTGATAAATATGAAGTTTAAAAAATTATTAAGTATTATAATATTTATCTGTTTTATAGTTTTAATTATATTATTTTTTCAATATAAACCATTAGAAAAAACTAATATATCAACAAAAAACATTTCAGAGGAAAATTCTACTGATATAGAAAATCGTAGTGTTTCCCATGATTATTCTAATTTTAGAGTTTCAAGTGGTACTAGTTTTGAGGTAACTATTGATTTAAGTAGTAGTCAGCCATATGGAAAAGCTTTTTATGCAAATAATTTGCCTTACAATGCAACATTATATGTTGAAGGTCAAGGAACTGTAACAGTTAAACCTTATTCAAGCAATTCCATAGTATGGAAAAAAGGAACATTTAAAAGTTCCTATGATGTTTCTATTACTGCTACACAAGGAATGTTAGACGGTTATTTCTCTCTTGCTAAAGCAACAAGAGAGTCAGAATTTCAAAACTAAAAATGATATAAATAAAACTGCTAAAATAAATTTAGCAGTTTTTTTATATTAAAATTTATCTGCAAGTTTTTTTCTAACAGCTTCTATTTCATCATCAGTAGGCTCAGTAGGGTTCCATTTAATATTTATACCATCATTTTCATATCTAGGTATAAGATGCATATGGAAATGGAATACAGTCTGTCCTGCAACAGTTCCATTATTTTGAAGAACATTCATATTTTCAAAACCAAAAACCTCTTTCATTACTTTTGAAACTTTTACAGCAAGAGCAAAAAGTCTTCCTGCTTGTTCTTCATCAATTTCAAAAATATTTGCTACATGATTTTTAGGTATAATAAGAACGTGTCCCTCTCCACTTGGAAATCTATCAAGTATAACTTTAAATTCATCATTTTCAAATATAGTTGCTGACGGAATTTCACCATTTATTATTTTACAAAATATACAATCGCTCATATTTTTACACTACCTTTCATTAGTATTTCCATTTAAACAGTATAACACATTAAATGTATTATAAAAAGGTGAATAGTGCAATAAAATGAATTACTGTTTTTGTTGTATAGCTAAATTTATAAAGGTAAAATTTTACATGTTATTAGAGCTTTTAATATATATAAAATTGAGAATAGCTATATCGCCATGAATATCAGAAAGTATTTCCATAATTAAATCTTTTATTTCATAATCATCAAAAAGAACATATAAAGACCTTATATCTCTACTATAATCATAAAGATTTATAATGCTATTTTCTATATCTTTAATAAAGTTTCCACTAACTTTTTTATTATTATCATAGTTATATTTTACTCTTTCATTAGAAGCCCTAAAATATATATCTTCAATATATTTTCTTGATTTTACAGTATCAAGGTATATTGATTTTATAAGCTCTTTATTTTTTGTATCAGATATATTTTTATAAATGCTATTAAAATAATTTGATAAAGATTTTGTTTCGCACGCTATAAGTTCAATAAGTTGTAAAAGTCTTTTATCTTGAAAAATATTATTACCTCTGGCTTTTTCTCCTTCTATTGAATTTATATTAATATTTTTTTTATAATCTGAGGTGATGTTATATGGGTACATTTGGAAAACTCCTTTTTTATTTTATGTATATGCAGGAATTTTTTAAAACTTACTTTATTCTTTCTGCCATTTTTCTCAAAAATAAAATTAGAAAAATATAAAAAAACCGGCACAAGCCGGTTTTTTTATTCTAAATCTTCTGTTTTCTCTTTTGTTGTTTCAAAATTAACTTTTGGAAGTTTATTTCCGTTAACCCAATCATTAAAAAGGTCATAAAGACTCTTGCCATAAACATCTTCAGAAAGATTAAAAAATTCATTTGATGTTATATTTTTAAAAGAATATTTTAAAGAATATTCCCTTACAATTTCATTGAATTTTTCAGAACCTATTTCTTTATAAAGAGCATACATCATCATAGCTGACTTTCTAACCTGAACATTTTCAAAAGTTTCTCTTGTTTTATAGGTATCTAGACTATTATAAAGTTCTATATGCTTTTCACTTTCAAGAGCTGTTTTTAATGATGCATATTCAATTTCCATAGCCTCATCTATTCCATCTTCACCATATACAAACAATCTTTGAAGGAATTTTTCAAACCCTGCTCTAAGCCAAGGCTCTTTTACACCATTTGAACCTATTATTTCAGAAAACCATTGTTTTCCTAAATTAAAGTTTAACATAGCTATACTTAAATCTGTTTCAGGCATAAACCAACTTTCATCAATAAATGCTATACCTGTAAATTGTGTATCTTTGTTATTATAAAGACTACATTCAACAACATCTATATGGCTATATGGATAACTACCAATAGTTTCAATATAATATTCCAATGTTTCCTTTGTACGATTTAATATAGCAGTGGCTTTTTCATCATCATATGTGTAATAATATAAATTTATTTTAACACCACTTGTATCTGTTTGAACAGTTTTTGTAAGCATACCACTACCAATAGCAAATGCAAAATCTCGTGTGAATTTAGCATCTATAACAGTTGTTTTAACACCTTCAGAAACATTTATAACTTCACTTCCTGTTGCTATTACATTATAGCTTTCAGGTGTTTTTATAGCTATTGTATAATTACCTATATCATTATATACACTATCACCTAAAGGATAGTATTCACTCTTATTCCAACCTGAATTATCATATACAGACATAACAGGTAAAATATTTCCTGCCCATATTACATTCTGATTTCTTCCAATATCATAATGCATATCTGGTATTGATACTTCAAACTGAATTGTTATTTCAGTTTCAGCATTTTTTTCAAGTGCTTCTAAAAGTTGTATACATAAAGATGTACCGTCTATACTATAAGTAACTTCTTTTCCATCAACAGTAAGTGAGCTTATATTAAAATTCATATAATTTTTACCATTAGGAAAAATAGAAGTTTCATCTTCTAAAAGATATGGTTTCTGTTTTGCATTTTCTGTAAAAGCATTTCCATATACATTCATATAAAGTTCATTTTGTTTTTTACCTGTTGTATTTTTATAATTTATTTTTTCTATTGTTTTAAAAGAATAAGTTTCAGGAACAAACTCAATTGTTGCATTATAATTAGTATAATACTGTTCCTCTTTTTCTGGCTCTTTTTGAGTTTCCTCTACATTTTCTTGTTTAATAGTTTCATCTTCTGGCTGTACTGTTTCATTTTTTGTACATCCACAAAATAAAAGCATTGCTGATATTATAGAAATTAAAAAAACTTTGTATCTGATAAAAATACCTCCTAACTTAAATATCTATATTCTTTTTATTATAACATAAATATAATAATATTAAAATATTTGTATATTTGTATAAACTATCTATAAATATTATTTTTTAATAGAACTAATCTTAAAACTTTGATATTATAATATAAAATATAATATTAATTGTATATACGGAGTTGATAAAACAATGAAAAAAATAGTTTTAACAGGTGGCGGAACAGCAGGCCATGTAACACCTAATATTGCACTTTTACCTTATCTAAAAAAAGAAGGATTTGAAATATCATATATAGGTACAAAAGATGGTATAGAAAAAAATCTTATAGAAAAAGAAAATATATCCTATTATTCTGTACCTACCGGAAAATTACGCAGATATCTTTCAAAAGAAAACATAACTGATATGTTTAGAGTAGTAAAAGGAGTAAAAGAGTCTTATTTCCTTTTAAGAAAATTAAAACCAGATATTGTATTTTCAAAAGGTGGTTTTGTAGCTGTTCCTGTTGTACTTGGTGCAAAGCTTAACAAAATACCTGTTGTTGTACATGAATCAGATATAACACCAGGTCTTGCAAATAAAATAGCAATGCCTTTTGCAAAATGTGTATGTACAACATTCCCAGAAACTCTTAAATATATACCGGAAAATAAAGGTATCAACACAGGTACTCCAATAAGAGATGAACTTTTCTGTGGCAATCCTGAAAAAGGAAAAGATATATGCAAATTTACAGGTGAACGCCCAATCATAATGATGATGGGAGGAAGTCTTGGTTCTGTAAAAATAAATACACAATTAAGAGGTGCATTAAAAACACTTTTAAAGGACTTTGACCTTGTTCATATTTGTGGAAAAGGTAATGTTGACAAAACACTTGAAGGAACTAAAGGCTATAAACAATTTGAATATGTGTCAGAAGAATTACCACATATAATGGCAGCAGCTGATATTATAGTATCAAGAGCAGGTTCAAATTCAATTTCTGAATTTCTCGCACTTAAAAAACCAAATCTTTTAATACCTCTTTCTGCAAATGCAAGTAGAGGTGACCAAATATTAAATGCTGCTTCTTTTGAAAAACAAGGGTTTTCAATGGTACTTAAAGAAGAAGATATGACTTATGCATCTCTTGAAAGAGCTATAAGAAGTCTTTATGAAAATAGACAATCTTTTATTGATGCTATGGAAAAAAGTAATCTTTCAAACGGTGTCAATGAAGTAATGAATGTTATCAAAAAATATGTAGATTAAAAGGGTTGCAAAGCAACCCTTTTTTATTGTTCTTTTTCAATACTTTTTATTGTATAAATATAATGTGGATTATATATACCACTTACATAAGGGTTATCAACCATTTTTATTTTCCATTTACTAGTTAATTCTACATTATTTTTACCTGTTGTATAAAAATCTGCTATAGCAATATACTCGTCCTTATTTATTTCAACACTTTCTAAAGATGCATAAGAAAGTGTTGAAGGATTTATTTTAAATATATATCCACCATAATAATCATCATAAGTAACATCACCCTTAATACTATCTGGTATAGGTAAAAGGTCATCATAATCATAAAAAAGTATAGTTGCAAACTCTTGTACAACATTACTTGGTATTTTAACCTTATCATATTCAACTTCTGCAAGTTCATGGTTTATACCATAACTGCCAACAAAATAGGATAATGCTTTCCAAAAAAACTCTGAATTTCTAGGATTATACTCCATATTATTTTCATACATACACCTTATAACAGCATCAACTGGTTTTGTCATTACATAAAACTCGTCAGACATACTTTGCCTATTAACAGAAACACCATCATTATATTCTTCTTGTATTATTGTACTACTCTCATCTATATCATTTTCTTCGGAAGTTTTTTCCTGTGAAATTGAAGACTGTATATCCAAATTTTCCTCTAATTCAACCTCTTCTATATTTTTATTATTATCCATACTGATATTATCTATATTTGAACAACCTACAAATATAGATAATATCAGTATAAAAAAACAATATATTTTCTTCATGCACATCTCCTTTCTATATTTTATATTAACATAATTATAAACTATACATTATAATTATTGTATTAAAAAAAACTTAAAAATAAAAAATACGATACAGTAATACTGTATCGTATTTTTTGTTAAGCTACTTTTTTTCCAAAGTATTCTCTATGCCAAAGTACAAACATAAATATTGTCCAAATTTTTCTACTGTTATCAACTTTTCCTGATTTATGGTCATCAAGAAGTTTTACTATTTCATCAACATTAAAAAATTCTCTTGCTGCTGTTCCTGTAAATGCCTTTTTAACTGTATTATAATATTTATCCTCTTTAAGCCATATACGAATAGGAACAGGGAAACCAAGTTTCTTTTTCTCTGCAACCATATCTGGAAGATATCTATGTGCTGCCATTCTCATTGCATATTTTGTATTTTCTTTATTAACTCTATATTTTACAGGTATTGTTCTTGCAACATTAAATACCTCTTTATCAAGGAATGGTACTCTAACTTCAAGAGAATGTGCCATACTCATTTTATCAGCTTTTAAGAGAATATCTCCTATAAGCCAAAAATGAATGTCTATATACTGCATTTGAGTAACTTCATCTTGATTTTTAACTTTATCATAGAAAGGTTTTGTAAGCTCTGTATGATTATATTTTCCAGTAGGATTTTTGAGAATTTTTTCTCTTTCTGCTTCATTAAACATAAAAGCATTACCTATAAATCTTTCTTGTAAAGTTTTGCTACCTCTTATAATATAGTTTTTACCTTTTACTTTAAAAGGTATAGCCTTAGCAATTTTTCCAAGACCTTTTCTTACAGGCATAGGAAGCTTTGTAATAGGCTCAAGAGAATGTGGCTCTCTATATATATTATATCCTCCAAAGAACTCGTCTGCACCCTCACCAGAAAGAGCAACTTTAACATGTTTTGCAGCTGTTTGGCTTACAAAATAAAGTGCAATAGCAGAAGGGTCAGCAAGTGGCTCGTCCATATGATATTGTACTTTTGGTATTGCTTCCCAATACTCATCAGTTGTTATAAGTTTGCTATAATTATCTATACCAACTTTTTTTGAAAGAGCTTTCGCATAATCTATTTCATTATATTTTTCATAATCAAAACCTACTGTAAATGTTTTATCACCTTTAAAGCAAGCAGCTACATAACTTGAATCAACACCACTTGAAAGGAAAGAACCAACTTCAACATCACTTATTTTATGTTTTTTAATAGAATCCTGCATTGCATTATCTATTTCATCAACAAGCTCATCAAGATTTTTATTTTCATCAGCCTCAAAAACAGGTTCCCAATATCTTTTTATTTCCATTTTGCCTTTTTTAAATGTAAAACAATGAGCAGGCATAAGTTTATATATACCTTTAAAGAATGTTTCTTCAAGAACTGAATATTGGAATGTAAGGTAATTTTCAAGAGCTGTAGTATTTACAGCTTTTTTATACCCTGGATATTCAAGTATACTTTTAATTTCTGAACCATATACAAGCTGTCCGTCTATTTCTGCATAATAAAAAGGTTTTATACCAAAAAAGTCTCTAGCTCCAAAAAGAGTTTCATTTTTGCTATCCCAAATAACAAAAGCAAACATACCTCTTACTTTATCAAGAAGTTTTTCACCATACTCTTCATAGCCATGAATAAGAACTTCTGTATCTGCATTATTTTTAAAAACATGACCCTTTGCAATAAGTTCTTCTCTAAGTTCTTGATGATTGTATATTTCACCGTTAAATGTTATTACAATATCATTATTTTCGTTATACATAGGCTGTGAACCATTGTCAAGGTCTATGATACTTAAACGACGAAATCCCATTGCAACATCATCATTTATATGTTTTCCTTCACTATCAGGCCCTCTGTGAATTATTTTATTCATCATTTTTGTAAGAATTTCTTCACTATTTATAAGGTGTCCTGTAAAACCACAAAAACCACACATTTTATATATCCTCCTATGGCAAAAAGCCCTATTAAACTAAAATTTTTCAATATAAAAAACTGTATCACATTTCAACCTCAAAATCAACAAAGACAATATATAATTAAAATCAGTATTTTTAAATTTTTTATACATTTCAAATAACAAAAACGAACAAAGCATCTATAAGCATAATAATTGATGTAATTATTGCAAATATAACTGTTCTTTTTTCACCTATTGATTTTATAAATTTTTCAAAAACAGGATACAACATATATAATATAATCATACCACCAATACCAAAACGTATACTTGGATTAAGTGCAATTCTTCCTTCAAAATTAAAACTAAATCTTGTATAATCCCAAAACCAAGAACCTGTTGTAAATTCCATAATATAGCTTGCAATAAGCTCTATAACAGTAGTAATAAATACAATAGCTACAAATATAACAGCAGGTGTAATATTAATCTTTAATGCTTGTATTTTCTTTTTCATAAGCTTTTCTAAACAAAATAATATAGCAATAGCTCCACAGCCATATACAGGGCAATATGGTCCTGTAAGGACACCTCTATTTGAAAACCCCCATTTATATACAACAACTTCAAGAAAAACTTCATAAATCCAACCTAAAACAGAAATTAAAAAAAAGAATAAATACATTTTTGAAAATTTAAAATATAGCTTATTTTTCATATAATCCGCCTTTCTAATGTATATTACAAACCCTTATTAAAAGTATAGACCATACCTAAAACAAACACAATATAAAAAGGGTTGTAATAAAACAACCCTCTTTATTATAATATTATTTATTTAAAAATAGTTATTGTTTTTGCACTTGGACTCCATTCAATATTTTCATCTGTAATACCATAAGCATTAAGAACACCTCTTAAAGGTATATAAGTACGGTTATTTTTTATTACAGCAGGAGAATCAAGTTGTATTTGACCATTTTGAGAATTTATTGTTGTTCCACCAATTTTAAGTGAAATATCACCATTATTTGTTTTTATTGTTATTTCGCCTGTTTCTCCATTCCATTTTATATCTGTATCAGCTATTCCCATTGAATTTGAAAATGTTCTTAATGGTATCATTGTTCTTCCAGATTCATCAATATATGATACTCCATCAGTTACAACTTGTTTTCCATTATATACATACCCTTGAGCACCTATAGCATAAACTATAGTATTTCTATTATTTTTATTATATTCCCATGTTTTTGTATAATAAATATCTTTTGTTTCACTATTATAATAACCTAATTGAATGTTATGGCTATTATTATCTATTAATGATTTTTCAAATTCAAATTTCCAATTTCCATTATCATCAACTCTAGTTCTGCCTATTTCTTTATTATCAATATTAAGAACTACAATTTTACCTTTTGTAGCTGTTCCTGTTAATAAAGCTTTATCATCATTATAACTTATATTATTGTTTATGATTATTTCGGAAATTGTTTCACTACCAGTTCCAAAAGTACCAAGATTAATATCTGCACTTCCTCCGTTACTATTTGTAAATTCAGCTTTTATAGTTCCATAAGAAGCATTTTCAGTATTAAGCTTTATATCTGTAAGCGTAATACTTCCTATACCAGAATCAGTTGCTTTTGTAACAGTAATAACAACAGCTTTTTTACTACTATCAACAAATTCTATACTGGTTTTATTAGAATATTTACCGTCATTATCCATTTTTGGTAATTCTGCAAATGTGAAACCACCATTAAGTTTTATAGTATATTTAGTACCACTTTTTATACTTGAATTAAAATTATCTTCAATTTTTATTTCATTTATAGTTCCATTTTCTTTCATATTTTCAATAGGCTCATTATATATTTTTATATCACTTGTACCTGCTGTTGCAAATACGTATTCATTTTCTGATACACCTGAACCTTTTGAATTTATACCAACTGTTGCATCACCAAAGTCATCTATTATTGTATAAAGAGGTATTTGAATATTTTTTGACTTAGCATCAAATACATCCATATCAACATTAAAAATTATTCTTGTATCTGAAATTTTTGTATACTCAATACCTGTTTCAAGAATCCCTTTTTCTGAATATTTATCAGACCATTCTGCATTATTAAGATAAACTTCAAAACTAAAATCATCGTTATGGTCTTGGCTTGATTCTATAATAAGTTTTGGAGCTGTATTTTCATTAAGTTCTGTTCCTGTTTTTACTCTAACTTGATTTGTAATACGATTTTCTGTATAGGCAAAAGCATTTACATTAAATGCACCTAAAGCAAGAACTACTGCTGAAAAAAATGAAACAATTCTACTAATATAATACTTCATAAAAATCCCTCCTTACTAATTTAGACTATAATTAATATATATTAGTTCCAATTAAATTATAAAATCTATAAATAAAAATTTCTATAAAGAATAAATTATTTTAATAAATTCTTAATAAATAATATTATTAAAGTGATATAATTATTTTTAAAGTGATATTAAAAGGAGGATTATTTTATGAACTATAATGAAGTACTTGAAACTGCAAGAAAAAATATAGGAGAACTTTGCAAAGCCTGTCCAATATGTAATGGTATAGCTTGCAAAAATAAAATACCAGGTCCAGGGTCAAAAGGTGTAGGAGATACAGCTATAAGAAACTATTCAAAATGGCAAGATATACGAGTAAATATGGATACTATATGCGAAAACAAACCTATTGATACAAGCATTGAAATTTTCGGCAAAAAATTTGATTATCCATTTTTTGCAGGACCAGTAGGTGCTGTAACTCTTCATTATAGTGATAAATATAATGATGCTACATATAATAATGTTCTTGTATCTGCTTGTGCTGAAAATGGCATAGCTGCATTTACAGGTGATGGTACAGACCCAAATGTAATGATTGCAGCAACAAAGGCAATAAGAAATTCCAATGGTATAGGAATTCCAACAGTTAAGCCTTGGAATATAGAAACAATAAAAGAAAAATTTAATCTTGCAAAAGAATCTGGTGCTTTTGCCATAGCAATGGATATTGATGCAGCAGGTCTTCCTTTTCTTAAAAATCTTACTCCACCAGCAGGTAGTAAATCAGTATCAGAACTTACAGAAATAGTAAAAGAAGCAAAGCTTCCATTTATAGTAAAAGGAATAATGACTGTAAAGGGTGCGTTAAAAGCTAAAGAAGCTGGAGCTTCAGCAATAGTTGTATCTAATCATGGTGGACGTGTACTTGACCAATGCCCAGCAACTGCAGAAGTTTTAAGTGAAATAGTTAAAGCTGTTGATGGAAGTATGAAAATATTTGTAGATGGAGGAATACGTTCAGGAACAGATATATTCAAGGCCCTTGCAATGGGTGCAGATGGTGTACTTATATGTAGACCATTTGTAACAGCAGTATACGGTGGAGATAAAGAAGGCGTAAAACTATATATTGAAAAACTTGGTACAGAACTTAAAGATACAATGGCTATGTGTGGAGCATTTTCAATAAAAGATATAACAGAAGATATGATAAGATATTAAAAACAGGGATTTTCCCTGTTTTTTATTTTTATTTAAATAAAAAAAGCACTAAACATAAGTTTAATGCTTTAGAAACTGCCCGAGACCGGAATCGAACCGGTACGGGTTTTACCCCGCAGGATTTTAAGTCCTGTGCGTCTGCCAGTTCCGCCACTCGGGCATATATATAGAAAAATGGGAGTTACAGGGCTCGAACCTGTGACCCCCTGCTTGTAAGGCAGGTGCTCTCCCAGCTGAGCTAAACTCCCATATGGCGACTCAGAAGGGGCTCGAACCCTCGACCTCCGGCGTGACAGGCCGGCGCTCTAACCAACTGAGCTACTGAGCCATATTAAATTTTATATTTTAATTCAAAATGGTGGGTCTTCGGGGACTCGAACCCAGGACCGTCCGGTTATGAGCCGGATGCTCTAACCAACTGAGCTAAAGACCCACATTAAAAAGCCGATGAACGGACTCGAACCGTTAACCTGCTGATTACAAGTCAGCTGCTCTGCCAATTGAGCCACATCGGCATATTGAATTAAAAAGAAATGACCCAACCGGGAATCGAACCCGGGTTACAGCCGTGAAAGGGCCGTGTC
>DXZA01000085.1 GCA_019415525.1 Tyzzerella sp. | reverse complement strand
TAAATTCTGCATCTTCTGTAACTGTTACTTTAGAATTTTCATCATATATAGTTCCTTCCTCACTTGACCAACCCATAAATCTGTATCCAGTTTTACTGAGTGCATCTGGAAGTTTAAATTCATCACCTTTATCAACTACATGTCTTTCTAATGTATTTCCATCAGATATTATATTGATAACTGCTTTTTCTATTGAAGCCTCTTCATTCTGACTAAATACAATCTTAGGTACAACAGCATTTCCTTTTTCATCTATATTTCCACTTGCAGATACATTACCGTTAAAATCAGGATAATCTTTTTCTATTGCACCAATAGAAATTTTATCTCCAGTTACATTCTTAAGTTCATTATCATTTATTGTAACATTTCCTGTATATGCTCCTGTATCTTCATTTGTACCATTTAATTTCCAAGTTGAAACATTGATACCATTTTTACAATTTTCAATTATATTATCTGAAATTGTAACATTAGCTTCATCATTCATAACAGAAACATTTATTGCATCAATTGGATGTTCAGCTGATTCAGTACCAAGTAAAATTTCATTTCCTGTAACTGTTACATCTTTTACACCCCAAAGCTGTATAGGATATATCCAACTAGTACCGTCTAATGTTGGAGGATTTCCTGTAACAACGTTATCTTCAAGTACTACTTTAGCGTCTGGACTTACACTTGAAACTTTTACAAAGTAGTTAAGCTGATTACGTCCATTAGATGTATTACCCTCTAAGTTTTCTCCAAATTCCATAGTACAGTTACGAACAACTAATTCTCCAACTGTACTATAGTGTGTTGCCCCAACTTTTAAACCATTACCAGTAAATGCAAAACCGTCAATTACAATTTTCTGGTCTGACTTAAATGCATCTGCATTAGTTCCACCATTTGTTGTATTGAAGCAACCACTAAATATAGTATCTTCTCCACTACCTTTAACAGTTACACTCTTATCATTAAATGTAACATCTTCATCGTATGTACCAGGAGCAACAACTACAATATTTTTACTTGCACTTAATTTATCAATTGCACCCTGAATACTTTCTCCTTCAGTTATTACATATCCTTTAAGTGCACCATCAACATCTTCATAATCTACACCTTCAACAAGGTTTTTATTATTAATATTTTCTATTGCAGGTGTAAGTTCGCTACCTCTTGCAGTATTGAATGCATCTACACTATAGTAATGGTAATCATCATTGCCAAATACCTGAACTGCTAATGCACCATCTGTTGTTTTTACATTTTTGATAGTTCCAATACCTGTACCTTCACTTATACCTGCTGACATAGCAATAAATGTATTATTAAAATCAATATTTTCAAAGTTAACAGTAGTTCCAGGGTTTGCACCATTCATATGAACACCATACTGCCAACCATCAAATTCACAATCTTTTACAGTAATTGTACAACCATCTATATTTGTAAATCCAAGACCTACATTGCTCCAATTATTAATGCCATCTTCATTTACAAATGTAATTCCTTCAACAGAAAGTGTTTCAATACCAGTAATAACATTACCGTTAGCTCCACCTCTCCAAAGAGCATCTTTAATTATAGTTTTACCTACACCAGCTCCAATGAGATTTACAGGTGTGCCACCCCATTGATTTGCTGCAAGTTCATATTCACCAGCACCAATTTTAATTGTATCTCCAGCTTTTGCTGTTGCAAGAGCATTCTGTAACTGTTCACTAGTTGAAACATATATACCGGCTTCATCAGCAGAAGTGCCGTTTTCTTTATTTTTATAATCATCTATTGTTTCATAATAGCTATTTCCGCCATCTTCTGTACCAAATTCCTGAACTACATATTCACCATCTGATGTACTTTCTTCAAAAGTTATATCTGCTACACTATCCTCTTTACTACTGATAGCACACCAAATGTTTTCAAATTTAGTATTTTCAACATTTAAGGTACAACTATTTGCATTTGTATCTAATGTAACACCATATTTATAGCCTTTAACTATACAATCTGATACATTAAGTGTACAGTTTGTAAGTGTACCTGTATGGTTAGCATCATAACGCATACTCCAAATAATAGCTTTTTCATTATTTGTATCATCAGCCTGAAGTGTAACATTTGATACAGACATTGTTTCATTTTCTGCATCTACAGAATAAATTAAGTTACCTTTAAGTATAGTATTTTCTGCACCTGAACCTTGAATATTTATACGTTTTAAAATTCTAAGTGTACCTACATCATATGTACCAGCTTTAAGTTTGATTGTTTCGCCTTCTTTAGCATTTGCTACTGCTGATTCTAAAGTACCATAATAATATCCATTCACTTCAGCTACAGCAGGCCAATTATTTTTAGAAATATCAGGCATTTTATCATTGCTATTTAATGCAGGATTTTCACGATTAGTGTCTTTTTCACAATCTTCCCAAGTTTTATAATATGCATTATAATTTCCGAACACCTGTACTTCATAAACAACTGTACTATCATCTGTAATGCTATATTCTTTGATTGTGTTGCCAGCTCCTTCGCTTACATTAGAGCCACACCATACATTGTCTAATTTAAGATTTTTTACATAAACATTACAATTTTCTGTACTGGAGTTTACACCAATACCAAAAAGATAATCTACTACAGTACAATTTTCTACTATCAAATTAGCTCCATCTAAAGGATTAGCAGTATTGTAGCTCCACCATATAGCCTGTTGGTCTTTAGTATTATTTTCAGGTGATTTTACTGTAAGATTTGATACTTTTATATCACCTTCATAGTCTCCACAATAATAATTAATAGAACCAACTATTATAGTATCTTCTCCCTGTCCTTCAAAGCTAACTGCTTTATCAACACGAAGTGTACCTACATTATATGTTCCATCAGCAATAATTATTTTATCACCATCTTCTGCTGTAGCAAGTGCATTAGTTAATTCAGTTTCGCTTTCAACATAAGCATGACACTGTATATTTGGTTCTATAACATTTGTAAGAGGTGTCTGATCCCACTTTGTCGCAATTAAAGCGCCAGTTCCGTCAACATTTATAAACATGTTATCTTTAACTGTACAATTTAATTTTTCAATTTTAACTTTTGCAAAACCACATGTTACATCACGTATAACATTATTTATAATTGTTGCATTAGAACCATCAAGCTGAATTAAAGATGCATTGCCTATATCACCATTTTCAGCAGCAGTAGTAACTACACAATTTTCTAAAGTAAAGCCTTCATATCCATGACCATCTGTTGGATAATTACTATATAATGGTGTTTTACTTTCATCATCTGCAAAATATGGTGTTTTACTTGTATCATTATTACCTACACCAATAGCTGATGTTTTTCCAATAATTTTTACACCCTAAATTGTTACATTATCAGCATATACAAGAATAGAGTAATTAAAACAATATGCATTGCTTCCATTTCCAAAAACAGGATATACTGAATTACTTCCATCAATTACTGTACCTTCAGTTCCCACAATGTTAACTGATTTATTTATAATAAGAGATTTATCTAATGTATATGTTTTAGCCTCGAGTTTTATTGTTGAACCTTCTTCTGCATTATCAATTAATGTCTGAAGTTCACTTTTCTTAACTGCTTCAGCTTCTTTTTCAATTGACTGAATATCAACTAAATTTATATCTGTTGTAGGCTGTTCTTCTGTTGTAGTTCCTTCTTCTACTACAGGTTGTTCTTCTACTGTAGTTTCTTCTTCTACTACAGGCTGCTCTTCTACTGTAGTTTCTTCTTCTACTACAGGTTGCTCTTCTTTATCTACATTTTCAACAATCGGAGATTTTAAAGCTGTATCTTCAGCAAATACTGATATTGGCATAGAAGTCAATGCTAATGCTGCAGCAAGTGACATTGACATCATTTTTCTTGCTTGTTTTTTCATAAATTTGTTCCCCCTTTTGATTAAAATATAACTACTAATATTATTTATACATAAAATCAATAATATTAGTTTCTATATAAATATAATTATACATAATTTGTAAAATTTTTCAATATAAAAAATTACATTTTAATAATTTAATTATTATAATTTAATAAAATATATGAAAAAATATTTTTATATGTAACTAATAAC
>DXZA01000084.1 GCA_019415525.1 Tyzzerella sp. | reverse complement strand
AGAACCTGAAACAAATGAAAATCTTTTAATATTATCTGTGGCAGACTCTATTATTGAGAAATCACTTTCTGATTTTACAACTGAAATTTACTATCATTGTTGTAAGGAAGTTGATGTAATAGAGTTTTAAGAAACAGAAAATAAACTTATAAATATTGTTGGCAAAGAAAAATTTGAAGCATTTCAGTTGATGCTTGCTCAACATTTTATTGCAACTTCCTTTGCTCAATTCTTTTTACAAGTTATGATAAAAGAATTAAGTCTAGTTCTTACTACTCGTGATATTGAAACTGACAATGAAATATTTAGGCTGTTTTTGAAAAACTTATAAGATTTTTATATTAAACAAGGCGAACCTTTTTAGGCTCACCTTGTTTATATTTATATATAATTTTTTGACTTATTATTTTAATTTTGATAAATTATATATTACTGTAACAAGTTCAGCTCTTGTTGCTGTATCTTTTGGTGCAAGTTCAGTTGATGATTTTCCTGTAAATATTCCTTTTTCTATACAGAAATTCATAGCTTCTGCTGCCCAATTTGAAACTTCTTTATTGTCAGAATAATTATCTATTAATCCTGTACTAAATTCTGTATTTAAACCATTTAATTTTGCATATTGATAAATCATAACTGCAAGTTGTTCTCTAGTTATGTTATCATTTGGTGCAAATTTAGAGTCACCAACACCTGATACTATGTTATTTGCATTTGCCCATATAATATCATTATAATACCAGTCTGATGTTTTTATATCTGTAAATATATTTTTAACATCAGAAATATTATTACCACTTAATCTATGAAGAACTGCAACAACCATAGCTCTTGTAGTTTTTGTATTAGGTTCAAAATTTCCATTTATACCAGAAATAATGTTATTTTCAACTGCATAATTAAGACTTTCATAAAACCAACTTTCTTTTGTTACATCGCTGAAATTTTTACTGCTATCCACAGTATTTTCTGTTACTACTACTTCTTCTTTTTCTACTTCATCTTCTTTTTCTTCATTTGAAGAAGAACTATTTGAAGAAGAACCACTTCCTGAAGAAGAACTGCCTCCTGAAGAAGAGCCGCCTGTTTTTCCTTTTTCAAGTTCATATACTGCTACTGTTCCACCTACTTCACAAGCAGCCATAAGAAGTGCTTCATTTGTTGGACTTTTTGAAGCCTCAATAAATTTAAGACCTTCTGGAGAATTATCTGTTGAAACATTTGTTGTAAAATCACGACTGTTTATATAATTTACATACTTAACATTTGTAGGGTCTGTAATATCATATATCATAACACCACCAATACGCTCAAGTGTTACAAAAGCATACTGTTTATCATTTACTTTTCCTGTTGTAACAGTTTCAGCTTCTGGACCTTTTTTTCCTGAACGGTCATCTATTGTAATGTCATCATTTGAACAATTAAAATATTCTGGAAGATATTTTGCAGTAATAGTTTCAAAATCATCTTCACTTGTAAATACTTCTTCAATCCCATTATCTTCTACTTTAAACATTGTTACCGAACGACCACCAAAAATATAATCATTTTCAGAATTTAATCCATCATAATCTTCTGAATTAAAGAATACTACTTTACCTGTAAGTCCACTATTTTCAGCTGTGATTTTTCCTGTTGGAGATGTTTCAACATCTTTAAAGTTTACTTCTTTTTCATTTATATAATCGCCCCACTCACGACTATCACCTTCATTTGCTGTGATTATATAGTCTGTACCATTTACAGTATAAACTGATATTGCATCAGCCATACGTATACCTCTAAGACTTTCATATGTTTTTGGTACATATGTTTCATCTTTTTTATCAATATCAACAGATACTTTGCTATAATCTTCAAAGCCTAATGAATGTATTCCTGTTACTGTATTTGTATTAATATCTATAACTGCAACAGCATTAGCTTCCTGAAGTGTTACATATGCTTTATTATTTGTACATGCAATATATTCAGGTTCAAAATCAACTGAAGGATTTGTATTTTTCTTTATAACAATTCCTTTATCTACAAGTGACTGTCTTGCTTCTGCTGTATCATATGCTGTAAAATCAACATTTATAGGTATTTTTGTTTCTACATCTATAATTGTAATTGTTCCTTTTGGATCTTCAGATGTATAACCTTCTCTTGGTTCACCTTCATTTGCTGTAAGTATTTTACTTCCATCTGGTGTAAATGTAACCATATCCGGCTGTACTCCTGTTTCAATAGTCTGTATAAATTTAAGAGTACCGTCATCATTACATTTGAAAATTGCAACTCTACCATTTGCATTATATCCTTCAGCCTGTATTGCTACTGTAAGCATTGTACCATCTGGAGAAACTGCAACAGATGTCATATCTCCATATGTAAATCCTTCATCCTCAACAAGAGATTTAACATCAATATCATTTCCATCAAGTAAATCTACATTTTCTTTTTCTTCAAGTGTTTTTAATGGAATTGCAACAAGTTCTCCTGTCTGTCCATTTACAAAATATGCCCAACCAGTTTTATAGTTATAATCAACTATTTCCATAACTCCACCATCGGCATTTGTCATACCTGAATCATATCGTGCAATTTGAGTTGCTTTAATAGTTGAATCTGAATTATCATATCCTGTTACTTTTTTACCACCATCAGCGTTTTTGCTTACAGTAAATGAATCTATAAATACGCTATCTGGATTTGTGCTGTCTCCGTCAAGATTATAAACTTTTACAGATACTGTATCGCCTTCAACATTAAATATTGCATAGCTTGGTTTATATTCCTGATTATATTCTTGATTGCCATAAGGAAGATAACCTGCTTTTTCATCTTCTGGTGCATTTAAACCTGAAAGATATGCCTGTGAACCTGTTAAGCCATTTGCAAGTACTGGATAATCCTCGTTATCAGCTTTATCAACTTTTTCAAAAACATTGTAATACTGCATATCACTACAACAGTTTCCTGTTAGATATATTGTACCTTCATTGTCATGGAAATGGTCAAGTCTTTCACTTACTCTTTCCTGATCATAAAGTGCATAGCTACGAGCATAAACATGGTCATGTCCTGCAAGTGCAAAGTCAACATCAAATTCATCCATAAGTCCTTCAAGACCTGCATCAACATAATATTCAATATCAGCATCTGCTACATGTTTTGCAACACTTTGAGTTGATTTATGATGTGTTACAACAAGCCAGTCATACTGTCCACTATATTCATCAACTGCTGACTGAAGTGTTTTTCTAAAGTTTTCAATTATTTCTGCTGCTTCTTTCTCTGTTCCAGGATATGCTCCTGTATTAAGAGTTACAAAAAGCATATTATTGTAAAGATAATAATAATTACCTTTTGTTTCCATTATACGACGTTCTTCATAATCATATTTACCATCTTCATTTGGTGTAACGCCTTTTGTATCTGTATTATTTTCTATTTCCTCATCAGTTGCTTGAGTATAATTACCATGGCTTAAGCTTGTACCAGAGTTTTGTCCTCTAAATGTTGTATAAACAGGTGTAAGTTCATTGTCTCCTTCACCTATTTCCATTTCATTTGGTAAATTAAAATGATCATCAAACATATAGTGTCTATCATGATTTCCTACTGCCGGTGCATATGCTATTGATGAAAGTTCCTCTGGTGCAAGGAATGCGTCATATTCACTTTTTATACCCCAGCTTTGGTCTTCAACTTGGTCACCTGCTGAAACTACAAGTGTTGCATTTTGCTCAGCGATTTCTCCCATCATAATTTCCCAGCCTGTACTGTTTTTCTCATCATATGAACTCCAGCCACCTTCTGTTTTATCAGCTGCAAAATCATTACTTTCTTTTATCTGTGGATCACTTGTAAATGCAAAAGTAAATGTGTCTTCTTTTGGTGTTGTATATGTATATTCTTTTGACCATATATTTCCATCAACTGTTAACTGATATGTATAAGCTGTATCTGGTTCAAGATTTGTAAGTGTTCCTTTACATACAACATAACCATCATACTGATTTACATTATTTGTAGGCATTTGTATTTCTGTTACTGTTGCATCAATAATTGTTTCATTATATTTTATTTTAGCTTTTCCTTTTATATCATCTATTGAACCTTTTGCATACCAAGTAATATTAAGTTCATTTTCTGTTTCTCCTGGTTGCAAACTAAGACTTTCTGCTTCAAAACCTTCTGTATAATATAAAGTTTCTTCTGATTCTATATTTATTTCATCTGTAGATTTTTCTTCTATAGTTTCTGCTGTTTCATTTATAGTTTCTGTATTTTTATCATCTGTTACTTCTTCTGTTATTTCTAACTGATTTTCATTTCCAGAAATCATACTAGCTTCGGCAGCCATTGCTGAAGGCACTGATGATAACACAAGACTTCCTGTCAAGACTAATGATGCATATTTTTTTGCAAGTCTGTTTAATTCATATTTTTTCATTAAATATGTCCTCTCTTTCATAAATAAAAACATAAAATTTACGTCATTATATTACATACAAAATGTAAAATTAATATAAAATTCTGTATAAAAAATGTAAAATTATGATTAATAAATATTTAACAAACTTACTTATATTAAAAATTAACCATATATTAATATAAAAATATTGTTTAATTATGATTATGATTGTTGTTTTTCATCATAATTTGCGAAATATTTTTTTAAAAAATAGTTATAAAATAAATTTGTTAAATTTTGACATATATTTTAAGGTACAAAAAAGCGATGTAAATTTAAAATCACATCGCTTGAAATAGAATTTTTGCCTAATTTTTGCCATGTCATCTATAAAAATTGAATTTTTTAAGCCTAAGAACCTTTCAAAAAAACCTCCGAAAACGTTGATTTCTCGGGATTTTTTGACTATGTCATCATGTTTGACTACTTATCCTATCATGACGATATAAATAGTATGACATATGGAAACACTTATCCCTTGGTGTAAGGTTATTTTTCAAAAAATTTGGGTTTCTTTGTTTCCTGATTTGTCTAAATAATTAATGAAAAGAAAAAAATCTAGAATGAATTTTTATTTTTCATTCTAGATTTTTTTCTTTTCACTAAATATAAAATTATTAAATTATTTTAATCATTTAACATAGATAAATAAGTATCTAATCTTTCATTTACATATTCTGCAAATAAATTCTCCATTGTATTTAATTTATTCTTTACAAAATATTCATCAAAAGCATTATAATAAGAAATCCTATCTGTAAATTTAATATCAATAGGTGGATATCCTGCCTTCATTAATTCTAAATTAACAAGTAATCTTCCTGTTCTACCATTACCATCAATAAACGGATGAATTCCTTCAAACTCTATATGAAACCATGCAAGTTTTTTTATTATATGTTCTTCACTGTTATGATATTTTTCTAATAATTGCTCCATTTTAGGAACAATAAGATATGGTTGTACAGGTTCATGAGCTGCTCCCATAATTCTTACAGGAACTCTTCTATAAACACCACGGTCATCTTTTTTGTCAGCCAATACCAAATAATGAATTTGTTTAATTACATTTTCTGATATTGGTATTTTATCTTTTACTAAATCTTGCACAAATTCAAATGCCTCTTTGTGTCCAATTACTTCCATATGGTCTTTAAGCGGCTTTTTATCAATTGTTAAACCACGTAGAACTAAGTCTGTTTCTCTAAGTGTCAAAGTATTTCCTTCGATAGCATTAGAATTATAAGTATACTCTACTGTAAACTCTTCCATTAAACGCTCTACTTCACCTTCTGTCAAAGGTCGTCTAGAATCAAGTTCTTTCTTTTTCCTATCAATTATTTCAAGAATATTTTCTACTTTTTTTATACGCCCATCTTCTGGTTTATTTGCATCCAATGGTATTTTCCAAATCCCACTTTCACGTATTGCTCCCCAAATTTTTCCTTCAGAACATAATTTACGTACTCGTCTATCTGAAATCCCCCATTTTTTTGAAGCTTCTTTTACTGTTATATACAAAATATACTACACCTCTCTTTCAGAAATAGTATATATTATTATCGGAACAATATCAACACTATCGGAACGATACTTTTCTATTATTCGGAACAATACATTTATAATAATAT
>DXZA01000083.1 GCA_019415525.1 Tyzzerella sp. | reverse complement strand
TGACATATATTTTAAGGTACAAAAAAAGCGATGTGAATTTAAAATCACATCGCTTTAAATCGATTTTTCACCTAATTTTTGCCATGTCATCTATGAAAATCGAATTTTTTTAAGCCTAAAAATGCTTCAAAAAAACCTCTGAAAACGTTGATTTCTCGGGATTTTTTGACTATGTCATCATGTTTGACTACTCATCCCAATTATGGTAAACATTCTGCACATCATCGTCATCATCAAGAAGGTCAAGAAGTTTATTCATTTTCTTAATATCTTCTTCGTTTGTAAGTTCTGTGTATGTCTGAGGAATCATTGTAACTTCTGCTGAAGCCATAGGAATTCCTGCTGCTTCAAGAGCTTCACGTACCGCTGAGAAATCATCAGGTGCTGTTGTAATTTCGAAGCTATCTTCTTCAGCTGCAAAGTCTTCTGCACCTGCTTCAATAGCAGTCATCATAAGCTCGTCTTCTTCCATTTCAACTTCTTCTCTATCAATTACAATAAGACCTTTTTCGTCAAACATAAAAGATACACAACCACTTGTACCCATATTTCCGTTACCTTTTGTAAAGGCATTACGAACATTTGCAGAAGTACGATTTCTATTATCTGTAAGTGCTTCAACTATAACAGCAACACCATTTGGACCATATCCTTCATATGTTACTGATTCGTAATTTACACCATCTTCTGCACCTGCTGCTTTTTTAATACTTCTTTCTATTGTATCATTAGGCATATTATTTGATTTAGCCTTTGCTATAACATCACGAAGTTTTCCGTTATTTGCAGGGTCTGGGCCGCCTGCTTTAACAGCTACTGCAATTTCTCTTCCAAGCATAGTAAATATTTTACCTTTTGCAGCATCATTTTTTTCTTTTTTATGTTTAATATTAGCAAACTTTGAATGTCCTGACATAAATACCCTCCTAAAAATTTTTCCACGTTACATTTTATCATTTTTTACGATATATTACAAGTTATTATTCCTTTAATTCTAAGTTTCCATTAAGCCAAACACCATAAATATCACTTATACTACTTATTTCAGCTTTACCATTAGAAATATCTATCATTTTATTATAAAAACTTTCTGCGAAATCAATTTCTGTAAGAACTATAAATTCAACATTTTCTGTATAAACAGTATCATGTATTATATGACCATCTTGTAAAACTTCATATTGTATTTTACCTGATGTTGGATAATCTGTAACAATACTAAATTTTCTATATAATATCATTTCTGCTATACCTGCCGAAAGTATACCCTCTTTAGCAGACTTTCCATAGGCACGCACAAGTCCACCTGTTCCAAGAAGTGTTCCGCCAAAATATCTTGTAACAACAATAGCTGTATTTTTTATATCCTCTCCTGCAAGCACATCAAGTACAGGCTTTCCAGCTGTACCCTGAGGTTCTCCGTCATCACTACATCTTTGTATTTCATTTCTTTCACCTATCTGATATGCAGAAACATTATGTGTTGCATTCCAATATTTCTTTTTCATTTCATCGATGAATAAACGAGCCTCTTCCTCTGTTTTTACAGGTCTTACAGTAGCAATAAATCTTGATTTTTTTTCTATTATTTCTGCTTCTGCCTGATTTAATATTGTTTTATATTTTTTTAGCATTATATCACCTAAATCTTAAATTTATACAATTTAGTATATCATAAAAAGTATAAATATTCAAAATATAAAAAGGTATGGTTAATAACCATACCTAAAAATTTTTAATATCCATATACAACCGTTACATTAGCCTGTATTTCTATATCATCATATGTTATATTAGGTGATGCTGCTCCACTACTTGTACTTTCTGACATAGCCATATCTGATAATGCTGCATTTTCTTTATAAACTTCATATGAATTTCCATTTTGTATTTCTGTAACACTTAATACTGATGTAATATTTACTCCAAGTGCCTCTGCAATATATTTTCCACTATTTGAAGCATTTAAAACTGCACTTTTAAGAGCCTGACCATAATACTTATTTGTATCTTCAACATAAAAACTTACACCACTACTTCTTGTAGCACCTGCATTAATAGCAGTTTGAACTATTTCTCCAGCCTTTTCAATCTGTTTTGTTGTAACTGTAAATCTATTTGTTGTGTTATATCCTGTTATTGTTGTTTTATGTGTTTCTTCATTATAATTATATTCAGGATATACAGAATAGCCGGATGTTATTATATTTTCACTACTAATGCCCATATTTTTTAATGAATTAATAACATTTTCTGTTACTTTAACATTTTCCTGCTGTGACTCATTACTTGTTTTACTATTTGTTTGTACTGTAAATGAAATATCACAAGTATCAGGTTTTACCTTAACTATGCCTGTTCCATTAACAGTTATAGTTTTTTGTGCAATGTCGCCTGCAAAGGCTGTTGTGCCCATAAAAGCAAGTGTCATAGCTCCTGCCACAACAAAAGCCATACATTTTTTAAAAATATTTTTCATAATAAAACCCCCTTTTATTTATATACATAAATATCAGAAAAATATTTATAATGTTCAATATTTTTTATTTTTTCTGATATTTCAGAAGCCTCATTTAAAAGCTCATTAGAGTTTTCATTACCATCTATTTTTTCTTCTATATTGGAAAGCTTTTCATTAAGTTCTGCATATGAATTTGTTAAATTCTCTTTAGTTTCTTCTATTATATAAACATCCTTTGATTTTAATGTTTCTACAAAACTATTATAACTGTCTTTAGGCACTTCTATTTTAGTTAAATCTGTTTCTTCTATTACAGTGCATTTATATTCATTAGCAGTGTTTATTATAAAATTATAATCTTCTGTGCTATTTTTATTGTTTAACTCTATATTAGTTATTACAGATTCTATACCAGAAAAATCTGCACTTTTTGCCACAGAATTTTGTCCTAATATTTTTTCATTACTCCCATTATCATTAGATTCCATATTATAACTTGTTATTTGTGGAGTTTGACTTTGTGCCGTCTTAGGCATATCACTTTCCTGTGTTATTATATTATCTGTTGTTACATTATTCTCTACACTATTATTTTCATTTGTTATATTATCACTTGTACTATTATTTATATTATCATTTGTATTAGTAGTATCAGTATTTTCGTTTATAATATTAGTATTATTCCTTGTTATAATTTCATTTTTTGTAGTACTATCATTAGCTTTGGATATTACTTCATTATCATCAGCATTTGTGTTTTCTACACTATTTTCTACAACCTCTGATGATTTATCAATAATATCTTCATTTGTTACATTATTATTTACATCATTCGTATTTTCACTAACAACATTTGAAGGCATATTTTCAAATTTACCATTTTTAATATCAAAAAGTCCTGCTTTATTTCCACCTACAACAAAAAGGGCAAACACAGCAACAAGTCCAAAATATCTATAAATATTATTTTTACTCTTTTTAGGCTTAAGAGTAACAACTTTATTATTGACTTCATTATTTATTTTTTCCATAAGTTCTTTGTGATAGCCTAAAGGAAGTTCACTTAATGGTTCTTCTCTTAATATATTTACCATTTCTTTAAGTTCTTCAAACTCTTTTTTACAGCTTTCACAACTTTCTATATGTTTAATAAGTTTATTTTTATCAGCTTCTGAAATTTCTTCATCAATATACATATTCATAAGCTCAAAATAATCTTTACACTCCATTTTATCTTGCCCTCCTTTCATTTATATTGACGATTTGAAAATCCTTTTGTTCCCTATTTTTTAAAATAATATTTTTAAGCTGCAATCTTGCACGAGATATTCTTGATTTAACAGTACCTATTGAAATACCTATAGCTTCCGATATTTCAGTATAACTAAGACCTTCTATATCCCTCATAACTATAATTGTCCTATGCTCATCAGAAAGTGTGTTCATAGATTTTATAATTTCACTTTCGCCTTCTTTAGAAATAACTTTTTCCTCTGGTGTAGGTTCATTGTCCGCAAATTCTCGTTTAAAACTTCCTTCATCATCTTCAATATCATTATCAATAGAAATTGTTTCTCTACCTTTTCTTTTTCTAAGTTCATCTATACAAGTATTTGTTGTAATTCTATAAAGCCAAGTAGAAAATGATGATTTATTATCAAATTTATTAAGATTTTTGTATATCTTTATAAAAACGTCTTGGGAAATATCTTTAGCATCTTCTGGATTTTTAAAAACTCTTAAAGCAACATTATAAACCTTTTTTTCATATTGATATATAAGTTCTTCAAAAGACCTCATATCCCCCTCTAAAGCCGATTTTATAAGAATATCTGTTTTTTCATCAGACATCTTTTAAAACCTCCTGTCACAATCATAATACATCACATTGTTTTGACGAATAAAATTTATAATATGTTCCAGCATATCCATGTATTTTAAAAAAACATATTGCAATTTTAAATTTACTATGATATTATATAAAAGCAGTTTATTTCTGTATAATATGCATTATGCCGGTGTGGCGGAATTGGCAGACGCACCGCACTCAAAATGCGGCGGAGCAATCCGTGCCGGTTCGAGTCCGGCCACCGGCACTTAAAAATCCCTAAAATCTAGGGGTTTTTTTATTTTATTAATTAATTATATAAAGTAGTCATATCCTTTTTCTTTTTCCCATTCCACCATATCACTTAATGTATATTTATCAATTACACCTTTTATTGCACAGTCAAGTTCTTTCCATATTCTTAATGTTGTACAATTTAAAGCCCTTTCACAAGTATTTTCTTCACTGCTTAAACAATCTACAGGTGCCATATTACCTTCTGTAAGTCTTAAAATACTACCAACAGTATATTCTGAAGGGCTTTTTGTTAATCTATATCCACCCTGTGCTCCTCTTATACTTTTTATATAATCAGCTTTTGATAATACAGAAGCTATACTTTCAAGGTATTTTATAGATATACTTTGACGTCTTGCAACATCTTTAAGTTTAACAGGTTCACCACTATCATTTATTGCTATATCCAACATAAGTCTTAAAGCATATCTTCCTTTTGTAGAAATTTTCATATAAACAACCTCCACTTAATTACTTATAATAATCATAACATATATTACTGCATTTAAAAAGGAGGAATAAAATTCCTCCTTTGAGTGTGTCGAAAAAGTCGACACACTCTCGTCAAAATCAGGATTTTGACGAATTTATACTGTATGTATAAACAGACAGGTTCCATCGTCATAAATTCCTTGAAACCTGCTGTTTTCCTCGACAGAAGTCAATTCTGTCTACGGATTAAAAAAGGGAAACTCTTTGTTTCCCTTTACTCTTCAGCGTTATCTAAAGTTTTAAAAATAGGTTTTTTGACAGTATGAAAGGAGGAATAAAATTCCTCCTTTTTATCTTATATTAATTAATTTTAAAACCTGATTCAATAGCATTAAAACTACAAGCCTTTTTACATTCTCCACAACGTATACATTCTAAAGAATTTATATTTTCAGTAACTTTTACTTGCATACCACATACTTTTTCGCATTGTTTACAGCCTGTACATTTTTCCACATTGATTTTCATTGTATAAAAACTGTATTTATTGAAAAATGAATAAAAAGCTCCTAATGGACATAAATATTTACAAAATGGTCTATATATTATAATTGATGATATTACAACAACAAATAATATAAATGCTTTCCAATTAAACAAAAGTCCTAATTGACTTCTAAGTCCCTCATTTGAAATTAAAAGAGGTATACCTCCTTCAAGTGTTCCTGCCGGACATATTAATTTACAAAAATATGGTGCACCAATACCAAATTTATTTGTTAAAAAAGCTGGTAATATAATAACAAATAATATTGCTATTACATATTTAAGCTTTATAAGTACATTATGTATTTTTTCAGGTAATTTATATTTTTTAAATGGTATTTTATGAAGCAAATCTTGTATAAAACCAAATGGGCATAAAAATCCACATACAGCTCTACCTAAAACTCCTCCAAAAAACATTATTATACCTGCTGCATAATATGAAAAACTATGCTTTCTTCCACTAATTACAGCTTGCATAGCTCCTATGGGACAAGAACCTAATGCTCCAGGACAAGAATAACAATTAAGTCCAGGAACACAAACTGTTTTTATATTACCTGTATAAATTTTGCCTTGTATAAAACCTAAAATATATCCATTTGTAAATATTGTAGCCACTAATTGTATTATATGACGAATTTTATTTTTTGTTTTCATTAGCCTACTCCTATACATTCAAGACATATTTTAATTGCTTTTTGAAGAACTATTCCTTCTTCACCTCTTTGTATACCAACAAATATAAATACTATTGCAAGAGCAATTATAATATATTTAAAATATTTACTCACTCTTATCACCTTTAACAATTTCAAGTCTTTCATTTATTATATTTTTATACGCATCTTTTACTCCATCACCTGTTGCTGGTGCTCCAATCTGAGGATTTCCTATAATTTCACCTTTTGAATTTACAAAAACAGTATATGGAATTGAGCTTATTCCCATAAGGAAATCTTTTTCAAGTCCTTCTGAAGGTACAATAGTTGTAAAATCACAACCACTTTCACTTAAAATTTGTTTTGCAAATTCAATATCATAATTTGCATCTGTACAAATTGAAATTATATTTGTTTTTTCTGGCAACTCTTTATAAAGTTCTCCTATACCTGGAAGCTCTTCAATACAAGGTCCACACCAAGTAGCCCATACATTGACCATAGTTAAATCATAATCAGCAAAAATATCATTTGTAACTGTATTTCCTTCAAAATCTTTTGCTTCAAAGGCTGGTATTTCCGTTACAGAAGTTGTACTTATTGTATTAGGTTTAAATATGCATATTCCATTTTTAATGTCATTAAGTGCATCTATTACTGACTGTAATTCTGCTTTTTTTGTTTCATCAATATTTATATTTGATATATCTTTATTATATCCCCAATAATAAACATCTGTATCTGTTTCTACTAAAACTTCTGTATCTGTATAAAGCTCTTTCCACATATTAAAGTTTTCTTCCATACCAGAAGCATTTTTTTCATATCTCCATATACCACAAATATAGAAAACATCACTTTGACTAGTATAATATCCAAGACCTATTGAATAAGGTTCTATAACATATCCCGCAACACTTCCTTTTTCTATTAAGCTAGTTACAGTTTCTGGAAGCATAAGTCCAAATCCAAAATACTGGTCTACAAAAGTGCTACTATTAGATGTATTAAAATCATTTCCGTTTATTGTTTTCATTCCTGTTTCAGAATACTCATCATTTATAGTGTTTTGTGTTACAGCACTTTTGTTTAAATTACTATTTCCACAACCAGAAATACTCCCTACTGCCAATGATATTGCCATAACTACCATTAAAAATTTCTTCATAATATTAATAAATTACCACCTTTCATTTTTATTAAAAAAGAGCTGAAAAAAAAATTCCAGCTCTTTAATTTTATTTCAATATACTTTTTTAATCAATAAAATTTTTATTATAAAATCATTTCTCAGGTTCTAGTATATCTTTACTATCTTTAAATCCTTCTGTTGTTGGGTCAGTAACTATACCAACAACAACAAATATAACAGAAAAAAGTGTATATGGATTATTTATAAGCTCTTTAAAATGGTCAATTAAAATTGCCCAACTTGTTACTGCTTCAAAATTAATATCCATAGCCATAAATATAGCACCTAAAATGCCAAGCCAAAAATATGGATTTTTAAGTCGCACTTTCCAATTTATCATATTGATTTCACCTCTTTTTGTTTTTCAATATATTTTATGTTTATACTGAAAAACCGGTGAAGGACTCATTTATAAAACTTCTATTGTATATGATGCAGTAAATTTTTCACCACTTTTAATTATATTTACCCATTCTTTATTTTCAATTTCACTATCTGCAATTTCACTATCACATCTACCATACCAAGGTTCTATACATACAAATATATTATTAGCATCTTGTTTTGACCATATCCCAACAACAGGAGCATCAAAATCTACTTTTACATATGGTTTTTTATCCGGAGAAAGAAGAGATATACTATTAACTTGACTGTTTTCAAGTATAAAAGTATCTCCATTAAGAAGATTTTCTGTTATTTCAATAGTATTATTTTCAAGGCTACGTGTTGTATTAGTTTCTGTAACATTTCCAGTTGGAAGTAAATCTCTGCAAACTATACTATCTAATCCTTCAAATTTAAGGAAACAACCTGTTGAATTTTCACCTTCCGGATACATAAATGCAGGGTGTGCACCTATAAAGAAAGGCATATCACAATCATTTTTATTTTCAACAGTCCAAGAAACAATAACTTTATTATCTTTTATTTCATAACCACATATTAAATTAAATTTAAAAGGATATCTTTCAAGAGTTTCCTCATTTTCTGTAAATAAGAAAGAAATACTATTATCACTTTTTTCATAAAGACTAAATTCTGATGTTCTTGCAAAGCCGTGCTGTAAAACATTATATTTTGTGCCTTTATATGTATATGACTTATCTTTCATAAGTCCAACAAATGGGAAAAGTACAGGTGATGAATATCCCCATACAGAAGGGTCACTTGTCCAAAGATAGCTTTTATTATCACTTCCCACTATTTCTTTAAGTTCTCCACCTTTTGAATTAACTCTTATTTTTATTTTACTATTTTCAATTACATAATCACTCATTATACAACACTCCTATTCTAAATCTAAAAATCCAAAAGGATTTTCATCACTACTGTTTATAAACTGCATAAGAAGTAATGCACATTTCATTGCAACTCTTTCTTCTTTTAAAATTCTTAAAGCTTCTTTTCTATCAACAATTTCAGTATTTATAGTTTCTGTTGCTTCAAGCCATTCTTTTGAAGGAGTGCCCTCTGCATATCCATAATATATACACACAGCTTCATCAGTAAGACCTACTGTTGTATAAAAAGGTCTGCTCATAGGGCTTTCACCATTATTTATAAGCTGAAGTTTCATACCTGTTTCTTCTTTAAATTCTCTAATTGCACAATCAGAATAACTTTCACCTTTATCCACAAGACCTGCTGGCATTTCATATATATAGTCATTTATAGGATATCTGTACTGTTTTACAAGTACAATTTTTGATGGGTCATTTTTTAATACTGCATATATCATAACACCATCAGGTATATCTTCTTTTCTATTATATTTAAGGTTTTCACCGTCACCTCTTGAAGCAAAGTAATACTTAAAATCATTTCCTTTTCTATCTTTTGCATCTATTTGAAAAAGATTAAGGAATTTACTATCAGTAAGCTTTTTTATATTATTCATAAATTATTCCCCCTATGAAATAAATACAAATATATTATATTATATAAACAAATAAAATAAAAGAAGGAAAAGATATGTCTTTCCCTTCAAAAAATTATTGTAAAACTTGATATATAGAGCTATCTTCAAATAATGTATTTGCGTTATACAAAAAAAGAATATCTGTAATATTTTTTTCTGACATAACTTTTTCAATATCTCCATAATAATATCTTGGGTCAACAACATATATGTTTGTAAAATATTGTGTCATAAATGGTATAAAACAATTTGCATATGAATCTTTAAATATAATTATATTTCTTCCACTATCAGACATTGTATTTATTTCTTTAAAACCACTGTTTCCTCCTAAAAATACTCCATAAGGTTCACTACTTTCTAATTTTGTACTGTCATAAAGTGATGCAGTAATATTATCACCATCAGTAACAACTATATTTTCAACCTCATTTGGAATATATACATTTATAATATCGTCACCAACAATATATCCACTTTTTGACTCCAATGTTCCCGAAAAATCATTTTTCACAGCATATACTTTATAATTATCAAAATTACTTTCAATTCCTGCTCTATTTGCAAATTCTAAAAATCCATAATATGCACCTAATGTTGTCCAATGGTGGTCTGTGTGATAATATATATATTCATCTTTATGACTTTTCATTGTATCACATAAATTAATAAATTGTATTTTATCACCAAAATAACTTTCCCACTCTTTTATTTGTGCTTCTTGGTCATTTATAGGTGCATTTTTTGGAAGTTCTTCTTTCATAACCCAACCACTATTTGGCACAATCATCATATATTTATTTAAATCACTGTGTCTATCTAAAAATCCAGAAATTGCTTCTCTATTTTTAGTATCATATTCACCGAAATTTACTGTTTTTTCAAAAAGCATTTTATTTTTACCATAATATACACCGTTAGATTCTCTATTACCTAATGCAAGCTCTGAAATTGAGCGTATATTCATATAAAAATCTCTAAATGCAAACTGGTCCGAAAGATAGCTTTCAAATTTTTTCATAAATGTACCATCTTTTATAGATGAAAAAGTTATAACCGGATTCCCTGCCAAAACTCTATTTTCTTTTTTTGAAAAATCTCTATCTTTTGCCACAATATTAAATACCGAAAGTAAAAATATAGTAATAACAAAAAATATACCCATACATATTTCTGTACGAAGTTTTTTATTTATATTTTTTTTATTCATAAACAATCACCCTAAAATCTAAAATAAAGGAAAGGATTATATGTATCTGCAACAAGATATGCTGTTGAAAGTATAAATAATATTATATGAATACTACATACTAAAAAAGCACACTTTCCTTTTTTAAGCTCTATACTTCTTATGACTAAATTATATATTAAAGGTGTTGCAAAAAAAGCACATATTATTATTGATAAACCATATGACATTAAATAATACAAGCCTATATTATCAAATACAGGTGTATTACCATAGCCAAACATTATTTTTAAATAATTTAATGCACTTGATAAGTTTGGACTAAAGAAAAATACCCAACCTATCATAATTGCAATTATTGTATACATATGTTTTATTACATTAGGTATTTTTTCAATAAAATCCTTTAAAATATACTTTTCTATTAAAAGTAAAATTCCATAATATACACCCCAAGCAACAAAATTCCAACTTGCACCGTGCCATAATCCTGTAAGAAACCATACAACAAATATATTTCTTATATGTTTTATTGTACCATTTCTATTTCCACCTAAAGGTATATAAACATATTCTCTAAACCAACTACCAAGTGATATATGCCATCTTCTCCAAAACTCTGTAACACTTTTTGAAATATAAGGATATTTAAAGTTTTCTTTCAAATCAAATCCAAACATATATCCAAGCCCTATTGCCATATCAGAATAACCGCTAAAATCAAAATAAATCTGAAAAGTATAAGCTATTATTCCTACCCAAGCTGTCAATGATGACATTCCATTTAATGCTGTTATTCCTTCAAAAACTACACCCATACGATTTGCCAAAAGAACCTTTTTAAAAAGTCCCCACATAAAATAAAAAGAACCTTTACCAAACTTATGAAATGTTTCTTTTCTATTTTTAAGCTGATAATCAATATCACTATACTGCACAATAGGTCCTGCCACAAGCTGAGGAAACATTGCTATATAAACACCAAATGATATTATATTTTTTTGACTGGAAACTTTCCCCTTATACACATCTGCTATATATGAAATTGCTTGGAATGTATAAAATGAAAGACCTATTGGTAAAGGAAGGCTATGACCTTCTAATCCTATATTAAAAATTGCATTTATATTTTCTAATAAAAAATCATAATATTTAAAAAATCCAAGTATAAATATATTTACACAAATTGCAAATATAAATGTTCTTTTTCTGTTTTTACTGTCTTTTTCAATATTTATACCCATAAAATAATTAAATACTATACTGTATATCATAAGTATTATATATACAGGTTCACCCCAACCATAAAACACAAGGCTAAACAAAAGTATTATTAAATTTCTAAGTTTAAAAGGTACAATATAATATATCCCAATTAATATGGGAAGAAATACAAACATAAATATAATACTACTGAATACCATTTTAATTTATAAGCTCCTTGCTGTTTATTTTTTTAATATATAATCAAAAGCATTTTCAAATTCATGGGCATTTTCATTTACAACAAACATAACATATTTACCTTTTATTTTTATAACACTATCATTAAGAAGTTTTGTTTGCTCCACTCCATATCCATCAAAGCTTTGTTTTTGTTTTTCAAGTCTTTGTTCTATACTTGTTTTAAAAATTTCTGTTTGACTTTCTTTTGAAGCTTTTATAACAAGTATTTCTCTAACGTCCATTGTATCCTCTGCCATATAAAGAACACAGCCCTCACATTCATCTTTATTTATGCCATAAACTTCTTTTATCTTTAATGTTGAACACTCTACCATACCTGTTTTATATTCATCTTTTATAATTGAATTTACAAATGTATCAAAATCAACATCATTTACACTATTTCTACCTACAAAACCTGTAATCATTACAAAAAGCCATACAATAAGTAAAACTTTAACAACTAACCATTTCATATAGTCACCTCAATATAATTAAATGCCTGCATATTTTGCCATATTTTCAAGCCATAATGGATAAAAAGCATATTTAAAATGTATACCGTCACTTTGATATATATCTTCCATACCTTCTATAAGCTTACTATTGTCTATATATGTAGCACCTGTTTCATCACATAAATTTTTTATTGCAGTATTATATTCATCTATATGTGTAAGATAATTATTATTTTCAATAGCTTTTTCTCCAACAGGCATAATACAGTTTATATATATTTTTGTATTTGGCGAAATTTCTTTAATTTGATTTATAAGCTGTTTATAATAATTTGAAAATTTTTCGCTATTACCTTTATAATAAGAAAGGTCATTCGTTCCAAGAGATATAAATATATTTTGTGGATTTTTTGAAAGTGCCTTAGTCACTTCCTCTCCTGCCTTTGAAACAACCATTCCTTTATTTGCAATTACATTTGATTTATCTATAATTCCATAGTCACTAAAACCTTCTGCAAGTGAGTCACCTATTATAACTGAATTTGAAAATCTTTGACTATATGTAAGATTTGAAACATCAATACTTTCTTCTGGTAAAAGTTGAGTTTCAAACTGCTCTATTTCATTTTTTACAGCTAAAGCATCTCTGTTTTCAAGATTTTCTAGTATAGCTATTCCTTCAGATACATCTATTTTTTCTTTATCATTATTTATTATCATATTTATAGTAAAAATAATAATAATGGCTATAATAATGCCATAGATTATTTTTTTCAAATCAAAACACCGTCTTTCAGTTTAAATTATTATACCTTTTAGAGTATAAAAAACGACAAAAAGTTTCAATGTTACAAAAAATTAAAAAAAACTTAATATTTGTTAATATTATATATATTAAAATTAAAATTTTAGTGATTTTATACAAAAGATACAATAACTATTGTACACTAAAAAAAATTCTTTTCAACAAAATTTTTCTTAATTCTACAAAAAATCGCAAAAATAAAAAAGACGGAAAAATCCGTCTTTTATAATGTTCCTGCAAAAAATTTTACTGCAATAAAAAATATAAATATACCTACATAAATAGGTAATTCTTTTTTTATGGTTTCTATAGCGTCACTATCGCCTGATTTCTTTAAATTAAACCATTTTACTGTAAATATTTCAACTGACCATAATATCCAAGCAATAAAACCTATGTAACCTTTACCTAAAAATGCAACTGCTATTAATATAATTTCCAATATCTTCAACCATTTTTTCTCCATATTAAATCTACCTCTTTTTAAGTATTATGCTTTTTAATGGTATCACAGCTAATATATACAGTCAATGGAAGGTGAAAATTTTACAATTATGTATAAAACAATAAAACATTAGAAAAATATTTATAAAGGAGGAATTAAAATTGGATATATATATAAAGCCTAAAAAGAAAGTTCTTATTATAAAACGAAAAACAATATATATAAAAGATATTTGTGATGTTTATGTTTCCAAAGGAAATTTTCAAAACATAGCTAGTATTCCTGTAATAAACATAAATTCTGATACAGATTGCGAAAGAGTTATATCTGTTATGGATATTATAAAAGCTATAAATTCACAATACCCAGATGCAACAATATCAAATCTTGGAGAAACAGATACTCTTATAGAATATCAAATTAAAGATAGAACACCTTCAAAATTAATTGAATATGCAAAAATATTTTTTGTTTGTGCAGTTCTTTTTGCAGGTTCTGCAACAACTATTATGAGTTTCCACGCAGACGCAGAAATACCTGAAATATTTGGTAGTCTATATTATTTTTGTTTTGGGGATTATGTAGAAAATTCTCCTTTAATAGTTATACCATATACATTAGGTTTAGGTGGAGGAATAATAATATTCTTTAATCATTTTTCAAAAAAATATATAACAAAAGACCCTACTCCTATTGAGGTTCAGATGACAACATATGAAAAAGAAACAATAGACAGTATTATAGCCTCTTTGGAAAAAAAGGAGGATAAAAGTTGAATGATATATTAAAATCTTTATTTTGTATATTCTTTGGTTTTTCCTCCGGAGTAGTAATTTCAGGTGGTGTATTTGCTTTTATTGCTATGATAGGAATTGTTCCACGAATGGCACAAAAAACAAAGTCTGTAAGTCATATACCACTTTATGAAGATACAATAGTAATAGGGGGTATTATAGGTACAATTATTACATTTTTTAAATTTCCCATTCCAAAAATACCAATACTTACTGTTTTATTTTCACTTTCTACCGGTATTTTTATAGGTGTTCTTGCTGTATCATTAGCAGAGGTTTTAAATGTAGTACCTATATTTACAAGACGTTTAAGAATACTTAATGGTATCACACTATTTATATTATCAATGGCAATAGGTAAAATGATAGGCTCATTATTGGATTTTATATTTATAGAATTTTTTTAATAAAAAAAGCTCTGAAAAAATCAGAGCTTTTCTTTTATTTTATTTTTTTCAATACCTTCAAATATATAACGTCTATTTCTCATAAACATAATAAATGTTACTGTTGCTGCTGTAAGGTCTGATACAGGTTCTGCAACAAATACTCCCCTTGCTCCCCAAACATATGAGAATATTATAGCAAGAGGTGCAAGAAGTATTATTTTTCTTAAAAGTGCAAGGAAAAGAGAAATTTTTGCTTGTCCTGTTGCAAGGAATGTTTGCTGACAAGAAGTCTGAACCCCCATAGCCATTACCATAAAGAAATATGTTCTCATAGCCGGAACTGTAAATTCTATAAGACTTGTACTTTTTGTAAATACCTTTGTTATTAATGGTGAACAAGTCATTGTTATTATCCATATAATAAACGTCATTATTACTGCTGTTTTTATAAAAAGCTTAAATGTTTCTTTAACTCTGCTATAATTTTTTGCACCGAAATTATAACTTATTATAGGCTGTGCACCCTGACCAAGTCCTTGAAGTGGTAAAAATACAAATTGCATTATACTTGATATTATTGTCATAGCACCTACGGCAATATCTCCACCTGTTCTTTGAAGTGATGTGTTAAGTACAATATTTATAATACTTTCTGTACCTGTCATTACAAAAGGTGAAAGTCCAAGAGTAAGAGCAGGTATAAGAATTTCTTTTTTAAGTCTAAAATTTTTCTTTTTAAGTCTAAGTTTTGTTTTTTTACCAAAAAGAAATAACATAACCCATATTGCTGATACTGTTTGTGAAATTATTGTTGCATAGGCTGCACCTTTTACTCCCATATTAAAACCATATATAAATATAGGGTCAAGTATAATATTTGAAACAGCACCTATAAGAACTGTTTTCATACCTATTTTTGAAAAACCTTGTGTATTTACAAACATATTCATACCAAGGGTTATAAGTACAGGTAAAGTACCAAAAAGATATATTTTCAAATATTCTGATGCATATGTTATTGTATTTTTACTTGCACCCATAGCGTAAAGTATAGGCTCTCTGAATATTTGGAAAAATATCATTACAATAAAAGATGTTGCTACTAAAAGTATAAAACTGTTTCCCATAATATTTTCAGCTTTATCATTATCATTTTTGCCCATATGAATTGCTGCTATTGGTGCAGCACCCTGTGCCATAAGTGATGCAAAAGCAGTTATAATAATTATTATTGGGAAACAAAGTCCAAGACCTGTAAGAGCAAGGTCACCATTAGGTATATGACCTATATACATTCTATCTACTATATTATATAAAGCATTTATAATCTGTGCTGTTATAGCAGGTACAGACAGCTTTAAAAGTAATTTAGAAACCTTTTCTGTTCCTAAATCCACAGTATTTTTACTCATTTTATGTCCTCCTTATTTTTTGTCTATATATTCATCAAGGCTTTAAATATTATAATCCCCTAAGTCGGTTTAAAGATGCTTTTATTTTTTTCTCAATACCATTATCACTTGGCTCATAATATATTTTACCTAAAAGTTCATCAGGCAAATATTGTTGTTTTACATAATGACCTTCATAATCGTGGGCATATTTATAGCCTGTATGTCCCAATTCTTTAGAACCACTATAATGTGTATCTTTAAGGTGTGGTGGAACTGTTTTTATACTTATATTTTTAACATCTTCCAAAGCCTTATCTATTGCTAAATATGAAGCATTACTTTTTGGAGCACACGCAATATATGTAACTGCTTGGGCAAGTATTATACGACTTTCAGGCATACCTATAAAATTTACAGCCTCTGCCGCAGAAACTGCTACTTGTAAAGCGTGAGGGTCAGCGTTTCCCACATCTTCCGAAGCACATATTACAATACGTCTTGCTATAAATTTAGGGTCTTCACCTGCATATATCATTTTTGCTAAATAATAAAGTGCTGCATCTGGGTCAGAACCTCTCATACTTTTTATAAAAGCTGATATTGTATCATAATGGTTGTCACCATCTTTATCATAATTTAAAGCCCTTTTTTGTATACACTCTTGGGCAGTTTCAATATCTATAATTATTTTACCTTCTTCATTTTTATCTGTTGTAAGTACAGCAAGTTCAATAGCATTTAATGCAGTTCTTGCATCACCATTTGCTCTATCAGAAAGAAAATCTAATGCTTCATCTGTAATTTCACTATTATAAATGCCAAGACCTCTTTCATTATCATACAATGCTCTTTTTATAAGTGTTTTTATACTTTCTTTATCAAGAGGTTTAAGCTCAAATATTATTGAGCGAGAAACCAAAGCCCTATTAACTTCAAAATATGGATTTTCTGTTGTTGCACCTATAAGTATTATTGTTCCGTCTTCAACGTGAGGTAAAAGTGAGTCTTGCTGTGATTTATTAAAGCGGTGTATCTCATCAATAAATAATATTGTCTTTTTATTATTCATACCATAAAGGTCTTTTGCATTTTCTATAACTTCTTTAATATCTTTTACACCTGATGTTGTTGCATTAAGCTGTTTAAACTCACTTTTAGTTGTATTTGCTATTATTTTTGCCAAAGTTGTTTTTCCTGTACCTGGTGGACCATAAAATATTACAGAACTTATTCTATCTGCTTTAATAGCTCTATACAAAAGCCTTCCTTTTCCCACAATATGCTCTTGACCACAAAATTCTTCAAGAGTTTTTGGACGAAGCCTTGATGCAAGAGGAGATTCTTTTTCCATATTCTGTTGTCTGTTATATTCAAACAAATCCATTTAAAAAGCCCCCTGTCATACAAAATATTTATCAAGTATATATGCAACACCGTTTTTATCATTTGACGGTGCAATTTCATCAGCATACTGTTTTACTTTATCTTTTGCATTTTCCATAACAACACCAAGACCTACGGATTTTAACATATCAATATCATTCATATCATCACCTATTGCTATAACTTCATTTGGTGATATTCCGAAATAATTGCAAAGTTCAAAAACTCCTCTTTCTTTACGTATACCTTTTCTATGTATAAAAGCATAGCTATCCCAAAGATTATCTCTTATTTCAATATCATCAATACCACTTTTTCGTATTTTATTACATATATTTTGGACAACCTCTTTTTCGCCACCTAATACAACTTGATAAAGAGGCTCTTTTATACTACGTATTTTTTCAAAATTGTTATAATATCTTATACCGCCAAAATAGCTTTTTATAAACCCTGTAAATGTATGTTTATTAAAAATATCATATTTATAATATTCTTTACTTTTAAAATATTTATGATATTTAAAACCGTCAGAAATCTCTATCATAATAGGCTCATCTTTTGCTAATTCAATTATAAAATTTTTTTCATCAAATGTTATTTGTAAATCATTTGTTATTTTATTATCTTTTATACTATACAAAAGAGTACCATCTATACATGCAAAAGGCACTTGTGTATTTGTCTTTTTTGCAACAGGAATAGTTTTTGTTATATTTCTACCTGTACAAAGAGTAACAATATATCCTTTATCCCTTGCCCTTTTTATGGCTTCAATATTCTCTCTTGAAATATCACCTGTTTTTCCGGCAAGAGTGCCGTCTATATCAATAACAGCCATTTTATACATATAACCGCCACCTTGTCAAAATTTTATTTTTACTTACAACAATATATCACAAAAATTATATGCAATCAAATAAATATAAAAACTGACACCTTGAAAGATGTCAGTTTAAAAAAGTAATATTTTAAATTAGCAGAATACAAAACCTATTATAAGATATGCAACAACAGCTAAAGCTCCACAAACAAGTGAATATGGAAGCTGTGTTTTAACATGGTCAATGTGGTCAGCTGCTGCACCTGTTGATGAAAGAACAGTTGTATCTGAAAGTGGTGAACAATGGTCACCGAATACACCACCACCGGCTACTGCTGCAAATGATGCTATTACAAGTGGTGTAACTGTATCATTTGTAAAGCTAAATGCAAGAGGAAGAGCAATAGGCATACATATAGCAAATGTACCCCAAGATGAACCTGTTGCAAAAGCCATTATTGATGCAATTATAAATACTATTGCTGGAAGTAATGATGGTGAAAGGAATGATTCACTTAATGAAACAATATAGTTTGCTGTTCCCATCTGTGTACTTAAAGAGTTTACAGAATATGCAAGTGCAAGAAGCATTACAGCAGGAATTGCACCTTTAACACCATTTGTTGTTGTATCCATAATTTCTTTAAATGGAATACCTTGTATAAGCATACTTATATTCATAAATATAATTACAAAAAGGAATGCTTCCATTGTTTTTGCTGAATTAAATTTAATATATGTACCTAATGCTATTGTAATAATCATAAGCACAGGAAGTATAAAGTTTAAGAATACACGTGGTTTAATACCTTCATATGCTTTCATTTCTGTAAGTTCTTTTCCAATAAGAGGAACAGCACCGTCACGAAGAACTTTACCTTCGTTCATAGCTCTTTGTTCTGCCTTTTTCATAGGTCCGAAATCTTTTACAATACCTGATGCTATAAGACCTACAAGTATTACAGCAAATATAGGATAGAAATTATAAGGAATAGCTTTTATAAAAAGAGCAGAAGCATCTTCTGTTGTAGCTATACAGCCAACGCCAACAGCAAGACTTGCAAGATATGCTGCCCAACCTGTAATAGGTACAAGTACACTTACAGGTGCAGATGTTGAGTCTGCAATATAAGAAAGTTTTTCTCTTGAAATTTTTGCTTTATCTGAAATACTTCTCATTGTTGAGCCAACAAAAAGAGGACTGAATGAGTCACTGAAATATACAAACATACCAAGTATCCAAGATACAAGCTGTACACCTTTTCTACTTAATTTTTTATCGTGTACAAACTGTGAAAAGCCCTGTATAGCTCCTGTTTTTTGAAAATATGCAACTATGATACCTATAAATGTGTTTAAGAGCATTACCCAAGAAAAACTTGTTGTTCCAAGGCTTTCTTTTAAAAGTGTAGGAAATCCCAAAAGTCCCTGTCCTGCTAAAAGTGTTCCGGAAATACAAGCAACTACAAGTGAAACTATTGTATTTCTTGTTGCAAAAGAAAGCACAATTGCTAAAAGTGATGGAATTATTGAAATTATCCCCATATTTACTACTTCTTCCATTTTCATCTACCTTTCTCTTTTTAATTATATTAAAAAAGGTGGAAATCAAAATATACTAACTTCCACCTTTAAAACCATTATTATAATTTAATAAAATTATTTGATTTTGTTACTGTTGCAGGTGGTGCAGGGTCAAGGTTTCTGTCTGCAATACCTAAAATATCCTCTGGTTTTATCCAAGGTCTATTTTGTATTGCACTTGTTTCCTCATGTGTAAGATATCCTTTATATGCTGTAAGACTTCTTCTAAGGTATCCGTCCATTACACAAGCCTCTGCTACCCCATTATTAAGTATTTTCTGGAAATGAGGAAGTACAGAACCAGCATATGCTATTGATGTTGAGTGTGCTATTGCTCCCGGAATATTACTTACACAGTAATGTACAATACCTTCTTCAATATATCTTGGGTCTTCATGTGTTGTTTCGTGGAATGACTCAATAGCTCCATTTTCGTCATTACTTATGTCAACAATTACAGAACCTTTTTCCATAAGTTTAAGCATTTCTCTATCTATAAGATACTCATTTGTACCTTTAGGCCATTTTACACAGTTTAAAACCATATCTGTCTGTGGAAGAATTTTTTTGATATTTTCTTTTGTACAGAAAGCTGTGTTTATTTTTTCATTATACATTCTCTGAACTTCTCTAAGTGTACCTATATTAATATCCATAACAGTTACCCAAGCTCCAAGAGAATGAAGAACTTCAAGTGCAGCACGACCAACAACACCAGCTCCAAGTATAAGTACATTCATTCCAGGTGCTCCGCCAAGTCCACTTACAAATTTACCTTTACCACCGTTTATTGTAAGCATTGACTCAAGTCCAAATAAAGCTCCCTGTTTTCCGGCTGCTTCACAGTTTGGTGAACCATATCTATGAGAGTCTTCTGCTGTAAAAGCTATAACTTTTTTGTCTAATATAGCCTGTACTTCTTCTCTATGAGCAGCAGGGTGTATACAAGTAAATATAATCTGACCTTCACGAAGCATATCAAACTCAGATGGTTCAAGTTCTTTTACTTTTGTTAAAAAATCGCATTTTTCATACATTTCTTCTGCTGTTTCTATTATAGTAGCACCAGCCTTTACATAACTTTCATCAGAAAAACCAGCTCTTTCCCCTGCTCCTTTTTGAACATATACAGTATGTCCCCAACTTTTAATAGAAGCTATCTCAACAGGTGTAGCTATTGTTCTATATTCGCCCTTTTTAATGTCTTTCAATAACCCAAAAACCATTTTTAAAATCTCCTTCTCTTTATAAAATTATAAAATAAAAACACCTATAAGCAAAAGTGCCTAAGGTGTTACAGATACCGCTTAAAAAACTACTTTCGCCCAATTCGAACAAGCACCCTCATTTTGGCTCGGACAAAACCAAATAAGGAGTACTGTATTTATTCAACACAGTCCCAAGTAAAAATATACTTTCGGCGAATTTCCCTTTCGTTAAAAAACTAATATTGATTTTCGCGACCTCTTAATCGAACAAGATATATGATATTACTATAATTACATTTTGTCAACATAAAATTTTATTTTTATGCATTATTGTTGTAATTTTATGTATTTTTATGTATAAATTTATATAATTGCATTTTATAATATACAATCAATAATATGTATTGAAAAAAATATTTTTATTTGCTATACTTTCAGAGTAAACATTCGCAGAGTAGGATATTATTTGTCAAAACCCTTTTGGACGGGGAGTTGCCAAAAGGATTTAAGTTTTTACTGCTTATAGTATCCGCATCCCGCTGCTACGCATAGAATGATTTCACTACCTTCTGTGTATAGCAAAAAGGATTATAATACAAAGGAGGTAATAAAATGAATGTTTTAATTGAAAAAATGAAGGAGTCCGCTTCAGAATTAAAGGACACAAAAAAACTTACTACCGTTGCTATGCTTATAGCTTTAGCTGTTATTTTAGGATTTTTTGCTACAATACAGCTTGGTGACTTTTTGAAAATAGGTTTTTCATTTGTGCCAAATGAGCTTACAGCTATGCTTTTTGGACCTACTGTTGGTGGAATTATGGCTGGTATAAGTGATATACTTAAATTTATTGTAAAGCCAACAGGACAATTTTTCCCTGGATTTACTATAAGTGCAATTTTAGGTGGTATGATTTATGGTTTTGTTTTTTATAAACAAACTATGAGCCTTAAAAGAATAGTATTTGCAAAACTTATAGTAGCAATATTTATAAATACTATTTTAAATACTTATTGGCTCTCAATACTTTTAGGAAAAGGTTTTTTTGTACTTATTTCAGCAAGAGTTATAAAAGAACTTATAATGTTCCCTATTGAAGTATTTATATTTTACATAGTTTCAAAATCTATGGAAAAAATAATAACTAATTTTAATTTTAAAAAGATTTAAGCCTTCTTTTAAGAAGGCTTTTTTTATCTTTCTATCATTTATATTTATTAAAATATTTTTCTATATTCTCTTTTTTTGCATTTATACTGCCTTGTATCATTAAATCCTTTCCTCCACCTTTTCCGGAAAGTTCTTTATTCATATTTTTAGCAAATTCTTTCATATCTTCATATTTGCTATAAACAACATATTTATAACCTTTTTTATCATCTCCAGAAAATACACAACACATATCAGATTTTTCTGAAAGCATTGTACAATATCTTCTTAAAAGGTCAGAATTTTCAATTTCCAAAAACTCAATTATAAATTTTTCATTATTATATTTTTCTGATTTTAGCTTAAAAATTTCCATATTAAGTCTAAAATTTTCGTTTTTTTCATATTCAAGACTTTTAAGTGTAGCTTCTGTATATTCTGTTATACTTTCAGTTTTTGCAGAAAGAAGTGATGATATTTTATATACATCTTTATTTTTATTTCTATAATCAATCAATGCCCTTTTGCCACAGACCATAGATATTCTTGTGCCACCTTTATATTTTTGGAAATTTAAAATTTTTATTATACCTATTTCACCTGTTCTCTTTGTATGAACACCACAACAAGCACAAGTATCATAACCTTCTATATTTACAATTCTTATATTACCTTCAATTTTCTTTTTACTTCTATATTCAATATTTTCAAGAGATTTTTCATCATATATTGTTGTTTTAACCTCTATATTTTCATAAATAGCCTCATTTGAAATATATTCTATTTTATCAATATCACTTTCATTAAGGTTTCCATCAATATCTATAACAACAGCATCTTTTCCCATATGAAAACCTACATTATTATATCCATAAAGTTTATGTATAACACCGGAAACAATATGCTCGCCTGTATGTTCTTGCATAAGTTCAAAACGTCTTTCCCAATTTATACGACATTTTACATAAGTACCTATTTCAATACTATTTTTTGAATAATGAAGTACTTTTTCATCTTTTTCGTGAGTATCAAATATTTCAATATCACCTATAAAGCCTGTATCTCCTGCCTGCCCACCACCTTCAGGATAAAAAGCTGTTTTTTCAAGCTCTATAATAAAATAATCATCTTTTTTTATACAGTCTATTACTTTACTTTCAAATTCTTTTATATATCCGTCTTTATAATATAATTTTTCTGTCATTTTATTCAAACTCTCCTAAAGATTTTAAAAGTTCACTTACAAGATTTTCAGAAACAGCATCATAACACATTTCATTTTCACCAACTCCAAAGGCATAAGAAACATTTTCAGATTTTGTTGTATTATCTAAAATCCATTCTTTGCAAGAGCTATGAACTTGTGATATACCTGTAAATTCCATAATTTCTTTTGCATTATTTGAGTTTATACCACTACCTGCAAGTATTTCTATTTTATCACCATATTTTTGTTGAAGTTCTTTTATAAGAAATCTTCCATCATATGCTTTTTCTTTAAGTCCACTTGTAAGAAGTCTATCAACACCCATATCAATAAGTTTTTCTATTGTTTCATAAGGATTTTGTACACAGTCAAATGCTCTATGAAAAACAGCCTCTCCATTATACTGATGAATTAAATCAATAAGTTTTTCATTTTTATAAACATCAAGTGTACAATCAGAATTAAGACAACCAAAAGCTATACCATCACTACCATTTTTTAAAAGCTCTTTACAATCTCTTTCCATAACATAAAAATCTTCATCACAATAACAAAAACCTCCACCTCTTGGACGAACCATAGAAACAATTTTAAGACCATCACATTTTTCTTTTACAATTTCAAGTGTACCAATAGAAGGAGTTAATCCACCAAGATTTAAACCGCTATTAAGTTCTATTCTTTTTGCTTTACCTTTATATGCCATTAAAGCATCATAAAAACTGCCACAACATATTTCAATCATATTAAATTCACCTCTATAATAAATTTTCATATATTATAGCATAAAAAAACAGACTATAAAAATATAGCCTGTTTTTTAATAAATAAATAAATTTATTTAATTTCTTTTTCTGTTGCTCCAACAACTACTGAACAAGCAATATCACCTGTTATATTTGTTGCTGTTGGTGCCATATCTGTTATACGGTCAATACCTGCAACAAGTCCTATACCTTCAAGAGGAAGTCCAACAGATTGTAAAACCATTGAAAGCATAATCATAGCAGAACCAGGTATACCTGCTGCACCTATTGATGCAAATGTACAAGTAAGAACTATTGTTATCTGCTGAACAAGTGTAAGTTCTATACCATATACATTAGCTATAAATAATGCACATATACCTTGATATATTGCTGTACCGTCCATATTTATTGTAGAACCAAGAGGAAGTACAAAAGACGCTACCGGCTCAGAAACACCAAGTTTTTCTGCTGATTTCATAGAATATGGAAGTGTTGCAGAACTACTTGCAGATGTAAAAGCAAAAACAATAGCTTCTGCTGCATCTTTAAAGAATTTAATAGGACTTATGCCTGAAAATATTTTAACTGATGATGAATATACAACTATTGCGTGGAATATACAAGTTCCATAAACAATGAGTACAACACTTATAAGTGGAAGAAGTACTTTTATACCATTCTGAGCAACAACAGGTGTTATAAGAGCAAATACAGCAAAAGGTGTAAATTTCATTATTACTCCTGTTATTGAGAACATTATTTCTGCCATTCCATCAAAGAATTTATATACATATTTTGCTTTTTCACCAACAATTACAGTACCAGCACCAACTACTATTGCAAAAGCTATAATTTGGAGCATATCCCCATTAGCAATAGACTGTATAGGATTTGAAGGTATAATATTTATTAAAGTATTTATAATTCCTGGATTTTCTGGTATTGTAACCTCAGCAACAGAACCTTCTATTGTAAATCCTTGTCCAATTTTAAATAAATTAGCAGCAATAATACCGAATGATGCTGCACAAATTGTTGTACAAAGGAAATACAATACTGTTTTTCCACCTATTCTTCCTACACGTTTAGCATCACCTATACCACATACACCAACAACTATTGATGAAAATACCATAGGCACAACAACCATTTTGATACAATTTAAAAATAATGTACCAAAAGGACTTATATATGTAGTTGCAATATCAGCATTGTTTTCAAGTAAAAGACCTACCACAACACCACATATAAGACCGATAAGAGTTTTTACGGGCATACTAAGCTTTTTCTCTGCCATTTTTTAGTTCATCTCCTTTTTTTATCCTGCATAAAAAAACAATATGTATGTTTTTTATTCAGTTCCTTTAAAATTAAAACATCTACCCCACAAAGGAACATGTTTTATAATTTACCACCTTTTATGAAATTTAACAATATATTTTTACAAATTTCTTAAAAAAATACAATATAATTTGCATATTTATTCAAAATAAAAAGGATATACAACCATTTTATAGCTATATATCCTTTATTTTCAAATTATTATTATTTTACAACGAAGTTAATAATTCTACCTGGAACATAGATTTCTTTAACTATTGTTTTTCCTTCTAATTTTCCACCAAGAAGTTCTTTTGCTTTTGCAAGAACAACATCTTTTGCTTCATCTTTATCAATCGAAATGCTATCTTTTACTTTGCCGTTAATCTGAACTGGTAATTCAACTGTAGAAACAACAAGTTTTGACTCATCATATTCTGGCCAACCTGCTTCAAATACTGTTGTATCGTGTCCAAGTTCTCTCCACATTTCTTCTGCAATATGTGGTGTGAAAGGAGCAAGAAGTCTTACAAGTGCTTCTAAAGAATCTTTGTCGATACCATCTGCATTTTTAGCAACGTCTATCATTTTATTTGTATATTCCATAAATCCACTTACAACTGTATTCATTGTAAGAGCTTCAAGACGTGTTGTTATTTCATAAATCATTTTATTTTTAGCAAATTCCATTTCTTTTGTAGCAGCAACAGTTTTATCTTTATATCCTGCAACAAATTTCCAAACTTTGTTAAGATAACGGAATACACCATCAATACCACTATCGTCCCATTCAGAATCGAGTTCTGGTGGTCCTACGAAAAGTTCATACATTCTTAATGAGTCACAACCGTATTTTTCAACAAGTACGTCTGGAGAAACAACATTTCCTTTTGATTTACTCATTTTATTACCATCTTTTGTAATCATACCCTGATTAAAGAGTTTTAAGAATGGCTCATCAAATGAAACTGCTCCAATATCATAAAGTACTTTTGTATAGAAACGAGCATATAAAAGATGTAAAACAGCATGTTCTATACCACCAACATACATATCAACAGGAGCCCATTTATCAAGAGCTTCTTTACTTGCAAGAGCTTCATTATTATGTGGGTCAACATAACGAAGGAAATACCAAGAAGAACCTGCCCATTGTGGCATTGTATTTGTTTCTCTTTTTGCATCAGCACCACAGCAAGGGCATTTTGTATTTACCCATTCTTCAATGTCTGCAAGTGGAGATTCACCTGTATCTGTTGGTTTATATGACTCAACATTTGGTAAAACAACTGGAAGTTCTTCTTCTGGCACAGGTACAGCACCACAATGTGGACAATGTACAATAGGAATAGGTTCACCCCAGTATCTCTGTCTTGAGAATACCCAGTCACGAAGTTTATAGTTAACTGTTTTCTTACCAATTCCTTTTTCTTCAAGGTATAAAGGAGCTTTTGCTTTTGCCTCTGAAGCTTTCATTCCGTTCCAATCGCCAGAATTAATCATAATTCCGTCACCTGTATAAGCTTCTGTAAGTTCTTCATGGTCTTTGCCTTCTTCTTTAATAACCTGAATTATAGGAAGGTCGAATTTTTTAGCAAATTCAAAGTCTCTCTGGTCGTGGGCAGGAACACACATAATAGCACCTGTACCATAATCAGCAAGAACATAGTCTGAAACCCAAATAGGTGTTAATGCACCATTTAATGGATTTATACCATATCTACCTGTAAATACACCTGTTTTTTCTTTATCTGTAACTCTATCAACAGAAGATTTTGTTGAAGCAAGGAAACAATATTTTTCCATTTCTTCTTTCTGTTCATCAGTTGTGATTTTATTTACAAGTTCATGTTCCGGTGAAAGCACCATAAATGTTGCACCGTAAAGTGTATCAGGTCTTGTTGTATATACAGTTATTTTTTCATCTGTATCTTTAACAGCAAATTCTACCTCTGCACCATAGCTTTTTCCAATCCAGTCAGACTGCATTTTTTTAACTTTTTCTGGCCAATCAAGTTTATTTAAGTCTTCTAAAAGTCTTTCAGCATAAGCTGTTATTTTAAGCATCCACTGACGAAGATTTTTCTTTGTAACAGTAGCACCACAACGTTCACAAACACCATTTGTAGCTTCTTCATTTGCAAGAACACATTTACAGCTTGGGCACCAGTTAAGAGGCATTTCTTTTTCATAAGCAAGACCTTTTTTGAACATCTGAACGAATATCCACTGTGTCCATTTATAATAATTAGGGTCTGTTGTATTAACTTCTCTATCCCAATCATATATAGCACTTATATCATGAAGCTGTCTTTTAACGTTAGCAATATTTGACGCAGTTGCTATTGAAGGATGAATATTGTTTTTAATAGCAAAATTTTCAGCAGGAAGACCGAAAGCGTCCCAACCCATTGGGTGAAGAACCTGATAACCCTGTAAAACTTTATAACGGCTTATAACATCACTTAAAACATATCCTCTCCAGTGACCTACATGAAGTCCTGTACCTGATGGATATGGGAACATATCAAGACAATAATATTTAGGTTTTTTGTCATCTTCTTTGTTAATAGGATTTTTTTCCCATTCAGCACGCCATTTTTTTTCAATTTGGCTGAATTCATAGCGACTATTCATAAAAATTTTTCCTCCTTAAATAAAAAAACCTTCATCTTCTAAAATAAATTAGAGACGAAGGTATATTTCGCGTTACCACTCTATTTCGTTTTTAAAATTATATTTATAAAAACGCACTCAAAACCTTTAACGCAGGTATACGTCACTTCCTACTAAAATTCAGAGTGAAGCTCAAAGGCGAGTTCAATATAACACAAATACTGTCTTACACCAACCGACAGCTCTCTGAAAAAAGTTGTTATATTTACTATTCCTTTTCAAAGCATTTTACATTCTTTCAGATATTATATATACCATAATTTTGCACAAAAATCAATATATATTTTGCATTTTATTACAGAACATACAAAAACATAAACAAAATATGGAACATACTTCCCAAAAGAACAAATATATGAAATATATCGTGGAAATTAAGATATTTTATGTGTAATTTCTCACTTTTTAGAGCATATATCAAAGCACCAACAGTATATGTTATTCCCCCAGCTGTAAGCATTAATATTCCATCAAAAGGAATAGCCTTTGAAAGAGGTACAAAAGCTATAACAACAAGCCAACCCATAACAACATATATAGCAGTGGAAAGAAATCTTGGTGCATTAAGCCAAAATATTTTTAAAAACAAACCTAAAAAAGCTATTGACCAAACAGTAATAAGAAGTATATTACCAACACTACCTTTTAATGATATAAGGCATACTGGAGTATATGTGCCTGCTATGAGAACAAATATCATCATATGGTCAATACGTCTTAATATGGCAGTATGTTTTGGGTCTGTTTTAATAGTATGATATACGGTACTTGCACCGTATAAAAGCATAAGTGAAAATCCAAATATCATAAATGATACTACCGAAACAATACTGCCTTCTTCAATAACATTATATACAAGAGCAAAAGTAATTGGTATTGATGCAATAAATCCACAAAAATGAGTTAAAGCACTTATTGGGTCTTTTATTTTACTTTCTAAAATATGGGTCATAGCCTACCCCTCCTTATATATAGTTTTAAAAACTACTTATTAATATATTAGTATTATAATACCTGTTTTATATAAAAGCAATATATATATATTTATATATTTTATTTGAAATATGTTGATTACAGAATAAAATTGCTATATAATACTTCTATTAGCAATATATTATGAAATTAGGTGATAAAATGGATAGTTTTATAGAAAAACTACAGGATATCATTAAAAAGGTAACAACAACAGATACCATAGAAATAAACGATATTCCAAATATAGATTTATATATGGACCAAGTTACAACATTTATGGAAGAAAGTTTGAAATCATATAAAAGATATTCTGAAGATAAGGTGCTTACAAAAACAATGATTAATAACTATGCAAAAGCAAAACTTTTTCCTGCACCTATCAAAAAGAAATACACAAGAAATCATATTATGCTTTTAGTTATCATATATCATCTTAAATCAATATTATCCATAAATGATATTAATAAACTTCTGAAACCTGTTACCGAAGATTTAAAATGTAATGAAAAATCCGAAAGTCTTGAAACAGTATATAAATATTTTGTTTCTTTACAAAAATTTAATAAAGAAAATATACTTATTAATATTGATAAACAAAAAGACTTTTTGGAAAGAGAAGATATTGCAAAGCTTAAAAATAAAGACGAAATCGTGCTTTTGCTTACAGTACTTCTTGTTGCAATTCAGGCAAATACGGAAAAACGTATTGCTGAAAAAATTATTGATACCTATTTTTAAAATAAAAAGACTGAAACTATTTTGTTCCAGTCTTTTTATTATTATTTTATTATTTTTCTATTTTTTTATACCAATTATTTAACGCTATATCCTAATTTATTAAGTGTTTCTTTTACAGTATCTATATCTTTAAAATTATATATTGTCAATATAATTGTGATAAATAAATTTAGTCTGCTATCTGTCTTCCTTCGTGGTCGATATGATAATTATCCTTTATAATAAGCTCTGATATAGGCACTATTTCATAACCTTTTTCTTTTAAACCTTTTATAATTGTATCAAGAGCCTGTGGTGTATATTCTGCATCATTATGAAAAAGTATTATTGACCCATTTCCTAAATGTTTATGGTTTAAAACTTGATTAACTTCGTGTTCAACTCCGTATTCTTTCCAGTCTAAGCTATCAACATCCCACTGAACAGTATAATAACCACATTCCTCTGCACCTTCTATAACTTTATTATCATATTCACCAAAAGGTGGACGGAAAAGAAACATATCTTGCCCTGTAAGTTCTTTTACAGTTTCATGAGTTTTCATAAGTTCTTCTTTAATTTGTTCTTTTGAAATTTGACTCATATGAGGGTGAGTAGCAGAATGGTTTCCAAGGTCGTGACCGGCTTCTGCAATTTTTTTAACTTCCTCAGGATAATCCTCTACCCAATAACCACACATAAAAAATGTTGTTTTAACATCATTTTCATCAAGTATTCTTAAAAGTTCGTCTGTGTCATCAGCCCCCCAAGCAGCATCAAAACTTATTGCAACTTTCTTTTCATCAGTTTCAACACAATATATAGGGAGTTTTCTTTCAGCTTCTGCAAAAAGCTCATTAAATGTTTGAATTGTAGTTCTTTTACCTGCAAAAACGGCAATTATAAGTACACCTAAAAATATACCTATGTACATACCTTTCTTTTTAATCATATTAATTATTTTTTTGTTATTCATAAATTTTACCTCTAATGTTTTTTATAAATATATTCATAAAGTGATAAATTTATATTAACAAATAAAAAAACTCCTTAAAAATAAGGAGTTCTTTATTATTAAAAACTATTAAAAAAGTAAGTCCATTTCTGTTTTAGCATTTTTAATATCGTTTATTATTGATTTCTGTTTTTCATCAAAAAGCAAATCTTTATTATAATTATAATATTTTTCACATCCATTTTCACTTATAAACTTAACACTGTAATAATTAGCAGTAAGTTCAGTTATAAATATAACCATTTCTTGACCTGTACCAAAAGCTTTTTCAATAAATTCAAAAACATTATTTAAAGCATCAGAAGTATTTTCTATTACATTTTCACGATTTTCAACAACTAAAGCGAAATTTTGTTTTATAAAATCAAAAACTTCTTCTTTATCTGTAATACCTTTTTTAACTGCTTCGTTACAATAATTTTCAAGACTTTCAATAGTTCTATTATATCCTTTAGACTCTGTTTTATCAATAAGATTTGTATTTCTCTTATGTTCAAAAACAGCCTTTTCATCATCAATAACAGTATCCATAATATCTTTAAAATAAGTATCTTTACAGTATGGACTTGTAAATTTTTCTTTAAGCTCTTTAAGTATTGTATAGAGTCTTTCTGTATGTAAATCAGCAACAAAAGCCTCTCTAAATTTATCTGAAAGACTACTTAATAAAAGACCTAAAACACTAAGTTTTTCATCAAATGGTGCATTTTCTATTTTTTTAATTGAAACATCATTGAATTCTCCATTAAGTATTTCTGATATATTATAATCTGTACGATATTTATTATAAAGCTCAATATAATTAGCAAAATCCTTTGCAGTTTTTTTATGCTGTAAATACTGATATACAAAATGCTCATCAGTTTTTATACCTAATTTCTCATATACTTTAAGTACACTTGAAATATCTTCCCAACCTCTTGCAGTTACAAAGCGTCTACCATCAACAGTATTTTCCATAATATAAAAATTGTTCTTTTTAATTTCAAGGTATGAAAGCACTGCTCCGTGAATACCTTTTTTCCAAGCATATTCTTTCCAAGACTCAAAATCCGGTTCAACATTTATAACCTTCATACGGTCAAGGGTAACAACGTCAAAATCTCTTACAGACTTATTATATTCCGGTGGATTTCCTGCTGTAACAATAATCCAACCTTCAGGTACTTTATGTGTACCAAAAGTTTTTGACTGTAAAAACTGCAACATCATAGGAGCAAGAGTTTCAGAAACACAGTTTACCTCATCAATAAAAAGTATACCTTCTTTAAATCCTGTTTCCTGTATTTTATTATATACAGATGCTATAATTTCGCTCATTGTATATTCAGTAACAGAATACTCTTTACCACCATAATTTTTTTTACTTATAAAAGGAAGTCCAACGGCACTTTGTCTTGTATGGTGTGTTATACTGTATGATACAAGACCTATACGACATTCCCCTGCAATCTGTTCCATAATAGCAGTTTTACCTATACCAGGAGCACCCATAAGCAATATAGGACGCTGTCTTACAGTAGGTATAACATATTCATTAAACTCATCTTTTAAAAGATAGGCTTTAACGGTATTTTTAATTTCTTCTTTAGCTCTTTTTATATTCAAAGTTTAATCCCTTCTTTCTATAATATCATTTTTACCAAGTACAACTTTAAAAGCCCACGGTGGAACACTTCTATCATTATATTCATTATCCATAAATACAAAAGCTGTATCAAACTTAGGCATTTTTTTTGGAAAAGTTCCATATCCGTCAGTAAAATATATAAGCCCCTTAAGGTTTTTAAATTCATTTTCATCAATAAGTTTTTGTGCATACTCAAAAACAGGTCTAAAATCAGTACCACCCATACCTTTTACTTGGAAATTTTCCATAAATTTTTCAATATCCTCTTTAGACTGTAATTTAAAGTCATTTTGTATTACAGTATCACATTGTATTATATGAACATTGAACTTTCTGAAAAAACTTTCATTCTGTGTAAGTATAGAATAGGTTTCCTGAAGGAACTTTTTAATTATATCACCTTCACAAGACTCTGATGTATCAATAGCGATTATAAGTTCATCAATTTTCTTTTCTTCTTTATATTCCAAAGGCTCAATAAGCGGCATATTCCCATACATTTCAAGACCATATGTATAAAAAATATAATCATATGAGTCATCATCAACTTTAATATTTTCGCTAAGTGTAACAAATTTTTCAAGAAACTTCTTATAATTATATTTCTCTCTATTTTCTATTTTTAAATATGAAACAATATCCCCTGCCATATCTCCAATATCTTTTGAAAAAGTTTCAAGATTAGTTTGTGTTTTTTCGCTTATATCTTGCCATTTCTTTTCTATATCATTTCTTTTTTGTTCTTCATTATAATTATTTTGATTATTTTCATTGTTTTCATTATCATCATTATTTTGGTTTTCATCGTCTACCCAAAAAATATGGTCACAAACAGTAAATTCAAGCTGTAATTTTGAAAGTTCTCTTACAGATAAATTTTCTTCTTTAAGTTTTTCATAAATACCCTCAGCAGTAAGAACTTTAAGTTTTCTTTTTAATCTTTCATAAACTTCAACTCTTTTATCAGACACAGTAAGTTTTACAGATTTAAAAGGTAACGAGTCAATAATAGACTCAACGGCAATATCACAAGCAAGGTTATAAAGTTCACTATCTCTTTTATTTTTATGAAATGGGTGACGGAATATACAATGTAGTATCATATGAATATAAAGCCTATTCACAAGTACTCTGTCAGAAAGATATCTATCTGTCAAATATCGTGGGTTATAAAGTATTTTTATACCGTCAGTACCTGTATAAAGTGTTGAAAGGTTCATTTCATATGAAAGACCACTTAAAGCATTATCCAAAAAAGGCATTGAAACATAAAGCTCATTTCTTGAAGAAGATAGTATTTTCTCACCTATTTCAATTAATTTTTTATGGGTTTGTTGCAATAAATTCACCTCCTAAAGCTCAAATGTTTTTTTATTTTTAATTTTGAAATTTCTATGTTTATAATCCATAAGGAAACCAGTAATTTCAGTAGCACCCTTATTTCCTGATATTTTTATAATATCATCTATATTATTTTCATCAAATATATTAAGTTCTGAAAGAAGTTTTATTTTCTGAACATCATTATTATTTATATAGTATTCAGAAACAAATTTTATATTTTCTTTTATATAATTAACATAAATTTCTTTTTTATCATTAGTTAAAGCATAAGGATATTCAAGGCGATACATAGCAAAAAGCATAACCATAACATCACCATCTTCACGCTTTGTAAGATAAAAATATGAATCATAATGTCTAAAATCAATACCGGAATTTCTTATACATTGATGAAAAATATGACCTGTACCATAGTTTACACGATGAAAAAGTCTTGCCGGTGTATCCTCAATATACTCATACTGAAAATCAGGAACAACTAATTTTGCCCTTTGTCCATCATCAAAATCAACTGTTATATGTAACTCCTGCATAAGGGGTGCAATAATATTTGCAACATTAAAATATCTACCAAATGTAATATATTTAAGTCGTATACAGTTAAGAAAAAGGCTTGTACCTATTTCTTCTATTGATTTAGGAATAACAACTTCCTCAATATTTCTACAATTATAAAAAGCATAATTACCTATTTTTTTACAGCCTTCAGGAATTATGGCTTTTTTAAGATTTCTACAATTATGGAAAGCATAACCTTCTGTATTTTGTATACTATTCGGTATATAAATTTCTTCAATACTTTCACAACCGGAAAACATATGGTCTGAAATACTCAATAAATTTTCAGGAAGATGTATAAAATACAAATGTTTACAACCACAAAAAGCATATTCACCTATTTTTGTGATAGTATCAGGCAAATATATTCTTTTAATAGCCTCACCTGTTTGCTCTTTTGATTTTTCTATATTTTCCACACATTCTGTAAAAGTATATGAAACTTCACTTTCATTACTTTCTGCTAAATCAAGTTCATTTTCAATATAAAAAGCATAATCGCCAATTTCTGTAACTGTAATATCATTAATTTTTTCAGGTATTTTTATTTCAGATGCTCTACCATTAATGCCAATAATTTTTATTCCATTTTCAATTTTTGAATATAAAATTTCAATAGAAATCATAATTTTATTCCTCACAAAAATATATTATTATATTTTTTAATTATAAGTGTCTTTTAGCGATTGTGTCAATTAAAAAACAATTTTATAATATATTATTATTAAAAATGCACACTATATGTATAGTATGCATTATTTTTCTATTAATTTATAGTTTCCAAGTAAAATACAATCTTTAAGTTCATTTTCATCATTTATATAATAATCTGTTATTATTCCGCCATTATCAACATCTTTAATTGAGTGGCAATCACTACCGGAAGTACATATAAAATGCGGATTTTGTCTATACCATAATTTTGATTTATTATTATTGTTATTATATCTAGGGTTTCCGTTAAAAACTTCTATACCGTCAATATATTTAGGGTTTCTTGGACTGCAATATGAACGATTTGGGTGTGCTTGAAGAAATAAAAAGCCTTTTTCTTTACATATTTTATATGCTTTTTCCTGTGTATAATTATAAAATTTAGGATGTTCATATAAAAAGTCAGTATCAGCACCATATATTAAGAAATCCTCATATCCACCTAAAATACAAGTTTCTATACCAAAAAATACTTTTATACCAAACTCTTCCCCTGCCTCAAGGGCTTTTTTATAGCCTTCAAGATATTTTGTAACTCTTTCCTCTGGTGTACCACTAAAACTTTCAAGTACATAATCATTAAAATGGTCAGTAATAACAACAGCATCATAGCCTTTTAATTTATGTTGTTTAACAATATCATAAGCACTTGCACTTGCACAAGGACTAACCTCACAAGTATGACAATGCATTTCTATTTTCATAATAAAACACCTCTTTCATAATGATATATTATATCTAAAATATAATTATGTAAATAAAAATATCTCAATGTTTAATACATTGAGATGTTTTAAAAAAATTTAAAAAATTTATAAATTTTCAATAATACCCATAACAAAGCCTAAAACTCTTTCTTTTTTATTCTGTGGAAGTTTTCTGAAAATATTTATAAGTTCTTTTTCATCTTTTGAAAATTCTTTCATAATATCATTTATAGGTATATCAATATCAGTTCTATCTAAAATAAAATCAGCAGATACATTAAATATATCACAAAGTTTTATAAGAGTTTCTGCACTTGGGTATGCTTTACCCTTTTCATATGCACTTACAGTTTCTTGTGCAATACCTAATTTTATAGCAAGTGAAACTTGACTCATTTTCTTTTTTGTTCTTAATTTAAGGAGATTATCCATATTACCCCTCTTTTCATTATAGATTTTATCTATAATTATATGTATTATAATTGTAATTATTAGATATATAATATATAATAATAGATATATAATATCTATAAGGTGATAATTATGAATAATCCAAAAAATTCTTTATGTTTTAGTGGACATAGAACAGATAAACTTCCAAAAAGAGAAAATATTATAATAAAATTGAAAGAAAATATTTATATTGAAACTAAAAAATATATATTATATGGTATTAATACATTTTATTTTGGTGGTTGTTATGGATTTGATATCATGTGTGCAGAAATAGTTATAGAACTTAAAAAAATATATAATAATATAAAATTAATAGGAGTAATTCCTTTTAAAGGACAAGAAAATCTTTGGGAAGAAGAAGATAAATTAAAATATAAAAACATTATTTCATTATGTGATGAATTAATAATATTAAATAATAGTTATAAAAAAGGTTGTTATTATGAACGAAACAGATATATAGTAGATAAAAGTAATTATCTTATATGTTATTGTAGACCTTCTTCAAAAGGTGGTACAAAATACACAATAAATTATGCAATAGAAAAAGGAATTGAAATAAAAAATTTATATAAAAAAGGCAGATATTAAATCTGCCTTCATTTAAAATACTATAAAATATTATTTATCTCTAAGTTCTGCTCCAAGGTCGTTTTTAAGTCCCTCAAGTATCTTATTCATAACAGCATTTACATCATCATCAACAAGAGTTCTGTCTGGTGCTCTAAATGTTATTGAATAAGCAACTGATTTATAACCGTCTGCAATCTGACTTCCTTTGTAAACATCGAAAAGGTTCATACTTTCAAGAAGTTTTCCACCTTTCTTTCTGATTACACTTTCAATATCTTTTACTATAACTTCATCTTTAACAAGCATAGCTATGTCACGAGTTACAGCTGGGAATTTTGGAAGTGGTTTATAAATATTAACAAGATTTGCATTATCAATAAGAGCTTCCATATCAATAACAGCAATATAAACTCTTGTTCCAATATTATAATTTGAAGCTGTTTTTGGATGAAGTTCACCGAAATAACCGAAGCTTACACCGTCAATACTTACATCAGCTGTTCTACCTGGGTGCATAAATGGAATAGTGCTTTCTGGTGAATATTCAACTTTATCAGCCATACCAAGAACTTCAAAAAGATGTTCAACAATACCTTTAAGTGTATAGAAATCCATTTTTCCATACATACCTATTGTAAGTTTTGAAGGTTCATCAGGAAGTTCAGTAATAGGAAGGCTCTTTGGAATATAAACTTTACCTATTTCAAAAAGTGCTGCTTCTTCATTTCTTCTGTTATAGTTTGTTGAAAGAGAATTAAGTATACCATTTAAAGTAACAGTTCTCATTATACTAAAGTCTTCTCCAAGAGGATTAGAAATAGTAATTACATTTCTAAGTTTGCTATCAGCAGGGATACTTAATTTATCGAAAACCTTAGGACTTTCAAATGTAAAGTTCATAGTTTCACACATACCGTTTGCAATCATAACATCTTTAACCATTGATGTTATAGTCTGAGAATATGTTTTCTTACCTACTGTTGGAGTACCTGCTGCAAGTGTAGGAACGATTTTATCATATCCATAGAAACGAGCAACTTCCTCTGCAAGGTCAGCCTGTGCTTCAAGGTCAGGACGGAATGTAGGAATTTCTGCAACACAGTTTTCTCTATCAACTTTAATTTCTATTTTTTCGAATATATCAGCCATTTCATCAGCAGATACATTTGTACCCAAAAGACCATTAATCCATTCCGGAGAATAGTTAAGTTTCCAAGTTTCTCTCTTATTTGGATAACAATCAACAACACCTTCAATAACTTCACCAGCACCAAGCATTTCAACAAGCTGTACAGCTCTGTTAACAGCTTCAAGGGCAAGATTAGGGTCAATACCTTTTTCAAATTTACTTGATGAGTCAGTTCTAAGACCAACTTTTTTAGCTGTAATTCTTACATTAGGTCCATCAAAGCAAGCTGATTCAAATAAAACAGCTTCAGCACCTTCTGTAATTTTTGAATTTTCACCACCCATAACACCGGCAATAGCAACAGCTTTTTCAGGATCAGAAATAACAAGCATTGAAGGGTCAAGGTTTCTTTCAACACCGTCAAGAGTTGTTATTTTTTCATTTTCTTTTGCATTTCTAACAATAATTTTTCTATTGCTTATTGTATCAATATCAAATGCGTGCATAGGCTGACCCATTTCAACCATAACATAGTTTGTAATATCCACAATGTTATTTATAGGTCTTATACCTGCTGAACGAAGTCTTTTTCTCATCCAACGTGGTGATGGCTCAATTTTTACATTTTTAATTGCTCTTGCAACGTAACGAGGACAAAGTGTAGGATTTTCGATTTCAACAGAAATCATATCAGCTACATTTCCCCCAGCTTTTGCTTCAACTTTTATTTCAGGATATCTGAATTCTTTTCCAAGTGTTGCTGCTGTTTCTCTAGCAATACCAAGAACGCTGAAACAGTCAGGTCTATTTGATGTAATTTCAAACTCAACAACTTCATCTTCAATATCCATAATTTCTTTTACTTCTTTTCCAAGGTTTTCAGCCTGTGGAGTTGGGAAAACATAAATTCCGTTTTCAGGAGCTTCTGGGAAATCGTGTTCATCACAACCAAGCTCTTCAACAGAACAAAGCATACCATTTGAAGGAACACCTCTAAGTTTACCTTTTTTAATTTTTGTACCGTCAGCAAGTATAGAACCATCAAGGGCAACAGGAACATAATCACCTACTGTAAGATTTTTTGCACCTGTAACAATCTGAAGAAGTTCTTCGCTACCTACATCAATTTTAGTTACAAGAAGTTTATCAGCATCAGGGTGTTTTTCAATTTCTTTAACCTGTCCAACAACAACTTTACTTATATTTCCAAGAACTTCAAGCCCCTCAACTTTTGAGCCTGAAAGTGTTATTCTATCCATAAATTCTTTTGTACTACAATCTACGTCAACGTAGTCTCTTAACCAAGACATTGATATATCCATTATTTACTCTCTCCTTCCCTCTTATAATTATTAGAACTGTTTAAGGAATTTAACGTCGTTTTCAAAAAGAAGTCTTAAGTCAGTAATACCATATCTTTGCATAGCAACACGCTCAAGACCCATACCAAATGCAAAACCGCTGTATTCTTCAGGGTCAATTCCAGACATTTTAAGTACTTTAGGGTGAACCATACCACAGCCTAAAAGTTCAATATATCCTTCTCCCTTACAAACACGACAGCCTTTTCCGCCACAAGCAAAGCAAGTTACGTCCATTTCAGCACTTGGCTCTGTAAATGGGAAGTGATGAGGTCTAAATCTAACTTTTGTATCTTCACCAAAAAGTTCTTTTGCAAATACAGCTAAAGCACCTTTAAGGTCACCCATAGTTATACCTTTATCAATTACAAGACCTTCAAGCTGATGGAAAATAGGTGAATGTGTAGCATCAACTTCATCAGAACGATAAACAGCACCTGGGCAAACAACTCTAACAGGAAGTTTTCCCTGTTCCATAACTCTGACCTGTACAGGTGAAGTCTGAGTTCTTAAAAGAATATCTCCGTTAATATAGAAAGTATCCTGTTCATCTTTTGCAGGGTGATTTGCAGGAATATTTAAAGCCTCAAAGTTATAGTAATCTTTTTCAACTTCTGGACCTTCAGCAACTTCATAACCCATACCCATAAATATATTTGTAATTTCATCAATAACAATACTCATAGGGTGTTTATGACCACAAGCACATTGTTTTCCTGGCATAGTAACGTCAATAGTTTCTGCTGTAAGTTTAGCTTCAAGAGCTTTTTCTGAAAGGCTTTTTTTAGCATCTTCCAATTTTTCTTCAATAATTCCTCTTACTTCATTAGCAAGCTGACCAATAATAGGTCTTTCCTCTGCTGTAAGCTTACCCATACCTTTTAATATAGCAGTAAGTTCACCTTTTTTACCTAAAAATTTTACTTTTAAATCATCAAGTTCTTTAAGCTCTTTTACTTCTTCAAGTGCTAAAAGGGCTTTTTCCTGAATAGCTTTAAGCTGGTCTTTCATAAAAAACTTCTCCTTTCGTTTTAAAAACTTGTACCCAATAAACAAAAAAACCTTCGTCCCAAAACAAGGGACGAAGGTAAAATATATCCGTGGTACCACCCAAATTCCTGCAAAAACACAGGCACTTGTATACGTAACGTGTATTAACGTTTTCCCCTACTATATGAAAATTCAAGGAAACAGCTATTGCGTGAAATTTCAATTTATAAAAATTGCCGTATATGCTTACAGCCGATGACATATACTCTCTAATGGTTATTTATAATCTACTTTACGCCTTCAAAGCCTTTACAATATAAATTAACAATAACAATTTTATCACATAAAAAAATAAAGTCAATACAATACTTACAAATATATGAAATAATTTTTGTTATATTTTTTATTAAAAAAATTTACATTTTTATATTATAATTATTATACCATAAACAATATTTTACGGGAGGTATTATTATGAATAAAAAGTTATGTTATATTTTTTTAATTATTGCAATGTCCTATTTTTTTATTTATGGCTGTAATAAAGCTGATACAAGTATTAACAATCAAACACAACAATCTGATGAAGAAGAACTACATTATTATGATGAAGATATTATAGTAATGGGTGATGAATTAATAAAAGATACTCAAGAAAGTGTCTATGAATTTTTTGACAATGAAACAGAAAAATTTGTAAAAGGCGAAAATAGATATTATTATTTTAAAATATATGAAGACTTTAATACTTTACAATCTGTTGTTGTTGAAAATGATAAATTAGAAATAAACAATGATGAATTTTCAGGCACTCTTGAGTTTTATGATGCACATATAGTACCAGATACAAAAAAATTTATTGGAAAATATCGCTCAGAAGAATTTAAAACAGAATAAATATATTTTACAAAGCCCTTTTTAAGGGCTATTTTTATTTTTTGTACAATATTCAAAATACAGATTATCAATTATATAAAAATAATATTCAAAATATATCCTAAATATAAAAATAATATTGTATTTTTTATAATACTTAGCCAAAAAAAGTTACTATTGATAAACTTTATCAATAGTAATATTGACTTTTTTGTTATACTGCTCTAACATATATTTGTAAATGAGAATGAGTTTGAAAGGAGATAGTTATGATGCCACTTGCTATGGCTCCAGTAGGGGAAATATTGATTATCAAAAATTTAAGATGTAATGAAGAAACAAAAAAACATCTACTTGAAATTGGCTTCTCCACAGGTGAAAAAGCAGAAGTAATAAAAAATACTTCTAGCGGAATTATCGTTAATATAAAAGGTGTGAAAATAGCTTTAAATCGTGGATTAGCCACAGGTATTATGGTAGAAAAGGAGTAATATTATGAATTTATTGGATTTAAAAGATGGCGAAAGCAAAAAAGTAGTTGGAATTAATGCCGAGTATGCTATGAAAAAAAGACTCATAGATATGGGTATTACACGAGGAACTGTTATAACAAAAGTAAAAACGGCACCTCTTGGTGACCCTATCGAAATCAAGCTTAGAGGCTATGACCTTACGCTTAGAAAAGATGAAGCAGCAAAAATTACAGTTGAATAAAATTTTTTAATTTATGTTAGCGTCTTCTAACAAAAAGGAGGTATTATTTTGATTATAGCAGCATTAGCAGGAAATCCAAACTGCGGAAAAACAACACTTTTTAACGAACTTACAGGTTCAAAACAACATGTAGGAAACTGGCCAGGGGTTACAGTTGAAAAAAAGGAAGGAAATTATAAAAAAGATAAAAATATAAATATTGTAGACCTTCCGGGTACATATTCACTTTCACCCTATTCTGCTGAGGAAGAAATAGCACGTGACTATATAGTAAACTCAAAGCCTAATGTAGTCGTAAATATAGTTGATGCAACAAGTATTGAAAGAAACCTTTATCTTACAATGCAGATTGCACAGACAGGAACACCTATGGTTGTTGCCCTTAATATGATGGATGAAGTTGAAAGTATGGGTATCGACATAAAAACAGATAAACTTTCAGAAATGCTTGGTGTGCCTGTTGTACCTATTGTTGCACGTTCCGGAAAAGGACTTGAAAAGCTTATGGCTGTTACAAAAGAAACAGCAGAAAAAGGAATAGCAACATTAAAAAAAGATGTATATGATAAAATTAAAAATATAGAAGAAAACAAAAATGATGAAGAAGCTGATATTTTAGCAGCAGATATGCGTTATGAATACATAGATAAAGTTGTTGATAGTTCTGTATTTAAACCACAAATAAAAAAACTTACAACATCAGATAAAATTGACCAAATTGTTACAAACAAAGTACTTTCTCTTCCAATATTTGCTGTTGTAATGTATATACTTTTTGCTTGTACATTCAGCGAAAATTTCTTATTTATAGAGGGTCTTCCAAGTCCTGGAGTATGGCTTGCCGGCATTGTAGAAAGTCTTTGGGGTTCACTTACAGGTGTTGTTGATACTGCACTTGTATCAGCAGGAGTTTCTGAATGGCTTCATAATCTTGTAATTGATGGTATTATGGCAGGTGTTGGTGCAGTATTTGGATTTATACCACTTGTACTTGTACTTTTTGTTCTTATGTCATTCCTTGAAGATAGTGGATATATGGCACGTGTTGCATTCGTTATGGATAGAATTTTCAGAAAATTCGGACTTTCTGGAAAGTCATTTATTCCTCTTTTAATGGGCTTTGGTTGTTCTGTACCTGCCCTTACAGCATCAAGAACACTTGAATCAGATAAAGACAGAAAAATAACAATGATGGTAACACCATTTATGTCTTGTGGAGCAAAACTTCCAATATATCTTATGTTTGTTGCCACACTTTTTGCAAGCAGTAACCGTACAGCTATAATATTCTCAATATATATTCTTGGTATGGTTATGGCAGTTATATCTGCCCTTTTCCTTAATAAATTTATGTTTAAGGCAGAAAACTCAGGATTTATTATGGAATTACCAAAATACAGAATTCCATCATTAAAGAGTGTTGCTATACACGCTTGGGAAAAAGTAAAAGGCTTTGCAATAAAAGCTGGTACAATTATACTTTTCTCAACAATACTTATATGGTTCTTATCAAACTTCAATATGAGTGGTATGTGTGATATGGAAGAAAGTTTCCTTGCAATAATAGGTAATTCTATTGCTTGGATATTTGCACCATTAGGATTTAACGATTGGAGAGCATCAGTTGGTGTTGTTACAGGTTGGATTGCAAAAGAAAATATTGTTGCAACATTTGGACAGCTTTTTGCCGGTGTAACAGATGAAGGTGTAATAGAAGCAATTAGTGCAGGAGAACAGGCACTTCCTGCAATAGGTGATGTATTTACAAAAGTTTCAGCATTTTCATATATGGCATTTAACCTTCTCTGTATGCCTTGTTTTGCAGCAGTAGGAGCTATGCGTCGTGAATTTGGTTCAATGAAATGGACATTAAAAGCAATAGCATTCCAAATGGTAGTGGCATATGTTGTTGCACTTATAATAAATGTAGTTGGAAACATAATATTCTAAAAATATATAGAAGCAGGTGTATAAATGGGTTTTAGTATAAATTCTAACAGAAAAAATATTATTGAAAAACTTAAGGAAAAGAACTTTCGTATAACAAAACAGAGAGAAATACTTATAGATATTATATTGGCTGGAAAATACTCCTGCTGTAAGGAAATATTTTATGAAGCATCAAAAACAGACCCTACTATAGGTCTTGCAACTGTATATCGCTTTATATCAATGCTTGAAGACAGCGGAGTAATAGATACAAAAGACCGTTTCAGTGTAAAGCATTGTTGTATGGAAGGCTGTGGTTGCAAAAAAATTACTCTTGAAGAAATGCCTCTTTCTGACAGTGCATCTGATGAGCTTTATTGCCTCATAGATACATTTTTAAGAGAAAAAGGATTGATTTCAAACGAAAACTTTTCTGTAAGTATAAAAAAGGAGTGATAATATGAATGGAGATATAATTGTAATACTTATATTAGCTGTCATTGTTACTCTTTCATTAAGAGCTTATAAAAATATGAAATCACAAGGAAAAAGCGGTTGTGGGTGTGGTTGCAGTTCTTGCCACTCCTGCCCTTCTTGTGAATCTCATAATGATAGCAAATAATTAATTAAAAAAAAGCTTATTCATATAATATGAATAAGCTTTTTTACTTATAATAATTAAACTGTATTTTTTAATATTTTATAACTTTTTAAATATCAAACATCATATTTTTTTAAAGCAGCCTATTCCTAAAGCACCCTCACCTGTATGACAAGCAATACTTAAAGAAAGAGGGTCGCACTCTATATCAAACTGCGGAAAACTTTCTTGTACTTTTTTAAGCCAATTTTCTCCAACACTATCTTCACCGGAATAAGCAACAGCAACACATATGTTGCTATCTCCTTTAAATCTTTCATCAATATCTTTTTGAACAGCCTCAATAAGTTTCTTTTCAGCTAATTTCATACCTCTAGACTTTGCATATGCATCAAGCTTGTCACCTTGTATCTGTAATATAGGCTTAATATTTAATATACTTCCTATTGCTGCACCTGCTGCAGTAACTCGTCCACCTTTTTTAAGATATTTTAAAGTATCAACAGCAACATAAATACTAGCTTCATATGCCATTTCCTCAAGTTTCTCTTTTATTTCTTTAGCAGAAAGACCTTGTTCTCTTAACTTTACAGCATCAAAAACAGACTGTTTCTGTGTAATAGATATACGTTTATTATCAACTACTTGTACTTTACCATCATAGTCTTCAGAAAGCATTTTTGCAGTATTACAAGAACTGCTTAAGCCTGAAGACATAGGAATATGGACAATAGTATCATATGATTTTAAAGCTTCTTCCCAAACATCAATAACATCAGCTGGTGAAGGCTGTGAAGTTGATATATCAGAATCATTTCTCATTTCTTTATAAAACTCATCTTTTGTAAAATTTCTACCTTCATAATAAGAAATACCATTTACTATAAAAGGCATAGAAAGTAAAATAACATTTATTTCTTTAGCTGTTTCAACTGTAATACCACTATTTGTATCTGTTATAATTGCAATTTTTTCAGCCATATTATCCTCCGTTTATTTTTAAGATTATACTACAGATATAAATATACGGTCTTTTCATATTTTTGTCAATGATAGTGAATAAAATAAAAAGAGTCTGTGAAAAGCCACAAACTCTTTAAAATTTATTTAACAATATCCATAATTTTATCAAGTAAAGTATGAGCAACCATATCTTTACTCATAATATCCAAAGAAATCTCATTATCTTTTGTAATAAGTGTAACTTTGTTTGTATCAACACCAAAGCCAGCACCACTTTCCTTAAGATTATTAGCAACTATCATATCAATATTTTTTTTATGTAATTTTGCTCTTGAGTTTTCAATCATATTATTTGTTTCCATAGAGAAACCACATATAAACTGGTCATTTCTTCTGTTTTCACCAATATATTTTAATATATCAGTAGTTCTTTCAAGATGTATTGACATATCATCGTCTTTTTTCTTAATTTTTTCATCACTTACAACAGAAGGTCTATAATCGGCAACAGCAGCAGATTTTATAACAATATCCGAACTATCGAATTCACTTTTTACTGCTTCAAACATATCATTTGCACTTACAATTCTAATCATTTTTACAAAAGGAACATCTGGGATATTTGTTTGACCACTTACAAGCACAACGTCTGCACCTCTTAACATAGCTGCTTTAGCAATAGCATATCCCATTTTACCTGTTGAATGATTTGTAATATATCTTACAGGGTCAATACTTTCCTGTGTAGGTCCTGCCGTAACAAGAACTTTTTTACCAACAAGGTCTTTTTCACAGGCGATTTCTCTTTCAATATGGTCAAGTAAAACCTGTTCTGAAGGCATTTTACCATCACCCTCATCTCTACAAGCAAGGAAACCTTTTGCCGGTTTTATAATCTCAAAACCATAATTTTCAAGCTTTTTAATATTATCTTGAACAATAATATTATTATACATATTTGTATTCATAGCCGGTGAAACAATTATTTTACATTTACAAGCAAGTGCAGTTGTTGTAAGCATATCATCAGCAATACCATTTGCAAGTTTACCTATTACATTAGCAGATGCAGGTGCTATGAGCATAACATCAGCTTTTTTTGCAAGAGAAACATGAGCCACATGGAACTGAAAATTTCTGTCAAAAGTTTCAACAAGGCACTTATTACCTGTAAGAGTTTCAAAAGTTATTGGATTTATAAAATTTGTTGCATTTTTTGTCATTATAACGTGTACATCACAATGTTTTTTTACAAGCATACTTGCAAGATTAGCTATTTTATACGCTGCAATACTACCTGTAACACCAAGTACAACTGTTTTATTACTAAGCATACTATTGCTCCTTTAATCTAAAATATTAATTTTTTGCGAAATTTAATTTTATAAGTACTTTACATACAGCTGTTGTAATAATAACGGAAGCTATAACCTCCGGAATACCATTTGTACCTATTACACCAATTATAAATGTATATAATGCAGATGGTGCAATTTGATTAGCTGCTGCATAGCTTTCTGTAAAGAATAAATATATAAAATTCATAACAAGAAGTGTATTTACTAAAGCACCGGAAGCACCGGCAACTGCTAAAGCAAAAGCACTACCTCTATTATTTTTTGATAATAATTTATAGAGTAAATAAGGCACAACACCTACAAGTATTCTAGGCACAAAACATATTATAAGGCTAAAAAAATTACCATGTACATCACCAATACTATAAAAAGGTGAAAATACAAAAGATGTAGCTGTTGGATTTATAGTGTTATTGATAAGACTTGTAAGACCGAAAACAAAACCTAAAATTGCTCCTTTTTTAGGTCCAAGCATTATAGAACCTATTATAACAGGAACGTGAAGTATAGTTATTCGTGTTACAAAAAGAGGGATATACCCTAAGAAAGGTGTAAACGCCATAATAAGAATTATAGCAATAAAAAGTGCAAGCTGTACAAGCTCAAGAGTTTTTTTGTTTGTATTCATTTTTACCTCCTGCTATCGTTCTTTAACTTAAAAGATACAACGCTAAAATATTATTTTGGATAAAACCCTTATATATCCAATGAATAGAGTATAATATAAAATCTTTGTTAATGCAATAACAACTATATAAAAAACATAAAAAAATAAAGCCCTTTTCAAAAGAAAAAGGCTTTTAAAATATTATCTTATAACTCTTCTTGCTGTAACATATGTACTTGTACCATAAGCGTTATTTAAATCTGATATAGTAACGCAATATTCACTTCCTGATGAAGCATGTATGTACTGACCATTGCCAATATATATACCTACATGAGATATGTTTCCATCATTAACACCTGTTGTATCAAAGAATACAAGGTCACCGGCAACAAGCTGTGATTTATTTACAACAACACCATTTGATGCCATAGATGCTGATGTTCTATTTAAAGAAACACCAAAGTTTTTATATACTGAATATACAAAACCAGAACAATCAACACCACTTGTAAGGCTTGTACCACCCCAAACATAAGGAGTTCCTAAGAACTGTTTTGCATATGTAACTACTTGCTGACCTTTTGATGAAGAAACACTTCTTGAAGGTTTTTCACCTGTTCTAACAGCACAATAATCTGCACTTAAATATCCTTCTTTACCATCATCTGTTTTTACTTTAACCCATGTTGTTGAATAGCTATAAACATCTACTATTTCACCATATGGTAATACTTCAATTACAGCACCATCTGTTGATGCTGTACTTCTTAAATTAAGACCTGATGTAGCAATAACAACACCATATGTATTCTGTAACACACCTGTCTGAGATGCAGCAGCCTGAACTGTTGTAGTATTAATATCTGTAACAAGCTCTATAAGAGCACCATCAACATACTGTTTACTTATAAAAGAATTATCACTAAGCTTGTACCACTCATTATTCTGTGCAGTAACAGTAACACTCTGACCACTGTTTGCAGTTCCTACAACTGAACTATCTGTACTTGCACCACTTCTGATATTTACACCATTTCCAACAACAGTAGCTTCTACTTTATTTACTGTAAAATATTCAGATGATACATAACCTTGATTTCCATTGTACATTATGCTGTACCAGTCACCATCTTTTCCAAGAACATTAAATTCAGTACCTTTATCTGCACTTCCTAAAACTTCTGAAGAAGTTGACGCCTGCGACCTTATATTAACATTATTTCCTGAAACAACACCAAATGCAGCAGCAAAAACTGTTGAAGCACCCATTATAGAAATAATAGAGCCAATTACTGCGGCTTTACTTATAGTTTTTAAAAAACTCATCTATCTAAACCCCTCCGTAGAAATTATTACGTAATTGTTACAAGCAATATTATAATTAAAATATATGTATATGTCAAGGAATTTTCCATAATTCCAACAAAATTATTATATAATTATTAAGAAAATATTAAAATTAATCACTTAATAGAATATTTTATAAAATATTTTGTAAAAAAAATTGTTATTTTTATATATTTTGTATCTTTTTAAATATTAAATATATTTTACAAAATAATATAATGACATAAAATAAAAAATTGATTATATTATTTATATAATTGATAGAAGGTGATTTATATGAATATTCAAAAATTAGAGGAACTTCTTTCACGTTCAGAATATGAAAAGCTTGATTTTAAACTGGATTTTAATATAGACAAGGAATATTCAAAAAAAGAGTTTGTAAAAGATGTAACAGCCATAGCAAACTCCAAAGGAGGCAGAGGCTATATTATATTCGGCGTGGAAGATAAGAAAAAAGAAATTATAGGAGTAACAGCAAAAAAACTTGAAGAAGAACGTATACAACAACTTATATGCGGAAGATGTGACCCTCCTGTTCCAATACGTTTTGAAGAAATATTTTATAAAGGAAAAAAGCTTTTTGTTCTTACAATATTCAAAAGCAGTCAAAGACCTCATCAAATACTTCAAACAGGTACATTTTATATAAGACGAGGTTCAACAACAGATGTTGCAAGAAGATATGAAGTTGCATCAATGCTCCAAGAAAACGGTATACTTTCATATGAAACAACAATACTACCAAATGCATATATTGACGATTTAGATTTTTCACTTATAAAAAAATATTTTTCAATAGAGTCAGAAATAGAAAGTAAAAAAAATATACTTATACTTGAGGCTATGGGAATATTAGGACGTGATACAGACCGTTCAGAGTATCACCCTACTGCTGGCGGAATGTTGCTTTTCGGAAAAAATCCTCAAAATTTCTTACCTTCAACAGGTATTAATATTGATTGTAACAAAAAACGTATACATATAGAAGGAAACATACCTTCAATGCTTGATAGTGCTGAAAATATAATAAATAACCATATAAAAAACAAAAACTATCCTCTTAATATTGTAATGGAAGCACTTTATAATGCCGTCGTGCATAGAGATTATTGGGATACTACAAGAGAAATAACTGTACGCATAGAGCCAAAAATGGTTGAAATAGAAAACCCTGGTGCTGTATGGCGAAATGAAGGTATAATAAATATAGACTCAGAAATAAACCCACCAAGGCGTAATTCTTGGCTATATCAAAGACTTCTTATATTTGATAAAAAACAAAGATTTATTTCCGGTACACTAGGTCTTAAATGTGTAAAAGATACCCTTGAAAATATAGGAAAGGAAGTAAAATTTGTTAATCTTACAAAGAAAAATATATTTAAAGTTGTCCTTCCAGGGATAGATGAAATATAAAAAGCACTTCATTTTTTGAAGTGCTTTTTATTTATATATTAAAGATTTATTTTTTTAATTATTGTTTCTGTCATATCTTCAATGTATGAAGTATCAATATCTTCAACATTTCCTGCATCACAAAGAGCTGCATTTTCAGATTTAATAGGAATTTTTGCAAGTACATCAATACCCATTTCAGAAGCAACATTTTCTATATTACTTTTTCCAAAAGGATACATAAGTTTTCCACAATCCGGACATTCCATATAGCTCATATTTTCAACTATACCAAGAACATTTATATTCATTTTTTCAGCCATTTTATATGATTTCTTAACAATAAGAGAAACTAAATCCTGTGGAGCTGTAACAATAACAGCACCGTCAAGTTTAATTTTCTGGAATACTGTAAGAGGTACATCACCTGTACCAGGAGGCATATCTATAAGAAGAACGTCTAATTCTCCCCAAATAACTTCCTGCCAAAATTGTTTTACAACACCACCAATTACAGGACCTCTCCAAACAACTGGACTTTCTTCATCATCAAGAAGAACATTTATACTCATAACCTTTATTCCAAGCTTACCTGTTTCAATAGGAAAAGCTCCATCTGGACATCCCATAGCTTTTTCTTTTATACCAAAAACCTTTGGTATTGAAGGGCCTGTTATATCAGCATCAAGTATACCAACTTTATATCCTTTTTTAGCAAGTGAAACAGCAAGTGAAGAAGTAACAAGTGATTTTCCAACGCCACCTTTTCCACTCATAACACTTATAACTTTTTTAATATTGCTAAGACTGTTATAAGGCTCATGAAAATCAGTTTTTCTTTCTGAACAATTTGAAGTACAACTTGCACAACTTGATTTATCGCAACTACTCATAATGCATCTCCTCTTTTAAAAAATTTGTACGAATTACATTATATACCTTTTAAAAATTTTTTCAATATATAATCATTTGCTATAATACATATCAACAGTTACATATAAATCAAAATTACTATTTGCCACACCAACTCCGGCTGTATCCATCATATTACTTAATATATTACCTCTTTTACCTGTACTTGTCATAAAATCACCTAAAACATCATATGTGTCACCTGATATTTTACATATTGTTTCTGCTGCAAAACCAAAACTTACACCTTGTTCATTCATTCTTTCAAAAGGAGTTTTTCCATCTTTATTATTATAATCAGTATATTTATTTTCTGCCATATCCTCTGAATGATTTTCAGCTGATATTCTTACTCTATCATCAAATTTTAAAGGTGAAATTCCTCTTTTAACTCTTTCAGCATTTATAATATCAATAACTTCTTTTTCTATACTTAATTCTAAATCATCAGTATAGTTACTGACATTTCTTGAATAGTCATATTCTTTATCGTATATTTTTATACCATATATATTTCCTGTATTTATATCACAATATACATCAATATTAACAAAGTTATCATATAACGTATATTTATTTATATCCTCATTATATTCATATTTATTGCCATTAGATGAAAATTTACTATCTATTTTAAAATCACCATAGCTTGATGTTTTACCGGATATATAAGCATCAACAACTTTATTATTACTTATTCCTATAATAAAAAGATTGTTATAATCACTATTATATACATATCTTTCATAGCCATATACACTTTTATCAATTCTTTTAGGATTTCCAAAAGTAGAAATAACATCTTCTTTTGAACTTCCAATATATATTACATCATCACCAATATTTATAGGCTTAATTTTTGTATTATTATAGGCATTCATAAAAGCAGATGCTGCCTGTTCTTTAGTAACAATACCTGATGGATTAAATGTATTTCCACTACCACTCATAATACCATTTGAAACAATTATATTTACACTTTCCTTGGCAGATGCTGATATTTCATTTTCATCTGTAAATTTTCTTTCATAGTTACCAGAAAGATTTTCTATTCCACAAGCTTTTAATGTTCTATAAATTACAACTGCAAGCTGTTCTCTTGTAACTTTTTTATTAGGTTCAAACTTATCATTAGAAGTACCACTCATAATACCCATTTCATATGCAGAAATAATCATATCAAAATCAGTATCACTAAATGGATTTTCTCCTTTTGGACTTAATTTTTCACCTGTATATTTTTCATAGAAATTTACAGCAAGTATACAAAGCTCTTCACGTGTTATATCAGAAACAGCATCATAGGCTAAAGACTGAGGCATTATTCCAAGTTCAACAGACTTATTAACACTTTCAACTGCCCAGCTACTTGCATTTGTTTGAACAGCACCAAAAGCTGTATTAAAACAACAAGTCATAGCAAAAAACAAGGCTGTTGCTGTTTTTACTGTCCTTTTCATTATTATCCTTCCTATCTTAAAAAAATTTAATATATTATATATCACATAACAGTATCAAACAATAGTTTTAATAATATTTGTTGAAAACACCATATAATATACTTATAAATATAAAAAAATTAATAAATATTACTTATAATAAAAAAGAGTACCGATAAAATCGATACTCTTTAATATTTAAAAATATTATTCTACAACGAAAGATATAAGGAGGTCGCCCTGACTTACTTTTTCGCCTTCTTTTACATAAATCTTGTCTACAGTACCTTCTACTTTTGAAACAACACTTGTTTCCATCTTCATAGCTTCTACTGTCATAAGAACTGTGTTCTTTGAAACTTTATCCCCTTCTTTAACAACAATCTTACCAACAGTACCAGGGATTGAAGAACCAAGGTGAGCAGGATTATTATTATCAGCTTTAAGTTTTCTATCGCTCTTAACTTCAAGATTTTTGTCAAGAACTTTGATTTCACGAATAGCACCGTTAATTTCGAATGAAAGTGCACGATTTCCATCTTCGTCAGGTTCAGACATATCTATAAATTTAATGATAATATCTTTACCTTCACCAATTTTAAGAACAGTTTCTTCACCTTTTCTAAGACCATAGAAATAAACGTGGCTATCAAGTCTTGTAACGTCATTATAGTATTCAAGATGTTTACAATAATCATCATATACTTTTGGATATAAAGCATAGCTTAAAACATTTCTTGAATTTACTGATTTAAGTTTATGTTCTTCTAAAATATGGTTTTTGATTGCTTCAAAATCAGCAGCAGGTATAAGTTCACCTGGACGTTTAGTAATAGCCTCTTTACCTTTAAGAACTATTTTCTGAAGTTCAACAGGGAAACCACCGTCAGGCTGACCAATATTTCCTGAGAAATAATCAACTACTGAATCAGGATATGAAATGTCTTTACCTTCTGTAAGTATATTATCTTTGTTAAGACCATTTTTAGACATAAATATAGCAAGGTCACCAACAACTTTTGATGAAGGTGTAACTTTTACGATATTTCCTAAAAGGTCATTAGCTTCTTTATAAAGATGTTTGATTTCCTCAAAGTTATCAGCAGAACCCATTTCTTTAACCTGTGCAAGAAGGTTTGAATACTGACCACCAGGGATTTCATATTTATAAATTTCAGTGTTTGGAGTTTTCATTTCACTTTCAAAACCACTGTAAATTTTTCTAACTTCGCCATAGTATCTGCTAAGTTCTCTTATTTCATCAGTATTAATTCCTGTATCTCTTTCTGTTCCTTTAAGAGCTTCAACAACAGAGTTCATTGAAGGCTGACTTGTAAGAGTACTCATTGACTCAATAGCAAGGTCAACAATATTAACACCAGCTTCAGCAGCCATAAGAACAGTACTTACACCATTACCTGTTGAATCGTGTGTATGAAGGTGAAGTGGAATATTAAGTTCTGATTTAAGAGCAGAGAAAAGCTCTTTTGCAGCATATGGTTTTAAAAGACCAGCCATATCTTTAATTGCAAAAATATGACAACCTAAAGCTTCAAGTTCTTTTGCTTTATTTATATAGTATTCAACAGTATATTTCTTTTCGTTAGGGTCTAAAATATCGCCTGTGTAACAAATAGCACCTTCAACGATTTTTCCTGTTTTAAGAGCTTCTTCAATAGGCATTTTCATATTTTCAATCCAGTTTAAGCTGTCGAAAATTCTAAATACATCAACGCCTCTTTCAGCAGAAACTTTAATAAATTCTCTAACAACATTATCAGGATAGTTTGTATATCCTACGGCATTTGACGCACGAAGAAGCATCTGAATAAGAGTATTTGGCATTCTCTTGCTAAGCTGTTCAAGTCTTACCCAAGGTGACTCTTTAAGGAATCTATAAGCAACGTCAAATGTTGCACCACCCCAAGCTTCAACAGAGAAAGCATTTTCCATAGCAGCATTTGTTGCAGGAGCAGCTTTTAAAAGGTCTGTTGTTCTCATTCTTGTAGCCATAAGTGACTGATGAGCATCTCTCATTGTTGTATCAGTAACATAGAGTTTTTTGTCATTCATAAGTTTTTGAGTAAACTCTTTTGCACCAAGTTTTAAGAACTCATCTTTTGCACCATAAATTTTCTTTTCTTCATCAAAAACAGGTGCTTTTACAGTTCCAAAATAAGGTTTTTCGCCTTTTGATTCATTTACAATTTTATTTCCGATAAATTCAGCAATTTTTGTAGCTCTATCCTGACTCAATGATATTTTAAATAATTCTGGTGTTCTTTCAATAAATGTTGTTGCACATTTACCATTAAGGAATGTTTCACTTTGAAGAACATTTATAAGGAAAGGAATATTAGTTTTTACACCTCTGATACGAGTTTCTTTTAATGCTCTGACAGCTTTTTTAACAGTTGTTTTAAAGTTTCTGTCAGTAGCAATTATTTTAACAAGAAGGCTATCATAGTATGGTGTAATTTCAGCACCTGTATATGCAGTACCACCATCAAGTCTTATACCATTACCTGCTGCTGAACGATAAACTGAAATTTTTCCTGTATCAGGAAGGAAATTATTTGCAGGGTCTTCTGTTGTAACACGCATCTGAATTGAATATCCAATACAAGGAATTGACTCTTGTGAAGGTATATTAATTTCATCTGAATTTAAAGGATAACCTTCTTCAACAAGGATTTGAGTCTGAACAATATCAATACCTGTTACCATTTCAGATACAGTATGTTCAACCTGTATACGAGGGTTCATTTCGATAAAGTAATAATTTTCATCGGCATCTACAAGGAACTCAAGTGTTCCGGCATTTTTATATCCAACATATTTTGAAAGTTTAATTGCATCAGTAAATATTTTATTACGAGTTTCATCACTTATTGTGAAAGCAGGAGCGAACTCAACAACTTTCTGATGTCTTCTCTGAACAGAACAATCTCTGTCATAAAGATGTATAACATTACCGTATTTATCTCCGATAATCTGTACTTCTATATGTTTAGGGTCTCTTAAATATTTTTCAATGAAAATCTTGTCATCACCAAAAGCTTTTTTAGCTTCATTTCTTGCTTCTTCAAATTCTTTTGGCATTTCTTCTCTGGAATTGACGATACGCATACCTCTACCGCCACCACCGTTTGAAGCCTTAAGCATTACAGGATAACCAATTTCATCAGCTATTTTCATAACTTCGCTTTCAGTTTTTACGGCGTGGTCAACACCTGGGATAATAGGTACTCCACATTTAATAGCATTCTGTTTTGATGATATTTTATCACCCATAGCATACATAATTTCTTTTGAAGGTCCAATGAAAGCAATACCATTTTTTTCACAAGCTTCAACAAGTTCAGGGTTTTCAGATAAAAAACCATATCCTGGGTGAATAGCATCAACGCCTTTTGATTTAGCTATTTTAATAATTTCATCTATATCAAGATATGCATCAATAGGTCCTTTTTCAGGATTAAGCATATATGATTCATCTGCTTTTGTTCTGAAAAGAGAATATTTATCCTCTTTTGAGAATATACCAACAGTCTGTATTCCAAGTTCATTTAAAGCTCTGAAAACTCTTATTGCAATTTCTCCTCTGTTTGCAACAAGGACTTTTCTAAACTTTTTAATTTTCACTTCGCTCATTTAACATCCCCCTTTTGTTCACTACATAAATACACTTGTTTTTCACAGTAAATACAAAATATATTTTTTGAATATTTTAGCAGCTTTTTATTAAAAATCAATATCTATAAAAAACTTTCGTTAATGTACATTAAAATCCATTTTTAAAGCCCAAAAAATATAACTTTTGAATTAAAAATGTGCTAAAATATTTAACACCTTTCTATATTAATATATATTTATTAAAAAATAAAGATGCTTTAGGAATATTATATATAAAATCTATTTATATTGTCTATATAAAATTATTTAAAAAGAGCTGATAAAACATCTTTAAGGGTTTTACATTCTATTATTTCAATACCTTTAATATCTTTCTTTTTAATATTATCTTTTGCAGTAAATATTTTTTTAAAACCCATTCTATAAAGTTCTTTTACTCTACCTTCAATATTAGGAACTTTTTTAAGTTCCCCTGTAAGCCCAACATCAGCAATAAAAGCAAAGTCGGAAGAAACAGGCTTATTATAAACAGAAGAAGCTATACTGACTATTATAGCAAGGTTTACAGAAGGCTCTTTAAATTTTATACCACCAGTTGTTTTTATAACAACATTTTTATTAAAAAGGTCAATACCACCTCTTTGTTCAAGTATAGATATAACAGTATTAAGCTGTTCTCTTTTTACAGCCTCACCAATTCTTGAAGGATATGGAGTAAAAGAATTTGAAACAAGGCTTTCAATTTCTGCAATAATTGGTCTTGAACCTTCTCTTATAACTGTTATTGCACTTCCTGAAACATTTTCGTTTCCTTCTCTTTGAGTAACAAAAAACTCAGAAGGATTATCAATAGATATAAGACCTTTTTCAGTCATTGTAAAAAATCCCATTTCGCCTGTACTACCAAATCTATTTTTTGTAGAAGTAATACTTCTAAGTTCATTTTCACTATCACCTTCCATAACAAAAACAGCATCTACAAGATGTTCCAAAGAACGAAGACCTGCAATTTCGTCATTTTTATTCATCTGACCTATTATAATAGCAGCACAAGGCTTTTTACCGGATTTAGCAATTCTTACTACCTCAGAGGCACATTCCATTGTCTGAACAGGATTTCCGGCTCTTGCAGGCAAAAGCTCTTCAAGAGCAAATGTTTGTATACTGTCTATAACCAAAAAATCCGGCTCAATTATGTTTACAGCATCAATAACACTATTCATATTTGTATCAGAAATAATCCATATATTTTCATTTATATCATCAAGTATTCTATCTGCTCTTGCTCTTATTTGGCTTTCACTTTCTTCACCAGTAGCATAAACAACTTTCATACCCTGAGAAGCAATATCATTAGCAATAGTAAGTGTAAGAGTTGATTTTCCTCCACCTGGTGGTGATGTAATTATCATTACAGAATCTCTAACTATTCCTCCACCGGTAACTCTGTTAAATTCATTTATTTTTGTTATAATTCTGTCACTGTTATTAACTTTTACATCAGAAAGCTTTGTAGGAGTTTTTCTTTTTACTACTGTTTTTTTAGTAGTTTTTTTAACTTCTGCTTCTTCTTCCTCAAAACTGTTCCAATTTCCACATTGAGGACATTTTCCAAGCCACTTTGCAGATTTATAACCACATTCATTACAAACATAAACTGTTTTTACTTTCAAAAAATCACCTTTTTCAACATAAAATTAATTAAGCGTGTCTATAATAGACACGCTTATATTATCATATTTTTTCAAGTTTTACAGCTACAGGCTGTCCTTTAATTTCAATGCTGAAATTAACTTTACCTGACATATTTGATTTTATTTTATCCATATTAACATCATCAACGATGAATTTATATTCTGTATCAGCTTCAAGCTCCATAAGTATCTGAATATCTTCTTCAGCCTCAGCAGTAAAGCTTACACCTTTATCAGTTGCTTCAAAATTATGTAAAGTTGCTCCTGGAACTGCTTCAAGAAGGAGTTTACCGTTCTTTTCAAGTTTTGTAATTTCTCTAAAAGTTTTTACTTTATAAAGGTCGCCACCAACTTCAAAATCAAGTACTTTTTTCTTTGTATCCATCAAATAGTTTCCAAAACTTATTTTTCCATTATCTTCAAGTCTAATTAATTCTTCAATAACTGCCATTTTTTATTCCTCCTAGGCTATATTTTATATGTATTATATCATAAAATTTTATAATAGTATATAAAAACAATTAAAAAGCAGCCATAAGGCTGCATTATTTTATTCAGAATATTCACCGAATTGTCTAAATCTATTGTATCTTTCTGCCAATAAATCATCTATTTTCTTTTTAGAAAGAACCTCTAATTTATTTATAAGTTCTGTTTTTATAATATCTGTTGAATATTTAAGATTATTATGAAGACCGTCTTCTGGCTCTGGAATAATTTTATCAATAACCTTATTTTGAATAAGGTCTTGGGCAGTTATTTTCATAAGCTCGGCAGCCTCTTCAACTCTTGAAGGATTTCTCCAAAGTATACTTGCAAAACCTTCAGGAGAAAGAACAGCATACATACCATTTTCAAGCATCCAAACTTCATCAGCAACAGCAAGTGCCAAAGCACCACCGCTTCCGCCTTCACCTATGAATATACATATAATAGGCACTTTAAGGTCAGCCATTTCAATAAGATTTCTTGCAATAGCCTCTCCCTGACCTCTTTCTTCAGCACCAATACCACAATATGCACCTGATGTATTTACAAAAGTTATAACAGGTCTGTTAAATTTTTCAGCCTGTTTCATAAGTCTTAAAGCCTTACGATAACCTTCTGGGTGTGGAGAACCAAAATTTCTAGCAAGATTATCTTCTATTGTATGACCTTTTTGTACACCTACAACAGTAACAGGCTTACCATCAAGAGTAGCTATACCGCCAACAATAGATTTATCATCTTTAAAAAGGCGGTCACCGTGAAACTCTATAAAATCATCAAAAATTTCATCTATAAATTCAAGAGTTGTAGGTCTTGAAATCATTCTTGACATAGTAACAGATTTCATAGCTCTATTCATTAAAATCCGCCTCCTTCCACACAATGCATTTTAAGAATTTTACCAATAGTTTCTTTAAGCTCATCACGTCTTACAATTTTATCAACAAAACCGTGTTCAAGCTGGAATTCAGCAGTTTGGAAACCTTCAGGAAGTTTTTCATTTATAGTCCCCTCAATAACTCTCTGACCTGCAAAACCTATAAGAGTTTTAGGTTCAGCAAGTATAATATCTCCAAGCATACCAAAACTTGCACTTACACCACCTGTTGTTGGGTCTGTAAGAACAGTTATGTAAAGAAGCCCTGCATCACTATGTTTTGAAAGAGCAGCACTTACTTTTGCCATCTGCATAAGTGATATAATACCCTCTTGCATTCTGGCACCACCTGATGTTGTAAATATAATTATAGGAAGTTTTAAAGCAGTAGCTTTTTCAACTGCTCTTGTTACTTTTTCACCTACAACAGAACCCATTGAACCCATCATAAAATTACTATCCATAACAGCAATAACAGCTTTAAAACCATTTATAGTACAAAGTCCTGTAACAACACCATCTTTAAGACCAGATTTCTCCTGTGCTTTCTTTATTGTAACATCATAATCAGGATATCCCATTGGATTTTTTGCACACATATTTCCATTTATTTCTTCAAATGAATTTTCATCAGTAATAAGAGCTATTCTTTCCATAGCTCCTATTCTGAAATGACCGCCACAGTGAGGGCATATTTTATAATCTCCGATATCCTTTTTATAAACTGTTTTTTTACAGTATTTACATTTTAACCATAAACCGTCAGGAATACTTGGGGACTCAATATCTTCATTTTTTGTATTCTGAACATGTTGTATTGTAATATAATTTTTCTTTTTAAACAAATTCAAAGGCTACGCCCTCCCTTACTTTTTATGGCTCTTATTTTATTATTTCTCTGCCTATAAAAGAAGTATCAAATTTACCTTCCAAATAGAGTTTATTATTAAGTATAGCTTCTTGGAATTCAATATTTGTATCTATACCATGAATAACAAACTCACCAAGAGCTCTTTTCATTTTTGAAATAGCTTCATTTCTATCAGCACCATATGTTATGACCTTTGCAATCATTGAATCATAGTATGGTGGAATTGTATAACCTGCATAAACGGCACTATCAACACGAAGTCCCAAGCCACCACCTGGCATAAGAAGATAATCTATTTTCCCTGGTGAAGGAGCAAAGTTTTTAGCAGGATTTTCAGCATTTATACGACATTCAATAGCATGACCTTTAAAAACAACATCATCTTGAGTAAATGAAAGAGGCTCATTTGACGCAATTTTAATCTGCTCTTTAACAATGTCTATTCCTGTAATCATTTCTGTTACAGGGTGCTCAACCTGAATACGAGTATTCATCTCCATAAAGTAGAATTTCTGTGAACTTTCCTCATAAAGGAATTCTATTGTACCGGCACCTTTATAGCCTACAATTTTAGCAGCACGAATAGCAGCTTCACCCATTTGAACACGTATATCTTCAGAAAGTACAGGAGAAGGAGCTTCTTCAAGAACTTTCTGATTTCTTCTTTGCATTGAGCAATCTCTTTCACCAAGGTGAATAACATTTCCAAAGTTATCACCAAGAATTTGAACTTCAATATGACGTGCATTTTCAATGAGCTTTTCCATATACATAGCATCATCACCAAATGCAGCTATTGTTTCACTTTGAGCAGCTTCAAAAGCTTTTGCAAGTTCATCTTTCTCTCTTACAATACGTATACCTTTTCCGCCACCGCCTGCTGATGCTTTAACAATAACAGGATAACCAAGCTCTTCTGCTACTTGATATGCTTCTTCAATACTGTTTACAACACCGTCACTACCTGGTATAACAGGAACTTTAGCTTCTATCATAAGTTGTCTTGCATTTGATTTATTACCCATTTCATCTATTGTTTTAGGGTCAGGGCCTATAAATTTTATATTACATTCCTCACACATTGTAGCGAATGTAGAATTTTCTGCAAGGAAGCCAAATCCTGGATGAATACCTTGTGCTTTTGTTAAAACAGCAGCACTTATAATATTTTGCATATTAAGGTAACTGTCAGTACCTCTTGCAGGACCTATACAAACAGCCTCATCTGCAAGCTGTGTATGAAGAGCATCTCTATCCGGCTCAGAAAATACAGCAATAGTATGTATACCCATTTCACGACAAGCTCTTATTATTCTAACGGCGATTTCGCCTCTGTTGGCTATCAAAATTCTTTCAAGCACAAAAACACCTCCAAAAATTTTTGGAAATTATCCAATCATAAATGTAATTTCAGCTTCTGCGGCTTTTTTATCTCCAACATAAGCAACACCTTTTGCAACACCGGCATTCTTTTTAAGTTTTAAAAGTTCAACTTCAAGACGAAGTGTATCACCTGGTACTACATTTTTTCTGAATTTAGCCTTATCAACAGCAGCAAGGAAAGCAATTTTCCCTTTAAACTCTTCTTTTGAAAGAACAGCAACAGCACCAGCCTGTGCCATAGCTTCTATTATAAGAACACCAGGCATTACAGGAAGCTGTGGAAAATGTCCCTGAAAGAAAGGCTCATTCATTGTAACATTTTTTGTTGCAACAACTTTTTCACCCTCAACAATCTCATCAATTCTATCTACAAGAAGAAATGGGTATCTGTGAGGTATAACTTTCATAATTTCATTTATATCCATCATAATATATTTCTCCTTAACCTATAACGAAAAGAGGCTCACCAAATTCAACAAGCTGACCATTTTCAACTAAAATATCTAAAACTTCGCCGTCAAAGTCGCTTGTTATTTCATTCATAACTTTCATAGCCTCAACTATACAAAGCACATCACCTTTTGAAACTTTATCACCTTTTGAAACAATAGGAGGTTTTCCTGGACTTGTACTTGAATAGAATGTACCTACAATAGGTGATTTTACAATATTACCACTTATTTCTTTAGGTTTTTCTTCTGTAACAACTTCTTCTGCTTCAACAGGAGCAACAACAGGTGTCTGTACAGGTACAGAAACAGGTGTTGCAACAGGAGCAGGCATAACAGGTACTTCTGCCATTGGTGCAAACTCTTTACCGTTTTTACTCATTTTAACACTAACATTGTCTATAGACAACTCAAAATTTGTAAGTTTTGAATTATCTATTATATTTATAAGCTCTTTAATATCATTATAAGTCATTATTTACCCTCCCATTTCTTGAAGCAGAGAACAGCATTATGTCCGCCAAATCCAAGAGAATTTGATAAAGCATATTTTAAATCTGCACTTCTTCCAACGTATGGAACACAGTCAAAATTACAGTTTTCATCTTTTTCATCAACATTTAATGTAGGTGGAACAAAGCCTTCTTCAAGTGCTTTAACACAAACGATAGCTTCTATTGCACCGGCAGCACCAAGAAGGTGACCTGTCATAGATTTTGTTGAGCTAACAGGAACATTAGGAGTTACATCACCAAGTGCATAGTTAATAGCTTTAATTTCAGAAGTTTCATTTGCAGGTGTACTTGTTCCGTGTGCATTTATATATGAAACATCAGAAGGAGTTATTCCTGCTTCTTCCATAGCAAGTTTCATAGCTCTACCTGCACCACTTCCGTCTGGAGAAGGAGCAGTCATATGGTATGCATCACCTGTTGCACCATATCCAACAACCTCACCATAAATTTTAGCACCTCTTTTAAGTGCATGTTCAAGTTCTTCAAGTATAACAATACCAGAACCATCACCCATAACAAAACCATCTCTGTTTTTATCAAAAGGTCTACAAGCCTTTTTAGGGTCTGGATTTGTTGAAAGTGCAGTAAGGTTTGTAAATCCTGCAACACCAATCTGTGAAATTGCAGCTTCAGAACCACCGGCAATAATTATATCAGAATATCCATGTTTAATACTTCTAAAAGCATCACCAATACAGTTTGTACCTGAAGCACAAGCAGTAACAACATTTTCACAAATACCCTGTGCACCAAATTTAATTGCAATATTTCCAGCAACCATATTACTTATTGCCATAGGAATGAAAAGAGGAGAAACTTTTGAAGGTCCTTTTTCATAAAGTTTTCCAACCTGTTCCTGTATTGTAACCATACCACCAATACCAGAACCAACAATAACACCTAAGCGTTCTTTATTTATTTCATCAAGATTAAGACCTGAGTCTTCAATAGCCTGTGTTGCTGCTGCAATACCATATATTGAAACCATATCATTTCTTTTAAGTTCTTTTTTCTGAACATACTGTGTTGCATCAAAGTCTTTTACTTCAGCAGCGATTTTAACTTTAAAATCAGTAGTATCAAAACTTTTTATAAAATCAATACCACTTACACCATTTTTAATATTAGACCAAAAATCATTTACATTATTTCCAACAGGCGTAACTGCTCCCATACCTGTAATAACTACTCTTCTACTCATAAAATTATTTTACCATCCTCTCTCAGTTCATTACCATTCCGCCGTCTACGTTAAGTACCTGACCTGTGATATATCTGTTTTTAGCAAGGAATACAGCAGCTTCTGCAACATCTTCTGCCTGACCGAATTTTTTAAGAGGTATTGTATTAAGCATTGCTTCTTTAACATCATCTTTAAGAACAGCAGTCATATCTGTTTCTATAAAACCTGGAGCAATAGCATTACATGTTATTCCTCTTGCTGCAAGTTCTCTTGCAGTTGATTTTGTAAGACCAATAACACCTGCTTTTGATGCAGCATAGTTAGCCTGACCTATATTACCCATAAGTCCAACAACTGATGAAAGATTGATTATTGCACCACTTTTCTGTTTAAGCATAACAGATGACACGTGTCTTATTGTATTAAATGTACCTTTAAGATTTGTATTTATAACTGAGTCAAATTCATCTTCTGACATTCTCATAAGTAACATATCTCTCGTAATACCTGCATTATTTACAAGAACGTCAACTGAACCGAAATGTTTTTTACTTTCTTTTATAAGTGTTTCAGCTTCGCTGTATACACTTACATCGGCTTTAAAAGGAAGGCATTCAACACCATAGCTTTTAATTTCTTCTATAAGTTCATCTGAAACATTACTTCTATAATTTAAAACAATGTTACAGCCTTCTTTTGCAAAACGTAAAGCAATAGCTCTACCTATACCTTTAGCAGCACCTGTCACGATAACTGTTTTATTTTTAAGCATAAATTATTTCTCCTTTAAAAATTAACCATTAAGTTTTGCTAATGTTTTTTCAAGGGATTTCATATCCTCAACATTAAGTATTGTAACACCTTTAAGTGTTCTCTTAACAAAACCGCTTAAAGCTTTTCCTGGTCCTATTTCTATAAATGTATCAACACCAAGTTCTGAAAGAGTTTTTATTGTATCTTCCCATTTTACAGGACTCATAACCTGTTTTATTAAAAGAGGAGCAATATCCTCATTATTTTCAATAATATTTCCTGTAACATTTGTAATTACAGGTACTTCCATGTTCCCAATATTTATATTTTCAAGCTCTTTTGCAAGTTTTTCTGACGCTGGTTTTAAAAGCTCTGTATGGAAAGGTCCACTTACATTAAGTTTAACAGTAAGCTTTGCACCTTTTTCTTTAGCAATAGCAGCTGCTTTTTCAACAGCCTCTGCAATACCTGCAATAACAATCTGTCCTGGAGCATTATAATTTGCTGGTGCAACATATCCAATATCAGATGCTTCTTTACAGCATTCCAAAACTACATCTCTTTCAAGTCCCATTATGGCATACATACCACCAACACCAAAAGGAACTGCTTCTGTCATATATTTACCTCTTTTTTTAACGAGAGCAACAGCCTCATCAAAATTCATAGAACCACTTGCAACGTGAGCTGAATATTCACCAAGGCTTAAACCTGCAACATAATCAGCTTTTATACCTTTTTCTTCAAGTACTTTTAAAGCAGCAATACTAACTGTAAGTATAGCTGGCTGTGTATTTTCTGTTTTATTTAATTCTTCTTCATTTTCAAAGCACATATCTTTTATAGAAAAACCAAGTGCTTTATCTGCTCTGTCAAATATTTCTTTTGCACAATCAAAATTTTCGTATAATTCTTTACCCATACCCATATACTGGGCTCCCTGTCCGCTGAACATAAAAACTGTTTTCATATTCTACCACCTATTTACTCTTTTATTTCCCTTAATATAACAAAGCGGAACGCAAACATAACTGTCTGCGTACCGTTTTTATACTAAAAAATTATCTTATTAATGATGAAGCTTTTTCCATAATTTCTTTGTATTCATTATACATTTCTTCAATCATTTCTTTAGCTGTTTGTTCTTTAGAAACAAGACCTGCAATCTGTCCTGACATAACAGAACCATTGTCAACATCTCCTTCTTTAACAGCTCTTCTTAATGCACCTCTGCCAAGAGCATCAAGCTCTTCCTGAGAAGCATTATTTTTTTCAAGAGCCTCAAAAGCTCTTGCAAGCTTATTTCTTAAAACTCTAACAGGGTGTCCTGTTGACTGACCTGTTGTAGTTGTATCAATATCTTTTGCTTTTAATATTTTTTCCTTATATTTTTCATGTACAGTACATTCTTTAGCTACAAGGAAACGTGTTCCAAGCTGGAAGCCTGAAGCACCAAGCATAGTTGCTGCAGCCATTCCTCTACCGTCAGCAATACCACCGGCAGCAATAACAGGAACATCAACAGCATCAACAACCTGTGGCACAAGAGCCATTGTTGTTGTTTTACCTACATGTCCGCCAGATTCTGTACCTTCAGCAATAACAGCGTCAGCACCATCTTTAACGAATTTTTTAGCCATAGCAACAGAAGGAACAACAGGAATAACTTTTACACCTGCTTCTTTAAACTGTGCCATATATTTAAGTGGAGAACCTGCACCTGTTGTAACAACAGGAACTTTTTCTTCACATATAACCTTTACAATATCGTCAACGAATGCTGATAAAAGCATAACGTTTACAGCAAAAGGTTTATCTGTTTTTTCTTTTACTTTTCTTATTTCAGCACGACAGCCTTCACCATCAAGATGACCTGTTGCTAAAACTCCAAGACCTCCTGCATTTGATACAGCAGAAACGAGTTCAGCATCAGAAATCCAAGCCATAGCCCCCTGAAATATAGGATATTTTATCCCAAGCATTTCACAAATATCTGTGTACATCTTTTTTCACCCTTATCCTACTAAGTAGAAAATTATTTCTCCATATTTTCTTCAACAAAGTTTACAGCATCAGCAACTGTTTTGATAGCTTCAGCATCTTCAATTTTAACATCAAATTCATCTTCAATGTCATTGATAATCTGGAAAAGGTCTAATGAATCAGCATCAAGGTCTTCTTTAACGCTTGTTTCCATTGTGATTTCTTCTACATCTTTACCTGTCTGTTCTGCAATAATTTCTCTAATTTTTTCAAATACCATTTTAAAATCCTCCTAAAAATTGAATAATTTTTTAATTTATATAATAATTATAAGCACTGCCATTACCATTCTATAAGAAGAGTACCCCAAGTAAGTCCCCCTCCAAAACCTGTAACAAGTATTTTATCTCCTCTTTCAATCATTCCTGCCTCAACCATTTCATTAAGTGCAATAGGAATACTTGCAGAAGATGTATTACCGTAATTCTCCATGTTTATGTAAAATTTATCCATAGGTATATCTGTTTTTCTAGAAATAATTTCTATTATTCTTGAGTTTGCCTGATGAGGTATAACATATTTAATTTCATTTCTGTCAATACCTGTTTTTTCAATTACTTTTTCAATACTCTTAGGTATTTCTCTTGTGGCAAACTGGAATATAGCTCTACCGTCCATAGAAATGCAAGAACGAGGTGCTTTTTCAACACCATTAAAAGCATTTGAAGGAACAATATTACTTGCAGTAAGTGACATACCTTTTTCACCATCACTTCCAATATCTTCAGCAATAATTCCGCCATTTTCACTTCTTTCAAGTAAAACTCCGGCAGAACCGTCACCAAAAAGTACACAAGTAGTTCTATCTGTCCAATCAGTAATTTTAGAAAGAACTTCTGTACCTATAACAAGTACATTTTTATATGCTCCAGTTTTTATAAATTTATCTGCTACACTTAAAGCATAAACAAAACCAGAACAAGCAGCAGTAATATCAAAGGCAACTGCATTTTTTGCTCCTATATTAGCTTGTACAAGGCAAGCTGTTGAAGGAGTTGAGAAATCTGATGATACAGTAGCAACAATAATAAGCTCAATATCGAGAGGGTCTATATTTCCCTTTTTCAAAATATTTTCTGCTGTTTTTGTTGCCAAATCAGATGCATTTTCTCCATTTGATACATGGCGTCTTTTTATGCCTGTTCTTGAAGAAATCCATTCATCATTTGTATCAACTATTTCTGAAAGTTCATCATTTGTAACTATTCTTTCCGGAACATAACTTCCGGTATACATTATCTTAGAAGAAAACATATTTATCTCCTTTTTATCACAATAATATTATTTACAGTTTAAGTTATACTTCTCTTTCAAAAATACGTTTAATTTTGATAATGATTTTCTAAGTGCTAAATCTTCTTCTGTAGTTAAATCAGAAATTGCCATTTTAACCATATCTGCATGAAATTTTTCATGTACTCTATAAAGAAGACGACCTTTTTTTGTAAGACCAACTTTAACAACTCGTCTATCATTATCACTTCTGTATCTTTCACAATAACCTTTTTTAACAAGATTATTGATTGCAACAGTAAGAGTTCCTACTGTTATATTAAGATTTTTTGCAATCTCGCTCATACTTTTAGGTTCATACATACCTATCTCCTCAACAGTATGAACTTCTGTTACGGAAACATCATTAAACTGTCCGGACTTTAAAGCACTTTCTTCAATTAAAAGTATGTCATTAAAAACTTCAACTAAGAGTTGATTTATAACAGCTAATGTTTCTTCCATACATTCCTCCACAACAATTTGGTTATCAAATATTTTGACAATCAAAGTATATAGTATTTTTTTTCCCTAGTCAACACTTTTTTTCTGACAAAATCCTTAAGATATAGCCATTTCAACAAAATTATATACTTGTTTCAAAACATAGTTATTGACACTACGTGTCATATGTATTATATTTATGCTATGAAACTTTGATATTCAAAACTTTGGGGGAGATGAATTTATATGAAACTTAAACCTTTAATTATAGGTGATTTAAAGGCAGAAATTCCTATCATACAGGGAGGTATGGGAGTTGGAATAAGCCTTTCTTCTCTTGCCGGTGCTGTTGCAAAAGAAGGTGCAATAGGCATAATTTCTGCTGCACAACCAGGTTATAAAGACGAAAAATCTTTCGGTGAACATTCTGCTGAAACTAATTTCGAAGCATTAAAATATCATATAAAAGAAGCAAAAAGAATTTCAAATAACGGAATTATAGGTGTAAATGTTATGAGAGCTTCACAGCGTTATGACGAATATATAAAATGCTGTGTAGAAGGCGGTGCTGATATAATTATATCCGGTGCAGGTCTTCCTATAGAGCTTCCTGCTCTCTTAAAAGATACAAATGTAAAATTTGCCCCTATTGTTTCATCATTAAAAGCAATAAAAGTACTTTTCAAAATGTGGGACAGAAGATATAAAACTGTTTCTGACTTTGTTGTTATAGAAGGTCCAAAAGCTGGTGGTCATCTTGGTTTTTCACCGGAAGACCTTGAAAAAAATGATTTTTCAAACTATGATGATGAAGTTGTAAAAATAATTGAATATGTAAAAGAATTTGAAGAAAAGTATAATAAAAGTATACCTGTAATATTTGCCGGTGGTGTTTATGACAGAAGTGACATCGACCATTACATGAACCTTGGCTGTGCTGGTGTACAAATGGCAACTCGTTTTGTAGCAACAGAAGAATGTGATGCTGACATAAAATATAAAATGGCATATGTAAATGCAAAAAAAGAAGATATTGTTATTGTAAAAAGTCCAGTTGGTATGCCAGGTCGTGCCATAAGAAACGATTTTATAAAACTTAGAGAAAAAGAACGTGAAAATGTAACAAAATGTTATCGTTGTCTTGACCATTGTAATCCAAAAGAAACACCTTATTGTATAACAAGTGCTCTTGTTCGTGCTGTAAAAGGTGATGTTGATAATTCACTTATATTCTGTGGTGAAAACGCTTATAGAATAGATAAAATCGTTACTGTAAAAGAACTTTTAGATGAACTTAATTCATAAAAAATAAAAAGAACTGTTAAAAAACAGTTCTTTTTATTTTATTTATGAATAAGAGATTACAAATTATTACCCATATCAATATGATACATATACTCTGCAAGGTCAACAACCTTATTAGAATATCCCCACTCATTATCATACCAAGCTATAAGTTTAACAAAATCATCATCAAGCATAATTCCTGCCTGTTCATCAAATATACATGTATGACTATCACCTTTTAAATCCGATGAAACAACAGCATCTGATATATATGAAATAATACCTTTCATATTCGTTTCAGAAGCTTCTTTTATAGATTTACATATTTCTTCATATGTAGTTTTATTTTTAAGTTTTACAGTTAAATCAACAACTGATACATCATTAGTTGGCACTCTAAAAGACATACCTGTCATTTTACCTTTTATTTCAGGTATAACATCAGCACAAGCTTTTGCAGCACCTGTTGATGATGGTATTATGTTATTAAATACAGACCTTCCTGTTCTCCAATCTCTGCCTGCTCTTGAATCAACAGCTTTTTGCTTAGCTGTTGCTGCATGTATTGTAGACATAAGACCTTTTTCAATTCCATACTTTTCATTTATTACTTTAACAAGTGGTGCTAGGCAATTTGTTGTACAACTTGCGTTTGAAACAATATTTAAATCAGTAGTATATGTTTTATGATTTACACCCATTACAAATGTAGGTGTATCATCTTTTGCTGGTGCTGTAATTATTACTTTTTTTGCACCGCCTTTCATATGTAATGCAGCTTTTTCTTTTGTATTATAAACACCTGTTGATTCAATAATATATTCGGCTTGGCATTCTTCCCATTTTATATTAGATGCATCGTTTTCACTAAATACTCTTATTTTTTTATTATCAACTATTATATAATCTTCTTCTGCTCTAATTTCTTTTTCAAATCTACCAAAAACGCTATCATATTTTATCATATAAACCATATGTTCAATATCAGCATTTCTTAGATTTATACCACAAAGTTCAATATCATTACCTCTTTCAAGAGCAATTCTGAATATAAGACGTCCTATTCTTCCAAAACCGTTTATACCAATTTTAAGTGCCATTTTGTGCCTCCTGTCAAAATCTCTTTAAGTAATTAAAAATCTATAAATTGATTTTAACACAATAAAATAAAAAAGCTATATACTGTATACACAATTACTTGGGACATTTTTTGTCCATATTATATATTATAAAAATATTTAGCACACTAAGTATATATTAATAACATAAATAAATATATATATATC
>DXZA01000082.1 GCA_019415525.1 Tyzzerella sp. | reverse complement strand
GTATAAAAGGAAGAGTTAAAAGTAAAAAAACTAAATAATATAATCTATAATTCCAATCAACAGATATATATTTTTTTAATGCTATCTTTATTCCAAGTATAAAAAGAATTATAATTGATGTGATAATGAAACTTACTATAAAATCATTTATAAAAAAGCTCATTTATTTTTCACCTTTCTTTTTGCTATTATCAAGAATTTTTTTTAGTTCGTCAATATCTTCATCTGATAAAACATCTTCTTCTATAAAATTAAGTAACATAGAATTTATAGTTCCGTTATAAAATTTATTAAGAAATGATTTGCTTTCTTGATTTATATATTCATTTTCACTTATTACAGGAGTATATACAAAAACACGGCTGTGCTTTTCATATGTAATTACACCTTTTTTAACAAGTCTTGAAATAAGAGTTTGTATTGTTTTTGGGCTCCATTCACTTTTGTTTTCAAATTTCTCAATTATTTCATTTGTACTTATAGGGAAATTATCCCATATTACTTTCATTACTTCATATTCTGATTCGGAAATCTTTTGTTTATCATTCATATTTTCAACCCCTACATTTGTAATATTTAATATTATATCATATAAAATACCTAAATAATATACACTTTCTTAAACTATTTATAAAATTAAATAATTTACTTATTAGCAACATATTTAATACAAATAATCAAATAGATGAATTTTTAGAGAGTGTAAATGATATATTTATTATTTTCTAAAACATATAATAAAAAGTCATAGCAAAACTGCTATGACTTAATTAGTAATTGTATTTTATATAAATCCCTTAATTTTAAGATAATTTTTTATTACTTTAACACAATTATCAATACCTATTTTTTCACTATTAAGAGTTAAATCATAATTTATAGGATTAGTCCAATAGTTACCTTTAGTATAATATTCATAATAATCTGCACGATATTTATCTGTATGCTCTATTGTTGTATTTGCAACCTTTTCAGATACTTGCATATTTTCCATAGTCCTCTTTATACAATAGCTTCTTGGAGCTTCAATATAAATACTTACTACATTATCTCTACCTCTTAATATCCAATCAGCACATTTTCCTACAATAACACATGATTCTGACTCTACTAAATTTTCAATAATTTGTTTTTGATATTCAAATAGTGTATCATCAGAAACAAATTTTTCATTACGTGCAATATAACTTTTTGCTTTTGGTAAGCCTTTTAAAAAGCTTGAAAATCCTCCATGAGAACGAATTTTTTCATTAACTTCCTGAAAAAACTGTTCATCAAGACCGCTAAGTTGGCTGGCAAGTGTAAGAATTCTATTTTCATAACAATGTATACCAAGTTCTTTTGCTAATTTTGCAGCAATTTCTTTTCCACCGCTTCCAAAACCTCTTGCAACTGTTATAACAAAATTATTCATATCAACCCTCCTATATATCCATTAACCTGCTAAATATCTACTTAAAAACTCTTTTGTTCTTGGATTTTTAGGATTAGAAAAAAGAATTTCAGGTGCAGCATCTTCAGCAACATATCATTTATCCATAAATATAGTTCTTGTTGATACATCACGTGCAAAAGCCATTTCATGTGTAACAATAATCATTGTAAGACCTGTATTAGCTAATTCCTTCATAACTTGAAGAACTTCTCCAACCATTTCTGGGTCTAAAGCACTTGTAGGTTCATCAAACAATAATACCTCTGGATTCATGCAAAGCGACCTTGCAATAGCAACCCTTTGCTTTTGTCCACCAGAAAGTTGACTAGGTTTTGCATTAATATATGGTGCCATTCCAACTTTTTTTAAATGGTTGATGGCTCTATTAAAAGCTTCTTCTTTTGATAAATGAAGTACTTTTCTTGTACAACACATACAATTTTCTAATACTGTCATATTATTAAAAAGATTAAATGACTGAAAAACCATACCTACTTTTGAACGATATTCATTAATTTCTTTTTGTATATCTCTTACTTCTTTTCCATGATAAAGTATTTTGCCACTTGTCTGATGTTCTAATTTATTAATACATCTAAGTAATGTAGATTTTCCAGAACCTGATGAACCTACAATACATATTACTTCTCCCTTTTCTATGGATATATCAATTTTTCTAAGAACTTCATGGTCTCCAAAAGATTTACTTAATTCTTCTATTTTAATTATTTTTTCACCCATAATAATATTCTCCTAACATCTACTGATTTTCCATATATTCAACAGCTAAAATATAATCATTTTTTCCTTCCATATGTTTTTCAATTAAAAGGAATATTTTATTAAAAGCAAAACATAAAACAAAGTAAATTACTGCTATAACTAAGTATGCTTCATAATATTTATAATAATTTCCTCCTGCTGTTTTTGCAGCCATAAATAATTCCTGAACTGCTATAACATTTAATACAGATGTCATTTTAAGATTTGTAAGGAAGGTATTTGCCATTTCTGGAATAATATTTTTAAATGCTTGTGGAAGTACAATATAAATCATAGTCTTTAATGGAGACATACCCATTGACCAAGCACCTTCTCTTTGTCCTAAATCGATAGAATTTATTCCAGCTCTAACGGTTTCAGCCATATAAGCACCGGTATTTAGAAGTGTTACTAATATACCTGCTGTAATAGGTGAAAGTTCAATTCCACCTTGACGTAAACCATAATATACAATCATAGCCTGCACAATCATTGGTGTACCACGAAAAATTTCTATATATACAGTTGAAACTATTTTTAAAACTTTAATAAATAATTTCTTAAAAACATTATCTTCTTTATGTATTTCCATATCTTGAATAATCCCTGTTAAATATCCAAGAATAAATCCAAATATTGTTCCTATAATTGCTATATATAGTGTAATAAGTGTCCCTTCTATAAACATACTTGAATATTTTTCTGCTAAAAATATCATCCATTCAATAGTATTAGTTGGGTCAGAATTTAAAAATTTTAACAATATATATCATCTCCTCATTTGATATAACGTTTTTAGTTTGCTGCTGGCTGAAGTGTTATAACTTTTTCCATTAATTCATCCATTGTTTCTTTATTATTCCAACCTATTGAATCCATTGCCTGCTGAATTTTATCTCTTAATTCTGTATCATCTTTTCTTGTAGCAATACATACATTTACCATCTCATCATCACCTGTAAATGTATCACTTTCATCAAGTGAAATTACAACTAAGTCATCATTTGTTAATGCAGCAGACTGTGCTGTTGGAAGGTCAACTATACAAACATCTGCAACTCCATTTGAAATTGCCATAAAACATTCTGATGTTGTTTCATAATTTCCAGCAAGAACTCCACCTTCTACCTGTTCAAGAAGAGGTACCCACCCTGTTCCAAGCTGTGTTGTAAGTTTACATCCTGTTTCGGCAAGGTCTGAAAGTTTTGTAACATTTTCATATGCTCCACCTTTTTTTACTACAATACAGTTATCTCTATAATAATATGGCTCTGTAAAAGAATATGATAATTCTCTTTCTGCTGTCTTACCCATTCCTGCAATAATTGCATCATAATCACCTGCATCTAATGAAATTCCAATAGAGTTCCAATCAACTTTATGAATTTCAAGCTCCATTCCCATTTCTTCAGCTATCTTCTGTGCTACTGCAACATCATATCCATATGCATAAAAGTTTGTATCATATATAGGTTCAGCCACTGAACCATCAGATAATTCAGATGTTTCCTGTGTCCAATTAAATGGTGCATAAGCACATTCCATACCTACACGTAAAACATTATCATTTTCACTAGTCTTATTTGACTGTGCAGTATCTTCTTTAGAACTACAACCTGCTATTACAGTTGCAGCAAATAATGCCATTAAACATATTCCTTTAATTTTTTTCATAATAAATTCCCCCTAAAAATTAATAATTTAAAATAAAAAAACGTTCACTCAAATATTAGAGTGAACGTCATTGTTCTCTTATACATAATATAAATAAAAAAGTTCACTCCTTTAATATAGAAGTGAACACCTTTGTTCTTAGTTATTAACTAAAGCTAACTTAATTAAGTTGCTATTAGTATAATAACTATTTTTAATTTTGTCAATAGAATTTTTGATTTTTATAAAATATATATAATATTAAATCCTGTCTCTTAT
>DXZA01000081.1 GCA_019415525.1 Tyzzerella sp. | reverse complement strand
GTTTTTGCTGTTCTATAGGAGAGCTTATAGATTGTGAGACAGTAAGAGTCTATGGTGGTAAATTAAATCCTTTATCAAATAATACAACAGGTCTTATAGTGCCTCGATGTACTTGGCAAGTTATAGAGTTTTATTAAGGAGGGAAATGTACATATGTATTTTGCTAATATTGATTTTGAAGGATATTGTATAGGAATTTCTTCTTATTCAGAAGGAAACTTTAAGAGTAATCCATACTGTATTCCTATTGATTGTTATGATACAAGTTTTGTTGGTAGAAAATATGATTTTGAAAATAATATTTGGAGTGATATTTGGAAAAATAAAGTATATGATTATGAAAATCCTTTAGAAATTATAGGTCAAAAACAAACAGACATAGAAATTGCTCTTTTTGAAGCTCAAGAAGAAAGAGCTATACTAGGTCAACAGATTACAGATATTGAACTTGCTATGATTGAAGGAGGTATTTATTAATGAGTGAATTATTTGAAATTTTAAAAAAAAGATATACAATGAATTTTGTTAGAGAAGACCAGCTTAGAAAATATGTTATATTAAATAAAATAACAGAAGAAGAATTTAAAGAAATAACAGGTTTTCCTTTTTCTGAAATTTAAGTAATATAATTTAGTTAAAAGATATTCTTATAATATTTTTAAGAATATCTTTTTTATATAAAAAATGTAAAAACTATTCATGTATAAAATTTTTTTATACATATATTGTAAGTAGATTATGTTATACAACATATTTTTGAAATACAATTTTTGTATATTTTGAATAAAATACAAAAAAATAATTAAAAATATGCAAAAATATTCATTTTTCCATTGACTATATTTATATTTTTATGTAAAGTTTTATAAGTGTTTTAAAAATAAAACGATATACTAATAATTAAGGAGGAAGTAATGAAAATTCTTAAGAATAAAAATTTTTATAGATTTCTTATACCATCTTTAATAGGAATATTTTTATTTGTAACACCTGTACATAGTGATGGAAATCTTACAATACCTGTTGCTGTTATGGCAAATGGTCTTCTTAAATTTATGGGCGACAAATCACTTACAATAATATATATTCTTATTTCTTTTAGTGCTGTAATAACAATATTGCATAAGATATTTTCTTTTAAAGCTATAAAGATGATAAGACCTTTAGATAATCTTTTTTCACCTTCAATATCATGGTTTTTTATACGTATTTTAGGTTTTGTATTTGCTACAATGATATATTTTAATATAGGTCCTGATTTTATAATAGGAGAAGCAACAGGTGGTCTTGTAATAAATGACCTTATGCCTATACTTGTATGTGTATTTTTTCTTGCAGGTATACTTCTTCCATTGCTTTTAAATTTTGGACTTTTGGACTTTTTTGGAGCATTACTTATAAAAGTTATGCGTCCATTATTCAATCTTCCAGGAAGAAGTGCAATAGATTGTGTTGCAAGTTGGCTTGGAGATGGCTCTATTGGTGTTTTATTAACATCAAAACAGTATGAAGAAGGGTATTATAGCAAGAGAGAAGCTACTGTTATTGCAACAACTTTTTCAGCGGTAAGTATTACATTTAGTCTTGTTGTTATAAGTCAGGTTGGACTTTCTCATATGTTTATACCATTTTATCTTACAGTTGCTTTTGCTGGTGTTGTAGCTGCCATTATTGTTCCAAAACTTCCACCTCTTTCTAGAATACCTGATGAATATAATGGTGAAAAGGTATTTGTTGAAGATATACCAAAAGGATATACGCCAGCAATGTGGGGACTTGAAAAAGCTATGGAAAAAGCAAAATATAGTAGAAGTATAAAAGCATTTTTTGTGGAAGGTTTTGAAAATGTATTTGATATGTGGTTTGGCACACTTCCGGTTATACTTGCAATGGGCACTATTGCTCTTATAATAGCAAATTATACACCTATATTTACTTGGATTGGAAAGCCATTTATACCTTTTTATGAGCTTCTTAATATACCAAATGCGGCAGAAGCATCAAAAACAGTTATAGTAGGCTTTGCTGATATGTTTCTTCCTTCTGTAATGGCAAGTACAATAGATTCTGAAATTACAAGATTTGTTGTAGCTGCAACATCTGTTACACAGCTTATATATATGTCTGAAATAGGAAGTATAATTATGGGTAGTAAAATACCTGTTTCATTAGGTAATTTGTTTATAATATTTATTGAAAGAACTATTATTACATTACCTATTATAGCAGTTATTGCACATATTCTATTTTAAATATTAAAAAACGGTATAAATTAATAATTTGTACTGTTTTTTTATTTTTACTGTTGATAAATGCTTTAAAATATTGTAAAATCATCATTTAGATGAGCAAAACAGTTATAATTTATAGAAAGGATAAAATATATGTTAACAAGTAAACAAAGAGCATATCTTAGAGGTCTTGCAAATCCTATTGATACAATTTTTCATGTTGGAAAAGCAGGTGTAACTCCAGAGCTTACAGAGGCTATTGACAATGCACTTGAAGCAAGAGAACTTATTAAAGCTAACGTTCTTGATAATAATCTTCTTGGTGCAAGAGAAGTTGCTGAAACAATAGCAGGAAGAACTCATTCTGACGTTGTACAGGTTATAGGAAATAGATTTGTACTTTTTAGACAATCAAAAACAAAACCTGTTATAGAATTACCTAAGAAATAATTATTTAAATCGTCGTTTCTTTATTTTGAGAACGGCGTTTTTTAATGATTTTATTTGAATTAATTCTGTTTTAATAGTATACTTTAATTTGTAATGATTTTTAAAATTTGGCTTTTTATTAGCTTGGAGGAATTAAATGTATAGCGAGCAGAAACAGTTTAAAAATTACAAAAGTATAGCTATTATGGGAGGAACTTTTGACCCTATACACTATGGTCACCTTGCAACAGCAGAAGCTGTGTTGCACCGTTTTAATGTTGATAAAATTATATTTATGCCAACAGGCCATTCTTATATGAAAGAAGATGGTGAAGGCGAAAAAGTAACACCAAATGAACAAAGGTTTATGATGACAGCACTTGCAACAGTAAGGAATAAAAATTTTCTTACATCAAGAATAGAGATTGATAGAAAAGGTAAGACATATACTGTTGATACAATAGAAGAACTTAGAAAATTATGTGGTCCTGATGTTCATATATATTTTATAACAGGTGCTGATACAATAGAACAAATAATGAGTTGGAAAAATCCTGAAAAACTTTTTAGTCTTTGTGATTTTATTGCTGTTACACGTCCGGGATATAACAAAAATAAACTTTATGAAGAAATTGGGGAAATAATGGGGAAATATAAAAGTAGAATATACTATATGCAAGTACCTGCCCTTGAAATATCTTCTTCTGATATAAGAAAAAGAGTTGCTGCTGGACAACCTATAAAATACCTTCTTCCGGAAAGTGTTGAAGAATATATAGAAAAATTTGGTCTATATAAAAAGCCTGTTAAATCAGAGGTGAAATTTATGCTTGATAAAAATATTATGCAAGAAAAGCTTCAATCTTCACTTTCAGTAAAAAGATATATACATACACTTGGTGTTGTTAAAGAAGCTAAAAAACTTGCAAAAATATATGGAAATGAAGAAACAAAGGATAAGGCAGAGGTTGCTGCACTTTTACATGATTGTGCAAAGGATTATCCTGTAGAACTTAAAAAAAGATTATGTAAAGAATATCATATTGAACTTGATGATATAATAAAATCTCAAATGGACCTTGCACACCCATTTCTTGGGGCAGAGGTTGCAAAAAGAGAGTATCTTGTTGATGATGAAGAGATACTTAATGCAATAAAATATCATACAACAGGTAAAAGAAAAATGTCTTTGCTTGATAAAATAGTATTTATTGCTGATTATATAGAAGAAAATAGAAAGCCTTTTGAAGGTCTTGAAGAAGCCAGACGACTTGCTTATATTGACCTTGATTTGGCTATGAAATTTATACTTGAACATACAATAGAACATGTAAATGAAAAAAATATGAAGCTTCATCCGTTATCATTAGAGGCTTTGGAATATTATAAGAACAAATAAGGAGGAAATTTATGATTAATACTTTAGATGCAGCAAAAATAGCAAGAGAGGCTCTTGAGGATAAAAAAGGAGAAGACATAAAAGTTCTTGATATAAAAGGTCTTTCAAATGTTGCAGATTGTTTTGTTATTGCAAGTGGTAATAACCCAAACCAGCTTAGAGCAATGGCTGATGAGGTTGAAGAAAAGCTTTTTAAAGAAGGATATAAACTTCATCACTCAGAAGGATATACAGGTGGAACTTGGATTTTACTTGATTTTGGTAATCTTCTTGTACATCTTTTCAATAAATCAGAAAGAGAATTTTATAGCCTTGATAGAGTTTGGGGCGATGCAAAAGAAATATAATAATATATTTATGCCGGTTTTGACCGGCATTTTTTAAAATTAAGGAGGTAATTATGCAAGTAAGATTACAGAAATATCTTGCTGATGCAGGTATTGCATCAAGAAGAAAAGCAGAAGAGCTTATACAGCGTGGAAAAGTTTCTGTTAATGGTGTCGTTGTTACAGAACTTGGTACAAAAATTGATGATAAAATAGATACAGTTACATACAACGGAAAAGTTGTAAAAGCTGAAACAAAGTTTGTATATATAATGCTTAATAAACCAGAAGGATTTGTTACAACAGTCAAAGACCAATTTAATAGACCAGCTGTAACAGACCTTGTAAAGGTTAAAGAAAGAGTATTCCCTGTTGGTCGTCTTGATTATGATACATCAGGTCTTCTTCTTCTTACAAATGATGGTGATTTAACATATAAACTTACACACCCAAAACATGAAATAGAAAAAACATATATTGCAAAACTTTTTGGAACTCCAGATATAAATGATATAAATAAATTTAAACATGGTGTTCATGTTGATGGAAGAAAAACACTTCCTGCTAAAATAGAAATTATTGAAAAAGAAGAAAAATATTGTTATGCTAAAATAATAATAAAAGAAGGTAGAAATAGACAGGTAAGAAAAATGTGTGAGGCTATAAAACATCCTGTTGCTATGCTCAAAAGAGTTGCTACTGGTGAATTGCAACTTGGTGACCTTCCAAAAGGTAAATACAGATATCTCACAGAAAAAGAAATAAAATATCTTAAAAGTTTATAATATATAAGACCGAAGTAATGTTTGCTTCGGTTTTTATATTTTTGTAAGGTTGAATAGAGATACATATTGGATTATAATATTTAAAATATAAAATAATTTAAAAGGCGGTTAATTATGAAGACTAAAATATATTTTGTACGACATGGAGAAACTGTATGGAATACAGAAAGAAGATATCAAGGTTGGACAGATATAGAACTTTCTGATGTTGGTAAAAAACAGGCTGAACTTTTGGGAGAAAGATTTAAAAATATAAATATAGATAAAATATATGTTTCACCACTTAAAAGAGCAATTCAAACAGCAGAACCTATTTCAAAAGCAATAGGAATTACTCCTATTATAACTGAAAATTTTAAAGAAATAAATTTTGGTGAATGGGAAGGTGGAACTGTTACTGAGCTTACAGAAAAATATGGAGAAACTTTTACAAAGTTCTTTGAAAATCCTCCTGCACATCCGTTTCCTGGTGATGGCTCTTTTAAAAATGTAGAAAAAAGAGTTGCTAAAGGTCTTGAAAAAATATTTAATGAAGATAAAGGTAAAAATGTAGTTATAGTATCTCATGGTGGTCTTTTAAAAATTATGTGTCTTTATTTAATGGAGTTATCAGGAGATTTTTATAGAAAAATATGGCTTGATAATGCTTCTATATCACTTATTGAAGTAAATGATAAAGGAAAAAGACTTTTAAGAACACTTAATGATAGAGCCCATTTAGAAAATAAATAAATTATAGGAAGGTGTACAATGGGAAAAGTAATAGTTGTAGGTGGAGGTGCAGCCGGTCTTATAGCAGCAGGACGTGCAGGAGAAAATGGACATGAAGTGCATCTTTATGAAAAAAATAATAGACTTGGTAAAAAAATATATATAACAGGAAAAGGTAGATGTAATGTTACAAATGCAGGGGATATTGATGATTTTATGGATAATATTCCAGGCAATCCTTATTTTATGTATAGTGCTTTTTATACACTTGACAGTAAAGCTACAATAGAGTTTTTCGAAAATCTTGGTGTTAAAACAAAGGTTGAGCGAGGAAACAGAGTATTTCCTGTATCTGATAAGGCAGGAGATATTGTTGCAGCTCTTGAAAGATATGTAAAAAAGAATAAGGTTAAACTTCATCTTGAAAGCTGTGTAAAAGATGTAATCGCAGAAGATGGTGTTGTAAAAGGTATACGTCTTGCAAATGGTAATGAAATATATGGTGATGCAGTTATAGTTGCGACAGGTGGTCTTTCATATCCAGGTACAGGTTCAACAGGTGATGGATATCGTTTTGCTAAAGAAATGGGACATACAGTTACAAAGCTTTATCCTTCTTTAGTTCCTCTTCGTGCTAAAGAAAATTGGTGTGAAAGACTTATGGGACTTAGTCTTAAAAATATATCAATAGTTATTAAAAATAATAAAGGTAAATCTGTATATAAAGATTTTGGAGAAATGCTTTTCACCCATTATGGTGTAAGTGGACCTGTAATATTAAGTGCAAGCAGACATCTTTTAGGAAAGCTTGATGAAGGTAATACTCTTTCAATAGACTTAAAACCGGCTCTTGATGAAAAGAAACTTGATGACAGACTTTTAAGAGACTTTGAAAAATATATAAATAAAGATTTTAAAAATGCACTTGATGATTTGCTTCCTCAAAAGCTTATACCTGTTATAATAGAGCTTTCAAATATTTCACCAGAAAAGAAAGTGCATGATATAACAAAAGAGGAAAGAAAAAATCTTTGTAGACTTATAAAAAATCTTACAATAACAATAACAGGTACAACAGGATATAATGAGGCTGTTGTTACAAGTGGTGGAATTAATACAGATGAATTAAATCCTGCTACTATGGAATCTAAAATAATAAAAAATCTTCACTTTGCTGGTGAAGTTATAGATGTTGATGCATATACAGGAGGTTTTAATCTTCAAATTGCATTTTCAACAGGATATTGTGCAGGAATGTATGCACTTGAAGAATAAGGGGGAATTTTTTAATGTCAGTAGTATGTATAAGAGGGGCTATAACAGCCAATGAAAATTCAAAGGAAGAAATACTCAATAAAACAAAAATGCTTTTAGAAGCTATAAATGAGGCTAATAATATAAATGATGAAGATATTGTATCAATAGTTTTTACTATGACAAAAGACCTTAATAAAGTTTATCCTGCTGTTGCTGCAAGACAAATAGGAATAACACAGGCAGCACTTCTTTGTTATCAGGAGCTTGATATTGAAGGTAGTCTTGAAAAATGTATAAGAGTTATGTATACATGTGAAAAAGACTGTTCTCAAAAAGATGTAAAACATATTTATCTTGAAGGTGCTAAGGTTTTAAGACCTGACCTTGCAAAATAATCGAAAGAAGGAAAAGTTATATGAAAAATATTGCAGTTGCAGTTGATGGACCTGCTGGAAGTGGAAAAAGTACTGTTGCAAAACTTATTGCTAAAAATATGAATATAGTTTATATAGATACAGGTGCTATGTATCGTACAGTTGGACTTTATTGTATTGAAAATGGTATTGATACAGAAAATGAAAAAGCTGTTGAAGATGTTCTTGATAATATAAAAATGGATATAAAAGCAAATATTGATGGACAAACAATATTTTTAAATGGTGAAGATGTTACACTTAAAGTAAGAACACAGGAAGCAGGAAAAGCAGCATCACATGTTGCAGCAATACTTGCTGTTAGAGAAAAACTTGTTGAAATACAAAGAAATATGGCAAAAGGTACATCTGTAATTATGGATGGTAGAGATATAGGTACAAATGTACTTCCTAATGCAGAAGTTAAAATATTTCTTAATGCAAGCGTTGAAGAAAGAGCTTTAAGACGTGTAGGAGAACTTAAAACTCTTGGTGAAAATCCTGATTTTGATGAAGTAAAAGAACAGATTAAAAAAAGAGATGAAAATGATATAAACCGTGAACATAATCCTTTAAGAAAAGCTGATGATGCCATTGAAATTGATACAACAGGTATGACAATAGATGAGGTTACAGAAAAAATTTCAAATATTATAAAAGAGAAAATAATTTGATATATGGAGGATAATATGTTTTATAATATAGCAAAGTATGCATTAAGACTTATGTGTCTTGTTATGTTTAGAGTTGAGGTTAAAGGATTAGAAAATATACCAAAAGAAGGTCCTGTTATTATATGTGCAAATCATAGCAGTAATTTTGACCCTATTGCAGCTGCCATATATGTTAAACGACCTGTAAATTTTATGGCTAAAAAAGAACTTTTTAAAAATAAGTTTATGCAAAGGCTTATGAAAAGCTTACATGCATTTCCTGTTGATAGAGATGCTGCTGATATGAAAACATTTAAAACTACTATTGAAATATTGAAAAAAGGTGAAGTTTTAGGTATATTTGCACAGGGTAAGCGTGTTAAAGAGGGTGAAGTTAATGACCCAAAGGCAGGAGTGGCACTTTTTGCCCTTAAAGGTAATGCAGTTGTAATACCTGCCGGAATTTCAGGGAATTTTAAACTTTTTTCAAAAGTAAGAATAAATTATGGAAAACCTGTTAATCTTGATGAATATAGAGGAAAACGTGTAAGAACTGAAACTCTTGAACAAATAACAGGTGAAATTATGTCTGAGGTTGAAAAACTCAGAACGGAGGAATAATTATGGAAATTACTGTAGCAAAATCAGCAGGTTTTTGTTTTGGTGTAAATAGAGCAATACAATCTTGTTATAATCAAATAGGAAATGGAAAAATATATACATATGGCTCTCTTATACATAATAAAGAAGTTACAAAAGATTTAGAGTCTAAAGGTGTAAAGGTTATAGAAAGCCTTGATGGTATTGATGAGGGAACAGTTGTAATACGTTCTCATGGAGTTGGTAAATATCTTTATGATGAACTTGAAAAAAAAGGTATAAATTATATTGATGGAACTTGTCCTTTCGTAAAAAAAATACATAATATAGTGAAAGAAAGTTTTGATAAGGGTAATAATATTATAATAATCGGAAATTCAAAACACCCTGAAGTTATGGGTATAAATGGCTGGTGTGAAAATTCTGCCATAATAATCGAAGATATTTCTGAAGTTGAAACTATAAATATTATTCCACAAAAAGATACTACTGTTGTAGTTCAAACAACATTTAGAGGAAGTAAATTTGAAGAAATAACAGAAGCTATAAAATCACGTATAGATAATATAAAAATATACAATACTATATGTTCTGCTACTGATGAAAGACAAAGAGAAGCTGTTAAACTTTCACAAAAAGTAGATAAAATGATTGTAATAGGTGATAAGAGTAGCTCTAATACTCAAAAACTTTATGAAATTTGCAAAAAATATTGTCAGAATACGTATTACATTGAAACTATTTGCGATTTAGTGTTGAATATTTTCGGCAGTAATGATAAAATAGGAATAACTGCTGGTGCATCAACCCCATCAGCAATAATTAAGGAGGTAATTAGTAGTATGAGCGAATTAGAAACTCGAAACGTAAATATTGAGGAAGGGGAAGGGCTTTCATTTGCAGAATTATTAGATCAGTCTCTTGTAAGTTTACACACTGGCGATATAGTTAAAGGAACTGTTTTAAATGTAGTGAACGAAGAGGTTTCTGTAAACCTTGGATATAAATCAGACGGAATCATCTCAAGAGGCGAATTTAGCAGTGATGCTAATGTTATCCCAAGTGAGGTTGTAAAACCTGGAGATGAAATTGAAGTATTTGTTGTTCGTGTAAACGATGGCGAAGGTAATGTATTACTTTCAAGAAAACGTATTGAAGCACAGAAAGGCTTAGCTGAAATTGAAGCTGCTTATAATGAAAAAGCTGTTGTTACAGGAAAAGTTACAAGTATTGTTAAAGGTGGTCTTATAGCTGTTGCTAATGGAGTTCGTGTATTTATACCATCTTCACAGGTTTCAAACAAATTTATTGATGACCTTAGTGTATTTAAAGACCAGGAAATTTCATTCAATATTATTGAACTTGACAGAGCTAAAAACCGCATAATCGGTGGACGTAAAGCTCTTATCGAAAAAGAAGCTAACGAAAAGAAAGCTGCTTTATTTGATTCTATCGAAGCTGGCAAAAAAGTTACAGGTACAGTAAGCAGACTTACAGACTTTGGTGCTTTTGTTGACCTTGGTGGAGTAGATGGACTTATCCACATTTCAGAAATGTCATGGGGACGTATCTCAAATCCTAAAGATGTATTAAAAGAAGGACAGACTGTAGAAGCTATTGTTCTTGAAGTTGATAAAGAAAAAGGAAAAATTTCACTTTCTCTTAAAGACGCTGATAAAAACCCATGGAAAATAGCTGTTGAAAAATATGCTGTTGGAACAGTTGTTGAAGGTAAAGTTGTTCGTATGGTACCATTTGGTGCATTTGTTGAACTTGAACCGGGCGTAGACGGACTTGTTCATATTTCACAGATTGCTGAAAAACATGTTGTTAAACCAGAAGATGAACTTAAAATTGGTGAAGTTATCAAAGTTAAAGTTCTTGAAGTTAACGCAGAACAGAAAAAAATCAGCCTTTCAAAAAAAGCTGCTGAAGCTCCAGCTGTTGAAGAAACAACAGAAGAAACTCCAGCTGAATAATTAATTTTAATTAAGCTAAATATAAAACACCATCTTATTATTAAGATGGTGTTTTTTTATATAATAACAGAATAAATATAATAATCTTTGCTGATAATCATTAATACAATTCAAATATTTTACGTATCTCTATTTATATATACTGAAAAAGGAGAATTATTATGGTTACAATAAATATGCTTTCTTCTGCTGATTCTGTAAAAGGTCAAGGGGTTGGCTCTGCTTATCTTGAACAAGTAAATCTTGTGAAAGAAGGGCTTAAAGATAAATATGAAGTTTTTATTAATTCAAAGAAAAAATGTGATATACAACATTTTCATACTATAAATCCAGAATTTTTAATACCTGTTGTACTTGACAAAAAAGTTTCTGCAAATGTTGGTTATGTTCATTTTTTGCCTGAGACAGTTGAGGATAGTCTTGATATACCAAAGGCTGTAAAACAGATTTTTTATAAATATATGATAGAGTTTTATGACAGTATGGATTATCTTGTAACAGTAAATCCATATTTTATAGATGAGTTAGAGAAATATGGAATACCAAAAAATAAAGTGACATATATACCTAATTATGTTTCTGATGATTTATTTTATAAATATGAAAATGAAAAAAAATATGTATTACGTGAAAAATGGAATATACCTAAAAATAATTTTGTTGTTCTTGGTGTTGGTCAGGTGCAAACAAGAAAAGGAATATTTGATTTTATAAAATGTGCTGAAAATATGCCAGATGTAACATTTGTATGGGCAGGAGGATTTTCTTTTGGACAAATGACAGATGGATATAAAGAATTAAAAGAAGTTATGGATAATCCACCCCAAAATGTTATTTTTACGGGTATAGTAGAAAGAGAAAGTATGAATGATATATATAATATAGCTGATGTTATGTTTCTTCCTTCATACAATGAACTTTTTCCTATGACAATACTTGAATCTATGTGTGTAAAAATCCCTATATTACTTAGAGACCTTGATATATATAAAAATATACTTTTTGATTATTATCTAAAAGGAAGTTCTGTTGAAGAATTTATGGATATAATTAATGAACTTAAAAATAATATTAATTTTTATAATAAATGGAGTGAAAATTCTTATAAAGGTCATAAATTTTATTCAAGAGATAATGTTTTAAATTTATGGGAAAAATTTTATGATAGAGTATATGAAGAAACTAAAGATAGAAGAACTAATAAAAAATTTAAGGTTAGAGTGAAAAAGAGAAAAGGTAAGTTATATAGAAGTAAAGTTTTTATAATAAATAATAAAAATAAAACAAAAAAAATTGAGGAATTTAAGAAAATAAAAGAAAGATTAATAATAGAATTGGAAAAACAAAAAGATACTATTGATAAATATATGTCTAATAAAGATTATCAAGATATATTTTATATGAATTTTATACAATTTTTTAAGAAAAATAAATAAGTTACAATAATATTCCTTATTATCTATAAATACTACAAAATGTTTATTCACAGTATATTTTTTGATATAATTTTCTGTATCAATATTTTTAGTAAGGAGGAATTTTATGCAGAAAAAAGAATATGGCCTTTTTACTGCTGTTGCACTTATAATAGGTACTGTTATTGGTTCGGGAATATTTTTCAAAAGTGATAATATACTTGTATATACTAATGGCAGTGTATCAAAAGGTATACTTGTATTTGTAATTGCTGCTATTGGTATAATATTTGGAAGTCTTTCAATAGCAGTACTTGCATCAAAAACCAATAATCCTGGAGGACTTATAACATATGCAGATGAGTTTGTAAATAAAAAAACAGCTTGTGCTTTTGGCTGGTTTCAGATATTTATATATTATCCTGCTATAATTTCAGTTATTGGTTGGGTTGCTGCTATATATATTTGTATGTTCTTTGGTATAGAAAATAGTAATATAAATCTTCTTTTAATATCATCTTTAGCAATTATTATTATATATATAATAAATATATTTTCTGCAAACCTAGGAGGATATTTTCAAAATGCAGCAACAGTAATAAAGCTAATACCTCTTGTTATAATAGCTATAACAGGTATATTTTTTGCAAATACATCAGAAATATCAGTTCAATCTACAAATGTACAGGTTTCATCGGTAGGTTGGATTGCTGCAATAGCACCTATTGCATTTTCTTATGATGGTTGGGTTGTTTCTACATCTGTTGCTCATGAAATAAGAAATTCAGAAAAGAATTTGCCTATAGCTCTTATAGTTGGCCCTATATTTATATTAGTTGCATATATACTTTATTTTGTAGGCATAAGTAATATAGTTGGTGCTGAAAATATTATTGCACAAGGAGATGCACATGTTAATCTTGCTGCGAAAGAAATATTTGGAATTTATGGTGCTAAAATAATAGTTGGATTTGTTGTAATATCAGTTCTTGGAACATTAAACGGTTTTACACTTGGATTTATTAGATTACCTTATTCTCTTGGTATTAGAAATATGTTTCCTAATGCAAAAAAATATACAATTATAAATGAAAAGTATAAGATGCCTATTAATTCAGCAAAAATATCATTTATATTGACAGTATTATGGGTTATTATAAATTATATTGTACAGGTTAAAGGTTTGATGCCAAATTCAGATGTTTCAGAAATTCCTATTGTTGCAAGCTATGTATTATATATACTTCTTTATATTTCTGTAATAAGATTATATATTAAGGAAAAAGAAAATATAAGTTTCTTAAGGGGTATTATAGTTCCTGTTATTGCAATTTTAGGCTCTCTTGCGGTTATAATTGGAGGGCTTGCAAACCCTATGACTATTGTGTATATAGGAATATGTTTTGCAGTTATAATTATTTCTGTTATATTTATGAATTTAAAACACAATTAATTATAGATTTTAAATTAATTTAATAATATAATTTTTTAAGGTATGATATATCATACCTTATTTTATTTTTGGAGATGATTATTTTGAAAATTATAGATGCACATATGCACTTAAATAAAGATATAGAAAGTTTTTATGAATTAGCAAAAGTATCAGAACATGAATATAGTGAAAAAGGTATAAAAGACATATTTGAAAAATATGGTATTGTAGGTGGAGTTGTTATGGCAAATAGAGATATAAAACTTGAAAACCATATATATCCCCATTATTTAAATTATCTTATAGGTGTAGATGGAGTTTGTTTTGATAAAAATAAAAGAGATTATTTTTTAGAACAAATAGAAAAACATTTGAAAAGGGATAATTGTAAAGGTATAAAAATTTATGCAGGATATATACCTTTATATGTGTATGATGAATGGTATTTCCCTTTTTATGAACTTGCAAAAAAATATAATAAGCCTGTAGCAATACATACTGGTTCAACATCAAAAAGTGATGCATACTTAAAATATAGTCATCCGTTAACATTAGATGATGTTTGTACGCTTTTTCCAGATGTAAATTTTGTTATGTGTCATTTTGGTAATCCTTGGCTTAATGATGCAGCAGCAGTTCTTTCTAAAAATATGAATTTATACGCTGATATATCCGGAATATTAGTTGGAAAGCCTGATATGAATAGTTTTTTTGATGAATATGAAGGATATATTTCAATGCTTAAAACTTGGATTAGCTATACAGGTGCATATGACAGAATAATGTTCGGTACAGATTTTCCTCTTGTAAATATGGGGTGTTGTATTGAATTTACTAAAAAAATAATACCTGAAAAATATTATAACAAGGTTTTTTATGAAAATGCTGTAAAAATATATAATTTGAACTTTTAAATTAGTAAACATTTTTTGGCTTTTAATATTCTAAGATTAAAAAATATATGTTATAATACTGTTTATGATACAAATACATTTGTATTTGAGAAAAAGAATAAAAAAGGCTGGTGCTTATAAATGAATAATATAAATGTTGCTATACTTGGAATTGGTACTGTTGGAACAGGTGCTTATAAGATAATAGAAAATCAAAAGGATGAGTTTCCATATAAAACAGGTTCAAAAATCAATATTTCAAAAATTCTTGTAAGAAATAAAAATAAAAAAAGAGAAGGAATAGATGAAAATCTTATTACAGATAATTGGTCTGAAATAATAAATGATGATAGTATAAAAATTGTTATTGAAGTTATGGGTGGCATTGAACCTGCAAAAACATATATTTCTGAGGCTTTAAAGAAAGGAAAATCTGTTGTTACTGCAAATAAAGACCTTATTGCATCTCATGGTAGCGAACTTCTTGACCTTGCCAAAGAAAATAAATGTGATATTCTTTTTGAAGCTGCTGTTGCAGGTGGAATTCCTATTATAAGACCTTTAAAGCAGTGTCTTGCAGCAAATAAAATAGAAGAGGTTATGGGTATTGTAAATGGTACTACAAACTTTATATTAAGTAATATGACAGATGAAGGAATGGAATTTGATGATGCATTAAAACTTGCACAGGAACTTGGATATGCAGAAGCAGACCCAACTGCTGATGTTGAAGGTTATGATGCTGCTAGAAAAGTTGCAATAATGGCTTCTATTGCTTTTAATTCAAGAGTTACTTTTGATGATGTATATACAGAAGGTATTTCTAAAATATCAGCAAAAGATATAAAATATGCTAAAGAACTTGGTTGTGATATAAAACTTCTTGGAGTTGCAGCAAATACTGATGGTGGTATAGAAGTTAGAGTTCACCCTATGCTTATTCCAAGTGAACATCCACTTGCAGGAGTAAAGGACTCTTTTAATGCTGTATTTGTAAAAGGTGATGCTGTTGGTGATACAATGTTTTATGGTAAAGGTGCAGGGGAACTTCCAACTGCAAGTGCAATAATGGGTGATGTTCTTGATGTTGCAAGAAATATAAATTTTGGTTGTTGTGGAAGAATAGGCTGTACATGCTATAAACAGCTTCCTATAAAGAAAATGGATGATATATATTCAAAATATTTTATAAGAATGCAACTTCTCGATAAACCAGGAACACTTGCTAGTGTTTTAAGTATTCTTGGTAATAATGGTGTAAGTATATATCAGATGATGCAGAAAAAGAGAAGAAATAACAGCAATGCTGAAATAGTAATAATTACAGACTCTGTTAAAGAAAAAAATCTCAAAGATTCTATAACAATACTTGAGGGAATGTCTATTGTAAATAAAGTTTCAAGTATTATAAGAGTATATTAAAATATAAAAAGACTGTTTTTTAACAGTCTTTATTTTTTTTAAGTTCAATAGCTTCTTTACCTGTTATATGTTCTATTTCTATCTCTATACAACTTAAAGAACTTTTGAATTTTTCAATTTCTTTTTCTATAAATTCTATATCATCTATATATTTAAGTCCTAATATCTTTGCTGCTGATAATATATCATTTTCATTTTTAAGTATTTTTGCTTTACCAAAAACAATAACACTTCTAAAATATGTTGTGAGTTCACTAGGAACAACATCATCTTTTTCTATTACACAGAATGATACTTTATCATAATTTTTTAATGCATCGATTTTATGACCTTCTTTTGCTGAATGCAAATAAATTTTATTATTTTTATAAACATAGTTTAATGGTATTGTATAAGGATAACCATTGTCACCTAATACAGCAAGTATACCTGTTTTACATTTTTCTAATATTTTAATAGATTTATTAATATCTAGTTGCTGTTTTTTTCTTCTCATTTCTCTAAACATGTTAATTACCTCCTAAAAAATAAAGGCGGTAATAAATACCGCCACCAATTTATATTATTCTTCACAAGCCTTAAGAAGAAGCTCCCAACGTCTATCAACTTCAGCCTGAAATTCTTCAATAAGGTGTTCATTACCTTTTTTGAAAAGATGTTTAAATCTTCCCTGTGGTTTTAAGAAGTCTTCAATAGGAAGTTTTGTTTTTGGTTTGTAGTTAAGTGTCCATTTTCCTTTTTCAACTTCAAATAATGGCCAGTAACATGTTTCAACAGCAAGTTTACATATATCAATAATATCTTCTGTGTTGTATCTCCAGCCCCTTGGACATGGTGCCATAATATTAAGGAATGCTGCACCTTTAGTATATATAGCCTTCTCTGCTTTTATATGAAGGTCTTTGAAATTCTGTACAAATGTTGTCTGTCCAACATAAGGAATATCATGATTTGCCATTATTGCAGAAAGGTCTTTTCTATTTTGTGTTTTACCGTTTGACTCTTTTCCAACAGGTGTTGTTGTTGTATCTGCATACATAGGTGTAGCTGATGAACGCTGTATACCTGTGTTCATATATGCACCATTATCATAACATACATAAACCATATCATGGTTTCTTTCCATAGCACCAGAAAGGGACTGGAAACCTATATCATATGTACCACCGTCACCACCAAATGTTATAAATTTAAAGTTATTTTTAACTTTTCCTTTTGCTTTAAGCACATTATAAGCTGCTTCAACACCAGAACAAGTTGCACCTGCATTTTCAAATGCATTATGTATATAAGAGTCTTTCCAAGCTGTATATGGATACATAAATGTTGAAACTTCAAGACAACCTGTTGCATTTGTTATAACAGCTCTATCTTCGTCATGAAGTGCACGAAGTACATTTCTTACTGCTATTGTACCGCCGCAGCCTGCACACATTCTGTGACCAGGAGCTAAACGTTCTTCTTTGTTCATTAATTCTTTAAAATTATATGCCATTGTTTTTCACTCCTTAATCTCTTAATGATAAATAACGGTATCTTTCACCAACATCACCTGTTTTTTCAATTTCCATAAGTGCTTCATAAACTGATTTAAGGCTTTCTACTGTTACATCACGTCCACCGATACCATATACATAGTTTATTACTTCGCAGTCGGCTTTTATATTATATAAAGCTGTTCTTACATCATTACCAATAGGACCACTATGGCCATTAAAACTTTCTGTTCTATCCATACAAGCAATATATTTAACATGTTTTATTGCATTTGCAATTTCTTCAGAAGGGAATGGTCTGAAAAGTCTTATTTTAAGAAGTCCTACTTTTTTACCTTCTGCTCTTAATTCGTCAACAGCTTCTTTTCCTGTTCCTGCTGCTGAACCCATAATAATCATTATATAATCAGCATCTTCTGTTTTATATGTTTCAAAAAGACCATATTTTCTTCCAGATATTTTTTCAAATTCTTCTGCAACTTCCAGAGTAACTTTTTTTGCATTTTTTAATGCTTCAAGTTGGGCTCTTTTTGTTTCCATATAATATGCTGGTATTGCATAAGGTCCTACTGCCATTGTACCATTATCATTAAGAAGGTAGTTTTCAGGGCAATATTCGCCAACAAATGCTTTTACTTTTTCGTCTTCAATAAGTTCTATATTTTCAACAGCATGGCTTGTAATGAAACCATCTTGACATATCATAATAGGAAGTCTAACATCTTTGTGCTCAGCTATTCTATAAGCTTGAACAAAGTTGTCATATGCTTCTTGATTACTTTCTGAAAAAATCTGTATCCAGCCTGCATCTCTTGCACCCATAGCGTCTGAATGGTCACAGTTAATATTTATAGGGCCAGATAAAGCTCTGTTTACAAGAGCAAGTGCTATTGGAAGTCTGTCTGATGCTGCAACATAAAGTTCTTCCCACATAAGAGCAAGACCACAAGATGATGTTGCTGTAAGTGTTCTTGCACCAGCAGCCTCTGCACCAATAGCAGCACTCATAGCACTATGTTCACTTTCAACAGGAACAAAAGCTGTATCAACCTGTCCGTTTGCAACAAAAGCTGAAAAATATTGAGGTATTTCTGTTGATGGTGTAATAGGGAAGGCAGGCATAACATCAGGATTAATTTGTCTCATAGCTACTGCAACTGCCTCATTTCCTGATAATCTTTCTCTGATTGACATTTTAGTTTTCCCCCTTTTTCATTTCTATTGCTCCGAAAGGACAGACTTTTGCACATATTCCGCAACCTTTACAATGGTCATAGTCAAAATCAAGTCTTTTCATATCCTTTACAGGTATTGAGCTATCTGGACATACTGGAATACAAAGTAAACATTGTTTGCATTTTTCTTCTATAAATATAGGTGTATCAACTCTCCATTCACCTGTATTAAAGTACTTAGATGTAGCACCTTCATATATATTACAGCCTTCAGTTAATTCTTTCCAAGTGTTTGTTTCTTTAATATCTTTAAATGATTTTGACATTTATTTCACCTCCTGTAAAGCTAATCTTAAAGCCTTCATATTTCCTTCAATAACTTCTGGTTTTGAAGCAAATTTATGTTTAAATGAACCTTCCATTTCTTTTAAGAAAGTTTCTTCGTCCATAATTCCTGTTACTTTTACAATAGATGCAAGCATAGGAGAGTTAGGGAAATATTTTCCTAATGCTTCTATAGAAACTTTTCTTGCATCAATAGTAAATACTTTTCCTTCATATCCATTAAGTTTTTTAATTATATCTTCTTTAGGCTGTGATGTGTTAATGACTATTGCACCTTCTTTTTTGAGACCCTTTGTTACATCAACAGAGTCAAGAAGTGTTTCGTCAACAACAACAACAAAATCTGGCTCATAAATATTAGAATGAACCCTTATTTTTTCATCACTTATTCTGTTGTATGCCGTAATTGGTGCACCCATTCTTTCAGGACCATACTCTGGAAATCCCTGAACAAATTTACCTGTATTAAAAGCAACATCTGCTAAAAGAAGAGATGCTGTTTTTGCACCTTGTCCACCACGGCCGTGCCATCTTATTTCTACTGCATTAGCCATTAAAATAACCTCCTTGTATAAAAATAATATTCTTTATCAGTATATATTAGCAAATTATATACCATAATGGAATAAATAAAATTATTTTTATATGTTTTTGTAAAAATATTGATGATAATATTTAAAAAATTAGTATAGTTTTTAAGTTGATAATAATTTTATATGTTATTAATACAATAGTTATGTAATTTATTTCTCCAAAAAATGTTAATATAACGTTATATATTAATTATAATAAAAAAGAGAGAATTTATAAATTCTCTCTTTTTTATTATAATTTTGACATTAATCTTAATATATGAGGTCTATATACAGAAATAGCTTCTTTTGGGCATAATTCTTGACAGCAATAACAACGTATACATTTTGATGTATTTATAACTGGTTTATGATTTTTCATATCTATGGTTTTTGCAGGACAATTTCTTGCACAATCAGCACAACCTATACATTTTTTATAATCTACATTAGGTCTAGGCTGAATGTGTCTATCTACAAAACCTTCTAAAAATTTAGGTGGTTTTCCTCCTAAAAAGTGCATACTTTTTGTTTTTGGTATTTCATAATCTTCTATTATAAGGTCTTTATAATCACAACCTATTGTTTCTATATCTTCAATATTTTCAGGGCAAAGGCCTCTTTTTATTGAATTTTTTAAAATAGGTATGTCATCAATAGATGCATTTATTATTTTAGATGCTATAAAATCTATATAAAAAGGATTTTCGGAAGCAAGTATTGCTCCTATTTTTCTTGGTTTTCCAGCTGTTGGACCTTCACCTTCCATTCCTATTATTGCGTCCATAAATGAAAGTATAGGTTTTGCATTTAAACATATATCTATAAGACAGTTTGCAAAGTTATCAACATCAGGACATAAGAAATGATATTCTGCCTTTGTTGTTCCTGGAATTGTACCAAACATATTTTTTACTGCACCTGTCATTTTAGTCATACAATGAGTTTTAAGACGACAAACTGATATTATTTTGTCACAATCTTTTATATATTCTCCAACAGTAATTTTTTTAAGTATTTTTCCGTCAGGAAATTCGCATACAGTATGTTCTGTATTATAATTAAGTTCTGCATTTCCAAGTTTTGCAGCTTTATCCATTTCGCATACACTATATATAGATTTTAAAAGCATAGGAGAAAAAGGTCCTCCAGGACTATCACCAATTATAACTTTTGCTCCATATTCAGATAAAACAGATGCTATTGCACCTGTAAATATAGGGTCACTTGTGGCTGCGGATTCAGGAGGCTTTTTCATTACTAAATTAACTTTTAAAAGTACTTTTTCTCCTTTTTGTATATACTTTTCTATTCCGCCTAAGTTATCAAATGATTCACTTATATATTTTTTTATTAATTCAAAATCATATTTATCGCATTTAATAATAGAAACCAATATATCATCTCCTTTTGTTAAGATTATATTGTTAAAACATATAATATGCAATGATTATATTAATAATGGAATAATAAGTAAAATCTTTAAACTTATATAATTTTTTTTCGTAAATATAAATAATAATATATATATATTTTATTTGTATAATTTAAGGGGGATTATATATGAAAAAAATAGCTGCATTTTGTTTAAGCATTGTATTAAGTTTTAGTGCAATTTATGGTGGAAATATTTTTGGTTCAGATAATAGTTCAAATAATAGCTATTTTTATGAACTTATTAATAGATAATATCATATTATAAATATATAAAAAAATATTGTGTTTTATGAAAAATATTATTAAAATATAAAATATTATGTATTTTAATAATATTTTTCTTTACCATTTATGATGTTAATGGTATAATGCAAAAGTATAAAATTCAATATATTGAATTTTTATATATTCCTTCTGCACAGAGAAATAATAGGAGGTTAAAAAAGTATATTTATTTTAAGCGCCAGAGCCGTAGTGCAGATATCGGTTGACGAGGTGGAAGTTATCGAAGTTTTCGGCGGATGCTTCCCGCCCTTTAGCACAGGGACGCAGGTCTTTAACAAAGAGTATGAGAAATTGTACTTACAAAATAAAGATAACGTGCTAATAAAATATTCGGAGGTAAAATTAAATATGTGTGGAATAGTTGGATATATTGGAGGAAATCAGGCTGCACCTGTTCTTATTAAAGGTCTTGAGAAGTTAGAGTACAGAGGATATGATTCTGCTGGTATTGCTGTATTCAACAATGGTATTAATGTTGTAAAGACAAAAGGAAGACTTGCTGAACTTGCAGAAAAAGTTAAAAGTCTTGGTGGTGTAGAAGGTACAATGGGTATTGGTCATACAAGATGGGCAACTCATGGTGCTCCAAGTGATATTAACTCTCACCCTCATACAAGTATGAGCGGCAAAATTACAGTTGTTCATAATGGTATTATTGAAAACTATATTCAGCTTAAGTCTGAGTTACAGAATAATGGTTATAAATTTGTTTCTGAAACAGATACAGAGGTTGTAGCACAGCTTTTTGATTTCTACTATGATGGAAATATGGTAGATACTCTTATAAAAGTTATAAAAAGAGTAAGAGGTTCATATGCTCTTGCTGTTATGTGTACAGAAAAACCAGATGAAATAGTTGCTGTAAGAAAAGATAGTCCTATGCTTATAGGTCTTGGAGAAGGCGAAAACTATATTGCATCAGATATTCCTGCTGTACTTGAATATACAAAAAATTATTATCTCTTAAATGATAATGAGATAGTTGTTCTTAAAAAAGACAGTGTTACAATCCTTGATATGGATAAAAACGAAATTAAAAAAGATATTTATAACGTTACTTGGGATATTTCAGCAGCAGAAAAAGGCGGATATGACTACTTTATGCTTAAAGAAATAATGGAACAGCCAAAGGCTATAAGAGATACAATACACCCAAGAATTGCTGATGGAATAGTTGAACTTGAAAATGATATTAAATATACAGATGAAGATATTAAAAATATAAATAGAATTCATATTATTGCTTGTGGTAGTGCTTATCACGCAGCAATAGTAGGGAAATATGTAATTGAAGATTTTGCAAGAATACCTGTTGAAGTTGACCTTGCATCTGAATTTAGATATAGAAATCCTATTTTAAGTAAAAATGATTTATGTATAATAATAAGTCAGTCTGGCGAAACAGCAGATACACTTGCTGCTTTAAGAGAAGCAAAAAGACAGGGTATAAGAATACTTTCTATTGTAAATGTTGTTGGAAGTTCAATAGCTAGAGAAAGTGATGATGTTATATATACATGGGCAGGTCCAGAAATTGCTGTTGCAACAACAAAAGGATATTCAACACAGCTTGCTGTAATGTATCTTTTAGGTATAAAATTTGGTAGAGTAAGAGGTTATTTAAGTGAAAGTGATGAAAAAGCTCTTGTTTCTGACCTTGATAAAATACCAGATTATATAACAGAACTTTTAAAACTTGAAGAAGATATGAAAGCTCTTGCAAAAGAACATCATGACTTAAATGATGCATTTAATATTGGTAGAGGCATTGATTATGCAATAGCTCTTGAAGGTGCATTAAAACTTAAAGAAATTTCATATATTCATACAGAGGCATACGCTGCCGGAGAGCTTAAACATGGAACAATTTCTCTTATTGAAGAAGGAACTCTTGTTACAGCTATAGCTACACAAGATAATTTATATGAAAAACTTGTAAGTAATGTTAAAGAGGTTAAAGCAAGAGGTGCATATGTTATTGCAGTAGCTAAAGAAGGTAATACAGAAATTGCTGAAGTAGCAGATAAAGTTATATATATACCTCGTATTAATGACAAATTCACATCTTCTCTTGTAATAATTCCATTACAGTTATTCTCATATTATGTTGCAATAGAAAGAGGCTGTGATGTTGATAAACCAAGAAATCTTGCTAAATCAGTTACTGTTGAATAATAAAAATATAAACGCTGTCAAATGACAGCGTTTTTTATATTTTATAATGTTTTATATATTATATCGCCATAATAATATATTGAAATTATTATTTCTTTAAGTTTATTTTTATGGGGTAAATATAAATAACCACAATAACTTACTTGATTATATCCATACATTTCATCTATAATTTCAAGTTTATATTTTTTATATTTTTTTATAAATTTAGATAATGATAATTTTTTGCCTTTAAAATCTCCGTATTTTCCATTATTACTTAAAATATATACATTTGAAAAATCCAAATCTATTTCTTCTATTATTATATTTCCATTAACTTGTTTATAAGGTTCTTTTAATTCTATAAATCCATTTTCAAAATATAACTTTATATTATTATCAATTATTTTTAATTTATTAACTTGCATATCATGTAGGCTATAAGGCTGTGTTGATATATATTTATATTTTTTATCCAAAAAATCGACTCCTTTAAAGTTTTGATATATAAATATATGTTATAGTTAATTATTTCAAGATGTCAATAATATAGATTTAACTATGACTTTATTTAAAGTATAAAATATATCTTAAAAATTGTTGTATATGATAATATTAAAAAAAATAAATAGTTATATTTTATAAAAATAGTATCTACAATATATGTATAATGTCTAAAAATTTAGATATATATTAAAATAATAAAAAGTCTTTTAAAAATGTCACTAATACTTTCGGACAAAAGTGGCATATCATTTTGTTGTAACCTTATTTTATAAAGAATATAATAAGTATATCGAAAGGTTGGTTTTTAAAAATGTCACTAGTGAAAAAGCGTGAGAATGAAAAATCCGGATTAACCTCACGTCAAAAAGCAATCATTGAGATTTTAACAAAATTTACAGCTGCAAAGCCTGTAACTGTTTCTGCAATATCAGAAAAACTTAAATTAAGTTCAAGAACAATATTGCGTGAAATGCCTAAAATCGAAAAATGGCTTTCTGATAATGAGTTTAAATTTATAAGGAAACCGGGAGTAGGTTTAGTTCTTGACGAAAGTCTTGAAAATCAAAAGCGTATACTTGAGCTTCTTGAAATTGAAAATATTGAAACAGAATATTCAAAAGATGAAAGAAGGAAATATATACTTGTTGAACTTCTTTCAGCAAGAGAACCTTTAAAATCATTTTATTTTACTTCAAAATTTAAAATATCTGAAGGTACTTTAAGTAATGATTTGGATTTTATTTCAGAATGGCTTAAAAATTATAGTATTTCTATTATAAGAAAACAAGGTCTTGGTATTTATATTGAAGGAAGCGAAGATAGTTATAGACAGGCTATTGTAAATGCTGTATATGAATTTATGACAGAAGAGGATATTTTAGGGCTGCTCAATAATACAAAAAAACAAACTGAAAGCTCTAAAATAGAAGTACATACACAAAGTAGACTTTTTAACTTTATCGATGATTCAACAATGAAAGTTGTTGAAGAAATACTTATCGATATAGAAAGAAAAATGCACATAAAGTATACAGATAGTGCTTATATGGGTCTTATAGTCCATATATCTCTTGCAGTAAAGAGAATTCAGAATTTTGAAAAAATTGAAATGGAAAAACAAAAACTTTCAAAGCTTGAAATTATGCCAGAGTTTTCTGTGGCAGAAGAAATAGGTAAAGCTATTGAAAAAAAACTTAAAATCTCAATTCCAAAGGATGAGATAGGCTTTATAACAATGCATCTTGTAAGTGCAAAAATATGGATTACAAAAATAGATGGCAAACTTAATTCTGATAATATAAATATACGACAGCTTGTACTTACAATGATTATTATTGTGGAAAAAGAGCTTGGAATTTATTTAAGAGATAATGAGATGCTTGTTGAGGATTTATTTAATCATATAGCACCTGTTTTAAGTAGGCTTTCAATGAATGTAAAAATTAAAAATTCACAGCTTAAAATTATAAAAGAAAATTATAGTGACATTTATAAAGCGACGGAAAAAGGTTGTGAAATTTTAAAAGAAGCTGCAGGAGTAAATAAAATACCTGAAAATGAAATTGCTTTTATAGCAATGCACTTTTGTGTTGCTGTTGAAAAAATTCATTCAGCAGAAAATAGATTTTCGGTAGTTGTTGTTTGCCCTACAGGACTTGGTACATCAAAGATGCTTGCTGTAAATATTACAAAATATTTTCATAATATTCAAATAATAGATATTGTATCAGCTATACATATTGATATAAATAAACTTATTTCTGATGGTATAGACCTTATTATATCGACAGTAAAACTTGATATTGATTTTCCTAACTTGTGTGTTAATCCTATACTTTTAGAGCAGGATAAAATACTTATAGAAAATAAACTTAATAGTTTAAATAAAAAGAAATCATTAACAAAAAAATCTTCTAATGATAAAAAAACTGATAAAGAAGAAATTATATATATTACAAAACTAGGAGAAGAAATTTTAAATCTTACATCTACTATAAAACTTTTGGTTTTGTCAAATGTAAAAACAATTTATGAAATTATAGATAAGGCTTCTGAATTATTTGCAAAGAATGCAGAACAAAAAATTAAAATAAAGGAAAGCCTTGAAAAAAGAGAGGAAATATCAGGTACATATATACAAGATTTTAAAATGATGCTTATGCATTGTAAAACATCAGTTGTAAATAAATGCTGTTTTGGTTATATAAGGCTTAAATATCCTATAAAAAACAACGATAATTATATTCGTGGTGCAATAGTAATGTTGGTACCAGAATATGATAATAAAGTTCATTTAGATATTATGAGTGTAGTTAGCGGTGCTTTGATTGAAAATGAAGCCTTTTTTAAAGCTATAAGTTATAAAGGCGAAAAAGAAATATCAGAAGAATTGGAAAAAAGTCTTTTAAAATTTTACAGAAAGACAGTATTAAAAAGAATGGAGTGTTAATTTATGAAGAATAGTATTCAGAAATTCGGTAAATTCCTGAGTGCAATGGTTATGCCTAATATTGGTGCATTCATAGCTTGGGGTTTTATAACAGCTTTATTCATTGAAGCAGGTTGGTTCCCTAATGAAAGACTTGCAACACTTGTTACACCTATGCTTTCTTATCTTATACCTATTCTTATCGCTTTTCAGGGTGGTAAAATGGTTGGTGGAGACCGTGGTGGTGTCATGGGTGCAATAGCAACTATTGGTGTTATTTGTGGTTCAGAACAAACAATGCTTATTGGTGCTATGTTTATGGGACCTGTTGGTGGTTTTTTAATAAAAATGTTTGATAAAGCAGTTGAAGGTAAAATACCTGCCGGTTTTGAAATGCTTGTAAACAACTTTTCAGTAGGTATTTTTGGTATGATTCTTGCAATAATAGGATATTATTTAATAGGACCTGTTATGTCAGCTATTCTTGCTTTCCTTACAGCAGGAGTTGCAGTTCTTGTACAGAATAAACTTCTTCCTTTTGTTGCTATATTTGTTGAACCAGCAAAAGTTCTTTTCTTAAATAATGCTATAAACCATGGTATATTTACACCAATTGGTGCTGAACAGGCAGCAGAGACTGGAAAATCAATTATGTATATGCTTGAAGCAAACCCTGGTCCTGGTCTTGGTGTTCTTCTTGCATACTGTGCATTTGCCAAAGATAAAACAACAAAAAGTTCTGCTCCAGGTGCAGTAATTATACACTTCTTTGGTGGTATTCATGAAATATATTTCCCATATATACTTATGAATCCTGTAATTATTATAGCTCCTATTGTAGCTTCAATAGTAACAATATTCTTCTATTCAATTACAGGTGCTGGGCTTGTAGGTCCTGCTTCTCCAGGTTCAATTATAGCTTTCCTTGCTGTTGCACCAAAAGGAGAAACTCTTATAGTTCTTGCAGGTGTATTAATAGCAACAGTTATATCTTTCCTTGTAGCTTCACCTATTGTAAAAATGTCAGGTGATAAAAATCTTAATGAAGCAACAGAAAAAATGCATGATATGAAAGCTGCTGCTAAAGGAGTTAATATTAAATCTGATGGAGAAATCAAAAAAATAGTATTTGCTTGTGATGCTGGTATGGGTTCAAGTGCTATGGGTGCTACAAAATTCAGAAATAGAATTGCTCCATTAAATCTTGGAATAACAGTTATAAATACATCTGTTGATAATGTTCCAGCAGATGCAGATGTAGTTGTATGTCAGACAGTTTTACAAGACAGAGCAAGAAAAAGTGCTCCACAGGCACAACTTGTAACAATAGGTAATTTCCTTGCAGATGCAAATCTTGATGCATTATACAAAACACTTGAAAAAAAATCAACAGGAAAAATAAGTGCTCCTATTGAAGAAAAAGTTAAAAAATCAACAGAAACTAAAAATGTGATGATTAAAGAAGGTATTAAAACAGGTCTTAGGTCAGTTTCAAAAGAAGACGCTATAAAAGCAGCAGGAGAACTTCTTAATAGACTTGGATATGTAAATGAAAATTACATATCTGCAATGCTTGAAAGAGAGAAAACAGTTTCAACATATATGGGATTTGGTGTTGCTATACCACATGGAACATCAAGTGCTAAAGATGAAGTAAAGAAAACAGGTATTGTTCTTCTTCAGTATCCAGAAGGTGTTGATTTTGGTGATGAAAAAGCCTATCTTATATTTGGTATTGCTGGAATAGGCGATGAACATCTTGACCTTCTTGCTAAGATAGGTACAATTATAGAAGATGAAAATAATATTGAAAAACTTAAAAATGCTAGAACAGCAGAAGAAATACTTAATATGTTTAAATAAAACATTATTTTAGCTATTGCTTACGGGCGATTGCATAAGTACTCTTAGAGCGTGCCCATAAAAAAGGTACGCTCTTTTGAAGTATATGTAGTTTATTTTTTGGAGGAGGAATTTAAAATGAAAAAAGCTATACAGTTTGGTGCAGGAAATATTGGTAGAGGATTTATTGGAGCATTACTTTCAGAAGCAGGATACCATGTTGTTTTTGCTGATGTAAATGAAGCTGTAATTAATAAAATAAATGAAGATAAATGTTATACAGTGCATGTTATGGACGTTGAGTGTAGTGAAGAAAAAATAACAAATATAAGTGGTGTTAATTCAACAAAACCTGAAGTAGTTGAAGAAATGAAAGATGCCGAAATTATTACAACAGCTGTTGGTCTTGTTGTATTACCAAGAATTGCTCCAGCTATTGCACAAGGAATAATACTTCGTATGGAAAGTGGTATTGATAAATGTCTTAATATTATAGCTTGTGAAAATGCAATAAAAGCAAGTTCACAGCTTAAAGAAGCTGTTTATAACATTCTTGATGAAAAAGGAAAAGAGTATGCTGATAAATATGTAGGTTTCCCAGATTGTTCAGTAGATAGAATTGTACCTCCTGTAAAAAGTGAAAACTTTATTGATGTTGTAGTTGAAAAATATTATGAATGGAATGTTGAAGAAGCTTCCTTTAAAGGAGAAATTCCAGAAATAAAAGGTATGAACCTTGCTGGAAACTTAATGGCATATATAGAAAGAAAACTTTTTACTCTTAATACAGGACATGCTATTACATCATATCTTGGATTTTTAAAAGGATATTCAACAGTTGATGAAAGTATTAAAGATGAAAAAATATATAATATAGTAAAATCAGCTATGACTGAAAGTGGAAATGGACTTATTGAAAAATATAATTTTGATAAAGAAGCCCATTTAAAATATATTGATAAAATTATTGGTCGTTTTAAAAATCAGTATCTTAAAGATGATGTTGCACGTGTTGGTAGAGAACCTTTAAGAAAGCTTAGTCCAAATGATAGACTTGTAAAACCTCTTATGACAGCTATGGAATATGGATTTAGTGTTGATAATCTTATAATAGGTATTGGTGCAGCTCTTAATTATAACAATCCAGAAGATACACAAAGCGTTGAGCTTCAAAATAAGATAAAAGAAATGGGTGTTGCAAAAGCTTTTTCTGAAATTTCTGGCATAAAAGATGAAAATATTATTAAAAATATTGAAAAGTCATATGTAGAAGTAAAAAATTTAATATAATATATTTAAAATTTTTCAATTTGGGTGTATAATATTTATTGTACACCTGAATTTTTTATTCAGTGTTATTTTAGGTTGAGGGAAAATTAAGAGAAAGAAGGGAAAGTTATGGTATCAAAAAGAGTTATAGTAAATAATAAAACTGGTCTTCATGCTCGTCCTGCATCAAGCCTTGTTTCTTTTGTTAAGAAGTTTAAAGGCTGTACTGTTACTATTATAAATGGCAACAAAAAAGCTAATGCAGCAAGTATTATAAATGTACTTACACTTGGTGCAAAACAGGGTGCAGAACTTGAAGTTATAGTTGAAGGTGAAAATGAAGCAGTAGCCTTAGACGAAATTGTAAAATTCATTGAAAATATTGAAGAATAATTTTAATGATGAAAAATAGATTTTAAAGACGTTAGAGAGAGGTATTATTTATTATGAAAAAATTTACTGTATCAAAAGCAGCATCAAAAGGTATTGTTATGGGCAAGGCTTTTATTGCTGTTCAAGAAAAACTTGAAGCTGACACAAGAATAATTAAAGATTCTGAAAAAGATATCGAACTTGCAAAATTTAAAAAAGCTGTAAAAGATTCTGTTGCTGAAATTAAAGTTCTTGCAGAAGATTCTGAAATTTTTGCTGCACATCTTGATGTTGCAGAAGATGCTGTTTTATCTGATTCTGTTGAAACAAAAATTAATGATGAAAATAAAAATGCACAGCTTGCTCTTGAAGAAGCAGTTGCTGAAATTGTAACAATGTTTGAAAGTCTTGATGATGAATATTTAAGAGAAAGAGCTGCTGACATCAAAGATGTTGGTAAAAGAATGATGTGTAAGCTTAAAGGTGTAAAGAGCAATCCATTTGAAGGAATTGAAGAAGAAGTTATAGTTATAGCTGAAGACCTTGCACCATCAGATACAGCAAATATGGACTTTAAATTTATAAAAGGATTTATTACAGAAGCTGGTGGTGTAACAAGCCACGTTGCTATTATGGCAAGAAGTATGGAAATTCCAGCTTTTGTTGGTGTTGCTGATTTCAGAAGCAATATTACAAATGAAGATTATATCATTCTTGATGCGATAGGAAATGAAATTATTGTAAATCCTGATGAAGATACAAAAGTTGAATATCTTAAAAAAGCAGAAGAATACAAAAAAATGAAAGCAGAACTTGAAAGCATGAATGACCTTCCAGCAACAACACTTGATGGAAGAACAGTAGAACTTTTTGCAAACGTAGGAAGTATTGCAGATGTTGAAAATGCTGTTTCAAGAGGTGCTGAAGGTATTGGTCTTTTCAGAAGTGAGTTCCTTTACATGGAAAATACAAAATTCCCAACAGAACAGGAACAGTTTGAAACTTATAAAAAAGCTATTGAAACAATTAAACACCCAATGATTATAAGAACTCTTGACATTGGTGGTGACAAAGAGCTTTCATATTATGAATTTGATAAAGAAGAAAATCCATTCCTTGGTTGGAGAGCTATAAGAATATCACTTGACCTTAAAGATGTATTTAAAACACAGCTTCGTGCTATATTAAGAGCAAGTGCTTATGGTGATGTTAGAATTATGTATCCAATGATTATATCTGTTGAAGAATTTAGAGCTGCAAATGAAGTTCTTCAGGAATGTAAAGATGAACTTAGAAAAGATAATATTCCATTCAATGATAGCATTCAGACAGGTATCATGATTGAAACTCCAGCAGGTGTTATTTGTGCAGAAGACCTTGCTAAAGAAGTTGATTTCTTCAGTATTGGTACAAATGACCTTACACAGTATCTTCTTGCAGTAGATAGAGGAAATCAGAAAATTGCAAAAATGTACAACTCTTTCCACCCAGCTGTACTTCGTGCAATCAGCAAAGTTATTGAAGCTGGTCATAAATATGGTAAGATGGTTGGTATGTGTGGTGAATTCGCAAGTGATGAAAAAGCACTTCCAATACTTCTTGGTATGGGACTTGATGAATTCAGTATGGCTGCAACAGAAATTGCTGCTTCAAGATATAAAGTAAGAAATCTTAAATATGAAGATTGTAAAGAGCTTGCTAAAGCTGTATGCTCAAAGAGTACAATAGCTGAAATCAAAGCCCTTATTGACTAATATATAATAAAAAGGCGGATTTTTTATCCGTCTTTTTTTATTGCATATATATTTACATACTATTATTTGATAAAATATATTATAAATAGTAAAATAATATTATATAAATTATAATACGGGGTGATTATGTGGAAATATACAACTTAAAAGAAATGCTTTTTCCTTATGAACAGGCCGTAAAAGAGCTTACATTAAAATTTGAAAGCATTAAAAATGAATATAGACTTATGGGAATGTATTCTCCTATTGAAGCGGTAACAGGTAGAGTTAAAAAAATACCAAGTATACTTGAAAAGGCTTCAAGGAAAAAAATATCTCCAGAAGAAATAAAAGAAAAGATAGAAGATATTGCAGGCATAAGAATACTTTGTCAGTTTGTTGAAGATATACAAAAGGTTATAGACCTTGTTCGTGAGAGAGATGGTAGAGACCTTTTTATAGAGGAAGAAAGAGACTATATTACAAATACAAAACCAAGTGGTTATAGGAGCTATCATATTATTGTAAGATATCCTCTTAATACTGCTATGGGATATATTGAAGTGCCTGCTGAAATACAAATAAGAACTCTTTCTATGAATTTTTGGGCTGTTGCAGAACATTCTCTTAAATATAAATATAGTGGTAATATACCTATGGATTTACAGCAAAGACTTATAAATTGTGCAGAGGCTGCTTTTAAACTTGATGAAGAAATGGGAACTATTCGTGAAGAAATAATGAATGCTCAAAGAATGAATGAAATAAAAAGTAATCTTGTAAATGATATTATTGAAAATATACACAATTTATATTTTAAAGCAAAGCTTGAAGAAATGGACGAAATAAACAGAAAATTCTCTGATATATGGGAAGAAGGAGATATTGATAAATTAAAAGAATTTAATCAGCAATTAAATATTATGGCTGAAATTTATAGAGTTTAGAGGTAGAATATGAGTTTATATGCATTGTCTGACTTGCATTTGAGTTTTTTTAAAGAAAAACCAATGGATATATTCGGTGATATATGGAAAAATCATTGGGAAAAAATTAAACTTAACTGGGAAAATGTGGTTTCTGATGAAGATACAGTTATTATTGCAGGAGATATATCTTGGGGACTTAATCTTAATGAGGCACAAAAGGACTTAGAATTTATAAATAATCTTAAAGGTAAAAAAATTGTATTTCAAGGAAATCATGATTATTGGTGGAATTCAACTTCAAAAATTAGAAAAGCTTTTCCGGATATTACATTTGTAAAAAATGATTTTGCTATATATGAAAATTATGCTATATGTGGTTCAAGAGGTTGGATATGTCCTAATGATACAATGTTTAGGGAAAGTGATGAGAAATTATATAAACGAGAAGCTATACGAGTTCGTTTATCAATAGAAAGTGCCATAAAAAAAGGTTATAAAGATAATATTATACTTGTATTGCATTATCCACCTGTAAATGATAAAAAAGAATATTCGGAATTTATGAAAATAATTGAAGAATATAATATAAAAACTGTTATTTATGGACATCTTCATGGAGAAAATAGCTTCAAAAATATATTAAATGGAAAGTATAATGATGTTAATTATTTTCTTACATCAGCTGATTTTATTAATTTTTCACCTATTAAAATATTTTAAATTTAAATCGGACAAAAGTCCGATTTTTTTTAACCCCATATTTATAAATAAATTTGTAAATACTTGAAGTCTATTAATTTATTAAGTCGTATTGTAAATATAACAATAAAAAACCGGCTTAAAAAAGGGGGGTGAGTACAGGTTGTGAAGGAGAGGGAGTTTAGAAATATAATAGAAAAATATGAGAAATTAATTTTTACAATATGTTTTCAGTTTGTAAAGGATTATCAGGAAGCACAAAATCTTACTCAAGAAACTTTTATTTCTGCGTATACACATATTGATAGTTGTAATATGGAAAAGATAAAGCCATGGCTTTCAAGAATAGCAACAAATAAAGCAAAAGATTATCTTAAAAGTGCCTATAATAGACGTATAGTAGTTGGAGATGATGTTGTTAAAGATAAGGTAAGTATTATGCCTTTGCCGGAAACCCTTGTATTATCTAAAGAAGGTACTGAAAATATAAAGAAATATATACTTAATATGAAAGAACCATATTATAAAGTTTCTGTTATGTATTTTTTAGAAGAAAAAAGTATTGATGAAATTTCTGTTATACTTAAAAGACCTAAAAAAACTGTTCAAACTCAGATTTTTAGAGCTAAAAATATATTGAAGGAATATATAGACAAGGAGGAGTAGTATGGATTTATTTAACAGTGAAGGACATCTTACGGATTATGCATTTGATTTGATTATAAATGAAAAAGCAAATGAAATTGAAAGACTTGAAATATCTGAACATCTTTCTTTTTGTGATGAATGTCTTCTTGCCTATACAGAAAGGTTATCAGATGATATTCTTATAGATATTGAAGAAAGTGTATCAGATAGTGTTATATCGAAAATAAAAATGAGAATTAAAAGAATATTTGTAAATAAATATGGAACGGTAGCAGTAGCTGCTTGTTTTGCCTTAATATTTTGGACAACAGGAACATTTTCATATTTTAATGATAAAGTTGAAAGCTTTACAAAAAATACAGTTGTTGAAAATACAGATAGATTTTATTATAAAAATACAAGTTTTATAGAAAAAATATCAGATAGTGTTAGACGTATATTTGTATTTGATAAGATTGGAGATGAATATTAATGGAAAAAAGTAGATTTTTAGTTTTAATTTTTTCTTTTATACCGGGAGCAGGAGAAATGTATCTTAATATGATGAAAAAAGGTGCTGTTATAATGGGGCTTTTTTGGGGAATAAGTTTTATTTCAGGTGGTTTAGGTATAAATTTAAGTGTATTACTTTTTGCTTTACCTGTAATATGGTTTTACTCATTTTTTGATACTCATAATATGAAACATTTCTCATTTGATTATAGAAAAGAATGTGATGATAAATTTTTTAATAGCATATTTGATAATGGTGATATTTTTGAAAAATTAGGTAATAAAAATAAAGTTATAGGTATTATACTTATAATTTTTGGTTGTGTTGCAATATTTAAAACTATAGAATATCCTTTTTACAGACTTATGGATAGTATAAATCCTATAGTTGCTGGATTTATACACAGTATAATAAGTATTGTACCTGATGTATTAATATCAATATTTATAATATTATTAGGTATAAGACTCATTAAAGGTAAAAATTATACTGATGATAAAGATTATATAGAATATACAGGAAAAGATGATGATGATATATTATAAGAGGTGATATTTTATGGCAGGTATAAGGAGAGTAGGAAGTATTACAATGGGTATATGCCTTATTACTTGTGGTATATATATGCTTGCTGTTACATTTTTTCCACAGTCTAGTGTATGGCATATTATGAAATTTTCACCTGTATTTTTAATAATTTTAGGAATAGAGGTTTTATATAACAGTTATTTTCATAAAAATGAAGATATAAAATTTGATTTTTTAAGTATTGTTATGTGTTTTATAATAATTACAACATCATTAGGAATGTGGGTTTTTACTTATATAATGCTTAATTTTGCAGAATTTTATATAAAATAAAAGAGGGTTTATACCCTCTTTAGAGTGTGTCGAAAAAGTCGACACACTCTCGTCAAAATCAGGATTTTGACGAAATAGACAGAGGAATAAACAGACGAGTTCCATCGTCATAAATTCCTCGAAACCCGCTGTTTTCCTCGACAGAAGTCAATTCCGTCTGCGGATTAAAAAATGGAAACTCTTTGTTTCCCTTTACCCTTCAGCGGTATCAAAAATTTTAAAAATAGGTTTTTTGACAGTCTGAAAAGAGGGTTTATACCCTCTTTATTTTTTCTTTTTTATATTTTTTCGTCCTGTTTTTCTCCAACGTTCTTTTTTTGGAGAGTTTTCTTTTTTATTATCTTGTTTTTTTACTGAATATCCGAATGTTCCAAGTTGTTTTCCAAGTCCAAAATATCCGCCATGAGAATAGCATATAGGTTTTGATTTATTAAAATGGAATTTTCCTGTTTCGTCCATATACTCATCACTCACGCTTACAGAAACAACTTCTCCTATAAACATATGATGACTGCCTAATTCTACTATATCTTTTACTTTACACTCTATATTTACCGGTGACTCATATATTAAAGGTGATGAAACCTCATTTCCCTTTACGGCAGTAAGTTTCATTTCTTTGAATTTATCAACATCTTTTCCTGAACGTACTCCACAATAATCACAAGCATACGCAAGTTTTTCTGTTACAAGATTTATTACAAATTCACCACTTTTTTTAATCATTTCATAAGAGTGTCTTTCAGGTCTTATTGATACATATGTCATAGGTGGATTTGTATTTATTGTACCTGTCCAAGCAACAGTTATTATATTTTTTTCTCCGTCTATATCTCCACAGGATACCATTACCGCAGGAACAGGATATACAACTGTACCAGGTTTCCATACTGATTTTCCCATTATGCTTTCTCCTTTCAAATTTTTACTGTGAATATATTATATTAAGTTTTTGATTTTGTAAAGGTAATAGTATAAAATAATATTGTAATAGTAGAGTTTTTTATGTAAAATTAAATGTCAGACTAAAATTGTTTAAGGAGAGTAGAAATATGAATCTGCCTTTGGAATTTGTTGAAAAAATGAAAAATATGCTTGGTGATGAATATGAAGCATATGAAAAGTCTTTTGGTGATAAACGCTTATATGGACTTAGAATAAATACAATGAAAATTTCCAGAGAGGAATTTTTAGAAAGAAATATATATGAAACAGAAGATGTACATTGGTGCAAAGAAGGATTTTATTATAAAGAAGGAGAAAGACCTTCAAAACACCCATATTATCATGCAGGTATGTATTATCTTCAAGAGCCAAGTGCTATGTCACCAGGGGCTGTTATAGATATAGAAGAGGGTGACAGAGTACTTGATATTTGTGCTGCACCAGGAGGAAAAAGTACACAAGTTGGAGCTAGACTTAATAATACAGGAGTTCTTGTTTCAAATGATATTAGTACAAGCCGTATAAAAGCGCTTGTAAAGAATATTGAAATATTCGGTATTAGAAATACTATAATAACAAATGAATCACCTAAAAAACTTCGTACAAAGTTTGAGGGATATTTTGATAAAATAATTATAGATGCTCCTTGTTCCGGTGAAGGTATGTTTAGAAAAGAGCCAGATGTTATGAAGGCTTGGGGCGAAAGTATGAGTAAATTCTGTGTTGAGCAACAGGCAGATATACTTGAACATGCAGCAGCTATGCTTAAAAGTGGTGGTATGATACTTTATTCAACATGTACATTTGCACCGGAGGAAAATGAAAAAAGTGTAAATGATTTCCTTAATAAACATGATGAATTTGAAGTTGTTAAAATATCAGATGAATATGGATTTGAGCCAGGGCACCCAGATTGGATTGAAAATGGCAAAGAAGAACTTAAAGGTTGTGCAAGACTTTTTCCTCATAAAATAAAGGGTGAAGGTCATTTCCTTGCACTTTTAAGACATAAAGAAGAAAAATATCAGTCATCTGCACTTTTTGCAGAAGAAAAAAGTGATAATGATAAAAGAATAGAATTTTTCTATGAATTTTGTGATAAATACTTAAATATACGTCCTGAAGGTGTATTTAAAATTTATGGTACATACCTTTATTTATTACCTAAAGGTGTTCCAGCACTTAAAGGACTTAGAGTGATAAGAAGTGGCTGGCTTCTTGGTGAACTTAAAAAGAATAGATTTGAACCTTCACAGGCTTTTGTAATGGGACTTAAAAAAGAAGATATAAAAATTGCCGTTGACCTTCCACTTTCAGACCCTAATGTTATAAAATATCTTAAAGGTGAAACTATTGATGTTGATTGTGACGGTGAAGGCTGGTGTGTTGTACTTGTTGATGGAAATCCTCTTGGTTGGGGTAAAATCAAAAATGGTAGAATAAAAAATAAATATTTTGTAAGTTGGAAATGGGAATAAAAAATATATAAAAATAGAAAAGAGGAATATTATGCCTTTCTTACCTGTAACAATGGAAGAAATGAAAGAAAGAGGCTGGGAACAGGCTGACTTTATATATGTATGTGGTGATGCATATGTTGACCACCCTTCTTTTGGTGCTGCTATAATATGTAGAGTTCTTGAAAGCAAAGGGTATAAAGTAGGCTTTATTGCACAGCCAGACTGGAATAAAAAAGAGGAATTTATGAAACTTGGAAAACCTCGTCTTGGTTTTCTTGTAAGTAGTGGTAATATAGATTCAATGGTAAATCATTATAGTGTTGCTAAAAAAAGACGACAAAAAGACGCTTATTCTCCAGGTGGGAAAATGGGTCTTCGTCCTGATAGAGCAGCTATTGTATATTCAAACAAAATTAGAGAAGTTTATAAAGATGTTCCAATAATACTTGGTGGAATAGAAGCAAGTCTTAGAAGACTTTCTCATTATGATTATTGGGATAATAAAGTAAGACGTTCAATACTTCTTGATAGTGGTGCTGACCTTGTTCTTTATGGAATGGGTGAACATCAAATTACTGAACTTGCAGAAGCTTTAGATAGTGGTATTCCTATAAGTGAAATTACTTTTATAAAAGGCTCTGTTTATAAAACTAAAGATGAGTCAAGACCATATGATTTTATAAAACTTCCTAAGTATAAAGATGTTTTAAAATCTAAAAAAGAGTATTCAAAAAGTTTTATGATACAGTATGAAAATACTGATGCTATAACAGCAAAAACTCTTGTGGAAGAATATGATGAGTGGCTTGTAGTACAAAATCCACCTTCTCCACCTCTTAAAATGAATGAACTTGATAGTGTTTATGCTCTTGATTATATGAGAACATATCACCCTATGTATGAAAAAGATGGTGGTATTCCTGCTATTGAAGAGGTTAAATTTAGTCTTATAAGTAATAGAGGTTGTTTTGGAAGTTGTAATTTCTGTGCGTTAGCTTTTCATCAAGGACGAGTTGTTACTGCAAGAAGTCATAGTTCAATTATAAGAGAAGCTGAAAAAATAGTTTGGGAACCTGACTTTAAAGGTTATATTCATGATGTTGGAGGACCAACTGCAAACTTTAGAGGTTCTGCTTGTAAAAAACAAGAAACAGAAGGTGTTTGTAAACATAGACAATGTCTTTTCCCAACACCATGTAAAAATCTTAAAATAGACCATAAAGACTATGTATCACTTTTAAGAAAACTTAGAGAAATTCCAAGAGTTAAAAAAGTTTTCGTACGTTCCGGTATACGTTACGATTATCTCATTTATGATAAAGATGAAACATTCTTTAAAGAACTTTGTAAATATCATGTAAGTGGACAGCTTAAAGTTGCCCCTGAACATGTTTCTCCTAGAGTTCTTGCCAAAATGGGTAAACCTACAAGAGAAGTTTATGATAAGTTTTATAAGAGATATTATGAAATAAATAAAAATATAGGTAAAGAACAGTATCTTGTACCATATCTTATGAGCTCTCATCCAGGAAGTGATATTGATGCAGCCATAGAACTTGCAGAATATTTAAGAGATATTGGTCATATGCCAGAACAGGTTCAAGATTTTTATCCTACACCAGGGACACTTTCAACTTGTATGTATTATACAGAAGAAGACCCAAGAACAGGAGAGAAAGTTTATGTGCCTAAAACTCCTCATGAAAAAGCTATGCAAAGAGCGTTAATGCAGTATAGAAATCCTAATAACTATGACCTTGTTATGGAGGCGCTTAAAAAGGCTCATAGAGAAGACCTTATAGGTTTTGATAAACATTGTCTTATACGTCCTAGAAATTTTGGAGGAGTAGCTTTTAGAGGTTCAAAAACAGATAGGTCAAAACAGAAACAAAATGGATTTGCAAAGCCAAGAAAATCATCTGATATTAAAAATAAAAATTCTGCTAAGCCTAAAAATGATAAAACTAAAAAGAAAACTATAAGAAATGTTCATAAGAAAAAAAGCTAATAATAGGGGGAAAATTAAATGGTTAAATTTAATGAGGAAAAGTGTATTGGCTGTGGCTTATGTAGCTTAGAATGTCCTTTTGGTATAATATCTGTAAGAAATGGAAAAGCAGGTAATCGCAACATGCAATGTATGCAATGTGGACATTGTATAGCTGTCTGTCCAGTTGATGCAGTTGAAATAGATGATTATGAAAAAGAAGGCATTGTGGAATGTAATAAAAATATTACTTTAACTGCTGAAGACTATCTTTATATTATAAAATCAAGAAGAAGTATAAGAAAATATAAAAATATTCAGGTAGAAAAAGAAAAGCTTAAGAATATAATAGAGGCTGGAAGATATACAGCAACTGCAAAAAATACTCAAAGTAATCAGTTTATAGTTATTCAGAATGATATTGAAGAATTAAAAAATGTTTTTTGGAAAGGTCTTGAAAAACTTTTAAAAGATGAAGAAAAAGGAAAGCTTGTTCCAAAAGAAATACATAGATTTCTTAGAAATAAGCTTAAAAATCCAGAAAATGATTTTATATTCAGAAATGCACCTGTTGTAATATTTGTTGCAAATGATAAAGTTGTTGATGGTGGTCTTGCATCTCAAAATATGGAGAACATGGCTGTTGTACAAAATCTTGGTGTGCTTTATGATGGATACCTTGCATTACTTACAGAAGCAATTCCTGAAGTTAAAGAATATATTGGTGTTACAGAAGGAAAGAATATTGTTACAGCAATGCTTGTTGGATATCCAGATGTTAATTTCAAAAGAACTGTTCCAAGAAAAAATGCAGATGTTTCTTGGAGATAAAAAAAGCCCTTATGGGCTTTTTTTTGTTAAATTATTTCGTCTGTGAAGGACAAATGTATTTTTATGCTTGACATTTTTAAGATTTTCTGTAAATATATATCTATGTTGTTTATTTTAAATATTATAATTTTACATAGAGAGAAGGAAAGTTTTATGAAGTATGTAGGAACAAGAAATCCAAATATAACATCAGATGCATCAAAGGCTGTTTTAAAAGGTATATGTGAAGACGGTGGTCTTTTTATGCCAGATGAAATACCTGTAATGGATAAAAGCCTTGATGAACTTGTAAATTTAAGTTATCAAGAACTTGCTTATGAAGTTATGAAACTTTATATGAATGACTATACAGAGGAAGAACTTAAGTATTGTATAAATAATGCTTATGACAGTAAGTTTGATACAGATGTTATTGCACCTCTTGTAAAACAGAATGATGTATCAATTCTTGAGCTTTTCCATGGAAGAACTCTTGCTTTTAAAGATATGGCACTTTCAATACTTCCATATCTTATGAAAACTGCTGCAAAGAAAAATGGAATTGATAAAGAAATAGTTATACTTACAGCTACATCAGGAGATACAGGTAAAGCTGCTCTTGAAGGTTTTGCTGATGTTTCTGGTACAAGAATAATGGTATTTTTCCCAGAAGATGGTGTAAGCCCTGTTCAGAAACTTCAAATGGTTACACAGGAAGGAAAGAATACTTGTGTTGTTGGTATAAAAGGCAACTTTGATGATGCTCAGTCTGCTGTTAAAAGTATATTTACAGACCCAGAACTTATTAAAGAACTTGATGATAAAGGATTTATGTTCTCATCAGCAAATTCAATAAATATAGGTCGTCTTGTTCCACAGGTTGTATATTATTTCTATGCATATATGCAAATGGTAAGAAGTGGCGAAATTAAAGTTGGAGAAAAAGTAAACTTTACTGTTCCAACAGGTAACTTTGGAAATATACTTGCTGGATATTATGCAAAATGTATGGGACTTCCTGTAAATAAATTTATATGTGCTTCAAATGATAATAAAGTTCTTTATGACTTCTTTAAAACAGGTACATATGATAAAAACAGAGAATTTATGGTAACAGTATCACCTTCAATGGATATACTTATTTCAAGCAACCTTGAAAGACTTCTTTGTAAACTTACATCACAGGAAAAAACAAAAGAGCTTATGGCTTCTCTTTCAAAAGAAGGTAAATATAGCGTTGATATTAAAAATGATGAGATTGTTGGAGAATTTGCAACTAAAGATGAAACATTTGCAGCAATAAAAGATATGTATGAAAAAACAGGATATGTACTTGATACTCATACAGCTGTTGCATATGCTGCATATGAAAAATATAAAAATGAAACAAAAGATGAAACAAAAACAGTTATTGTTTCAACAGCAAGCCCATACAAATTTACAAAAGATGTTCTTTGTGCAATAGATAGTAAATATGAAAGCAAAGATGCTATTGAACTTATGAAAGAACTTGAAGAAATTTCAAAAGTAGCTATTCCTGAAACAATAAAAGGTATAGAAAAGAGACCTGTTCTTCATAAAAATATTTGTGAAAGAGATGGCATTAAAAATTTTGTAAGAGAAAAACTTAAATAAAATATATTTTAAAAGGGGTTTTTTAAATCCCTTTTTTATTTTATAATTATTATAAATTTCAAAGGGTTAGGCTTATGCATAACCCTTTTTTATATGAAAGAAGGTATGTTTATGAGAGTATTTATGGCAATAGATTTTTCTGAAGAAATTAAGGATTATATTTCTAATGTTCAGGAAAATGTGAAAACTGCAACAAAAAAAGGAAATTTTGTTCCTAAAGATAATTTTCATATTACACTTCATTTTATTGGTGAAGTAGGTAGAAATGAAATAGATGGGCTTTGTACTGCTTTATATTCTGGTGCATCGCAAAATAAAGAATTTACTATTAAGCTTGATGAGCTTGGAACATTTAATAAAGGTAACAGTAGTATATTATGGATGGGTATAGAGGAATGTAAACCTCTTTTTAGACTTTATAACAGTCTTTCAAAATCTCTTTCTAGAGAAGGTTATTCAACAGGTAGACAAGGTTTAAAACCACATATAACTCTTGGTAGAGAAGTTGAATTTTATAATAATTTTAAAAATCTTAGAGGAAAATTCCCTGTTGAACATAAAGAATTTAAAGTTGAAAAAATAACACTTATGGAAAGTGTAAGAAAAGGTCCTAAACTTATTTATAAGCCATTATTTAGTGCTGAACTTAAAAAGATTAGTAAAAATTTAACATAATAAAAGTTGAAAAATAATTCAAAAAAGTGAATAATTCAACAAAGTGTTAAAATTATTGTATTTTTTTAAGTAAATATGATGAAAAACTTGACAAATAATCAACGATTATATAACATAAATACTAGATGTATCAAAAAAAATTTTGATACTTTAAAGTTTTAGCATCTGTTTTAAGGAGGAAATATCATGGATTTTACTTTGACAAAAGAACAGATTTTAATGCAGGAACTTTATAGAAAGTTTGCTGAAACAGAAGTTAAACCTCTCGCAGAAACTCTTGATGAAGAGGAGAGATTTCCTGAAGAAAATCTGAAAAAATTTGCAGCTTGTGGTTTTATGGGTATACCTTTTCCTAAAGAATATGGTGGACAAGGTGCTGATAACCTTGCATATTCTATGTGTGTTGAGGAAATGGCTAAAGTCTGTGCGACAACAGCTGTAATTATTTCTGCTCATACATCTTTATGCTGTCAGCCTATTTTCCAATTTGGTACAGAAGAACAAAAACAAAAATATCTTGTTCCTCTTGCAAAAGGTGAAAAATTAGGTGCTTTTGGTCTTACTGAACCAGGAGCAGGTACAGACTCATCTATGCAGCAAACAACAGCTGTACTTGATGGTGATGAATATGTTCTTAATGGAACAAAAGTATTTATAACAAATGGTGGTTATGCTGATATATATGTTGTAATAGCTATGACTGATAAAACAAAAGGCAATAGAGGAATTTCTGCCTTCATAGTTGAAAAAGGAACAGAAGGATTCAAATTTGGTAAAAAAGAAAGAAAAATGGGTATAAAAGGTTCTGCTACATGTGACCTTATATTTGAAAACTGCCGTATTCCTAAAGAAAATCTTCTTGGAAAAGAAGGTCAAGGGTTTAAAGTTGCTATGCAAACTCTTGATGGAGGACGTATAGGTATTGCGTCTCAGGCACTTGGTATTGCAGAAGGTGCATTAAATGAATGTATTGCTTATACAAAAGAAAGAAAGCAGTTTGGTAAAACTATTGCTCAATTCCAAAATACTCAATTTGAAATAGCAGAAATGGCAGCAAAGATAGAGTCCTGTCAGCTTTTATTAAGAAAAGCTGCTTCTGAGAAAGATGCACATCGTCCATATGGACACCTTTCAGCAATGGCAAAACTTTTATGTGCTGAACTTGCAAGTGATGTTACAAGAAGATGCTTACAGCTTTTTGGAGGATATGGCTATACAAGAGATTATCCTATGGAAAGAATGATGAGAGATGCTAAGATTACAGAAATTTATGAAGGTACATCAGAAGTACAGAAAATAGTTATTTCTAACTGGTTAAAACTTGGTAAATAATGTAAAATAGTTTTAATTTGTGATATTCATTTCACAATAAATAAATTTGTGAAATTTTAGATAATATATTAAATATGTGTTTCAAAGGCTAAATAAGGCTTTTATAAATATGATTTTTAAAAAGTGATGCACTATAAATGTATATTTTGACATAAAATAACTAGACACTTTTGTTTTTTATAGAGAATTTTTATAAAACATATTGACATATTATAGACAAGGGTGTAAAGTGTAAGTATACATATAAAGAATAGATGCACGCTGAGTGTGTCGTTTTTTAGGTCATATATTTTGCATACTAAATATTTGGTCTAAATGCCTAGCGGCCTTTGATGAGTATCGTCCTTTTATGTATTAATCCACGCAGATGCATCGGTTTCATTTACCGTTGCGGTTATGACGGCGGAAAGGTTATGCATTTGTAATTTAATAATCGGTCACACACCCACCGGTTATTTTAATTTTTTATTATTATAATAGGAGGAATAAAAAATGGATTTCAAATTAACAAAAACACAGTTGCTTTGTCAAGAGTTATTCAGAAAATTTGCAGAAACAGAAATCAAACCAATTGCAAAGGATATGGACGAAGCTGAAGAGTACTCAATGGAGCTTGTAGAAAAACTTCAGAAAGCTGGTATTTTTGGTATACCTTATTCAAGAGAGTACGGCGGACAGGGAGCTGACAACCTTACATACACATTAGCTATGGAAGAAATGTCAAAAATCGATGCTTCAACAGGTATCACAATCTCTGTTCATACATCACTCTGCTGTGCTTGTATCAATGAGTTTGGTACAGAAGAGCAGAAACAGAAATTCTTAAGACCTCTTGTAGACGGAAGCAAAGTTGGATGTTTCGGACTTACAGAGCCTAATGCTGGTACAGATGCTTCAGGTGTTCAGACAGAAGCTGTTTTATCAGAAGATGGTACATACTACACAATCAATGGTACAAAAATATTCACAACAAACTCAGGATTTGCTGATACATTCATCGTATTTGCTCTTACAGATAAATCAAAAGGACCAAAAGGTATGTCAGCATTCATTCTTGACAGAGAAATGGAAGGTCTTTCAGTAGGAACAAACATCGAACGTATGGGTATCAGAGCTGCTTCTAACTGTGAAGTTGCTTACGAAAACGTAAAAGTTCCTGCAGACAGACTTCTTGCTAAAGAAGGAAACGGATTTAAAATTGCTATGACAGCTCTTAACGGTGGTCGTATCGGTATCGGTGCTCAGTCAGTAGGTATTGCTCAGGGTGCTATTAACGAAACAATCAAATACGTTAAAGAAAGAAAACAGTTTGGAAAACCAATCTCAAAATTCCAGAATACACAGTTCAAACTTGCTGAAATGCAGACAAAAGTTGATGCAGCTAGACTTATGGTTTGGAGAGCAGCTGTTGCTAAAGACAACCATGAAAACTATGCTCCATTAGCAGCTATGTGTAAATTATTCGCATCAGAAGTTGCAAACGAAGTAACAAGAGGATGCGTTCAGTTAATGGGTGGTTACGGATACTCAAGAGAATATCCAGTTGAAAGAGCAATGAGAGATGCTAAGATTACTGAAATCTATGAAGGTACATCTGAAGCTATGAAGATGGTTATCTCAGGCTCAATGAAGCTCTAATAAAACCTATAATCTAGAAAAAATAAATTTCGGAAGGAGAACTAAGATGAAAATCGTTGTATGTATTAAACAGGTTCCAGATACAGTAGAAGTAAAAATCGATCCAAAAACTGGTACACTTATCAGAGATGGTGTGCCAAGTATCATAAATCATGATGACAAAACAGGTATTGAGGCTGCTTTAAGAATTAAAGAGCAGACAGGTGCAACAGTAACAGTTGTATCTATGGGACCTCCACAGGCAGATGTTGCTTTAAGAGAAGCTTTAGCTATGGGTTGTGATGAAGCTTACCTTGTATCAGGTAGAGAATTTGGTGGTTCTGATACATATGCTACATCAGGAATTCTTGCTGCAGCATTAAAGAAAATCGGATACGATTTAATTATCACAGGACGTCAGGCTATTGACGGTGACACAGCTCAGGTTGGACCACAGATTGGTGAAAAACTTGGTCTTCCACAGGTTTCTTATGTAGAAGAAATCCAGGAAGTAGCTGAAGACCACCTTATAGTTAAGAGACAGTTTGAAGATGGATACCACATCATCAAAATCAAAACTCCTTGCTTACTTACAGCTATTGCTGAGCTTGCTACACCAAGATACATGTCAGTTAAAGGTATCGTAGAAGCTTATGAAAAAGAAATCAAAATCGTTGGTTTTGAAGACTTAAAAGATGACCTTGAACTTGATATGATCGGATTAAAGGGTTCACCTACAAACGTTTACAAATCATTCACTAAAGAAGTTAAAGGTGCAGGTACAATCCTTAAAGATGTTTCTGCAGAACAGGCTGTTGCAGCTATTATTGAAAAACTTGATGCTAAACACATTATCTAATTTTAATTTTAGTTGAAATATATTAATTAAGGAGGAGAACCCTACAATGAGTAAAGGAATTTATGTAGTAGTAGAACAGAGAAGCGGTAAAGTTCAGAACGTTGGACTTGAGCTTATTGGAGAAGCTACAAGATTAAAAGAAGATTTAGGCGACGACGTAGTTGCTGTATTATTAGGTAGCGAAATTGAAGATCAGGTTGAAAGATTATACCACTATGGTGCAGATAAAGTTGTATTAATCGACAACCCACTTCTTAAAGAATATGCTACAGAGCCATATACAAAAGCTCTTACAGCAGTTGTTAAAGAATTTGACCCAGAAATTATGCTCTTTGGTGCATCTTCAATCGGTAGAGACGTTGCTCCAAGACTTGCTAGCCGTGTAAGAACAGGTCTTGTTGCTGACTGTACAGGTTTAAGAATGGCTAAAACTGAAGAAGAAATAGCTAAAGAAGAAGCTATGGGTTGTGCAGATGGTACAAGAGCATTACTTATGACTCGTCCAGCTTTCGGTGGTAACATCATGGCTACACTTATGTGCCCAAGAACAAAACCACAGATGGCTACTGTAAGACCTGGTGTTATGAAGAGAATCGCTAAAGATACAACAAGAACTGGCGAACTTATCAGATTTGATGCTGGTTTAACAGCAGAAGATATGAACATCGAAATTCTTGAAGTAGTTAAAGCTACAAAGAAAGCTGTTGACCTTACAGAAGCTAAACTTATCGTTTCTGGTGGACGTGGTATTGGCGGACCAGAAGGATTCGATATGCTTAGAGACCTTGCTGATGTACTTGGTGCAGAAGTTGGTTCTTCAAGAGCTTGTGTTGACGCTGGCTGGATTGAAAAAGAACGTCAGGTTGGTCAGACAGGTAAAACAGTTAGACCAGAACTTTATGTTGCTTGTGGTATCTCAGGTGCTATCCAGCACGTTGCAGGTATGGAAGGTTCTGAATTTATCGTTGCTATCAACAAAAATGATACAGCTGCAATCTTCCAGGTTGCTGACCTTGGTATCGTAGGTGACGTTAAAGTTATCGTTCCTAAACTTGCTGATGCTATCAGAAAATTCAAAGAAGAAAAAGCTAATCAGTAATTAGAATATTTTTTCTTTAATATATAATTGTGTTGTGAAGATAAAAGGCATTTCCTTTATGGAAATGCCTTTTTTGTATTATTATTTTTTATTATTTCAATAAAAAAGCTGTGTATTATAAATACACAGCTTTATATTATTTTTTTGTTTTATAATCTTCTTTTTCTTCGGCAACTTTAAGATATACATCATTTTTTACAGTAAGATATTTCATATAAAGAAGAAGTTCTTCCTTGCCTTCATCAGTTAAATTTGAAAATAAATTTTTGAATTCCATAAAACTTTCAGAAGACTCTTCTTGAAGATATGGGTTTCTAATATCATTTACACAAAGAAGATAGTCCACTGAAACATCAAAAAATTTTGCTATTTTTTTAATATCAGAAATAGAGGGCTCGTTTCTTCCGCTTTCGTAGTTTGAAATTGCTGTATATCCATAATTAAGTATTTCACCAAGTTTTTTTTGTGTGTGATGTTTTTCTTTTCTTAAAAATCTAAGTCTTTCTTTGAATTCCATAAATACCCTCTCCCTGTTATATTATATGCTGACATGTATATTGTCATACATATTATAAATATTATATTTTTATTTTGTATTCAAAAAAAGTATCTATCACAGAATGGGAAAATATTATTTTTAAAACCACGATATGTGACTGGAAAAATTGTATTAAAAAAAATCCTATAATTTTACTAGGAATTTTTTGAAATCTATTGACAATGATAATCAGAAGTGATATTTTTATATATGTAAATTCCCAGTAAACAACTCGGAATTTAAGAGAGGTGATAAAATGAAAATTTCCACAAAAGGAAAGTATGGTTTAAAAGCTATGATAGATATAGCTGTTTTTGGAAAAGATAATTGTATAAGTATAAAAAGTATTGCTGAAAGACAGCATATATCTGAAAGCTATCTTGAACAGCTTATACCTCCTCTTAAAAAAGCAGGTCTTGTAAAAAGCGTTAGGGGTGCTGGCGGAGGATATAGGATAGCTATGAATCCCAAGGATATAAAAGTAGGAAGTATCCTTAGAGCTTTAGAAGATTCTTTTTCTCAGGATTGTTGTAATGAAAAAACAGCAGCCTGTCCAGATACATGTACTTGTTGCGTATCAAAAGGAGTATGGGAGAAAATGCAAGCAAGTCTTAATGAAGCTGCTGATTCCATAAATCTTGAGGAACTTGCAACAGAATATAAAGAAGTTAATAATATAGAATAGATATTAAATTTTATTAATGAGGGAGTAGTTAGTTATGGATAAATTAATATATTTTGATAATGCTGCAACAACACCTGTAAGAAAAGAGGTGCTTGATACGATATTACCATATTTTAGCGAACATTATGGTAATGCTTCAAGTGTTTATAGTATAGCAAGAGAAAGTAAAAAAGCAATAGACAAAGCAAGAGAACAAGTTGCAAATGCTCTTGGTGCAGAACCAGCAGAAATATTCTTTACAGCTGGAGGTTCTGAAAGTGATAACTGGGCTTTAAAAGGAATTGCTGAGTCAATGTCTTCTAAAGGTAAACATATTATAACATCAGTTATTGAACACCATGCTATACTTCATACTTGTGAATATCTTGAATCAAAAGGATTTGAAGTAACATATCTTCCTGTTGATGAATATGGAAAAGTAAGAATTGAAGATTTAAAGGCTGCTATAAGACCAGATACAATTCTTATTTCCATTATGTTTGCTAATAATGAAATTGGTACAATAGAGCCTATTGCTGAAATAGGAAAAATAGCAAGAGAAAATGGAATTTATTTCCATACAGATGCTGTTCAGGCTGTAGGTCATGTTAAAATAGATGTAAAAGAAATGAATATAGATATGCTTTCTCTTTCAGGACATAAACTTGGTGCTCCTAAGGGAATTGGTGCTTTATATATAAGAAAAGGTGTTAAATTAAAATCATTTATACATGGTGGTGCACAGGAAAGAGGAAGACGTGCTGGTACTGAAAATGTTCCAGGTATAGTTGGACTTGGAAAAGCAATAGAAATGGCTGTAAATGAAATGGATGAAGTAACACCAAAGCTTGTAAAAATGAGAGATAAACTTATTACAGAGCTTACTTCAAAAATAAGTCATACAAAACTTAATGGACACCCTGTTGATAGACTTCCAGGAAATGTAAATCTTTCATTTGAATTTATTGAAGGTGAATCAATGTTACTTTTCCTTGATATGAATGGAATTTGTGCTTCAAGTGGTTCTGCTTGTACTTCAGGCTCTCTTGACCCATCACATGTTCTTCTTTCAATAGGTCTTCCTCATGAAAAAGCACATGGGTCATTAAGACTTTCTCTTGGACATATGAATACAGAAGAAGAAGTTGATTTTATCATAGAAAAGCTTCCACCTATTGTTCAGAGACTTAGAGATATGTCTCCTCTTTACGAAGAATATATCAAAAATAATAAATAATATAGAAATAACTCATAATACAGATGATTAATTTAGGAGGATAAGATTTATGGAATACAGTGCAAAAGTTATGGACCATTTTATGAACCCAAGAAATGTTGGAGAAATAGAAGATGCAAGTGGTGTTGGTACAGTTGGAAATGCTAAATGTGGTGATATAATGAAAGTATATCTTAAAATAGAAAACGGTATTATTGAAGATGCAAAATTTAAAACATTTGGTTGTGGAGCAGCTGTTGCAACAAGCAGTATGGCAACAGAACTTGTAAAAGGTAAAACAATTCAGGAAGCTCTTGAAATTACAAATAAAGCGGTTATGGAAGCACTTGATGGACTTCCACCAGTAAAAGTTCATTGTTCATGTCTTGCTGAAGAAGCTCTTCATGCAGCTCTTTGGGATTATGCAGAAAAAAATAATATAGTTATAGAAGGTCTTGAGAAACCAGTAGATGATATTGATGAACTTCATAATCTTCCAGAAGAATAAAAATAAAAACTCCGGAAAGTATCCGGAGTTTTTTGTGGCATTATAATAGTTTTAATATAAATAATGATACACAGTTTTCATAAGTTTTTTTAGTTTTAAAATATAAATTTTTATCTGATTTTAATGATACAGTAGTATTTTCTTCTATTTTACAAATTGTTTGAGCACCGTAATATAATGAGTTTTCATTATTTGTTGTAGATACATTTATAATTGTACCTTCTATTGCAGAATTTTCGTTATATATTGCAAAATTAGATGAAATATCAGTTTTTGGAGGTATATTGAGTATATATTGAATGTAATACCAACCGTTTGATTTAACTTTTATATAGCCATTGTTAATATCAAAAATATCTGTAACTACAGGTGTATCATTAAATTGTATAATACCTTTTTCAGAATTAAATTCTTCTGAATTTGAAAAATAACCAAACCCTAATATTTTATTTTTACAATTGTCTTCAAGTATACAGCATGGGTTTTTAATATGTTGATTGTCCATAAAAATCCTCTTTTTTATTTATTTTAATATATTATATGTATAAAAAGGACAAGTGTTAAAAAAAATAAGTATATTGAATATATTCAATATACTTATTTTTACGCTGATATTACATTTTTGTAGCAAAAGATTCGCAGTCAGTACATTCTTTCTGTGTTGGATTAATTTCGTGTGTTCCTACTTGGATTGTATCAAGAGTACAGTATCCTTTATCTTGACAATGGTATGCACACTGACTTACTGAACATTTGATAGATTTGTTTACTTTATCCATAACTATTACCTCCAAATATTTTAAAAATTTTTATTGCATTTATATTATTATCTGTTTTTTAAAAAATATTTATAGTTTTTAAAATAAATTTTAATTTCCAATTACACATAAATAAAAAAGTCAATAAATAAGATATACTTTTTTATTTTTTAAAATCCATAAGGGTTTGTTGATTATGCTAAAAATATATTTTGGTCTTTCTAAATATCAATATATGTGTTATAGTATTATGCAGACAACAATATGTTGTGTTTTTTATTATAAAAAAAGGAGGCAGGAAATATGATAAGAGTTATTAAAAAAGATAATACTCTTGAAGCGTTTAACTCTCAGAAGATTGCAAATGCAGTTAATAAATCAGCTGAGCGTGTTATGACAAAACTTACATCAGAAAATTTAGAGGAGATTTGCAGATATGTAGAGGAACATATTAAAGAAGAAAAGCTTACACTTGTTCCTATACAAACAATGCATAATCTTGTAGAAAGTGCTCTTGAAAAAGTAAATCCTGCCGTTGCGAAAAGTTATAGAGATTATAGAAACTATAAACAGGATTTTGTACATATGCTTGATGGTGTATATAAAAAAGCACAGTCAATAATGTACATAGGAGATAAAGATAATGCAAATACAGATAGTGCTCTTGTTGCTACAAAAAGAAGTCTTATATTTAATCAGTTAAATAAAGAACTTTATCAGAAATTTTCTCTTAATGTTGAAGAACTTCAGGCTTGTCGTGATGGATATATTTATATACATGATATGTCTGCAAGACGTGATACAATGAACTGCTGTCTTTTTGACATGGCAAGTGTTTTAAGAGGCGGCTTTGAAATGGGAAATCTTTGGTATAATGAGCCAAAAACTCTTGATGTTGCATTTGATGTTATAGGAGACGTGATACTTTCAACAGCGGCACAGCAGTATGGAGGATTTACTGTTCCGCAGATTGATAATATACTTGAACCATATGCTGAATTAAGCTATAAAAAATATCATGAAGAAGAGCTTGAAAAACAGAAATATTATGGTGTTGATGACCCAGATTTTGCAGAAGAAATTGCTATTAAGAAACTTAAAAGAGATTTTGAACAAGGTTTTCAGGGACTTGAATATAAACTTAATTCAGTAGGTTCTTCAAGAGGGGATTATCCTTTTGTTACAATGACAGTTGGTCTTGGTAGAAGTAGATTTGCAAAAATGGCTGCAATAACAATGCTTGAAGTTCATAGACATGGTCAAGGAAAGGCAGGAAATAAAAAACCTGTATTATTCCCTAAAATAGTATTTTTATATGATGAAAATCTTCATGGTGAAGGTTGTGAACTTGAAGATGTATTTAATGAAGGTGTTGAGTGTTCAAGAAAAACAATGTATCCTGACTGGCTTAGCCTTACAGGTGAAGGATATGTTTCTGAAATGTATAAAAAATATGGTGAAGTTATAAGCCCTATGGGTTGTAGAGCTTTCCTTTCACCTTGGTATGAAAAAGGTGGTATAAAACCTGCCGATGAAAATGATAAGCCTGTTTTTGTTGGAAGATTTAATATTGGTGCTGTTTCACTTCATCTTCCTATGATTTATGCAAAAGCAGATTATGAAAGTCGTGATTTTTATGAGGTTCTTGATTATTATCTTGAAATGATTAGAAAAATACATTTAAAAACATATGATTATCTCGGAGAAATGAGAGCATCAACAAATCCTATGGCATATTGTGAAGGTGGTTTCTATGGTGGTCATCTTAAGCCAAATGATAAAATTAAACCTCTTTTAAAAGCTGCAACAGCTTCATTTGGAATTACAGCTCTTAATGAGCTTCAGGAATTACATAATAAAAAATCTCTTGTAGAAGATGGAAATTTTGCTATTGAGGTTATGGAATACATAAATAAAAAAGTTGCTCAGTTTAAAGAGGAAGATGGAAAGCTTTATGCTCTTTATGGAACACCTGCTGAAAGTCTTTGTGGTTTACAGGTAGAGCAGTTTAGAAAGAAATTTGGAATTATTGAAAATGTTTCTGATAGAGCTTATGTATCAAATTCATTCCATTGTCATGTAACAGAGGATATTTCTCCAATACAGAAACAAGATTTAGAGAAAAGATTTTGGGATTTAATGAATGGTGGTAAAATACAGTATGTTAAATATCCTATTGATTATAACAAAGAAGCTGTAAAAGTTCTCATTAGACGTGCTATGAAAATGGGATTTTATGAAGGTGTAAATCTTTCTCTTGCATATTGTGATGATTGTGGACATCAGGAACTTGAAATGGACGTTTGCCCAAAATGTGGAAGTAAAAATCTTACAAAAATAGATAGAATGAATGGTTATCTTTCATATTCAAGAGTTAAAGGAGATACTCGTTTGAATAAAGCAAAAATGGCAGAGATTGCAGAAAGGAAATCTATGTAAAATGAAATTTCATAATATAACAAAAGATGACATGCTTAATGGTGAAGGTTTAAGAGTTGTGCTTTGGGTTTCAGGTTGCACACACCATTGTAAAGACTGCCATAACCCAATTACATGGGATATTGACAGTGGTGTTATATTTGATGAAGCTGCAAAAAGTGAAATTTTTGAACAGCTTGATAAAGATTATATAAATGGTATAACTCTTTCAGGTGGTGACCCTCTTCACCCTTGCAATGTAGATGATATAGGAAAACTTGTATTTGATATAAAAGAAAAATATCCTAATAAAACAATATGGCTTTATACAGGTTTTCTTTGGGAAGAAGTAAGAAGACTTCCTTTTATGAAAAATATAGATGTCCTTGTTGATGGTAAATTTGTAAGTGAGCTTAAATGTGCAAAATATCATTGGGCAGGAAGTACAAATCAAAGAATAATAGATGTTAAAAATAGTCTTAAATCAGAAGAAGTTGTTCTTTATGATAATAAATAATGGTGGAGAATTAAAATGGTTATTAATTTAAAAAAAGTAAATGAAAATGCAGTTATTCCTACAAGAGGTAGTGAATTTGCAGCTGGATATGATTTATACGCTTGTATAGAGGAAGATATAGTTGTTAAAGCAGGCGAAACAGTTAAAGTTCCAACAGGTATAGCTGTTGAAATACCTGAAGGATATGCAGGTCTTGTATATGCAAGAAGTGGTCTTGCTACAAAAAAAGGTCTTGCACCTGCAAATAAAGTAGGTGTTGTTGATGCAGATTATAGAGGAGAGATACTTGTATTTTTACATAATCATAGTAATAATGATGCTGTAATAGAAGCAAAAGAAAGAATAGCTCAGCTTGTTGTAACACCTTTCTTATCAGTAGAATTTAATGAAGTTTCTGAACTTTCAGAAACAGTTAGAGGCGAAGGTGGTTTTGGCTCAACTGGAAGAAAATAATTATATTTATAAAAAGCTAAATAACAATATTGTTATTTAGCTTTTTTTTATAATATATTTTGTAAGCAAATTTTAATATATAATATATAAGTTTTAATATATTTAATGCATTTTTATGCTATAATATATTCTAACTAAAAAAAAAGAAGGGGGATTTTTATGCAAGACAAAACTAAAAAGCGAGAAGCTTTTAGTTCTCGTATAGGATTTATACTTGCATGTATCGGTTCTGCCGTAGGAATGGGTAATATATGGATGTTTCCTTATCGTGCTGGACAGTATGGTGGAGGAGCTTTTCTTATACCTTATTTCATATTTGTTATATTTCTTGGTTTTACAGGTGTTGCTGGTGAAATGGCATTTGGTAGAGCTATGGGAACAGGACCTCTTGGTGCATTTAAAAAAGCAGCAATGAGAAGAGGTGGAAAATGGGGAGAATTTATTGGAATTATACCTGTTATAGGTTCTCTTGGAATAGCCATAGGTTATGCAGTTGTTGTTGGTTGGATAATAAATTTTCTTATAGGTTCAATAACTGGTTCAGTTTTTGCAAGTGATTCTGTACAATATTTTGTTGACCTTTCTGAAAATTTTGGAAGTATTGGTTGGCATATTTTAGGTATTATAATTGTATTTTTTATGATGGTAATGGGAGTGTCAAAAGGTATAGAAAGAATTAATAAAGTTCTTATGCCTGCATTTTTCTTTCTTTTTATAATACTTGCAATAAGAGTTTTTACACTTGATGGAGCACAAAAGGGATATGAATATCTTTTAAATCCAGATTGGGAACTTTTAAAAAATCCAGATACGTGGGTTTATGCTCTTGGACAAGCATTTTTCTCATTATCTGTTGCTGGTTCTGGTACAATAGTATATGGAAGTTATCTTAAAAAAGATGAAGATATAATAAATTGTGCTAAAAATGTAGCTTTCTTTGATACTTGTGCAGCACTTCTTGCAGGACTTGTAATAATACCGGCTGTTTTTGCATTTGGGTTTGACCCTGCATCTGGCCCTCCACTTATGTTTATTACAATGCCAAGTGTATTTAAACTTATGCCTATGGGACAACTTTTTGCAATAATATTCTTTATTGCTGTTCTTTTTGCAGCTGTAACATCACTTATGAATCTTTTTGAAACACCTGTTGAAGCATTACAAGAAAAATTTGGTTTATCAAGATTTGTTTCATCATTAATAATTTCTGTTATTGCCATTGGTGTTGGTGTATTTATAGAAAGTGGAGATGCAGTAGGTGCTTGGATGGATGGTGTTTCAATATATATAATACCACTTGGAGCACTTCTTGCAGGAATAATGTTTTATTGGGTATGTGAAAAAGGATATGCAAGAGAACAAGTACAGCTTGGAAGAAATAAAAAGATTGGAAAATGGTTTGAACCTGCTTCAAAATATCTTTTTGTAGGCATAACACTTGTTGTTTATATACTTAATATTATATTTAAGGGAATAGGTTAAATTATGCATAATATGCATAATTTATGGTTTTTAAAATTGCAAATAATAAAAAAAATGGTATAATATAAATTGTAGTATGTATAAAATTATTTGCAACACGAATATACTTTATTTTATATAAAGCAATTGTCAGGAGGTAAATATATGACTGAAAATAATACATCTATTGGACAAATTCAGATAGCAGATGAAGTTATTGCAATTATTGCTGGAACAGCTTCACGTGAAGTTGAAGGTGTTTATTCTGCTTCAGGAAATGCAACAGATACTTTTGTTGAACTTTTTGGTAAAAAAAGTCAGTCAAAAGGTGTTAAAGTATGTGCTGATGGTGGAGAAGTAAGTGTTGAAGTCGATATTATAGTTGAATTCGGCTTTAAAGTACAAAATGTTGCACTTGAAGTACAGAAAAAGATTAAAAATGCTGTTGAAACAATGACAGGGCTTGAAGTTATGCTTGTAAATGTAAATATTACAGGTATAGCTACTAATAGCAAAAAACCAAAGACAGAAGAGGAAGAATAAAAATTTTCAATGGGGCGGAGGTTTTACTTCCGCCTTTTTGTAGTTAAATATCAGGAGGATAATTTATGCGTCGTAGAGATGTTAGAAGAAATGCATTTACATTACTTTTCCAGCTTGGATTTACAGATAATGAAGAAGAAACAAAGAGAATATTCTTTGAAGAAGCTGAAATGGAACTTACACAAAGTGAAAAAGATTTTATTATTAACACTGTAATTGGTGTAAGAGAGCATACTGAAGAAATAGATGAGCTTATAAACAGTGTTGCTAGAAAATGGGATACAAAAAGAATGGCAAATGTAGACCTTGCTATATTAAGACTTGCTGTTTATGAACTTAAATTTGATACAGAAACACCTGCAAGTGTTGTTATAAATGAAGCTGTTGAGCTTGCAAAAGAATATAGTTCAGACAGTTCACCTTCATTTGTAAACGGTATTCTTGGAAAGCTTGTATAAAACAATTTTAAAATATGGAGATATAGAATGATAGAACCTAAAATTTTTTCTGTTGGACAGATAAACCATTATATAAAAAATCTTATAGAAAATGATTTTATATTAAATAGTCTTTGGGTTAAAGGTGAAATTTCTAATTTTAAATATCACTCAACAGGCCATATGTATTTTACGCTTAAAGATAATAGTGCGGCTATTAATTGCGTTATGTTTAAAGGCAGTGCAGATATATTACCTTTTATACCTGAAAATGGTATGTCTGTTGTAATATGCGGTTATGTTTCCATATATGAAAAAACAGGTCAGTATCAGCTTTATGCAGAACTTATGGAGCCTCTGGGGGCGGGGGCTCTTAATACTGCCTTTGAACAGTTAAAAGCTAAATTGGAATCTGAAGGGCTTTTTGATGAAGATTATAAGAGAGAAATATGTAAATATCCTAAATGTATAGGTGTTATAACATCTCCTGTAGGTGCAGCAATAAGAGATATTATAAATATATCAAAAAGAAGAAATGATAGTGTAAAAATAGTTGTAATACCTGCTCTTGTACAAGGTGAAAATGCTGTTGACTCAATAGTTTCTGCAATTAAACTTGCAAATGAATGGGGAAAATGTGACACTTTGATTTTAGGACGAGGTGGAGGGTCTATGGAAGACCTTCAAGCATTTAATGATGAAAAAGTAGCAAGAGCTGTTTTTGCTTCTGAAATTCCTATTATATCTGCTGTTGGACATGAAACAGATTTTACAATAGTGGATTTTGTTTCTGATTTAAGAGCACCAACACCTTCAGCGGCAGCAGAACTTGCTGTAAATAATAGAGAATTTGATAATGAAAGACTTGATAATATTATTGAAAATCTTAATTCGAATATAAATTCAAGAATTGAATACGAAAAAAACAGACTTGAAAATCTTATGGAAAGAAGATTTTTTAAAAGACCTATGGATAATATTACTGATAATGAAATTTATATCAGTAATTTGGAAAAACAAATGGATAATATTATAAAATCAAAATTGATAGAAAAAAATATTGTTTTTGAAAGATTGTTAAATAAAATGGAATTGCTTTCGCCTTTTGCAATGTTAAAAAAAGGCTATACTATAATTGAAAATAACAGGGGTAAAAATATAAAAACCATTGATGATATAGATTTAGATGATAATATAAAAATATTATTTAAAGACGGTGAAGTAAAGGCACAAGTTAAAGATATTATAAAAAGAGAGTGGTGATATTTTGGCAAAAAAAAATATTTCTTTTGAGGAAGCACTTTCTAAAATAGAAAGTATAGTTTATGACCTTGAAAATAATGATATACCTCTCGAAAAATCCATACAGCTATATAAACAAGGAATGGAACTTTCACTTATATGTAGAGAAAAACTTAATGGAATGGAAGAAGAAGTCAAACTTCTTCAAAAAGATATAAACGGAAGATTTTCACAAAAAACCTTTGAAGCTGTAAAGGAGGATTAATAATTATGGATTTTAAAAGTGATTTAAAACAAAGAATAGAATATTGTGAGAATATATTAGAAAATTTTATACCAAAAGAAACAGAATATCCAAATATTATTTTTGAAGCTATGAGATATAGTATTTTTGCAGGTGGCAAAAGACTTAGACCTATTATGGTTATGGCAGCTTGTGAAATGTTTGGTGGAAATATTAAAAATGCAGAACCTTTTGCTGCTGCTATTGAAATGATTCACACATATTCACTTATCCATGATGACCTTCCAGCTATGGATAATGATGATTATAGAAGAGGAAGACTTACAAGTCATAAAAAATTTGGTGAAGATATAGCTATACTTGTAGGTGACGGACTTCTTCACCATGCAATGGAAACTATGGCTAATGCTTGTGTAAAACAAAATAGTATTGAGTCTATAAAAGCTATGCAAGCTATAAGTCATGGTGCAGGAGTATATGGAATGCTTTCAGGACAAGTTGTTGATGTTTGTAGTGAAGGTAAAAAAATAGATGGAGAAACTCTTGAGTTTATACACAAAAATAAAACAGCTGCAATGATTGAAGGAGCTTTAAAAGCTGGTGCATGTATTGCAGGTGCTGATGATAAAGATATTGGACTTATTGGAAAAGCAGGCGAAAAGATTGGTATAGCTTTCCAAATACAAGATGATATTCTTGATGTTATAAGTACAACAGAGGTTCTTGGAAAGCCTGTGGGAAGTGATGAAAGAAATGATAAAATAACATATGTTTCTATGTATGGATTAGAAAAGTCAAAAGAAGAAGTAGAAAGACTTTCCAATGAAGCAATAGAAATAATAGAAAATTTTAAAGGGAAATCAGATTTTCTTTCATCACTTACAAAATACCTTATAAAAAGAAGTTTTTAATATTTAAAACAGAAAAGAGGTATATAATGATAAATGAATTTTTAAGTAATACTCCTATATGGGCTGGTGTTGTTAGTTGGCTTGCTGCACAAGTAATAAAAGTAATACTTACACTTTTTTCTGAAAAAAGACTTGACTTAACAAGGTTATATGGTTCTGGTGGTATGCCTAGTTCACATACAGCTTTTGTTATGGCTCTTACTTTTAATATAGGAAGAATATATGGATTTAATGTTCCGTCTTTTGCTGTGGCACTTGTTTTTTCATTTGTTGTAATGTATGATGCTGCAAATGTGCGACTTGAAGCAGGAAAACAAGCGGCTATGCTTAATAAATTACTTTTTCATAGTGGACTTAAACCAGAAGAACAGTTAAAAGAACTTTTAGGACATACACCTATACAGGTAGTAGCAGGTGCTATTCTTGGTATTGTAGTAGGTATGTTATTTTAATTAATAAAAATAAATTTATGTATAGAGGAAAAAAATATGGCAGATAAAGAAAGACTTGATGTACTTCTTGTTAAAAATAATCTTGTAAATTCCAGAGAACTTGCAAAGGCAGTTATTATGGCAGGTAATGTATATGTTGATGGAATGAAAGAGGACAAGGCAGGTACTAAAATAGATGTAAATGCAAAAATAGAGGTAAAGGGCGGCGAAATGAAATATGTTAGCCGTGGAGGATATAAACTTGAAAAAGCTATAAATGAATTTGGTGTTAGCCTTCAAGATAAAGTTTGTATGGATATAGGTGCATCTACAGGTGGCTTTACTGATTGTATGCTTCAAAATGGTGCGAAAAAAGTATATTCAATAGATGTTGGATATGGTCAGTTTGCTTGGAAATTAAGAAATGACCCAAGAGTTGTATGTATGGAAAAAACAAATATGAGATATGTAACTCATGAACAGATACCGGAAGAAGCAGATTTTGCTTCTGTTGACGTTTCTTTTATATCGCTTACAAAAATTATTCCGGCAGCCCTTGGAATTCTTGGTGAGGCAGGTCAGCTTGTATGTCTTATAAAACCACAATTTGAGGCAGGCAGAGAAAAAGTAGGTAAAAAAGGTGTTGTTAAAGATATAAGTGTTCATAAAGAGGTTATACTTAAAATTATGGATTTTGCTTTTGAAAATGGTCTTAATATTATAAATTTAAGTTTTTCACCTATAAAAGGTCCAGAGGGTAATATAGAATACCTTATATATCTTGATAGAAAAAATGCTGGTCTTACAAAAGAAGAAGCATACTCTCTTGCTAATGAAATAACAAATGCATCACATGATGTTCTTGATTAATATTTGGTGGTGAAATTATGGTTATTGCAGGAATAATGCCTAATATTGAAAAAGACCCAGATTTGGCTGTTACAAAAAGGCTTATATCTTTTTTGGAAACAAAAAATTGTTGTCCATATATACCTTATAATATTGCAAAAGAATATAATATGGATAAATATGGAATAGAAGAAAATAGGCTTTTTTCAATATCAAATTTTCTTATTGTACTTGGTGGAGATGGTACACTTTTAGGAATAGGAAGAAAAACAGCAGAATATAATACACCTCTTTTAGGTATAAATCTTGGAAATCTTGGTTTTCTTACAGCAGCTGATAATGAAGGTGCTGAAAAGGCTATTGAAAAATTACTTAATAATGATTATAAAATTGAAAAACGTCTTATGATAGAAGCATATATTAATTCTTATAGTAAAGATAAAAAAAGTGAATTGGCACTTAATGATATATGTATAACAAGAGGTATGTTTTCAAAGCTTGTTGAAATAGATGTATATGTAAATAAAGAATATCTTGATACAATAAGAGCAGACGGAATAATAATATCAACTCCAACAGGTTCAACAGCGTATAATCTTTCGGCAGGAGGACCTATATTAAAGCCCGATACACAGATTATTTCTATAACTCCTATATGTCCTCATAATATGTATTCTCGTTCAATAGTTGTATCTGCTGATGATGTTATAACTATGGCTATGAAAGGTCAATATGATGATAGTGAGTTTATATTAAGTGCAGATGGTCAAGATGGTATAAAGCTTAAAAAAAATGACGTTGTCAAAATAAAAAAATCAAATTATTGTACTACTATCATAAAAACAGAGATGAAAAGTTTTTATGATATACTTAGAGAAAAACTGTAAAATGGAGGTTAGTTTATGAAAATAGCAAGACAAGCAAAAATTTTGGACCTTATAGAAAAAAATTCTATTGAAACACAAGAAGAACTTGCACAAAAGCTTAAAGAAGCTGGATTTGATGTAACACAAGCTACTGTTTCTCGTGATATTAGAGAAATGAAACTTACAAAAATAGCAACAGAAAATGGTAGACAGAAATATTCAGTTTTATCAAATACAGATAATGAACTTTCTGAAAGACTTATAAGAGTATTTAGAGAAGCTGTTATAAAAATGGATTATTCTCAAAATATGATAGTTATAAAAACTCTTAATGGTATGGGTATGGCGGTTGCAGTTGCTCTTGATAGTATGCAAAATAGTGAAATACTTGGTACAATAGCAGGGGACGATACTGTATTTTGTGTTGCTAGAGGTACGCAACAGGCAGTTACTATAATAGAGAAGCTTTATAAAGTAATACGTACTGAATAAGGGAGGTAAACCTCTATGCTTGAAAATATACGCATAAAAAATGTAGCACTCATAGAGGAAAGCGAAATAAAATTTAAAGAAGGTCTTAATATTCTTTCCGGAGAAACAGGTGCAGGAAAATCAATGGTCATTGATTCTATAAATTTTGCTTTAGGTGGAAGGGTTAACAGAGATTTTCTTAGAAAAGATACTGATATGGCAAGAGTTGAACTTCTTTTTTCAGGAAATAAAAATATAAATTCGTTGCTTTTGGAAAATGGAATAGAGACAGAAGAAGATTATTCTGTAATAATTACAAGAACATTTAATGCATCAGGAAAATCAGTATGCAGAGTAAATGGTACTATTGTTACAGCAGGTACGGTAAAAAATATATCCGAGTCACTTATAGATGTTCATGGACAGCATGAACATCAATCTCTTTTAAATCCTAAAAAACATATATATTTGCTTGATAAATTTTGTGGACAAATTCTTGAAGAAAAGCTTTCTGTTTTAGGTGAATTATATCATAAATATAAAGGTATAATGAAATCTATTAATGATTTAAACGGAAATGAAATGGAAAGAGCTCAAAGAATGGATATGCTCTATTTTCAAAAAGAAGATATTGAAAATGCTAAACTAAAAAGAGGAGAAGAAGAAGAACTTAATGAAAGAAGAAAAATACTTTCAAATCTTGAAAAAATAGTTCGTCTTTCAGGTACAAGTCTTGAGCTTTTATATGAAGGATCACAAAATGGTTCTTCAGCATCAGATAATATATCAGATGCACTTTATAATATAAATACACTTAAAGAGATAGACCCTTCTGTTTCTTCTATAGCAGAAAATTTAGAAACAGTTTCTGCTTTGCTTGATGATGTTTGTCATGAATTAAAATCATATTTTAGAGGTATTGACTCTGACCCTGATGAATTAATAAGTATAGATGAAAGACTTAATACAATTTATAGTCTTAAAAGAAAATATGGTAAAACAATAGACGATATACTTAATTTTTATGAAAAAATAGTTAAAGAACTTGAATTTATAGAAAATAGCGAAGAAATACTTTTAAAATTATATAGTGACAGAGATAATATTGAAAAAGAAATAAACAAAATCTGTGATGAAATAAGTATTATAAGAAAAGAAAAAGCAGAAATAATTGAAAAAGCTATAGAAACAGAACTTAAAGACCTTGAAATGAAAAATGCTTCTTTTAAAATTAATATAACAGATAAAAATACATTTACTTCAAATGGTCGTGACAATGTTGAATTTCTTATATCTGCAAATATGGGGGAAGAATTAAAACCTCTTGCGAAAATTGCTTCTGGTGGAGAAATGTCAAGAGTAATGCTTGCATTAAAATCAATACTTTCAGAAGTTGATACTATTGATACATTTATATTTGATGAAATTGATACAGGTGTAAGCGGAAGAACTGCACAAAAAGTAGCAGAAAAAATGTCTAAAGTAAGTATTAAAAATCAGATTATATGTATAACACATCTTCCGCAGATTGCAGCTATGGCAGATAACCATTTTCTTATTGAAAAGCATTCAGAATATAATAAAACAACAACAAATGTCACATGTTTAACAAGAGAAGAAGCTATAAATGAAATTGGTCGACTTATGGGTGGCGTATCTATAACTGAAGCTACTATACAAGCTGCAAAAGATATGAAACTTCAGGCTGATAATTTTAAAAAATTATGATTTAAAACGGAATTTAATATTCCGTTTTTTTATTTTGTAAATTTAACTTGAAATAGTTATTTTTTGTAGTAGAATTGTATGTATATAACTAATTTGGAGGGCGTTTATTTTGAACATACGAGATAAAATTAAAGAAAGTAAAAGAATAGTTATTAAAGTAGGTACATCTACTATTACATATCCTCATAATGGAAGGATGAACCTTAAAAGAGTTGAAAAACTTGCATGGGTTCTTTCTGATATTGTTAATGAAGGTAAAGATGTTGTACTTGTTTCATCAGGTGCTATCGGGGTTGGCTCTGTAAGACTTAATTTTACTGAAAGACCAAAAGAAATTAAGAAAAAACAGGCAGCAGCAGCTGTTGGGCAAGCTGTTCTTATGCAGATTTATCAAAATTTCTTTATGGAATATAACCATAGCGTGGCACAAATTCTTTTGACAAAAGATGATGTTGAAATCGAAAAAAGAAGATATAATATCGAAAATACATTTGAAACACTTTTTGAAATGGGTATTATTCCTATTGTAAATGCAAATGACACAATATCAACAGAGGAAATTGAATTTAGTGATAATGATAGACTTTCTGCTCTTGTTGCTGAAATTACAAAGGCTGATTTGCTTATAATACTTACTGATATAGATGCACTTTATGATGATGACCCTAAATCAAATCCTGATGCGAAAAGAGTTTCATATGTTGAAAAAATAACAGATGAAATAATGTCTATGGCAGGTACTAATGGTTCAAAATATAGTGTTGGCGGAATGGCAACAAAGCTTGAGGCTGCAAAAATGTGTGGTGAAAATAATATCCATATGGTAATTGCACAAGGAGATGACCCTAAAATAATAGATGATATTATGGAAGGAATGGATATAGGAACATTTTTTGACGGAAAATAATAATTATTATAGGAGGTTTATATGATTTGTAAGAAATGTAAACAAGAATTTGATGATTCTTTTCATTTCTGTCCTAAATGCGGAAATAAAGCAAATAAATCATCTGAATTTTCCACAGAGGCAACTCTTAATAACATAGTAAAAGTTTTAATTGTTGTTGCTGTATGCATTATTCCTTTTTTTGGAATGGCTGGAGGTATTATAGCCGGAATTATATTTATGGGTAGTGATAATGAAGATACAAAATCATTTGGAAAAGCACTTCTTATACTTGGACTTATAATAATTTTATTAGGTGTTTTATGTTGTGTTGGAAGTTTATTTTTAAATTCTAAAATATTCCATTCCATTGAAAGCTTACCTCATAACTATCACTACAATTTTGATAACTTTATATAGGAGGGATTTTATGTACTGTCCTAAATGCGGCATTTTTATGGAAGATACAGATAGTGTTTGTCCTAAATGCGGATATGTAAATGATAATATTATTGATGGTGAATATACAGAAGAAACAGTTAAAGAAGAAAAAATTAATATTAATGAAAATAAAAATTCAAATGAAGAATTACAACTTGGAAACTTTGTAAAAGTTTTTCTTGTTGCAGTAACTATTCTAGTTGGTGGAATAGGACCTATTATAGGTATTGTTTCAGGTATAGTTCTTATGAGTAAGCCTTATGAAGATTATCGTTCTTTTGGAAAAATACTTGTGATACTTGGTATAGTTCTTCTTGCAATATCATTCCTCTGCTGCTGTCTTGGAGGACTTCTTGATACATTTAGATATTTTTTAATATATTGAATAGTATAATTTTTAATATAGGTAGCACAGTTTGTCATCAAATGAGTGAAAGAAGTATATGTATGGGTGGAAATTACTTGCCGGTATGTGCCAGATGTACAGGTATATATATAGGGTTTGCAATTTCTGCCCTATATTTATTTATAACTAAATGTTATAAAGGCAATAAACCATTTAATTTATTACAGACAGCATTTATGGTTTTATGTGTTTTTCCACTTATGATAGACGGTGTAGGAAGCTATATAGGATTTTGGGAGTCAAATAATTTGCTTAGAATATTTACAGGTTCATTATGTGGTTTTGTAATTTTACCATTTATTGTACTTGTATGCAATTTTTCAGTAAAAGGTAATAATGATATTTTTATATTTAAAAAAGTTTATCATACGTTTATTATTCCTATTTTGTGTATTATAATAGGTTTAATTATTTATTTTAATATATTTACAAAACTTTATTTTTTATATTCTTTATTAATATGTTTTGGTATATTTATATATTATTTTGGAATATGTACACTTGTATTTAAAATTTTGTTTTCTAATAAAGATAATAAGTTTATATTTACTCTTTCTACTTTATGCAGTATATTTATTATTATAATTGTTTCTTTTATAAGAGGGTGGTAAAATATGTATAAAGAATTACGAAGTGATATGCTTGAAAAAAGAAAACATATGTTACAAAGTGATATAGAAGAAAAAAGTAATATAATTTCTAATAATATTTTTAATTCTAAAGAATATAAAAATGCTAAAATGCTATTTTTATATATAAATTTTGGCAATGAGGTAATTACTACAAATATAATTGAAAAAGCATGGTGTGATGGAAAAAAAGTTGCTGTTCCTATAAGTCTTAGTAACAGAGATATGTATTTTGTAGAAATAAAAGATTTTTCAAATATGGTAAGAAAAAAAATAGGCACACTTGAGCCTAATTTAGATAGGTCATTTGAGATTGTACCTGATGAAGATACACTTTTTATAGTTCCTGGTTCTGTCTTTGATGAAAGCTGTAATAGATGGGGCTATGGTGGAGGATATTATGATACATATTTAGAAAAATATAATGTAAAAAATACAATAGGTGTATGCTATGATTTTCAAGTTGTAGAAAAAATTAATACAGAGCCACATGATAAGAAAATGAAATATGTATTAACAGAAAAAAGAATGATAGGTGGGGAAAAAATGAGTAATATTATTGAAATGGGTATGAAAGCAAAAGATGCTTCTGTTGAACTTGCCAGACTTTCAACAGGAGAAAAAAACAGAGCTTTACATGCAGCAGCTGATGCTCTTATTGAGGATATGGCAAAAATTATAGAAATAAATAAAGAAGATGTTAAAAAAGCTATAGAAAACGGAATAAAAGGTGCTTTTATTGATAGACTTACTCTTACAGAAGACAGAATAAAAGGTATGGCTGATGGTCTTAGAGATGTTGCTTCTTTACCTGACCCAGTTGGTGAAGTAATATCTATGAAAACTCTTGATAATGGTCTTATAATTGGACAGAAAAGAGTTCCTATGGGTGTTATTGGTATAATATTTGAAGCAAGACCAAATGTAACAGCAGATGCTTTTGGACTTTGTTTAAAAGCAGGTAGTGCTACTATTTTAAGAGGTGGAAAAGAAGCTATTGGTTCAAATACAGCTATTGTAAAATCAATACAGAGAGCTTTAAAATCACAGGGTATTTCAGAGTATGCTGTACAAATTCTTGAAGATACAAGCAGAGAAACAGCAAAAGAAATGATGCGTCTTAATGATTATATAGACGTGCTTATACCTCGTGGTGGAGCAGGGCTTATAAATTCTGTTATACAAAATTCAACAGTACCTGTAATACAGACTGGTGTAGGAAATTGTCATATTTTTGTTGACGAAACAGCAAAACAAGATGATGCTGTAAAAATAGTTCTTAATGCAAAAACACAACGTCCAGGAGTATGTAATGCAGCAGAAAAACTTCTTGTTCATGAAAATATAGCAAAAGAATTTATGCCTAAAGTTTGTGAGGCTCTTAAAGAAAAAAATGTTGAATTAAGAGGAGATATAAAAACAAGAGAAATTGCAGAAGGAATTAATGAAGCTACTGATGAAGACTGGGCAACAGAATATGAAGACCTTATTATGTCATTAAAAATTGTAAAAAATGTTGATGAGGCTATAGAACATATAAGAAAATATACAACACATCATTCAGAAGCAATAATTACAGAAAATTATTCAAATGCACAGAAATTCCTTAATGAAGTTGATGCAGCAGCTGTGTATGTAAATGCTTCTACAAGATTTACAGATGGTGGACAGTTTGGATTTGGTGCAGAAATAGGTATAAGTACACAAAAACTTCATGCAAGAGGTCCAATGGGGCTTAAAGAACTTACAACAACAAAATATATTATATATGGAAATGGTCAAATAAGAGATTAATAAAAATAAAAACTGTCTTTATAAAGACAGTTTTTATTTTTATTATATATTTTTTAAAAGTTATATTTTTGACAATATTTAGTATTTTTCATTACTATTTAGTAGAAAAAAAGGAAAAAAATACTTAGAATATATGATTTTATTTAAGGCATAATACTATTGTAACACAAAAGTATTTAATTTTTAGGAGGAATTTATTATGTCAAACAATTCTAGTTCAACATCAAACAAAGTGAATGTACCAGAGGCAAGAGCTGCTCTTGAAAAATTCAAATACGAAGTTGCAAATGAAATAGGTGTACCTTTAAAACAGGGATATAACGGAGACCTCACATCTGCACAGAATGGTTATGTAGGCGGATATATGGTTAAAAAAATGATTGAAGCACAGGAAAAATCAATGGCAGAAAAAGGTACAAAATAATTACTAATAAACATTTAATGAAAAAGCTGTCTTTACATAAGACAGCTTTTTTGCTTATATAATATATTGTTATTTTTTTAATTATCTAGTATAATTATAACAGAGTGTGTTGGTAGAAAATATAGAAAGGACTAAAAATGATTTCTTATATTAAAGGAAAACTTGAATATGTATCTGAAGGTTTTATTATTGTTGATAATAATGGAATTGGATATAAAATATATGTTTCACCAAAACTTATGTCAAATTCTAAAGGTATAGGAGAAATAATAAAAGTATTCACATATATGAGTGTAAAAGAAGATGATATATCACTTTATGGATTTGAAAGTTTTGAAGAGCTTGAAATATTTAATAAACTTATAACAGTTTCTGGAATAGGGCCTAAAGGTGCTTTAGGTATTATATCAACAATGAGTCCTGCTGATTTTGTAATGGCTGTAATATCAGAAGATGTTAATGCTGTTTCAAAAGCTCCAGGAGTAGGCAAAAAAACAGCACAAAGAATAATACTTGAACTTAAGGATAAGTTTAATACAGAGAATTTTATAGAAGAAAAAATATTTGGTGAAAGCAAAGGTCTTTCTTCTGTTGTTTCACAGGATTATAAATTTGAAGCCATAGAAGCTTTGGCTTCTTTAGGATATAGCAGAAGCGAAGCAGGAAAAGCAGTTTCTTCTATTGAATGTGATGGACTAACAACAGAGGATATACTAAAACTTGCACTTAAAAAATTAGTTAAATTTTAATTTGGAAACAGGTGATAATAATAGAGGATAGAATTATTACTGCAGGATTTAGAGATGAAGATGTTGAAAATGAGCCTAAACTTCGTCCCCAAAGTCTTGATTCATATATAGGTCAGGAAAATGTAAAAAGTAATATGAAAGTTTTTATTGAGGCTGCAAAAGGTAGAGGAGAACCTTTAGACCATGTTCTTCTTTATGGTCCACCGGGGCTTGGAAAAACAACTCTTTCAAATATTATTGCAAATGAAATGGGAGTAAATATAAAAACAACATCAGGCCCAGCAATAGAACGTCCAGGGGATATGGCTGCAATACTTAATAGCCTTGGTGAAGGTGACATACTTTTTATAGATGAAATACATAGGCTTAATAGAATGATAGAAGAAATACTTTATCCTGCAATGGAGGATTTTGTTATTGATATTGTTATAGGAAAGGGTGCAGGTGCAAGAAGTGTTAGACTTGACCTTCCCAAATTTACACTTATTGGTGCAACAACAAGAATAGGTCTTCTTACAGCACCTTTGAGAGACCGTTTTGGTGTTATACATAGACTTGAACCTTATAATATATCACAACTTAAAACAATTATAAAACGTTCTTCTGGTGTTTTAGATATACCTATTGATGATGCAGGTGCTGAAGAAATAGCACGTCGTTCAAGAGGTACACCAAGAATTGCAAATAGATTGTTAAAAAGAGTTCGTGATTTTGCTCAGGTGAAGTATGACGGAAGTATTACAGAAGAAGTATCAAAATATGCCCTTGACCTTTTAGAGGTTGATAAAATGGGTCTTGATAATGTAGATAGAAAAATGCTTCTTGCAATGATAGAAAAATTTGGAGGAGGACCAGTAGGAGTTGATACTCTTGCGGTTTCCATAAGTGAGGAGTCCGAAACAATAGAAGATGTATATGAACCATATCTTATACAACTTGGATATATTCAAAGAACACCAAGAGGACGTATCGTAACTGAAAGTGGATATAATCATTTTGGTCTTAGTTATTTAAAGTAATAAAATTAATTAGGGTTTAGAGGAGTAGTTAGAGTTATGAGAATTGAAGTTGAAGAGTTTATATTACAAGTAAAAGATGAACTTCTCTGCTTTGAAGGAATGGAAGAAAAAGCTTGTGAGTGGGAAAAACAATTTAGAGAATGGATGAAAACTACAAAAGTTAAAAAGCAGATTATGGAGTCAAAAGGCAAATTTTGTATAGGAATTAAAGACGAAGAAGAAATATTTGAAGTTGCTGATTCATATATAGATGCCATAAGTGAAAATAATATAGCTAAATATTGGAATGAATTTTAATAGTATAAAACAAAAAGCCTTTGATTTTTCAAAGGCTTTTTGTTTTAAGAGGAGAATACTAATTATTTTTAGCTTGTGCCAATGTTTTTTCTATTGCATCAATAATAAGATTACCTGTTATTTCAGCTTCTTTTGGTACAGTTACTTTTGATATATCTTGGAGTTTTACAACCTCATCTCCTATATATTCTGCTGTTGATTCAAAAAGTGGATAAAAAACAGGTATTGTTTCAGCAGTATGTATGAGCTTTACGGATTTTATTTCTGTTTCATCAACAGTAAGTTCAATATTTAGATTTTCATTATTTACATCAATACTTGAAGTATATACACCAGGTACATATGTTGATGTATTTTCGTTATGTGGTATCAGAAAATATATTATAGCTATAATAAGTATTGTACCAAGTATTGCAAAAATTGCTGTCTTTATAAGTTCTTTAAATTTTATAACCATAAAGCGTGTTTTTGCCATAAAAAAGCCCCTCCTTAATTACCATAGTTAATATATTCTATTTTTCTGTACCTTATTTTATGATTAATGTATAATAAATATTAGTTAAAAAATATTTTGGAGGTGAATTTTATGTCTTTAAGATTTGTAATAGGACGTTCAGGAGCTGGCAAAACAGATTTTATGATAAATGAGATTTTAAATAAACAAGATATGGGACTAAATGCAATATATATTGTACCAGAACAGTTTTCTTTACAGGCTGAAAAAGACCTTTCTGAAAAATCTAATGGTGGAGGTATATTATTAGCAGAAGTTCTTACATTTGGTCGCCTTTCTCATAGAATTACTGTTGAAAAAGGTGGAAAAATAAGAGAAGTTCTTGATGAAACAAATAAATCAATGGTTCTTAGAAAAATTATATTTGATAATGAAGAAAGTCTTGTATATTATAGAAATTCTATTGATAAAAAAGGTTTTATGGAACAACTTTCAATGACTATTAGAGAGTTTTATAACTATGGTATAGATAAAGAAAAATTATTAAAACTTGAAGAAAGTGTTGATGAAAATTCTGTAATAAGAATGAAAATAAAAGATATTATTACAATATTAGAAGGATATGAGGAGTATATAAAAGAAAAATATATATCTTCAGATGAAAAGCTTGATATACTTACAAATGATATAAAATCTTCTAAGCTAATAAGTAATTCATATATTTATATAGATGGATTTTATGGTTTTACACCACAAGAAATAAATGTAATATGTGAGCTTTCTCAATATGCAAAAGATATATATATTGCTTTACCTATGGATAAATATACTTATTATGATAAAAATCCGTATATAGCAAAGCTTTTTTTTGAACCACTTAATTCTTGTAGAAAGATTATTAATAAGGTTTCTGAAAGAGGAGTAAAAGTTTTAGACCCTATTATATTTTATGACAATAAAAGAGCAGTTAATGAAGGTGTAAAACATATAGAGAAATATTTTAATTTTTATCCACCACAAATTTCAGATAATCATAATGGAATTAAAATATTTTCAGCAGATAATAAATATGATGAAGTTGAAAATTGTGCTGTTAATATACTTAAAATGGTAAGAGATGAAAATATAAAGTTTAATGAAATAGCTATTCTTATGAGAAATATAAGAGATTATGAAAGCCATATAAAAACAATATTTTCAGAATATAAAATACCTGTGTTTATAGATATTAAAGATGAAATTATATCACAGCCTATAATTGAGCTTGTAAGAAGTATTGTTGATATAGTTGTACGTGATTTTTCTTATGAAAGTATGTTCAGATTTTTAAAGACAGGACTTGTACCTATAAATAGAGATGATATAGATATAATAGAAAATTATGTACTTGCATATGGTATAAAAGGTTATAAATGGCATAATGATATATGGGAATATGGGTTTAAAAAAGATGAAGACAATGAAGAAAAAGAAAATATAAATCGTATAAAATCTGAAGTTTTAAATTGTATAGAACCATTTTATGAAAGTATATCTACAAGCAAGAAATATAATATAAATGAATTTATAAAGGCTATTTATAAAACGTTTAAAAATATGAATATATCTTCAATTATATCTGATAGAGTTAATATTCTTAAAGAAAATAATGAAATAGGAAAGTCAGAAGAATATAAACAAGTATGGAAAATAATGAATAATATTTTTGAAGGAATGACTACATTTTTAGGTAATGAAAGTATGAATGTATCAGAATTTTCAAAAATACTTGATGCAGGTTTTGGAGAAGAGAGATTTGCTATTGTTCCTCCAACAGCAGATAGTGTTATAGTTGGTGATATTGAAAGAACAAGATTGCCAAATATAAAAGCTGTATTTGTAATCGGTGTTAACGAAGGTGTTTTACCTTCACCATCAGAAACTCAAGGAATATTTACAGATATAGAAAGAGATATAATAGACGAAAAAGGTGTTGAACTTTCTTCTAATGGTAAAAGAAAAGCTTTTGAAGAACAATTTCTTATTTATACATCAATAACAAAACCTTCTCATTATATTTATATGAGTTACAGAAAAAGTGACATCGATGGAAAAGCACTAAGACCTTCATCATTAATAAATAAAATAAAAGGCTTATTTAGTAATATAGAAGTGGTTGAATATGATAAAAATAATATTGAAAATATAGTTTCTCCTATTCCTGTATTACATAAGCTTGGTGAAAACTTAAGAAAGATTACAGAAGGTGAAAATAATGAAATTTGGAAAGATGTAATGGCTTATTACAATGAAAATGAAGTATGGACTAATGAAGTAAATACTATTATAAATTCATTGTATGATAAAAATATATCTGAAAAATTAAGCGATAATACTGTTAAAAGAATTTATAATGGTAAGCTTTATTCAAGTATATCAAGGCTTGAAAGATATATAAGTTGTCCTTATTCATACTTTATAGAGTATGTTCTTTCAGCTAAAGAAAGAAAATTATATGAACTTGGAACTCCAGATTTAGGTCATCTTTTCCATGAAATACTTGAAAGTTTTTCTTTAAAAATGGCTGAAAATAATAAAAATTGGCAAAATATAACTGTTGGAGAAACAGATAAACTTATAAGTGAGGCAGTATCAGAAAATGCACCTAAATTGGGAAATGAAATATTATTAAGTACAGCTTCTCGAAGATATCTTATAAAACGTCTTGAAAGAATATCAAAAAGAGCAGCAAAAACTCTTACAGGTCATGTTCAAAGTGGTACATTTAAGCCTTATGGATTTGAAATGGAATTTGGTATAGATGGAGTTATGCCACCTATTGTAATTGAACTTTCAAATGGCGAAAAAATAATTATGAATGGTAAAATAGATAGAGTTGATGTTCTTGATAAAGATGGAAAAAGATATGTAAAAATAATTGATTATAAATCTGGAACAAAATCTTTTAGTATTCAAGATATATATTATGGCTTGCAATTACAGCTTATGATATATATTGATGCACTTATAAAAAATATGGGCGAAAATGATAATTTACTTCCAGCAGGAGTTTTTTATTTTAGAATACAAGACCCAATTACAAAATCTGTTTCTGAAATGACAAGTGAGGAAATAGAAAATAAACTTTTGAAAGAACTTAAAATGTCAGGACTTGTACTTAATAATGAAACAGTATTTGAAGGTCTTGATGAAAGCCTTAAAAATGGTGGAACATCTGATATTGTTCCTGTTTCATATGGTACAAAAGGGCAGCTTAAAAAGAGTGGAACATCAGTAGCTTCAGAAGATGATTATTTAAGTCTTATGAGATTTACTGGTGAAAAAGCTAAGAGTATAGGTGAAAGCATACTTGGAGGTAATATAGATATAAAACCATATAAGAGTAAAGATATGACACCTTGTAAATATTGTAATTATCATTCTATATGTCGTTTTGACTCAAATATGCCTGAAAATAATTATAATAAACTTAATGATATAAAAGATGAAGATATATGGGAAGAAATAAGAAAACAATGTCCTGTATCAAAGGAATAAAGAAAAGAGTGATTATATGAGTAATTATTTAATTGATATGCATTGTCATACAACAGCTTCTGATGGTAGCCTTACCCCAACAGAAATTATTAAACTTGCAAAAGAAAGTGGATTAAAAGCTATTGCAATTACAGACCATGACACAACAGATGGTATTGATGAAGCTTTAAAAGCAGGAGAAAAATATAATATTGAAGTTATAAAAGGTATTGAATTTGCGGCTTTATATGATACTGATACAGAATTAGAAATTCATATACTGGGATATTTTATTGACCATAAAAATAAAAAATTTAAAGAAGTTTTAAAATCCATTACAGAAGCACGAGAAAATAGAAATATACTTATGGTTGAAAAATTAAGAAAAATAGGTATTGATATTACCATTGAAGATGTAAATGAAGATGCAGGTGGAGAGATAATTACAAGAGCCCATTTTGCAAATGTTTTACAGAAAAAAGGATATGTTAAGTCAAAAAATGAAGCTTTTTCTTATTTTCTTTCACCTGGGAAAGCTGGATATGTAAGAAGAGAATTTGTTACACCTAAAGTTTGTATAGATGCTATAAAAAATGCAGGTGGAGCAGCTTTTCTTGCACATCCAACACTTTATAAAATGAGTTATGAACAAATAGAAAAAGCTTTGAAACATCTTAAAGAATTGGGACTTGTGGGAGTAGAAAGTGAGTATTCAACATATTCTACTGAACAAGAAAGAAATATAAAGAAAATTGCTAAAAAGCTTGATTTATTAATAAGTGGTGGAAGTGATTTTCATGGTAGTTATAAACCTGATATTAAACTTGGTGTAGGTATGGGAAATTTAAAAATACCATATGAATATGCAGAAAAAATAAAGTTTAGTATTTTACAACATTTTGTAAGTCAATACTAAAATAAATTTCACTATCTTTAACAAAAAATTTTATATATAAAAAAATTGTTGACTTATGGTTTTCCATATGTTACTATTCTTTCGTATGAAGATGAATTTTTTAGAAATCTTTGTGCAAATATTGTCGACCGCCCTATGTATATGGGGAAATGGCCATACGGACAGCCGGGTCGAAAGCCGATAAACTTGGTAACTTTCGTTGCCTTATTGATTGAGTTAGAAGCTCAAATTTTATAAGTTGGTTCCTTTATAACCGGTGTGAAACGACACAAACTTGTGAAACGGTCAATAAGAGTAGTAAAAGTAAGATATTTGCTATATAGACTCTACTTAATTTATCTGTAATCATATATATAAATAAACATAGGCATATTATGTGCTTTATCATTCTGTATATAAATTCGGATATTATGACGCAAGCAATGTGAGTGTAGTTACATTGTTTGCGTTTTTTTGTGCACAAATAAAGAAAAGGAAGAAATATAGCTATGGAGCAGAAGTTAAAACTTTATGGATTTAATAACCTTACAAAAGCTCTCAGTTTTAATATTTATGATGTATGTTATGCTAAAACACCAAGAGAGCAAAAAGATTATATTGCATATATAGATGAACAGTATAATTCAGAACGTCTTACAAATATTCTTACAAGTCTTGCAGATATGATAGGTGCAACAGTACTTAATGTTTCAAGACAAGACTATGAACCACAGGGAGCATCAGTAACAATACTTATTGCTGAGGACTCAATGGTTCCAAGTGGTGAGGTACAGCTTGGACATCTTGATAAAAGTCATATAACTGTACATACATATCCTGAGTATCACCCAGAAACTTGTATTGCTACATTTAGGGTTGATATAGATATAGCTACTTGTGGTCAAATTACACCTCTTTCAACTCTTGATTTTTTAATAGGTTCTTTTGACTCTGATATTATAACAATGGATTATAGAGTAAGAGGTTTTACAAGAGATGTATCAGGAAAAAAACTTTTTATGGACCATAAAATAACATCAATACAGGATTATATTGCAGAAGAAACTCTTGAAAGATATGATTCTGTTGATATAAATGTTTATAGTGCAAATCTGTTCCATACAAAAATGCTTATTAAAGATATTGATTTACAAAATTATCTTTTTAATACAGATGTATATGAATTGCCACCAAGAACAAGACTTTCTATAATGAATAGTCTTAGGCAAGAAATGATAGAAATCTTTAATGGTAAAAATATATTTTAAAGCTGTAAGGGGGGATAGCTTTGAATAAATTATCTCAAAAAAATGCTCCTATTTATGAAGCGCTTGAAGAATTCAGAAAAAAAAGAATAGTACCATTTGATGTTCCAGGTCATAAGAGAGGTAGAGGAAACCCTGAACTTGTTAAACTTTTAGGAGAAAAATGTGTAGGTATAGATGTTAACTCTATGAAATGCCTTGATAATCTTTGTCACCCTGTATCTGTTATTCGTGATGCAGAAGTTCTTGCAGCAGAGGCTTTTGGTGCTGACCATGCATTTTTGATGGTTGGAGGAACAACATCAGCAGTACAAAGTATGATACTTTCTGTTGTAAAAAAAGGTGAAAAAATAATACTTCCTAGAAATGTTCATAGAAGTGTTATAGGTGCACTTGTACTTTGCGGGGCAGTACCTGTATATGTAAATCCTGAATGTGATAAAAGACTTGGAATACCACTTGGAATGAAAGTTTCTGAGGTTGAAAAAGCAATAAAAGAAAATCCGGAAGCAAAAGCTGTCCTTGTAAATAATCCTACATATTATGGTATATGTTCAAATTTAAAAGCTATTGTTGATATTGCTCACAAAAATAATATGCTTTGTATTGCTGACGAGGCACATGGAACACATTTATATTTTGGAGAAAATTTACCTATATCAGCAATGGCAGCCGGAGCTGATATGGCAGCAGTATCTATGCATAAATCCGGAGGAAGTCTTACACAAAGCTCATTATTGCTTGCAAAAAATACTGTTTCCGAAGGATATATAAGACAGATTATAAATCTTACTCAAACGACAAGTGGTTCTTATCTTTTGCTTTCAAGTCTTGATATTTCAAGAAGAAATCTTGCACTTAGAGGAAAAGAAAACTTTAAAAGAGTTGTGGAAATAGCAGAATACGCAAGAAAAGAGATTAATAAAATAGGTGGATATTATGCATATTCTGATGAACTTATAAACGGTGATAGCATATATGATTTTGATAGAACAAAACTTTCAGTATTTACACTTGATATAGGTCTTGCAGGTATAGAAGTTTATGACCTTTTAAGAGATGAATATGATATACAAATTGAATTTGGAGATTTAGGTAATATATTGGCATATATTTCAATAGGAGATAGAGAAAGAGAAGTTGAACGTCTTGTAAGTGCTATGTCAGAAATAAAAAGAGTTCATTCAAAATCTAAAATGGATTTTACAGTTCCGGAATATATTTCACCAGTTGTTGAAATGTCACCTAATATTGCTTTTTATGCAGATAAAGAATCAGTACCTATTGAAGAAGCTAAAGATAGAATATGTAGTGAATTTGTTATGTGCTATCCTCCAGGTATTCCTATACTTGCACCGGGAGAGCGTATAACAGATGAAATACTTGAATATATAAAATGTGCTAAAGAAATGGGCTGTTCAATGACTGGTACAGAAGACCCATATATTGAACGACTTAATGTGCTGAAAGGAGAGTTTTAATATGGATTTTTGGTTTTCGGAGAAACACACTCCAAATGTAAAAATATCTATAAGAGTTGATAAACAACTTTTTAGTACACAAAGTGATTTCCAAAGAATAGATGTTTTTGAATCTCTAGAGTTTGGAAGATTTTTAACTCTTGATGGATATATGATGCTTACTGAAAAAGATGAGTTTATATATCATGAAATGATAACTCATGTTCCTATGGCAGTTCACCCAAATGTTAAAAATGTACTTGTAATAGGTGCAGGTGATGGTGGTGTAATAAGAGAGCTTGCCAGATATAAAGAAATAGAAAAAATTGATATGGTTGAAATTGATGAAGAGGTTGTAAGAGTGTGTAAAGAGTATTTACCTAAAACAGCCTGTGGATTTGCTGATGAACGTTTGAACATATATTATGAAGATGGATTAAGATTTATACGTTCTTGTAAAAATGAATATGACCTTATAATAGTAGATTCCACAGACCCTTTTGGTCCAGGAGAAGGTCTTTTTACAAAAGAATTTTATGGTAACTGTTATAAAGCGTTGAAAGATGATGGTATTATGGTAAATCAGCATGAAAGTCCTTTCTATGATGAAGATGCACTTGCTATGCAAAGAGCTCATAAAAGAATTGTAGAGTCATTTCCTATAAGTAGAGTATATCAAGCACATATACCTACATATCCTTCAGGACATTGGCTTTTTGGATTTGCCTCAAAAAAATATCACCCACTTAAAGACTTAAACGAAGAAAAATGGAATAAAAATAATTTTCCATGTAGATATTATACAACAATGCTTCATAAAGGAGCTTTTTATATACCTGCATATGTAGAGGAGATGCTTAAAGATGTTGAATAGAAATATAGAAACATTCCTTGCTTGTGATTGTGACTATAATGATGCTGATATTGTGCTTTTTGGAGCACCTTTTGACTCAACAACATCATTTCGTCCAGGAACAAGATTTGGTAGTAGTGCTATAAGACATGAGTCTTTTGGTCTTGAAAGTTATAGCCCATATCAAGATAAAGATTTATTAGACAAAAATATTTTTGATAGTGGTGATTTAGAGCTTTCATTTGGTATTACTGAAAATGCACTTGCTGATATAGAAGAAAGAACAGAAACAATACTTAATGATAAAAAAATACCTTTTATGATTGGTGGAGAACATCTTGTAACACTTGGTGCTTTTAGAGCAGTTTCAAAAAAATATGAAGATGTTCATATAATACATTTTGATGCTCATGCAGACCTTAGAAGTGATTACCTTGGAGCTGAACTTTCTCATGCTTGTGTAATAAGAAGATGTTGGGACATTATTGGTGACAGTAAAATATATCAGTTTGGTATACGTTCAGGAGATAGAGAAGAATTTCGTTGGGGTAGTGAACATGTAATAACAAATAAATTTAATTTTGATACACTTGAAGAAGTTGTTAAAAAGTTAGATGGAAAACCTGTATATTTTACAGTAGACCTTGATGTTTTAGACCCTTCTGTATTTCCAGGTACAGGAACACCGGAAGCCGGTGGAGTTGATTTTGATACACTTAGAAAAGCAGTAACTCTTGTATGTTCTAATTGTAATATAGTTGGCTGTGATGTAAATGAGTTAAGTCCTCATTACGACCAAAGTGGTGCATCAACAGCAGTAGCTTGTAAAATAGTAAGAGAAATGCTTCTTGCAATTAAATAAAATTTATATTTTAGGAGGATTTTAAAAATGGGTAGAGTTTTAATAATTGGTTGTGGAGGCGTTGCCTCTGTTGCAATTCAGAAATGTTGTCAGAATAGTGAAGTTTTTGAAGAAATATGTATCGCAAGTCGTACAGTATCAAAATGTGATGCATTAAAAGCAAAAATCGAAAACACAACAAAAACAAAAATAACAACAGCACAGCTTGATGCTGATAATACATATGATATTATAGCTTTAATAAATGAATATAAACCAGACGCTGTTTTAAATCTTGCACTTCCATATCAAGACCTTACAATAATGGACGCTTGTCTTGCAACAAAGACACATTATATTGACACAGCAAATTATGAACCTAAAGATACAGCAAAATTTGAATATAGCTGGCAATGGGCATATCGTGAAAGATTTAAAGAAGCAGGTATAACAGCTATTCTTGGCAGTGGTTTTGACCCTGGTGTAACAAGTGTATTCTCTGCTTATGCACTTAAACATCATTTTGATGAAATAAATTACATAGATATTCTTGACTGTAATGGTGGTGACCATGGTTATCCATTTGCAACAAATTTCAACCCTGAAATAAATATTCGTGAAGTATCTGCAAAAGGTTCATATTGGGAAGATGGTCACTGGGTAGAAACAGAACCAATGGAAATAAAAAGAGTATATAACTTTGATGAAGTAGGTGAAAAAGATATGTATCTTCTTCACCATGAAGAAATAGAGTCACTTGCTATTAATATTCCTGGAATAAAAAGAATTCGTTTCTTTATGACATTTGGACAGAGCTATCTTACACACCTTAAATGTCTTGAAAATGTAGGTATGACATCAATAGAACCTATTATGTTTGAAGGGAAGGAAATAATACCTCTCCAGTTCTTAAAAGCTGTTCTTCCAGACCCAGCTTCTTTAGGACCACGTACAGTAGGTAAAACAAATATAGGTTGTATATTCCAAGGTAAAAAAGATGGAAAAGAAAAAACATACTATCTTTATAATGTATGTGACCATCAGGAATGCTATAAAGAACTTGGTTCACAGGCTATATCATATACAACAGGTGTGCCTGCTATGATAGGAACAATGCTTGTACTTAAAGGTCTTTGGAACAAACCGGGTGTATATAACCTTGAAGAACTTGACCCAGACCCATTTATGGAAGCATTAAACAAATGGGGACTTCCTTGGAAAGAATCATTTAATCCGGAGCTTGTAGACTAATGAATAAAGAAATTAGAACACCATATTTTTTGGTAGATGAAAATAAACTTATTAAAAATCTTGAAATATTAAAATATGTTTCAGAAAAATCAGGAGCAAAAATACTTCTTGCACAAAAGGCTTTTTCAATGTACTCTGTATATCCTCTTATAAGTAAGTATCTTTATGGTTCAACAGCAAGTGGACTTTATGAGGCAAAACTTGGAGCAGAGGAATTTGGAGGAGAAACTCACGTTTTTTCTCCAGCATACAGAGCAGATGAATTTGATGAAATATTAAAATATGCTGACCATATAGTATTTAATTCTTGTAAACAAGTTGAAAAATATGGACAAAAAGCAAAAAATATTGGAAAATCAATAGGTCTTAGAGTAAATCCGGAGTGTTCTACACAAGAAGGACATGAAATATATGACCCTTGTGCTTTTGGTTCAAGACTTGGAACAACAATAAATAATTTTGATGAAAAAGTACTTGATATTATAGATGGACTCCATTTTCATACACTTTGTGAACAAAATTCTGATGACCTTAAAACAACAGTAGATGCTTTTGAAGAAAAATTCGGTAAGTATATAAAAGGTCTTAAATGGCTCAATCTTGGTGGTGGTCATCATATTACAAGAGATGATTATGATAGAGAACTTCTCATTAATATTGTAAAATATTTAAGAGAAAAATATGATGTTGAAGTATATCTTGAACCTGGAGAAGCTGTTGTATTAAATTCAGGGTATCTTATTTCTGAAGTTCTTGAAATAGTTAATAATGGTATTGATATTGCAATACTTGATACATCTGCTGCTTGTCATATGCCAGATGTAATAGAAATGCCATATAGACCACCTGTAAAAAATAGTGGTAAACCACAAGAAAAGAAATATACATATAGATTTGCTGGAGGCACTTGTCTTGCTGGTGATGTTATGGGAGATTATTCTTTTGATAAGCCTTTAAACGAAGGTGATAAGGTTATATTTGAAGATATGGCACTTTACACTATGGTAAAAACAAATACATTTAATGGTATGCCACTTCCTCAAATAGTACTTGAAAAAACAGATGGTACTTTTCATATTATAAAATCATTTGATTATAATGATTTTAAATGTAGACTTTAATATAAATTAAGGTTCGGAGAATTCCGAACCTTTTTCTGTTATTTTGAATTTATATTTATTATGCCACTTTCGTTCCATTCAACATTAAACCCAATGTTTGAACCTAAATCTCTTAATTTATAAAAATTATTTCCTTCTATTTTATATGTGTCAAGATATACATATTTTCCATTTATATAAAGATTATCTATTGATGTAACAGCAGTTTTGGCTTCACCGTTACCAAGTTGAAGTTCATTTCCAACAGTTTCATATTTAGATGATGTTATAATATTTATTGCAGATTTTTCACTATCCCAATTAACAGCAAACTGGCTTGTTGTGCCGTTTAATGCAACAGCAATATCTCTAAGTTTGAAATAATTATAACCATCAATATTATATGATTCAAAAATCATAGGAATACCATTTACCATAACAGTATCAGTTGTAGGTAAAGAAGTTACTGTTTTTATTTCAATAGAAGGTTTTTCATCTATTGTTGGAGTTTCTACAACAGTATTATTATCAGGTGTTGTGTTTGGAGTTTCTGTTACTGTATTGTCAGGTGTTGTTGTATTTGTTGATGAACTACTATAATAATTAGTTATTTTATCTTTACAACCTTGTCTGTTTTCAAATATATCTTTTCCAGAGAAGAAGAAACTACCACTTACCTGTGGATATTTTTCATTAATTTTAAGTTGTGTATCAATTTGAGATGCAACAACATCTTTATAAATTGCTTGACCAATATAAAGATTTATATTAGTTCCACTTACTTCATTAGACCACCATTTAACAAGTGTTTCATAGTCAGCAGCACTATTTCCTGTTTCCCAATAAATTTGAGGAACAATATAATCAACTGTTCCTGATTTTATCCAAGAACGTACATCTGAAAATACTGAATAATAACACTCCTGTCCCTTTGTAGCTGAACCTGTTGGGTCAGATGTATTATTTTTCCATATTCCTGTTGGGCTTATTCCAAAATCAACTGACGGTTTAATGGATTTTATAGTGTTATATACCATAGAAACCATTTCATCAACATTTTGTCTTCTTGCATTTGCAACAGCACCGTCACGTGTTTCACCTTCTGGAAGAGGGTAGTTTGCAGGATAAAAATAATCATCAAAATGTATTCCGTCAACATTATAATTTTGTACTATTTCTGCAACAGTTGCTTTAATATGTTCTTTTACCTCTGTAAGGTCTGGATTATAATAAAGTGCTGAATTATACTCTATAAGCCATTCGGGGTGAAGTCTTGCAGGGTGATTTGCACTAAGTACAGAAGTATCAGTTCCCCAAGTTGTTACCCTATATGGATTAAGCCAAGCGTGAAGTTCCATACCTCTTTTATGAGCTTCTTCAATAGCGAATTGAAGTGGGTCATATCCTGGATAAAGTCCTTGTGTACCTGTTAAAACATCAGACCAAGGATTTATATTTGATTGATAAAGAGCATCACCTTTAGGACGCACTTGTAAAATAATAGTGTTTATACCTGCTGATTTTAAAGTATCAAGTTTTGTAATAAATTCTTGTTTTTGTGCTTCTGCATTTCCTTTTGTTGCTGTTGAAGGAAAATCTGAATTATATACTGTTGTAATCCATACAGCCCTCATTTCTTTAGAATTTGGTTCTGCAAAAACATTTATTGTAAATGATGAAATAATCATTATAAGTGTAAGCAGAATTGTTATAATTTTTTTCATTTTATAAATTCCTCCTTTTCATTTTTATGACGTTTTTAAATATTATTTTGTTTCATAATTTTATCATACAATTTATTACATGTACATAAAAAACAGATTTGAACATTAATGATATGTAATATATAATATTTTATAGGTGGTGAGTAATTTGAAAAGATGGGTTCTTAAAAGAAATAAAGTTGACTTAAAAAAAATGGGTAATGCATTAGGTATAAGTGATATTACAGCTTGTGTAATGGCTAATAGAGGTATAGGAACATATACTGATGCAATAAATTTTATAAATTGTGATTTAGATGGTTTTTCAGATATATCTTGTATGAAAGACTTGAATAAAAGTCTTGCTATTATAAGTGAAAAAATTAAAAGTGGTAAAAAAATAGCTGTATATGGTGATTATGACGTTGATGGTGTTATGAGTACAGTTATACTGTATAGTGGAATAAAAGAATGTGGCGGAAATGTAACATATTATACACCAGATAGACAAAAAGAAGGCTATGGACTTAATATAGATGCTATAAATAAATTATATGAAAATGGTATTGATACTATTTTTACTTGCGATAATGGTATAGCTGCTTTTGATGAAATAAAGTTAGCAAAAGAACTTGGTATGACAGTTGTTATTTTGGACCACCATGAGCCAGCTTTTGATGAAAATAGAAAAGATATTTTACCTTGTGCTGATGCTATAATAGACCCTAAACAAAAAGATTGTGAATATGGTTTTAAAAAGATGTGTGCAGGAGGTCTTGCATATAGATTTATAATGTATCTTTTTGAACATATGAATATTGAAACTAAAAAAGCAGATGAATATATTACATTTGCAGGTATAGCTACAATATGCGATATAGTAGACCTTTTATCTGAGAATAGAATAATAGTAAAAAATTCACTTAATATTATTAATAATACTAAAAATAAAGGCTTAAAAGCTCTTATACATATATGTGACCTTTCAGATAAAAAAATAAATGAATATCATATAGGTTTTATAATAGGACCTTGTATAAATGCAACAGGAAGACTTGAAAATGCTAAACTTTCAGTAGAGCTTTTTATAGAGGAAGATATAGAAAAAGCATATGACCTTGCAAAAAAACTTTTTTATCTTAATGGTGAAAGAAAAGACCTTACAATAAAGGCTGCCCAAGAAACGATTGAAAATATTGAAAATACTTCTCTTAAAAATGATGATGTGCTTGTAGTATACAATGAAGAGATACATGAAAGTATTGCTGGTATAGTTGCAGGAAGAATAAAAGAAAGATTTTATAAACCTGTAATTGTTATAACTAATACAGAAGATGAACATATTGCAAAAGGTTCTGGAAGAAGTATCGAAAGTTATAATATATTTGAAGAGCTTCTTAAATGCAAAGAACTTTTCACAAAATTTGGTGGTCACCCTATGGCAGCAGGATTATCTCTTAAAAAAGAAAACATAGATTTATTAAGAAATATGTTAAATGAAAATTCCAAACTTACTAAAGAAGACCTTACACCTGTTATAAAAATAGAAAAACAACTTGATATAGATGATATAAATATGAATATTGCAGAAGAATTAAATATACTTGCACCTTTTGGAAAAGAAAATCCTTCTCCTCTTTTTGGTTCGAAAAAAGTTTTGGTAGAAAAAATATATCTTATAGGAAAAGAAAAAAATATAATTAAATTTATGTTTAAAACAGGTACTTTTGGAGAAAGAATAAATGGAATATCATTTGATTGTTTTGATGATTTTGTAAAACAAACAAAACATTTGTATGGAGATGAAATCTGTGATAGAATACTAAACGGAAATCGTGCTGATATTTATTTAGATATAATATACTCAATAAGTATAAATGAATATAATGGTAAAAAATCAGTTCAGATTAATGTTAAAGATTTAAGATATAGTGTATAAACTTAGGAGGAAAAAATTTTATGGATTTAAAATCAAAAATAAGAGATATTGTAGATTTTCCTGAAAAAGGTATAATTTTCAGAGATATAACAACACTTTTAAAGGATAATGAAGCAATGCCTTATGCTGTTGATGAAATTACAAAATGCCTTAATCCTGACGATTTTGATATTATATTAGGACCAGAATCAAGAGGCTTTATATTTGGTATGCCTGTTGCATATAACCTTAAAAAAGGTTTTGTTCCTGTTAGAAAAAAAGGAAAACTTCCTGCAAGTGTAAGAAGTAAAGAATATTCTCTTGAATATGGTACAGCTACAATAGAAATTCATGAAGACGCAATAAGCAAAGGAACAAGAGTTGCTATAATTGATGACCTTCTTGCAACAGGTGGGACAGCAAAAGCTGTTGCTGAGCTTGTTGAAGAAATGGGTGGAGTAGTTTCTTCTTTTACATTCCTTATAGAACTTAATGACCTTAAAGGCAGAGAAGTGCTTTCAGGATATACTGTAAATTCAATAATAAATTATTAAAATTTTATTGATATTTTGTAAAAAAATATATTGCAAAATATTATAAGTGATGTTATAATAATGACCTGTGAGTACGGACAGTCCTCTGATGCAATAAAGGTTTGTGTTAAGAATGTCTTTGAGGGAAGGAGGAAACTCAAAATGGATATAATTAGAGAATTAGAAAATGAACAGTTAAAATCAGAAATAACTCCTTTTAATGTTGGTGACACAGTTCGTGTACATGCAAAAGTTGTTGAAGGAACAAGAGAAAGAATTCAGACTTTTGAAGGTGTTGTTATCAAAAGACAGAATGGTGGTTTAAAAGAAACATTTACAGTAAGAAGAATTGCTTCTGGTGTAGGTGTTGAAAGAACATGGCCAGTACACTCTCCAAGAATCGAAAAAATCGAACTTGTAAGACGTGGTATTGTAAGACGTGCTAAACTTTACTACTTAAGAGATAGAGTTGGCAAAGCAGCTAAAGTTAAAGAAGTTTTAAAATAATTAAAATTGATAAGGGTACTGAATTTTTTCAGTACCCTTAAAATTTACCGTTTTTTAGGTAGGTGAGTGTATTTGCTAGATAAAATAAAAAAAGAATTAAGAGAAAATAGACTTTTTATTATATTCGCTGTTATTGTTATAATTATTCTTCAAATATTTGGAACTGTTAGAATAAAAGGTGAATCAATGGAGCCTACATTTTTACACTATGACTTTGTAGGTATAAATAAACTATATAAATTTATTGAACCTGAAAGAGGAGATATTATAGTTTGTAATTATGATGGAAGTGAAGAACTTCTTATAAAAAGAGTTATTGGTTTACCAGGTGATACTATTGAGTTTGTGGAAGATGAAGAAAGTTATGACTTGAAATATGATTTATATATAAATGGAGAGCTTTATGAAGAAGATTATATAATGGAGCCTATACAACAAACAGGTGATATAGAATATCCTTATGTAGTCTCTGAAAATTCTTATTTTGTAATGGGTGATAATAGGAATGCAAGCTCAGATAGTCGTACTGAAAAAATAGGTGATATTGAACAAGAAGATATAATGGGTAAGGTTTTTATAAGATTATACCCTTTTGATAGTATAGAATTTTTTAATTAAAGAGGTGATTTTAATATGAATATACAATGGTATCCAGGGCATATGACAAAAACAAGAAGAATGATGCAGGAGAATATATCTCTTGTTGATGTTGTTATTGAGCTTCTTGATGCAAGAATTCCATATAGTAGTAAAAATCCTGATATTGATGAACTTGCTAAAAATAAATATAGAATTGTAGTAATGAATAAATGTGACCTTGCTGATGAAAAATCAACAGCCATATGGACAAAATACTTTGAGGAAAAAGGATTTAAAGTTGTTTTGGTTAATGCTATAAAAGGTACAGGTATTTCAGAAGTTACAAATGCTGCAAAAGAACTTATGAAAGAAAAAATAGAAAAGCAAAAAGCAAGAGGTAGAATATTTGTACCTATAAGAAGTATGATTGCAGGTATTCCAAATGTTGGTAAATCAACGTTTATAAATAAATATGTTGGTAAAACAACTGCAAAAACGGGAGATAAACCAGGGGTTACAAGAGGAAAACAATGGATAAGAATAAAAAAAGATTTTGAACTTCTTGATACTCCAGGAATACTTTGGCCTAAGTTTGAAGATAAAGAAGTAGGTCTTAAACTTGCTTTTACAGGTGCTATAAATGATGATATTCTTGATATACAGACAATGGGTGTAGAATTTATAAATCTTATGATGTCTGTTGATGCTGATTGCATAAGAAAACGTTATAATATAGAGTTTGACTCAATAGATGAACCGCATGAAATTCTTGCTAAGATAGGAGAAAAAAGAGGTTTTAAAATAAGAGGCGGAGAAGTAGACTTTGAAAGAACTGCTAAAATTCTTATGGACGAGTTCAGAGGTGGAAAGCTTGGAAAAATAACACTTGAACTTCCAGAAGATATTAAAAATATGAACGAAAGAAAAGCAGAAGAAGAAAGAGCCAAAAAAGAAGCTGATTATAAGAGAAAACAAGAATTTAAAAAGAAATAAAATAAAACTGTCATATTTTTATATGACAGTTTTTTCTTTTTTTATTATATCTATAATATTTGAAATTATTTTTGCTGTTATACCCCATATAACATAGTCTTTATATTTATAAAAGAAATGTGTAACTGAAGTTTTTACAAATTTATAATTTTCACCATTTACAATAAGATGGTATGGAAAATTATCAGGGAGTATAGGTTCAAAAGACATAGAATATACATCAGGTTGAGTTTCGAAAAAGAATGAAAGTGGTACAGTAAATATATTTTCTACTTCATCAGTACTGTATTTTACATCTTCTATATTTATATTTTTTACAATACCTATAAATGGTGTTATTACACCTCTACCTGTTGTTACTATTGTATCAGATTTACCTATAATTTCTATATTACTTCTATTTATTCCAAGCTCTTCATATACTTCTCTATATGCAGTTTCAATTGGAGTTTCATTTTCTTCTTGACGTCCACCAGGAAAGCATATATCCCCTGGTTGATGTTTAAGTTTAAATGAACGTTTATTGAAAAGTACATGAAAACCATCTTCTTTTTCAAAAAGAAGTACCATAACAGAACTTTTTAAATAAGTTCCCTCTATTTGTGGTAAATAGTTTGAAAATATATTTTTTATTTTATTTGAATTCATAATATCACTTCTTTTAATCTCGTCTAAGTTTGATTTTTTTTGCAGCACTTCTTCTTCTTGCTTCTTCTATTGCAGCATAATGTTTCTTTGTTGTATTTACATCAGCATGTCCTAAAACATCAGCAACAAGATATATATCTCCTGTTTCTTGATAAAGATTTGTACCATATGTACTTCTTAATTTGTGGGGAGTAATATTTTTAACCTTTGTTATTATTTGAGAATATTTTTTAACAAGATTTTGAACAGCACGTACAGTTATTCTTGTTCCTCTATTTGATAGAAAAAGTGCAGTTTCATCTTTTGTTTTTGCCAAGCCCTTATTTCTTTCATCTATATAATTTAAAAGTGCTTCTTTTACTTCTTCACCAAAATAAAGTATTACTTGGTTTCCGCCTTTTCTTGTAACTTTTACACCGTTTTGTTTAAAGTCTATATCATCAATATTTATTCCAACACATTCTGAAACACGCATTCCTGTTCCTAATAATAATGTTACAAGAGCCAAATCTCGTACTTTAAGTTTTTCATGAAATTTTTGTTGTCTTTTTGTAAGATTTTCTCCAGATTCGATTTCATCAAGAAGTTCTGCAACCTCATCAACATCAAGACGTACAATAGCTTTTTCATGTATTTTTGGAATATCAACTATTGAAGCTGGATTTGCTTTTATTTTTTTCTTTTTATAGAAAAATTTATAAAGTGAACGTATTGCAGCCAGTTTTCTTGCCTTACCATGTTCATCGTTTTGAAATTCTAATTCAACGGTAACATTTTTAGGGTCGTGCTTTGTATAATATGAAAGATATTCCATAAATTTATCTATATCCTCAGATTGTATTGTATCAAGGTCAGAAATAGTTAAATCATTCATTGTTTTATATTCAAACTCTTCCATATATTCAAGTATATAATTAAAAAATATTCTAAGGTCATGGGCATATCCAAATCTTGTTTTAACAGATGTTGTAAGGGATATACCTCTAAAGAATTCATCTGCAAAAGGAGGCAGACTTTTTATAAGTTCTCTGAGTTGTAGAGTATATTTTTGTTTTTGTTCTTCAAAATAATCTGCCATATTGTTTTCACCTCTTTATTATTTTTTCTCAGGTTTTTCCCAGCCTTTAAGGTATGAACGTTGTATAGCACCAAATACCTTTTCAGGAAGGTTATCATAGTTTTTAGATATTGAAGCTATAAATTCTTTAGTTTCTTGACGTTTTGTATTTCCATCAACAAGGCAAGGATTTTTAACTATATTAATGCCGCTTTTTGTAACAAAACTTTTTGCTTCGTACTCAGGTACATACATAAGAGGACGTATAGAGTAAAGTTTTTTTCTATCAAGATAACTTACAGGTGCAAATGTATTTATTCTGCCTTCGTAGAAAAGTGACATGAAGAATGTTTCTATAACATCATCTTTATTATGTCCAAGAGCAACTTTGTTGCAACCAAGTCTTTCAGCAGCATCGTTTAATGCACCTTTACGCATTTTTGCACAAAGAGAACAAGGATTTTTTTCTTTTCTTTCATAGAATATAATTTGACCTATATCTGTTTCAACAACAGTATAATTTACACCAATACTTTTGCAAAGTTCACGAACATCATCATATTTTGCTCCAGGAAGTCCTAAAGATACTGTTATTGCTTCGATTTCAAAGTGTTTTGGATAAAATCTTTGAAGTGTTTTTAATGCTATAAGAAGACAAAGGCTGTCTTTTCCACCTGATACACCAATTGCAATTTTATCGCCTTCTTCTATCATATTATAGTCATCAACGGCTCTTCTTACATAGCTTAAAAGTCTTTGAAGTTTCATTAAAAAAATACCTCCATAAATTTTATTACAAGATATTATATAGTAAATAATCATGTAAAGCAATTAATAATATATGTAATTGCCTTTTTAATTCAAAAATAATATAATTTTTATATAATCTTAAAGGGAGGAGATTTGTTGAAAAAATTTATTGCTTTTATTATGTTAGTTTTAATTCTTTCAGGTTGTAGCTATATATATAATCCAAGACAAGAAGATAAATTTGAAGAGTATACACTTTATGATGGAAATATGGATGATAATACAGAAAAAACATCTAGTGAAATAAGAGATGAATATATATCAAATTTAATTTCTAATATGACCATTGAAGAAAAAGTAGGACAAATGTTTATGCTTGCTTGGAGAAGAGATAATCAAGATAATGGTATTACTTCAATAAATGATGATATTATTTCTGATATCAAATATATAAAGCCATCAGGTGTAATACTTTTTGGTGAGAATATAGATACAGAAGAACAAACGAAAGAGTATATTGATAGTTTACAAAATGAAAGTGAAATACCTCTTTTTGTAGGGATTGATGAGGAAGGTGGCAGAGTATCAAGACTTCATTACAGTGGAAATATAAATACACCACAAATACCTACTGCACAGCAAATGGGGCAAAGTGGAAATCCTAATGAAGCAGAAAACAATATGAGTATAATTGCAAAAGAAATATTGGAACTTGGTTTTAATGTGGATTTTGCACCTGTTGCTGATATAAATACAAATCCTGAAAATACAGTTATAGGTGATAGAGCCTTTGGAAGTACACCGGAAGTGGTATCAGAGTTTGTTGTTTCTGCCATAAATGGACTTCAAAAAAATAATGTAAGTTCTTGTGTGAAGCACTTTCCAGGGCATGGTGATACATATACAGATACACATACAACAGAAACATTTGTTGAACATAATATAACAAGGCTTGAAAACTGTGAACTTATTCCTTTTGAGGAAGCGATAGAAAATGATGTTGATTTTATTATGGCAAGTCATATAAAAGTACCTAATGTTGATAAATCAAATCTTCCTACATCATTATCTAAAACAATGATTTCCAAGATGCTTAGAGATTATATGGGGTTTGATGGAATAGTAATAACAGATGCTCTTGATATGGGAGCGATTACTAATTATTATACAGATGAAGAAATAGCACAGTATGGAATAGATGCAGACATAGATATTTTTCTTATGCCAAAAAATCCGGATGTTGTATATAATTATATATTAAATAGTGTTAAAAATGGTACAATTAGTGAAGAGAGAATTGATAAGTCTGTTGAAAGAATACTTAAAGTAAAATATAATAGAGGCTTGCTTAATTTTGAAAATAAGTAATTTTTAAATATTTTAGCTGTTTTTGGTATAGAGTATACTTGAAAAATTTTTGTGTAATTACTATAATATTATTTATAAATTTTATTTTTAGTGAAAAGGGGTGATTTTTGTGGCTATACCAATAGAAGAAGAACTTTATCAGCAGTTGATTGAAAAGATAAAAACTTATCACCCTACTAAGGAATTCACTATGGTAGAAAAGGCTTATAAACTTGCGGTAGATGCACACAAGGACCAGAAAAGACGTTCCGGAGAGCCTTATATTATTCATCCGTTAAAAGTTGCATATATACTTGCGGAACTTGAGCTTGATATGGAATCAATAGTTGCGGGAATTCTTCATGATACTATTGAAGATACACCATATACCTATGATGATATAAAAAATCTATTTAGTGAAGAAATAGCTATACTTGTAGATGGTGTTACAAAGCTTAGTAAACTTTCATATTCTGCGTCAAAAGAAGAAATACAAGCAGAGAATTATAGAAAAATGTTCCTTGCTATGGCAAAGGATATACGAGTTATTCTTATAAAGCTTGCTGACAGACTTCATAATATGCGTACACTTAACTATATGACTGAGGCAAAACAAAGGGAAAAGGCACAAGAAACAATGGATATATATGCTCCATTGGCTCATAGATTAGGTATTAGTAAAATAAGAACCGAAATGGAAGACCTTTGTTTTAAATATCTTAATCCTACAGAATATTATGATTTAGCACACAAAATAGAACATAAAAAAGCTGAAAGAGAAGAGTTTGTAAGAAGAATAGTAAATGATGTTATGGCCAAAATGGAAGAGGCTGGAATAAAAGGTAAGGTTGATGGAAGAAGTAAACATTTCTTTAGTATTTATAAAAAAATGGTTAATCAAAATAAAACTATTGACCAAATTTATGACCTTTTTGCTATTCGTGCCATAGTTGATAATGTGAAAGATTGTTATGCAGTTTTAGGTATTGTTCATGATATGTATATGCCTATGCCTGGAAGGTTTAAGGACTATATAGCAATGCCAAAGCCTAATATGTATCAGTCACTTCATAATACACTTATAGGCCCAGAGGGAGAACCTTTTGAAATTCAGATAAGAACATGGGATATGCATCGTACAAGTGAGTATGGTATCGCTGCCCATTGGAAATATAAAGAAGGTAAAGGTGGAGAAAAATCTTCTGCAAAAGAAGAAGCAAAACTTACTTGGCTTAGACAAATCCTTGAATGGCAAAAGGATATGTCAGATAATAAGGAATTTATGGATACTATAAAAACAGACCTTAATATATTTGATGACCAAGTTTATGCTTTTTCACCAAGAGGAGATGTTATAAGTCTTCCTAAAGGTTCTACACCTATTGACTTTGCATATATGATACATTCTGCTGTTGGAAATAAAATGGTAGGGGCAAGAGTAAATAATAAAATTGTAAACTTTGACTATAAAGTTCAAAATGGTGACCGTATAGAAATTATTACTTCGAATAACTCAAAAGGTCCAAGTAGAGATTGGCTTAACCTTGTAAAAAGTTCTCAAGCAAGAACAAAAATAAATCAGTGGTTTAAGAAAGAGTTTAAAGAAGAAAATATAATTCGAGGAAAAGAACTTATTGAAAAAGATATAAAGAAAAAAGGTTATACAGTTTCTGAACTTATAAGACCTGAATGGGTTGATACAGTTGTAAGTAAATTTGTATACAAAGATTGGGATGCTCTTTGTGCCGGTGTTGGTCATGGTGGTATCAAAGAAGGTCAAGTTGTAAACCGTTTTATAGAAGAACTTCAGAAAGAGAAAAATAAAGCTCAAACTGCTGAAGACCTTCTTAAAAAAATGGAAGCTCATGGAGCTAAAAATGGTAAAGCTGAAAAAAGTAAAAGTGGTGTCATTGTAAAAGGAATAGGAGATGTTGCTGTTAAGTTTTCAAGATGCTGTTCTCCTGTACCTGGTGATGAAATAATTGGTTTTGTAACAAAAGGTAGAGGTGTTACTGTACACAGAACTGATTGTATAAATATTATAAATCTTACTGAAGACGAAAGACACAGACTCGTTGAAACAGAATGGGCAGATAAGGCTCAAACTGCAAATGAAGATGTTTCTTATTTTGCTGAAATAAGAATAGTTGCTGATGAAAGAGTTAATCTTATATTTGATATATCAAGAGTTCTTTCTGAAGAAGGTATACTTGTTAAGGCTCTTAATGCAAGAACAAATAAAGACCTTGTAGCAATATTTAATGTTACTATTGAAATTTCAAGTAAAGAACAGCTTGAAAAGATAAGTAGAAGACTTAAAAATATTGCAGGTGTAAGAGATATTGAAAGAGTTACAACATAAACGGAGGCTTTTATGCGTGGAGTAATACAAAGGGTTTCGTGGGCAAAGGTTTCTGTTGATGGAAATGTTGTTGGCGAAATAAAAAGAGGCATTATTGTTCTTGTTGGAATGATTAATTCTGATGATGAAAAAGTAATGGACTATATGCTTGAAAAAATAGTTAATTTAAGAATATTTGAAGATGAGAATGATAAAATGAATCTTTCTCTTAAGGATATAGAAGGTGAACTTCTTATTGTTCCTAATTTTACTCTTTATGGTGATGCAAGAAAGGGTAGACGTCCAAGTTATGCAACAGCAGCATCTCCAAAAGATGCACAGAGTATATTTGAGGAATTTGTAAGACGTGCAAAAGAACTGCCTTTAAAGGTTGAAACAGGTATATTTCAGGCTGAAATGAAAGTTGAACTTCTTAATGATGGACCTGTTACAATTCTTCTTGACAGTGAAAGAAATTTTTGAAAAAATGGTTTGGGGTGCTTTTTCAGCCCTCAAACCTTTTTGGTTGTATAAGGAAAAATATTTTTAAGGGTTGTTGATATGATAAAATTTATATTAAAGGGGCATAATTTGCCTCACGAAGTACAAACTATTGTACAGGTTTTTTATCCTAACAGACATTATTATGAAACAGATGAAATATCAGATGAAACATATACAGTAATAAGCATACTTGAAAATGGTATAAATGGTGCAGAACTTTATGATTGTGGTAAGTTTGTAGGAAGATATGAAGAAAGTTTTGATAAATCTGAAATAATTAATATAAAAGAAAAAAAGAGAAAGATAAAAACTGCTATATTTAGACTTCTTACAAAAATAACAGGATATACTCCAGTTTGGGGAATACTTACAGGAATAAGACCTGCAAAAACTGTAAATGACCTTATAGATGATGGTATGACAGAAAAAGAAGCATTAGATTTTCTTTGTGAAAAATATTTTGTTTCTGAAGAAAAAGCTAAACTTAGTATTAAAGTTGCTCTCGAAGAAAGAAATATATTAAAAGCAAGTAACAAAGATGATATAAGTGTATATATAGGTATACCATTTTGCCCTACAAGATGCCTTTATTGCTCTTTTACATCATATCCTCTGTTTCAATATAAAAATAAAGTTGATAAATATATTGATACATTAATAAAAGAAATTGAATTTATAAGTGACTATACTTCAAAATATAATGTAAAAAATATATACATAGGTGGAGGTACACCTACATCTTTAAATGAAGAACAGCTTGAAAGACTTTTAACTGCTGTTGATAATAATTTTGATGTTAAAAATACTGTTGAATATACTGTTGAAGCAGGTAGACCAGATACAATAACAGAACAAAAACTTGTTATTATGAAAAACCATAATGTTTCTCGTATATCAATAAATCCTCAAACTATGAACCAGAAAACACTTGATTTGATAGGCAGAAAACATACTGTTGAGGATATAAAATATATATTTGAAAAAGCAAGAGAAATAGGTCATAATAATATAAATATGGATATTATATTAGGGCTTCCGGAGGAAAAAGCAGCAGATGTTGCTCATACTATGGAAGAAATAATGAAACTTTCACCAGAAAATGTTACAGTTCATACTCTTGCAGTAAAGAGGGCTTCAAGATTAAAAGAGCAATTTGATTTGTATACACTTACAAGTCTTGAAGAAATGGAAAAAATGCTTTCAGTTTCATATAGCTATGCTGAAAAAATGGGACTTAAACCATATTATATGTATCGTCAAAAAAATATGGTTGGAAGTTTTGAAAATGTTGGATATTGCAAAGAAGGCACAGAAGGTATATATAATGTTGAGATTATGGAAGAAAATCAAACAATATTTGGCTGTGGTGCCGGAGCAACAACAAAAACTGTTGATAAAGAAACAGGAAGAATAGAAAGAATTTTCAATGTTAAAAGCGTTGATGATTATATATCAAGAATAGATGAAATGCTTGATAGAAAAAAAGAAGGACTCAAAGGGTTTTAAGGAGGTTTTATATATGCTTACACAAGCACCAAGAGGCACTAGAGATATGTTCGGTGCAGAAATAAAAGAATGGAAGAAAGTTGAAGCAAAAATAAGAGAGATTTGTGAAAGTTCAGGAATAGAAGAAATAAGAACACCTATATTTGAACATACAGAGCTTTTTTTAAGAGGTGTTGGTGAAACAACTGATATTGTAAATAAAGAAATGTATACTTTTAATGATAAAGGTGATAGAAGTATAACACTTCGTCCAGAAAGTACAGCAGGTATTGCAAGAGCATATATTGAGCATGGTATGCATAATATGCCACAGCCAATAAAACTTTATTATCTTTCAGCACCAACATTTAGATATGAAAAAGCTCAGGCAGGAAGACAAAGACAGTTCCATCAGTTTGGAGTTGAAATGCTTGGTTCATTAAGTCCAGCACAGGATGCAGAGGCAATATCTGTTGCTGCAAGACTTATTGAAAGCCTTGGTATAAAAGATATTGAATTAAGACTTAATAGTCTTGGTTGTCCTGAATGTCGTGGGAGATACAATAAGGCCTTAAGAGATTTTATAGGAGAAAATCTTGAAAATCTTTGTCCTACTTGTAAAGAAAGATATGAAAAAAATCCTCTTAGAGTTTTAGATTGTAAAGAAGAAAAATGTAAAAAAATAATTGAAAATGCTCCATCTGTACTTGAATGTCTTGATGAAGAATGTACTGCTCATTTTGAAAAAGTACAGGAAATACTTACTGAAATGGGTATAAAATTTGTTGTTGACCCAATGATAGTAAGAGGTCTTGACTATTATACAAGAACAGTATTTGAATTTGTTACAAACAGTATTGGTGCACAAGGTACAGTTTGTGGTGGGGGAAGATACGATAAACTTATAGAAGAATGTGGTGGACAGCCAACAGGTGCTGTTGGTTTTGGTCTTGGTATGGAAAGATTACTTCTTACTCTTGAGGCACAAAGTGGCAAATTTGAAAATAAACCACAAAAAGATATTTATATAGGTGCTATTGGTGAAAAAGGTTTTGTTAAGGCACAAGCTATAACATATAATTTAAGAAAAGAAGGTATCAAAGCTGAGTGTGATACAGTTGGAAGAAGTGTAAAAGCTCAGATGAAATATGCGAATAAAATAGGAGCTAAATATTCTGTTATAATTGGTGATACAGAAATAGAAGAGGATAGAGTTTCTCTTAAAAATATGGAAGACGGTAATGTACAGGAAATAAAACTTTCTGAAATTGTTAATTATATTGCACACTAATATTAAATGTGATAGAATACAATTTAACATTATTTGTTTTGTATACATTTATAGGTATTTGTATAAATTCTATAATGTATATAACTTTTGTAGTTAAATGGGGGAATAAAAATGCAGGAAATAAAATTTATTGAGTCAAAAAATCTTAAAGAAAAACCAGATATGAAAAATCTTGGTTTTGGAAACTATTATACAGACTATATGTTTGTTATGGATTATACAGAAGGTAAAGGTTGGCACGATGCAAGAATTGAGCCATATGGTCCTCTTATGATGGAACCAGCTTCTATGGTTCTTCACTATGGACAGGCTACATTTGAAGGTCTTAAAGCATATTATGGTGTTGATGGTGATATTCGCCTTTTTAGACCTGAAAAAAATATGGAGCGTCTTAATGAATCAAATAAAAGACTTTGTATACCAGAGTTAGATGTTGATTTTGCCATTGAAGGAATAAAAAAACTTGTTAAAATTGAAAAAGATTGGATTCCAACAGAACCAGGAACAAGCCTTTATATAAGACCATTCGTAATTGCAACAGATGTTCACGTAGGTGTTCATCCTTCACATACATATAAATTTATAGTAATTTTATCACCTGTTGGTGCATACTATAAAGAAGGTATTAATCCTGTAAAAATCTATGTTGAAGATGACTTTGTAAGAGCTGTAAAAGGCGGTCTTGGATATGCTAAAACAGCTGCTAACTATGCTGCAAGCCTTAAATCACAGGTTATTGCTGAAGAAAAAGGTTATACACAGGTTCTTTGGCTTGATGGTATAAATAGAAAATATATAGAAGAAGTTGGAACAATGAACGTTATGTTTGTTATTGATGGTGAGATTGTAACACCAGAACTTAATGGAAGTATACTTCCAGGTATTACAAGAATGTCAACAATAGAACTTCTTAAAGATGCAGGATATAAAGTTACAGAAAGAAGAGTATCTATTGAAGAAGTTTTTGAAGCAGCAGAAAATGGAAAGCTTGATGAAGCTTTTGGTACAGGTACAGCTGCTGTAATTTCTCCTATTGGTGTTCTTGAATGGGAAGGTAAAAAAATTACTATAAATGATGGAAAAATAGGAAATGTATCACAGAAAGTGTATGACACAATAACAGGAATTCAGAGCGGAGCTGTTGAAGACAAGTTCGGCTGGATAACAAAAGCATAAGTCGCAGTTTTTTACAAAAAACAACAAAAGTTTGGTACCTTGGAAACCGAGCCATATATATGACCCGATTTTAAAGGTACCATTTTTACTAATTAAGGAGGCTTGGCTTTATGGAGAAAAAATTAAAACATATTCTTATTAAGATTTCTGAGTACATAGAACTTGTTATAGCTATAATGCTTACAATAGCTTTGATTGTATCTTTGGTATTACTTTTTTGTGATATTAAAAGCTTTATAACTGGTGGAATAAGTTTAAATGATACTTTAGAATATGCTCTTACAATAGTTGTAGGTATTGAATTTATAAAAATGCTTTTAAAAAATACTCCAGGTTCTGTTATAGAACTTGTATTATTTGCTGTTGCAAGGCAGGTTATAATATCTCACTCAGGAGCGTTAGAAAATCTTATAGGAGTATTAGCGGTTGCGGTTATATTTATAACATGGAAATTTTTCTTTATACCAAGGTTTCAGGAAGATAACGAATAAATTTAATTTTGTTTAAAACTGTGTAATATATTTTATGGTGTAAAAAAAGACGGATTTTTAATCCGTCTTTTTTTATTAAATATTTAGTTTATTTATTATAATCGTCACGTTTATTTATATATTCAATTATCATATCAACACAGTTATCAATACCTATTTGGTCGCTATTTAAAACTAAGCTGTAATTATTTGCTTTGCCCCAACTTTTATCTGTAAAGAATGAATAATAACTAGCACGACGTCTATCAATTTTTTTGATATATGATTCAACATTATCATGAACTTTGTCACCATATACTTCTTTTACTCTTTTTATTCTGTTTGACATAGAGGAATGTATAAAAACATTTACTACATTAGGATTGTTCTCAAGAACAAAATCAGCACATCTTCCAACAATAACACAAGAACCTTCTTCTGCTACTTCATGTATTACTTTTGATTGTGTAAGGAATATTTTTTCATTTAAAGGCATTCCATATACTTCTGTAGAAGGAGAAAGTACAGAAAGTGATAAAATTATACTGCTTTTTGGCATAGAATCGACTTCTTTAAAATATTCTTCATTTATACCGCTGCGTTCAGCTGCAAGAGTAATAAGTTCGTTATCATAGAAAGGAATTCCAAGTTTTTCAGAAAGTTTTTGGCCTATTATTCTTCCGCCACTTCCATATTCACGACTGATAGTTATAATAGTATTGTTTTTCATAACGCAGACCCCCTTAAAGTAAAGAATTATATTACATTTTTATTATACAATATATGTGTTAAAAAATCAACAATATTATACAAAATAAATAAAAGTTCTTAAAAAAAATACATATAAATATATAAGAAGTGTATAAAAAATGGTTAGTTAGCAAACTTTGTTTCGTAATGATACACTTTAACTGTGAATTCTTTTAATCTTTACATTATGCTGTTGTTATAATATAATGCATTTAATTAAATTTGTATATAAAGAAGCTAATATCTGCTTTTTTGGGAGGAAAAATAATGAAGATTAACAAATACTTTGCTGTAATTGTGACAGGTGTTGTTATGATGGCCGCTGTAGTAGCATTTACAACAAAAATGAGAGATGATTATGAAAAACAATTTTCTGTTGTTGAAGACCAATATGAAGAAGGTGGAACTGTTGAATTTGAAGATAACAATAGTAATAAGCCTGTTTTTGATAGTGCAACAGGAAAGTTTTTTCTTCCACTTAGAGAAATTGTTGAGGAAATGGGAGGAAAAGTTGAGTGGAATACAGAAAAATCAGCAGTTGTTGTAAGTCTTAGAGGAACAGAAGCTGAAATAAACGAAGGAAAAAATGAAGCAACGATAAATGGTTATAGTATATATTTAGATGATACACCTAAAAATATAAATGGTTGTCTTTATGTTCCGTCTGATTTTATAGCAAATAATTTTGGAACAATAGTTGAATGGGATGAAGAAAATAAGATTATAACAATAAAAACAGAGATTACAAAAAGTCCTATAGTAAATGTTAATAGATTTTCATATTCAGATGTTGATATGGAATATATTGTTGAAGTACCTGTTATAAGTGGGCTAAATGATAAAAATTATGAAGAAAATCTTAATAGTTCATATGTAACAAAAATTATGGATGATATAAAAATTTTTGCAAATCAATCAAAAATAGAAGAGGATAAAACAACAAAGTATTATTGGAATGAAACAGTTGAAGTAAAAACTAAAACATCACATATAATAAGTTTTTTAAGAAGTGGTATAAAAGAAGAGCCTAATGGTGTAGGGGCAACAATAATGACACCTGTAACAATAAATCTTGATAAACAAAGTGAAATGAAACTTAGTGATTTCTTTAAAAATGATAATTATAAATCATATATAATAGATGAGCTTACACAAATGTGGACAGCAAATCCAGAAAAATATCCTGTTTCTGTTTCTGAAAATATTGAAACAACAATAGAAAATAATTTTTATGTTGAAGAAAATAATCTTGTAATATTAATAAAAAACAAAGATGGAAGAACATATTCTGAATTTAATATACCATTCTATGACTTGAGAAGCTATATGAAATCAGACCTTCTTTATCTTGCTAAAAATATAAATGATAATAATTAAAAATTTTTGATTATAAACAGAGAGCACAAAAATTTAAAAATATAAGTGTATCTCTGTTTTTTGTATTTATATAAAACTTACAATGGTATAAGGGATTGCATAGTGTATACATATTAAAATTTATTAATAAGTGACAATTATTATGACACTATAAAAATTTTTTGATGTAATTCTCATATAAATATTGAAATAAATTTAATATTAGCATATAATAAAGGAGGTGTTATGTTTATAGTATACTGTAATATTTTTAATAAAGGGTTAAACTTTACAGAAATTTTTAAGGGATTACATAACAACAGTAACTTTTACAGTTGTAACTAGCAACTGTAATAAATTATGACCGAAAGGTATATTCAAAGGAGGAAAAAATTTATGTCTAAAGTAATGAAAACAATGGACGGAAATGAAGCTGCTGCATTTGCATCATATGCATTTACAGAAGTTGCAGCTATTTTCCCTATCACTCCATCATCTCCAATGGCTGAGAAAACAGACGATTGGTCTGCAAATGGAAAGAAAAATATTTTTGGACAGCAAGTAAAAGTTATTGAAATGCAGTCAGAAGCTGGTGCAGCTGGTGCTGTTCATGGTTCTCTTTCAGCAGGTGCTTTAACAACAACATATACAGCATCTCAGGGATTACTTCTTATGATTCCTAACATGTATAAAATAGCTGGTGAGTTACTTCCAGGTGTATTCCATGTAAGTGCTCGTGCTCTTGCTACACATGCATTATCAATATTTGGTGACCATCAGGACGTTATGGCATGTCGTCAGACAGGTTTTGCTATGCTTGTTTCTAACTCAGTTCAGGAAGTTATGGACCTTGCTTCTGTTGCACACCTTAGTGCTATCAAAGGTAGAGTTCCTTTCCTTCATTTCTTTGATGGTTTCCGTACATCACATGAAATTCAGAAAGTTGAATGTATCGATTATGATGAATTAGCAAAAATCGTAGATATGGATGCTGTTAATGAATTCAGAAGAAATTCATTAAACCCAGAACATCCAGTTCTTCGTGGTACAGCTCAGAACCCTGATATTTACTTCCAGGGAAGAGAAGCTTCAAATAAATATTATGAAAATATTCCTTCTGTTGTTGAAGAATACCTTAAAGAAATCAGCAGAATAACAGGAAGAACATATAACCTTTTCAATTACTACGGTGCTGAAGATGCAGACAGATTAATCATTGCTATGGGTTCTGTATGTGAAGCTATCGAAGAAACAATTGATTACTTAACAGCTAAAGGTGAAAAAGTTGGTCTTCTTAAAGTACATCTTTACAGACCATTTGTACCAGAAAAAATGCTTGCTGCTATTCCAAAAACAGTTAAGAAAATTGCTGTTCTTGATAGAACAAAAGAACCTGGTGCATTAGGCGAACCTTTATATCAGGATGTTTGTACAGCTCTCTTTGAAGCTGATATCAAACCAGTTGTTGTTGCAGGACGTTATGGTCTTGGTTCAAAAGATACAACACCTGCTCAGATTATTGCAGTATATGACAACCTTAAACTTGATGCTCCTAAAAACCACTTTACAATTGGTATCGTTGACGACGTAACAAATCTTTCTCTTGAAGTTGGAGAAGACATTGATGTAAACGGAGATAACGGAACAATTAGTTGTAAATTCTGGGGACTTGGTGCTGACGGTACTGTAGGTGCTAATAAAAACTCAATCAAAATCATTGGTGACCATACAGATATGTATGCTCAGGCATATTTTGATTATGACTCAAAGAAATCAGGCGGTATCACACAGTCACACTTACGTTTCGGTAAAAAACCAATTCGTTCAACATACCTTGTTAAAAAAGCTGACTTCGTAGCTTGTCACAAACAGGAATATGTTCATATGTATGATATGGTTTCTGACTTAAAGAATGGTGGTACATTCCTTCTTAATACAGAATGGTCAGCTGATGAAATCGAAGCTAACCTTCCAGCAGAAATGAAAAAAGCTCTTGCTACAAAGAATGCTAAATTCTATGTAATCAATGGTACACAGATTGCTAAAGAAATCGGTCTTGGAAACAGAATTAATACTGTATTACAGTCAGCATTCTTCAAACTTGCAAACATCATTCCTATTGATGAAGCAGTAGACTACATGAAAGCTGCTATCAAAAAATCATATGGTAAAAAAGGTGATGCAATCCTTAACATGAACTATGCTGCTGTTGACCAGGGTGTAGATGGTGCTAAAGAATTTGCTATTCCTGCTGATTGGGCTAATGCTTCTGAAACAAAAGTTGAAGAAACAGTTGAACTTCCAAAATATGTTGAAACAATCGTTAAGAGTGTAAATGCACGTCTTGGAGATAACCTTCCTGTAAGTGCATTCCTTGGACACGAAGATGGTACTGTTCCAGTTGGTACAGCTGCTTACGAAAAACGTGGTGTTGCTGTTGACCTTCCAGAATGGGACCCAGAAAAATGTATACAGTGTAACCAGTGTGCTTATGTATGTCCACATGCTACAATCAGACCATTCCTTTTAACAGAAGAAGAAGCTGCAAATGCTCCAGCTGAATTCGTTTCTGTACAGGCTAAAGGAAAAGGATTTGAAGGATATAAATTCAGAATGCAGGTTTCTTCACTTGACTGTCTTGGTTGTGGAAGCTGTGCTAAAGTTTGCCCTGCTAAAGAAAAAGCTCTTGTTATGAAACCATTTGCTACTCAGTCAGCTGAAGCTGCTAACTGGGAATATGCAATGTCACTTTCTCCAAAAGCTAACCCAATGGACAAAATGTCTGTTAAAGGTAGCCAGTTCGAACAGCCATTACTTGAGTTCTCAGGTGCTTGTGCTGGTTGTGGTGAAACACCATATGCTAAACTTATCACACAGCTCTTTGGTGATAGAATGTATGTAGCTAATGCAACAGGTTGTTCATCAATCTGGGGTGGTTCAGCTCCTACAACACCATATACAACAAACCATGAAGGTAAAGGTCCTGCTTGGTCAAATTCATTATTCGAAGATAATGCTGAATTTGGTTTAGGTATGGCAACAGCTGTAAGACAGCAGAGAGAAAACATCAAAGGTAAACTTGAAGCTCTTATGGCTATGGGTTGTGCTGAAGATGTAAAAGAAGCTGCAACAGCTTGGATTGATACAATGGCACAGGGTGAAGCTTCAAAAGCTGCATCTGCTAAACTTGTAGAAGTTCTTACAGCAGGAAGCTTTGATGGAGAAGCTAAAGAAATCGTTGATTTCGTACTTGAAAATAAAGATCAGCTTGTTAAAAAATCACAGTGGATATTCGGTGGTGACGGATGGGCTTATGATATCGGTTACGGCGGTGTAGACCACGTTCTTGCTTCAGGTGAAGACGTTAATATCTTTGTATTTGACACAGAAGTTTACTCAAATACAGGTGGACAGGCTTCAAAAGCTACACCAACATCTGCTGTTGCACAGTTCGCTGCATCAGGTAAGAGAGTTAAGAAAAAAGACCTTGGTATGATGGCTATGAGCTATGGTTATGTATACGTAGCACAGGTTGCTATGGGTGCTAATCAGGCACAGCTTGTAAAAGCTCTTAAAGAAGCTGAAGAATACAATGGACCATCTCTTATCATTGCTTATGCTCCATGTATCAACCACGGTATTAAAGGTGGTATGAGCGGTGCTCAGAATGAAATCAAACGTGCAGTTGAAGCTGGTTACTGGCATATGTATAGATTCAATCCACTTCTTAAAGCAGAAGGAAAGAATCCATTTACATTAGACTCTAAAGAACCAACTGGAAACTTCCAGGAATTCATTGCAAGTGAAGTTCGTTACAGCTCACTTAAGAGAACATTCCCTGAAATAGCTGAAGAACTCTTCGCTAAGACAGAACAGGATGCTAAAGAAAGATATGAATCATACAAAAGACTTGCTGAACAGCAGTAATTTTGATGAATAATTTTAAGGGCTGACCTTTTGGTCAGCTCTTTTTTAATATGAAAAGTCAAAAAAAATTATAGTATGCTAAATATTATTTATGAAAACATATCATATAATATGACGAAAAATGATATTATTTTAAGCATTATGCATACTAAAAGTTGTACTGTTTTTATAGTAGTAATTTAAAATGTAAATTTTATTTTTAATGTGTATGTGGTATTTTATTATTAATAACTTTTGTGATAAAATATATAATGAAAAATCAGGAAGGAGATATTAAGTGATTAATTATGGAAAATTCAGTTAAGAATAAAAAACATTTTACACACTTACATGTACACACTGAATATAGTCTTCTTGATGGTTCTGCAAAAATAAAAGAACTTATTGCAAGGGCTAAAGAACTTAACATGGATGCGTTGGCTATAACTGACCATGGAGCTATGTATGGTGCTATTGAGTTTTATAAAGAGGCTAAAGCACAAGGTATAAAACCTGTCATTGGTTGTGAAGTTTATGTTGCTTCTAAATCAAGATTTTCTAAAGAAAATACAGGTTTTAATTATTGTCATCTTGTACTCCTTGCAGAGAATAATGAAGGATATCAAAACCTTATAAAGCTTGTGTCTTATGGCTTTATAGAAGGTTTTTATTATAAACCTAGAATAGATATTGAACTTTTAAAGAAATATCATAAAGGCATTATTGCTTCAAGTGCATGTCTTGCTGGTCCTGTTTCTAGAAATATACTTCAGGTTTCATATGAAAAAGCAAAAGAAGTTGCCCTTGAATATGATGAAATATTCGGAAGAGGTAACTTTTTTCTTGAACTTCAAGACCACGGAATAAAAGAACAAAAAATAGTAAATCATTCTCTTATAAGAATGAGTAAAGAAACAGGTATACCACTTATATGCACAAATGATAGTCATTATATAAATAAAGAGGATAGTGTTCCTCATGATATACTTCTTTGTATACAAACAGGTAAAACTGTAAATGATGAAGATAGAATGAGATATGAAGGAAGTCAGTTTTATTTGAAATCAATTGATGAGATGTATGAGTTATTTCCTTATGCAGAAGAGGCTCTTGAAAATACTTGGAAAATATCTCAAAGGTGTAATGTTGAATTTAAGTTTCATGATTTGAAATTGCCAAAATTTGATGTTCCTGAAGGAAAAACTGCTGCCCAATATCTTAGAGAACTTTGTTTTGACGGATTTTACAAAAAATATAAAAATCCATCACAAGAACTAAAAGAAAGACTTATATATGAGCTTGATATTATAGAGCAAATGGGATATGTAGATTATTTTCTTATAGTTTGGGATTTTATAAAATATGCAAAGGATAATGGTATTATAGTTGGTCCTGGTAGAGGTTCTGCAGCAGGAAGTATTATTTCATACTGTCTTTCTATAACAACTATTGACCCTATAAAATATGACCTTATTTTTGAAAGATTTTTAAATCCGGAAAGAGTAAGTATGCCTGATATTGACGTTGATTTTTGTTATGAAAGACGTCAAGAGGTAATAGATTATGTAATAAGAAAATATGGTGAAGACCATGTTGCTCAAATAATAACTTTTGGTACTTTGGCTGCAAGAGCTGCCATAAAAGATGTAGGTAGAGCACTTGCTATGCCTTATGCAGACGTAGATAAAGTTTCAAAAATGATACCTACTGAATTAGGTATAACAATTAAAAAAGCTTTAGAAATGAATCCGGAGCTTATGAAGGCATATAATGAAGATGAAAATACAAAGTATCTTATAGATATGTCAATGAGACTTGAAGGTCTTCCAAGACATTCCTCTACCCATGCAGCAGGTGTTGTTATTTGTCGTGACCCTGTTATGGAATATGTGCCATTAAATTCTAATGATGGTGCTATAACTACTCAGTTTACTATGACAACACTTGAAGAGTTAGGTCTCTTAAAAATGGATTTTCTTGGACTTAGAACTCTTACAGTAATTCAAAATGCTATTAAAGAAATTGAAAGAATACATGGCATTTCAATAGATATTGATAATATACCAGATGATGATGCTGGTGTTTATGAAATGATTTCTCAAGGTAAAACAGAAGGCGTTTTTCAGCTTGAGAGTAATGGCATGAAGCAGTTTATGAGAGAACTTCAGCCTACAAGATTAGAAGATTTAATAGCGGGAATTTCTTTATATCGTCCTGGTCCTATGGATTTTATACCTAAATATATAAAAGGTAAAAATAATCAGAATGATATTAAATATACTCATGATTCTTTAAAACCTATTCTTAATACGACTTATGGCTGTATTGTTTATCAAGAGCAGGTTATGCAAATTGTTCGTGACCTTGCTGGATATAGCCTTGGACGAAGTGACCTTGTACGAAGAGCTATGTCAAAGAAAAAAGAGTCTGTCATGGCAGAGGAAAGAAAAAACTTTGTTTATGGAATAGAAGGAGAAGTTCCTGGTTGTGTTAAAAATGGTATTCCAGCAGATATTGCAGAAAAAATATTTGATGAAATGACTGATTTTGCAAAATATGCTTTTAATAAATCACATGCAGCTTGTTATGCTGTTATTGGATATGTTACAGCTTGGTTAAAGTATCATTATCCAGTTGAATTTATGGCAGCTCTTATGACATCAATAATGGATAATACATCAAAAGTATCAGGATATATTGAAGAATGTAAAAAGATGGGTATAGAACTTCTTCCACCAGATATAAATGAAGGATATGGACATTTTTCAGTATATAATGGTAAAATACGATTTGGACTTGCAGCAATAAAAAATGTTGGTCGAAATATGATAAAATCTATTGTAACAGAGAGAGAAAAAAATGGATATTATAAAAGTCTTACAGAATTTTGTAATAGAATTGATGGTAATGATATAAACAAAAGATGTATAGAAAGTTTTATAAAATCTGGCGCATTTGATTCTTTTGGTGGAAAAAGAAGCCAGTATATGGCATCATATAAAAATATTATTGATGGTATTAACCAATCTAAAAAAAATAATATAGAAGGTCAGCTTAATTTATTTGACTTTGGGGCAGATGATAATGGTTCTAACAGCAATGCTTATATAGACAGCCTTCCAGATATTGATGAATTTTCAAGTAATAAGATACTATCTATGGAAAAAGAGGTTTTAGGAATATATATAAGTGGTCATCCCCTTTCAGAATATGAGGAACTTCTTAAAAGAAAAATAAGCTGTACAAGTCTTGAGTTTATGCTTGATACAAGAGAAGAGAATAATGAACTTAAAGATAATCAAAATGTTATAGTAGGTGGTTTAATATCTAGTATAACAAAAAAATATACAAAAAATAATAAACAAATGGCGTTTATTACAATAGAAGATATGCATGGTACTATTGAGGCTGTTGTTTTTCCTAATATATATGAGAGATTTTCTGAACTTATATCGGAAGAAAATGTTATAATAATTGAAGGCAGAGTAAATATTTCTGATGAAGAAGATGGCAAAATTATATGTGAATATATAAAAGATATAAATGATTCTGATACAGAAAAAAAATGGTTATCTGTTGGTATAATTATAGGAAAAAATAACAATATTAAAATTGATGATGTTATTCCTATACTTTCAAAATATTCAGGTAATTGTCCTGTATATATAAAAGATATAAATCAAGGTAATGTATATAAAGCTGATAGGAAGTATTGGGTAAATCAAAATAATAATTTAATTTCTGAACTTAAACAGTATGTTGGAAATGATTGTGTAAGTATAAAGGAAAAATAGTATATAAAAGGGGATAGAAACAATGGAAAATAGAATAGATTCTATAAATACGCCATATGTATGTGTAAAAGCCCTTGAAAAGGGCGTTAATATAATAGGAGTTACACGTGGTGAAGATACAAAAATTCATCATACAGAAAAACTCGATACAGGTGAAGTTTTAATAGCACAGTTTACAGAAAATACATCTGCTATTAAAATAAGAGGAAAAGCTGTTATATACACACAGTTTGGAGAGATAACAACTGGAGATGTATAATTATTTAAACAACAATGGGCTTTTTGCCATTGATATATATTTTTTAATAAATTTAGGTAATAATTTTATTGGATAAAATCTAATAAAATTTTTAGAGCAAGGTATAATATAAAACAGGGAGGTATTTTAAATGGAAAAAGAAATAAGAAAAATAGGAGTTCTTACAAGTGGTGGAGATGCACCAGGAATGAATGCAGCTTTAAGAGCTGTTGTTAGAACTGCACTTAATAATAATATACAGGTAGTAGGTATTAGAAAAGGCTACAACGGTCTTATGAATGGTGATATTAAAGACCTTAAAGGTAAAGATGTATCTGAAATCTTAAGCAGAGGTGGTACAATACTTCATTCAGCTCGTGCTCTTGAAATGCTTACAGAAGAAGGTCAGCAGAAAGCAGCTAATATTTATAAAATTTTAGGACTTGATGCACTTGTTGTTATTGGTGGTGACGGTTCATTTAATGGTTGTAAAGCACTTATGAAATATGGTGTAAACTGTATCGGTATTCCTGCTACAATCGACCTTGATATTAGATGCTCAGAATATACAATCGGTTTTGACACTGCTGTTAATACAGGAGTTGAAGCTATTAGTAAGTTAAGAGATACTACAGGTTCACATGAAAGATGTTCTGTTTGTGAAGTTATGGGTAGAGATGCTGGATACATTGCTTTATGGTGTGCAATGGGTGGCGGTGCTGAAGAAGTTCTTATACCAGAAGAAAAAGAACTTGCTACAAGTGAAAGAGTTATCAAACAAATTCTTGAAAACAGAAGTAAAGGTAAACACCACAACCTTATTGTAGTTGCAGAAGGTATTGGAGGTTCACAGGAACTTGCTAAAGAAATTCAGGATACAACAGGAATTCAGACTAGAGCTACAATACTTGGACATCTTCAGAGAGGTGGTACACCAACAGCTTTAGACCGTATACATGCTTCAAGAATGGGTTATATTGCAGTTAAATCAATTATGGAAGGCAATGTAAACAAAATTGTTGCATATAACAAAGGAGAATATCAGACAATCGATATTGAAGAAGCTCTTTCAATGCAGAAAGAATTTGATAAAGAAATGTATGATATAATCAAAGTTTTATCAATCTAATTTGTTAACATAGGAGGAAACATAAGTAATATGAGAAGAACAAAAATAGTTTGTACTTTAGGTCCAGCTACAGGAAGTGTTGAAATAATAAAAGACCTTATTAAAAATGGTCTTGATGCAGCAAGAATTAACTTTTCACATGGTACACATGAATCACATAGTGTAACTATTAATATGCTTAAACAGGCGAGAGAAGAGCTTAATGCTCCTATCCCTCTTATACTTGATACAAAAGGTCCGGAAATAAGAATTAAAAAATTTGGTGTTGATAAAGTTCACCTTGAAAAAGGACAGAAATTTACTCTTACAACAAGAGAAGTTGAAGGAACTCAGGATATCGTAAGTGTTACATATGCTGACCTTCCAAAAGACCTTGAAGTTGGTGCAAGAGTACTTCTTGACGATGGTCTTATTGAATTAATAGTAGAAGAAATCAAAGGAACAGACGTAATATGTAGTGTAGAAAATGGTGGAGCTTTAAGTGACAATAAAGGTGTTAATATACCTGATGTTACTGTAAACCTTCCTGCTCTTACAGAAAAAGATATTGCAGATATCAAATTTGGTATCAAAATGGGATTTGACTGTATATTTGCTTCATTCATTCGTTCTGCAAGTGATATTATCGATATTAAGAGAGTTCTTGAAGAAAATGGTGGTTCAGATATTCAGGTTTTTGCTAAAATCGAAAGCCGTGACGGTGTAAATAATATTGATGAAATTCTTGAAGTTGCTGATGGTATTATGGTTGCCAGAGGAGACCTTGGTGTTGAAATTCCAACAGAAGAAGTTCCTCTTGTACAGAAAGACCTTATTAAAAAAGCAAACTATTTCAGCAAACCAGTTATTACAGCTACACAGATGCTTGAGTCTATGATTACAAATCCAAGACCAACAAGAGCTGAAGCTAATGACGTTGCAAATGCTATATTTGATGGTACAGATGCTATTATGCTTTCTGGAGAAACTGCTAAGGGTGATTATCCTGTTGAAGCTGTTTCTACAATGGCTAGAATTGCTGAAAAAACAGAATCAAGTATTGATTATGTAAAACAGCTTAGCGGTAAATTTACTCCAGACCAGACAAATATTACAAATGCTATAAGCTATGCTGCTTGTACAACAGCTGCTGAACTTCATGCATCTTGTATTTGTTCTCTTACAAAATCAGGATTTACAGCAAGAATGATTTCAAAATTCAGACCAGCTTGCCCAATCTCAGCTTGTGCTTTAGATGAAATGATTTGGAGACAGCTTAACCTTGTTTGGGGATGTCGTCCATCTCTTTATAAGAAAAACCCAATCAAATCTGATGAGGTATTTGATGTAGCTATGAAAATGGCTGTTTCAAGTGGACTTGCTGAAAATGGAGATACTTGTGTAATTGCTATCGGAGTACCTGTTGGTGTATCTGGTTCAACTAATACATTAAGAGTTGAAATCGTTGGTGATGTAATAGCTAAAGGTACAGGTGTTGGTACAAAAAAAATAAGCGGTAAAGCAAGAGTTATTAAAGTATCTTCTGAAGCTTCTAAAAAATTTAAAACAGGAGATATACTTGTAACAACATCAACAAATAATGAGCTTCTTCCATATATGAAAAAAGCATCTGCAATTGTTGTTGGACCAGTAACTAATCCAGAAAATTGCCATGCAGAAATCGTAGGAAGAGCACTTGATATACCTGTTATAATGTGTAATGCAAAAGTTGTTGATTTTATAGCTAATGATTCACTTATAACAGTTGACCCTGTTAAAGGATTTATCTACTCAGGAAAACCTGAATAATATTAAAATATATAATAAAAAAATCCGGTTCATTATGAAC
>DXZA01000080.1 GCA_019415525.1 Tyzzerella sp. | reverse complement strand
ATTCAATTTTTATTTATTTTATATTTTAAATTGTATTTTATAATATAAAATACTTATCTATTATAATAAAAATATATTATTTTGCACAATATAAAATTTGTAATAAGCATATTGAATTTTCTAAATTGGATATATTTATATATTATTTACTTAATAAATAAGAAATGGATTAAAATCAAAGACTTTAATCCATTTCTTATACTATTTAGAAATACGTCTACATAAATTAACAGTATCAAAATCAATAGTTTTCTTCATTGCAAGAGCCTCTTCAATGTCAAAATCAACTACATAATTTCTTTGTATAGCAACAACTCTATTACATTTCCCTGCTATAAGAAGCTTAACAGCATAGCTACCCATTTTAGCAGCATAAACTCTATCAAGCATTGTAGGAGAACCACCACGTTGTATATGACCAAGAACAGTAACACGTGACTCAATTCCTGTTTTTTGCTGAATAATTTTTGCTATATTATTTATATCAATATCACAACCTTCAGAAACAACAATTATATGATGTGTTTTTCCTTGTGCTTTTCTAGCCATAATATTGGAACAAACTTCATTTTCAATATCGCATTTGATTTCTGGAACTAAAACATCAGTTGCTCCAACAGCTAAACCAACATCTAAAGCTAAAAAACCTGCATCTCTACCCATTACTTCAATGATATTACATTTTTCATGACTTCTTGCTGTATCTCTTAATCTGTCTATTGCTTCAACAGCAATATTACAAGCTGTATCAAAACCTATTGTATAGTCAGTACATTTTATATCATTATCAATAGTACCAGGTATACCAACAGTAGGAAGTCCATGTTTACAAAGCTTTATTGCTCCATTAAATGAACCATCACCACCTATTACAACAAGACCATCTATACCAAGCTCTTTTGCTTTCTCAACAGCTTTTATTATACCACTTTCTTCATAAAACTCTTTACATCTTGCAGTATATAATATTGTCCCACCTCTCTGTATTGTATCAGAAACAAAATTACTGTCTATTTCAACAATATCACCATTAATAAGACCATTATAACCTCTATTTATACCTATAACACGAATGCCATCATTAATAGCAGTTCTTGCAGCCGCTCTTATAGCAGAATTCATACCTGGTGCATCTCCACCACTTGTAAGAATACCAATAGTTTTTATAATCATTTTTGAAACCTTCTCTCTAATAATAGATTTATATATAACAAAACAAACTCTTTTATTATTAGTTTAATATATCTTTATCATATATATTAAAAGGCTAACGAGAAAATCTCATCAGCCCTCTTATATAAGTATTATTTGTAGAAAAATTATTTATTTTTAACCATTAATTAAACTAAAAATCGTATTATATATATTATTTAAAATACGCTTCTTTAACTTTTTTGTATATACCTTCCCCATCAAGTTCATATTTCTTTATAAGCTCTAAAGCTGGACCTGATTCACCAAATCTATCTTGTACACCTATTTTATATACTTGTGTAGGATATTTTGATGATAAAACATCACATACAGCACTTCCAAGACCACCTATTACTGAGTGTTCTTCTACTGTTACAACTTTTCCACATTCTTTTGCAGCCTGTACAATAAGTTCTTCATCAATAGGTTTTATTGTATGAATATTAATTACTTTTGCCTGAATTCCGTCTTCTGCAAGTTTTTCTG
>DXZA01000008.1 GCA_019415525.1 Tyzzerella sp. | reverse complement strand
AGTATAAAAAAACATTTCTGAATATAATTTAATATACAAAAAATTATAATTAAATTTTTATAGTTACTATATTATTTCATAATCCAAACTTAATTGTTTTCCAATCTGTTGCCACTTCCATTGATATTCCGTTTTCCAATGCCTCAAAATGTTTTTTACCACAATGAATTTTTAATTGTTCTTTAGTTCTTAAATCCATAAAGCTTGTACTTCCTTTTGCTTCTAAAATGAAATACATTTTTTCTTCACCGTTTCTTGTTAAATATACAGCCCAATCCGGATTATATGTTCCAATTGGTGTTTCAATATGGAAACGACTTGGTATTTTGAAAAACATTTTTACATCAGGGTCATTATCTAATGCAAGAGCAAATGGTTTTTCAACCAAACTACTATCATAAACTATATAATCATAAATGCTATGCTCTACTTTTACTGCATTTTTATCTAAATTAGCAATAAATTCTGATGAGTCAAATATTTCTTGAGCATAATATTCTTCACCATCAAGCTTAATATATTTAATTCCATCAATAGCTAAATTATGGCGATAGAACTGTATAATCTCTGTAACTTGTTCTAAAAATGCTTGTGGATTATTTAAAAAATCCTGACAACGACCACTTTTAATTAATATTTCATTTATAGTTTTTGGCGTCAAAAGAGTTTCATCACTAATCTGTGTAATAATATCCGGTAAAACATCATAAGAATAACCTATATCAAATGTATGTAACTCTTGTTCTGTATAAGAAATACCAGATTTTTCAACATTAATACTTGCTGTTTGAGAAATAAGTTTTGCTTTATGAATTTGTGGCATATTTTGAATTGCTTTTATACAATTTTCAACAAGCTTTGGTGTATCAATCTGTACACGATATGCAGTTTTTTGTTTGATTTTATTCCACAATTCCATAAACTCCGGTGAAAGCATTACTTGTTTATTAAGTTTAACAACTACATCACTAGAGGCATCTCTAATTGGAGGTTTCCTATCTGCTTCCATAATAATTTTTGTAAAACGCTCTCTTGCAGCTTCATACTTTTTAGGTAAATCCAATGTACCATTTTTCAATGCATTTTTCATTGTATCTTTTATTTTACCACTGCTTGTAATATAGCCTTTTTCTTGGAAATGTGTCATTAATTCTTCTGCATCTTCATATGTTACAGTTTTTTCTTCTGTTACAGTTTTTGTATATGTTGAACCTGTTAATATTTCTTCTGCAACAACTTTTTCATTTTCAATCATTGTAGAAACTACTTCTTTTACATCATATAATGATTTTGGAAGTATAACATCTTCTATTTTAACATCTTCTTTTTTGTTGCCTTTATCATCAATAACACCTACATCTTTTAATATTGTTACAACTTCTTTTGCCTGTTGTGGTGTTACTGTTTGTACAACTTCTTTTTTATCTTCATAAGTTATACCTGCAAATAAATCAATATGTAACGCACCAAATTCTACACCTGTTTCATTTGATATTTCTTTTTGCAAATTTTCACTAAACTCTGAAAAACTTTCATTTGCCATAACATGAAGAATATTTATATTTTTATCTTCTATACGTTCTCCTTCTTGATTTACACAAAGACGTAAACCACGACCTATTTTTTGTCTGCGAGTAAAATCAGATTTTTGTTCAAGTAATGTACATACTTGGAATACATTAGGATTATCCCAACCCTCTTTCAATGCAGAGTGTGAAAATATAAAACGTAAAGGACATTTAAAACTCAATAACCATTCTTTATCTTTCATAATAGTATTATATGTATCATCATCAGCAAGAGTATTTCCATTAGTATCTTTAAACTTACCTTTTTTATCTTGCGAAAAATAACCATTATGTATTTTTGAAATATCAGAAGAAAAATAATTGCGAATAGGTTCATATTTGGGTTTTGAAATTAATTCTTTATAGCAAGTTTCAAACATATCAGCATAAATTCCGGCTGAACCATCTTCATGACGATATTTATCTACTTTATCAATAAAAAACAAAGATAATACTTTAATGCCCTTTTCTGTATATATCAATTCTTTATCCAAATGTGCTTCTATGGTTTTTCTAATCTGTGCCATTTTTATTATATTTTCATCAATGTCACCTATTGATTTGTCTAAGTATACTTTTTGTGTATTATCCAACTCAATATGTTCCATTTCCGGTGTGCAATCTATATTTAAAATGCTATATCCTTCATATAAATCTCTTTCACCAGAAATTAAATATAAATCATCATCTTGTTTTACTGTAACTGATTTTCGTGTAACAATACCTTTTTTATTTTTTACATCAATCTCAATTTTTGCTTTAAATCCATTATCATTAGATACAGACAACAATTTTACATATGCTTGATTATGTCCTCCAAATACTTTATTTGAAAATACAGATATTTGTTTTACAATTCCCATATTATAAGCATCTACCGGTGTCAAACGATATAATAAATTTATCTTCTCTTTATGTGTAGCAGAATAACGCAATACACAAAGAGGATTTAATGAGGCAATAGCCTCTTTTGACTTTGGTGTATTATCAACACTTTGAGGTTCATCTATAATTACTATAGGTTTGGTGTCCTGTATATATTTCATTGCAGTTTCACCATTTAGCTTATCTTGTGCCTGATTTATAATATTTTCTGCTTTTTTAAAGGCATCAATATTTATAATCATAATTTCAATATTTGAACTTGTGGCAAACTGTCGCACATCAGATAATTTAGAAGAATTATAAATAAAATATCTATTTGGCACATTATCATAATGTAATGCAAAATGTTCTTTTGTAATTTCAAAAGATTTATAAACACCCTCTCGAATTGCAACAGACGGAACTACTATAATAAATTTTGTAAATCCATATTTTTTATTTAATTCAAATATAGTTTTTGTATATACATAAGTTTTTCCCGTACCTGTTTCCATCTCAACACAAAACTGAGGAAAATCGTATTCTTCTAATTCTGTTGATGGCAAAATATTTCTTTTTTGCACTGTATGCATATTTTCTGTCAATGTATTTCTATCTATTCTTAAAACATTTCCAACACCAAAATCATTTAAAGACACCTGCAAATCATTTGTTACAGAAAAAGTACTGTGTGTTTTTTCCTGTCCTGTAAACAAATCAACAACAGCATTAACTGCATTGGTTTGGAAGTCTTGGTTTTTAAATTTTAACTTCATTTTCTATACACCTTTATATTATTCTAAATCATTTTTTACAAACTCATCCATCATTTTTGCAATCTGTATTTCTGTATCTCCGTCCACACATTTCAATATATTATCAAAAAGTTTACCCATACTTACAACATCAAATTTTCTATATCTTAAATCTCTATCTCCTAATAATTTTTCTTCATCTATTCTTTTTTTTAAGACTGGGAAAAAGTCATTTAAGTATCTTTTTAATATAGCAGAATCTGTATGTACACCATCCTTATTGGTAAATGTATGAAACAACATAGAATATAAGTTACTTGTTTCATTTATTTTAATGTCTCCTGAATTTATATATTCTTCTGCCACTTTTCTACTTGTAGCTAAAACAGCCTTAAACATTTCCTGTTCTAGTTTTATTTCTTGTATCTTAAGCCATTTTACAAGTTCTTTATATACTATATTATTAAACTCTGAATACTTCTCTTTATTAGCCTTTGATACAATTTCTTTTATATATTTTCTATAAAAATATTGTTCTTTCATAAAATCTACCTTTACATTTATACCTCATACCAACTTCAATTCAATTCCATTATCTCTTAAAATATAATGTGCATTTGCCTGTACTGGTCAAGCTTTTTTGCTACACTTTGTTCGAAAAAATATTTAACCAAA
>DXZA01000079.1 GCA_019415525.1 Tyzzerella sp. | reverse complement strand
GATTTATAAATATATTTTCTACTTTTTTGAAACTTTATTACATTGACTTTTTTATTATTGAGAAATCACTTTCTGATTTTATAATTGAAATTTATAGCAATAGAAGTCTACTGCAGAGATAATACAGATGATATAAAAAGATTTTTGTTTGTTTTAGGTTCTTAATAGTAAATTTTTTTGATGAGCCAGCAACTTTCTTAACAGATTTTTTTGTAAATATATAAAATCTATTTGCTTTATATATTATGGAACATTTTATATTACATAAAGTATTACTATATATTACATAATGTTTAAGTGTGCACAAAATGTATTATTAAAACAAAAAAGTATATATTATAAAGGTTTTTTAATATTATATATGTTTGGCACGAAATTTGCTTATATTATTTTTGAATAAAATAAGAAAAGGAGTTGCGATATTATGGAAACTATGAGAGCATCGGTTTTATATGGTGTAGGAGATGTAAGAAATGAATTTGTTCCTATTCCTAAAATAAATGATGAAGAAGTATTAATAAATGTGAAGTATGTAGGTATATGTGGTTCTGACCTTCCTCGTTCTATGGTTAGTGGTTTAAGTGGTGGAGCTTCATATCCAATTATACTTGGACATGAATTTTCTGGAGAGGTAGTTGAAGTAGGTAAAAATGTAAAAAATATCACAGTTGGGGCACGAGTAGCAGTAGCACCACTTGTTCCTTGCGGTGAATGTGTATATTGCAAAAAAGGTGAGTTTGGATTATGTCCTGATTATAAAATTATTGGAACAAGAGTAAATGGAGCACTTGCTGAGTATGTAAAAGTTCCTCAAGAACATGTCCTTATAATTCCAGATACACTTGATTATAAAACAGCAGCTGGAATTGAACCATCAAGTATTGCATGTCATGGTGTATCAAAGGCAGATGTTAAACCTGGTGATAGTGTTGTTGTATTAGGTTGTGGTCCTATTGGACAGTTTGCAGTACAGTGGGCAAAAGTATTTGGAGCAACAAAAGTTATAGCGGTAGATATTTTTGATGAAAAACTTGAACTTGCAAAAAAACTTGGAGCAACTCATGTTGTTAATTCAAAAGAATGTAATGCTGTTGAGGAGATTAAAAAAATTACTGGTATAGGTGCAGATGCGGTTGTTGAAACAGCCGGAAGTAGATTTACTCAAGAACAGTCCCTTTTAATGGCAAGAAAACATGGAACAATTGTGTTTGTAGGCATTTCACATACTGAACTTCCTTTAAGTGCAAATGCGGCTGAAAGTATTTTAAGAGGTGAGTTAACAATTAAAGGTTCTTGGAATTCTTATACACAACCATATCCTGGAAAAGCTTGGACAACAACTCTTGAATTTATGGGAAGAGGAGATATAGTATTTGAACCTATGATTTCACATGAAATAAAATTAGAAGAAACTGGTGAATATTTAAGTAAAATGGCTAAGAGAGAAATCAACTTCAATAAAGTTATTGTTGAAATATAATAGGAGGTATTATCTTGAAAAGAGAAGATATTGCAAACAATATAAGAGTTAGCATTATAAAGAGTGTTTCATCTGCAAAGTCAGGTCATCCAGGAGGCTCGCTTTCAATAGCAGATATAATGACTGTATTATATTTTGAAAAAATGAATATAGACCCTACTAATCCAAAATTTGAAGATAGAGATAGATTTGTTCTTTCAAAAGGACATGCAGCTCCAGCATTATATGCAACTCTTGCGGAAAGAGGATATTACTCAAAAGACGACCTTTTAACATTAAGAAAGTTTGGTTCAAAACTTCAAGGTCATCCTGATATGAAAAAAGTTGCAGGAGTAGATATGTCCACAGGTTCTTTAGGACAAGGTTTATCCGCTGCAAATGGTATGGCTTTAGCTGCTAAACTTGATAATAAAGATTATAAAGTATATGTGGTTATGGGTGATGGAGAAATTCAGGAAGGTCAGATTTGGGAAGCCGCAATGACAGCATCACATTACAAACTTGATAATGTAATAGCATTTGTTGATTGGAATGGACTTCAGATAGATGGCTCAAATGATGAAGTAATGACAGTTAAACCTATTGATGAAAAATTTAAATCATTTGGCTGGAATGTAATTGTTATAGATGGTCATAATTATGATGAAATTTCTAATGCTATTGATACAGCAAAAAAAGGAAATGGTAAACCAACTGTTATTATAGCTAAGACTGTAAAGGGCAAAGGTGTATCTTTTATGGAAAATAATGCATCATGGCATGGAACAGCACCTAATGCAGAACAGACAGAAAAAGCACTTAGTGAACTTGAGAAAGGGGTAGAATAATGGGTATAGCTACAAGAGAAGCTTATGGTAAGGCTATATGTGAATTAGCAGAAAATAAAAATATAGTTGTTCTTGATGCAGACCTTGGACACGCTACAAAAAGTATATCTTTTAAAAAGGTAGCACCAGATAGATTTTTTGATATGGGTATTGCAGAAGGAGATATGATAGGAACTGCTGCCGGTCTTGCAGCTAGTGGAAAAATTCCTTTTGCAAGCACATTTGCTATATTTGCAGCTGGACGTGCTTTTGAACAAATAAGAAATTCTGTTGCATATCCTAAACTTAATGTTAAAATAGCCGCTACACATGCTGGAGTTACAGTAGGAGAGGATGGCGGAAGTCATCAAGCTATTGAAGATATTTCTCTTATGAGAAGTATTCCAGGAATGGTTGTATTAAATCCAGCTGATGCTATAGAAGCTAAAGAAGCTGTCAAAGCAGCGGCAAGTTATAATGGTCCTGTATATATAAGACTTGGAAGAGCAGCAACACCTGATATACATACTGAAGGCTATAAATTTGAATTAGGTAAAGGTGAAATATTAAAAGATGGTAAAGATGTTGCTATAATTGCAACTGGAATTATGACAGCTAAAGCTATTGAGGCAGCTGAAAAACTTGCAGAACAAGGTATCAATGCAACTGTAGTTAATATTGCTACAATTAAACCGCTTGATAATGATTTAATAATTGAAGCAGCTAAAAATACAAAGAAAATAGTAACCGTAGAAGAGCACAGTATTATAGGTGGATTAGGCTCAGCTGTTGCTGAAGTTATTTCAGAAAATTATCCTGTACCTTTAAAACGTATAGGTATTAATGATGTTTTTGGTCAATCCGGTGACCCAGCATCACTTTTAAATCACTATGGATTAACAGTTGAAAATATTATTGATACAGTAAAGAGTTTTTAATCAATTAAAAAAGAAGGGTTTTTATGATAGCAATAGGTGCTGACCATGGCGGTTATAGATTAAAAGAAATTATTAAAAGTTATTTAGAAAGCAATGGTATTGAAGTTATAGATGTAGGTACATATTCAGAGGATAGTGTAGATTATCCGGAAATTGCGGAAAAAGCAGCTTTACTTATTAAAGATGGAAAATGTGAAAAAGGAATTCTTATATGTGGTACAGGTGTAGGGATTTCAATAGCTGCAAATAAAATTTCTGGAATAAGAGCAGCTCTTGTAAGTGATTGTTTTACAGCAAAAGCTACAAGAGAACATAATGATTCAAATATATTATGTATGGGTGGAAGAGTTATTGGCGATGAATTGGCAAAAACTATAACAGATATATGGCTTAATACAGAATTTATTGGTAAACATCATATAAAGCGTTTGGAATTATTAAAAGAACTTGAAGAAAAATATTAATAGGGGGAAAAATACAATGTTAGAACAGCTTAAAGAAGAAGTTTTAAAGGCAAATCTTGAATTACCAGAAAAAGGTCTTGTAACATATACTTGGGGAAATGTAAGTGGTATTGATAGAGAAAAAGGACTTGTTGTTATCAAACCAAGTGGTGTTAAATATGAGGATATGACAATTGATGACCTTGTTGTTGTTGACCTTGATGGTAATGTTGTAGAAGGAAAACTAAGACCTTCATCTGATACAGCAACACACCTTGAACTTTATAAAGAATTTGATGAAGTTGGTGGAATTGTTCATACTCATTCAAGTTGGGCTACAATTTGGGCGCAAGTTGGTAAATCAATTCCTGCGTGTGGAACAACACATTCTGATTATTTTTATGGAGATATTCCTTGTACAAGAAAAATGACAAAAGAAGAAATTGACAAAGGATATGAAAAAGAAACAGGTTCTGTTATTATAGAAACATTTATGGGTATTAATCCTATACATTGCCCTGGAGTAGTTGTAAATGACCATGGTCCATTTACTTGGGGAAAAACAGCCTCAGAAGCTGTACATAATGCAGTTGTACTTGAAGAAGTAGCTAAAATGGCATATTTTACAGAACTTATGTCACCAGATAATAAAGTTGATAAAATAGTAATGAATAAGCATTTTTCAAGAAAACATGGTAAAAATGCGTATTATGGACAAAAATAATAAATAAGCTTTAAAGGCTCTAAAATTCAAAAACCTTTTGTTCCTTAATTCTTAGCTAATATTATATTATCAGAATTTTAGAGCTTTTATTATATTATGAGGAGTGGCATATAGTGATATTAAGAGAAGAAAGAGAACTTATTATAGAGTATGGTAAAAAACTTATAGAAGAAAATCTTACAGTTGGTACTTTTGGAAATATAAGTATGTATAATAAAAATGAAAATCTTATGGCTATTACACCAAGTGGAATGGATTATTTCTCATTAAAGCCAGAAGATATAGTAATATTAACACCAGATGGTGAAAAAGTTGATGGAGATAGAAAACCTTCAAGCGAATATGATATGCATAGAATATTTTATCAAAAAAGAGATGGTATAAATGCTGTTGTACATACTCATTCAACATATGCAACAACATTAGCCTGTCTTAATTGGAGCATACCACCATTACATTATCTTACTGCATACTCTGGAAAAGAAGTACCATGTTCAAGATATGTAAAATTTGGTACATATGATTTAGCGGAAAGTGCACTTGAAACAATGGCTGATAATTATGCATGTATTCTTGGAAATCATGGTCTTTTAACAGCAGGTGAAACCCTTGCATATGCATTTGATGTTGCACAGCAAGTTGAATTTTTATCACAGTTGTATTATCAAAGTAAAGTTGTAGGAGAACCTGTGCTTTTAAGTGATAATCAAATACAAGATGTTTTAGAAGCTTTTATAACATATAGAACAAAATAAAGTTTAAATATAATTTCCTATTTAATTTAATATAATATAATTTCCTATGAATAATTTCCTATAAATAAAATAGCTAATAAACATATATAATATGTTTATTAGCTATTTTTTTATAAATCAAAAATTTTAAGTGATTAATAATTGTAATTACAGTTTTAAATATTATATGTTGAATTAAGTAAATGATTTAAATTTTCTTTTATTGTAAAATTTTTTATAAATAAACCGGAACTACCGCCAGTAAATATATTAGCACCTGCTGACAACAACTTAGGTATTGTTTTACAATTAACATTACCATCAGCTTGTATATATGTATCAATATTATTTTCTTTTATAATATCACTCATTTGTTTTATATGTTCTAAAGATGCTTCTTGAAGTTTTTGTCCGGAAAATCCAGGATTTACAGTTAATTTTAATACCCATTGAACTTCTTTAGATAATGTTAAAAAATCATCATTAGGAGGTGTATCTGCTTTAAATGCAAGAATAGGTTCTGAACCGAATGAACGTATATATTCAAATGTTTTTAATGGATTTGACATAGCCTCATAGTGTACAGCTATATAATCTGCTCCAAGCTTTACAAATCTTTCTATATATTTTTCCAGATTATAAACAGCAAGATGTACTTCAATAGGAATATTAGTTATAGGTCTTATAGCTTCCAAAGTAGCCTCACCAAGTATAAAACAATTATTAAATTCACCATCTACAATATCGAAATGTAAAAAAGATACACCAGCTTCTTCAACTTCTTTAATACATTTTTCAAGATTACATAAATCCATACAAGAAACGGAAGAAGATATTAATATTGATTTTTTTTCTATATTAATCATAAAATTATGCCTCCTTAATATTTGCTCTGTTATCAAGCTCCATTGATATTTGTTTCATAAAATTTAAAAAATCATCATCTTGATTTTTTCCGAATAATAATATATTTAATTTCTTATTTAATTTACCGAAGAAATTTCTTTCGCTTTCTGTTTCTGTAAAAAATATATGAGTTTTATTTTTATCAATATATTTGAATTCATATCGTGTTATTGTATACCATCTTTTATTACTTATTTTTATTTCATAAAGTTTATTCTCTTTATATTGGGTAATACAAGCATTGAAACGTTTATTTCTCTTTTGTGAAACACTACTTTCTGATGGATTATTAGGATTAAAATTAGGAAAGCTTTTTTTTGCAGATTCCTTAAATATAGAAAATATATCTTCAACAGGATAATTTAAAACAATATCTTTTTTAAATAATGACATAGAAAAACTCCTTTACAATAAAAAATATTATTGAAAGGAGTTTTAGTTTTAAGAGTTATAATAATTATACAATAAAAAACCATATTTTTCAATTGAATTACTAAAAAAATGCTTTATAATATATACTTATACCAAAAAAATAATAGTAAAAACATATACAATATGGTAATTACAAAATGTATATACAATATATTTTACCAAAATGTATATTTAGTATCAAATTTATTGTAAAAACAATATTTTTTTTAAATATATTTTTTATAATTAAAGTTTGGCACGATACTTGCTTATATATTATAGTGAAAGGAGTTTTAGTTTATGGAGTTGAAAGAAAAACTGTTAAATATTATTAATACAGAAAATAAGAAAGACCCATTAACGGATATACAAATTGCAAAGTTCTTAGGTACGACAAGAGAAAATGTAACAAATCTAAGAAAAGAATTCAAAATATCTAATTCTAGAGAAAGAAGAATGCCATATCTAAAATCTGCAATACAAGCTATGGTTCTTTCAAACCCCAATATTAGCGTTTCTGAATTAACAAGGGAGCTTTTGTCACAAGGTTTTGATATAACAAGACGTGTTGTTGAAGGAATACTTTCTAAAAATGATAATGTTTATGAATTATTCGAAGATGAACAAGAAGTTATGGATAAATCTAAAGAAGACCCTTTTCAAGAACTTATAGGAAGTGAAGGAAGTCTTAAAACTGCAATAGAACAAGCTAAATCAGCTGTATTATATCCCCCGAATGGACTTCCAATGCTTATTACTGGAGAAAGCGGTGTAGGTAAAAGTTTATTTTCTCAAAAGGTTTTTGAATATGCAAAATTTAGAAAAGTTATAAAGGATAAGTCTGAATTTGTAGTGTTTAACTGTGCGGATTATGCTGATAATCCACAATTATTACTTTCAATTCTTTTTGGCTATAAAAAAGGAGCCTTTACAGGAGCAGAACAAGACACAGAAGGTTTGATAGAAAAAGCAAATGGTGGTTTACTTTTTCTTGACGAAATTCATAGACTTCCTCCAAAAGGTCAAGAAATATTATTTTCAATTCTTGACAATGGAAAATACAGACGTCTTGGAGAATCTACTTCTGAAAGAAAAGTTAATATTATGCTTATAGGAGCTACTACTGAAAATATAGAAGAAAGTTTATTGTTAACTTTTAGAAGAAGAATACCTATGATGATACATCTTCCATCTCTTGAAGAAAGAGATTTAAGTGAGAAGATACAGTTGATAGATAATATTTTTCAACAAGAATGCAACAGAATAAATTCAAAGATTTTTCTTGATAAAAGAGTTGTAGAGGTTCTTCTTATAGAAAGATTTTCAGGTAATATTGGTCAGCTTAGAAGTAAAATTCTTGTTATATGTGCAAGAGCATTTTTAAAGTATATAAATTCTCAAGATAATAATAACGATGACCATATTGTTACAATAGATGTTAACGAAATTATGAGAATGAAGGTTTCAAGAGATGTTGAATATCAAAATGTTAACTATATTGATATAAAAAGACATTTGAAAAATAAAATGTTCATTCCTTTTAAAACAGATATACGTAATATAAGTCAAATGAAAAAAGATTTTGATGAAGATATATATATTAAAATACAAAATAAGCATGAAGAATTAAAAAAGCTTAATCTTTCTGATGAGGTTATGCATGATATTATTTGGAAATATTTGGATATGTGCTTTGAAAATATTGATTTTAATGAGTTTGAAGATGAAGACTTTTCTATGATAGAACTTCAAAATGTAGTAGATGAAGATATTATAAAAGAAGTATTGATTTTAATGGATGAATTATTAGAGAAATATAATGATAATTCTATAAATAAATCTATATTTAGATATCTTGCAATTCATCTTGAATCTACTTTGAAAAGATTAAGATTTGGACAACAAAATATAAATATCAATTTTGAAAAGATTATATGTAATTATTCTGAAGAATATGAAATAGCCAAAAACTTTTCAAAACGCCTTGAAAGGGTCTTAAATATAAAAATTCCTGAAAATGAAGTTGCTTTTATAACTTTTTATATTAAGTCAGCATTTAAAGAAGAAAGAAAGAATGAAAATGTAGGACTTATGGTAATTTGTCATGGAAGAATAGCTTCAGAACTCACAAAAGTTGTGAATTATCTGGTAGGCAGTAATCCTATTGTTGCACTTGATATGCCGTTAGAAGAAAAAGCTATAGATACATATGATAAAGCTGTTGAATTGGCAAAACTCGTTGATTGTGGAAAAGGGATACTTATACTTGTAGATTTAGGTTCTTTGGTTTCAATAGGTGATATTATAACAGAACGTACAGGTATAAAAACAAGAGTTATTGACAGAGTTGAAATTTCAATGCTTTTAGATGCAACTAGAAGAGTAACTGTTGGTAATGAAAATCTTGATGAAATTTATTTTAATATTATCAAAGATAAAGTTGGTAACAATAATGTATTTTATCCGGAACTTAGTAAGAAAAAAGCTGTTGTAACAGTATGTATGACGGGGGTAGGGGTAGCACTTTATATAAAAGAAAGTATATCCAAAAGATATAAAGATATAGCTGTTTTTGCAACTAGTGCTTTAAGAGATGATATATTAGAATATATTGAAAATATCAAGAAAGAATACAATATTATAGGAATTATCGGAAATATAAATCCTAATATACCTAATTTGGAATTTATACAATATGATAATAATGTATTTCAAAAATTAGATGCTAAGTTTTTGGCATCAAGCAGTACAAATTCGGAAGTTGTAGATATTAACTTTATAGATGATGAACTTATAATATATGAACCGGACATATATTTTAAAGCTGATATATTGGAATGGATATGTGTACAGCTTATAAACAAAGGGTATGTCGAAAAGAATTATTTGAATTCCGTTTTAAAACGAGAGGAATATGCACCAACTTATTCTAAAGGAGATGTTGCGGTTCCCCATGGAGACCCTACAACAGTCAATAAAACAGGATTTGTTTTTGTAAAATTAAAAAATATGATTGATTGGGGAGTAGGGAATGTAAATTTTATATTTATGCCTGTATTTAAGTCGGGAGATAGAGAAATAGTAAAAAGCATACTCGGCATATTAAATGATAAAGATTTTGTTAATAGTGTTAAAATTAGCAAATCTAGTGATGAACTTAAACAAATTATAAGAAAAAAAATAACAGAAATTAAAGCGACTTAATGTTTTAGGAGGTAAAAAATGGATTTAGATTTAATTTTTATGGATGTTGAAGCTGAAAAGGATAGTGACATAATATCATTATTAGGAAATAAGATGTTAGAAAAAGGATATGTTAAAGATACATATGTAGGTGCTGTTATAGAAAGAGAAAGTAATCTTCCAACAGGCCTTGATATTGGAGAGCTTTGTGTTGCTATACCTCATACACAGTCAGAACATGTTAATTCATCTGTTTTTGCTGTAGGTATACCAAAAAAATCAGTTAAATTTAAAAGTATGATAGACCCATCGACAACTATTGATGCACAGATAGTATTTTTACTTGCTATAAGTGACCCTGACGGTCAGGTTGAATTATTACAGAATCTTATGTCTGTGTTTCAAAACAAGGATTTACTTGAATCTATAAAATATGCTAAAAGCAAGGAAGAAATATCAAAATTATTGGAATTCATAAAACTTTAATAAAATATTTATACTTTATATTTATAATTTAGGAGGAATTATTTATGAAACAAGTTAACATTTTATCAGTATGTGGTTCAGGAACAGTAACATCATCAATGGTTGCAGGAAAACTTAAAGAAAAATTAGGTGAGAAAGGTATTCATGTTACAACAACAGAAGCAAGACCAACAGAAGCTTTAAATCTTGCTCAGTCAGGAAGATTTGATATTATTACATTTACAAGTCCACTTCCATCAGGAGATTATGGGATACCTGCTATTAATGCTTTTTCATGTCTTACAGGTATCGGAGAAGATAAATTTTTCGAAGAAGTTTTTAGTGTTATAGAAAGTCTTGGAAAATAATCATTATTTATTTTGGAGAAGGTATGTAGTTTAAAACTCTAATAATCAGGAGGTTATAAATAATGTTAGATTTATTAAAGTCAATTATTGATACATTTGGTTCTGCTATTATAGTTCCGTTTATCATTTTCATTATTGCAAAAATATTCAAGGTTACAACTAAAAAAGCTTTCCTTTCAGCTGTATATGCTGGAGTTGCATTACAAGGCTTTACATTAATTCTTAACTCATTTACACCTATTATTACACCTGTTATCAATCAGATGGTAGAAACATCAGGCGTTAATCTTCCGGTATTTGACGTAGGCTGGCAGGCCACAAGCCTTGTTGCTTTCTCATCAAGTGCAGGTATGATATATCTTGCATTAGGTATTGCTTTACAAACAGTTCTTTTCCTTATTAAATGGACTGATATATTCCAACCATCAGATTTATGGAATAACTATTCATATATGGTATGGGGTGCTATGGTAATTGGTGCAACAGGAAGCTTTGTACTTGGAATTGCTTGTATGATACTTCTTAACTTATACAGTCTTCTTATTTCAGAACTTGTTGCAAAGAGATGGTCAAGTTATTATAGATATCCAAACTGTACAATTATAGCTATGCATAACGTAGAAGCTTCTATATTTGCTGTTGTTATTGACCCAGTATATAATTTACTTGGACTTAACAAAATTAAACTTAATCCTGTTGAAATTGAAAAGAAATTAGGTTTCCTTGGTGAACCAATGACACTTGGTCTTTTCCTTGGTATGTTAATTGGTATACTTGGTAATATTACAAATCTTGCATCACTTTCTGCTTGGGGACAGATTATGCAGGTAGGTATTGCAACTAGTGCCGTTATGGCTATTTTCCCTAAAGTTGCAAGTATGTTCTCACAGGCGTTCGCACCTATAACAGAAGCAGCAAGAGTATTTATGCAGAAAGCAGGAGACAGAGAATGGTATATTGCCGTTAATGATGCTGTTGGTTATGGTGAACCGGCTACACTTATAACAGGACTTTTATTAATACCTATTATGCTTGTAATTGCTATGGTTCTTCCGGGAAATGAAGTTCTTCCGGTAGTTGACCTTCTTGCTCTTCCATATATGGTTCAGGGACTTGTTGCAGTACATAACGGAAATATTCCTAAAGTTCTTATTTCAGGTGCAATTTGGTTTGGTTTAGGACTTATTGTTTGTACACTTACAGCTCCTATGTTTACAGAAATGGCTCTTAGTGTAGGTGTTGCTATACCAGCCGGGGCTATGCTTATAACAAGTTTCAATATTCTTGGTAAACCTCTTATGGGTCTTGTATTCTTATCATTCCTTACAGGTAACCCAATATTTATTGGTATAAGCGTTGTTGCTTACTTTGTATTATGGATGTTATTCAGAAAGAACAAAACAAAAATCAATGATTATCTTGAAAGACAAGCATTAAAAAATGCTGCTGAAGCCTAATTTAATAAAAATTAAAAGTTAGAATTTATTTTGTAAATAATTAGTAAAAAAACAAACCAAAGCTTATTGTTTTGGTTTGTTTTATTTATGTATAATATCTGTTAAAGGGGAGATTTTTAAATGGTAAAATTATCACCATCTATATTATCAGCTGATTTTGGAATATTAAAGGAACAACTTGAAGTATTGGAAAAAAGTGGTGTTGAGTATTTACATATAGATATAATGGACGGAAGTTTTGTTCCTAATATAAGTATGGGAATACCTGTCATAAAAAGTATCAGAAAATATACAAATATGATTTTTGATATACATCTTATGATTGTAAATCCGGAAAAATATATAAAAGAATTTAAAGATGCAGGTTGTGATATAATTAATGTTCATGCTGAGGCATGTGAAAATTTATCTGAAACAATAGATAAAATAAATAATTTAGGTGTAAAATCCGGTGTAACAATAAAACCTAAAACTCCTGTATCTGAAATAGTAGATATACTTGATAAAGTTAATCTTGTACTTGTTATGACAGTTGAACCTGGCTTCGGTGGTCAGAAATTAATGGAAGAACAGTTAGAAAAAGTAAAAGAATTGGTTAAAATCAGAGAAAAAAATGGATATAAGTTTGATATAGAAATTGATGGTGGAGTAAATATAAATAATCTTGAACATATTAAATCATCTGGTGTAGATATAGTTGTTGCAGGTTCTGCTGTCTTTGAAAGTGAAGATATAAAGAAAACCATAAATGATTTTAACAATATTTTAAATTAAATATCAATAATATTGAATTTTAAATGAGTAACAATAAATTTATAACTTTATAAAAAGAAAAATTGTAATTTATAAATATATTGTAAAGTTATAAGTTTTATTTTTAAATTAATATTTATAGTATGTAAGTCAAATTAAGTATATTATGATTATATTTTTAGTAAAAATATTATATATTAAAGAATAGATATTTTCTTATATTATATATTTCAAGATGTTTATGAATGAGTAGGTGAG
>DXZA01000078.1 GCA_019415525.1 Tyzzerella sp. | reverse complement strand
TATTATCATAAACATAGAAATACATAAAAACATTAAACTAATTAAAATCCAAATCAAAAATTTAGTATTATATTTATATTTTTTATATCTGCTCATATTGTTTTTTTAATACTCTTTTCTATTTATTGTTTTTTATAAAAACAGTAGATGTTTAGTATAAAACCAAACATCTACTTAAAGTATTTTTAAATTATATTAATTTTTCTTTTTTAATTTAAAAATAACAGTTAATAATGATATTATAGAACTTATAGCAACAAAGCACCATAATGTTAAATCAGTTGTATCCTCTGTTTTAGGTACATTATCTAATACAGATTTATTTGATTTCTCTTTATTGTTGATTTGTTTATCATTATTATTTACACTTATTTGATTTAATGATTTAGTAGTATTTGAAAATACTGGAACATCTTCCATATATACTTGTCCATTTTTTTCATATCTAATACTAGCTTCAAGAATACCATTACTATTTTCTGATATTGTAACAGATATTTTATATATAGAATTATCATAATTAATACTACTATCATTTCCTAATTGTTCTGAAAGATAATATACATAATCTCCTGTTTTATCAAATTCAATACTATCAAATGTAACTTTATCTCCATTATTAGATTTTACTTGAATTATATTATTTTCAAAATCTTTAAGAACAAATTTGAAAATATCACTATTTGGAATATTTCCATCAAGTGTTTTTATTGCTGTTAAATTTAAACTTATGTTTTTAGATGTAATCTTATCCTCTATATTATAATTTTTTTCCGGATTTTCTGATTTAGCAATTTCCGGTTTAGATGGTTCTTTTATTTCTGTACCTTCTGAATTAATTTTTGTATTTTCAAATTTAACATTAACTGTTTCTTTTTTAGGAATATTACCAACAGCATTTGTTTTTGTAACTGTATAGCCTTCATTATCACTTTCAACTACATTATAAAATACTCCTGATGGTATATCAGTTCCAACTTTTTTCTCTCCGTCCTTCAATGTGAAAGTTGATACACCGTTTACAAATTTCATATCTCCATATGTTCCAGAAATATCTTTTCTATCTAATGTAACTGTAAAAGTAAAATATTTATTTTTATCTGCATTTTCTCCAACCACGCTATTTGTTACAATAATATTTCCTGTGCTTTTACTTACAGAATGTGATGGATTATTATTACCTGTATTTTCTTTTATTTTTTCTGTATTTGTAATTATATATCCATTTTCCATATCACCAGATACAGATACAGAATATACTTTATCATTAATAGTTATTGTATTATCTACATTTGTACCATCTTCTTTTACAGTATATAAAATTTCTTTATTTGTATCTGTATTATATTTAGGAAGATTTTCAAACGTATGTTTCCAACTATTTCCCCCATTTAAAGTTACTGTATCTTTTTCTACACCATCTGCAAAAAGTTTAATATTAACTGAACTTCCTGCTTCTCCTACCCATTTCTTTTCTACTGAAACTGATTTTGTAGGGATTTTATTATTTAAAAACTCAACTATTACAGCCTCATCTTTTGGTACACTTCCTGTATCATTTCTTGAAACTACTGTATATCCTGCATTATCACTTTCAACTATTGTATATGAAACTCCTGATGGTATATTTATTCCTATTATATTTTCGCCATCTTTTAAATCGAAAGTTGCTACACCGTCTACAAATTCAAGTTCTCCATATGTTCCAGAAATATCTGGGTTGTCTAATGTAACTGTAAATGTAAAAGGTTTATCTTTATTATCTGCATATGTATATACTATGATATGACCTAAATCATCTTTTCCAGATGTATTTCCACCATCTTTAACCTTTTCAGTGTTAGTAATTACATAACCTTTTGACTCATTCCCTGTTATAGATACTTCATATGTTTTATCACCAATAATAATTGTATTATTTTCATTTGCACCTTCTTCTTTTACAGTATATGAAATTTCTAAAATTTCTTCACCTATAGTAGTATATTGAGGAAGATTTTCAAATGTATGTTTCCAATTATTATCTGCATTTAAAGTTACTGTATCCTTTTCTACACCATCTGCAAAAAGTTTAATATTAACCGAATTTCCTGCTTCTCCTACCCATTTCTTTTCTACTGAAACTGATTTTGTAGGGATTTTATTATTTAAAAACTCAACTATTACAGCCTCATCTTTTGGTACACTTCCTGTATCATTTCTTGAAACTACTGTATATCCTGCATTATCACTTTCAACTATTGTATATGAAACTCCTGATGGTATATTTATTCCTATTATATTTTCGCCATCTTTTAAATCGAAAGTTGCTACACCGTCTACAAATTCAAGTTCTCCATATGTTCCAGAAATATCTGGGTTGTCTAATGTAACTGTAAATGAGAAAGACTTTTGTGTGTCATTTGAATATGCATATATTATAATATGACCTACATTATCTCTTTCAGATGTTCCGCCACTTTCTGTAGTTTTTTCAGTATTAGTAATTATATAACCATTTTCAGCATTTCCATTTATAGATACTTCATATGTTTTATCATTAATACTAATTATATTTTCTTCGTTTGCACCTTCCTCTTTTACAGTATATGAAATCTTTTCATTTGTTTCACTATTATATTTAGGAAGGTTTGCAAATGTATGTTTCCAACTATTATCTGCATTTAAAGTTACTGTTTCCTTTTCTACATCGTCTGCAAAAAGTTTAATATTAACCGAACTTCCTGCTTCTCCTACCCATTTTTTCTCAACAGGTATAGAAACTGTTTCCTTAACATTTTTTATTACTATATGCATATTTTCTTCTGTATCAGATACAGTAAAAGCTATATTTTGTTCTGGCAGTTTATAAACCTGAACAGTTGATACCTCTGTTAAATAATAGCTTTTTCCAACTAAAAGATTTGGTATAACAAGAATTCCATTTCTATTTGTTTTTAAATTAGTTTGTATAAGTCTATCATCACTTGCTGAGTATAAACTAAAAACAACACCTTCTAATTTTATATTTTCATCTTTAGAATCTGTTTTTTCAATAGTAACATCTTTTTTAGGATAATTAACTGATACTTCTGTTTTTATTGTTTCAATAAATGATGCTTCATTATTTGTGCTTATTGCAAAAGAGTTATATGCCTTTTCACCATCATTTATTGTATCATTTTGTTCTACAGTATTATGAGTTATAATATCATATACTTCATTAACTCCTATACTCTCGCCAGATTTTAAAACAGCTTTAATCATTGTTACTTGTGATAAATCTGCAGCATCTTTTTCCCATACAGCATTTTTATTTTCATCAATAGTTCCTTGTACTGGAGATGTTGAATAATAAATTTCAAACTTGCTCTGTGGTTCTACACCAATTAACGGTGTTCTAAACTTAGAACCACGACTTGTATATTCTCCAAGAGCATTATCAACAATTGATTTATCATCTTTAAACGGTAAAATATCCAAAATTGTTAACGTAGTAATAGGTTTTGAGGCATTATTTCTTAATCTTAATCTATAATCAATATTATCACCAATAGTAGCCTTATTACCAGTAGATGAAGAATATTTTCCATCTGCTTCTATACTCATTTTAACATCCTTAATAGCTACCAAACTTTGTGGTGGATAAATATTAAATTTATAATTGCCAAAATAAGTATATTTAGTATTTGTTTCTGGTCTATTCATTGCATCTTTTGTTATATCAGCAAATACACCACTAGGAGTGTCTTTTTGTAATACTCCATACTGTCTACCATTTTTTATATCTACTTTATTATTATCAAAAGATAATGAAGCATATAAATAATATTCTCCTATATCCATTCTCTTAGTTACTTCAAAGTCAAGATTATAGTAATTTGACACATAATTATATGTATCTCTGCTATTTGGAATTAAACTAGGAATTTGAATATTTTTAGGCTTAGCCACAACTAAGTTATATCCATCTTTGTATCCTCTAACAATATCTATTTTAGAGAACATATTTTCATTTTCTATAGGCTCAAGACCATCAGGAACTAAATAATAAATATTTAAATTTTCTGGCATTGTTGCATCTGAAAAATTACCATATCTATAATGTGTATATGATAAAGCTGTACTAATTGTATCTTCAACAAAAAATCCTTTTCCATTAGTTATATTTAAACTTGAATTATTATAAATATATTCATACTGAAGAGTATAGTATGTATCAGTGTCAGAACGACTGCTATCATCTACTTTTGTTAATTCTCCATCTTCATCATTTACCTTATAAATTTTTGTTACATATGTATAAGAAAAATCATCATATGATGGATAACCTGCTATATTACTTCCTCTAGCTGTTATTTTTGCTTCTTCATTATTATCCATTTTAAATTTAAGGTCATCTATCAAACGTTCCCTTAAATCTGCAACTACATTTGTATGTACTGCTCTTATATATTTATTTATTTCTTCTTTTCCTGTTAATGTTATACCTTCATTAGGATATACAAACTCTATACTCTTATATTCATTTTCATCAAAATTAAACCAATTTTGTCCATTAACTGAATTATCTATGTTATCTGTTGTAATAATAGGAACATTATCTGTTATTAATTCTTTAGAACCATCAAATTTTATTCCATACGCTTTTGTTCCTTGAAGTTTATCAACCATAAGTTGACTATCATCACCAAGTCCAACTACATTTAAACGAATTTGACTTGGATATGAATATATAGGAACATCTGTAATTGATGATTTTATAATTAATTGTCTGCTTTCCACATCATCTTTTTCATTAGAAATACTTATTGAACTTATTGTTTCATGGTCAAAAAACATTCTAATATTATCTAACTGTGATTTATCATATGGTATACTTATTGTATTTATACTATTCCAACTTCTACCTTCAATTAAATTTGTATAATCTTTTTTCATATATAAAACTCTTCTACTACTATATACATAGAAAGTTGCTCCTGGTAATGCCAATGGTGCTTTTAAAATATATACATTTCTTTTTACTTCCCAAGAAATAGGACCTAAGTCTGTTTTTAATTCTCCATTTTCAATAGGTTGTTCAGTAAATTTAATTGTTAATTGTTTTGTTTTATTAGGTGCATCATATGAAGAGAAATCTATTCCCCCTATATCCACCATAATCTTTAATTCATTTACACTTAAATTATCTCTTTCAATATCTTTATACCACTTATCAAGTTCTTCATCGTATGTCCAACCAGAATTTTCTTTCACTTTTAATTCTGATGGAACTGTTGCATAAACTCTTCTTGTACGTGGGTCATGTTCATTAGAATTAGGATTACTTATATAATTTGGATAAAACTCTAAAAATGTATTTTCTTTTCCAACAAAATTATCATCAACTTGATTTTTTTCTTTAGTTAACTGTTCTGATGAAAAATTATTTCCATAAATAGTTTCTAATCTAGCTTTACCCTGTACTTTTAGCTCATTGCTTGTAGCTCTAAGCACATCATCATTACCATAATATTCTTGTCTTATTTTATGTTCACTAAGATTTTTTGTTAATCCTCTTTTTAAACTTACTCGTACAGGTGTTGCACCATCATATCCACCATATAAATCTCTATATACAGTTTTAATAATATAGTCTTTATCTGTTTCTGTAATTTCTACATTTTTAATTTTTTCAAAGCTTGTAGAAATATCTTTCATACTAGGTTTTTCAAAACTATCTTTAGATAAATATATAAGTGTATATGAATCCTCTGGTATCTTAGCTAAATTTCCAGATATAGTTATACCATTATAAACAGTTATGATTTCCCCACCAAAAAATTCTGTAGTACTATCTGGTAATTTAAGATAAGAATTATATTTAGCAGTCTCAGTATTATTTTCAAGACCCATATTAACATTAATATCTTCTAAATCTTCAACCTCTTCTGTAACGATTAAGTCACCGAAAGTACCAGTATCTTCTAATCTTTCAATATTTGTTTCTTCTGATACTAAATTAATTTCACCTGCCTCATTAACTTCAGGCTGTGCATCCGTTTCTGGTGTTGCATTTGCTTCATCAGTCATACCAACTGTACTATCTTCACCTAAAGTTATATTTTCATTTGTATCTAGAGTATTTCCTTCATCTAAAACTACTCCATCATTTGATGTTATCACATCATCACTAATTTCTACCATTTCTTCTGAGCTTATATTAGATATAACTTCTGGTTCAGCATGTGCATAAATTCCATTACTAAAAGCAGTAGTTATAATACTAATACAGATAAGAAACGATATTATTCTTTTCCTCACTTTTTTTCCTCCTTTAATATAATTATTACATTTATATATTATATTGGTATATGTGTTCCAAAAAGTTATATTTACCGTTCCTTAAGCGTTCTTTTAATATAAAATATTTAAAAAATATGTAGAAACTAATATATATTATTTTTATACATAAAAAAGGTGCCGATAAAATCGACACCTTAAAAATAATTATATATTATTTATTTTCACAGAAATTCATAAGCATCTGTGCTGCTTCTGCTCTTGTTGCTGTTCCTGTTGGGTCAAGCATTCCTGCACCTTTTCCTGTTATAAGTTTACTTCCTACTGCCCATTCAACTGCTTCTTTTGCCCAAGCTGAAACTTTTGTTGCATCTGTAAATACTGTTATATCTCCTTTTTCTGTTACTTCATAGCCTTTAAGCTGTGCATAACGATAAAGTATTGATGCAAACTGTTCTCTTGTTATTGTATCATTTGGTCCAAATGTTGTTTCATTATAACCACTTACTACTCCATTTGCTGATGCCCATGCTACTGCTTTTGCATAATATGCGTCACTTGTTACATCATCAAATTTAGCTAATTCTTCTACTGCTGGCTCTCCTTCAAGACGATATAATATTGTTACTATCATTCCTCTTGTTGTTGTTACGTTTGGTCCAAATGTTGTTGATGTTATACCACTCATCATTTCATTTTCATAAACGTATTTTACAGCTTCTTTATACCAAGCTTCTTCATTAACATCTGTAAATGGTAATTCTTCTACCTCTCCTGTTAATGGTGTATCTTCATCTTCAATATCTTCTGTTGTTCCACTGCTGCTTGATGATGAACTACTGCTACTACTGTCATCTGATTCAGGACTACTATTTTTTACCCATACTGCTGTAAATTCTGCATCTTCTGTAACTGTTACTTTAGAATTTTCATCATATATAGTTCCATCTTTATCTGACCAACCCATAAATCTGTATCCAGTTTTACTGAGTTTATCAGGAAGTTTAAATTCGCCAGAACCATCTTTATCTACCATATAAGTAGCAACAATTTTTTCACCATCTTTTATAACAACAGTATATGAGCTACTTTCTGTTACTTCAGGATACTGACCTATTTCAGCACCAACTGCTACACCATTATTTGTATTATCAGTAGCAACAACTGTTCCACCCATCTGACCATATGCATTTCTACCATCAGAAGGTTTAGCACTTTCATCATATCCTAAGAAAATAGGTGTTCCTGTTACATTAAGTTTATTGTCTGTAACTGTAACACTACCTCCAAATACAGCTTTTCCATTAGTTGTGTCTCCACCTAATAACCATGTTGTTACAGAAACACCACTCTTTGCTCCTGAAACTTCATTTCCTGAAACTTCTACTTTAGAATCTGTATTCATTTTAGATACATTAATTGCTCCAACTTTATCATTTAATTCAAATACGTTATCTTTTACAACAACATTATCTACTTTCCAAAGCTGAAGTGGTGTTACAACAGCATTTTTACCAGAAACATAGTTATTTTCTACAACAACAGATGCATATCCCTGAGTATCTCCACCATTAGTTTTTACAAAATAATTATATCCTGCATGATTATTCTCATTTGCATTTTCAAAATTATTACCTGTTGTCATTGTACAGTTACGTACTTCAATATTTCCTACACTATTATAGTTCATATTGCCAATTTTTAAGCCATCACCAGCAAAAGCAATACCATCAATAACAACTTTCTGCTCTTCATTAAATACATCATAACTTATATATGTGTTAAGTGTACCATTAAATTTTGTTAACATATCTTCATCAGTAACATTTCCATTCTGATATGCTGGATACTGTGCTTTAATTGTTAAGTTATTATCACCAAGTAAAATATTGCTATTACCATAGTAACCAGGTGCTAAAGTAATAACAACATCACCTTCAACTGCATTAGCTTCAGCTACTGCTGTCTGAAGTGCTGTTTCACCATTTGCAACTGCAACACCATTTACATATGCAACATTTTTCCAAATTTCTTTTTCTGCTGGTGCATTACTTCCTGTATAAGTTACATCAACAGAATTAAGATAAGAACCTATTGTTAATTCATCAACACTATATCCATATGTTGTATCTTCATATTTACAATTTTTAATAGATAATGTACCTTTATTATCAGCTGTTTTTATAGGATTGATATACACACCACAATATAAGTTTTTAAATGTACAATTATCCATAGAAATATTAGTATTAGTTGCATTAATAGCTGTTAATACACCATAACCTTGACTTACAACATTTTTGCCAATATTTTCAATAACTGTATCTTTTACAGTTAATGTTACATCAGAAGGCATAGCAGTACTATTATTACCAAAAGCAGCAGGACAAGTAGATGCATTGTAATTTAATTTAATAGCATTATTTCCACCTTCAATAGTAATATTGCTACCTGAATGAACCATAATTGAAGTATCTAATATAATATCATTTGCTAATGTAATTGTAGTTGCTGTTGTTCCAGCAGCATTAATAGCTTCTTGAAGTTCTTTTGCTGTTGTAACACCCATAGTATCCATATCTGGTGTATCATAAGCATGGTCTACAGTTACATTTGCAGTTTCATTACCTTCAATAGCTTCAGCTGGTGTTCTATCACCCCAATAGTTGTAATTTAAATTAATATTATTTTCTGCTGTAACTGAAGCATTAATATAAACTTTACCTAAAATCTTATTTTGAGTAATAGTAGAATTGTTATCATATAATGAAATATAACTATCAGCAGCAAATTCGTTTTCAGTAACAACACTAGTTGCAGTTGGAGCTAAAGTTATACCTGATTTTCCATTAATAATATTATTACTAAAAATTTCATCGGCACGAAGAATTACAGCACCTTCAGAATTAAATGTACAACCTGTAATTTCATTTCCTTTACCATTTCCACTTTCTTCAGAGTATATAGCCCAATCTTTATTATTATTAAAAGTACAACCTTTTACAATAATACCCTTGTCTGTTGCTCCACATACAATACCATATGTACCACCATCAAAAGTAACATTTTCAATTGTACCATCAGTCATTGAGAAAGCAGAACCATTTGTACTAAAAGTAATAGTCATATTCTTTACATTTAAATTAGATGCGTTGTATAATAAATAATTACCGTTACTACCAGATGAAACACTTCCAATAGTCAATTTTTTACCATTACCATCTAATGTTATGCCATCTTTATTCCAAATCTGTTCCCAATTTTCTACTGTAATATCAGAAAGTAATTTAATAGTTTCTCCAGATTTTGCCTGTTTAATTGTTGCCTGAATATCTGCAAATTCATTATCAGCCTCTACAATCCAAACACCATCTTCTGCAGTTACTTTATTAACTTCATCTTGTATACGAACACCATTATTTTCTGCACTTATTTTTACTAAATCATAATAATGGTCAGTAACTGGTGTTCCACTATTGGCAAATATTTTCATTTCTACGCCATTTTCACCTGAAAATGTATTTTTTGTAAAATTAATCTCAGATTCATCAGTAATACACCAACATTCTAAAGTGTCTTTTGTTTCATTTCCTGTAATAGTACCACTACTAGGATTTATATAAGCAGAAGCAAAGAAATTAGAAAAAGTATTGCCACTAATCGTAATATCTGTTGCACCACTTTCAATCATAATACCACGTGTAACAGGGCTATCTGTTGCACCTGAACCAGTAAAATCACAGCCTTCAACTACTGTATTAGATTTCATATAAGCAATATTTAAAGCTCCTTTATATTCACCACAATTTGCTGTAATACCACTTAATTTTGCACCATTTGATAAATAAAATAAATGGTTATCTCCTGCATGATTATAACTTCCACTTGTAGAAGCAGTTAAAACTACCCCATCTTTTGCTGTAACAGTAATAGCTTTATTAATTTCAATAGGTGAGTCAATTTCAAAGCTATCTGTAATAGTAATTGTTTCTCCCTCTCTTGCTTTTTTAATAGCTTCAACTAAAGCATTTTTGCTATCAATAACAGTTTCTGTAGCTTCTTCATCTGTAACTTCTTCTATTGCAGCAGCTTCTTCTGTTGTAGCAACTTTTTCTACACTTGTAGTTATATCAGAAGTTTTTAAATTTTCTTCAGCAAATGCAGATACAGGCATTGAAGTTAATGCTAATGCAGCCGCGAGTGCCATTGAAATCATTTTTCTTGATTGTTTTTTCATAAATTTTCCCCCTTATTCTAATTAATTGTCTAAATTTTAATGTCTATATAAATACATTATATATCACTTATCAAATTTTTCAAGTGTATAATTATTTTATAATATGTAATAAATTATTTTTAACATAATTTTAATATTGCATAAGTAATAATTATATATTATCAACATTGTAAAATTTTGTTATTGAAAAAAGTATATATACATCAAAATATACATAAATAATACATTTAAATATATTTATTTTTATAAATAATATTGAAATTAAAAAAGACATAGTAATTATTTTTTACTATGTCTTAAATATTATTTATAATTAT
>DXZA01000077.1 GCA_019415525.1 Tyzzerella sp. | reverse complement strand
TATAAGAGACAGATATAATACTAATTGATAATGATTATAAATTAAGAATGATTATAATAATTATCAGAGACGCGTCTATTATCCAATTTTATAGTATAGGTTAATATTATTAAAAAATGAATGGAGATAGAGTATGAGTAAACATTTACCTTTGGATGTTCGTGTAGCTATAGATACTGACAATGTATCAATAATGCGTAATGAAGAACTTTGTGTAAAATGTGGTTTATGTAAAAATGTTTGTGAAGAAAAAATAAGCGTGCATGGGTTTTATTCTTTAGAAGAAACTGGTGATAATGCTATATGTATTAACTGTGGTCAATGTGCAAATGTCTGTCCAACTAATAGTATTACTGAGCGTTATGAATATAATGACGTAAAAAATGCTATTTGGGATAAAAATAAAATTGTTATTGTTTCTACATCACCTTCAGTAAGAGTTTCTTTAGGAGAAGCTTTTGGTATGGAGGCTGGACAGTTTGTAGAAGGTAAAATGGTAGCTCTTTTAAGAAAATTAGGTTTTGACTACATATTAAATACAAATTTTGCGGCAGATTTAACTATTATGGAAGAGGCTAATGAATTAATAGAGCGTATTAATAAAAATCAAAACTTACCTCAGTTTACAAGTTGTTGTCCGGCTTGGGTAAAATATGTTGAAACATTTTATCCAGAATATATTGATAATTTATCAACATCAAAAAGCCCAATAGGTATGCAGGGTGCAACTATAAAAACATATTTTGCAAAAAACAGAAACATTAATCCTAAAGACATAGTAAATGTAGCACTTACACCTTGTACTGCTAAAAAATTTGAAATAAGAAGAGAAGAATTAAGTGACGCAGGTAAATATCTTGAAATAGAAGATATGAAAGATATGGATTATGTAATTACTACTCGTGAATTATCTAAATGGGCAAAAGAAATGAATATTGATTTTAAAAATTTGGATGATGAACAATATGATACATTAATGTCTGATGCATCTGGTGGAGGAATTTTATTTGGAAATTCTGGTGGTGTAATGGAAGCTGCATTAAGAACTGCTTATCACGAATTAACAAATGAAAACCCTAAAGATTTATTATTAGATTATAAACCGGTTAGAGGTTTTGAAGGTATCAAAGAAGGAAGCATTGATATTAATGGTATAAATATTAAATATGCAGTAATTTCAACAACAAGTAATGCTAAAAAATTTATAGAAAAAATTAAAACAACAGGTGAAAAATATCACTTTATAGAGGTAATGACTTGTCCAGGTGGATGTATAGGTGGTGGCGGTCAACCTAAAGAATTTTTAAATAGTGATGTTAACGTTCATGAAAAACGTATGCAAGGATTGTATGATAAAGACAAAATTATTGAAATGAAATCATCATATGAAAATCCTGAAATTGTAGATTTATATAATAATTTTTATGGAAAACCACTTAGTGAATTAGCTGAAAAGTTACTTCATACTAAGTATAAAGACAGAAGTAGTGATTTAAAGAAAGGAGTAAATAATATGAAAAAATTTAAATGTAGTGTATGTGGATATGTTCATGAGGCTGAGGAATTAGATAAAGATTTTATTTGTCCAATATGTAAAGTTGGAGCTGATAAATTTATTGAATTAAAAGAAGAAACAAAAACTAAAGAAAGTAAATATGCAGGAACAAAAACAGAAAAGAACTTAATGGAAGCTTTTGCTGGTGAATCACAGGCTAGAAATAAATATAAATATTTCTCACAGCAAGCAGCATTAGAAGGTTTTGAACAGATTGCAGATATATTTATGGAAACAGCAGAGCAAGAATCACAGCATGCAAAAATGTGGTATCAGGAATTCCATGGCATTGGAAATACTGCTGAAAACTTAGAAACAGCTGCAAATGGAGAAAATGATGAATGGACTGACATGTACAAACGTATGGCACAAGATGCTAGAGATGAAGGTTTTGAGGAATTGGCTGTAAAATTTGAAAGAGTTGCAGCAGTTGAAAAAGCTCATGAAGAAAGATACAGAAAATTATTAGAACGTGTTAAAAATGGTGAAGTTTTCAAAGAAAACGGTGCAACATTCTGGATGTGTCGTCAGTGTGGACATTTACATTTTGGAGTTGATGCTCCTGAAGTTTGCCCAACTTGTGGATATTCTAAAGCTTATTTTGAAAGAAAAGCAACTAATTACTAAGAATGAAAAAGCAGACAATTTTGTCTGCTTTTTTTATTATTATAATTGACAATAAATATATACAAATGATATCATAAAATAAATAAAGTTAGTGTAGGCTAACAAAAAGGAGGTATATATATATGAATAATAGTATTATATTTGCATTTATGTTAACTCTTTTAGCAGGATTAAGTACAGGTATTGGTGGACTTATATCTATTGCTGTTAAAAATACAAATGAAAAATTTTTATCTGTAAGCTTGGGTTTTTCAGCAGGGGTTATGATATATGTATCTATGATAGAAATATTTTTTAAAGCAAAAGATTTACTTATATCAGCTACAAATAATAAAATAGGGTCGTGGATAACAGTTATTTCATTTTTTATGGGAATGTTTTTTATAGCTGTTATAGATAAACTTATACCAAATGATAAAAATCCTCATGAAATTAAATCATTAGAAAATTATAATAATTCAAGTCTTATGAGAATGGGACTTTTTACTGCAATAGCAATAGCTATACACAACTTTCCGGAAGGATTGGCAACTTTTATTTCTGCATTACAAGATGGAAATATTGCTATACCTATTGTTGTTGCAATAGCTATACATAATATACCGGAAGGTATTGCTGTTGCTGTTCCTATATATCATTCTACAAATTCAAAGTTTAAGGCTTTTACATATTCTCTTTTATCAGGATTATCAGAGCCTTTTGGTGCAATAATAGGTTGGTTAATATTAAAACCTATTATGAATGATGTTATTTTTGGTATAATTTTTGCAGGAATTGCAGGGGTTATGGTATTTATTTCATTTGATGAGTTATTACCTGCTGCAAGAGAGTATGGAGAACATCATTTATCTATATATGGCTTAATATCAGGCATGATATTGATGGCTATAAGTTTATTATTATTTATATAATATGTAAAAAAACACTGATAAATATATAATTTATCAGTGTTTTTAAATTATGCGTTTACAGTTTTATGATTATTTTCACTTTCTGCAAGACTACTACGGAATATTGTACGGAAAATTAAACGAGTAAGAGGTCCGCAGTAACATAACTGCCATATAAGTGCTACAGGCATATTACAACCAAATGTATGTATCCAAGTACCAAAGCTTGGTTCTTTAAAAAGAATTGTAGCAATAAGGCTCATAACAGGACACATAATACATACAATCATAAGTGATATTGCATATGTTATAAACTGAGGTCTGTCAGTTGGACGCATAAAAGTAAATGCTAAACGAGTTGCAAGTTTTTCAACAATAAAAAATTCAAGAATAAATGCAACAGGAACCATAATAGGCATTTCGTGAAGTGCAAGCAAGAAAGTCTGATTTGTAACTCCGCCTGTATTTAAAGCTACATTATAAACTATCATACCATATACCATTATTACAGCCATAATTATAGTGAATATTACATTTTGAAATTTGTTTTTTGGCATTTTTATTACTCCTTTTTTATAAATATTTATTTATCTACCACACGTTTAAGAATTATAGCATAAAAAATAATACCTTCGTAAGTAAAATTTTAATTTGAAAATATAGAAAATTTTCAATTTTTATATTGTATATAATGTTATAAACATAGAATTTTTTGTATACATATACATTTTATA
>DXZA01000076.1 GCA_019415525.1 Tyzzerella sp. | reverse complement strand
TTTTATAGTTAAAATATATTTAATAAATAAAAAAATCAACTTAAATATATACAATTTATAATTTACAGTATTGCAATACAAGTTTAATTGTAGTACAATTAAACCACAAACAAGTTAAACAGTATATTAAAAAAGGCGCCAATAATATACTGTTAAAAATGATTTATTATTTATAGGAATATTACTATATTAATATCAATAAAAAGGGGGATTTTATTAATGAATGCAACAATTGCAATTATTATAGCTACAGCACTTATTATAATGGGTACGCTTTTACCAGCTCACTTTATAAATAGAAAGTCAAAAACATCTGAAGAAGACTGGGCAGTTGCCAGTAGAAGTCTTCCTATATATGTAGTAATAGGTACACAGCTTGCAAGTGCTATGGGTGGTGGAATACTTGTTGGGCAAGTAGGAAATGCCTTTAATAATGGTTTATCAGTAATTATATATGGTATACTTGCAGCACTTCCATTTATTTTTATAATGTATCCAGCAAAATGGCTTAGAAGTAATAATTTTACTACTGTACCTGAAATATTAAGAAGTTTTTCAAATCAGAGTAAAGTTGTAACAGTTGTTGCTGCCATTATGACGATAATAGTTCTTTTTGGTTGGGTTACATCACAAATAACAGCTTTTGGCAGTATATATTCACAGATAACAGGACTTAACTATGAAATACTTTGTATTATATTCTGTTTGGTAAGTCTTTTGTTTGTAATGCCATCTGGACTTAAAACAGTTGCTTGGGCAGACTTTGTATTTGCTTGTTTTATAATATTTATGTGTATAGTATCACTTTTCTATGTAACACATATGAGTGGTGGTATAGATGTTGTAAAACAATCTGTTGATCCTAAAATGCTTACATTAAGTGGTTCAATAGAAAAAACAGGAGTTGTAACAGTATTCCTTTGGATATTTGCTGTACTTCCAGGTGGAGTGACAAATCAGCTCTATTTCCAAAGAATATGTGCAATAGATGATGAAAAAAAGGTTAATAAATCACTTATTATATCTGCTATTCTTCTTCTTTCAACATATTTCTGGGCAGCATATATGGGAATAAATATTAAGGCAATTAGTCCTAATATTGAAGGTGCTAATGCGACAGGTTGGTTTATGTCACAGCTTCCATTAATTATGCTTGCAGGCTTTGCAGCACTTATATTTGCAGCTATGATGTCAACACTTGCAGGTGGAGTACAATCTGTTGTTGTTAATATAACAAGAGATATTATTCCAGTAGTGAAACCGGATTTACAGTCAAAAAACGCACTTACAATATCACGTATACTTTCACTTATAACAATAATAGTTGCTTTAGTTATGTGTCTTAAATTTACAGATACTCTTGCTTGGCTTACATCAACATATGCATTCTCAGCAGCAACACTTTTATGTCCAATATATGTAGGCTATGCATTCAGAAACAAAAAATTTATCACAAAATCTGGTATAGTAGCAAGTATGATAGCAGGAATAATTGGTTGTATTGTTGGTGCAATACTTAATACAGCTATTAACTATGCTGCAATTGGAATAGCATTTTCATTTATCGCACTTATGGTTGTTAGTGCACTTACAAAAGAAAAAGCATAATTTATTATGTTTTTATAAATAAGGGGCAATTTAAAAAATATTATTTAATACTAGGAGGTATTTAGAAATGAAAATCGGTTGTGTAAAAGAAATCAAAAACAATGAATTCCGTGTTGGTCTTACACCTGATAACGTAAAAAGCTATGCTAATGCAGGTCATACTGTATATATTGAAAAAGGTTCTGGATTAGGTTCAGGATTTAAAAATGAAGAATACGCTGCTTCTGGTGCTGTTATGATTGATACAGCTAAAGAAGTTTGGGATACAGTTGAAATGATGGTTAAAGTAAAAGAGCCTCTTGAAAAAGAATATAAATATTTCCATAAAGATTTAATACTTTATACATATCTTCACCTTGCTGCTGACAGACCTCTTACAGATGCTCTCCTTGCTGCTGGTGTTAAAGGTGTTGCTTATGAAACACTTATCGAAAGAAATAATACTATTCCATTACTTGCTCCTATGAGCCAGATTGCAGGACGTTTAAGTATTCAGGAAGGTGCTAAATATCTTGAAAAACCATTTGGCGGTAGTGGAATGCTCCTTTCTGGTGTTCCTGGAACTCCAAAAGCTAAAGTTGTTATACTTGGAGCAGGAAACGTTGGAACAAACGCTTGTAAAATAGCTGTTGGTATGGGAGCTGATGTTTCTATACTTGATATTAATCTTGAAAGACTTGCTTATCTTGATGATATTTTCGGAGCAAGAATACAAACATTATATAGTACAGATGTAGCTATTGAAAAAGCAGTTGCTGAAGCTGACCTTGTTATTGGTTCAATATTAATACCTGGAAAAGCTGCTCCAAAAGTTATGAAAAAAGCATATCTTAAGAACATGAAACCTGGTAGTGTTATTGTTGACGTTGCTGTTGACCAAGGTGGCTGCTGTGAAACAACAAAAGTTACATATCATGATAACCCAACATTCGTAGTTGATGGAGTTGTGCATTATTGTGTAGGAAATATGCCTGGTGCAGTTCCAAGAACTTCAACAATCGCATTAACAAATGCTACATTAAAATATGGTTTACAGATTGCTGGTAAAGGTCTTGAAACAGCTTGTAAAGATAATGATGTTATATATTCAGGAATTAATACATATGATGGAAAACTTACATGTAAAAATGTTGCAGATAGCTTTGAAATGGATTGTACAGATATTAAAACAATGTTTTAATTAATAAAAAAGTTAATTTCATAATACCAAAACCTAAACTCTTAAAACCTTTATAATTCTAAACCCATCTAAACTTAAAAAGAAAAAGAAGTAATACAATTAAGTATTACTTCTTTTTTATTTGTTTTTTATCAAGTCTTTTTTGTCTAATTAATTTAGAATAAGCAAGATTTGTATTATAAGATGAGTTTATTGTATTTATTCTTGAGAACAAATGCTCAAACATAAGATCACGAGCAAGAAGTGGATCTTTATTTATTATTGCTTCAGCGATTTTTTTATGGTTATCATAACTATCTTTTACAACATCTGTTTCTGCATGAAGGTCAAACTCAGAATAGTTACTTGAACGAAGTTGATCAAGCATTGTAAAAATAAGATTTTCAAGAATAGTATTTCTACTACATTTTGCAACATATATATGAAAATTAAAATCATCTCGTTTTGAAAAATTATTTTCTTCTTTACTATCTTCAGAAGTTTCAAATATACTTCTAAGTTCAGCTATTTCTTCATCAGTTATTCTAAGAGCAGCATAATAAGCTAATTGTGGTTCGATAGTAATTCTTGTTTCAAGAATCATTTCAACTGATGAATTATTTTTAAGATTATTAAAAAAACGCATATTATGAATAGAACTTAATGCTGTTTGAGATATGGTTGTACCTATACCAGCTTTTGATTCAAGTATTCCAAAATTCTCTAAAATCTTAAGAGATTCTCGCATAATATTTCTACTAACATTAAAAGATGCAGCAAGTTCTATTTCATTTGGTAATTTCATACCTAAAGTCCAGTCACCATTTTCTATCATAGATGTTATTGTATCAATAAGTTGAGTGCTTAAATTAACTTTTTTTATTTTAGGAATCATATAGACCACCTTTATATATTTAATATTATAAGTATATTTTAACTGTCTAATCAAAAAAAATCAAGAAAATAATAAAATAGTATTGCAATACAAGTTTAATTGTAGTACAATTAAACCATAATAAAAAGCAAAGACGTCAAGCTTTTATTTTATCCATAACTGTTATTATATTTTTATTTAAGGAGATGTTTTTTATGAAAAAACCTATAGCTATAATCGGTGCAGGAAATGGTGGTCAGGCATTTGCAGGATACTTATCTTTACATGGACATGAAGTAAAAATATTTGATGTAATGCAAGAAACAGTTGATAAATTAAATGCTAAAGGTGGCGTAACTATGAAAGGAAATAGTGACGTTACAGGTTTTGGTAAAATATTAATGGCAAGTACGGATATTGGAGCAGTAATGGAAGGTTGTAAAATAATACTTGTAGTTCTTCCTTCAACATATCATAGCGATATGGCTAAAAAAATGGCTCCATATTTAAAAGATGGTCAATTTGTAGTATTAAATCCAAATGCTTCATTAGGACCTGTTGAATTTAAAAATGCCCTTAAAGAATGTGGTTGTACAGCAGATATTATACTTGCCGGAACTTCAACACTTCTCTTTGCTTGTCGTGCTGTTGAAGTTGGTACAGTTGAAGTTGCAGGTCAAAAAGCAAGTTTTGCAGCATCTACATATCCTTCTTGTTACAATGAAATTGCAAAAGCAAAATTTGCAGATATAATTCCTCAATTTAATTTTGCAGATGATATTTTAAGAGTAAGTCTTGATAATCTTAATGCACTTATGCACCCAGCTCCTACAATTCTTTATACAGCAAAAATAGAAAAACAAGAAGATTTTGAATATTATCTTGATTTTACACCTAGTCAAGGAAAATTAGTTGAAGCTCTTGATACTGAAAGAATGGCACTTGCAGAAGCTTATGGTCTTAAAATAAGAACTCTTGTTGATGAGTATAAATCAGTATATGTTACAAAAGGTGACAATATGTATGAAGTAATTATAAACTGTGAAGGTTATCATGGAATTAAAGGTCAGAAAACAATGAGAACAAGATATATGCTTGAAGATATTCCATATTATTCCATATTCACTTGTTGCACTCCAGTCTATGGGTAAAATAGCAGGAGTTCCAACACCTTGTATAGATTCTATAATTACAGTAGCTAAAGCTATGATACCTGAAATTGTAGAAGGAAGAACAGTTAAAAATCTTGGTCTTGAAGGTGTGACAAAAGAAGAATTTGAAAAAATGTGTAGACAAGGTTAATTAACATAAAAAAATAATTTTAAATATAATAAGTATAGTATGAAACCTCTTTGATGTAAAAGTTAAGGAGGTTTTTATAAATTAACAAATAATATCTGTAATTTTTTATAAAGTGATACTATGTGTTTTTTAAATGGCGAAATGATTTAGGGATAATAAGTAAGTTTGTTATTGTTCAAGTAGAAATTTTACATTCTATTAAATGTTATTCTCAAGTTATGCATATAGGTTATACTATTAGAAGTAAAATAAAAGAAGAATTTGATGCAATAGAAAACTTTTTACTGATAGGAACACTTTTGGGAGCACCTAAAATAAGAGCTTGTCAAATTATAGATGAACTTGAAAATAATAAAAGAGGTATAGACTTATGTAAATGTTGTATTCTCATATAGTACAGAAAAATTAATTTCGATTTGTAATAAAATTGTAATTAATGGAATTATAATTCTATCTGTAGCATTTGAAAAAATAAATTTCAGGAAATTTGTGATAAATATAATAAAATATAATTTAGACTTAATTTTAATTATTAATCCAATATCAAAAGAAAGAATTTCAATTATAACTAAAGAAGCAAATAGATTTTTATATATAGTATCAAGTTTGAATATAACTAATCTTAGAAATGAAATTACGACAGACATATCATCTATTATAAATACTGTTCGTGAAAATATAAATATTCCTTGTGTAATAATTTTTGATATATCAACTCCTGAATATGCAAAAAATATGGCACAACTTTCAGATGGAGTAATTGTAGGTTTATCTATTATTTTAATAATAGATAAATATCTGTCTCTTATACACATCTGACGCTGC
>DXZA01000075.1 GCA_019415525.1 Tyzzerella sp. | reverse complement strand
AGTTTTACATCTTCCATATCAAACAAAAGATTTGTTAAACCTTCATTTTCAAAGGTATAAACATTTTTGAATTTATCACCTTCCAAAAGTATATTTACATCAGTAAGAAGTTCATTTATACCTTCTTCCCATTCTTTCAAGTCACCACCACAGCCTTGAATTATTAAGCCTTCTTTGTTATCCATTTCTTTTAACTCATCTAAAGTTATATTTTTAATCATTTTTTCTACCTTCTTTTATAATCTTCCATATCCATAAAAATGTTTTATCCAATAAGAATTACCTAAATTTGCATATCCAATTGGGTCTCCACAATGTAACATTTGATTATCACCTACATAGTAGAGTAGGAAAACACCGCCTTTCCTTATTTCTAAGGTAGGTTTGTGTAGTCCCCTCCCCGAACCGTGCTTGCATTTCTCAATGCACACGGCTCTCCGTCTTTGCTCCATTACAGTTTATTTCTTTTTACTATGATGTATAGCCATATGACATTTATGACATACTACAATTGTTTTTCGTCTTTTGGCTATCATTATTTTTTCCCATTCTGATTTTCCTTTAAGATTTTTAACCTTGTTTATATGATGAATTTCATATCTGTCACTATCTGTACACCCACATATATCACATACCTTAGCCTTTAATCGACTTTCTAATGTTGTTATATCATTGGAATAATTTTTAGCCATTTGTGGAATAATATCGGTAAATTTCTTTCCCTTACAGTCAGCATAATTGACAAAGTACATTTTCTTTATTCCTGTTTTGGTTTCATATGGAATAGCCCATTTACCACTTTTGTCTTTATACATAGTTATTATTTTTGATATTTTTGTTTTATGCTTTCCTGCTAGAGTTTTTAAACAACTATATTCCATAAGATAATTGAAATAAATTAATTTATTAAAATTACTTGCCAATCCATAATAATTACAGATACCTCGCATTTCAGCATTATATATAGTTAAAATTTCTAAATCCGTTCTGTTGAGTAATTGTGGACGATGTATAGGCTCTAATTTTCCATTGTCATTTCTCTGTCTTACAATCCCATTTGAAAATAAAAATTTCTCTATTTTATCTTTAAAAGGTATATTCAACTCTACTTTGTTATTCATAGAACGTGTTTTAAATTTACCCTTTGGCTTAATCTGCTGGTCACGGCGTACTCTTACATCATATCCAAGAAAACGAGCAGGACTATTACTATGGGTAATCAATGTTTTATCTTGACTAAGTTCCATTTTCAGAGTATTACTTATAAACTCTGTTAGTCCCTGCTTAATATTCTCACAATCCTGTCGATTGCCATTTATAGCTATTAGAAAATCGTCAGCATAACGCACATATTTTATTTTCTTATCATTACATAACTTTGCTGGAGTTTTAAACATTTGAGAAGTCATTAATTTATATTCTTTTATTAATTCTTCTCTTTCTACACCTTCACTTTTCTGGATTTTTTTATGTAATCTTATACGTTTTTGTAATATTCTTGAATATTCAGGTGTATAAGCTACTTTTGCTTTTACATCAAACTCTTTCTTTATATTCATTATGTAATTGTCTAATTCGTTAAGGTAGATATTTGCAAGAATAGGTGAAATGATACCACCTTGCGGACAGCCGCTATAAGTTTCATAGTATCTCCAATTCTCCATATATCCAGCCTTTAAGAATAAACGAATTAATTTCAAAAAACGTGCATCTTTAATTTTTCTACCGATAACTTCCATAAGTACTGCGTGATTGATATTATCAAAACAACCTTTTATATCTCCTTCTATAAACCAACGTGCTCCCGTAAATTCTTTTTTAATTTGAGCAAGTGCTGTGTGACAACTTCTTCCAGGTCGGAAACCGTGAGAATATTCTGAAAAGATAGGTTCATAAATTGATTGTAATATCATACGTATTGCTTCTTGTATTGATTTATCGGTAAATACAGGTAAACCAAGAGGACGCATTTTTCCATTTGATTTTTGGATATAAGTACGTCTTACAGGTTTTGGCTGATACATTTCATTTTTTAAAGCTTTAATGATATTTTTAATGTAGTCTTCACTAAAACCGTCTGCTGTGTCATCTGTTACACCCTTTGTTCCTGCTCCTTTGTTGGAATAAAGATGTTGATATGCAATATAGTATATGTCTGGACGGAGTAAATATCTATAAAGCCTTGTAAATATTTCATTATGGTTCTTTTTTGAATTTTCCTGTAATTTAGTTAAAATCTCCATTGTTGGTTTCATTTGAGGCATTCCTCCCTAATCAATTTCTAATTTTAATTCGCTTAGACTGCTTTCCTTCGCCGTGTAAACGGTTTTCCCGTATCCGATTTTACGGCTTTCCCTGTCATTTCAGGGTTCTCAGACTACTATGAAAGCTCCGTTACCTTGCCAGATTTTCAGCGTCATCTCACTTAGCATAGCCTTGTGATTTATCACTACAAAAGCATTACGCATAGCCATTGTAGGCATTCTGGTTTAGGTAATCTCCAGTTAACGAAAGTAGTAGGCTAATGTGAATTGTCGGATATGCTTTCGTTCCGTTACTACTGGTTCTCCAGCGTACCGTATGAGTTAATTGATAACCCACTGAAAGGCATTTATTTTCAGTGTTACTCATACCACAGGTTTCAGACAAGTTTCCTGTGTCCACACATAACAGAGGTTTGGAACTCACATTCAACAAATATAGTTTTATCCTCATATTCACTTATCCTTGCGGTTCAGTCGTGTTCTATTGTCTTTGAACAACTTTCCGCTTTCCTGCCGTGCTATTTTCCCGTACAGCTTTCGCCTTTCGGTTAGGCAGGTGGACTCCCGTGTTATCTTACGGGGTAGTGCCTTTTTTTTCCCCCTCCTTCCTTTAATCTACTGCTAACTTTCGTCATTCTGGACGCACAATTCCGATATGGGTTACAGGGTTACTGCTCTCATATGTTCCTGTAAAAAACACCAAATCTCCAGGCTTTAAATCTTCTTTTGATACAGGTGTACATTGATTATAAATTCCCTGTGCTGTTGTTCTTGGTAAGTTATGTACTCCTGATTGGGTATATACCCAACATACATATCCTGAACAATCGAAACTTGTTTCAGGTCTGCTTCCACCCCAACAATAAGGAAAACCTATATATTTTGTTGCTTCTGTCATAAGTGTTGCAAATATTTCATCATTAAAGGCTTCTCCAGGTACACCAAATATTTCATCTGTAACTGCATATCCATATTTGATAAACAGATATAAATTTCTTATTTCCTGTTTGTCTGTGTCTGTAAATTCATAGGACAGATATTCACTAAGTGAAGAATATATTTTCCCATCATCTTCAATATCAACAAAACAATCTACAAAACCTTTATAATATTCATCATCAAATGCAGTCAGGTCTTCAGAAAAATATAGAATATAAAAAAAGGATTTGACTTTTATATCATCAAATCCTTCATCATCATATTCATTAAGCTCATCTATTGCTGTATCTATCTTTTTAAATGCCTGTATCATTTCTTCCATATATCTTGCAAGTTCTTCATCTATATCAGTGGGTATTGGTCCACCATCAAAAACAATTCTTGCAATCTCTCTACTATACTCTGCTTCTGTATTCCATATAGAAACCATTGCAAGCAAAGGTACAACAATTACAGTAACCAATCCAACAATAATACTTCCAAACAACATTCGTATTCTTTTATCTTGAGCAACT
>DXZA01000074.1 GCA_019415525.1 Tyzzerella sp. | reverse complement strand
GTATTATTTACAATAAACTGTACTATATATAATTTAATTTTTAAATACTTTCTAATGTTTTTTTAATCTTTTACAAATTATTAATTAAGAAGATTAAATTAATATTTACTATGTAATTTAAAATACCAATTTTAAGGGAGTGAATTTTTTTGAAATTAAAATTTTCATTTTTTAGAAAAATAGCACAGTTATTAAAAGGAAAGAAAAAAATAATTGCTGTTATATGTATTGTGGCAATAGGTGGAACAAGTGTATATGCTTATAAAACAAATAATAGTACACAAATTATTGAAAAAATACCTACTACAACAACAGTACAGCAAGGGGATTTGAGTAAAAAAATATCAGCAACAGGAACAGCAAGAGCTTCTGAAGAAACATCCATATTTATAGAGCTTTCTCAGGAGGTAGAAGAGGTTTTTGTTGAAGTTGGTGATGAAGTAACAGAAGGACAGCTTCTTGTAACATATAATACAGATGATACAAAAAAAGACCTTGAAAATAAAATTAGACAGGCAGAAATAACATATGAAAACGCACAATTATCTCTTCAAGAGCTTATAGAACCAGCAACAGGAACAGAGCTTATAGATTTACAAAGCCAAGTTCTTTCAGCAGAAAAAAGTATTCAAGATACAAAGACAGAGATAACTAATACAGAAACAAAAATTGCACAGGCAGAAAAAGATGTTGAAACAGCAAAAACTAATGTTGAAAATAATGAAAAACTTTATGAACTTGGTGGAATAAGTAAAGAAACTCTTGATAATTCAAAAACTACATATGATACAGCTGTAACAACATTTGACCAACTTAAACAATCAAAAGAATCTCTTGAAAATTCTTTGGAAAGTTTAGAACTTAATCTTGAAAAAGCTAATCTTAATTTACAGTCAGGAACTGATAAACTTTCAGATACTACAACAGCAAATAATTATACAAGACAACTTAATACACTTGAAACAGCACAGATAAGCCTTGAAGAAGCAGAAGATGAACTTGCAAAAGTTACAGATGCAACATATAGTCCTGTATCAGGTACAGTAATAGAATGTAATGCTGTTGAAGGTCAGATGCTTACAGATAGTACTGTAATGATGAAGGTTGCAGACCTTACAAATATCGATTTGGATGCTTATGTATCAGAATATGATATATCAAATATACAAGTTGGACAGAAAGTTGAAATAACATCTGATGGTATAGAGGATAAGGTTTATACAGGAACTGTTACAAAAATAGAACCTGTTGCTTCAGAACAAGGTTCATTTAGTGGTTCTGAAACAGTTGTACCTATTGTAATACATATGGATGACCCAGACGAAAGAGTAATGCCAGGAATTAGCTTTGACCTTGAAATAATAACAACAGACCTTTCAGATATAAGTTATATTCCTATTTCATCTGTAAGTAAAGATGATAACGGAGATACATTTGTTTATACTCTTGATGAAAATGAAATGCTTGTAAAAACACCTGTGGAACTTGGTACATATAGTGATATGTATGTTGAAATTATAAGTGGTCTTTCAGAAGGACAGGAATTTATTGAAACAGTATCTGATAATATGAAAGAAGGAATAACACTTTCAGATTATAAAACAGAAATGGTTATAGAAGAAAACAAAGAAAGTGAAGAAGGTTCTGTACTTGACAGTATGGGCGGAACTGGAATGCCAAGTGGTGGTGGAATGCCAAGTGGTGGTGGAATGCCAAGCGGTGGTGGAATGCCAGGTGGTGGCGGAATGAGATAAGGAGGTTCTGATTATGGAAATGCTTAGACTTGAAAATATATATAAACAATATAATCAAGGTGAATTATCAGTTACTGCCTTAAATAATATAAACTTAACAGTAAATGAAGGTGAATTTGTATCAATAATGGGGAGTAGTGGTTCAGGAAAATCAACAATGATGAATATTTTAGGTTGTTTAGATAGTCCCACAGATGGCCTATATCTTCTTGAAGGAGAAGATGTTTCTAAATATAATGACTCAAAACTTGCAGAAGTAAGAAATAAAAAAATAGGATTTGTTTTTCAGTCTTTTAATCTTCTTCCTAAAATGACAGCTATTGAAAATGTTGAACTTCCTATGGTTTATTCAAATGTACCTATTAAAATGAGACATGAAAGGGCAAAAGCAGCTCTTGAAAAAGTAGGTCTTGGAAAAAGAATACATCATAAACCTAATGAACTTTCAGGAGGTCAACGTCAAAGAGTTGCAATAGCAAGAGCTCTTGTAAATAACCCAGCTATAATAATGGCAGATGAACCAACAGGAAACCTTGATTCGAAATCTACATTTGAGATTATGGAAATATTTCAAAGATTAAATGATGAGGGAACAACAATAGTTATGGTTACTCATGAACCTGATGTTGCTACATATACAAAAAGGATAGTAACATTTAAAGATGGAAATATAATAAATGATGCACCTGTAACAGAAAGAACCATTGCAGGGGAGGGAGTTAATTGAATATATTTGAATGCATAAAGTCTTCTTTTAGAAATGTTTTTTCAAATAAGATGAGGACAATATTAACCATGCTTGGTATAATTATAGGTATAAGTTCTGTAATACTTATTGTTTCAATAGGTAACGGAAGTCAAGCAGCTATTGAAGAGGAGTTTGAGTCTTTTTCAGCAGGAAGTTTAACTATAAGTATGAGTACATCTAATGATATTGAAATGAGAGATATGCTTACAATGGAAGATTATGATATTTTAAAAAATATAGAAGGTGTTTCTTATGTTTCTCCACAATATAGTGGAAGTAATACATATATAAAACTTCTTGACCCAACAGAAACTAAAAGTGCTTCTGTAAGTGGTGTAACATCGGATTTACAATATATAGAAAATGTAAATTTGCTCTATGGAAGATATATATCAAATAATGATGTTGATATGAGAACTAATGTAGCAGTTATAACTGATACAACGGCAATAAATGTTTTTGGAAAATGTAGTGAAGATATTATAGGACAGCAAATTTCATTAAAAACTTGGAAGGGAACAACTAAATTTTATGTTGTAGGTATAATTGAAAACACCAATGCCAGTACAGAAACAGAATATAGTGATGAGTATCCGGAAAGTATAGCAATACCTGTAAGTACAGCAATGCGATTTTATGGAACAGATTATGTAACAGGTTTTACTGTTCTAACAGAAAGTACTGATAATATTGATTTTATGAAAAATATTATAACATCAGTACTTGAGAAAGAGCATGGAAATGAAGATAAATATTATATACAAGATTCATCAGAAATGGTTGAAAGTATAAATTCAATACTCTCATATGTTACTCTTTTCATAAGTTTTGTTGCCGGAATATCTCTTCTTGTAGGTGGTATAGGTGTTATGAATATTATGATGGTTACCGTTACAGAAAGAACAAGAGAAATAGGTATACGAAAATCAATAGGTGCTAAAAACAAGGATATAAGAATACAGTTTATTTCTGAAGCTGTAATACTTACAGGCATAGGTGGTCTTTTGGGATTATTTTTTGGATATATTGGGGCTTTAATAGTAGGTAATATTGTAAACATAGAGCCTGTTATGTCTATAACATCAATAGTTGTAGCAGTTGGAATATCAATGGCAATAGGAATTATATTTGGTGTTACTCCTGCAAACAAAGCAGCAAAACTTGACCCAATAGAGGCTTTAAGATACGAATAAATTTTTGAAAAGAGGTAATTAATTATGGAAGATATTAAGGTTCTTATTATAGAAGATGAAGTTAAACTTGCAAGATTTGTAGAGCTTGAACTTAAATATGAAGGGTATAATGTAACAGTTATACATAATGGAAGAGAAGGTCTTGACAAATTTTTTGAAGAGAAGTTTGATATGATTCTTCTTGACCTTATGCTTCCAGGATTAAACGGTATAGAAATTTGTAGAAGAATAAGAAAAACATCTGATATACCAATAATAATGCTTACAGCAAAAGACGAAGTAATGGATAAAGTTTCTGGTCTTGATAGTGGTGCTGATGATTATCTTACAAAACCTTTTGCAATAGAAGAGCTTCTTGCAAGAATGCGAGTTGCATTAAAGCATAGTAGAAAAAAAGAGGATAATAAACCTAAAAATATTCTTACATTAAAAAATCTTACTGTTGATATGGATAAAAGACTTGTAAAAGTTGATAGTGATGTAATAGAACTTACAAAGAAAGAGTTTGAACTCCTTGTATATCTTATACAAAATAAAAACATAGTTATTTCAAGAGAACAAATACTTAACTCTGTTTGGGGATATACATATATGGGAGAAACAAATGTTGTTGATGTATATGTAAGATATTTACGCTCAAAACTTGATGAGGTTTATGATGAGAAATATATTTATACAATAAGAGGAGTTGGCTATTTTGTTAAAGATGAAGATGATTAATTTTTTTAAAAATATGACAATAGCTAAAAGAGTAACTCTTCTTTATGGAAGTATGTTTTCTATTACTATATTAGTTATAAGTGGAGTGATTTGGGGAAATGCTTCAAATATAAGCCAAAGCATAGTACAAAATGAACTTAAAGAAGCTATTTCTGACATAAAAGATTATATATCAGATACAGAAGAAATTACAGAAGAGGGTGTGACTTCTGCTATAAAAAATAAATCTGTATACGCTAAAATAACAGATGTTACAGATTTTATTGAAAATGACAGAATGCCTATTATGCCAAAAGATTTTGTAAAAAATATGGATAATAGAACAACATATATAAGTAATTTTTCTGATAATGAAGATATAACTAAAATACCTATTCCAACAGAGCCATCTAAAATGAAAAATGATTTTAGAATTTCATATATAAATGATACCGAGTATATGTTTATAAATGATGATTTTAATATTGATGGAAAATTTTATACAATAGATGTATTTAAACAAAATATAGATGATGGTCAATATATGGCAGTACTTACAATGAAACTTTTATTTATGGACTTTGTTGGTATAGTTATAGCTTTTTTACTTGCAAGATATATAAGTAAAATTATGCTTAAACCTATTCAAAATATAAGAAATACAGCAGAAAGAATATCTGTTGAGGATTTAAGTCAAAGAATAGATATTAATGGACCTGATGATGAGTTAAAAGAGCTTTCTCTTACATTTAATTCCATGATAGATAGATTGGAAAGTTCTTTTAAAAGTCAAACTCAATTTGTATCAGATGCTTCTCATGAGCTTAGAACACCTATAAGTGTTATACAAGGCTATGCATCACTTATGAATAGATGGGGGAAAAGTGACCCTGTTGTTCTTCAGGAGTCAATAGACTCTATAATAAGTGAAACAGAGCATATGTCAGAGCTTGTAAAGAAACTACTTTTCCTTGCAAGAAGTGACAGGAAGAATATTTCTGTTAATAAAGAAAATATATGTCTTAATGATATAGTGTCAGATATGGTAAAAGATATTCAAGTTATGGAAACAGGTAAAGAAATAATATTTGAAAATATAAATGAAGTATATATATATGCTGATAGTGACTTAATAAAGCAACTTTTATGGATATATACAGAAAATGCTATTAAATATACTGATAATAATGGAGTAATAACATTTAGAGTATATGAAAAAGATAAAAAAGCATATTTTGAAGTAGAAGATAATGGTATCGGTATAAGTGATGATGATATAAAAAATATATTTGACAGGTTTTATAGAGCTGACAAATCACGAAATAAAGATATACCAGGAACTGGACTAGGGCTTTCCATTGCAAAATGGATAATTGATAATAATAATGGCGAAATAGATGTAAAAAGTAAGCTGAAAGAAGGAACTGTATTTATAAACAGTTTCCCTATTTCAGAAATGAAAGAGGGTTAAAGATGAAGAAAAAAGTACTTATACTTATTATGGCTTTAAGTACATTGTTTTCAAATATAGTTGTTTTTGGAAATGAATTAGAAACAGAAACAGCAGTTGAAACAACAGAAAATAATGTATTTTCATTTGTAGAGGAATTTGAGTTTAATACAGATGAAACATTAGAAAATCTTGATATAGATACAGCAGTTGAAAAAGCATTAAAAAATAGTACAGCACTTAAAACAGCTAATCTTTCTTTAGCGGTAAGTGAGGAACAACTTGAAGACTCACAGTTTAGTGTTGATTATAATACTGGTTCTGATAGCCTTCAAACTATATTAAGTCTTATAAAAAATCAGGCTTCTTATAGAAATTCAGAAGAAGAATTAAAGGTGCAAGAACAAAAAATTGCTTATGAAATGGAACAGACATTTATAGATATATTAAGTCTTCAAAGAGAATTACAAATATCAGAGAATAATTTTAAAGTTGAGGAGAAAAATCTTACAATATCAAAACTAAAAGCTGATATGGGACTTATATCACAGCAAGAGTATAATGAAGCTTTATTATCCTTTGAAAAATCAAAAATTAATATTGAGTCACAAAAAACTAATATTCAAAACGCATTTACAAATCTTAATATAATAATAGGAGAAAGTGATAGAAGTAAACAGTATAATCTTTTAATAGATGTTGAATATGAGCCTGTTGAATTAGATGTTTCCATTGAAACATATGCAGAAGCAAGAGTTCTTGAGTCTGTAACAATACAGAATGCAGAAAGAAATCTTTCTGTTGCAGAGCAATCTTATGCAGTAGAACAGGCTAGTATTTCTGGAACAACAACATCACTTATGCAAGCAGAAAATAGTGTTACAACTTCAGAAATGAATATTTCCGATACTAAAGAAAATATGGAACTTCAAGTAGTAAATTTATATAATACAATAAAATCACTTGAAACTAATATAGAGAATAATAAAACAGAACTTGCTAATTTGAAAAATAATTATGAAATTGCCAAAATACAGTATGAAATGGGTAAAATTTCAGAAATAGAACTTATACAGGCAGAAAATAGTGTTGTTTCAATGGAAAACACAATTATAAACCAAATATATGAACATAGTCAAAATGTTAAAAAATTTGAAAATATAGATTTAATGTAATTATTGTATTGACAAAGTATATTTGTGCTGATATAATGCTTTTCAACAGATAAATATATTTTATATATTAAAAGGGAGTAGTGCAAATATACCATCAACATACCCGATGTTTTGCATCTGGTGGTATATGCCTTTAGCTAAGGTTACAAGACTTTTGATATGATTTTATAATCATATCAAAAGTCTTTTTTTTTTAACTTTTATGTACATAAATTAAATTTTTTACCTTAAATCTGTAAATAATAAAAGAGAGGTGCTTATATGAAAAATTATTATAATTATGAAAAAGAACAAATTTTACAAGAACTAAAAACTCAAAAGTCAGGTATTTCAAAAAAAGAAGCTGATGAAAGATTAGCTAAATATGGTAAAAATGAAATTCAAGAAGGTGAGAAGAAGAGTGTTTTAAAAATATTTTTAGAACAATATACAGATTTCCTTGTAATAATACTTATTGCTGCTGCATTGATATCAGCATTTTTAGGAGATATTGAAAGTTCTGCTGTAATATTTGTTGTAATAACAATGAATGCAATACTTGGAACAGTACAACAAATAAAAGCAGATAAATCTCTTGAAAGTTTAAAGGCTTTATCATCTCCAGTTGCAAAAGTTATAAGAGATGGTGAAAAAATAAGTACTGACTCTAAAGATGTTGTTATTGGAGATATTGTTATTGCTGAAGCTGGTGACTATATATGTGCAGATGGAAGAATAATAGAAAATTATAATATTAAAGTTGATGAAAGTTCACTTACTGGTGAGTCAATAAGTGTTGAAAAAGAAGATATAAATATTGATGGCGAAGTACCGGTTGGTGATAGAAAAAATATGGTATTTTCAGGTAGCTTTGTAACATATGGTAGAGCCGAATTTGTTGTTACAGGTACAGGAATGGATACTGAATTAGGCAAAGTTGCAAAGCTTCTTAAAGATACAAAAACAAAGAAAACACCACTTCAACAAAACTTAGATAACTTTGGTAAAAAGCTTTCTATTATAATACTTATTATATGTGGAATACTTTTTGCAGTAAGTATATTTAGAGGCGACCCTGTAATAGATGCATTTATGTTTGCTGTTGCTTTAGCAGTTGCTGCAATACCAGAAGCATTAAGCTCTATTGTAACAATAGTTCTTTCATTTGGTACACAGAAAATGGCAAAAGAAAATGCAATAGTAAGAAAACTTCATGCTGTTGAAGGTCTTGGAAGTGTTTCAATAATATGTTCAGATAAAACAGGAACTCTTACACAAAATAAAATGACAGTAAAAAAATATTCTGTAAATAATGAAGTTATTGATGAAGATAAATCAGATTTTTCAAGAAAAGAAGATAAAGAAATTCTTTATATGTCAATACTTTGTAATGATGCTGAAAATAAAGACGGAAATGAAATAGGTGACCCTACAGAGGTTGCACTTATAAATTTTGGTAATAAATATGGATATGATTATACTGAAATAAGAGAAAAATATAAAAGAGTTGGAGAAATTGCATTTGACTCTGATAGAAAGCTTATGTCTACTGTAAATATAATTGATGGAACAAAAACAATGGTAACAAAAGGTGCTGTTGATGTTCTTATGAATAGAGTTAAGTACATTGTAAAAAATGGTAAAATAGTAGATATAACAAATGATGATAAATTAAAAATAGCTGAAATAAATGAAAGTTTTTCAAGAAATGGTTTAAGAGTACTTGCTTTTGCTAAAAAATATATTGATAAAGATGAAATAGGTCTTGAAGATGAAAATGATATGATATTTGTAGGTCTTATATCAATGATGGACCCTCCAAGAGAAGAGTCAAAAGATGCTGTTTCTGAATGTATTAGTGCAGGAATAAGACCTGTTATGATTACAGGTGACCATAAGGTTACAGCTTCTGCAATAGCAAAAGAAATTGGTATACTTAAAAATGAAAGTGAAGCTGTTGATGGTGCTGAAATTGATAATATGACAGATGAGGAGCTTCAAAATTATGTTGATAAAATATCAGTTTATGCAAGGGTATCACCAGAACATAAAATAAGAATAGTAAGAGCTTGGCAAAATAGAGGAAATATTGTTGCTATGACAGGTGACGGTGTAAACGATGCTCCTGCACTTAAACAAGCTGATATTGGTGTTGCTATGGGTATAACAGGAAGTGAAGTTGCAAAAGATGCAGCAGATGTTGTACTTGCAGATGATAATTTTGCAACAATAGTAAAAGCTGTTGAAAACGGAAGAAATCTTTATATAAATATAAAAAATTCAATAAAATTCCTTCTTTCAGGTAACACAGCCGGTATTTTAGCGGTACTTTATGCTTCACTTGCAGGATTGGCAGTACCATTTGCACCAGTACATCTTTTATTTATAAATCTTCTTACAGACAGTCTTCCAGCAATAGCTCTTGGTGTTGAACCTCATTCAAAATCTGTTATGAATGATAAACCACGTCCTGTAAATGAGTCAATACTAACAAAAGATTTTATAATTGATGTTTTAAGAGAAGGTATAGTAATATGTTTAGGTACAATGGCAGCTTATTATATAGGTCTTAATTCTGGTGGTGCAGGAATGGCTATGACAATGGCTTTTTCAACATTATGTCTTTCAAGACTTATACATGGATTTAACTGTAAATCAAAAGAATCTGTAATTTTTACAAAGAAAATGTTTAATAATAAATATATATGGGCAGCTTTTTTTGTAGGGTTTATACTTTTAAATGTTGTTCTTCTTGTTCCTGCTCTTTTTGGACTTTTTGAAATAACACCACTTACAACAAGTTTACTTTTTACTGTTTATGGTTTGTCATTTGCTACATTTGTTGTAAATCAGTCAATAAAATTTATATTAACAAAAATTAAATAATTTATAAAGATGTGTAGTTTTAATCTACACATCTTTTTTTATTGCAATAAAAAAGCAAGAATTTTATATATTAAAATTTAAAAATAATATGTTAAAATATAAAAAAATATATAAAGGAGGCAATTTGTTGAAAGAAGGATTAAAATTAAATAGTAGACTAAAAATGTTTTCTTTAATGGATAATATAGAATTATATGAATATTTTAAAACATCGGAAAAGGGATTAAAAATAAATGATGTTGAAACAAATAAAAATTTATATGGTGAAAATTTTGTTTCAGATACAAATAAAAATACAATATTTAATAGAATAATACAATCTTTTTTAACACCTTTTTCATTGATATTATTTTTTATTGCTATTGTATCACTTCTTATAGATATTTTTGCCCCCGATAATATGGGGGGGAATATAGCAACTGTTATTATAATGTGTTTTATAATAATTATAAGCGGTATAATACGATTTTTTAGAGATAAAAACTCTATTAAAATATATAATAAACTTATAAATAAAAGTGAATTCAAAGTTCGAGTACGTAGAGATAATATAGTTGTTACAATACCGGCAAAAGATATTGTAGTTGGCGATGTTGTTTTGATTTCAACAGGTGATAAATTACCAGCAGATGTACGACTTATAAAATCAAGTAATCTTTTTGTAAGTCAATCAGCACTTACAGGAGAAAGTGCTATAATCCCCAAAACTACTGAAAAATGTAAATATAGTGATGAAATATCATATTCACAATATAAAAATATATTACTTGGTGGTACTTCTGTAATAAGTGGTAAAGGTGAGGGTGTTGTTATTGGTGTTGGTAATAATACTTTTTATGGAAGTACAAAATTATTATCTGAAAAAAATATAGGTAATTTTGAAAAAGGTGCAAATTCTATAACTTTAATTTTTATAAAATTTATTGCATTTATAATTCCTATTACATTTATTGTTTCTGTAATAACAAAAGGTAATATTATTAATTCAATTATATTTGCTATATCTGCTGCAATAGGATTAATACCAGAAATATTACCAATGGTAATAACAGTATGCCTTGTTAAAGGAAGTTATTCAATGTCGAAAAAAAATACAGTTATAAAAAATATAAATTCTATACAATGTTTTGGTGGAATGGATATTCTCTGTATGGACAAAACAGGTACCCTTACAAATGATATTGTTATAATGGAATATTATATGGATATATTAGGAAATGAAAGTAAAAAAGTTCTTGATTATGCCTATATTAATAGCTTTTTAAATTCCGGAATGAGAAATTATATTGATAATGCTATTATGCGATATAATGAAATGCCAGAAGAAGAAAATAATTGTAAATTAATTGAAAATATATATAAAAAAATTGATGAGATACCTTTTGATTCAATAAGAAAATGTACAAGTATATTGGTTTGTGATAATGAAAATAATAAACAAATAATTACAAAAGGTTCTATAAATGAAGTTTTTTCAAAATGTAGCTATATGGAGTATAATGGACAAATTAACAAGGTTTATGCTGAAGATATTGTTAATGTAAAAGCTGTTGTTGATGATATGCTTGAAGATGGAATGAAAGTTATAGCTGTTGCAAGAAAAAATGTTGAAAGTAGTATAAAGAGTATAAGTTCTGAAGATGAAAAAGACCTTATACTTATGGGGTATATAGCGTTTTTTGATGCTCCTAAAAAATCTGCTAAAGAAGCATTACAAAAGCTTGAAAAACTTAATGTAAAATCAAAAATACTTACAGGAGATAATAAAGAAACAACAATCTCAATTTGTAAAAGAGTTGGTATAAAAAATAAAGATATATTAATAGGTAGAGATATTGATAATATGACAGAAGAAGAATTATCTGTTGTTGTAGAAAAAATAGATATATTTGCTGAGCTATCACCTTATCAGAAAGCTTTAATAGTTAAAAAATTAAGTGATAATGGTCATACGGTAGGCTTTATTGGTGATGGTATAAATGATGTACCATCAATAAATGAAGCTGATGTTGGTATATCTGTTGATAGTGGTCTTAATAGTGTAAAAGAAATTGCAGATATTATATTATTAAAAAAAGACCTTAATGTTTTGGAAGAGGGTATTATAGAAGGAAGAAAAGTATTTGCTAATATGACAAAATACATAAGAATAACAAGTAGTTCTAATTTTGGTAATATGTTAGCAATAATATTTGCAAGTATTTTTTTACCATTTATGCCTATGACATCAATACAAATTCTTATATTAAATTTATTTTATGATATAATATGTATGGCTATACCTTGGGATAATGTAGATGAAAATATTATTGAAAATTCTCAAAGTTGGTCAGAAAAAACTTTAGTTAGATTTATGAGATTTTTTGGTCCTATAAGTCTAATATTTGATATATTAACATTTTTATGCTTATATTTTTTAATATGTCCATATGTTTGTGGTGTGTCTTCTTTTAATGAAATAACAGATATGGCAATGAAAATAAAATATATGACGGTTTTCCAAAGTGGTTGGTTTATTGAGTCAATGATTACACAGATAATAATAATTCATTCATTACGTACTGAAAAATTACCTTTTATAGAAAGTAAAGCATCAAAACCTGTAATAATAATAACTACATTAGGTATATGTATTTTTACATTAATATTATTTACACCTATTGGTATATTTTTAGGATTTGAAGTTTTACCACCTATATATATGTTATTTATAATAGTTATTATGGCAGTATATATATGTATAATTAATTTTGCAAAGAAAATATATATAAAAGAATATGGAAAACTTATATAAGGGGGAATTTTAATTGAAAAAGAATATAAGTTTTGTATCTTTAAGTTCCTCTTTTGTATTATGGTTAAAAGAAAATATATCTATACATAAATCAGAAAGTGCTTCTGAATTTTTGGAAGCATTAGATGATGTTTTAAGTGGCAAGACAAATACATTAATGATAGAAATAGATGAAAATGATAATGAAGAATTTAATACTTATGATGATAATATAATTGCAAAAGGTCTTGAAATACAGCCTAAAACAAGAAGAGTTTTAAGAGATAATGAAGAAATATCACTTACACCTAAAGAATTTGATATACTTTATTTTTTAGCTAAGAATAAAGGAAACGTATTTACAAAAGAGCAGATTTATAAATCTGTTTGGGAAGATGACTATTTTCTTGCAGACAGTAATATAATGGCATTTATAAGAAAGTTAAGAAAAAAAATAGAACCAAATCCAGATGAACCAGAGTATATTATAACTATATGGGGAATAGGGTATAAATTTAATGATAAATTATAAAACAGGCTTTATGCCTGTTTTTTTTATTTTAAATCGCAAGAAAATCGCAAGGATTTAGCCATATTATTAAATATAAGCATTTGGTATACTTTTTTTGGTTAAAAAACAAAATTATAAAGAGAGGTGAAAGCAAATGGACGGAGATAGTGGAGGTAAAAATAAAATATATAAGATATACATAAATAGTTATGCTATCATAAAGTGCATTTGCTTTCATGATACTATGTTTATGTATATCTCTTAAAAGGAGGTATATATATGAAAAAAGAAAACAAAAGAATTGTAGCAAAAAAAATAATAAATGATATTAATAAAAGAGAAATGATAAATAAAAAAACAGAGTTTGCTGCAAAAAATGAAATTAAAACAGTTTTTGAAAGTTTAAATTCTTCAGAATTAGGTCTTTCAGAAAATGAAGTTTCAAAAAGTAAAAATTTAAATAGTATAAATAAAATTACACAAGGAAAACAAAAAACATTATTTGAAAAAATAGTTGCAGCATTTGTAAACCCTTTTACAGCAATACTTTTTTGTTTAGCTTTAGTATCTTCTGTAACAGATATGATAATGCCTTATTATGAAATATTTGGTAATACAAAAGAAGATTTTAGCTGTATAACAGTTGTTATTATTGTAGTTATGGTTTTAATTTCTGGGATATTAAGATTTATACAGGAAGCTCGCTCAGGTAATGCTGCCGAAAAATTACTTTCTATGATTACAACAACATGTACAGTAAGTAGAAATGAAAATAAAAATATTGAAATACCAATTGAAGAACTTGTTGTAGGAGATATAATACATCTTTCAGCAGGCGATATGATACCAGCAGATGTAAGAATTATAGAAGCAAAAGATTTGTTTGTAAGTCAATCTGCTATTACAGGAGAAAGTGAACCTGTTGAAAAAATATCTAAAATATCCATTGAAAAAACTGACTCAATAACAGAGTATAAAAATATTGCGTTTATGGGTAGCAATGTAATAAGCGGTAGTGCAACAGCAGTAGTTATAGCTGTTGGTGATAATACAATATTTGGCTCTATGGCTAGCACTATTTCAGAAGAACCTGTTGAAACAAGTTTTACAAAAGGTGTTAATTCTGTATCTTGGGTACTTATAAGATTTATGCTTATAATGGTTCCTATTGTTTTTGTTGTAAATGGAATAACAAAAGGGGATTGGGTTTCTGCATTTCTTTTTGGAATTTCAATAGCAGTTGGACTTACACCAGAAATGTTACCTATGATAGTAACAACTTGCCTTGCAAAAGGTGCTGTTTCAATGTCAAAGAAAAAAACAATAGTAAAAAACTTAAATTCAATACAGAACTTTGGTGCTATGGATATATTATGTACTGATAAAACAGGTACACTTACAATGGATAAAGTTGTATTGGAATATCATCTTGATGTTACAGGTAAAGAAGATGCAAGGGTATTAAGACATGCATATCTCAATAGTTATTTTCAAACAGGATATAAAAATTTAATGGATATTGCAATAATAAAAAAGACAGAAGAACAAGAGTCTGAAAATCCACAACTTGTAGACCTTTCAAATGAATATAAAAAAGTTGACGAAATACCATTTGATTTTACAAGAAGACGTCTTTCAACTGTTGTTAAAGACAGTAAGGGAAAACGTCAGATGATAACAAAAGGTGCTGTTGAAGAAATGCTTTCAATATGTACATTTGTTGAATATAAAGGTGAAGTTAAAGAGCTTACAGATAATATAAAGAAAGATATACTTAGTACAGTTGATGAATTAAATGATGATGGTATGAGAGTTATTGCTGTTGCTCAAAAAACAAATCCATCACCAGTAGATACATTTAGTGTAAAAGATGAAAGTGATATGGTTTTAATAGGATACCTTGCTTTTCTTGACCCACCTAAAGAATCAACAGAAGAAGCACTTAAAACACTTAAATCAAAAGGTGTTACAACAAAAGTACTTACAGGTGATAATGATAAAGTAACACGTTGTATTTGTAAACAAGTTGGACTTAAATATAATAATATACTTCTTGGCTCTGATATAGATAATATGGATGATAGGGAACTTGCAAAAAGAGCAGAAATAACAGATGTATTTGCAAAATTATCACCAGAGCAAAAATCAAGAATAGTTTCAATACTTAGAGAGTCTGGACATACAGTTGGATTTATGGGTGATGGAATAAATGATGCAGGGGCTATGAAAGTATCCGATATAGGTATTTCAGTAGATACTGCCGTTGATATTGCAAAAGAATCAGCAGATATTATACTTCTTGAAAAAGACCTTAATGTACTTGGTGACGGAATAACAGAAGGAAGAAAAACATATGCCAATATGATTAAATACATAAAAATGACAGCATCATCAAACTTTGGAAATATGTTTTCTGTTTTGGCAGCATCAGCACTTTTACCATTTTTACCTATGGTAAGTGTACAGCTTATACTTTTAAACTTAATATATGATTTATCTTGTACAGCAATACCATGGGACAATGTTGATGAAGAATTTCTTGCAGTACCACGAAAATGGGATGCGTCATCTGTTGGAAAATTTATGCTTTGGATAGGACCAACAAGCTCTATATTTGACTGGATAACATATTTATTTATGTACTTTGTATTTTGTCCTATGTTCGTTTCACATGGTATACTTTTTAATGACCTTGCAAATCATTTTACAGGTGCAGAACTTTTACGTATGCAAGCTTCATATATTGCACTTTTCCAAGCAGGTTGGTTTGTTGAATCTATGTGGAGTCAAACAATAGTAATACATATGATACGTACACCAAAAGTACCATTTATACAAAGTCATGCATCAGCTCCTGTAACAATACTTACATTTTTGGGTATAATTATTCTTACAATAATACCATTTACACCACTTGGAGTACTTTTAGGATTTGGAACACTTCCTTTTGCGTATTTTATATATCTTATACCATGTATTTTATTATATATGATTTTGGCAACAAGTATAAAAAAAGCATATGTAAAACATTATGGAGAACTTTTATAAAGTTCTTTAAAATAAGGAGGTATATATTATGATGAAATTATTTATAAATATTATATCAAATCATAATTTTATGGGAATAAATTGTTGGTTTTGGATAGCAATGTTTTTTATTGCTTTAATTATTATTTTAATGAATATAGTATTGTGGAATTTAAAACCTAGACAATAAAAATAAAACCGTAGTTAATTAAAACTACGGTTTTTTACTGTGTGCTTAAAAGGATTTTTTATTTTACTTTCAGATATTAAAAGACCTGATAATGTTAATATTGTACCTAAAAGAGCCATAGGTGTTATATTTTCGTGAAGTATAATAAAAGAAGTTACTATTGTTACAACGGGAATAGCGTATATATAAATACTTGCTTTTACTGCACCAAGAATTTTTACTGCATAGTTCCAAGTTACAAAACAAGCAGCAGATGCACAAAAACTTAAAAATAAAATATTAAATAAATTTATAGGCTCTAAAAAACGATTAAAATTTAATTCAAAATCAGAAACAAAAAGAGTAGGTATCATAAATATAATACCATAGAAAAAAGTTCTTCTTGTAACTTGAATTGTATTATATCCAAAAGAATTTAATTTTTTGGTTATTATTGAATATATAGCCCATACAAAAGCAGCAATAAGTGCTAATATATCACCCTTTGGATTGAGTGAAAGCTGTTTTCCGTTAAAACTTATAATAAAAATACCTGTTATTGCAAATACAAAACCTATAAAGAAACTTATACGAAGCTTTTCTTCTCCTTTAAGAAATATATGTGAAAGTATTGCTGTAAAAAATGGGGATACAGCAACTATAACACCTATATTTGATGCTAAAGTATATGTAAGAGCAATATTTTCAAGAAGATAATATAAACATATTCCTGTAAGTCCTGCTCCTATAAATAGAAATTCTTGTTTTTTGTCTTTAACTTTTAAAAACTTTGGACAAGCAATAAAAAGAGCTGTAAATCCTGCAATAAATCTAAAAAATAATATTTCAACAGGTTGAAAATCTTCAAGTAATATTTTTGTTGATATAAAAGTTGTACCCCATACAAATACAGTTATAAATGCTAATAAATGACCTTTTATATTATTGCTGTTCATAATTTTGTCACCCCTAAAAAATAAAAATTAAAATAAGTATATCACCATAATAGAATTATGTCATTAATATATTTTTAAAAATGAAATATTATTTTTTATATTGGCATATATTAAATTGTACGGATACATTTTTAGGGAGGAATAGTTTTATGGAACAATTTGATATTTATAAGGATATAGCAGAAAGAACAGAAGGTGATATATATTTTGGTATTGTAGGCCCTGTAAGAACAGGAAAATCAACTTTTATAAAAAGATTTATGGAACTTTATGTTATGCCAAATATAGAAAATACATATATAAAGGATAGAACAAGAGATGAACTTCCACAATCTTCATCAGGTAGAACAATAATGACAACAGAGCCTAAATTTGTACCAAATGAAGCAATAGAAATTAGTATAAATGATAATACTAAATTTAAAGTACGCCTTATTGATTGTGTAGGGTATATAGTACCTGGTTCGGAAGGATATCTTGATGGAGATGAGCCAAGAATGGTAAATACACCATGGTCAGAAAATCCTATGCCCTTTACACAAGCTGCTGAAACAGGAACTAAAAAAGTAATAACAGAACATTCAACAATAGGTATAGTTATTACAACAGATGGTACAGTTACTGATATACCAAAAGAAAACTATGAAGAGGCAGAAGAAAGAGTAATAAATGAACTTTTGGATATGAAAAAGCCTTTTGTTGTACTTTTAAATTCTTCAAAGCCTTATTCTGAGGATACTAAAACAATGGCAAAAGATATGGAAAAGAAATATTGTGTTCCTGTATTGCCTGTAAATTGTGCATCTTTGAAATATGATGATATAAAAGAAATTATGGAAAATATATTATATGAATTTCCTGTAAGAGAAATAAAAATGAATATACCTAAATGGGTAGAATCTTTAAGTGAAGACCATTGGCTTAAAAGTGATATTATAAAAAGTATAAGAACACTTATGTGTAATATAAATAAACTTAGAGATATTAAAAATTTTGCTGAAAGTTTTGGAGAAAATAGCTATGTTAAGAAGTCATATATAAATTCCATAGAACCAGGCAAAGGAACAGCAGATATAGATATAACTCTTGATGACAGTCTTTTTTATAAAATATTAAGCGAAACAACAGGAATGGAAATAGAAGATGATTGTCAGCTTATTTCAAAAATAAAAATGCTTTCGGATATAAAGAAAGAGTATGACAAAATAGAGCAGGCTGTTGGAGATGTAAGAAGAAAGGGATATGGTATAGTTTCACCTGTTTTTGAAGATATAAAACTTGAAAAACCGGAAGTATTTAGACAAGGTCAAAGATTTGGTATAAAACTCAAAGCAAAAGGTGAATCTATACATATGGTTAAGGCTGATATAGAAACAGAAGTAAGTCCTATTATAGGAAGTGAAGAACAATCTAAAGAATTTATAAATAATATACTTAAAGAATATGAAGAAAATCCAGAAAAAATATGGGAATTAAATATTTTTGGCAGAACTTTAAGCTCAATGATAAATGAAGGTATGCAAAATAAAATTTATAGAATGCCAGAAGATGCTCAAACAAAATTACAAGAAACATTACAGAAAATTGTAAATGAGGGAAGCGGCGGACTTATTTGTATAATTTTATAATTTTTTAGAAGTATAAAAAGGCTTTTTACATATATTGTGAGAAGCCTTATATTTTTGTATAATAATTAAAATAGTATTTGGTGGGTGAATAGATAATGGTTTTTGGTAAATATAATTTTGATGTTAATGAAGATGATATTATACTTGATGATGGAAAGTGTATACAGCTTATAACAAGACAAGAGGGGTATATGTGGACAAAACGTATTCCTGTTGCAACACTTAAATATCTTGAAGAATTAAAAATAAAAAATGAAATATATACAAATGATGAACTGAAAAAAAGAGCGAAAAAAGATTATCCTAATATAGAAAATCCTATATATTGGAAATTCAATATTAATAAAGATAATAATAAAATAAAAGAATTAAAATCATTTGCTATATGTAATAAAGAATTTAACGGATTTAAAAAAGGAAACAGTTATACTATTTATGAAATAGTACAAAATGGTGTAAAAGTATATAACGATAATGGAAAAGAAGTTATACTTGAGTTTTTAAATAGTGATTTTACATATATAATAAATATAGCTGAAAATATAGAGCTTAAGTTAAAATAAAAATAGCCATCTTTAAAAGATGGCTATTTTTATTTGTTTTAACCTGGAATAAAAAGGTTATCATCCATTGTTCCAGATGGTTCTGAGTTATTGTCAGAAGAACCAGATGAGTTATTGCTATTAGAATTATTAGTATTGTTATTATTAGAATTATTGTTAGAACTATTATTAGAATTATTAGTTCCATTATTAGAATTATTATTATTAGAACTATTATTTGAGTTACTGTTAGAATTATTATCTGTTTCAGAATCGTTATTGTCACCATCAGGATATGTTGGTGTAACATTATATGAATTATCACTATGAGTATGTTCTGTACATATCTGATTTACATTCATAGGTTTGTCACTTGGAGCATTTACAACGTTTCCTTCACTATCTACTGCAAGAGCAACGTCTTTTACATTTTCTGATGGACAATATTCACTTGCAATCATTCCTGTTTCAGTATCTATTTTATACATTTTATGAAGATTACATGTTCCAGAACTTCCCGAAACATTATCTGTTGCAACATAATCAGAAGATACTGTTCCAGAGCCAAAATAATCATTTTCACAAACACCAGAAATAGGAGCTTTTCCGGAAACACTACATGTTGTACGTCTTGTTACAGAGTCTGGAACTTCAAATTCTTTATCTGGAAGTCCTTCATGTATTTTTTCCATTATTTCTCTCCATACTATAAGATGATAACTTTTATCATATGTCATAGATTTTTGTATATCATAACCCATCCATATTCCTGCACAATAATAAGGTGTATATCCAACAAATGTAAGGTCTTTGCTATCATTTGTTGTACCTGTTTTTCCGGCAATATGCATTCTTGTATTTTGGAAGTTTGCAAGACGACCAGTAGCACTTCCACCACCTGTAATAACATCTTCCATCATACTTGTAAGCATAAATGCTGTTGAATCCTTAAGAACAGTATGAGTTTCTTGATTTTTTTCTTTTTCGATAAGAACATCACCATTATGGTCAACTATTTTTGTATATAATATAGGCTCATTATAAACGCCTTCGTTTGCTATTGCAGAGTATGCTGCTGTCATTTCAAGAACAGAAACACCATTTGTTATACCACCAAGTGCCATAGAAGGTACTTTGTCATCTTCAACAAGTGATGTAAATCCAAATTTCTGAAGATAATCATAAGCATTATTGACACCAACATCTTCAACAAGTGTTTTTACTGCAACAACATTCATAGAGTCACGTATTGCTTGTCGCACTGTAACAGGACCTAAGAAAGTATTGTTCCAGTTTTTTGGAGAATAATTATTTACTGTGTATGGTTCATCCATAAGTGTTGAACCACAAGAAAGAAGACCCATATCTATTGCAGGACCATAAACTGCAAGTGGTTTAAAGCTTGAACCAGGTGAACGATAAGCTTCTGTTGCTCTATTAAATACAAGGTCACCAGGTTTTTTGCCACGACCACCAATAAGAGCTTTTACTTGTCCTGTATGATAATCCATTATAACCATAGCAGATTGAAGTGATTCTGTAACATTAAGTTTATCAAGTACAAGTTGATTTGTATCATTAAGTATTTCAGCTTTTACTTGTTCCTTAAATGCCTCAGCTTCTTCTTGTGTTGTTACAGTTGTTCTTTTTGTATGGTGAGTTTGTTCTCCTGTTTCATTATCCATTACTGATATAGTATATTCTACATCAAGAGTATTACCTTTTGGAGGGAAAAGAGAATCATCAAGATACGCTTCTTCCATTATAGATTGCATATTTGTATCAACTGTTGAATAGATTTGAAGACCACCGCTATATATAAGATTGTATGCCTGTTTTTCAGTCATATTTTTTTCTTTAACAAGGTCATTTGCTATTTCAACAATAAGTGCATCTACAAAATAACTATGAAGAGCTTCTGTATATCCATCGCTAGTTTCACCAACTATTCTTGAATATATATCATCATTTATAGCCTCATCATATTCATCTTGTGTTATATATCCCTGTTCTAACATTTTTTGAAGTACAATAAGTTGACGTTCTCTGTTATATTCAGGATTACTTACAGGTGAATATTTTGAAGGATTTTGTGTTATTGCAGCTATACTTGCACTTTCAGCAAGATTAAGCTCGCTAACACTTTTTCCAAAATAGAATTCAGATGCAGCTTCAACACCATAAAGCCCATGGTTTAAAGCAATTGAATTCATATAAAGTTCAAGAATATAATCTTTTGCGGCTTGCTTTGAACCAAGTTGTTCTTCTAATTCATTTTCATAAGCCATAGCAAGATATTGTTCTTGTATTTTTCTAACTAATGTTTTATCACTTGTAAGCTTATTATTTTTTATAAGCTGTTGTGTGAGAGTACTTGCACCCTGTGAGAAACTCATAGTTTTTATGTTTGCTATCATAGCACGCATAATACCTTTAATATCAATACCATTATGTTCGTAAAATCTTTCGTCCTCAATGGCTATGAATGCATGTTGCAAATCTTTTGGTATATATTCAAGTTTAACATACTCTCGATTTTCACTACCATGTAAAGTATCAATTTCTTTTCCTTCTTGGTCATATATAATTGAATTATATGAACCTGGAGTTATATCTGCTGTATTAATTGCACCTGTATCTTTTATAATACCTACATATGCACCTAAAAAAGCACCTGCTAATGCAAATATACCAACAATAATAAGTACAATGAATATTCGAATAATAATTCCGAATATACTTTTTTTCTTTTTTCTCTTTTTTTTCTTTCGACTATTATTTGTATTATGTTTTTTTTCGTCTTGAGAATAACCCATAGGTTGAAACCTCCTTTATACACTATGTTATTATAACAGATAAAAAATAACATATAAAGTGTTTTTCTCTTAAGATTTTATGAACATGTAAGAATAATACATTTTTATAATTATATACCTTCCATATTTTTTATACAATCAGAACAAATTCCAAAAAATTCAAGGTTATGTCCTGTTATTATACAACCTGTGTTTTTTGATATTTCTTCTTCAAGACTTGATATTGGGCAATATTCAAGAAGAATTCTTTTATTACATACAGTGCATATAATACTGTGACTATGAACCTTGTTTACCATTGAAAAATATGCAATACCATTTTGATGTATTGATTTTTCTATTATATTTTTCTCACAAAGTACATTTAATGCACGATATACAGTTGAAAGGCTCATTTTTATATTTGAATTTTCATGTATGTACTCAGCTGTTACAGGAGAACTGGATTCACTTATTATTTTTAGTATTAAATTTCTTTTTTTAGTTGATTTTAAAGATGCCTCTTTTAAAATATTATTTTCCATAGATAACCTCATATATAGATTTTTGAAATAAAAAACTTGTATTTTGCGTCTATATTATATAATAGTTTTGAAATATTATACAATATAAAACTTAAACATAATAGGGGGGATATATATGTTTAAAAGTAAATGGTTATTAATGATTATAAATATAATTTTATATATTGTAGCTAGTATATGTATTTTTGTTATATATAAAAGTTATGGGGGATTGTATGGTAAAGAATATATGTTAATATTAGGTATTGTTTTAGGATTAGGTATAGTAAGTATTTTTTCAAAAAATAGTCCAAAGAAAGAAAATAAATATGCAAGTGTTATTACTTTAATTATTTCGGTAATATGGTTTATATTTATATTTTTTACATATAAATATTCACCTGTTTCATATGTTATTTTTGGTTTTTGTTTACTTATTATTTTAGATATTATTTTAAAAGGCAAAATATTTTTATTAATGAGTAAATATAATGAACAAAATGGAATGAGTGTAGTATTTTATATTTTAATTATAATTATTTTAGTAAGTAATTTTATATTCCCTAAAGTAAATAATATGTATAC
>DXZA01000073.1 GCA_019415525.1 Tyzzerella sp. | reverse complement strand
CTTATAATATTTCTATAATAAAGTTAAAATTATCCTATAAAAATTAGATAAAAAAGAAAGGATGAATTATATGTTTCCTAATAATTTTTTATGGGGTGGAGCTGTTGCTGCAAATCAGTGTGAAGGTGCTTATAACGTTGATGGAAAAGGACTTTCAATACAAGACGTTTTACCTAAGGGTATAAAAGGTCCAAGAACTGAAAAACCAACAGAAGATAATATGAAATTAAAAGGTATTGATTTTTATAATAGATATAAAGAAGATATTAAACTTTTTGCAGAAATGGGATTTAAAGTTTTTAGAACATCTATAGCTTGGAGTAGAATTTTTCCTAATGGAGATGAGAGTACTCCTAATGAAAAGGGATTAGAATTTTATGATAGTCTTTTTGATGAATGTTTAAAATATGGAATAGAACCTCTTGTTACATTGTCACACTATGAAACACCATTATATTTAGCAGAAAAATATGATGGTTGGATTAATCCTAAATTAATAAAATTTTATGAAAATTATGTAAGAACTGTATTTACACGATATAAGGATAAAGTTAAATACTGGCTTACATTTAATGAGATTAATTCAATACTTCATCAACCTTTTATGAGTGGTGGTATAAATACACCTAAAAGTGAACTTACAAAATCACAACTTTATCAAGCAATTCATCATGAACTTGTTGCAAGTGCTTTGGCTACTAAAATAGGTCACGAAATAAATCCAGATTTTAAAATAGGTTGTATGATACTTAATGTACCTGTGTATCCATTAACACCAAATCCAGATGATGTGATAGAAGCAATGAATGAAAGACATATAAATGAATTTTTTACAGAGGTTCATGTTAGAGGAGAATATCCAGGATATATAAAAAGATATTTTGAAGAAAATGGTATACATTTAAATATAACAGATGATGAAAAAGAAATACTCAAAAATACTGTTGATTTTATTTCTTTTAGTTATTATTTAAGTGTATGTGCTACTGCTGATAAAAGTCTTCAAAATAATGGAGAAGGTAATATGATAAGTGGAGTTAAAAATCCTACACTTAAAGAGAGTGAATGGGGTTGGCAAATAGACCCTAAAGGTCTTAGATATGCTTTAAATGAAATGTGGGATAAATATCATAAACCATTGTTTATAGTAGAAAATGGATTAGGTGCAGTTGATGAATTAATAGAAACTGAAGATGGTTCAAAAACAGTTATAGATGATTACAGAATTGACTATCTTAAAAATCATATATTACAGATAGAAGAAGTTATAAAAGATGGTGTTCAAGTTATGGGATATACAACTTGGGGTTGTATAGACCTTGTAAGTGCATCAAGTGCTGAACTTAAAAAACGTTATGGTTTCATATATGTTGATAGAAATGATGATGGCACAGGTTCTATGGAAAGATACCGTAAAAAGAGTTTTTATTGGTATAAAGATGTAATAAGTACAAATGGAAAATCTCTTAAAACAAATTGACGGAGTTGAAAAATATGAAATATCTTGTTATTGATGTAGGTGGAACTTTTACAAAATATGCAGTTATGACAGAAGATTGTAAGTTTATCACAAAAGGTAAAATAGAAACAATACAAGAACCTTTTCAAGAATTTATTAATTCAATAGAGTATATATATAATACATATGGAAAAGACTGTGTAGGACTTGCGTTAAGTATGCCAGGAATTATAGACAGTGAAACCGGATTTATGTATACAGGAGGCTCTATATCATCAATTTCTAACATAAATATAGTAGAAATTCTTTCTAGTAAATTTAAAATACCTGTAACAATAGAAAATGATGCAAAATGTGCGGCTATGGCAGAATTATGGAAAGGTTCTCTTGAAAATTGTAAAAATGCTATTGCTGTAATCTGTGGAACAGGTATAGGAGGAGCTATTATATGTAACGGAAAAGTTATAAAAGGCTGTCATTTTATGTCAGGAGAATTTAGTTATATACTTACAGATATATATAATCCTATGAATAAAGAAAATATATTAGGTTATTGTTCTGGCGTACCAGCTCTTATAAAATTGGCTTCTCAGAAAATGAATATTTCTGAAGAAGAAATTAATGGTGAAATTTTATTCTCTATGGCAAATTGTGGAGATAAAAAAGCTATTGATGCTATAAGAGAATTTGCTAATAGAATTGCTGTTCAAATTACAAATTGTCAGTTTATGTTTGACCCTGAAAAAATTGCTGTTGGTGGTGGAATAAGTGCACAACCATTATTTATACAAATTATAAAAGAAGAATTGAAAAAAATAAATTCTGTATATCCACATAAAAATTTACCTATACCAGAAATTACAAACTGTAAATTTTTCAATGATTCTAACCTTATTGGTGCACTATATGTACATTTATGTTCTAAAGAAGAAAATATAGATATGGATAAAGTAAGAGAATTTTTAAATATGATTAAAAATAGAAGAGAAGGTCAATACCTTATGGATTTTTTTAAATAGAGCTACATATTGAAAGGAGATATTAAAATGTTACCACAAACAGTTTTTATACGATTAAAAGATATAGATACTGTAAAAAAATTTGTAAATATAATTAGCAAAATAAATTGTGATTTTGACTTTGTGTCAGGAAGATATGTTATTGATGCAAAATCAATAATGGGTATTTTTAGCCTAAATCTTTCTAATAAATTACAGCTTAATATATATAGTGAAGAT
>DXZA01000072.1 GCA_019415525.1 Tyzzerella sp. | reverse complement strand
TGAAGTTACAGAAGATACTACTTTTAGAGAATATGCAACTAAGATTGGTGAAATAGGTGGTAGTGTTATTATTAAAGAATTGAATTGTAGTGAGGAACCTACTAAAAGTTCTGTAATATATGAAAATTTTTTAGACGAGACAGATGAGGCCAATATTATACCAGATAATGTTCATATTTTAATTAAACAATTATCACATGGTAGTGGTTTGTATTTACCAAATCCCGGAAATATATCTTTTGATTTTTCTGTATCAGGAAGAGATTTAACTATTGGAACTATTAGTAGTATTAGTGGTGCAGATATAAATTTAAGAGCAACAAAGATTATTAAACTAATAATAAAATAAAAATTTATTTATATAGGATTTACTATAGTTATCAAATTAAAAGGAGAGATTATTTATGAGAATTATTTATAAAGAAGAAGGAAAAAACTATACATCAGTTGATAACAAATATAATTATGGATACATAACATCTGACGGAGTATTTCATATGTTAGACGGAGCAAAATTTGCCTTTGAAGTAGTTGGAGATTACCCTGTTATTGAAGTTTTAGAAAATGAAATACCTTGTAAAAACGGATACCCACAAAATAATGGTGAAAGTGTTGTGGTTCACGGTGTATCTGATGAAGGTCTTTTAGTTCAGTATGGTGATACAAAAGATAGCAGAGGATATAAAACAATTCCTTGTAATACACCTGTTTTAGCTAAAATTGCTGAAGCTTACAGAATGATTTTAAAGGGGTAAATTATAAATAAAGGGGCGAAATGCCCCTTTTTATTGCAAAGGTGGTGTAAATATGGAGTATAAAGCAATATTAATTACTGTAACAGGTGCTATTGGTGGATTTTTTACAACACTTTTTGGTGGTTGGTCTACAGCTCTAACAACTCTTATATTATTTATGGCTATGGACTATATCACAGGTCTTATTGTTGCAGGTGTCTTTCATACAAGTACTAAAACAGAAAGTGGAACACTTGAAAGCAGAGCAGGTTTTAAAGGGTTATGTCGTAAAGGTGTAATATTACTTATTGTATTAGTGGCTTACAGACTTGATTTAGCAATAGGGACAAGTTATATAAAAGATGCTGTTATTATTGCATTTATAGCAAATGAAGTAATATCAATAATTGAAAATGCTGGACTTATGGGAATTCCTATTCCGGAAGTAATTAAAAAAGCTATTGATGTGTTAAATGATAAAACAGAAGCCTGAAAGGAGATGGTCTTTTTATCTTCCTTGTTCTTTGGGTTAAAAGAGCTTTTATTATAAATATGGTAAAGGATTGATTATATATGAATGAAAAAAACTTTTTAGATTTATGTAGAAAAACTGTTGTTGGATATGTGAATAATATATTAGACACAACAGATAATACTAAAATTACAGAAGATGATGTTTTTGTAGTTTGGTGTTGTAAGACTTTGCAGAATAATAAAGCTACTCTCTCAACAACAATTCCAGATGGTATGTATTATGAATGCACATACAATGGAGACAAAAAAGAGATGTATGTAGATGCTTATAAAAAGTGGGAAAATTTTATTGTAAGACCTGAGTAAGAAGGTGATTATATGAATAAAGTTGTGGCTCTTGACGATGGACATGGTATAGATACTTTAGGTAAAAGAACACCACAGTTTTCTGACGGTACATATATGAAAGAAAATGAATTTAATGAAGCAGTTATGTTTTATCTTAAAGAGTATCTTACATTACAAGGTTTAGGTGTTATGTATGTTGCACCTGAAAAGACAGATACACCTTTATCAACTCGCATTAAAAGAGCGAATGATGCAGGTGCAAGTATATACATAAGTATCCACGCTAATGCATACGGAAGTAATTGGAATGAGGCTAACGGTTTCGAAACTTATGTTTATGATATAGATGATAAAAATACTATATATCTTGCCCAGTGTGTTCATGGTGCTTGTATTAGTGATACAGGACTTAGAAATAGAGGTATTAAAGAGGACGGATTTTATGTACTTATTAATTCTGCTATGCCTGCCATACTTCTTGAGTGTGGATTTATGACAAATAAAGTTGAAGCCGAACTTCTAAGAAGTGATAGCTATAGAAAAACAGTAGCTAATGCTATAACTAAAGGTGTTTGCAGATATTTTGGGATAACATATAAGGGGGTTAATGATATGACAGTTGAAGAGGCAAAAAATATTATAAAAGAGAAATGCGGTTTTGATGAAAATACTATGAATTATTTAAGCTATTATAGATTTTCAGATAGTTTAATAATCAGACTTGCAGAACAGATGAAATGACTTTAGGCGAGTGGAATACTCGCCTTTTTATAGAAAGGGGTGAAAAAATTTATGGCATCTTATAAAGTAAAGCCTACTTATAGTAATAATGCATCAAGTTCTAATAATAATTATACTTTAGAGGCAGCAACAAATACTACACAAAATGCAGTTGTAAGTAAACCGGTTGATGTTAAATATACTTCTAGTTCTTCAAGTAGTTCAGGAAATAGAACACAGAACGGATATTACACAGACCGAGATGGTAATACTTATAAACTTAATCCTAACGGCTCGTATACTGACAGCAAGGGTGTTACTAGAATACCATATACATCTACAAGTGATATAAAAGAAGGTTTAAGTCCATATTCTGATGGAAATGGAAATCGTATATCTGTAAGTTATAGGGGTGGCGATAGTAGTAAAAATACACCTGGTACAGGTGTGTATACTCTTACAGACCCAACAGGTAAAGTTATTAAAAGGGAGCAGTTCAATGCTTATATAACAGGAGATGATGATTTAAAAAATACTCCAGGTTATCTTTATAGTGGAGTAGGTGCTAAGCCTTTAAATTCTCAGCTTATAGATTATGTACAGAGAAATTTCTTCAATGATGATGAAAATAATAATAAAAATTATACATTGGAAGCCGCATCTAGTACTACACAAAATGCTAATAATCCTACAAATACTACATATGGATTTGGTGAACACCCATATGATAAAATCGGGGATTATAACTTTCCTTCGGTAAATACACCTCAATCACAAAATACTGGCGGATATGGTATTTATAATGGTGTAACCAATAATCAAGACATATACAATAAAATTCAACAGATGAAAAACTTTTCTCAGATGTGGGCAGCCTATGATGACCCTACAGTACGTCAGCAAATGGCTATTAATGCTCAAATGATAGGTGATACTATTCCAGGAGCATATAGAGGAGCAGATGGCGTATGGTATACCTCAAGTGGTAGTAAACTTTATGATACTGTATATCAACCTACAGAAAATACTATTCCACAAGGCAACTTTTTATCAAGAGAGGATATTTCAGCAGAATATCAGGCTATGGCAGACGCACAAGCCGCAGCAAGAGAGGCTCAGCTTTCTGCAATATTAAATGAACTAGGCTTGCAACGTGATGATGTTAACCAAGCTTATGATGATATGGCAAGAGAGGCATATATAAATTCACGACAAAATGAAATGGCTTTACCACAACAATTAGCAGCACAGGGAATTACTGGTGGTGCAGCTGAAAGTACTCTTTTAGGCTTGGCAACAAATTATGAAAATAATCTTTATGATAATGAGAAATCTAGACAAAATCAACTTGCAAGTATTGCTAATAGTGAAATAAATGCAAGACTCACAGCAGATGCTGAAATTGCAGCTATGCAAGCACAGGCTAATCAAGCAGCTTTCGACGCTTATCTTAATCAGATAGCAGCACAAAATGCGTATAATCAATGGGCATTTGAAGTTGGTCAAAATATGTATAATAATGATTGGCAAAAACAGCAAGCTGAAAGAGAGTGGGCATATAACCTTGCTAATAATGCGTATCTTATGAGTCAGCAGAATAGAGAAAACAGTATAGCAGATAAAAATAATACTATAAATTGGGCATTAGCTACAGGTGACTACAGCAGCCTTAAGGATTTAGGTATTGATACATCTTATCTTGAGGATACACAGAAAAATACACTTTTACAACTTGCTCTTGAAGCTGAAAGACAAAAACTTGCTAATCAAGCAGCACAAATGCAGCTAGCTAGTTATAGTGTTTCACCTTCAAGTAGCTCATCACGTAGTACAAGCAGTTCTTCCAGTAGTTCATCAAGCGGAAATGTTGTAAATAGAAATACGGTAAGTAGTGCTAATAACACAAGTAATACTTCTGGTAATGTAACTACTACTCTTAGGGATACCATAAGCCAAAATCCGTTAGGATTTGACCAATATTATGTATTTGGTTATCCTGGAAAAATGACTGGTGAAATGCTAGAAAATTATATTAAAGAGGGTAAAGTTAAAGCATATAAAAACTCAAGCGGTAAAACTGTATATCAATTTTTAGGCAGTATATAAAAAGGTGGTGTCTAAATAATGAAATTAACAAGTATAGATACAAAAAAAGCATTAGATGAATTAGAGGAAAAAAGGAAAACCATACCCTCATATCAAGCTCCGCCAAAAGCGGGGCCTTTACCTACGACGAGTATGCCTAAAGATACTTTTAACATAGTACCTATGCAGAAAAAAGTTGATACATTTCAGAATATGTATAAAGATATATACTTAAATAAAAAAGATACTCCTATTAATATAGGGTATTTAGGTAATATAGACAATACAGATGATTATTATTTCACAGATAAGGCTTATTCTGCTGTAACTTTAAACCCTTTTAAAAATAAAGAGTTTGACACTGATAAAAATTTAAGTGGCTTTACATATTATGATAATAAATATAAACAAATGACACCTATTGAAAAGCAAACATTTACAAATTTATATGAATCAGGTCAAAAAGATAAAGCCTCAAACTATCTCAATTCAATAGATAGAGAATTGAATGAAAGAAGTTTAGGTGAAGGTAGCGATACAGCTAAATTTTATAAAGAATGGGCAAATAAAAATAAAATCGCAGGTACTATATTAAACATTGGTTCCGGAGCCTTAGACTTTGGTGGTGGTCTTGTAGAGTCCGCAAAAAAAATAGGTACTGACGAAGAATTAGACTCTAATTCAGCCTCATATCTTAATAATAAAATAAGAAACTGGACAAATGAAGGTGTTACCAAAGATATGGGAAGTGTAGGTAAATTCCTCTATAACACAGGAACATCAATGGCACAAACACTATTGAGACTTCCTTTAGGTGCCGGCTCTTTACCTTTAGCCGGACTTTCGGCAGGAAGTCAAGCAGCATATGACGCAGCACAAAGAGGTGCAACTCCTTCTGAGGCTTTATTAAGTGGTACTACAAGTGGTATAGTTGAAGGTATTATGGAAAAGATACCTCTTGACAGTTTAAGAGTATTGAAAAATGCCCCTCCTGATACAGCACGCAGTTTGGCAAAAGTAATGCTAAAACAAAGTGGAATTGAAGCTACAGAGGAAACATTAACAGAATTTACTAATGCTATATTAGACAAAGCTATTATGGGTGATAAGTCTAATTTTGCCCTCACTAAAAACCAGTATATACAAAATGGTCTTAATGATACTGACGCAGGTACAAGAGCATATTTTGATACATTCTTTAAACAGCCGGCTATTGCAGGTCTTGGCGGTGCATTAAGTGGTGGTGTAATGGGTGCAGGCGGTTATAAATTAAATCAGTTAAGGAATAACCGAATTAATAATAATATAAATGCATCAAATTTTGAAAGTGATGTTAATACAAATCAAAATATTGATACAACACCAAATACAGCCCTTCAAGAAGTTTCAGATACTATTTCTACTATTTCAAATATGGAAGAAAATACAGTTAGAGAAAACTTTATGCAAGGTAAAAGTGAGATAAGCAGTAATCAAGAAATGACTCTTGATAGATATCGAAGGATTAAAAACTATATTAATAGACTAAAAGAAAACGGTGAAAATATACCTGAAATTAAAAGACTTAGTAAGATTATTGAAGATGCTGATGGATATATAGAATATTACAATATTCAATCAGCGGATAATATTCAAAAGTATGCAAATAAACTTGTTAAGGAACTTGGGGATATATACTCATTCAGCAGTAGGAAAAATACTCAAAGCAGTAAAGAAGTTTTAAACGCTATAAAGCGTATTACATCTAATATCAGAGAAAATGAGAACTTCTCTACTGATGATATTAAACTTATAGAGCAAACGGCATTTGACCAAGGTTTTGTTAAAAATATAGATGAGATTAAGAGAAATGAAGGTGCTAAAAGTTGGCTTAGAGGTTTAAGGCTTTATGTATCACCCGAGGTTAAAGGTTCTATATCAGACTATAACGACTTTAGAAAAAGCCTTACAGGTAAAATAGGTGGGCTTACTACAACGGATACAAATGCTACATCTATTGATACAGCATACCAAGAATTACACGGAATGTATCCCGATTTATTCCCCGGTGATATTGTAAATGAAGTTGAACAGTTAGAAAAAATTAAAGAAGTGGCTGATAGTCTTGTAATACGAAAAACACCACTTTCAGAGGCTTGGCAAAAATCACCTGATGGAAGTTATACGAGACTTAAAAATGCGGCTAGGTCTGAACTTATGACAGCACTAGAAAGTTATAGAAAATCTGTGCTAAATGAAAGTAATAAGGCTTGGAATAAAGCATTTAAACGTTATAACGAAGATATGAAAAAAGGTAGATTTGGAACGGACTATTCAACAGTAGATAATATACCTGATACTGCTTTAGTTGATGCAGATGAAACAAATAATGAAATCTCGGCCCGAAATGAGGTTTCTGAAAATATTGAAAATACTGGGGAAGAAGAAGGCAGTGTATTAGATTTTTTATTTGAAGATGAAAGTACAGAAAAAGGTCTAAGTGACCTCCGCAAAACCGGACTCCAATTGTCCGGGGCAGAGAAATCAAACTCAGACCATATATTAAGTGTACATAATAATTCTAAGAATATCAATAGTATAAATTCTGAAAATACACCTTTTGGACAGAATACGGTAGGTTCGGCAGAATATAATCCTAACTCTTTACAGTCTTTAGGTGAAAGATATGGAGTTATTGAAGCCGGAGAAGAACCTATAAGCACAGAAAGAATTGTTCAAATACCTAAAAGTATTGATGGCAAAACTAAAGTAAGTAAAACCGCAAGAACTGCTGCTGAAAATCCTTACTTTGATAATGATATGGAAAATAGTCTTGAACAGGAGATATTAAGCGGTTCTTTTAATTATACTCCTGAAACTAATGCTAATCTTATGAAAGATGCGGAGGACACATTAAACAGATTAGGATTTGATGGAGCTTTAAGTCACTGGAGAGAAAATATAAATGAAGGTAAAGCTGTAACTGATAAAGATATTGCTTTAGTAACAAGACTTATAAATGAGGCGGCTGACGCTAAAAATACTAATCTTACTATGGAACTTTTGGCCGAATATGCAGCTGTTGGAACTCGTATAGGTAAAGCTATGCAGGCTCAAAGACTTCTTAAACGTTCAACACCGACAGGTCAACTTTATTATATACAAAAAACCATTGATAATTATAACAACTCTAATAAAAACAGAAAAAGAAGTAATAGAGAAGTTACACTTAATCAAGAACTTGCTACACAGTTTTTAAATGCTCCAGATGAAGCTACAAGAGAAAAAATAGCAGAGCAAATGTATTTAGATGTAGCAGAGCAGTTACCTTTCAGTTGGCTTGACCAATGGAATAGTTGGAGATACTTTGCTATGCTTGCAAATCCTAAAACACATATAAGAAACCTAGTAGGAAATGTTGTCTTTGCACCAGTAAGACAAATAAAAAATACAATAGGTGCAGGAATTGAGGGTACAGTTGATTACACCCTAAAAAAAGCAGGTAAAGAAGGTATAAGAAGAACTAAAACTTTAAACCGCTTTAGTGATGCATATAAAGCAAATTATGAGTTTGCTAAAGAACTTTTTAATAGTGACTCTAAAGTGCTTTTAGGTGAATCGAAATATGGTATTAATGATAAAATAGAAAGAGCAAAAAAATCTGTACCTTTTGATTTAAAAAATAAAAATGCTAATAAGGTTGCGAATGCTCCATTTAAAGCTTTTAACAAATTAGCAGATATTAACTCAAAGGCTCTTGACTATGAGGACAAAATATTCTTTAAACAGGCCTTTGTTGATAGTCTTGCAAGTTTTATGACGGCTAACAATATGGATTCAAGTATAGCAAACATTCCTCGTAGTAAGGCAGATAGTGAACTTTATAATCGTGCTATTGATTATGCTACGAAAGAGGCACAGAAGGCTACTTATAGAGATGAGAGTGCTTTGGCTAATGCTATAAATGAATTTAGTCGTAAAAATAAAGTTACTAAGTTTTTAACGGAGGCAGTAATTCCATTCAAAAAAACACCTATTAATATAGTGAAACGAGGATTTGAGTATAGTCCAGGGGGACTTATTAAGGGTATGGGTGATGCTTTTACTAAAGTTAGAAATGGTGAAATGGAAGCAGCTGAGGCTATTGACGAGATTGCAGCAGGTCTTACAGGTACAGGCATTGTTGCTTTAGGTGCATTTTTTGCAAGTAAAGGTATTATTAATGGTATTGGAGAAGAAGAAAAGAAACTTCGTGACCTTGAAAATTCAGAGGGTTATCAGAATTATTCTTTAAATATAGGTGATTATTCTTATACTATCGACTGGTCTGCTCCAGTAGCATTACCACTTTTTGTAGGGGTTGAACTTTATAGCAGTATGAAAGAAGATAATGCCGATTTTAGCTTTGATAGATTTGTTGACGCTTATACTAAAATATCGGAGCCTATGTTTAATCTTTCTGTTATATCAGGATTTAGGGATTTAATTGCAAATAACAGCTATTCTGATGAGCAAAATATAATATGGGATAAACTTTCTACTTTAGCTACAAATTATTTAGGTCAAGCTGTACCTACATTATTCGGACAGGTTTCAAGAACTATTGATGATACAAGTAGAACATATTATCCTAATCCAAATTCTTCAGTTCCTCCTGAATTTCAAAGATTTTTACAGCAGCAACAATCCAAAATTCCTATCGCTAATCAAGGTTTGGAACCATATCTTGATGTTTGGGGCAATGAGGATAAAGAGGATAATATTCTTGTGCGTGCATTTGAGAATTTTATAAGTCCTGGGTATTTATCAAAACGTAATACCGATAGTGTTAATACTGAATTGAAGAGTTTGTACAATACCACAGGTGAAACCGACGTTTTACCTTCTAAACCACAGAAATATTCTGAAATAAACGATGTTAGAAAAAATTATACAGCTAAAGAATATACAAGAGCAACTAAGCTAAAAGGTCAGACCGCTTATAATTCCATTAAAGATATTATGGAAAGTAATATTTATAATAATATGACACCGGAGCAGAAACGAGATATTATTACTGATATTTATGAATACTCTAATGCTATAACTCGTGATGAGTTAGATGATAGGTATGAAGTTAGCAGTTGGATTAATGAAATAAATAATGGTGTGAAAGAAACCGGAATGTCAGCAGGTGAACTTATGCTTTATAGAGATATGATTAATGCTATTACTGAGGGTGATAAGCGTACAGGTAAATCTAAAGTGCAGTTGCAAGATGAACTTATCTATAATCTAAATGTATCACCCGAAGTTAAAAACTGGCTTAGTAAAAACTTTGTCACTAGAGGTAGTTTTATTCCTGATACTGAAACTGTTGTTGACCATTCATCATATGAGAATTTTGTAATTACACAGTTACCTCAAAGTGCTCAAAAGTTATATGATAATTATGCTTGGCAATTCTTAGACCACGATGCAGAGGCATTTGTTGATATTTATAATGCCATAAAAGAAGGTACTAAAGCTGAAAAAACAAGTAGGTTATTAAATATGGGTTATCCACCAGACTTTGTGGAGACATTATTAGATTTAAGAAACAATCCTGAGAAGTTAACACCATAAAAATAAGCCCCTTTTTGTTAGGGGCTTTTGTAGTATTAAGCATAAAACCGTTTTTATTTTTTCTAAAGGTTACTAACACATTAGTGACAAAAAATCGAAGAAAACCTTGATTTTAAAAGGAATTGAGGTATTAAATTTTAAAAAATTATTAATAAATGTTATAATATGTAGATAATTTGTAATAATTGAGTTATAATAATTTATATTTAGGTTATAAAAAGAGGGAGTATTTTTTTAGAGAAAGGGGATTTTATGAAAGTATCATTAGTAATTATGGCTGCGGGTATAGGCTCAAGATTTAGGGGCGGAGTAAAACAGCTTGAACCTGTAGGTCAAAATGGTGAGCTTATAATAGATTTTTCTATACACGATGCTATTGAAGCAGGGTTTAATAAAATTGTATTTATTATTAGAAAAGATATTGAAAATGACTTTAAAGAAGTTATAGGAGATAGAATAGAAGAGATTTGCAATAAACTTAATGTTGAAATTGCATATGTTTATCAGGATATTAATAACATTCCTAAAGGATTTTCTGTTCCTGCCGAGAGAAAAAAACCTTGGGGTACTGGACAGGCTGTACTTGCTTGTGACAAAGTGGTAAATGAGCCTTTTGCTGTAATAAATGCAGATGATTATTATGGAAAAGAAGCTTTTAAAAAGGTTTATGACTATCTTGTTAATGAAGCCGAAAATAATAAATTCTGTATGGCAGGCTTTGTACTTAAAAATACATTAAGCGAAAACGGCGGTGTAACAAGAGGTATTTGTAATGTTGATGAAAATGATTATCTCTCAAATATTGTTGAAACAAAAAATGTTGTAAAAACAGAAAATGGAGTTTTAGCAAATGGTGCTGAAATAGATGAAAATTCTTATGTATCAATGAATATGTGGGGCTTAACACCAGAGTTTATACAGTCATTAGACAAAGGCTTTGTTGAATTTTTTGAAAATGATGTAAAAAAAGACCCTCTTGGTTGTGAATACCTTCTTCCTATATATATTGGAGAGCTTCTTAAAAATAATAGCTTATCTGTTAAAGTTTTAAAAACAAATGATAAATGGTTTGGTGTTACATACAAAGAAGATAAAGAAAGTGTTGTTGAAAACTTTAAAGAACTTCTTGATAAAGGTGTATATAATAGCAAATTATTTAGTGATTTAATAAAATAAAAAAATGCAGTCCTGTTATGGGCTGCTTTTTGTTTTGTATATTATTCAATACATAGTTTTAATGTTATATTTTTTTAGATTAATTAAAAACATTGATATATAAGGTTTTTTTCAATATTTATTAGCAATATGCTTATAAGTGTTATTGAAGGTATAAAAAATACTTATTATGATATTATGTATAATGATGTTATAATACCCTATAAAAAACAAAGATATATACATTGTTTAAACATTGTATACAATCTGGAAAGAGGGGAAAAATGAAGACATTACAAAAAGTAAGTAAATTTTTATCAAGTTATACATCTATGGTGGTAATTGTAATTGCTGCAATTACATTTATTTTTCCACATATTATGAGTTGGGTAAATATAGCATTATTTGTTGACCCATTTGCTAATAAGTTTACTTGGCAATCAATTATTATTGGAATTATTATGTTTAGTATGGGATTAACTCTCACAAAAGAGGATTTTTATATTCTTGCACAAAGACCTTTTGATATTGTAATTGGTGCTATTGCACAGTATGGTATAATGCCACTTTTAGCACTTTTTTTAACAAAAGCATTTAATTTACCGGATGCCATAGGTTTAGGTCTTATACTTGTTGGCTGTTGTCCAGGTGGTGTTTCATCAAATATTATGTCATATCTTTGTGGTGGAGATGTTGCCTTTTCTGTTGGAATGACAACTGTTTCAACACTTCTTTCACCTATTATGACACCTCTTCTTGTATCATTACTTGGAAGTGGTACAGAAATTACAATAAGTGCAGTACCTATGTTTGTATCTATTGTTGAAACTGTAATTTTACCTGTTGGAATTGGTTTTGTTTTAAATTATTTATGGGGTAAAAATGAAACATTCAAAGATATACAAAAAGTTATGCCAGGAGTTGCCGTTTTAGGTCTTGCTTGTGTAGTCGGTGGTGTTATTGCATCACAGGGTGCAAACTTCTTTAAATCAGGTCTTGTTATATTTATTGTTGTTGTATTACATAATGGTCTTGGTTATTTATTAGGATATGGTGCAGGCTTTATTGCTGGTATGAACTATTCAAAAAGAAAAACTATTGCTATTGAGGTAGGTATGCAAAATGCAGGTCTTGCAACAAATCTTGCAACTACAACTGCACAGTTTGCATCTTCTCCTCAGGCTGCTGTAATATGTGCTGTTTCTTGTGTATGGCATTCAATATCAGGAACATTACTTGCAGGTTTTTTTGCTTGGAAGGATAAAAGAAGTAGCTCTATTGAAAAAGTTGGTTCTGTTTCCCAAAATTAATTAATAATATAAACTGATATACTTTTGTATATCAGTTTTTTTATTTTAATGATAAAAATTTTATATTATATGTTGAAATAAAAATATATATTATAGTATAATATCTTTTAATCAAATATACTAACGAAAAACTAGATGTATAAAAGGGGTACAATTATGCAGTTATTAAAAGAAAGAATTTTAAAAGACGGTGTTATTAAAAAAGGAAATGTTTTAAAAGTAGACAATTTCCTTAACCATAAAATGGATATTGAGCTTTTTGAAGAAATAGGAAAAGAGTTTAAAAGAAGATTTGCCGATTGTAATATAAATAAAATATTAACAATAGAGGCTTCAGGTATAGGTATTGCTTGTATTGTGGCACAGTCTTTTGATAAAGTACCTGTTGTTTTTGCTAAAAAAACACAGAGTATAAATATTGATGGAGATGTATATAGTACAAAAATTCAGTCTTTTACTCATAACAGAGTTTATGATGTAATTGTTTCTAAGAAATTTTTAAATAAAGATGATAGAATACTTATTATTGACGATTTCCTTGCAAACGGTTGTGCTCTTGAAGGTCTTATTGACCTTGTAAAAAGTTCCGGTGCTACTATTGAGGGTATAGGTATCGTTATTGAAAAAGGTTTCCAGCGTGGTGGAGATATTATACGTAAAAAAGGTATTCGTCTTGAGTCCCTTGCTATAATTGACTCTATGGACGACGAAAACGGAACAGTTAATTTTAGATAATAATGTTATTTAAAAGACGGATTAATTTCTGTCTTTTTTATTTAAAATATTTTATAAAAAGAGGGTGGTATTTTGAAAAAATTATTTAAAGGTTTAGTATCATTAATTATTTCAGTCGCAATTATAAATCCTATAAATGTTTTTGCTTATGATATTCCCAAAACTGTCAGAGTCGGTCTTGAGTATAAATATAAAAATGTATCGTCTGTACCTATAACGGAGTCAAAAATATCGATAGGTATAGATGGAAATATGGAAACAGGAATTACAAGTTCAAGTGGTAGTTTTTCTGTAAATGTTTCAAATGAATACTTTGTTGTTGCACAAAATGGTATGAGATATTATGATGATGCATTAAGCCAGTGTGTTGAATATATAACAAAAGGTTATAATGCAGTTCCTGCATATACAGGGGCTAAAGATTGGGATATTTATATAGGAGGATATTCTGATTATAACTCTGCTTTACAAGTAGCACAAAGTATAGGCGGTACTGTTTCAAATGCAGATAAAGACAAAATGGTTTTAAAAGACGGTAATTCAACAGTAATGGTGTTTGACGATGTTTATCCTCAAATTAAATCAGGTACAAAAGACTATACACTTTTAAGCAATAGAAGTTATAGAGGAGTTATAGAGTTTGGTCGTTATAGTGGGGCAAATATTACTGCTGTAAATGTTGTAGACCTTGAAGAATATCTTTATAGCGTTGTAGCTTCAGAAATGCCTGCAAGCTATGGTATAGAGGCACTTAAAGCACAAGCTGTTGCAGCAAGAAGCTATACAATGACAAGAATGACTGCACATAGTTCATCAGGCTATGAGCTTTGTGACGGTACACATTGTCAAGCCTATACAGGTTTTGGTGGGGAAACAGCAACAACAAATAATGCTGTTGATGCTACAAAAGGTGTTATGGCATATTATAACGGAAGCCCTATAAATGCTGTTTTCCACGCAAGCAGTGGTGGTCATACAGATAATTCGGAAAATGTATGGGTTAATTATGTACCATATTTAAGAGGTGTACCAGAATTAAATGAAATTGATATGAATACTTGGTCAAGAACATTTACAACGGCAGATATAGAATCTATTGTAGCTGCAAATGGTGATTATGTTGGAAATGTTACAGATATAGTTTTAAGCAATATATCCGATACAGGTCATATAGTTGAATTACAGATTGTTGGAACTGCAGGTACTGTTACTGTTTCAAAAGAAGCTATACGTTCATATTTTTCATCTAAGGGTGGAAGTCTTGAAAATCGTGTATTTACTATAAATGGTAAGGGTACTCGTCCTTCTGGTAGTACAGGTAGTTATGTTCCGCCTGTAGATAATACTGTAACATCTCAAACAGATAAATTTAATATATTAGGCAGTAATGGTGCTACAAGTGTTTTAAATATTAATAGTGCATATGTAATATCATCACAAAACAATGTTACAACAGGAAATGAAATTTTAAACGTTTCAAATAGTAGCAGTACAAATAAAATATACTATACAGCAAATAGCGGATATACAGCAACAACAAATAATACATACTCTGCATCATCACCAGTCGGAACAGGCAGTACAATGATTATAAATTCATCACCTGTAAGTACAGCAGATGGAAGTGGAAAGTTTGTATTTGAAGGCTATGGCTGGGGACACGGTGCTGGAATGAGCCAAAAGGGTGCAAATGGTATGTCTCAAATGGGTTATACATATGACCAAATACTTAAATATTATTACACAGGAATAGAAGTTAAATAATAAAGATTGGAGAAAATAATGAAAACAAGTGATTTTTATTACGATTTACCAGAAGAACTTATTGCACAAGAGCCTTTAAAAGATAGGTCATCATCAAGACTTCTTGTACTTGATAGAGAAACTGGTGAAATTGAACATAGAATATTTAAAGATATAACAGACTACCTTAGAGAAGGGGATTGTCTTGTAATTAATGATACAAAAGTACTTCCTGCACGTCTTATAGGTGAGAGAGTTGGAACAGGTGCAAAGGTTGAAATACTTCTTCTTGTAAGAAAAGATATTAACACTTGGGAAGTTCTTGTTAAACCAGGTAAAAAAGCACGTCCGGGAGATAAAATATCATTTGGCGGCGGAAAGCTTGTTGCAGAAATACTTGAAACAATAGAAGGTGGAAACAGAATTATAAAATTCCACTATGAAGGAGTTTTTGAAAATATAATTGAGGAGCTTGGAGAAATGCCACTTCCTCCTTATATTACACATAAACTTGAAGATAGAAACCGTTATCAAACAGTATATGCAGAACATGACGGTTCGGCTGCTGCACCAACAGCAGGGCTTCATTTTACACCGGAGCTTATGGAAAAAATACAAAATATGGGTGTGAAAATCGCTCACGTTACACTCCACGTAGGTCTTGGAACATTTCGCCCTGTAAAAGTTGATGACGTTACAAATCACGAAATGCATTCTGAGTATTATGTTGTTGAAAAATCTCAGGCAGATATAATAAATGAAACTAAGAAAAATGGTGGTAGAGTTATAGCTGTTGGAACAACAAGTACAAGAACACTTGAATCTGTTACAGATGAAAATGGTGTTGTACACGAAGGTAACGGCTGGACAAAAATATTTATATACCCAGGATATAAATTTAAAGCTATTGATTGCCTTATAACAAATTTCCACCTTCCGGAGTCAACACTTGTTATGCTTGTTTCTGCCCTTGCAGGTAAAGAAAATGTATTTAGAGCATATGAAACAGCTGTTAAAGAAAAGTATAGATTTTTTAGCTTTGGTGACGCTATGTTTATACAGGTCGGGACAAAAAAAGATAAATAAAATACTTAAAAAACCCTTGAAATTAAGGCTTTCAAGGGTTTTATTGTTTATTTATCTTTATACAAAAAATGCTGTGTTATACCGTTTTTAAAGCAAATTTCGGTTACTTTTCCGTCTTTTATGCAAAAGTTTTGTACAAGGCTGTGGATAAATTGTTGAATGATTTTATGGTCAAGATTTTTCAAAAGTTTTTTATAATTTACAGTTCTTTGGTTTTGTAATTCATTTGAAAGTATGAAATAAGAGGCTTTTTTAATAAATTCTTCATCGTTTAATTCAAAGCTAATATCTTGATTTTCAAACTGTTTTAAATCTTCTTCAATTTTATTTATGTTGTCTGTAATTATTTTTTGTTCTTTTAAAAATTCTGTTTCTGAAAGAGTAGCATCATCATATAAAAATAATGATTTTAATCTACTTAAAGCACGTTCCTGTCTTCTTTTTTCATTTAAAAGAATGTCTTTTTCAAAATTTATATTTTCTGTAATTATAGAAGGGGCAAATATATCTTCATTATGATAACCTTTAAAACTGTTATACATTTCTATAAGACCAGCAGGTTCAATAGCTTCTACATCTTCTAAATAAGGACCTCTTAAAAGTTTCTTTTCAAATACTTCAATAGATGTACTTTCACCAAAAGAGGAGTAAGCCTTAAATATATTAAAAATATAATTTAATACAAATGGGCCAAGAGTTGCATCTGAAATATATTTATTTTTACAATCATTAAACCTTCTACGTCTTGAGCAGGAATATATAGAAGGTCGCCAACCTGAAGAACGTGGTTTATCTACATCAGCTATAAATTTAGAACCACATTCACCACATATTAAAAGGTTTGAAAATATATGAACGTGAGAATAATTTCTTAAACCTTTACCATAAGCCTTGGAATGTAGTTTGTTTTGACATATATTAAATAGTTCAGTATCAATAATAGGTATATGATGATTTTCTATTAAAATCCAATCTTCTTTGTCTTTATATTTTTTAGAACCTTTATAATCATGTCTGTTGTATCTGTATGAACCACAGTAAAAAGGGTTGTTTAATATTATATGTAATGTAGTAGGACTCCAATGTTTATTATTGCGTGTGAATATTTGTTTTTCATTTAGATACTTGGCTATGTTTAATAAAGAATTTCCTTCAGAATACATTTCAAATATTATCTGAACAATATCAGCTTCCTTTTCTATTATAGAAAACTCTTTACTTTCACTATCCCAAGAATAACCAAAAGGCACTCGACCACCATTCCATTGACCTGTGCCAGCTCTTGAAATCATAACAGATGTAACACGCTCTGACGTCATATTCCTTTCAAGTTCTGCAAATATAAGAATTATTTTTAACATAGCTTCTCCCATAGCGGAGCCTGTGTCAAATTGCTCATTTTTACTTATGAATACTACTCCAAGTTTTTTTAATTCTGAATACATAGAAGCGAAATCAAGAAGGTTTCGGCTTATTCTATCTATCTTCCAAACAAGTATATGAGAAAATTCACCGTTACGGATTTTAGTCATCATACGCTGAAAAGCAGGACGCATTGTGTTTTTACCACTATATCCGGCATCTTCAAAAACTTCTACATTTTCAATATTTAAAGCATATTTTGCATAATTTATAAGTTCCATACGTTGTACTGGAAGACTATCTTTGTCCACCTGATGAGATGTTGAAACTCTTATATATATTGCTACTTTTTTTGAATTTATAGCATCTAATTTAGAATTTTTACTCATTATATCATTCCTTTCTTCCGAAAAAAGGGTATAAAAATAACACCCATATTGCAGAGTGTCTTTTAAAATGATATAATAACCTTGCCTAGGGGTTATTATGTCATTATAGACACAACAGTCTATGGGATATATACCTTTTAAAGTCCTTGTGTTGGTAGCACAGGGACTTTTTCTTTATCTATTTACATAAAATATATAAAAAAACTCTTGGTTTTTCACTTCTTTTATAGTGGGAAGATTATTACCAAGAGTTAAAAAATGAGTTTTTTATATTATTATAATTTAACTCTTAGTGAAAAACAACACAATATAATTAATTTTTAATATTATTTTTAATTTTTAAGCAACTTTATCGCTATAATGAATAACTGTAATTTTATTAATTATATTTTTTATTGCTGTACATCAAAAGTTTTTGTAAGTTTTTTATCAGAAAGAGAAAGAAGTTCAGAAACTTCAAATTCAACAGGTGAAGTACTTGTTAAAACATAGCCGGCTTGACAATTTTCTAATGTAATACCAGACTGCACTTCTTTCAATCCAGTATTAAGATTATAAACTGTTTCATCTATTGATATTGCAGGTTCAAGCTGTATACCATCTTGGAATGCTTTTACATCTAATACTACTGAAGGAACAGCATTTTCGTCTGAATTATTTGTAAAATTATAGTTAACAACAATCATTTGATTGCCTTCAAAGTCTTGGCTGAAAGTACAATCTTTAATTTCAACGTAATAATTTCCAAGGTCACCTACATCAGTTGATACTGGCTCTTTAGTTTCAGTTTCTTCATTAGTTGTTTCAGTTTGCTGTTCTTGTGTTGTTGAATTATTACTTGTACTTGTTTCTCCGCCACAACCATAAATAGCACCTGTTAAACCTAAAACTGTGAGAATTAAAACTAATTTTTTCATAAAATATACCTCCTAAAAAAATATAAATAATTATTTAAAATCTTTTGAATATTTTTATACAAAAGATTTTTTTATGTATTAATATTTTAAATCTATGTTGTTTAAGTTTTTATAAATTTATAATTAATAACATTTTCCACAAGGTTCTAATCCTTGTGCCTCTGCTTCTTCCAATGTTATTTGTGCAGGTGAGTTCATACCACTACAAGTAGATTTGCTATGATATTTACTGCCTGTTGAAGATACCCAAACCATAGGAACATAATCTTTTTTAATTCGTTCAAGTAATTCTTGCTTTCTAGCAAGTTTTTCAGCTTCTTCTTGAGCAAGACGTTCAGCTTCTGCTTTTTCTTTTGCAATTCTTGCTTCATCTATTACTGTAATAGTCAATGGATTACTTTCTATATCACCACTTTTTGCTGTTATAGTGGCTGTTCCTTCTTTTTTACTTATTATTTTTATAGCATCATCTGTTGTTTCTAGTTTAATAACATCTTCATTATCAGTTATGTATTCTATTTCAGTATTTGCATTATCAGGTGTAACTGTGATAGATATATTTTGATTTTTATATATATCCATTTCAGCTGATTGTGCTGTAATTTCAATTTTTTCAACAGGTATAACCGGATTTAATATCCAGTTTCCTAAAACTATAATAGATATTACACCAACTATTCCGGATACTATATCCCAATATTTCTTTTTATCTTGGTCAACAATTTTTTTACGCCATACTGCAAAATATAATATAGTTGGAATAATTGTAAAACGAAATACTGCACGGAAAAATATAAGTGCAATAATTATTATTGTTATCAACATATTTGTTTTTTTACTTACTGGCTTATTAGGTCCTTGTGTTGGTGAAGGTTCATTATTAGACCTTTGACTACTTTGGCGATTACTTCCACCTAAATTTGTAGTACTAGAATATGAAATTCCAGAGCCGGGAATACCAACAGTCGTTGTTGCTCTACCTTTAGAGTTTACAGAAAACCTTGCTCCACGAGTGCCAGCTGATATACCAACACTATTTTTATTAATATTTAATTTTACCCCTGGTGCAATTTTAATACTTTTCCTAAATTTAAAGCCCATAATAATGCCCCCTTATTTTTTTATTATGCTTTTTTCCTTTTTGTATCTTCTGATACTGATGATGTTTTTACCCTTCTTTCTGCTTCAAGTTCAAGACGATATGCTTCAAGTTCTTTTTCTATTTCATCATCAGTAAGAGCGTTAGGATTTATTATTTCAGAGTGTTCTTCTTCTTTATCATCTTTTTTATCTTCATTTAAGAAATACTCTTTGAAATGATTAATAATATCCTGACGCATATTTTCTGGAAGACTGAAATAAGCCTTTACTATTTCTTTTTCAAGATTTGTAGCCTTTTTTAATTCTAAGTAATCATCAAGACTAAATGTATCATCTTGAACAAACATTTCACCTTCACCATATTTAAGCCAATTTTCATTAACATTGAATTTTTCACAGATAAGTTTATAAATAGGCTCTTTCTGTTCAGGTCGTGCAAGACGATTTGCCTCTACATTATAAATAACATCGCGACTTACACCAAGTTCTTTGCCAAATTTTTCTTGAGTTAGTTTTAAATATTTTTTACGTAACTCTTTTATTCTATCATTTATTTCCATTTCTAACCTCCTTTTAAATAAAGAATAGCATAATAAAATTTGTATGTCAACGAAAAAAATAAATAGAAAAAATAAAAAACCGTTGACATACCGAAAATATAAATGTATAATCGGTTTATAAACGAAAAATAAACAAGAGAGGTGATTGAAATGTTAAAAGAAAAAAGTACTGAAACGTTCATCAAAAGTAAATACAAAGAAGAAAGTGACAATTTTATGGAATTCTTAAGTAAACTAGATGAAAAGACACAAATCTATATACATGGTTATATAGACGGACAGAAAGATAAATACTTAGAAAGTTCTAATAAGTCAGCATAAAGGGGGTGATAAATATATGTACACAGTAATTACATCAGTAGGAGAAATAGACATTGAAAGTATTTGTAATATAAATAAAGAATTATATTCACAAATGGAAGGTCAAGACAGAATAAAAGTAATGAATAATATAGAGCCTAGACATTTTACAATAGCTGTAAATAAGGTTATTGAAGAAGAAAAATGTATTGAGATATTAAAAAGAAATGCTCCACATATTAGTAGGATAAATGTTTCCTATCATGAATATTGTGAAGCATTGGCTAAGTACTTATTTATTTAAGGAGGTTAATATATATGTCAGAATTTTATAAAAATGAAGACCGAAAATGTGAGTGTTGGAGGTGTGAATTACAAGAAAAATGCGTCTATAAAGACCGCTTTCAAAGATTAGGTAAAGAAGTAAAAGGTGCTCTTGGAAAGTGTGCCAAACTTAAAGAAAATGCTGGGAAATTACAATATTAAGGAGAGGTCAAAGTGATTAAATTTGAATGTATAAATGATGAAACTATTTTTAAAGCTGAAGGTGATACAGAGAAAATAGTAGCTCAAAGTATAAGATTTGTATTAAAGTTATCTGACTTTATAAATGAAAGAGAAAAAAATATTGAATCACAAGAAGCCTTTAAAAAGCTATTTATCATATTGGCAGAAAAGATTTTAAGTAATGGTGTTCAAGAAACAGTTGAATTAATAAAAGAAATGATAAAGAAAGAGGCTGAAAAATTATGAATAATAAAAGAGAACTTCTTATTAAATACTTACAAGAAAATTACAACATATACAGTAGTGAAGAATTAGAAAGAGAACTTAAAAACATAGTTCCTATAAATATGGCTATTTTAACAAAATAGGGGGAATTTACAATGATAAGAAGATTTAAAGTAAAAAAAACATTTTATGACGATATGCCCATTGAACGTATAGAAGAATTATATCGTATTGGAATGTTAAGACAAGGCTTGCTCTGTGAGAATGGAAAAGCAACAGGAATGTATTTCAAAGAAGACAAAGAATTATGAAAAAAATAATTAAAATTTTAAAGCTTTGTATTGAAATAAATAAAATAAGCTCTGTACCAGATATTGTGTTTGAACTAGACACAAGAAAAAAATCCATAGAGATAAGAATATTCCCAAAAGGGTGGGAACAATTCCAAAACGGTAACAGAGCTGACTATATTATATCAGATTTTGAAGATAATAAAAGACTAAATTTAATAATTGATAAATTAATTTTGTTAAAAGAAAAAATTGGGTGATTAAATGAAAGGAAGTCATACTGTAAGTATATTACAGGGTAAAGAAAAATGTTGCTATATAACAGGTAGTAGAGGAACATTACATAAGCATCATATTTACCATGGTACAGGACTTAGAAAAATATCAGATAAATATGGTTTTTGGTGTTACTTAATACCAGAATTACATAATTGTTCAGCTCAGGGAGTTCACGGACGTGACGGAGCAGAACTTGACAGAAGGCTAAAAGCTGAATGTCAAAGGAAATTTGAAGAAGAACATAGCAGGGAAGAATTTATGAAAATTATAGGAAGAAACTATTTAGATTGAAAGGTGAAAAAAGTGGGTTACAGGAGTAGTAAGAATAAAACCGATTATATTCTTAAAAAAATCAATGAGAATTATACAACAGAGTCAAGAACCATAAAAAATCTAATTAAAAATATGCATAACGATATTACAAGTATTAGTTATGATGTAAAAGCTATTAAAGATAAAGAGCAGAAACATTATGATGAAACAATTAAAAGGTTTGAGAAAATAAATCTTATAACAGCAGAAAAAGCTGATGATGCTAATAGCATTATAAAAAGTCTTAGTAAAATAATTGTAGTTTTATTAATAGTTATAATTGTATTGACAATATGTGTCAATTTTGGAATTTAATAAACTTACAAAAATTTACAATTTAATAATTATTTAAGCCTGTTCCTTATGGGACAGGCTAATTTTAGACCTTGGGCAGATGTGCCCTTTATGGCCTTGTAATGGGTATTAACTTATAAACTATAAAGGGGAAGTATGTATGAAAAATTATATAAAAGAAAAAGTAATCTATTGTGGAGAAAGATTTCTTGAAATAGATTTTATAAATACATATGAGAAAAAGAAAAGAGGTAGAGCAAAGAAAGTATACATATCATCTCCAAAAATTAAAAAGTTAAATGATAAGAGAGCAAGAAGATATTTTATACAGTTAGTGAATACAAATTTTGATGATAATGATTTACACGTAACTTGTACATATGACAATGAAAGTATGCCAAACAGTATAGAAGAAGCTGAAAGAATAGTTAAAAATTTTATAAGAAGAATATCCCATAGAAGAAAGAAAAAAGGTCTTGAAAAAATAAAATATATAATTGTAACTGAATTTAAAGAAGTTGGAAAAGGAATACAAAAAATAAGACTTCATCATCACATAATAATGAATAAAGGTTTGAGTAGAGATGAAGTTGAGGAACTTTGGAGATTGCCAAAAAGAAAAGGTGAAAAAGAGGGCAAGAAAATAGGAAGGGTTAATGCTGATAGACTTCAAACAGATGAATTTGGTTTAGAGGCAATAGCGAGATATCTTTCTAAAGACCCAGCAGGAAAAAAGAGATGGATTCCTTCAAGGAACTTAGATAAACCTGTAATGAAAGAAAAAGATAGTCGATTATCTGAAAGAGCTATTGAGAGGATTGCTCGTTGCCCTGATGACAAATATTTTTGGGAAAAGAGGTATCCTGGATATTTTTTTACAGAATGTAGACCTGAATGGAATGAAGTTATAGGAAAGTGGAGTATATACGTAAAAATGAGGAGATATAAACGTGAAAAAAGTTATTTATTTTTGTGACCGTTGTGGAAAAGAATTTTATCTTGATGATTATGGAACTATTACAGCAAGAAAATATTGGGCAAAGTCTTTTGTAAGAGAAATGGATTCAAAAGCTGAATATGAGATTTGTCCTGAATGTTTAGAAAGTTTTAAAGAATGGTTGAATTATAGATATAACAATGAAAATATAGGTGTTTAATATGGATAAGGAGAAAAAAGCAATAGAAAGATTAAAATTAGCGTCTGATATGAGCTTGCAATATTATGAAAAACCTTTAATTGTAACTACATCGGGTGGTAAAGATAGTGATGTTTGTATCAGACTAGCTTTAAATGCAGGTATCCCATTTGAGGTTCAACATAATTTAACTACTGCTGACGCACCTGAAACTGTGTACCATGTCAGAGATGTTTTTAAAATGCTTGAGGACAAAGGTATAAAATGCAGTTTTAATTATCCTACATACAAAGGTAAAAGAGCTACAATGTGGAATTTAATTCCACAGAAGCTCTTACCTCCAACAAGAATAATGCGTTATTGTTGTTCAGTTCTTAAAGAACAAAGCGGAAAGGGTAGAATGATAACTACAGGGGTAAGGTGGGACGAAAGTGTCCGACGAAAAAAGACACGTGCAACATATGAATTGTTTGCAAATAAGACAGAAAATAAAATTTTACTTAATGATAATGATGACACAAGAAGATTATTTGAAAATTGTCAATTGAAGGCAAAAAGAATTGTAAATCCTATAATTGATTGGACAAATAGAGATATTTGGGACTATATACATAGCGAAAAAATATCAATGAACCCTTTGTATAGTTGTGGTTTTGATAGGGTTGGTTGCATTGGTTGCCCTATGGCAGGGAAAAAGAGAAACTTAGAATTTGCTAAATATCCAAAATATAAAGAAAACTATATAAAAGCCTTTGATAGAATGCTTGAAGAGAGAAAAATAAGAGGTAAAGAAACAAAATGGAAAACAGGACAAGAAGTATTTGACCAATGGGTGGAAAAAGATGTAATGGAAGGTCAAATTAATCTATTTGAGGAGAAAAACACAAATGAATAAAGTAATTTTAATGGGAAGGCTTGTAAAAGAACCTGATGTTAGATATTCAAAAAGTTCAGAGCCTGTTGCTGTTGCAAGATATACACTAGCAGTAAATAGAAGATTTAAACATCAAGGAGAACCGGAAGCAGATTTTATAAGTTGTATTGCTTTTGGTAAATTAGGAGAGTTTGCTGAAAGATATTTTACCAAAGGTCAAATGGTAAGTATTACAGGTAGGCTTCAAGTACGTTCTTGGGAAGATAAAAACAGACAGAAACATTGGACAACAGAGGTTATCGTTGAAGAGCAGTATTTTGCAGAGTCTAAAAAAGATAATAGAGAAAAAATACCAGCAGGACAACCTGATGTTGATGGATTTTATCCAATAGATGAAAGTATAGAAGATGATGACTTACCCTTTTGAAGGTAGATACATAAAAAATAAGAAAAAAAGAAATTTGAGAAGAAAGAAGTTGAAAAAATGACAGCAGAACAATTATATAAAAAATATTCTGAAAAATATCCTGTTGGAAGTAAATATTCTGACGGTGATATAAAAGGCAAGATAATTTGTCATACACCTTTTTATATGGTTGTTGAAAATAAATTATATAGAGAGTGTGTAAGTTATGTGGAACTTTATTCAAAAGATAAATAAAAAGGACGTGAAAATATGAAAAATTGGTATAGAGGTATAGAAAAAGACACAAAAGAATGGGTTGAAGGTTATTATGCACAAAGAGAGTATATTATGACTGAAATAAATAAAAAAGGTGAAAATAAAAAATTAGTTGAAGAAGAATGTATTTTAAGGAAAAAAGAGGGTGGCTTTCAAATTAATGATATTATACAAGGTACTTCCGGACAATATATAGGTGTAAAAGATAAAAATGGGAAATACATATTTGAGGAAGATATATTAAAAATTACTTACCCAGAAACAGGAGATTGTACTGTAGGTGTGATTAAATATTCAACAAGAAAAAGTTGTTTTGGAATATTGTATGATGATTTATTTGTGGGATTTGATATATGTGATTTAGAAGGAATTTTAGAGGTTATAGGTAATACCTATGAAAATAATGACCTCTTTAAAAAAATTCAAAAAATACAGAAAGAGGAATTAGATTTAAAAGAAGCTATTGAACATGCTGAAATGATTGCATCTAAAGCAGAAAATTGTGAATGTAAAAGAGAGCATCAACAGTTGGCAGAATGGTTGAAGGAACTTGAAATGTATAGAGCTGATGTTTGTGCAAATAGAATATGATTATACAAACTTATTATATAAGGAGAATATATGAAATCAAGACCACCAAAACCACCTAAACCACCTAGATGTCTTTGTTCCTGTGAATTAAATGTTATATTGGGAATATTATCTCCTTCATTATGTTTTGCTGTACATAACGAAGAAACAGCTGAATATTGGAGAAAAGTAGAAGATTATCAAAATAGGTTGATGGAATATAAAATATTTAAAAGAATAGCTACAAAATCTGAATACAAAAATTATTATAGGAAAATTAGGAGATATAAAAATGAAAGAGTTTAGACCTTGTTTATTTAAAGACAAAAAAGCATTATTCCATAAATGGGAAGAAGTATCACAAGCAGTAGAAGCAGGAATTGTAATAGGCAGTCACCCAGCAGGTTGGCTTAAATATACGTTTGCTATTATTGAGTTTGAAAATGGTGAAATAGCGGAAGTTTCACCAACATTAATAAAATTTTTAGACTCAGAAGAAAACTTTTCAAAATATTGTTTTAAAGAATGTGAAGAGGTGAAATAAATGAAATTAAGTAAAATAATATCTTTGTGTAAATCAAGTAAATATATGCAGATAGAATATGACCATATAAATAAAATACAATATATAAGTGATGGACAGGCAATATATCGTATATATGGTATTCCTGAGTTAAATGAAACTAATGTATGTCAGCTCTATGGTATAAATAAAGATAAAATAAGAATAGATACATTTGAAGAAGAAGTTAGTGAGCTTATAGACGGAACAGGTATAGAATTAGATGATTTATTTTATTCTTTTGAATTAAGTTTTAAAGATTGTAGAGTAGTTATATTTAAAGGTGATAGATGCAGTTATTGTATAAACAAAATGAATTTAAGTCCGTTTGTAGATAATACAGACTATTTAAAATTTGAATATCAATATGGTTATGTTGTAGTAAAAGAAGGTTTAATAAAAAGAGCTATAATACCTGTTATTAATATTGCAAGTAACAGCCTTTTAACTGAATTAAATACTTTATTAGATGACTTTAATAAAAATGTGAAAGGAAATTAAATAATAAATAAGAAAGGGAGCTTCCGCCCCCAAAACCAAATGAACATTTTTATTATACCACATTTTAATAAAAACAGGGGGCGGATTTAATTTGAACAATAAAGATTATAAATCTATAAAAGAAAAACTTAATAAATATTATAGAGATAAAAAAGCCTTGGATTTAAACTACATACGACTTGAAGGACTTAATAAAAAACTTTTTGATATAGAAAAAGAAATTAATAGTCCTATGTTTACCGCCTCCTTAAATACAGATTTAAAGGCTGTAAATTATGATAGCATTTATGTAACAGGCGGAAGTCCTTCAAGTCCTATTGAAAATGAAATTGAAAATATATACAAGGCATACGAAAAAGAAAAAGTAAAAATATTAAATGAAATATATTTGACCAAAAAACTTATATATGAACTTGAAACAAATACTGAAAAGTTTGATTGTTATATTGGTATGCTATCAAGTGAAGCCAAAACAATAATTGAAATGGTATTTAAAAAAGGTATGAGCATAACTGCAACTGCTTTAAATATTAATATGTCAAAGTCTTCAGTAAGTAGAAAAGTTGAGGTTATCACAAAAGATATACTTCTTTTATGTGATAACTATAATATTTAAAAAAAACGTGCAACAAAATGGAACAAATCTGCAACAAAATGGAACATTTACGGAACAATTTGGAACAAACTTGCAACAAAATGGAACAAAAACGGGAAAAAATATATTTTAAATGGTATATAATAGTTATTGTAAAGAATTAGGGAACAGGGAATATAAAATCTCTGTTCTTTTTTATTTTAAAAGGAGAGGGTGAGGAAAACGGTTTGATTGAATTAAATACAAGAGCTTGTAATGAAACTATAAAGAAGTTATATAAATTACAAGAAGCTCCTGAAAAAGTATGTAAAGCAGTTGTTTCAGATTTTAAAACACGTGCACCTTCTTGGATAGCAGCAGAGGTAACAAAAGTATATACAATAAATAAAAAAGAAATTGCACCAAGTAAAGCAGGGAATGGCAGTAAAGCAGGAAGCATATCTGTAAGAGGTCGTAAAATAAGTGATGTTGCTATTATATATTCTGGCAGATTATTAACACCTACTCATTTTAAAATGTCACCTAAGCAAAGTAATGGAAGCTATACATTAAAAGTTGAAGTTATTAAGGGACAAAAGAAAACGTGGGGTAAAGTTAAAAAACTAACTAAAAAACAACGTAAAAATATTGGTAAGAACTTTACAAGACAAGGTACACAGAATAGTTCTAAGTCACCTAAGATGTTAATGCATACAGGTAATAGAACATCAGATGGAACTAATTATATACCGTTTCAACGTATGAGCCAAAGAAGAAATGATATACAAGCACTAAAGACTGTATCAGTTCCACAAATGGTAAGCAATGAAGAAGTAAGTCAAGGTATAGATGCCAGCATTACAACCAATATGACCAAGAGATTAGACCAACAAATGAAAAGATATGGATACGAATAATTAATATTATTTGCCCATATAAGGCTTTAATTAACCCTTTAAGGTACTGTGGAAGGTTATTTATATCTGTGGTGCTTGCGAGCCCAAAAAACAGCTATTTTTGAAAAAAATTTTTTGACCTATTTCGTTGCATTTTGAACTATTAAGGAGGCGTGTAGAATGATAGAAGATATGCAAAGTACAAGAGAAATTGCGAAAATATTCGGTGTATCTACACGCCGAATAGAGCAGTTAAAAACAGAAGGAATTATAAATGGAGTTGGTAAGCCTACAAAATATGAGCTTTTACCAACTGTTAAAGCGTATATTAAACACCTTTCTGACAAGGCTAACGGTAGAGAGAAAAAAGAAAAAGATAGTGACAATGAAAGTGCAAAAATTGAAGCTGAAGCACGATATAAAAAAGCTAAAGCTGAAATGGCAGAGCTACAATTAAAAGAATTAAAAGGTGAACTACATAGGGCAACAGATGTTGAAGAGATAATGACGGACCATGTATTAATGATACGTGGTATGTTAATAGCTTTACCAAATAAATTAGCAGTAGACCTTGCAAATATATATGATGCTGCGGTTTGTTCTGAGAAAATAAAAAGTGAAGTTTATTTTATATTAAATGAATTATCACAATATGAATATGAGCCTGAAGAATTTAAAAAGCGTTTAAGAGAGCGTACCAAATGGCAGAATGGAAATAGTGAAGATGAGTAAAAAAAGAAAGCGTTCTGTTGACAAAACATTCAGTAAGGCTTTTTCTCATTACAAACCGCCAGAAGATATAACTGTTAGTGAATGGGCAGAAAAATATCGTGTGTTATCTCGTGAAAGTAACGCAGAGGCAGGTCGTTGGAAAAATGAAAGAACTCCATATTTAAAAACTATTATGGATTCTTTCACAGACCCGGCTATTAAAAATATATCTGTTGTGGCATCATCACAGGTTGGAAAATCTGAACTGGAGCTTAATATAATAGGATATATTATAGACCAAGACCCAGGGAGTATATTATATATACACCCTACCATTGAAGATGCTAAAAAGTTTAGTACGTTAAGGATAGCACCTATGATTAGAGATTGTAAAAAAATCAAAAATAAAGTTGCAGATGTTAAAGGGCGTGACAGTGGCAATACAAAGCTGCAGAAAAGTTTCCCTGGAGGAATGTTAACCATAGTAGGTACTAACAGTCCTTCAGCTTTAGCATCAACGCCAGTAAGATATGTTTTAGGTGATGAGCGTGACCGTTGGGCATTATCAGCAGGTACAGAGGGTGACCCTTGGAGATTGGCAAAAGCAAGAACTATAACATTTTTTAATTCTAAAATGGTTGATGTATCAACTCCAACTATAAGAGGTGCATCACCAATAGCAACATCATATGAAGAAGGTACACAAGAAACATGGCAACATCAATGCCCTTGTTGTGATGAATTTCATGAGATTGATTTTAACAATATTAGATACAATACAGAGATTATTAAAAAGGGAAAGAAAAAAGATTATATAATAAGTGATATATATTGGGTATGCCCTGATTGTGGTTATATGGCTACTGAACAAGAAATGAAAAATCAGCCGACAAAATGGGTTATGACATATCCGGAAGCCTTGGAAAAAGGTCATCGTTCATTTTGGCTTAAAGGTTTTGCATCACCTTGGCAACCTTGGCAAAACATTATATATGATTTTATGTCTGCTAAAGATGACCCACAACGATTAAAGGTTGTATTTAATACAAAGTTAGGTTGGCTTTGGGAAGATAGAGGTGATATTGATGATGAAGATACATTTTTATCACGCTGTGAAAGCTATGGAACAAGAGAAGACGGAAGTCTTGTTGAATTACCTGAAGGTGTACTTGTATTGACTTGTGGTGTAGATACACAAGATGACCGTTTGGAATATGAAGTAGTTGGACATGGTCATTTTGGCGAAACTTGGGGAATTAAAAAAGGTGTAATTATTGGTGACCCACATTATTCTGATGTTTGGGAAAGACTTGATGATGTTATAGACCATACATATTATTTTAAAGATAAAGATATAGGTTTAAAAATATCAATGACATTTGTAGATAGTGGTGGGCATAAAACCCAAGATGTATATAGAGAATGTAAAAAACGCATTAATAAACGTGTATTTGCTATAAAAGGACAGGGTGGTGAGGGTATTCCTTACACAAAACCACCTTCAAAAGTAAAAATTATGCTAAATGGCAGAGCAATAGGTCAAACTTGGCTCTATTCTATCGGTGTAGATAGTGGAAAAGCTGATATTATGAATAATTTGAAGGTTCAAGAAGTAGGAGCAAAGTATTGTCATTTCCCTAAAGAAAGCAATAAGGGATATGACTTAACGTATTTCAATGGTCTTTTATCTGAAAAAATGGTGCAAAGAACTGAAAAAGGTAGAACACGTTGGGCGTGGGTTAAAATTGCAGGTCATGAAAGAAATGAACCGTTAGACTGTCGCAATTATGCACTAGCAGCTTTTAGAGTTCTTGACCCTGACCTTGATGCAGTAGAAAATAGGCTAAAATATAAACCTATAAAAACAGATACAAAATCAATATTAAATACTAAAAAAAGGAGAATAAAAAGAAATAGTATTATGGACGGTGGGTGGTGATTAAACATTGGCAAGTATAAAAATATTGAAAAAAAGACTTGAGATGAAAACTATACAGCTTGAAAATGCTTACACAGCATATACAGAATTGTTAAAAGCTGGAGTACAATCATATAGTATTGGCACAAGGAATTTAACTAAGTTAGATTTACCCAAGTTAGAAGAAAGTATAAAGAATCTTGAAAATGATATTGAAATTCTTGAAGGACAAATAAACGGTCGTAAGCCAAGGAAAGCATTTGGTGTCGTTCCAAGAGATTATTAATTTTTAAGCATTGCTATTTAAAGTAATGCTTTTTTATATGAAAGGAGGAAAATGTAAAATTGAAAAAACGATTAAATATAAACTCCAATCAAAAAAGAATGCACATTACAAATAAAGGATATTCAGAAGGCGGTGCAAGCTATACAAAGAAATCGTTAAAAGCTATGATACCAAATAGCGGTGCACCTGATGAAGACATTGATTATAACAATTATACATTACGACAACGTTCGCGTATGCTGTTTATGGGTTCTGCTGTTGCAGCAAGTGCAATAAAAACAAATAGAACTAATGTTGTAGGTAATGGTTTGAAACTTAAAAGTACAATAAACAGAAGTATTTTAGGTATGTCACAGGAAGAAGCTGAAATATGGCAAAAACGCACAGAGGCAGAATTTGAAATTTGGGCAAAAAATAAAAGGACCTGTGATGCAACAGGAGTTAATGACTTTTATGGCATTCAGCAATTAGCTTTAATATCCTGGTTATTATCAGGAGATGTGTTTGTATTATTAAAACATTATGATCGTACGAATTTAATGCCATATGGTCTTAGATTGCACTTGATAGAGGCTGACAGAGTAAGAACACCTATATGTTTTTCTAATGGTGCTCCTACATATACAACAGGCAAAACAAAAGAAGGCAATAAAATATATGACGGTGTTGAATTAAATGCACTTGGCAGTATTGAAGCGTATCATATAGCCAATACGCACCCATATCAATCAACAATAGAGCTAACAAAATTTAAAAGAGTAGAGGCGTATGGTAAAAAAACAGGTCTTCCAAATGTATTGCATATAATGGAAAGTGAAAGACCTGAGCAATTTAGAGGAGTTCCGTATCTTGCTCAAGTTATAGAACCTTTATTACAGATGAGAAGATATACAGAATCTGAAATGATGAGTGCATTAATACAAAGTTTTTTTACAGCATTCATTACAAGTGAAGCATCGCCAAATGATATACCAATGAATGAAGCATTAAGTGATGATATAAATGGTGTATCAGATGATAGTAATGAATATGAAATGGGAGCAGGTACTATAAATGTACTTAAAGCAGGTGAAGATGTACGTTTTGGAACACCGACACGCCCAAGTAGTGGGTTTGATGTATTTATGCGTTCTTTGTCAGAACAGGTTGGAGCTGCGTTAGAAATTCCAGCAGATTTACTTTTAAAAGCATTTACAAGTAGTTATTCAGCCAGTAGAGCTGCTCTGCTTGAAGCTTGGAAAGCATTTAAAATGCGTAGAGAATGGCTGACTAATGACCTTTGTCGCCCTGTTTATGAGGTATGGTTAACAGAGGCAATAGCACTTGGAAGAATTAATGCACCTTCATTTTTTACAGACCCATTAATAAGACAAGCATATTTGGGAAGTGAGTGGATTGGAGCACCAGCCGGACAGTTAGACCCTACAAAAGAAATTACAGCGGCAGTAATGGCTATTGAAAACGGTCTAAGTACAAGAGAAGCTGAAACAATTAAGCTAAATGGTGGACAATTTACAGCAAATGTTGACCGATTAACAGCTGAAAATGAAAGGTTAAGAGTTGCAAATGGTCAAATTTAATTGAATGAAGGAGGGAGAATTATTTGGAAACAATTAATAAAAACGAACCTATAAAGGCATATAATATAACAATTATTGATGATGATACTGTTGATATTAATATGTATGGTGAAGTAGTGTCACAACACCCTGTTGATTGGTGGACAGGAGAAAAAATACCGGGAAATTTTATTGCTCTTGATGATTTTTTAAGTGATATAGAAGAAATTAAAACAAAATCTAATATAAATATTCACATTAATTCTGTTGGTGGTGATTTTTATGCAGGCTTAGCTATATATAATCGTTTAAAATCTTTAAATAGTAATATAACCACAATTAATGATGGACTTGCAGCGTCAGCAGCATCAATTATATTTCAAGCCGGTAAAACAAGAAAAATGAATTCCGGAAGTAATTTAATGATACATGGTGTTTCAGGTTTTTTATATGATTATTACAACATAGAACAGTTAAGAACCATTATAAAACAGTTTTCAGCACATAATAATGCCGCTATTGGTGTATATTCTGAAAGAAGTGGTAAAACAAAAGAAGAGTGTAAAAGTTTGATGAATGGCGAAACTTGGTTGACTGGTCAAGAAGCTGTTGATGCAGGTTTAGCTGATGAAATAATTGAAAATAAAGATATTACCCTTAGTCTATCAGCCGATAGACATTTTTTAATTTCTAATGGTATAAAGTTTTCAGTTAATAAAATAGGTGGTTTTATACCACATAATATACCTGTTATAAAAAGTAATTTGCCTGTAAATATGCAGGACAATTCAAATATAAAAAATATAAATAAAAAAATAGGAGGTTCAAAAGAAATGGAAATTAAAACAGTAGAAGAGCTTAAAATGAATTTTCCGGAATTAGTATTACAGATTGAAAATAATTCCATTGAAAAGGGAGCAAAACAAGAGAGAGAACGACTTCAAGCTATTGAGAGCATAGAAAATGCTATTACTAATAAAGATGTCGTTAAAAACGCTAAATATGGTGAAAATCCATTGACAGCGGAGCAATTAGCATTAGTGGCTATGAAAGAGGAAGCTAAAATTAGAGCTAATATTTTATCAGATTTAGGGAATGATGGAAAAGATACAAATGATGTTGTAGCTCTTGGAAATTGTGGTAATGAAATGAATGAAAAAAATAATGATGATGAAAAATTATTTAATGAGGCAATGGCGGTAGTCCAAAAAGTTATGGGAGGTGCTAAAAATGACAAATAAATTATATGAAAGAGTTGGAGAAACAGAATATAATAATTTGATTATAGATAATTTTCCGCCAGCTGATGTGTTTAGCGTGACTGTAAAATCAGGTGAAGGTGAATTGCAAAGAGGTTCTGTACTTGCTCTTGATAATACAACGGGCAAAATGTCACATTTAGCAGCTGAAAGCACACCGGAGCTTGAAGCTAATTGTATTCTTGCAGAAAACATTGATGCAACAAGTAGTGATGTTGTAACTCTTGCGTACAGAACAGGACACTTTGCAACTAATCAATTAATTACAAAAAGTGAATATGAATTAACTTTTAAAGATAAAGAAGCATTAAGAAAAGGTGGAATTCTTTTATCTGATGCGATTGAATATACAAAGGAGGTTGAATAAAAATGGGACTTGATATATATAATACACATACACTATTAATGGCAACAGAACAGGTTATAAAGCCTACAACATTTTTAAGGGATAGATATTTTCCGACTAATGAAGTAACAGATGTATTTTCAACAGAAGATGTACTTGTAGAATATAAAAATGGTTTAAGAAAATTAGCACCTTTTGTTGTGCCACATAAAGGTGGAGTAGCAATATTACGTGGTGGCTCTTATATGGAAAGATATACTCCACCACGTATTGCACCTCAAAGAACTTTGACAGTTGATGATGTTAAAAAGCGTGGATTTGGTGAAGCCTTATTTACACAGTTGACACCGGAACAACGTCAACTTGTAATGATTATGAATGATATAAAAGAGCTTGATGAAACAATAACAAGACGTGAAGAAGTTATGGCAGCTGAAACTATGATAACAAACGGTTGTATTATGAAACATATTGCAGATGATATTAATTCGACATACGATATGGAGATACGTTTTTATTCTGAAAGCAGTAATCCTTCAAAATACACACCTGCAACTAAATGGGGGCAGGCAGGTGCTAAAATTATTGATGATATTAATGCAATGATTAAAATGTTAACAACAAATGGACTTCCAGCAACTGATTTAATTATATCAGGTGATGTTGCACCGATTATTTTAAATGATGAAACAATTCAAAAAATGCTTGATATACGTTATTACAATATGGGTATGGTTGAGCCGATAGAATTACCGAACGGAGCTTCAAGAATTGCAAGAATTAATGTTTATGGAAGAATGATTGATATTATATCTTATGATGAAACATATGAAAATGAAGAAGGAGAAATAGTTCCATATATTCCTTCAGGAACAGTTATATTAACAGCACCAGCAGCAGGTCGTAGAGTATATGGTGCAGTAAATCAGGTTGAACAATTTGACGGTAATATACATACTTATCCAGCTGCAAGAGTTCCTAAATATGTATCTGATGCAAATCAGAATACAAGAACTTTAACTTTAACATCTTGTCCTTTACTTATTCCAAATCATAAAAACCCTTGGGTGGTTGCAAAAGTAACAGAATAATAGGAGGGGTATATATATGAGTCAGATTTTAGTTGAAATAATATCAGGTGTTTATGGATATGATACAGGAACAGCAGTTATAGGTAAAAAAGTGGGCGATAAGCCTTTTTTCCTTGATGAAGAAAAAGCACAACGTCTTTTTTCATTAGGTGTTGCGAAACCTTGTACAGATGTTAATTATCCAAATTCATATATTTATGATGTTGATGATGAAAGTGAAATATCAGATGAAATTGTAGATAATGAAAATATCAACTTTGAAGATATGACTTTAGAAGAATTAAAAGAATTTGCTGAAACTTACGGTATTAAATATAAAATAGGTACAAAAAAGGCAGTATTCATCGAACAAATTAAACAGGCTATGGCTGAAATAGATGACAATGAAGAAGAAATGCCTGCATTTGATGCAACAGAGGCGGTTAATAATGAGTAATTTCAAAGAAACAGTTGCAAATGATATAAATACATTTATTGATGTTAGTTTTTTTGGTGTAGATGCAGTTGTTGAAGGTAAAAAAATATTAATTGTAATTGATAATGATGAATTAAAAAATAGACAGGGTGGACAAGATTTAGCAGTTGCTGAAAGTTCCACTCTTTTTTATGCCCGTAGTGATGATTTACCAAAACGAAGACCGCCAGGAGAAAATATTAATATTAATGGTCGTGAATGTATTATTGATGATTGGAAAGATGATATGGGTATTTCAACAATAGCTTTGAGAGAAAACATAACAATATAAGAAGGTGAGAATATGACCGTTGTTAGTATTGTAGATGAGATAACAAAATGGGCGGAAAATGAAATTTGTTCTAAAGTGAAACTTAAAGCACCTCCGGAAAGTGATGATGAAAGCAATTCATCAAATTATGATTATAAACTCATTACTCCAGCTTGCTTTACATTTTTTATACCAACTAAAGATAAATTACCACCTTATGCTGTAGCACCTATTCCGGCAATGTGTGTTAGTGTTGTTGAAGGTAATGACGATTTAACAACAAATATAGGTGTTTTAACTATTCAATTTTCTTTTGCAACATGGCACACCGGAACACATGGTAAAGATTATTTTATTCCTTCAGGAGATGGTAGTTTTAAGCAATGTACAGATGATGAATATTTTAAAAGAGATGCTAATGGTTGGAGAGATGTTTGGAACTGGCTTGATATTGCTTTAAGAGCTATTGAAAGCAGCCAATCTATAAATGGTATAGAAATAGACAAGGCAAGTGGTGTTAAATTTTATCCATTTAAAGAGCAAGAAGCTATTGTTGATTATTATCCGTATTGGTTCGCCGGAATACAGTTTAAAGTTAAGCGTCCTATTGTTAGAAACATTAAAGAATATGAAGAATTTTTATAAAAAGGAGTGATAATATGGCATATTTACACGGTACATATGGTCAGTTTGATAAATCCATTGGACTTGTCTCGGTATCTACTGATACAATACCTGTTTATGTGGGGATTGCACCTATCAATCTTATTCGTGGCTATAAAGATAAAGATTTAGTTAATTATCCTATAAAATTAACCAATATTTTAGAGGTACAAAGTAAAATGGGATATTCACAAGATTGGACAAAATTTAGCCTTTGTGAGCCTTTTACAGTACATTTTAATAATACATTAGGTAATGTTGCCCCTATTGTAGTAATTAATGTATTAGACCCAGCAGTACATAAAAAAGAAGAACAGACAACAAAAGAAATAACATTTGTAAATGGTAAAGTAGAAATTGAAAGCGATACAATTATACTTGATACACTTGTATTAGCAGATAAAGTTGAAAATGTGGATTATTCTGTGGATTATGATTATACAAAGCAGGCTGTAATTCTTAAAAGTATAGGAGATGAGCCTATAACAACATTAAATGCTACATTTGATGAAATTGATGTATCTAAAATTGAAGATACTGACATTATCGGAGGAGTTACAGCCCAAGGAGTGTATACAGGCTTAGGTTGTGTAAGTCTTATATATCCGGAATTAGGTTTAATACCAAATATTTTGGCAGTTCCTAATTTTAGCCACAAACCTACAATTTATAAAGCTATGCTTTCAGCTACAACTAAAATAAATGGACATTGGGACGCAGTTATAAATGTTGATATTCCATATAGTGAAGCTGAAACACTTGATGATGCTATACAATGGAAAAAAACAAATGATTATACATCTGAAAGAGCAAAAGTCTTCTATCCAGCGTGGATAGGAAAAGACGGAAATATATATAATTTATCAACTGTATGTACGTGGCTTATGTGCCAAACCGATGGAAAGCATAAGGGCGTACCTATGGAAAGTCCTTCAAATAAGGATATTCCTTCAGGAAGGCAATATTTTGGAGCAACAAGTAAAAATAGAGGTTATGACCAACAAACTAGCAATAAATTAAATGAAAATGGTATTACAACAGCTATTTATTGGGGCGGAAGATATATTATATGGGGTCCACATACAGCAGCATATATTTATGGACAAGTTACAGATGCAAGAGCTATATTTGATAATAGTATAAGAATGATGATGTATGTTACAAATGACTTTCAAAGAGAACATGCTCTTACTATTGATAGTCCAATGACAAAAGCATTAGCTGATACTATTTTAAATAGAGAACAGGAAAAACTTGATGCATTGGTTGCGATAGGTGCATTAATAGGTGAACCAGTATGCGAATTCAGAGAAAGTGAAAACAGTACAACTCAGTTAATGGAAGGTGATTTTGTATGGTCAAATAAAATAACACCAACACCACCATTTAAGTCTGGAACATTAAAAGTAGCGTATACTGATGAAGGATTTTCTTCATACTTTGAATAAATGAAAGGTAGGTGAATAATAATGCCATTTTTAGATATTTATGGTGCTATTGTTGCCAATACAGTCTATACAGATAATGTTTTAACAGCAAAAGATGTTGAAATGACATTGCCAGAAGTTACACCTGTTATGGCAGATATTGAAGCTATGGGAACAATGTCATTACCAATTTGGCAACGTTTAGATAATATGGAATTAGCTATAACAAAAATAGGTGTTGATAATGGTTTTACATCAATGATTACACCAAAAACATTAAATTTTGAAGCAAGATTTATACAAAGTGTTACAGATGCCAACGGAAATACAACTCCTAAAGGTTGTAAAGCATTTATTAAATGTATACCGAATAAAATTCCTGGAATTGCTATGACTGTTGGTGAAGGTAGTTCAAATGAGATTACAGCAACTGTAACACGTTATCAGCTTTATGTAGACGGACAAGAATTATTTTTAATTGACCGTTTAGCAGGTATAGTTAAAATTAATGGTGTTGATTACACAAAAGAAATTAACAGCCTTCTTTAAAATAATTGAATAAAATGGTTCTAACTCCTACTTTTTTGTAGGAGTTTTTTATTTGAAAGGAGTTAAAAACAATGAAAAAAATAGTGTTAGAAAATCCAATATTAGTTAATGGCAATACTGTTTCAGAGCTTTCATACAATACAGATAAAATTACAACAGCTCAATTTATTGAAGCCTGTGCAAAAAGTGCAGCTATTGATAAAACACAAGTTGTTACATTAAAACTAAAAGAAAATGATTATGCATTACATATGTATTTAGGTTGTATGGCTATAATAGCAGATAATCCTCAAATTGATATTACGGACCTTGAACGTATTAAAGGAAAAGACCTTTTAAAATTAACTAACATTGGAATGGTTTTTACAATTGGAAGCTCGGCGGTATCCTCAGAGGAAAACAGCTCAGACGAGCAGTCAGAGAATACAGTCGTTACTTCCATACCAGCATTAGAGAAATAGAAAATCAAACATTGATTAGTTTCTTGATAGACTATCAAGAAGCTGTTGAGGAAGCGAAAGAGCAGTATAAAAAACAGAAAAGATATATTCCTAAAAGTATGAAAAGACATAGATAAGAAGGTGATGTTTTGTCTAAAGTATTAACAACCATTGTTTCAATGGCAGGTAGTGTAGACCCTTCATTAAAAAAGGCTTTTGATGATGTACAAAAAAGACTTGAAGGTGTTGATGTTAAAGCAGTAGCTGTTACAGCTTCAATGGTTGCCAGTTTTGCAGCTGTAACAGTAGGCGTTGTTAAAGTCAGTAAAGAGTTAATAACATTTGGAGATGAATATAATGGTGTAATGTTAGATTTACAGGCTAAAACAGGTGCTACATCAGATGAAATGGACGGTCTATCAGATACTATTAGTAATATATATAAAAGCAATCTTGGAGAGGATTGGCAAGACATAGCAGATACAGTAGCTGTGGCGAAACAAAATACTGGACTTATGGACGAAGATTTGCAAAATATATCATCTGACGCTCTTATATTACGTGATACATTTGATTATGATGTAACTGAAAGTTTAAGAGCTGCTAAAGCTATGATGACCAATTTCGGTATAAGTGGTGATGAAGCTATGAATTATATAGCAGAGGCAACACAAAATGGCTTAGGTTTTTCAGATGATTTAATAGATACTCTTAATGAATATCCAGTACATTTCAAAAAACTTGGTTTTAGTGCTAATGAAATGTTTAATTTAATGCAACAAGGTGTTGAAAACGGTGCTTGGAATATTGATAAAATTGCTGTGGCTATACAGGAATTTTCTATTCGAGCAATAGACGGTTCAGAAGCAACAAAAACAGCATTTCAAACATTAGGATATGATGCCAATGATGTAATGTCTAATTTTGCAAAGGGTGGCGAAGATGCAAATATAGCATTTAAACAAATATTACAAGATATTATGTCTATTGAAGATGGTGTTGAACGTGATGCAGTCGGAGTTGCTCTTTTTGCAACTGCATGGGAAGACTTAGGTATTGATGCTATGAAAGCATTAGCAGAAGTTAGTGATGAAGCGTATTTAACAGGTGATACATTAGGTGAAATCAATAACATTAAATATAATACTATAAGTCAAGCCATAGAAGGTATTAAACGACAATTTGGAGCTGGACTTGCACCTGTTGCCTCAGAAGTTGCAACAAAAATTAATGAAAATATGCCTCTAATATCTGAAAAAATAAATGAATTAGTACCAGTAGTTCAAAATTTAGCCATAGGTTTTGCTGATAATCTTGTACCTACGATAAATAGTGCAATAGGTGTATTACAATGGTGTACTGAAAATACACATGTATTGAAAACAGCAGCTATTTCTTTAGCATCTGTATACGGACTATTTACGGTAGCAAATTTAATTAAAGCAATGATGTCAATGGTAAATGTTTTTGGTATGTTAAGTATTGCTAAATTAAGAGATAAAGCAGAAACGCTATATTTAATGGGATTGTATGCAAAAGATGCAGTTGCAAGAGGACTAAGTACAGCAGCAACAACAGCACACACAGTTGCTACAACAGCGTGGAATGTTGTCGCAGCAATAGGTACAGGTGTCACAACAGCATTTGGAGCGGCTATTGCCTTTTTGACATCTCCGATAGGGCTTGTCATATTGGCAATAGGTGCATTAATAGGAATAGGTGTTTTGCTTTATAAAAATTGGGATACTGTAAAAATGTATGCTTCACAATTAGGTAGTTTCCTTTCGACTACTTGGGAAAATATAAAATTGAATGTTGGAAATTTTATACAAGGTATACAACAATCGTTTTTAAATGGTTTTTCATCACTTGTTGGAATTATAAAAGCACCTATTAACTCAGTAATCAGCTTAATTAATGGTGCTATTGGTGGAATAAATACAATAGGTTTTGATGTTCCTGAATGGGTTCCATTAATTGGTGGTAATAAATTTAGTGTAAATATTCCTGCACTTCCTATGTTGGCAAAAGGTGGTTTTACAAATGGTGTATCTATTGCCGGAGAAGCAGGAACAGAGGCAGTTATAAGTTTTGACCCTTCTGTTCGTAGTGAAAATATATCTTATTGGGCAAAAGCTGGACAGATGTTAGGAGCATTACCTGATAATGTAAGTCCATTAATGGATAATACATATGGTACAAATAATGTAAGTATTGGACAAATTAATTTTTCACCTAAAATTGAAATAGCAGGAAATGCAAATAAACAAGATGTAATGGCAGCTATTGAAGCAGAATACCCTGAATTTATAGACCTTTTAGAACGTTGGTTTGAAGAAAGGGGGTATTATGCATATGGCTATTGATATTGTAGGATATACTGAATATTTAACATCTGAAGGAGATACTTTTGATATTATAGCTTTTAAAGAATATCAAGATGAAAAATTATCAAGTTATATAATACAAGCTAATTTAGAATATGTGGATACTTTGATTTTTGAACAAGGAATAAAAATATTAATTCCAATACTTAATATTATAAATATTACGGAAAGTCTTCCACCTTGGAGGCGTGTTTAATGATAGAAGTAAATTTTAAAGGTCAAGACATAACAAAAAATATATCAATAAATATGTGTTATCATGATATGTATTGTGAATGTCAAAGCGATACATTAAATATTAAGTTTAACGACTCCCAAAATGAATGGGATATTTGGCAACCTAAAGTAGGAGATGAAATATCTGTTAAATATGGCAGTATCGATACCGGAAAAATGTTTGTAGATAATATTATACCAGAAAATGGTTTATATACTATTGTTGCAACATCTATACCGCCTTCAGCTAAAGAGGGAAAAAGTAAATCTTGGCAGAAAGTATTTTTAAAACAAATAGGTGAAGAAATAGCATCAAATCACGGATTGTCATTTGAAAATTATGGTGTTACAGATGTTATGTATGATTATATATTACAGACAAATGAAACTGATTTTTCATTTTTAAATAGATTATGCACACTTGAAGGGTGTGCTTTTTTAGTTTATAACAGTATTTTGATTTTATATTCTCAAATGTATATGGAAAATATAGAGCCTGTAAAAACTATAACATTAACATCTGATACAGACTATAAATTTATAGATAATTCAGCACGTTTGTACGGTTATTGTACTATTGAAAAAGGAATATACAAAGGCTCTTTTACAGCAAATAATGGAGCAACAAGGCAGTATATACCACAAATGTTTCCAATAACATTATCAAATCAAGCTGCAGCTGACAGATATGCAAAAAATTTATTGCGTAATGCAAATAAAAATATGATTAATGGCTATATATACAGCAGGATAATGCCGGAGTTTGCAGCTGTAAGTACTGTAAATATAGAAAATTACAGAGCTTTATCTTGGAATGGACCAGTATTTATAACACATATAAGAAATGACTATGCAAAAGGCAAAAGCAAGATTTTCTTTAGGAAACCTTTAAATGATTACTGAAAAAGGGGAATGAATTATGATAAATAAAGGCTTTATATCAAATATTGTTGAAGGTGGCAAAAAAGCAATAGTAATACCACAAGAAGCAAGCAATACTACAACATTTCCTCTTATTATACCTTATTTTTTGTTAGAGTGTTTAGAGGTTAATATGCCTGTTGTATATGCAACATTTTCAGATAATACAGGAATTATATTAGCAAGGCTTGACGGTGAATGGAATCATAAAATCTATGAAGAATTAACTGTTGAAGGTACAACACATATGACTGATAAATTAACCGCTGACAAAGGTATTACAGCCACAGGAGGTATATCGTCGGCAGGCGGAGGTAATGTAACAGTACAAGGTGATATAAACTTACAAGGCAATATTATAGCCACAGGTAGTATATCCTCTAACGGAGATGTTACAGCAGGAAATATAAGCCTTATAAGACATAGACATAGTGATGTTCAAAGTGGAAATGATACTACATCAGAACCACAATAAGAAAGGGGGAAAATTAATGGGAGTTATCGCTTCTTGGGGTGATAAAAAGTTTGAAGTAAGCCCTACAATAATATACCCTATAAGTGATTTTGCAACAGCTTTTAAATTAAAATCTGATGCAAATAGCGATACAAGTGGCACAGCCACTATAAATACAAGAGGTAGAGAGCTGGAACAAATAACTTTTTCTACACGTTGTTTAGCAATCACAGGTGTTGATGTTAGATATGAAATAGGTGTATGGCGTGGTTTAGTTGGTCAGTCATACCCTTTAGTTATTGGTGGTAGAAGTTTTGGTGCAGGTGATTTTCAGCTTGAATCTGTTGATATATCAGAAACTGAATTTGATATGAATGGTAATTTTATAGCAGCCACATTATCTTTTACTTTTAATGAATATATATCATCAAATCAAGCAGCTACTGCAAAAGGAACTACTAAAAGTAATAATAGTACAAGTAACAGTAAAAGTAGTTCAAAAAGTACAGAAAGTTTTACACCAACTAAAAGTATGACAGCTATTATTAAAGAAAAAAAGAAAGAAGCATTAAATACAAAGGCTACTTCAAAAGATAAAGTTGAAAAAAGTCCTTATAAGTAAGGAGGTAATAAAAATGAAATCAGCAGGAAATGGAGAGCCTAAAACTTGTGTTGAAAATCTTTTATCAATGGTTAGAGGTGAAAATCCTATGGAAAGATTAAAAGGTTTAGATACAAAGTTTATTGATTTAAAGGAAGATGAAGCCATAGTAGGTACAAAAGAAGATGCACGTTGGTTAATAAAAACATATGAGCCAAGAGTTAATATAGAAGATTTTGAAGTTGATTTTATTAGAAATTCAGATGGTGAATATGGTATAACAGCCATTATAAAAGATGTTTGAGGAGGTGGAAATATTGGCAGATACGTTTGATTTTGTAAATACAGATAGTACTGATATATATAATACAGTTATGAACTTATTAATGGACAGCATAAATGAGCCTTTATATCCAGGAGATGAAAGACGTATATACGGTGAAGCCTTAGTCTTTGTATTGGTAAATGTATATAATGAATTGAATGATACAGCCAAACAGCGTACATTACAATATGCTAGAGGTTATGTACTTGACGCATTAGGCGAACGAACAGGCACAGTACGTTTACAACCTTCATCAGCATATGATAAGTTTAGATTTTCTATATCTCAGCCATTAGCACAAAATATTATTATACCTAAAGGAACAAGAATAACACCTGACGGAAGTATTTATTTTGCAACAAATGAAAATGCTGTAATACAAGCAGGAGAAGTATTTGTTGATGTGGTGGCAAGCTGTATGACCACAGGTGCAGATTATAATGGTTTAGTTTCTGGAAGTATTAAAACATTGGTAGACATTATCCCATATATATCAAGTGTTACTAATATAAATGGTACAACTGGTGGTGATAATGGTGAACCATATACAACAGAAGGTGATGACAGATATAGAGAAAGAATAAAACTTGCACCTTCAACATTTTCTGTTGCAGGTCCGTTAGCTGCATATAAATATTTTGCTTTATCAGCAGACCCTGAAATAAGTGATGTTTTGATTACTTCACCAACAGCCAATAATATAGTTATTTATCCTCTTATGAATGGTGGTTTATTACCTGATGAAGAAACTATTAAAAAAATACAAGATGTTTTTACTGATGATATTAGACCTATGACGGATATTGTAACAGTAAAAGCACCCAAACAAGTTACCTATGATATAGAATTGAAATATTATTGCACTATTGATAATGAAGCTGATGCTATTTTTATAGTCGAAAGTGAAGGTGGTGCAATAGATTTATATAATAAATGGCAAAGTGGAGGTTTGGGACGTGACATTAATCCTGACCAGTTGAAAAAGTATATATTAGCACCAATTAGTGGTAGTGATGCAGTTGAAAGAGTTGATATTATATCACCTGTGTTTACAGAGCTTCAAAGTGACAAAGTTGCTAAGTTTTCAGGTAAATTAACTGTAGCTCATATAGTGACAGGCGGTGATTGATATTGAAATTAAATGATATTGAATTTATTAAACTATTACCTAAATTTATGCAAAATGATAGTGCTATTATTGGTTTATCACTTTCAACAGATGAGATTATTAAATCAATACATAATAAAGCACAGTTATTTACTACTTGGGATAAAATAGACAGCTTACCAGAAAGTGAACTTGACCAACTTGCAGATGAATTAAATATAGTATGGTATAACAAACTTGAACCTATTAGTGTTAAACGTGAATTAATAAAGAATAGTGATAGAGTTTATCAAAAATTAGGTACAAAATGGGCTGTTGAAAATATTATAAAAACATATTTTGGTGATGGTTATATACAGGAATGGTTTCAATATGACGGAGAAGCAGGACATTTTAAAATGTTTAGCTCTAACCCAACCATTACAAATGAAAAGTTTATGCAATTTATGGATATTTTAAATAAAGTAAAAAGAGGTTCATCGCATCTTGATGGTATTTTTATAACTCTTACAGGTCAAATGAAAATGCATACAGGTGTGGCATATAGAGAAGTTGCATTTGATACCATAAGATTAGGCAAAAAAATATAAAGGAGGGGTTTTAAAATGAGTGCATTTTATGATAATAGTGTTACTGATGTAGGAAGACTATTACTTGCAGATATTCAATCAGGTGCTAAATTTGTACCAACTAAAATTGTTATAGGTTCAGGATATATGCCGCAAGGCAAAAGTACAAGAACTATGACAGAGGTTGTAGAGGTTGTAAAAGAATTAAGTTTAAATAAAGTACAAAAAACATCTGATGGTTCTGTAATTTTCGGTACAGCCTTCAGTAATGAAGATATACTGCAACCTTTTTATTATAGAGAGTTAGGATTATATGCAAAGGGTGTTTATTATAATGATGATGGAGAGCCATCTAATGAAACAAAAGAAGTTTTATATTCTTATGGGAATTCAGGAGATAATGCAGAATTAATACCAGCATATAGTACAGGAAGTATAACAGAACGACAGCTTGATTTAATTGTATATATAGGAAATGATACAGAAGTTGTACTTAATATAGAAGCAGGAACATATGTAACTATGCCTGTATTTAAGGAACAAATTGAAAATATTAATAAAGAAATTATAACTATAAAAGCAGATTTTGGAGATATAGATGATAAGATTGGAAACACAACAGATAGTGAAGCTACTGTAAGCACAGGGACGGTGTGCGGAAAATTAAACAGTATATTATTATATTTAACTGTAACTTTAGTTGAAAAGTTATCTAAAATTACAGAAGATATATCTGAAAATAAAATATCTATTGGAAGTGCAGATGATTTAAGTTCAAGTGCAACAATATTTGGTAAGTTGGCAGAGATTAAGGAAACACTTATAACTAAGTTTAATGAGGTAATTTCTAAAATTACAGAAGATGTATCTGAAAATAAAGAGGTAATGGGTAGTCCTGAAGATATAAGTTCCAGTCCAACTATATTTGGAAAGATAGCTGATATTAAAGAAACACTTACAAGTAAGTTTAGTGATGTAGATTCAAGAATTACTGGAATTGATGGAAAGATTGGAACTACAACAGATACAGGGGGTACTGCATCAGCAGGAAGTATATTTGCTAAAATTAATAAATTATTGACTGATTGGACTTCAACAAGAGCAGGTCGAATTGATAGTATTTATGCAAATACAGAAACAAGTACATCATCAAGTAGTACAGGCACACTAAGTCAGAAGTTGAATTATATTAAAGGATTAATTGGAACAAGTGGAGATAGTGGAACAACCAGTGTATTTGGGAAATTAAATAATATAGAAAAAAAACATACGAAATACATTGAAGCAAGTGATAATGTTAAAATTCAGTTTATAAAAGATACTCCTGTTGAATTTACACGAACAGATACAAGTAATTCAAATTCATACATATATATATCAAGATTTATGATGAATAATAAAGTGGGTACAATAAAACTAAAAGGAAAAATCAAAGTTTCGTATATAAGTGGAGCTGATTTAAAAAGATGTTATATGACTGGAGTTTCAAAATATACACCAGTTGATAGTAGTATAAGGGCATTTTATCAAGATGTAGAACTAAAAAGTCCAGCATTTGGCACAGTAGCATATGATACAATACCAGTAAATGAACTAGCAAAATATACGAGTGTAGTAACAATCAGTAATCCAATGTCACTAAATGAAGTGTATGAATTTGAGATTGTACTTAGACAAATGATAGATAATGTAGATTTTTTCTTACAGGTTTACGTCGAATGTGGTTCGACAAATTCAACATATAAAGTTTCATTATCTGAATTGAACATTTGTTATGATGAACTAGAGGTGACAGAGTAATGTTAATTTATATTGATGAAAATAGAAAAATAACAGGCTATAACACTATAATTCCAAAAGAAGAAAGTCAAAAATATTTGCAAAAAAAT
>DXZA01000071.1 GCA_019415525.1 Tyzzerella sp. | reverse complement strand
AGACTATCAATAATAGCTATTGGTATTTTATTACCATAAATTTTATTTAATTTATTATATTTATGGTTTATTTGTGGTCCTAATAATAAAACATCACAATTATTTATATATAATTCAAGATGGTCAACATCTATAAAACTTATATCATAATCCTTATTTTCTTTTTTGCAAGTTTGAAGCATAATTTCTGTAAGCATACTGGTTGACATACCAATACAACATGATAACAATATTCTCATTACTTCCTCTCCTATTATAAAGTTTCTTCAATTTTATTTAATAAACTTATTAAAAAATCAAAATCTTTCTTTTGTATAATTTCATTTATATACTTTTGATTTGTAAGAAGTTTACTTGTTATCTTATAAAATTTCATAATATTCTCATTTTTTTCATTGCCAATAGACATTAAATATACTAACTGAACCTTTTTTTTATCCCATAATATTGGTTTATTTAATATACAAATACACACAAAAGTATTTTTGTTATAACCTTATATGGGTGAGGTGTAGCCACTAAATTTCCAAATTCTGTTACAGCTAACTTTTCTCTATATAGTATTGCATCATAAAAATTGTATGGTATATCAATATAATATTTTTTTATTTCATTCACCATATATTGTAAAACTTCCTCTTTTGTATCACAACTCAAATCTGTTATAAATAATCCTTTATGTATATATTTGTCTATTATACCTGAAGTTTTATTTGTCAACAACTTATGTATATTATCAATGTCTTTTTCAATTACAAATGATTTTATTTCTAAAATAGGTACTGGAACAGAGTATTTTATAGGAATAGTTGTTATAACATAGTCTATATTTTTAAAGTCTACATTTTTTACACCTAAAATATCACAAGTTTGTATCTGATTAAGATATTTTCCAAAATTCTTTTTAAATTGATAAAGCAATAGTTGTGCTGTACCTCGTCCTGTTCCACATACAATTAAAATATTTTTTTTATCACATAATTCTTTTTTGCGTTCTAAAGCAAGATTAAAATGTAGTGCAAAATAACCTATTTCATCTTCTTTTATATTTTTATTATAATGTTTTCTTAATTCATCACTTGCAGTTACTGCTAAATTATAAGCCATAGTATATTGTGTTTTTATATCTTTTAATATAGGATTATGTAAAACAATATCATATGCCATTCGAACACCAAAAGATACCAAATGTAATGATAACATCATTCTAAGGTCTAAATCATCTCTAAGATCTATTTGATATGATTTATATATTACATTTAACATATGGGAAACTATTTCATATACTTCATCATTAATTACAACATTTCCATTTTTTTCATCATTAAGAGAAACTATCTTTTTTGCTGCAAGATGTATAGCAATATATGCTATTTCATATTTTGGTATATTAATCTCAAGTATATTGCTTAGATTTAAAACAAGTTCTTCAGCCATAGGATACTCTTCCCAGTCCATAATTTCTGTCATTTGTTCATTAGATAATTTTGTTTCTTGTCCTTCTTTTATTCTTAAAATAGCAACATATATATGTATAATTAGATTTTGATATGATACATCTGACATCTGATAATTAAATTTTTCAAATGCCTCATTTAAAACTTTTGATATGCATTTTAAAATTTTTCTACCAGCACTATTATTTTCATAATCTTTTAATAAACTTTCGCCTTTTATATTCGCAATACATTTTCGATAATCAAATTCTCTGCCATCAATTTTTAAACCATATCCTGGTTTATTTAATAGTTGGATATTATATTCATAGAAATAACTTCTTACATCTTTTAAGCATTTAGATATACTAGATTGTCCAATATATAACATATCACATAAATCTTCTATTTTTATCCAATTATCTGCATATAATAAATATTCTATTATAAAATTAACTCTTTGCTCATAAGATTGGGGAAAAGATGTATTTTTATTAATTAATGAAGATAAAAACTTATTATATTTATCTTGATTGTTTATAATTAGCTTAAATCCCTTTTTAGGCTTTGTTTCAATATATGCACCATTTTGTTCTAATATAGTATTCAAATCTTTTAACTGTTTTCTTACAGTTTTCGAACTTACACCTAATTTAGAAGCTAAAAGTTCAGAACTAACAAAATTTTCAGTAATATTTTCCAATAAAACTTTTATTTTATCTTCTTTCATAAATATTCGTTTCCTTTTCTATTTATCATATTATTAAGTTAAGTAATTTATTGAAAATTAAGAAAAAAAGATTAATATATATAATAAATATATAAATTTATGTATATTTTATTATAATTTAATAAAAACCTAATTTCAATCATCATATATATATATTATAAATTTTTTCAACATTTCTATTTAAAATTAATATTTATTAAACCAATACAAAATTTAAATTATATAATATAAAAACCCAAAAGTTGAATACATCAACTTTTGGGAAATATATTTTTGATTATGTTAATTTAATAATAACTATAATAAAAATTTATATAATATATATTTAAAATTAATAATATTAGTATTTCATATGTTTGCTGTTATACATACAATATGTATCATTAAATATAGCATCTCATTTTCTTGTATATCAATATTTATTGTATTTTTTATATATTGTTTTATTTTTAAAACACATTCATATTGCTTTGAATATTCTTTTTTTTAGCATTTCAAATATATAACTCTCATTATTTGAAATAATTTTATTTTCAATAATTCTTTGAAGAAAAAATTGCAAATGTGTAAGAAGTCTTAAACTATCAATATTATCCATATTCAAATTTATATGAAAATAATGTTGAATTATATTAAATATATCTTTTTGCATTTTAACATATTCCATAGTTTTTTTCATTTCCATTTCATCGTTTTGTGCATTAACAAAATGTAATGCTATATTTGCAGCTTCTTCTTCTGGAAGATTTATATCTAAATTTTTATTTATATATTCTATTGCATAAATACCCATATTAAATTCATTGGCATAAAACTTTTTTATTTCCCACATAAGTTTACTCTGTAAAACAATGCCTTTATTATATCTTTCAACAGCAAAGCATATATGGTCTGAAAGTGTTATTAATAATCTATCATTGAATTTATTTTTTAGATTACTTTTTACATATTCAATAATATCAACTGTAAGTTCAATATACTCTGAAGGTATATTTCCAATCATATCAGTATATTCATTTATATTATCATCTTTTACAACAAAGATTTTTTCGATTTTATCGTTATCAACTAAATCACCAGCTTTTTTACAAAATCCAATACCTTTACCAGTAATAATTATATCTTCATTGTTTTCATCTTTTGAAAGTACAAGGCTATTATTCATAACCTTTTCAATGACCATAATAACACCTACTTTTTTTATAATTTATTACCATTGGTTTCTATAACTTTTTTATACCAATAGAAACTATCTTTTTTATATCTTTTAAGTTCTTTAACATCAAATTCATCTCTATCTACATATATAAAACCATATCTTTTTCCATAACCTTGATGAGTACTAACAACATCTATTACAGACCAAGGACAATATCCTATAACTTCAACACCATCACTTATAGCAAGTTGCATTTGTTCAATATGTTTTTTTATAAAATCAATTCTATAATCATCTTTTACACGATTATTTATTAATTCATCTTTTGCACCAATACCATTTTCTGTAATAATAATAGGAAGGTCATATCTTTCATATACTTTTCTTAAAGTCATTCTAAAACCAACAGGGTCAACTACCCAACCATAAGCTGTTTTCCCTACATATAGATTTTCAGCAGCTCTATATACCCCCTGTTCTCCAAGCATAATTTGTTGGTCACCTGCTCTTGCAGATACATCATCTGCTGTTCCTTTACTTGCAGCAATTGTAGCTGTTGAATAATAATTTATAGCTATAAAGTCTGGTTTACCATTTTTTAATATTTCAAAATCTTCATATTCTGTTTTTGGATACCAACCTCTATCTTCAAGATATGCCTTAAAAAGATTATTATATTTTCCTTTTACAGCAATGTCAATAAAACTCCAACATCTTAATGTTTCCCAGTTATGTGCAGCTATGGCATCTTCCGGAGCACAAGTTGCTTGATACATAGCAGTAGTATTTACTGCCGGTCCAATAAGACTATTTGGACACATTTTATGACAGAGATTCATAACTTTAGCCTGTGCTACAAGCATCATATGATTTTGCTGATAAAGAGTTTTTTTATCTGGAAGAGATTTTCCTTTTGGTACACCTATTGCTCCTGGATGTAATATCATAGTATTTTGCTCATTTATTGTAAGCCAATATTTAACATCATCTTTAAAATTTTCAAATAATACCTTTGCATACTCAACAAAGGCATCACAAGTTTCTCTATTTAACCAACCACCTTTTTCTTCAAGACAATATGGCAAATCAAAATGATACATTGTTACAATAGATTCAATATTATTTTTCTTTAATGCCTTTATAAGTCTTTTATAAAAATTTAACCCTTTTTCATTAACTTTTCCTGTACCATTAGGAAGTATTCTTGTCCAAGCTATTGAAAAACGATAAGCTTTAAGTCCAAGTTCTGCAAAAAGTTCAACATCTTCTTCCATGCGATTGTAATGGTCTGATGCAATAGTAAAATCTGCTGTTCCTTCAGGATGCTCCAACATATCTATAATAGAAGGGCTTTTTCCATCTTTATTCCAAGCACCTTCAACCTGATATGCAGAAGTTGAACCTCCCCATAAAAAATCTTCTAGAAAACTTTTTAATGATTTATATATCATATAAATATTACCCCTTTACTTTAATAATTACATCACCTGTTTTTGCCTCTTTTTCTGTAAATACATCTATATTACTGTAATTATCATGATTACAAATAAGAACAGGAGTTACTACTTCATATCCATTTTTCTGTATTTCTTCTATATCAAATTTAACAAGCTTATCACCAACTTTAACTTTATCACCAACTTTAACGAATGTTTCATATCCTTTTCCTTCAAGATTTACTGTATCTATACCTATATGTATAAGTATTTCAATACCATCATCTCCTAATAAAGCTATTGCATGTTTTGTATCAAAAACAGATGCTACCGTTCCATTAATAGGAGAAACAGCTAAACCAACTGATGGTTCAATAGCAACACCTTTTCCAAGAAGTCCTTGTGAAAAAACTGCATCATTTACTTTTGATAAAGGTATTATTTTACCTTCAATAGGATTTAAAATTGTGTATTCCTTTTTGTTTGAAACATCTGTATTTCTTTCATTTATTTTTTCTATATTACCTTCATTAATCTTATCATTACTTTCATCAACAGGGTCATCAAAACCTATTATCCAAGTTATTATAAAGGCAGAAACAAATGCAATCAAGCAAGTAACTATTGCGTGAACAATATTCATAGGATTTTCACCAATAAATGCTGGAAGTGCTGCAAGCCCCGGTGAGACAAAAGCATAACGCACAAGACCTGTAAGACCTGCATATATACCTGCAATACCACCACCGATCATAGATGCAATAAGTGGTTTTTTAAGTTTTAATGTTACACCATAAAGTGAAGGTTCTGTTATACCAAGAACAGCTGTTATACCAGATGAACCTGCAAGCTGCTTAAGCTCTTTATTTTTTGTCTTTAATGCTATACATAATGTTGCACCACCTTGTGCTATATTAGATGCAAGCATACCAGGACCATTTATTCTTTCTGCACCCATAGAAGTAAGCTGCATTGTTGCAATAGGTGTCATAGCCCAAGCAGTTCCTGTTACAACAAGGAAAGGCTGAAGTGCACCCATAAGGAAAGGTATTAACCAACTTGCATAATTGTTAATCTGCTCTGCACCAGTTGCAACAAGGTCATTAAGGAATGTACCAAATGGTCCAATTACAATAAGAGCAATAGGAGCAGTTATTATTAATACAATTAATGGTTTTGTAAAGAATTTTATAATTGAAGGTGAAACTTTTTCAGCAAATCTTTCAATATATGACATAACCCATACAGTTATTATTATAGGAAGTACTGAACCAGAATAATCTGTAAGTCTTACAGGTAATCCTATAAATTTAACAGGTTCACCAGCTGCAAGAAGTGCTCCAATATTAGGGTGTAAAAGAACACCAGCAAGTGTTATAGCAAGTATTGGGCTACATTCAAATTTTATAGCTGCACCATAAGCAAGAAGTATTGGCATAAAATAAAATGCTGCATCTGCTATTGTATTAAGTATATAATATGTATGGCTACTTTCTGTAAGAGCACCTGTAAGTGTAAGTATTGCAAGTACAGCTTTAATCATACCTGCACCTGTAATAGCAGGTATCATTGGTGTAAATGTTGTTGAAATTACACTTATAATATATGATACAATACCTTCTTTTTTATTATTATCACTTGATTTATTTTGGCTTGTATTTCCAAGTTTTTGAGTAATAGCCTTAAATGCTGTTTGAACATCATTACCTATTACAACTTGAAACTGACCACCTTTATCAACAACACTTATTACACCACTAAGATTTTTTATTTCTTCTTCTTTTACTTTATTTCTGTCAACAAATTCAAATCTTAATCTTGTAGCACAATGTGTTAATTTGGCAACATTATCTACGCCACCTACAAGGTCTAAAATATCAAGACCTACTTTTTTGTAATCCATTTATAATTCCTCCTTTTTTAGGCAATAAAAAAGACCAAAATAAAACGCATCTCTGAAATCAATATCAGAAATACATTTTCATTTTGGTCTTGCCTAATCTAATAGTAACATGCCTCAACAAAAATGTTAAGTATATTAAGTTCTTTATCAAGATAACATATATATTCCTAAAATTCAATAGTATATTTTAATTTTATTAATTATATATAAATAATAATAAGTATTTTTATCTATAATTACTATCTATAATAAAAGTAATTATAT
>DXZA01000070.1 GCA_019415525.1 Tyzzerella sp. | reverse complement strand
CAACTAGTTTATCATACATTATACTAAATAAAAAAATAAGAATTACCTAATGGCAATTCTTATTTTTTATACTTACCTATAATAATATATATTTTTTAGTATCTTCTTCTTGGCATTTTATATCTATATGAATTTCTTCTTCTTCTATTTTTGAAGTTTCTAAGGATTAAAATAATGATTATAATTATAACTATTATTATAAGTATTGTTATTAAACCTTTAACGCTAAATATATTACTAAAAAGATTTTTAAAGAAGTATTTTATTGAACTTATAATTGTTGATTCTTCAACATCAGAAGCTGCATATAATTTTGACTCTTTAATTGCTTCACCATCAAGTTTATATGTTATAGTTCCAATTTCAGCATCTTTAGATATTGGTGCTTTTAATTTTATTGTATTATCTGATTCATCTTTATTTTCAGCTATATATTCTTGTTTATAAGATATTTCTTTTGTAATATTGTTTACATCACCATTAAATATATATTCTGAAATATCTTCTTTTACAATTACATCAAGTGTATCTCCATTAAGCTTATTATTATTTGTTAACTGAACTTTTTCTATAACATCACCATTTTTCTGTAATGTATTTATAGAAAAATTATTAAATCCATATTCAAAAAGATTTTTTGCATCAATCCATCTATTAGGGTCTTCTGAGTTCATTATAACTGCAATAAGTTGTGTTCCATCTTTTTCAGCAGTTGCAGCAACACAATCACCTGCTTGATCTGTAAATCCTGTTTTAAGACCTGTTGCATATTCATAATTATATTCACCATCAGCTATTAATAGATTATGACTTTGCCAATTATATTCTTGAGTTACAAGTGTTGAATCTTCTTCAAGTGTATTTCCTGCACCATCACCAGAAAATGATTTTTCACTAGCAATTTTTTTAATAGTTTCATTCTTAAGTGCTTCAGCAGCAATTAAAGCCATATCATAGGCAGTTGTATAATGATTATCATTATGATAGCCATGAGCATTAGCAAAATTTGAATTTTTACAACCTAATGATTCAGCTTTTTCATTCATAAGATTTGTAAATATTTTTTCACATTCTGCATATGAAAGCTCATTATTATTCTCTACTTTTTTAGCAACAGCAGCAGCAAGCACATTAGCACTGTCATTTCCAGAAGGTATAAGTAAACCTCTTATAAGATTTTCTACAGAAAGAGTTTCTCCTTTAATATGACCTGCTTTACTTGAATCAAGAGTTACTTCATTTATTTCATTTCCAACAGTAACAAGTGCATCGTAATCAAAATAATCAAGAGTTACTAATGCTGTAAGTATTTTTGTCATACTTGCTGGATACATTTTTGATTCAGCATTTTTTTCATATATTACAGTACCTGTTTCAGGCTCCATAAGTATTGCAGCTTCTGCGTTTACAGTAGGTTCGCTTGGTTTTGCGAATGCAACTGTATTAATAAAAGTTGTTAATGCAAGTGTAATAACAACTAACTTCTTAAAACAGTTTTTCATTGTTATCTTCTCCTTTTGTTTCTTAAGTACTCTTTTAATTCTGACATATCATCAGAAAATTTTATTGATTTTATATTAGGGAAAGCTTTTATAATTCTCTTTTCAACACTATTTGTTCTCTTTAAATATTCTTTATGTTTATCAAGCTTATTTTTGAGTTCATTAATAGTATTTTCAATATTTTCACGTTTCTCCATATAAAATTCATGTTTTTCATTATAATAGTTTTTAATTTCATTCTCAATATAAAATTTAAAATCTGTAAAATATTCTGGATTTTTAATATTATTAGCCTTAAATTTATCTAACTTGTCAAGAAACTCTTGTTTTTTATTAAATTTAGGTATTTCTTCAAGCTTTTCGTGAAATTCTTTTCTAATATTGCTAATAGCTTCCAACTTAGAATTAATAGATAATATATTAAATATAGTTAAAACAATATCACTAATAAAATATGCAGTTATGATAGTACCTAAAAATTCACCTAATGTTTTTGGTATACTATCAATAAGTTTCAAAGATAGCGGCTGTAATATTTTAAGCATAAAAGCTGATAAAAATCCCCAACATACTGATATACTTAAACATATACGACCTTGCAAATTAAATTTTTTATCACTATAATCCCACCACTTAGCATTAAATAATTTTTCCATTATAAGTGATGTAAAATATTCAATAATAGTAGCTATTATAGCTCCTAATATTATTACTAAGAATATATTATCTTGTACAGGTGTCAAAAATAAATATACAGCTAAAGCTCCTGTACCATATATAGGACAAAAAGGACCATTCATAAATCCTCTATTTACAAATTCTTTAGACTGTACAGAAACAAGAACTGTTTCCATAATCCATCCTGCAAAACTATATATTATAAACATATAGAACAAATGAAAAATATCAGTATTACCTATATTAATAAACCACATAGAATTCCTCCTATCTGCTTATAACTTGAGAAGACCTTTATCGTACATTGTTTGTAATCCTGTTATAACTCCTATTTTTGCATGATGCCAAGATAATCCACCTTGCATAAACACATTATATGGTGGTTTTATAGGTGCATCTGCACTAAGTTCTATTGATGAACCTTGAACAAAAGCTCCTGCCGCCATTATAACTTGACAATCATATCCAGGCATATCCCAAGGTTCTGGTGTAACATAGCTATCAACCGGTGCACCTTTTTGTATTCCCTGACAAAATGCAATAACATTTTCTGCTGTATCAAGCTGAATACATTGTACTATATCTGCACGTTTTTCAATTGAGTTAGGCATAACGTTATATCCTAAATCCTCGAATATTTTAGAAGCAAATATAGCACCTTTAAGACTACCATTAACAACTTGAGGAGCCATAAAAAGTCCTTGTATAAGAGAAGTTGTTATCCCCAAAGTTGCACCTACCTCTTTGCCAAGTCCAGGAGAAGTAAGTCTATATGCAGCATTTTCAACATATTCTTCTTTACCTGCTATATATCCACCTATTGCAGCAAGTCCACCACCTGGATTTTTTATAAGAGAACCTACTATTAAATCAGCTCCAACATCACTTGGCTCTATTGTTTGTACAAATTCACCATAACAGTTATCTACCATACATATAACATCTTTTTTTATATTTTTTATAAATGTTATAAGCTCTTTAATTTGTTCAACAGTAAATGATGGTCGCCATTCATAACCTTTTGAACGCTGAATTGTAACAAGTTTTGTTTTTTCATTTATAGCCTTTTCTATACCTTCATAATCAAAAGAATAATCTGATTTTAAATCAACTTGTCTATATGTTATACCATATTCACTTAAAGAACCTTTTTCTTTTCTTATACCTATAACACCTTGTAATGTATCATATGGTATTCCTACAGGAGAAAGTATTTCATCTCCAGGTCTTAAATTACCTGCAAGAGCAACTGTAAGAGCATGTGTACCAGAAATTATTTGTGGTCTTACTAGTGCATCTTCTGTATGAAAAACATCAGCATATATTTTTTCAAGAGTATCACGTCCAAGGTCATTGTATCCATAACCTGTTGTTGCTGCGAAATGAACATCACTTAATCCGTTTTTCTGCATTGCATGTAATACTTTAAGCTGATTATATTCTGTTATTTTATCTATTTCAGAAAATTTATCTTTTATAAGCATTTCTTTTTCAAGACAATAATCTAAAACTTTTTTATTTATACCAAATTTCTCAATAATAAAATTTTCTAAATCTTGCATTTTTTGTACTCCTAAATTATATTAAGGCTTTTTAAATAAACTTTTATTTCTTCTAATGCCTTTTCCTCATTTTGTTCTGTCAAATCAATCCATAAGCCTTCTGATTGACGTTTAAACCAAGTAATTTGTCGTTTTGCAAAGTGTCTTGTTGCTTTTTTTAATTCTGTAATAGCATAATCAAGAGAAACTTCACCTTTTATATATGGTACTATTTCTTTATATCCTATTCCCTGCATAGAAACAAGAGTTTCAGAATATCCCATATTCAAAAGTTTTTTAACTTCATCTATAAGACCATTTTCAATCATAATATCTATTCTTTTTTCTATTCTATCATATAGTTTTTGTCTATCCATATTAAGTATTATAAAAGCTGTATTATATGGTGAAGATTTAAGTTTTTCTTCTTTATTATGTTTTGATATAGGTGTTTTTGTAAGTTCAAAAAACTCTATTGCCCTTGCAACTCTTTTTATATTATTACAATGTATATTCTTTGCTGATTCAGGGTCTATTTTTTCAAGTCTTTTATGTAAAGCTTCAGGCCCATTTTCTTCCGCAAACTTATACAGTTCATTTCTAAGTTTATAGTCATTATTGGTTTCCATAAAATCATTATCGTTAACTAATGCATTTATATAAAAGCCAGTACCACCACAGAGAATAGGAATTTTATTTTTATTGTATATTTGTTCCATATATTCTTTAGATTTTTTCTGAAAAACTGTTACATTAAATTCTTCATCAGGATAAAATTCATCTATCATATAATGCTTTATCCCATCCATTTCTTCTTCTGTTGCTTTTGCAGTACCTATATCCATATATTTATAAACCTGCATAGAATCTCCTGATATAATTTCACCATTTATAATTTTTGCAAGTTTTATAGAAAGTCCTGTTTTACCACAAGCTGTTGGTCCCGCTATTACAATAAGAGGTTTTTTCAAAATATCACTCCTCTCTTAATTTTGTATACGTTTAAAAAGTTTTTCAAGTTCATATTTTGTAATTTCTATTATAGTAGGTCTTCCATGAGGACAAGTAAAAGGGTTTTCAAGTTTCAATAATTTTGAAATCATAGAATGAGCTTCTTGAAAACTTAATTTATCATTAGCTTTTACAGCAGCTTTACAAGCACAAGTTGCAACAGCTAATATTTTTGTATCATATATATTTTTTATATCAGATTCTAAAAGCATATCTAATATATACGAAAAATATTTTGGATTTTGTGGCGAATTAAATATATAAGGAACTGTTTTTATAGCTACAGCATTTCTATCAATAATTTCTGTTTCAAATCCAAATTTTTCTAAAAGTTCCTTGTTATCATTTAGTACAACCATTTCTCTTTCTGAAATATTCAATATTTCAGGTATAACAAGTTTTTGAGAAATTATATCTTGACTTTTAAATTTATTCATAAAATCTTCAAATAATATTCTTTCATGTGCTGCATGTTGGTCTATATAATAT
>DXZA01000007.1 GCA_019415525.1 Tyzzerella sp. | reverse complement strand
TTGGAGATGTGTATAAGAGACAGATCATGATTATAACTATTGACTAATCATTATTATTCTTCAAATAAAAATATGACAAATTATAAAAAATCACTCAAATCTTAGTCGTTCTACAAGTGAATATTTTATTGTAAATTTATATGTTATAAGAGGTAATACAATACCTAAAAATATAAATATTATTGAAAGTGATAAAATTGGTAATATTGAAAATTTATATGTAAAAAACCAAAATATATTTTCAAGTACCTTTCCTATAGTTTGACTTAAAATTATTGATACAATAAATGAAAAAATAAATGTACTTAAAGAATATAATAAACCTTCAAAAACAAGCATTGTTTTCAGCTGTTTTCCTGTCATACCTATAGACTGTAATACAGCAAATTCATGTTGTCTTGTACAAATTCCAGTAAGTATTGCATTAAAGAAATTAAGTATACCTATAATTGCAACAACTGCACTAAGTGTTATACCAAGTATTAAAAACATATTTCTAAATCCAGAAAATTCAGCAACATATGTATCTTTACTTTCATAATCAAGGCTAGAATTTATCTCCGTTGTATAACTTTCAAGAAACTCTTTTATTTCTTGTTCGTTTTCATCTACATCAAAAGCATAATACATAACACTATTTGTACCAGTATCATTAATAAATGTTTTAGAATTTAAAATAAATTCATCACAACCATAGTATCTATAACTGAGAGATGATGGAATTGTAACAATAGCTCCAACTATATATTCTTCTTCATGATATTCTACTGCACGATAAGAATAAGGCAAATCATAAAAATCTTCATCTTCTGAATAAATCTCTCCTGTATTTGGATTAAAATATTCAAACTTATCTACATATCTAATCTTTACAGTATCTCCAAGTTTTGCCCATTGACTTTCTTTAATAATTTGACCATAATCATCATATTTATATACTGCAGCAATATATTTGCTATTTGGTTCTTTTATTTTAGAAATATCACCTTCATAAACAGTTAATTTATCAAGTATAAAATCTTCCATACCATAAAGTTGTACATTTGTTGCAAGCATATTATTATTATCTTTTTCCATAAATGAAATTATACTATCTATCTGTTCATTTGTGGTATGATTAGAAACTAAATTACTACGATAATATTCTTCACTTACAAACTCTTGTGCTGCTGATATTTTTGCATAAGTTTTTCCACCATCTACACCATTAAATTTTTCTATCTCTTCTATTATATCTCCACTAAACTCCATGTCTTTATTAAAAAGTCCATTGGTTTGGAAATATCCTGCATTAGCAACTTGAAAATCAACTGTCATTCTTTTTAGATATTTATCCATATCAAAGCCTCTAGTAAATATAACAGTTATAGTAAGTAAAATCACAGAAAGTGATAACGATAAAACTGTTATAATTGTCTTTACTTTATTTCTACCAAGATTTGCTTTTGCCATTGATAAAATAGAAGCTTTTTTAGACTTCCTTTTTCTATTTATTCTTATATCAGTATAACGAACAGCTTCTACTGGATAAACCTTTGCTGCTATTTTTCCTGGTTTATGACAAGATATAAGTACAGTACATATTGAAAAAATTGATGATATAATAAAAATAATAGGATTTATAGATATAATATTTACAATTCCATTAAGCTGACTTAATATAATGGGTGTTAATTTACCACCTATAAACCATCCTAAAAACAATCCAATTGGAATACCTATACAAGATAACATAATAGCTTGTTTTCGTATAATAGATTTAAGTTGTTTTGGTGTTGTTCCTATTGTTTTTAATAAACCATAAAATTTTATATCATTTGAAACAGAAATTTGAAAAATATTATATATAATAAGATAACCTGTAAAAATTATAATTATTAATGCTGATAATATTGCTAAAATGGTACTTATATCCACATTTTTATATAGTTGTGATGCTGAATACCCCCAATTTACACCTGTAGCTATATAATTATAATCGTTTTCCTCATTTTGATAACCATAGTTTTTAAGTATTTCATTCATTTTACTTTCTATATTAAAGCTATTATTAAACATAACATCTAAATTCCAACTTGCAATTTCTCTTGATGGTTTAATATTTAATTCATTTAAAATAGAATTGACTCTACTCTCTGGTATAAGTATATGATTTACAGTTATAACATCATCATATTCCCAAAAACCACAAAGAGTAAATTTTTGAGTTGTTTTTTTACCATCAACATAAAATGTTACTGTAAATTCTGTACCTAATTCCGGCTTTACACCTAAAAGTTCAAGCACTTTTGTATCTGTTGCAGCTTCATTTGTATTTTCCTTTGGCAAAGTACCTTCTATTGGGTCACAATATATCCAGTGTGCATTATTTGCATCTGAATAACCAATTTCTACATGTGATTTATTAAAAGGTTCATCTGTTGGCATTCCTAAAAATCTTCTCAATCCATATTCTTTTATAAGAGTGCTATCTTTTAACTGCTTATATTGTTCTTGTGTTAAGTACTTAAAAGTACCTTGAGCAAAACCACCAGCTTGTCTAAAGTTACTTTGCTGAAAGCCATCATTTATAGATATAGCTATTGTAAAAAGAGATGTAAATAAAAGTGTTGTGAGAATAATAGCTGATATTGCTATGATATTTCTATTTTTATTTGCAAACAATAATTTTATTGAAAGAAATGATATAATCTTTTTATTATTAACTTTAATCATAACTGTTCACCACCTACAATAAGACCATCTTCAATTCTTATAATTCTATCTGCAAGCTGTGCTATTTCTTCATTATGTGTAATCATAACTATTGTTTGAGAAAACTTTTGACTTGTTATTTTTAAAAGACTTAAAACATCTTGACTAGTTTTAGTATCTAAATTACCTGTTGGTTCATCTGCAAGAATTATAGCTGGCTTTGAAGCAATCGCTCTTGCAATAGCAACTCTTTGTTGTTGTCCTCCTGAAAGCTGATTTGGTAAACTTTGTAATTTTTGAGAAAGTCCTAATGTTTCTATTACCTGATTTATATATTCATCATCAACCTTTGAACCATCTAACTGTATAGGAAGAACTATATTTTCATAAACACTAAGCATAGGTACTAAATTATAGCTTTGAAAAACAAATCCTATTTTTCTTCTTCTAAAAATAGTAAGAGCCTCATCTTTCAACTTGAAAATATCATTACCATCAACTATAACTTTTCCATCTGTTGGTCTGTCAAGACCTCCAAGCATATGTAAAAGTGTAGACTTTCCAGAACCTGATGTACCAACTATTGAAACAAACTCTCCATTTTCTACTGTCAAATTTATACCATCTAATGCATGAACGGCAGTATCACCTGTTCCATATATTTTTTTAAGATTTTGTGTTTCAAGAATTTTCATAGTATAATCCCCCTTCCAAAATAAAAAATCTGTATTATATTTCTATAACACAGATTTTATCAAAATAATATGTCTATGTACTGTCAAGAATATAACAGTTTTGTTATATTTAATGGCTCTGTCACAACAAATGGTTGATTTTTGACGAGAAATAGCGTATAATAATAG
>DXZA01000069.1 GCA_019415525.1 Tyzzerella sp. | reverse complement strand
TAAGGAAGTTGATGTAATAGAGTTTCAAGAAACAGAAAATAAACTTATAAATCTTATCGGCGAACAAAAATTTGAAGCATTTCAGTTGATGCTTTCTCAACATTTTATTGCAATTTCCTTTGCTCAAGTCTTTTTACAAGTTATGATAAAAGAATTAAGTCTAGTTCTTACTGCTCGTGATATTGAAACTGACAATGAAATATTCAGGCTGTTTTTGAAAAACTTATAATATTTTTATATTAAACAAGGCGAACCTTTTTAGGCTCGCCTTGTAAATTTATATTGCCTTATATTGTTTTATATTTTTATATAAATTAACTTGTACTATTTAAAACATAAAATTATCAAATAATATTGAAAGATTATATTATTCTTCTTTGGCTATCACTACACCATTGTCATCACTTGGTAATGTAACATCATATACAGAAGACTCTAATGTTGCTTCATTGCTTTCTTCTCCATTTGCTACTGTTACTTTAATATTTGTAACTGTTATAAAATTATTATATGAAGTAGACATTCCTTTAATTTTAATATTACAAATTGTCCCTTCTGTTGTTGTTGATATTGTCACTTTGTCTATTTCTATTTCATAACCTTCAGGAATTTCACTTACTATTTCTTTAATTTTTTCATTTATTGCTTCTTTTATGTTTTCTTCTGTAATTTCTGTACCTTCTTTCAATTCAATTGATGAACCTATTACAGTTTTAATCTCTTCTAAAATTTCTTCTAACTTTTCTTCTTCTTGGTCTACTATATTTACTTCTATATACACAATTAAATCTTCTTTCGGTATTACATAGCTAGATTCTGGATCTGCAATAATAGCAGTTTTTGGAATTGTTACTTTAAATTCTACATCATAAGAAAATTTTGATTTGCCAGACAAATTAACTTTAAATGTATCATTTGTATCGCCTTTAGCTACTTTTGCTTCAATATTTTCAATATCTTCATAACCCATAATTTTTTCCACTATAATTTTTTCTATATCAACTGATGCAGCACCTGTTAATTTAACTATTATTGAATCAGTTAATTCTTCGTTAGCATTTACTGTAAGTTTTATATCATCTATACTTATTTCCTGTTTTAAAGTTACTTTTAATTCAGTTTCTATATCTGCATATAAAACTGTAACTGTCTGCTCTTCTGTTTCAAATGGGTCAAATTCAAAATAGTTTAATTCTACATTTGGGTATGTTGCATTAACTTGTTTTGTTTCTTCCATTCCTTGATATTTAATTGTAATAATAATATTACTTGATGAAAGACCAGAACTTATAATCGGAGTATAATTTTCATCTAATTCAGCTGTTATACTTTCTATCTTCTTAACAGTTACATCTTCTGCACCATCAATATTTATAGTTCCATCTTTTGTAGTTTCAACACTATCTAATGTAATACCAGAAACTTTAATACTATTTACTGCACTATCCGTTACAACAATGTTATTTACAGTACCAATACCTTCTAATATAATATTTTCTTTTATATCAAAAGTTTCTATTGTTGCATCTTCTTTAATAATAATTGTTGGTGTTTTAGCACCTTTTGGTACTGTTACTTTTCTAAGAGGAGCATTGGTTTCAACTATAATTGTCTCTGTTGTTTCAGTTCCTATCTCTATTTTTAATAATGCTTCTGTATCTTTTGCATCAATTATAATATTTTTATTTGCTATGAGTTTATTAATTTTAGTACCTGAGTTATTATATCCAGACTCATCTATATTTTTTATAATAATTTCTGAATTTGCCTGTATCTCTCCAATAGTATTTTGATTTCTTAGTCCAATAGATATAGGTTCTTCGTTTTCTGTATTAATAATAATACTTTCATTAACATATATAAATTTTTTAAATTCAATCCCAGTGACACCGCCACTTACAGTTAAATTATCACAACTTAATTCCATTATTACTTTTGCATTTACATTTGTAACAATATCTGATATAGGTCTGTTACCAGAGTTTTCACCAAATGTTAATGTATCTAAACCTTTTATTATACCAGTAACTGACAAAGTTTTATCAAATGTTAGATTTGGGGCATTAATTGTCAATGTTGTTATTATTGTTTCATCATCAACTCCTTCATCTGTTTCATCGCCTGTTTCCATTATATATGTAGGAGTTGTACTTTCTTCATCTTCTGTTTTTTCTGCTACAAGTGTTACTTCACCTATACATTCAATTGATAAGCTACCTTTACCTATATAATTTAATTCACCATTATCTGGAACAATATATTTTCCTTCTGCTAATTTAAGAATTATATTTTCATTTTCATTTGCATTTTTATATTTATCAAGTTCTTTTTGTAAGTTACTGCCAGTTTCTATTTCTATTTTAATATCATCTTCGTTGTCTGTATTATCGTCTGTGTTACCACCTGATGAACCACCTGAATTTGAACCGCCTGTGCTGCCACCCGATGAACCTGAACTTGAACCACCTGTGCTTGTATTTGATGAGGTTGGTTTATCCACTCCGTCAGCTACTTCTGTATTTGTTACATTTGTACTACTTGAAACTGTAATGCCACTTATATTTGCTTCAAGTTTTTCAACTTTACCTGAACCTGAAATAGCTACTTTACCATTAGCTACTACAATTCCTACTGTTGTACTACCTGAAACTTCTAATTTTGAATCTTTAGCATCTTCTGATACTGATACTGTTTCAACATCTGCATTAATAGCCACACTTGCTTTTGATTCAACAGAAACTTCTCTGCAGGAACGTTTAATTCAACTTTTTCATCTGTTCCAAGGTCAGTTAATACTTTAATTATTCCAACTATTCATTCAAAGTTTTTTCCTTGTATGTTACATACAGCTTTTACTTCAATATTATTTACTGTAGTTTTACCTTCTAAAGCTAATCTTACGTCTTTTTTCTCTATTGAAATTTTACCTTCTGTAATAACATTTGTAAGGTATATAGAATTATCACCACCGCCTTGTACAATAATATCACCTTTTACTGTTGTATTTTTAATATAAACTTCTCCATCTCCAACCGCTTTATCAATGATAAGGTTTCCTTCTATTGTTTGGTCTTCAATTACTGTATCGTCTTTTGTTACAACAACATCTTTGTTTTCTTCAACAACATTTTCTGTCTTACTCATAGCTCTGTCTAAAGAGGAAACTGCTTCTACTCTTGTGATTGTTTCATTTGGCTTAAATGTTCCGTCTTCATAACCTGAACAATATCCTGCTTCAACTGCTATTGCAACTGCATCATAGTACCAATCGCCAGCTTTAACATCACTAAATTATACATTACCTTTATCTACAAATCCAAGTGCTTTATTTAACATAACTGCAAATTCTGCACGAGTTATACTTTTATCTGGCTTAAATGTACCATCTTCATAACCTGAAATTAAACCGTTATCCTGCCAATATGTAATTGCACTTTCTGCCCAATGACCTTTAATATCATTTGATACAGCAAATACTTGTGTTGGAACAAATGTCATAATTGCTGCTAAAGCCATTGATATAACTTTTTTGATTACTTTCTTTTTCATAATATATCCCCCCATTTTTTATTTAAAAATACAAATAAAATAAAAACTATGTCTTATATTTCTATAAATATATATTTGAATTTTATCATTTAAACATATAATTTGCAATATTTCACAAAAAATTATTTAGTTTCTCATCATTTTTTACATATGTTTCTAAA
>DXZA01000068.1 GCA_019415525.1 Tyzzerella sp. | reverse complement strand
CAATAATAACTACTCCTCTAAAAATTATATATATAATAATGCTAAAACCTGTTATAAAATTACTTAAATATACAAATAAAAAATGTTTAAAACTATTGCATTTAATGGGGTTTTGTGCAAAAATAAAGACAAAAGTTTTTTTGAAAAAAACAAAAAATATTAAGCATAAAAAGCAAAAGGACTGAGTTCTTATGAGTAGAGGAAAAAATATAGGGCCAAGAGTACAAAATAAAAAGAAAAAAACTTATACATGGATAATAACAGTTTTGTTTATGTGTATGTTTATTGCTGGAATAAGTGTAAGCTATTTTTATCAAAAAGAAAAATATAATGAACTTTTAAAAGAGGAACAGGCTATACAAGCTCAAATAGATGCTGAAAAAGAAAAAAATATTAATTATAAAAGCCAACAGGAATATTATAAAAGTGATGCATATATAGAAAAAATTGCAAGAGAACAACTTGGACTTATAAAATCAGATGAAATTCTTATAATTAATAAAGCTGATGAATAAAAATAAAAAAAATATTGACAGATTATGAAAATGTATGTATAATAGTTCAAGTAGTCACAAAAAAGTGATTTAAGGGTTGTGGCGGAGTAGCTCAGTTGGCTAGAGCACGCGGTTCATACCCGCGGTGTCGGGGGTTCAAATCCCTCCTCCGCTACCATAATCAACCAAGGCCCGTTGGTCAAGCGGTCAAGACGCGGCCCTCTCACGGCTGAAACAAGGGTTCGATTCCCTTACGGGTCACTTTTTGATTTTAATAATTTAATAAAAATATGGGAGTTTAGCTCAGCTGGGAGAGCACCTGCCTTACAAGCAGGGGGTCACAGGTTCGAGCCCTGTAACTCCCATTTTTTTTATTTTAATGAATAGTTAATAAAATAACGAAATTATTTTGTATGCTAAATAATTTTTAAATTATATTTTATTTTATAAAATTCAATTTTTTATAAATATAATAATTATTTATATTTTATTAATATATAAATATAAAAATTAGTGTTATTTTTATAACAAAACCCTTGATTTTTTATTAATATTAATATATACTCTAAACTAGAGTGAGTAATAAATGAACATTTTATTTTGTATACAATTATTTTGCTAGTTGGAACGCATATGAATTGCCCCTTACAATTCTGCGTTTTCATTACAGACATAAAATTAAAAAGAGAAGCTTTTGCTTCTCTTTTTAATTTGTTTTGAATTTTTAGCTAGTTATAAAAATAAAATATTATAAAATAATTTATTATATTTGGAGAATATGTTTATGAAATTTATTACTCTTATTTTTATTGGATTAGGTCTTGCTATGGATGCATTAGCCATTTCTATATCAAATGGTATAAGTAAAAAAAACTTTAGTATTAAAGATTCTATTAGACAAAGTTTTTATTTTGGCGGATTTCAATTTATTATGCCATTAATAGGATGGGGATTAGGAACTAATATACGACAATACATAGAAGTTTTTGACCATTGGATTGCTTTCATACTTCTTTTGATTATAGGCGTAAATATGATTAAAGAATGTTTTGATGAAGATATACAGGATTATGAAGTATATTATATTGATAGAAAAACTATTATTATTCAAGCTATTGCAACCAGTATAGATGCTCTTGCTATAGGTATAAGTATTGCAATTCTTAATGTTAATATTATTTATGCTTCTAGTATAATTGGCGTTATTGCATTTATATTTTCTTTTTTTGGTGGAATAATAGGAAATAGTATAGGAGATATTTTAAATAAAAAAGCAGAAATAATTGGTGGAATTATACTCATAATAATTGGAATAAAAATACTTCTTGAACATACTATTTTTAATTTTACATAGGGAGAATTTTAAATATGGAATATATACAAAGTTTTGATGATAGTATTATTTTGTTTATAAATGAAATTAGAGGTGGACTTTTTACTGATAGTATAATGAAATTTATATCATTTCTGGGAAATGGTGGTTGGTTTTATATACTTATTGGTTTAATAATGATTTTATTTATAAAAAGAAATCCTAACATTGGTAAATGGGGAATTATTCTTCTTGTATCACTTGCTATTTCCGCTATAATAGTTAATATTGGTATAAAGCCATATTTTGCAAGGATACGTCCTTTTGATAGGCTTATGTTGGATATAATAATTAATAAACCATCAGACTATTCATTCCCATCAGGTCATACAACAGCTGCTTTTGGTGCTGCTGTAGTATTTCTTTATATGAATAAAAAAATAGGTTTTTTTATGATTATTTTTGCAATTTTGATGGGTATTTCAAGAATGTATCTTTTAGTACATTTTCCAAGTGATGTAATATGTGGTGCTATAATTGGTTCTATCACAAGTATTATTGTTTGTAAAATTTTTAGAAAAAAATTGATAAAATAGTAAAGACCTCTTTTTAAAGAGGTCTTTTTTGTTGAGTTTATTTGATTTCGAATTTCCATAAACCATGAAGATTACAATATGCATAAACAGCAATAGCTTTGTCATCTTTAATAACAAAATCTGCAACAGGTTCTTCATTTGGTTTAAGGTCTTTTCTCTGTATTCCTTTTTCTGTTTCTACTAAAATCCATTCAATATAATGTTCTTCTGTCATAGGGTGGATAGTAGAGCCTACTTGAACATGAATAACGTCTCCATCTATTTTAACATCAGGGATATGCTTTTCGAAAGCGGCATCTACTGTATTTGCAACTATTTCATCCATTTTTTTACCACAGCACATCATAGGAACAGGAGTTACATGGATAGTTTCAACAAAATTACCACAAGTACTACATTTAAAGAATTTTACCATAAAATATCCCTCATTTCTTTTAATTAATAATAATTATTTGTTACAAATAATTATACCATAAAAAATATAAATTTCAATAGATAATCAAAAATATATTGTATACATTGATTATCATATAAATATATAATTTGTTGACATAGTTTTATTTAAAATATATTATATGAGATATGTGGCTTAGGAGGGGGAAAAATGAAAAAAACTTTTAAAATAGCTTTCTTTGATACTATACCTGTATTATGTGGTTATCTTTTTTTAGGTATGGCCTATGGATTGCTTTTACAAAAAGCGGGATATGGAATTTTATGGGCATTTTTTACAAGTTTAATTATATATGCAGGCTCTATGCAGTTTGTATTAATAAGTTTTATTGGTGGCGGACTTAGTCTTTTATCAATAATCATAATGACCTTATCAGTAAATTGTAGACATATGTTTTATGGACTATCCTTTATAGAGAAATTTAAAAAATTAGGTGAAAAATCAATATATATGATATTTTCACTTACTGATGAAACATACTCTATATTATGCTCGTTGAAAAATATACCTGATACAGATGAAAAAATGCACATGTTTTTTGTTGCAGTGTTAAATCATTCATATTGGATACTAGGTTCTATGCTTGGCTGTTTAATGGGTGAGTTTATACCATTTGATACAACAGGAGTAGATTTTGCTATGACAGCACTTTTTACTGTTATTTTTACAGAACAATGGATATCATTTAAAAGTCATATACCTGCTGTTACAGGTGTTATATGTGGAGTTATAAGTCTTATAATATTTGGTAGCGATAAGTTTATACTTCCTGCACTTTTATCAACAGTATTTATATTAATGTTATTTAAAAATACGATTATTAAGAAAGAAGGTGATACTGTTGATAAATAATAGTATTGTTATAGTTTTAGTAGTAGCTATTTGTACTTTTATTACAAGAGCAATACCATTTATAATTTTTGGTGGGAAAAAAGAAGTTCCAAAAAATATTATATATCTTGGAAAAGTTCTTCCACCAGCAGTTATGACTATACTTATAGTATATTGCCTTAAATCTGTGGATATATATAGCGGTAGTAGAGGTATACCTGAAATTGTGTCTATTATTATAGTAATTATTTTGCATATATGGAAGAGAAGTAATCTTATAAGTATCGGTGCAGGAACTATAATATATATGATACTTATACAGAAAATTTTTGTGTAGTATCATTAATTAGTTATAGATAATAATATTCTTAGTATGATATATTTTACAATAAATTATAGTATGCTTGATTTTGATAATTTTGTAATATATACTTTATTCGTAAAATAGACAGTTTTTATACACATAATAAAGAATGGAATGATATGATGATTGATTTTAAGAATATAGAAATAAAAGATAGAGAATGGATAGACCAAAAACTTCGTGAGTCTGATTTTAGAGGGTGTGAATATTCATTTGTAAACAATTTTATATGGCAAAAACCATATGAAATTAAATTTGCAAATATAAATGATTTTTATTGTATAAGAGGTGGAGATAAAAACTCTGTATATGCATATCCAGCCGGAAAAGGCGATATAAAACCGGTTATAGAAATACTTATGAAAGAAGCTAAGGAAAAAGGTGAAAAATTTAAGTTAAGAGGAATTACTTTAGAAAATATTGAAAAACTTAATGAACTTTTTCCTAATAAATTTGACTTTGAACCTAAAAGAGATGAGTTTGATTATATTTATGAAGTTTCTAAATTATCAACTCTTTCTGGTAGAAAACTTCATGGTAAAAGAAATCATATAGCAAGATTTAAAGATAATCCTGATTGGTCATATGAACCTATAACAGAAAAAAATATTGATGAATGTTTTAAAATGAATAATGAATGGTGTAGTCGCTATAATTGTATAGAAGATGAAAGCCTTAATCATGAACTTTGTGCAGTAAAAGAAGCTTTTAAAAACTTTTTTGACCTTAAAATGATTGGTGGACTTATAAGAAGAGAAGGTAAAATTGTAGGATATACTATGGCAAGTCATCTTAATTCTGATACTCTTGATGTAAATATAGAAAAGGCTTTTCCGGAGATACAAGGTGCATATCCTATGATAAATCAACAGTTTGTACTTAATGAATGTCAAAACTTTAAATATGTAAACAGAGAAGAAGATGTAGGAGATGAAGGTCTTAGAAAAGCAAAACTTTCATATGTACCAGATATTTTACTTGAAAAATATACAGCTACTCTTAAGGAGGAAAAATGATAACAAAAGGTAAAAAGGAGTATATTCCATATTTAAAAAAAATATGGAAAGAGTGTTTTGGTGACCCTGATAAATATATAGATTTCTTTTTTGAAAAGAGATATACAGATGATAATGTGGTTGTAAAAATATGTGATGATATACCTGTTGCAATGCTTTTTGTACTTGAAGCAGATGTTATTATTAATGATAAAGCTGAAAAATATGGTTATGTATATGCTGTATCTACATTAAAAGCATATAGAGGTAGAGGGATAAGTACAGAACTTATAAATTATGCTAATAGTAATTTTGAGCTTAAAGGAACATTTCTTGTGCCAGCATCAGAAAGTCTTTTTAAATTTTATAAAGATAGAGAATATAAAGAAGCTTTTTCATTAAGAGAAGTTCTATTTGAAACATATGAAAATAAAGTTGACATGTGTGTTACAGAAGAAATATCAGCAGATAAATATAAAAATATTAGAGATAATATATTTTTTAGAAATGGCTATGTTAAATGGGGCTATGAAGCTATAAAATATGCCTTAGAAGAAAATATTTTTATTGGTGGTAAAAATTATTATATAGAATATAATGGGAATGTATATGCTGTTATGGGCTATTCTGAGAAGGGTAGATTTTTTGCAAGAGAAGCTGTTATAAGTGATAAAGATTTTTATGATGTTTTAAATTTTATAGCAGTTAAAGAAGGCTGTAATGAAGTTTATACAAGAATTGATGTTAAAAGAAATATTGAGGGCAAAAATATAGATTTTGGACTTATAAGCTGTGATGAAAATATTAAAGATGGATATTTTAATATTGCATTAGATTAAAAAAACTGAAGTATTACCTTCAGTTTTTTTATATATTACATATTAAGTGCTATTTCAAAATTTTCTTTCATAGTATCACAAGATTTTTTAAATTCTTCAATTTCTTTTTCGTTAAGAGGAAGCTCTATAATTTCTTCTACACCGTTTTTGCCAAGTATAGCAGGAACGCTTGCATATACATCAGTCTGTCTGTATTCACCATTAAGAAGAACTGAAATCATGGATACTTTTTTCTCGTCAGAAAGTATTGTTTTTATAATTTCTGTAGCTGATATACCTATACCAAACTCTGTACAGCTTTTTCCTAAAAATACGTCCCAACCACCTAATTTTCCTTCTTTTGCTATTTTATCAAGGTCAAGTTTACCATATGTTTCTGGAAATTCTTTCATAAGAGAAAATAAAGATTTTCCAAATATTGAAACACAAGACCAAGGCACCATTTGGCTTTCGCCATGTTCCCCTAAAACATAAGCACATATTGATTTTGTACTTATGTTTAATGCTCTTGAAATTGCACATTTTAATCTTGCAGTATCAAGAGTTGTACTTGTAGAAATAACTCTTTTTGAAGGTATACCTGTTTTTTGTTGAATATAATGAGCTATAACATCAGCTGGATTGGATATACTAACTATAATTCCTTCAAATTTTGATTTTTTTATATTTTCAACTATTGGTTTAATAGCGTCTATTGTCATTCCTAAAGTATCCATTCTTGTCATACCACTATTTGTAGTAGGTAACGGACCTGCACTTATTACTATTATTTCGGCATTGTCAATATCACTATAATCACCAAGTTTTATATTTGTATGATGAGGCATATATACTATTGAGTCTTCAATATCTTTTACTTGTGCAATAGCCTTTTTTTGGTCTGTGTCTATAAAAACTATTTCATCACATATACCTTGTGATGCAAGAGTATATCCAACATGAGAACCAACATGACCTGCACCTATTATAACTACTTTTTTAGGTTTAATACTCATAATAAACCAGTCCTTTCATCTTTTGTTAAAGTAAAATAAAAATTTATTTTAGAATGGTAGCACAATAAAAAAATAGTGTCAATAAAAGTAAGTGTTGTTCTAAAAAAAATAATTATGTGGTATATTAATTTATACAATTAATAAAAAGAGGAGATAAATTTATATGAATATAGAAAAAGGATTTACACATGGTGGAAAATTTCATGCAGATGATGTTTTTTCAACAGCACTTTTAAAAATAATTAATCCCAATATAGAAATAGAACGTGGTTTTGAAGTTCCGGAAAATTTTGATGGAATAGTATATGATATAGGCTTAGGTGAGTTTGACCATCATCAAAATAATGCAAGAATAAGAGAGAATGGAGTACCATATGCTGCTTTTGGACTTTTGTGGGAAAAGTTTGGAGAAGACATACTTGGAGAAGAATATTTATTTTTTGATGAAAAATTTGTACAACCTATTGATAATGATGATAATACAGGTTGTGGAAATGATATATCAGATATAATAACATCTTTTAATCCACCTTGGGACTCAGAAAAAACTTCTAATGAATGTTTTTTTGAAGCTGTTGAGTTTGCAAAAACAATACTGGAAAAGAAATTTGATTATACACTTTCTCTTTTAAGAGCAAATAGTCTTGTAAAAGAGTGCTATGAAAATTCAAAAAATAAAATAGCTGTTCTTCCTAGATTTATGCCTTGGAAACAAGTTCTTATAGAAACAGATGCAGAATTTGTAGTTTTTCCTTCTGATAGAGGAGGTTATAATGGTCAAGTTGTACCTATAAGTAAAAAAGAAAAAGAACCGAGAATAAATTTTCCAAAAGAATGGGCAGGAAAAACAAAAGATGAACTTTTTGAAATAACAGGTTTGAAAACACTTAAATTTTGTCACAATAGTAGATTTATGATTTCTGCTGATGATTTTGATGATATAATAAAAGCTTGTGAAATGGCAAGAACTATTGAAAAGGGTGTTGAATAAACTGGAGTTATATGGTATACTTTTATCAATAAGAAATATAAGATAGGAGAAAAGCCATGAAAAAAGATAAAGTTATTTGTCATTGTTATAATATAACAGTTGGTAAAATAGAAAAATCTGTTAAAAAAGGTATAACAGATTGGAAAGACTTAAAAAAAGAATTGAAAATAGCTACTGATTGCAAAAAATGTAAAGAACATGCAAAGGCAGTTTTTAAAGATATAGTTAAAGAATATAAATAAAAATTTGGGGGTACTGCAAAAAAAGTATCCCCAAATTTTTATTTATTAGTAAAACATGTTGTTATATTTTATGCTATACTATAATATAAGGAGGTATAGCTATATGAATGAAAATATTATAAATATTGTTGATGAAGATATAGAGTATGGAAATAAAATGCTTAAAGAATATTCTCATGATAGAGAAAAAATGGAAAAGCTTTTTAATTATCTACTTTTTAAATATATTGATAAAATTCAAAATATAGCTGACGGTCTTGCTGTAATATCTCCTTATGGGGATAATCTTGAACGAACATCTATATATAAACAAAATGTTCAGATAATTATAAAAAGGCTTGAAATGTTTAGGGGTAACGGTTATAGTAATGAAGGACTTTTGGAATTTTATATACAGTCTGAAGAAAGTTTTGATATATTAGACAGTAAGACAAAGATTTCGGATATAATAATAGAAATAGGGCTTATGGATAATATAACTATAAGAGAAAAAGAAGAGATTGCAAAGAAACTAGGGGAGATTGAATATATACTAGCTTTGGCAGAGACAAAGACTAGACGTTGGGAACTTTTAAGACCATACGTATTATGGTTATCTGGTAAAGATTATAGTATAGCTATAAAAATACTCCCATTATTTTTAAGATTAAGGTGAAGATATGATAAAATTTATTGCTTGTGATATGGATGGTACTCTTGTTGATGATGAAAAAGTAATACATGAAAAAGTTTTTTCAACATTAGATTACTTAAAATCAAAAAATATAATATTTTGTGCTGCTAGTGGTCGTCAATATAATAGTCTTAAACATATTTTTGGTGAACATGGAAAAGATATGCTTTTTATTGCTGAGAATGGTTCATATGTTGTTTATAAAGATAAAGAAATTTTTTCAACAACAATGAAAGAAGATTTATGGAAAAAAATAGCTCATGGCTCTATGAAACAGGAAGGTCTTAAACCTGTATTATGTTGTCGTGATTCTATATATACTGATGACATAAAGACAGCAGAGGTTATGTCTACTCCTAAATTTGGATATAATGTAAATTATGTTGAAGATATTCTTTCTGTAAAAGATGAAATTATTAAAATTACAGTTATGGACGATAATCCATATAAAAATAAAGGTATGGAGTTTTTACAAAAATCTTTTGGTAATGAAACAGAGATAGCTGTTTCAGGTTTTGGTTGTATTGATATTATGAATAAAGGAATATCAAAGGGTACAGCTATAAATCAAATACTTAAAAATTTTGGCATAGATAAAAATGAAGCTGCTGCATTTGGTGATAACTTTAATGATATTGAAATGTTAAAAGAAGTTGGTTATAGTTTCGCTATGAAAAATTCAGTTGATGAGATAAAAAGTCATGCAAAATTTGTTACTAAGTATACAAACAATGAATGTGGTGTTGTTAGAGAAATAGAAGAACTTATACAGAAGGGTATCATTTGATGCCCTTTATAAATTTTAATTATAGATGAGGTGGAAAGATGAAAAGTGTTGCCAGTTATGCCCTCGGTTGTAAAGTAAACCAGTATGAGAGTGAGGCAATAGCAGAACTTTTTGAAGAAAAAGGTTATGATGTTGTAGGAATAGATGATAAAGCTGACGTATATGTTATTAATACATGTACTGTTACAAATTTTGGTGATAAAAAATCAAGACAGCTTATAAGAAAGGTAAAAAGACAAAATCCAGATGCTTTAGTTGCTGTTGTAGGCTGTTATGCTCAAACAGCACCAAATGAAGTAATGGAAATTGAAGGTGTAAATATAGTTATTGGAACAAAAGATAGAAAGGAAATTGTAAGCATAGTTGAAAACTATCACGACAATAAACCAGAAAATCATGTTTCACCTATAATGAAAGAAAGAGAGTTTGAACATCTTAAAATTCATAAACTTAAAAATAGAACAAGAGCATATCTTAAAATACAAGACGGTTGTAGCCAGTTTTGTTCATACTGCATAATACCTTATGCTAGAGGTCCTATAAGAAGTCGTGACCCTGAAGATATTATGGAAGAAGTTAATGTTCTTGCAGAAAACGGATTTAAAGAAATTGTACTTACCGGTATACATGTTGCTTCATATGGAAAAGATATAAAAAATATAGACCTTCTTGGAATAATAAAAAGAGTTCATGAAGTTGAAGGTATAGAAAGAATAAGATTTAGCTCAATAGAACCTAATATTATTACAGAAGAATTTGTTTCTGAAATAGCTAAACTTAAAAAAGTTTGTCATCATTTCCATTTATCATTACAAAGTGGTTGTGATAAAACTTTAAAAGAAATGAATAGAAAATATACAACAGAAAAATATTATGATGCTGTATGTATATTAAGAAAATATATGGCTGATGTTGCAATAACAACAGATATAATAGTAGGTTTTCCAGGAGAAACAGAGGAAGATTTTAATGAAAGTTATGAGTTTGCTAAAAAAGTTCAATTCTCAAAAATTCATGTATTCCCATACTCTCCTAAAAAAGGAACTCCAGCAGCAGAAAGAAAAGACCAGCTTCTTAATTCTGTAAAACAAGAAAGAAGTAAAAAACTTATAGAATTAAGTGATAAAATGTCTAATGATTTTATGTCAAAATATATTGATAAATCAGTAGAAGTTCTTTTTGAAAGAAATATAAATGAAAATCAGTATGAAGGACATACAGGAAATTATATAAAAGTTATAGGAATTTCAGATAAAAATGTTACAAATAATATTGTAGATGTTATGATTAAATCTGTAGAACAAGAACATATTACTGGTATATGTAATATTTAAGAGATATTTTATCAAACTGTAATTAAAACTTAATGAAAATACATTTGCATAAAATGTATTTTTATATTATTATTTTTAGTAAGGAAAAATATATTTGATTGGTGAAGTCGGAAAATAAAAAGGCTTTGCAGTTGGGAGTGAAAGAAATGAAAGACTTAAACGTAACACAACAGTTTGGTGCTGTTGATAAAGAAAGTATGAATGAAGCAAAAGCAATTTTAATAAGAGTTACATCTGCATTAAAAGCAAAAGGATATAATCCTGTAAACCAGATTGTTGGGTATATTCTTTCAGGTGACCCTACATATATTACAAGCTATGATAATGCACGTGTACTTATAAGAAAGCTTGATAGAGATGAGCTTCTTGAAGAACTTGTAAAAGACTATCTTGATAAAAATTTTTAATGTAAGGTGATATTTTGAGAATACTTGGACTTGATTATGGTGACAAAACTATAGGTGTTGCTGTAAGTGACCCTTTTGGCTGGACAGCACAGGGTGTTGAAATAATAAAAAGAACAAATGAAAATGAATATAAAAAGAGTCTTGCACGTCTTGCTGAGCTTATAGCACAGTATGAAGTTGAAAAAATTGTTTTAGGTTTCCCTAAAAATATGGATAATACTGAAGGTCCAAGATGTGAAAAAACGAGAGCTTTTAAAGAAAGACTTGAAAGAAGATTTCAAAACATTCCTGTTATATTATGGGACGAAAGAATGAGTACTATAGCGGCAGAGCGATCTCTTTTGGAAGCGGATATGTCAAGAGCTAAAAGAAAAAATGTTATAGACAAGATGGCTGCGGTACATATATTACAAGGCTTTCTTGATGGAAATAAATAAAATGAAAAGGAGAATTTAATATGGCTGATTTTAAAGAAGAAGAATTTGAAGAGTTTGAAACAGTTATTATGACAGATGAAGAAACAGGTGAAGAAATAGAGTTTGCCATTATTGACAATGCAAAGCATAATGGAAACAGATACCTTCTTGTTGTTGAAAGCGAATATATTGATGATGAAGAATCAGAAGCTATTATTCTTAAAGAAGTATCTCTTGAGGGTGATGATGTTACTTATGCCCTTGTAGAAGATGATGAAGAATTTGATGCTGTTGCAGATGTATTTAGCTCAATGGGAGAAGAATACGACGTTGAATTTGATGACTAATAAATTTATCAAAGAAAATCTTTGATTAAATATATATTTTAAAATATATATTCAATTTTTATGTGCGGTGAATAATAAAATTGGATATAAATATTTTAAGTTTAATAGTATTTTTGAAAATAGCCTGTTTAAGACAGGTTTATTTTCGTGTTTAAACTGTTCGTTTTATATTACAAGGTTTTTGTATATTTTCGGGATAAAATTTATATTATATTTAATAGCCTTATAATATTATATGTTTAAAATATTATTCATAAAGTAATAATTATAAGTGACAGATAAAAATGAACGGCAGTTTTATTTTAATTTTGTTAATAAAAGTATTTATAAGAAAGGGAGGTGTTTTTTTGGCTTCAAAAAAACAAAAGCTTAAGGTTATATCTTTAGGCGGTTTACAGGAATTTGGTAAAAATATGACCGTTTTAGAGTATAACAATGACATTATAATAATAGATTGTGGTCTTGCTTTTCCAGAAGATGATATGCTTGGTATTGACCTTGTTATACCGGATACAACATATTTACAAAAAAATATAGATAAAGTAAGAGGAATTGTTCTTACTCATGGACATGAAGACCATATAGGTGCATTACCTTATGTTTTAAGAGATGTAAACGTACCTGTATTCGGAACAATGCTTACACTTGGTCTTTTAGAAAATAAACTTCGTGAACATAATCTTCTTAATTCTGTAACACTTCATACAGTAGTTCCAGGAGAATTTATAAAACTTGGTCAGTTTAAAGTTGAATTTATACACACAAATCATAGTATAGCAGATGCTGTTGCACTTGCCATAACAACACCACTTGGTTTGATTATTCATACAGGTGATTTTAAGGTTGATTATACACCTATTGATGGCGATATTATGGATATACACAGATTTGCTGAACTTGGTAAACAAGGTGTACTTCTTCTTATGAGTGAATCTACAAATGCAGAAAGAAAAGGTTTTACAATATCTGAAAAGAATGTAGGACGTGTATTTGACCAAATATTTGAGGAAACACCAAAAAACAGAATTATGGTTGCTACATTTTCATCAAACATACACCGCATACAGCAGATTATAAATTCTGCATACACATACAAAAGAAAAGTAGCAATTATAGGTAGAAGTATGGTTAATGCAGTAAAAACTGCAACAGAGCTTGGATATCTTAATGTTCCTACAGGTGTTCTTATTGATATAACAGAAATAAAAAATTATTCTGATGAACAACTTGTTATTATTACAACAGGAAGTCAAGGGGAAACAATGTCTGCACTTTCAAGAATTGCAGCAAATGAACATAAACAAGTTCATGTAAAGCCAGATGATAAAATAATAATAAGTGCATCATCAATACCAGGAAATGAAAAAAATATTTCAAGAGTAAAAAATGAGCTTCTTAAAAAAGGTGCAAATGTAGTGTATGAAGGTATGGCTGAAATACATGCTTCAGGTCATGCAAGACAAGAAGAGCTTAAACTTATGCTTGCACTTACAAAACCAAAATATTTTATGCCTGTTCATGGAGAATATATGAACCTTGTAAGCCATAGAGACCTTGCTATTTCTATGGGCGTTGAAAAAGATAATATATTTGTAATGGGTATAGGAGATGTTCTAGAAATAACAAAGAATGAAGCAAAAGTAAATGGAACAGTAACTTCAGGACAGGTTCTTGTTGATGGTCTTGGAGTTGGTGATGTTGGAAATATTGTGCTTCGTGATAGAAAACACCTTTCACAAGATGGTCTTATGATTGTTGTTGTTACAATGGAAAAAGAAACAGGTATGGTTATTGCTGGTCCTGATATTATTTCTAGAGGTTTTGTTTATGTACGTGAAGCTGAAGAGCTTATGGAAGAAGCAAAAGCTGTTGTACAAGAGGCTCTTATGAAATGTGAAGAAAAACATATTACAGGCTGGAGCTATATAAAAGGACTTATAAAAGATACTCTAAAAAACTATTTATGGCAGAAAACAAAAAGAAGTCCTATGATTTTACCTATAATTACGGAGGTTTAATGCCTTGGATAATAATTTAAAGAAAATAGTTTTGGAGCTTTCAAATGCTATAAAAGAAAGTGAAGAATATATTAAATATTGTAAATATAATAATGAGCTTTTAGAAAATCCAGAAATTAAAAAACTTGTTGATGAGTTTAGAGTTTTACAGACTAAAACAGAGTTAAGAAGAATTTCTGGAGAAGATATTTCAAAGTCTGAAGAAGATAGTGTTAATGCATTATATGAAAAAGTATCAGAAAATGAATTATCTAGTAATTTTATTGAAAGTGAAAAGAAATTAATCATAATGATTTCTGAAATATATAATATGCTTGGTGAAAATATATCAGTAGATATGGACTTTTTTAACAGCATTAATTAATTAATATACCCTCTATAATTATTTTAGATTGTAGAGGGTTATTATATAATTAATTAAAAAAGGAGGAAATATTATGTCTAAAAAATATAATTTGAGTATTGATGAAATAGTTAGTATTTTATGTAAGTTTAGTGATGAAGAAATTGAAGGTTTTGATGAAAGTGAAATTATTAAAACTGAAGAAAAGTTAGGTATAAAATTTCCAACCATATATAAAAAATATATGATGCTTTGCGGTAAAAATTCTATAAATTATGATTTTAATAGAATGAATAATTTAGAAGAAATAACAAGCAATTTTATATATTTAGAAGAGAATATTGAAGAAGAAATTGAATATATAGATAAAATAGATGATGAAGAAAAAAAGAAAAAAGCCATAGAAGAAAGTAAATTTTATAAATTCAAAAATATATCTAAAGAAAGATATGATGAATTAACTGATGAATACATATTAATATGGTCTGAAAATCAAGGTTGTTGGGACGCTGCATATTTAAAAAAAGATATTATAAATCAAGTTGAAGATGTACCTGTATATATATCAACAGAAATGGATTATTATACATTTGATGATAAAACAGAAACAACATATGATTTTATTAAAGAAATGCTTTCTATGTCTGGTTGTGAAGAATACATTGATAATCATGATAGCATTATAGAGATTATGAATGAAGATGATATTGATATTGATATTATGTGTAAAGATGGTATAAATAGTTGTTATGATACTGAAAAAGATATACTTTATTTTTACTATAAAATTAATGGATATGAAGTATTTACTATTAGTTATGGAAAGTATTTTGAAGATGACGATGATGAATGTGAATAATATTTAATAGTTAAAAGACTGTAATATACAGTCTTTTATATTTGTTTTATAATGTTTACATAGTTGATATTTAAGTATATAATTTTGTAGAAAGGATTGAGTATATGTCTGTTTCTATAAATATAATAAAAAATGAATTTGCCCAATGTGATATTAAAAATATAAATGAACTTTTTGAAAAATATAAAGATGATGAAAGAAAAGGCGTTTTGAATATTATAGAGAGCTATAAAAAGAAATTAGATGCCATAAAAAAAGAGGAAGAAAGAATTGAAAGCCTTCTTCAATATGAAAAAAAAATATATGAAAATGGATATAGTATTATTGCGGGTATAGATGAAGTTGGAAGAGGTCCGCTTGCTGGCCCTGTTGTAACTGCTGCTGTAATTTTACCTAAAGATTGTAGGATTATGGGTATAAATGATTCAAAAAAACTTTCTGAGAAAAAAAGAAATGAACTTTATGATATAATAATAAATAATGCAGTAGCTTATGCATTTGGAGTTGTAAGTCCTAAAGAAATTGATGAAATAAATATTTTACAAGCTACATATAAGGCAATGAGAGAAGCTTTATCGAAACTTTCTGTAAAACCAGATTTTGTACTTGCTGATGCTGTAACAATACCTAATATTGAATGTGAGCAAAAAGGTATTATAAAAGGTGATTCAAAAAGTCTTTCTATTGGAGCAGCAAGTATTATTGCTAAAGTTCATAGGGATAGAATGATGGAAGAATATTCTAAAATATATCCAGAATATCATTTTGAAAAAAATAAGGGATATGGTTCAAAAGAACATTTGGAAGCTCTAAAAAAATATGGTATATCTCCTATACACAGAAAAAGCTTTTTGAAAAATATTTTAGAGGTATAATATGCTTAAAAATAAATTGACAGGAGATAAAGGTGAAGATATTGTATTAAAAGAGCTTTTGAATATGGGGTATACTCTTTTAGAAAGAAATTTCAGAAAAAAATGTGGCGAAATTGATATAATAGTAAAAAAAGATGATACAATAGCCTTTGTTGAGGTTAAGACAAGAATAAATCCTATTATGGGATTACCAAGAGAGGCTGTTGATTTTAAAAAGCAGAATAAAATAAAAAATACAGCTTTTATGTATATAGCAGAAAATGAATTCTATGATTATAACTTTAGATTTGATGTAGGAGAAGTTATGGTTTTAGATAATACTGTATATTTTAATTATATAGAAAATGCTTTCTGTTAATAGGGAAGGTGTGATATTTTGAAAATAGTTGAAAAAGGGAATTTAAAATATATACAGTTTGATAACATAAATAAAACAGGTATTGTAAGACATTATTTTTCAACACGTTGTGGTGGAGTAAGTGAAAATGAATTTTATTCAATGAATTTAAGTTTTACTCGTGGAGATAAAAGAGAAAATGTTATAAAAAATTTTGAAATAATGAAAAAAGCCACAGGTATAAATTATAAAAATATAGTTATGAGTCGTCAAACACATACAACAAATGTTAGAATTGTTACAAAAGCTGATATAGGTAAAGGTGTAACAATAGAAAATGACCTTAATGATACAGATGGACTTATAACAAATGAAAAAGGTGTTGTCCTTACAACATTTTCAGCAGATTGTGTGCCATTATTTTTTGTTGATACAGAAAATAAAGTTATAGCATTAGCACATGCTGGTTGGAGAGGTACTGTAAATGGTATTGCTGTTGAAACAATTAATAAAATGAAGGATAATTTTAAAACAAATCCACAAAATATAATTGCAGCCATAGGACCTTCTATTGGAAAATGTTGTTTTCAAGTTGATATGCCTGTTGTTTCTGAATTTATAGAAAAAATAGAAAATGCAGAAAAATTTATTGAAAAAGATAAAGAAGAAGGAAAATTTAAAATAGACCTTTGGGGAGTAAATGCATTTTTGATGGAAAAAAGCGGTATACCAAAACAAAATATTGAAGTTACAGATTTATGTACTATGTGTAATCCAAATCTTTTTTATTCTCATAGAGTAATGGGAAATGAAAGAGGAAGTATGGTTGCTGTTATGGAACTTATATAAAGTATTGGCAGGTAGTTTTATGAAAAAGAATGAAAATGTTGTAATAAAAATTGAAAAAGGAAGTATTGCAGAAGAACTTGGCATATCTCCAGGAGACGTTCTTGTTGCCATAAATGATGAAGAAATTACAGATATATTTGATTATCGTTACCAAATAAATGAAGAATATCTTGAAATGACATTTAGAACACCTGAAGGTGAAGAATATATTGCAGAAATAGAAAAAGATTTTGATGAAGATATAGGAATTGTATTTGAAAGTGGACTTATGGACCAAGCAAGAAGTTGCCGAAATAAATGTATATTCTGCTTTATAGACCAGCTTCCAAAAGGTATGAGAGAAACCCTTTACTTTAAAGATGATGATTCACGTCTTTCTTTTTTACAGGGGAATTATGTTACACTTACAAATATGAGTGAAAAAGATATAAACCATATTATATTTTATCATCTTTCACCTATAAATGTTTCTGTTCATACAACAGACCTTGAACTTAGAAAAACTATGCTTAAAAATAAAAATGCAGATAAAGTCCTTGATATTATGAAAAGACTTAAAGATGCTGGTATAGAAATGAACCTTCAAGTTGTTTTATGTAATGGTATAAATGATGGTGAAATACTTGATAAAACAATTTCAGATTGTGCTAAGTTTATGCCAAATGCTCATAGTATGAGTATTGTTCCTATTGGACTTACAAAATATAGAGATGGTCTTTATCCTATGAAACCTTTTTCAAAAGAAGATTCTGAAAAAGTCATATCACAAGTTGAAAAATGGCAACAAAAATTTTATAAAGAATATGGTACTCGTTTTGTTTATTGTGCAGATGAATTTTATCTTAAAGCAGAAAGACCTCTTCCAAATGCAGATATTTTTGAAGACTTTGCCCAATATGAAAATGGTGTAGGTATGCTTTCTCTTTTTGAAAAAGAATTTTATGAAGAACTTGAAAAAACAAGTTATGATAATCAAAATGAAAAAGTTGTATCTGTGGCAACTGGTGTTGCTGCCTATGACCTTATTAAAAAACTTTCTGATAAACTTATGGAAAAGATACCTTCTTTAACGGTAAATGTTTATTCTATAAAAAATGATTTTTTTGGTGAAATGATAACAGTATCAGGTCTTTTAACAGGACAGGATATTATAAATCAACTTAGAGATAAAGATTTAGGAGAATATCTTCTTTTACCTGAATCACTTTTAAGAAATGGTACAAAAACTTTACTTGATGATGTGGAGATTGATGATATAGAAAAAGAACTTAATATAAAAATAAAAATTTCTACTAATTCAGGTGATAAATTTATAAAGAAAATACTTAATACGGAGGAATAATTAATGAAACCTATTGTTGCTGTTGTTGGACGTCCGAATGTTGGTAAGTCCACACTTTTTAACAGACTTGCAGGTGAACGTATATCTATTGTACAGGATACACCAGGCGTTACAAGAGACAGAATTTATGCTGATGTTGAATGGCTTGACAAAAAATTTACACTTATTGATACAGGTGGTATGGAACCTGGAACAGAAGATGTTATATTAAAACAGATTTTACAGCAGGCTGAAATCGCTATTGAAACAGCTGATGTAATAGTGTTTGTTGTTGATGTTAAAACAGGTGTTATAGAAGATGATATGCAGGTTGCAAACATATTAAGAAGAACAAACAAACCTATTGTACTTGCTGTTAATAAAGTAGATAATATGCGTAAGGATAATTTTGAGGTTCTTGAATTTTATAACCTTGGAATTGGTGACCCAATAGCAATATCAGCAGGTCAGGCTCTTGGTCTTGGTGACCTTCTTGATGAAGTTACAAAAAATTTCCCAGAAGATGCTGACTATGAAGATGATGAAAATGAAATTAAAGTAGCTATTATTGGTAAGCCAAATGTTGGTAAATCATCACTTGTAAATAAAATTCTTGGTGAAGAAAGACATATTGTAAGTAATATACCTGGAACAACAAGAGATGCTGTTGACTCTCCAATAGAAATTGACGGTCAGAAATATGTATTTATTGATACTGCCGGAATGAGAAGAAAAAGCAAAATTAAAGAAGAAATTGAACGTTTCAGTATAATAAGAGCTGTTGCAGCAGTTGAAAGATGTGATGTTGCTATACTTGTAATTGATGCTAATGAAGGTATAACAGACCAAGATACAAAAATAGCAGGTATTGCTCATGAAAGAGGAAAAGCAGCTATTGTTGCTGTTAATAAATGGGACTCTATCGAAAAAGATGATAAAACAATGAATAAATACTTAAAAGATATAGGAAATGAGCTTGCTTATATGCCTTATGCACCAAGAGTATTTATTTCTGCTCATACAGGACAGAGAATTAATAGAATGCTTGAACTTATTCAGACTGTACATGAAAATCATGCATTAAGAATAAGTACAGGTGTGCTTAACGATGTACTTATTGAAGCTATGGCTATGCAGCAGCCACCGGCTGATAAAGGTAAACAACTTAAAATATACTATATGACACAGGTAGGAGTAAAACCACCTACATTTGTTATATTTGTAAATGATAGAGAGCTTCTTCATTTCTCATACAGAAGATATATTGAAAACCAGCTTAGAGAAGCCTTTGGTTTTGTTGGTACACCTATACATTTTGTTGTAAGAGAAAAAGGGGAGAAAGATTGATGATACTTAAAGCTATATGTATTGTCATAGGTTATTTTATTGGTTGTATACAGTCAGCATTTATTGTTGGAAAGTTTATGCATGTAGACCTTAGAAAGCACGGAAGCGGCAATCTTGGTAGTACAAATGCTCTTCGTGTTCTTGGTAAAAAAGCAGGTCTTATAACATTTGTAAGTGATATTATGAAATCTGTTATAAGTTATGTTGTATGTCGTTTAATATTTGGTGATGAAATAGGTTTAATAGCAGGAATATATGGCTGTGTTGGGGCTGTTTTAGGTCACAATTTTCCTTTCTATCTTAACTTTAAAGGTGGAAAAGGTATAGCTGTTATGATAGGAATGATGCTTTGTCTTTCAACACTTGATTATAGAGTTACAATTATATCTTTTGCAATAGGTATAATTGGACTTTTTACAAAATATGTTTCTGTTGGTTCAATGGCATTTTCTGTTGCTATACCTATAAGCCTTTACATATTAAAGTTTGAAAAAGAATATATTATTGTTTGTGGAATACTTGCAGTCCTTGCAGTTTATAAACATAAAGAGAATATAAAACGTCTTATTAATGGTAATGAAAATAAACTTGGAGCAAAAAAGGCTGCATAGCTTGATATAGCGGAGGTGTACTTATGAAGAGAGTATCTGTTATAGGTGCAGGAAGCTGGGGAACAGCCCTTGCAATTATGCTTGATAAGAATGGACATGATGTTACAATATGGGCAAGAAGGAAAGAAAGCATTGAAAGTATGAAAAGGGATAGAGAAAATAAAGAGTATCTTCCTAATGTTCCTTTAGGTGAAGGAATTATACTTACAAATGACTTAGAATATGCTGTTAAAAATGGTGATATTATAATATCAGCAGTACCTTCAAAGGCTGTTAGAAAAACAGCTGAAAGTATAGCACCATTTGTAACTGATGACAAAATAATAGTTAATGTTGCAAAAGGAATAGAAGAGGGAAGTCTTAAAAGACTTTCAGAGGTAATAAGAGAATGTATACCTAATTGTGGTGTATGTACACTTTCAGGACCTAGCCATGCTGAAGAAGTATGTAAAGAAATACCAACAGCTGTTGTTGTTGCGTCAAATGATATAAAAATTGCAGAAGAAGTGCAACATGAATTTATGAACCCATCATTTAGAGTATATACAAATGATGATGAAATAGGTGTTGAGCTTGGAGCTGCACTAAAAAACCTTATAGCTCTTGCAGCAGGTATGTGTGATGGTCTTGGATTTGGGGATAATACAAAAGCAGCACTTATGACAAGAGGGGTTGCAGAAATAGGTAGACTTGGTGTAGCAATGGGAGGAAGAATAGAAACTTTTGCAGGACTTTCTGGAATAGGTGACCTTATTGTTACTTGTACAAGTATGCATTCGAGAAATAGACGTGCAGGTATACTTCTTGGAAAAGGTAAAAGTCTTGATGAAACATTAAAAGAAGTAAAAATGGTTGTTGAAGGTGTAAATACAGCTAAAGCAGCCTATGAACTTTCTAAGAAATATAATGTTGATATGCCTATAACAAAAGCTATAAATGAGGTATTATTTGAAAACAAGGACTCAAAAACAGTGGTTCTTGACCTTATGATGAGAGAAAAAACAACAGAGTTAAATTTTATTAAATAAAATAAAAAATGGTACAGTTATTTAAACTGTACCATTTTTTTGGAAAAATATATGATATAAATTTTGGTGGCTAAGTTAATCATTGAATAAAAGCTCATCAATAGGTCTTCCTGGTGGAACCATAGGGAAAACATTTAAGTCCTTATCTATTATACAATCAAAGTATACAGGACCTTTAATATCTCTTGACTCTTTAAGTGCTTCTTCAAGCTCATCAAGATTAGTTACTTTATATGCTTTTATTCCATATGCTTCAGCAAGTGCTTTATAATTTACATCAAGATTAATATCTGTTTGAGAATATCTTCTGTTATTAAAAAGCTTTTGCCATTGTCTTACCATTCCTAATGCACTGTTATCAAACATAAAAACTCGTATAGGAATATTATAAGCTGAAAGAGTTACAAGTTCCTGAGCTGACATTCTAAAACAGCCATCACCTGTTATAAGAACAGTATTTTTATCAGGATTACCTACTTGAGCACCTATTGCCGCACCAAGACCAAATCCCATTGTACCAAGACCGCCAGAAGTTATAAATTCATTAGAATGTTTAAATTTCCAATGCTGTCCAGCCCACATTTGATGCTGTCCAACATCAGTAGCAAGTATTGTATCATTATCATAGTATTTATTTATTTTTTCTATTATATTATCAGGAGTGAATGTAGTAGTATCACCTTTTTCCACTCTCCAGTTATCTATTTGTTTAAGCCAATCAGGTCTTTCTTTATTATCTACATTGGCTATAAGTTCTTTAAGTATTGTTTCAAAATCTCCCATAATAGGTATACAATTTGAAATATTTTTATCAAGTTCTGTAACATCAACATCAATATGAATTATTTTTGCATTAGGTGCAAATCTGTTTGGATTTCCAATAACTCTATCACTAAATCTTGCACCAATTGCTATTAAAAGGTCACATTCTGTTACAGCCATATTTGTTTCTTTTGCACCATGCATACCTAAAAATCCAAGTGAAAGAGGGTGGTTTCTATCTATTGTACCAAGCCCCATAAAACTATTGGCAACAGGTATACAGGCTTTTTCTGCAAGCTCTGTAAGTAATTCATCTGTTTTACTTATTCTAATTCCACCACCTGCATAAAGTACAGGTTTTTTTGATGAATTAATAAGTTCACAAGCTTTTTTAATGTTTGATAAATCACTTTCAAAGCCTTTTATTTTACTTTCTTTTTTATTTTCTTCATATTCATATGTAGCAAGAAGAACATCTTTTGGAATATCCACAACAACAGGTCCAGGACGTCCACTTCTTGCAACATCATATGCTTCTTCTATTGTATGTTGAAGGTCTTCAATTTTTCTAACTAAATAATTATGTTTTGTTATAGAAAGAGTTATTCCAGTAACATCTATCTCCTGAAAACTATCTTTTCCTATAAGCATATTAGGTACTTGACCTGTTATTACAAGAAGAGGCACTGAATCCATATATGCAGTTGCTATTCCTGTTACTGTATTTGTTGCACCAGGGCCAGATGTACCTATAAATACACCAACTTTACCAGTACTTCTTGCATATCCATCAGCAGCATGAACACCGTTTTGTTCATGAGCCGGTCTATATAATTTAAAATAATCCATTTCATCATAAAGAGCATCAAAAAGAGGTATAATAGCTCCACCAGGATACCCAAAAAGAGTATCAGCATTTTTATCTCTTAAAACTCTTAAAATTATTTGTGAACCTGTAAGCTTCATATATTTTTCTCCTTTAATCTGTTTCCGTCCAAAATTTCCCCCAAAATTTTAGCTTTTATAAACAAAGTATATTAACATACTTCTCTTACATCATAAACATCTTCAAGTTTTTTCATATAGAGAACAGCTTTTTCAAAACTTGTATATTCCATAGGCATATCTTCTAAAGTAACACTGATTTCATCTAAATCTTTCATTGAAAATTCTTTTACATCAAACTGTTTTCTTCTTAAAGTTGTCATTACTCTTACAGCTGAATCCATACCACTTGTTACCTTGAAAGTTAAAGTTCTACACATATTATATTCCTCCTCAATATCCTTTAAAAACAATTATTATCAAAAACTATTATTTCCTTTGACCTGAGAATGAAATAAAAAAAGCCTCTCGTCTCTATACACATTGTATAAATGTATATAGGGACGAAAGGCTTCGTGTTACCACCCTATTTCACGGAAAAAACCGCCTCAGTCAGGTCAATATTAACCTTAGCCTTATAACGTAGGCAAACGTCATAACTTAATAAGAAAAAACCGTTCAGTTATGAAGCTAGGAGTGATTAATCATATCCTTTAACCATCGGTTCTCACCAACCACCGACTCTCTGTGTGTATAGGGGATACTTTTGTCTCCGTCTTCGCTTTTGTTAGTATGATATGAGTATAAAACTAAAAAAATGATTTGTCAATAATAATTTTCAAAAAAAATTAAATTTTTCTTAGTAAAATGTTCTACTTATTTATATATATATTTTATTTTTTTGTATATTAATAATAGCGTGTTTTGTTGAAAAATATATGATTTAATGATAAAATTACTTGATTATATATAGGCAAGAGTAAATAAAAAATCCACCGATGATATCAGTGGATTTAATTAATTATCTTCTATTTGCTCTTTTGTTAAGACCAGCTTGTTTTTCATTAGCCTGTTTAAGCCATTCTTTCATTTTATCTTCAAAATCTGAAGATGCTGTTACAGAAGGCTGTGGCTGGAAATATTCATTACTTGGACTGTTTGAACCTTTATTTTCATAATTGTTCTTATGTTCACGATTTCTGAAGTTTTGCTGTGGTTTTGAAGGTTTTGCTGGTGGAGGAAGAGTTTCTTTTATTGAGAGAGAGATTTTTTTGGATTCTTCATCAATAGAAAGTACTTTAACTTTTACTGTGTCACCAACTGCAATATGTTCGTTTATATCCTGTACAAAACTGTTTGATATTTGGGATATGTGTACAAGACCTTGAGTTTTTTCATCGATAGCAACTATTGCTCCGAAAGGTTTAACTCTTACGACTTTACCTTCAACTATTGTGCCGATTTCTAATTTTTCAGACATTAAATAAAACAACTCCTATATATAAATAATTTTGTGTTGTAGAGAAAATATATTCTCATAAATATGAAGATTAGTATAACATAATTTTTATTAAAGTTCAATAAAGCCATGTTAAGTTTGGAGGTATTTATGGTTAAAAAAAATGATGTAGTTGAAGTAGTTATAGATGAAGTGATTTTTCCTAATAAAGGTAGAGGAAAATGTGATGATATAAATGTAACAGTAAAAAATACTGTTGTTGGTCAAAAAGTTTTAGCAAGAATTAATAAAAAAAGAAAAAGTGGTGTCGAGGGAAGACTTCTTGAAATTTTAGAAAAAGCACCAAATGAAATAGAACCAAAATGTCCACATTTTGAGTTTTGTGGTGGCTGTACATATCAACAGCTTACACATAATGATGAACTTAAATTAAAAGAAGAACAAGTTCTTAAGCTTTTTAAAGATGCTAATATAAAAGATTTTGAATATCTTGGAATTGAACCTTCTCCAAAACTTGAAGGTTATAGAAATAAATGTGAATTTTCTTTTGGTGACGAAGAAAAGGGTGGAGAGCTTGCTCTTGGAATGAGAAAAAGAATGAGTCACTATGAAGTTGTAACTCTTACAGATTGTAATATTATTGATAATGATTTTATAAAAATAATAAATTGTGTTTTAAATTTCTTTAAAGAAAGAAATGTTCCTTTCTATCATAAAATGAGACATGAAGGAGTTTTAAGACATCTTGTTGTAAGAAAAAGTGAGACTTATGGAGAAATACTTATAAATCTTGTTACATCAAGTGAATACACATTTAGTACAGAAGAATTTAAAAATGAACTTCTTTCTGTTTCTTATGAAGGAAGCATATGTGGAATTCTTCATACAATAAATGATAGTCTTGCTGATGTTGTAAAAAGTGATTCAACAACTATTCTTTATGGTAGAGATTATTTTATGGAAAAACTTTTTGATTTAGATTTTAAAGTATCTACTTTTTCATTTTTCCAGACAAATTCAAAAGGTGCAGAAAAACTCTATTCAATAGTACGTGATTTTGCGGGAGATGCTGAAAATAAAATAGTTTTTGACCTTTATTGTGGAACTGGTACAATAGGACAGATTATGTCTGAAAAATCTAAAAAAGTTATAGGTATTGAAATTGTTGAAGAAGCTGTTGTTGCTGCTAATGAAAATGCAAAACTAAATAATATCACAAATTGTGAGTTTATTGCAGGCGATGTGCTTAAAAAAGTTGATGAACTTAATGATAAGCCTGACATTATAATAGTAGACCCTCCAAGAGATGGTATACATCCTAAAGCAATAGGAAAAATAATTGATTTTGGTGCACCAGAAATAGTATATGTATCTTGTAAACCAACTTCTCTTGTTCGTGATTTACAGATTTTTGAAGAAAGTGGATATAAAACTAAAAAGGTTAAACTTATGGATATGTTCCCAAGAACTGTTCATGTTGAGACTGTTGTTTTACTTTCTAAGTAATATTTATAATTTAGATATAAAAACTCCTTCTTTATTTATTTTAAGAAGGAGTTTTTATTTTTATAATTGTTCTTTTTTTATACAGTATCTATGTTCTTTTACTATAAGGACTATACCTATAAACAAAGCAAGAACATCACTCAAAGGCTGAGCTATAAAAATACCATTTATATCCCAAAATGAGGGCAATATATAAATAAAAGATATAAGGAACAAAATTTGTCTTAAAAATGTAATAATAATAGATGAAATAGGTTTTGCTATTGATTGGAAAAATGTAGTTACAAGCATTACAAAACCTAGTATTGGAGTTACACAAAAATTAATTCTTAAGCCAATAACACCAAGTTCTAACATTTCATTACTAGCACCAAAAGCAAGTAGTATACTTTCAGGAAAAAACATTACAATAATCCATATTATACATGTAATTCCTACTGATAACGCTGAAGCTTGGTAAAAAGTAGACATTACTCTTTTATATTTTTTTGCACCATAATTATTTCCTACAATAGGTTGTATACCTTGACTTATACCACTAGCAGGCATAATAACAAATGTCATAATACTTGCAACAACAGCATATACGCTTATAGCAGTATCTCCACCATATTTTCCAAGTTGACTGTTATATACAAGACTTATTAATCCCATAGCCATTTGTGCTATCCAAAAAGCAAAGCCGCAAGAAATTATATTTTTTGAAAGATGAGGATTGAATGAAAATATTTCTTTTTTAAATTCAACTTTTGTATGTCCTTTTAAAACAAGATATAATCCATATAATGCAGAAATAATCTGACCAATAACAGTTGCCCAAGCTGCCCCTTTAACACCAAGTGAAAGTACAGCTACAAAAAGTGCATCAAGAATTATATTTGTAACAGCTCCTATACCCGTAACAAACATTCCTTGAATAGGTTTTCCAGAAACTCTTACAAAGTCGCAAAAAACCATTGTAAGACCTTGAAATAAACAACCTAAAGTAACTATTTTATAATAATCATATGCATATGTATAAGCTGTTTCTGTTACGCCAAATAATTTTAACATAGGATTTATAAAAATAAGTAAAAATATAGTAAGTATAATTTCGAAAAATATTACAAGTATCAGAGAATTGCTGAAAGAAGCATTCATATTTTTTTGGTCGTTTTTTCCAGCAAAAAGGCTAAATAATGATGAGCCTCCAGCACTACAAGTAAGAGCAAATGCTATCATCATATATGAAAGAGGAAAGCAGATTGAAAGACCTGCAAGAGCTGATGTTCCGTTAAAATTCCCTACAAATATTCTGTCTACAATATTATAAATAGCTGTAATAAGAAGAGATATGGCAGCAGGAATAGAATATTTTAAAATCATAGGAAATAGTTTTCCGGTATAAAAATCGTTTGTACTATTCATTGTATAATTTCTCCTTTGTAAAAAAAAGTTAGTTTCCTAAGTAATTTGATAAAATATAATTTTTATGATATATTATTAATCATTTTTTCAATAACTTCAAAAAAGATTTCAACTTTTTCTTCTGGGATATCTTTTAAAAGTTCTTTTTCAAGTTCTGTAAGGTCTGTTATAACTTGATTTTTATGAAGAAGAGCTTTATCAGTAAGATTTATTTTTTTTAGTCTGTTATCGTAAGAAACAGGTTCTCTTGTGATAAGTCCATTTTTCTCCATATTTTTCAAAATTTCACTTGCTGTAGATGGACGTATTCCATATTCTTCTTCAATATCTTTTTGAAATATATTATCTGTTTGGGCAAGAAGAAAATGTAATACTTTTCCATTAGAGCCACTAAACTCTTTTTTTGAAGATAACATATCTAATTTTCTTCTTAGTTTATTAGAAAGTTTACCAACATATTTTGCAGCACTTCTGTTTAATAAAATCATATATTTTACCTCTATTACTTAGTTTCCTAAATATTTTACATTTAATATAAAATATAGTCAATAG
>DXZA01000067.1 GCA_019415525.1 Tyzzerella sp. | reverse complement strand
TAATTGACTTGGGTTGTATGTGTTATTCAACTGTTTAGTTTTCAAAGACCAATTTAACCTGTTCTTTACAGAACGTTGTTTATTTTAACATCTTTAGTTTTATTTGTCAAGAACTTTTTTATTTTTTTAAAAGTTTTTAACTCAAAACCTTTATAATGTTATCGGCTGTTACTTACATTTCGCAGTCACGAGTATTTATTATATCAGGTTTTTTTAGTTTGTCAAGAACTTTTTTAAAGTTTTTTTTAAAATTCTTTTCTAAAGTTTTTTGTTATCAGCTGTTTGCTGACCACGAATAATTATTATACACACTTTCAGAAATAAGTCAACACTTTTTTTGACTTTTTTTGAAAATATTTTAATAAATGCTATTTTCAGTCATTTATCCACGTATATGCTTGTATTATACCATTGTTTTTATAATAATACAATATATATTTAACTTTATATTAACATTAATTTGTTTTTAATATGTTACTATAAAAAGTATCATATTTCATATTTTACAGTAATATTTATATATGATATATGTTCTTTCATTGCAGCGGCAGCCTCTCTATAATTTTTTTCTTTTAATGCAGAAAGTATCTTACCATGTAATTCTATTGTCACGTCTATTGCTCTAGGATTTTTTGTCATAGACTTTATTAAAGCACCCCTTACAACCTTTTCAAAACAATCCCTAGATGCCATCATAGTATTTATTATAAGATTATTATGAGAAGCATTGCATAATAACATATGAAATTGGGTATCATAATCTACAAATACATTTATATCATTTTTATTATTTATCATATTTTCATAACATTTTTCTATTTTTAATATATCTTCATCATTGGCTCTTTTTGCCGCATAACTTGCAGCTTCACATTCAAGCATTACTCTAAACTCCAAAATATCATTTATTTCAGAATTTTCAACTGTAAAGCTAAATGGGGCAATATTTACTATATTATCTATAGAATTAACATATGTTCCTGCCTTAGACCTTTTTATAAACCCCAATACTGATAAGGCTGTATATGCTTCTCTAAGTGTGCTTCTTCCTATACCAAGCATATTACTTAATACATTTTCATTAGGAAGCATACTGTTAGGAGGAAGTTCTCCTAATAATATAAGTTCTTTAAATCTTTCAAATAATACCTTAGCTATATCTTTATCCAAATCGTTTTTCAAAAAATCAATATATTTATCAATTGAATTCTCCATAACAATTATCCCCCCAAAAAAATATAGACCTTTTTTATATTTTTAATATGATACTAACAAAATGAATTTTTAAAGTCAATACAACAATATTAAATAAAAAAGTATTCCGTTTATAACATATAAATATAAACGAAATACTAAAATAAATTTATCTTTCAGATATACTTTTGTATTCTCTTCTTGGAGCTACATTCATATATGCTGGTCTTATTATTTTACTTGCATTTATTAATTCTTCTATTCTATGAGCACTCCAACCAGCAATTCTTGAAACTGCAAATATAGGTGTATAAAGTTCAAGAGGAAGGTCAAGCATAGAATAAACAAAACCACTATAAAAGTCGATATTAGCACTTACACCTTTATAAATCTTTCTCTTATCTGCAATAACTTTAGGTGCAAGTCTTTCTACCATAGAATATAATTCATATTCATCAGTTCTTCCTTTTTCTTCAGAAAGTCTTTTTACAAAAGATGCAAATATTTTAGCTCTTGGGTCAGATATAGAATATACAGCATGACCCATACCATATATAAGACCTGCATTATCAAAGGCACGTTTTTCAAGAAGAGCTTTAAGGTATTCACAAACTTCTTCTTCATCTTTCCAATCTTTTATGTTATTTTTCATATCATCAAACATCTGAACAACCTTTATATTAGCACCACCATGTTTAGGGCCTTTAAGAGAACCTAAAGCTGCTGCAATAGTGGAATATGTGTCTGTACCAGATGATGAAACAACATGAGTTGTAAATGTTGAGTTATTACCACCACCATGTTCAGCATGAAGAACAAGAGCAACATCAAGTATTCTTGCTTCAATATCTGTATATTTACCATCTGGTCGTAACATAGAAAGTATATTTTCAGCAGTGGAAAGTTCAGGTTTAGGCGGATGGATTATAAGACTTTTACCGTTGTAATAATGATTATATGTATTATAACCATAAACACTTAATATAGGAAACATAGCTATAAGCTGAAGACATTGTCTTAAAACGTTTTCTACCGAAATATCATTAGATTTTTTATCATAAGAATATAATGTAAGAACGCTTCTTGCCAAAGCATTCATCATATCATCACTAGGTGCTTTCATAATAACATCTCTAGTAAATCCTATTGGTAAACTTCTGTACTTAACTAATGTTTTATTAAATTCATCAAGCTGTTCTTTAGATGGCAATTCGCCAAAAAGGAGAAGATATGCAGTTTCTTCAAATCCAAATCTCTTTTCTTTTATAAAACCTGCAACAAGCTCCTCTACATCAAAACCTCTGAAATACAATTTACCTTCACAAGGATATTCAACCCCATCAATAACTTTTTTAGATTGTATTTCAGAAATCTCAGTAAGACCTGTAAGAACACCTTTACCATTAAGGTCACGCAATCCTCTATTTACTTTATATTTAATATAAAGCTCTTCATTTATGTAGTCATTACTCTTACAAAGGGAAGCAAGTTTTTTAATGTCATCTGTTATTTCAGAATAATCAAACTTTATAGGTATGTTATATTCATTGAAATTACTCATAATCATATCACTCTCCTTATAATATATCAGACTTTAATAATATCATATGTGGTAAACATTTGTCTACGCATTATAATATACGTTAAAAATACAAAATATGTTAAGAAAATGCAAAATTTAAATTAAAAAATAAAACCCCTTTAAAATTAAAGGGGTTTTAACCTGTGTTTTCAAATATCTATTTTATTTTGATGATTTTACTTTTTTACCTGTTTTAACTATAAGGATAGCGTAAACAGCAGTAATAATTACACCTAATACATAAGCAATATTCATAGGAAGATTAAATCCTATTTTTGCATTTAAAATAAATGATGAAATTATGAAACAATAGAACATTCCTGGAAGGAGTGAACAAATAAAGTTTCTACCATTTTTATAAAGATACACAGTAATCATAGCAAATGCAAATATTGCGATTGTCTGGTTACTCCAAGCAAAGTATCTCCAAAGGATGTTAAATCCTTCTGCATTTAATTTAGCAAATACAAGAATTGCTGCAACAAATACAAATATTACAGATGATAATATTATACGATGTGAGCTTTCTTTCTGGTCATAGTGAAGATAATCAGCAAGCATAAGTCTTAATGATCTTAAAGCTGTATCTCCTGATGTAATAGGAAGAACAACAACACCAAGAAGAGCTATAAATCCACCTACTGAACCAAGCATATCTTTAGCAACCATACCAACAACAGCTGTTGCACCTGGAAGAACTGAGCCTTCTTCAAGCATTGTATATGTACCCATAGCAGCAGCAGTCCAAATCATAGCGATGAAACCTTCAAGAATCATCATATAGTAGAATGTCATTTTACCTTCTCTTTCATCTGTAACAGAACGAGCTATAAGAGTAGCCTGTGTTGAATGGAAACCAGAAGTAATACCACAAGCAACTGTTACAAAGAATATAGGAAGTATAGGACTTGTATTAAGACTCATCCACCATACTGGTTCTTCGCCAATACCTGTAAGAGGATATCCATGTGCAAATATACCGCCAAATATACCTACTGCTGATAAAAGAAGTATTATACCAAATATAGGATAAATTCTACCAATAATTTTATCAATAGGGAATAATGTAGCAACTAAATAATAAATAAATATGATAGCGTAAACAATCCAAACAACAGGATTAGAAGCTGAGCCGTCCTGCCCCATAATCTGAGTTACAAGAATATCTCCAGGTGTGTAAATGAAAACAGCACCAACGAGAAGCATTAAAAGACATACAAAAATGTTATAAACCTGGAAAGTACCTTTTCCAAGATATTTACCTATAAGTCCAGGCATCTGTGCACCATTTTCTCTAATTGAAATCATACCACTCATATAGTCATGAAGTGCACCACTTAATACACAACCTACAGGAATAAGTATAAATGCAATAGGTCCAAAAAGAATACCTTGAATAGGTCCAAATATAGGTCCTGTACCTGCAATATTAAGAAGTTCAATTAAGCTGTTTTTCCATTTGTTCATAGGAACAAAGTCAATACCGTCATTCATTGTTATTGCTGGAGTAGGTCTGTCATCTGGTCCAAAAACCTTTTCACAAAATGCACCATATGCAATACCGCCCACAATAAGAATAACAAGGCCGATTATAAATGTAGTCATACCATACACCCCTTTTTCTGATTAAATACATTTATAAAATAATTATAAAACAATCCCAATATCATTATATGTACTTTTAATAAAATAAGAATATAAAACACAGGTAATATTTATTCCTCACAGTAAAAATAACTAAACTGATAACGGATTGTTTACTTTAAGTATATGCATCAAAATCATTTTTTCAAGTAAAATATAAATTTTACACAGTTTTTTATGCACTTTGTACATTTTTACATTTTAAAAAATAAACACTTAAAATAGTAATTTTTAACCTTAAATATATTGTAAATTACAGCGAAACATTATATTATTTATAGAAATATTAAAGGAGGTTATAAAAATATGACAGATATAGATATGAAAAATATCCCTTTTACGTCAACCGATATACGTATACGATATGCCGAAACTGATGCAATGGGTATTGTGCACCATGCAAATTATTATATATATTTTGAAAGAGCAAGAGAGGACCTTATTTATCTTTCTGGAATAAGTTATTTTGAGCTTGAACAGGAAGGTGTAATGACACCTATTATAGAAACTCAGTGTCGTTATATAAGCCCTGCAAAATATGGAGATATAATAACAGTAAAATCATTTATGGAAAAGCTTACACCCATAAAATTCGAAATAAAATATGAAGTATATAGAAAAAATGATAATACACTTTTAGCCACAGGAAAAACATTAATGGCATTTTTAAACAAAGAAACATTTACACCAGTAAACTTAAAAAAATTCCGTCCTGAAATATGGGAAAAATTTAGTGTATTAAAATAAAAAAATACAGTCTTTAAAGACTGTATTTTTTTATGCACGTATTGTTTTTCCATATTCTTCAGATGTCATATTAGCTTTAATAACACCATTTTCAACTACAACAACTCTATCAGAAACATCTCTTACAAATTTTTCATCATGACTTATTATAAGTATACCCATACCATCTTTTGCAAGGTCTCTTATAATTTTTACAATATCCATTACAAGAGCAGAGTCTAAAGCTGCTGTCGGCTCATCAAAACAAAGTAATTTAGGATTTGTAACACAACTTCTTGCAATAGCAACCCTTTGTTTTTGTCCACCAGAAAGCTCAAATGGTTTATTATTTAATTTTTCGCCCATATCAAGCCTCTGAAGCATCTTTGTAGCTTTTTCAACTGCTTCTTCCTTAGGCATTTTATAAACCTCTGTAAGGGCAAGTGTAACGTTTTCAAGCACAGTAAGATGCGGAAAAAGATGATAGTTTTGAAAAACCATTCCAAGACTTTTTCTTATTTCATAAAGTTCATTTTTTGTAGCACGAACCATAGTACTATTTTCTTCCATACAAAGGTATTTACCATCAATTATTATAGTACCTTTATCACATGTTTCAAGACCTGTAATACATCTAAGTACAGTTGTTTTACCAGCACCAGATTTACCTACAATAGAAATTACTTCTCCTGCATTTGCACTTAAACTTATACCATTAAGTACAGATTTTCCACCAAATGATTTATATAAACCGTCAGCTTTTAAAAGCATTTTACACCTACTCCTCATAAATTACTTTCTTTTCTACTTTTTCAAGAATTTTTGTAATAACAAATGTCATAACAAGATACATTATAGCAGCCACAACAAAAGGAAGCAAAGTAACATCTCTATTTGCAATACCTTTTGAAAGCTTAAGAATATCATTAACACCTATTATATATACAAGAGAAGTGTCTTTTACAAGAGTTATTATTTCATTTCCAACAGAAGGTAATGTTCTTTTAAAAACCTGTGGAAGTATAATTTTTGTATTAATCTGAAAAGGAGTAAACCCAAGTATAGCGGCTGCTTCTCTTTGCCCTTTTTCAATAGACTGTATTCCAGAACGGAATATTTCTCCAAAATATGCAGCATAATTAAGTACAAAAGGAACATATGCTGACATAAGTCTGTTATCTCCAAGACTTATTCCCATTACTGGAAGTCCAAAAAATATAAACATTATCTGAAGTAAAAGAGGAGTACCTCTTAATACCCATATATAAAATTCTGCAATTTTTCTTAAAATAATGTTTTTAGAGAGTCTGCATAAAGCAATTACAATACCAAGTGGTATTGAAAATATAATACAGACAGCAAAAACTTTAAGTGTTACTTCAAGTCCTGCACCTATTTGAGCAAAATAATTAAAAATAACGTCCATTACCTGTGGTTTCCCTTCTAATTTAAAAATTATTTGATGATGTCGTCACCGAACCATTTTTCACCAATTTCTTTAGATGTTCCATTTTCTTTAAGTGTATCAAGAGCTTCATTTAAAGCATCAAGTAAAGCTGTATCATCTTTTCTTACACCAATACCATATTCTTCTTCACCAAAGTCTTCTTCAAGAATTTTATACTTTTCAGCACCTTTTTGTGAAATATAATATTTTACAAGAATTTCATCAGCAACAACAGCATCACTTCTACCTGCTTCAAGGTCTCTTAAACATTGGTCATTAGTTTCAAAAGTTACAAGCTCTTTAAAAGTATCTTTAATTTCAGGCTGAGCATCTATGGCAACAACAGCACTTGACATATCCTGTGCAGCAACAGTTTTTCCTGCAAGGTCAGCAATAGTATTTATATCACTATCTGCCATTGTAACAACAATCTGTCTATTTTCAAGATATGCATCTGTAAAGTTTACAACTTCTTTTCTTTCATCTGTTATTGAATAACCATTCCATAAAACATCAATAGTTCCGTTATTAAGCTCAGTTTCTTTCATAGACCAGTCAATAGGCTGAAATTCAAAAGGAACACCAATAACTTCTGAAGCAGCTTTTGCAAGTTCAACATCAGCACCTGTAAGTTCACCGTTTTCATCTCTAAATCCCATAGGTGCAAATGTATCGTCAAGACCAACTATAATTTTATCATAATCAAGACTTGATTCTTCAGATACTTCTGTATTGTTTTCTTCTGTCGTTTTTGTTTCAGTATTTCCACAACCTGCAAAAACACCCATAGCCATAACAAATGTTAAACCTAACGCCAATATTTTTTTCTTCATAAATAATTCCCCCTAAAATTAAATGTTTTATTAAAAACGAAAAATATTATAACACATCATCACATTAGTAGATTAAAGTATATTTTATATTCTGTCAAGTACATAATTAAAATTGATTATAAAAGTATTGACTAAAATCAAAATAATACCTAAAATAATAAAGAATTATGTTTCCGTAGCTCAGTAGGATAGAGCGGCCGCCTCCTAAGCGGTAGGTCGCAGGTTCGATTCCTGTCGGGAACATAAAAAGTGTTATAAATAATTATATTTATAACACTTTTATTTTTTACAAAAAAAAGAATAACCTCTGAATAATGTTTCTTTACACAAAATTCAAAGGTTATTCTTTAGAACTAACTGGTTCTAACACTTCCATTGGACTATCCCCTTTTTTTATATTATCTTTTATTTTAATAATAATATATCCATATTTATTATAAGTATAATTGACTATACTCTTATCAAATACTGATATTTACGGTATCAACATCCGATATATAAAATCATATTATCTTTTTTAGTATAAATATATTTTATTAAGTATAAAAAATAAATTTTATTGACTCTCTTCAATTAACAATGTACGTATTCTTTACTTTTTCTGATTAAAAACCTCTAATAATTCTATGCTTATATATTGCATAATACTTAGGTATCGAAAACCTCTTGGCTTTTCAGTTAAACAATTAAGATTACGGTTTTTAAATGGTCTTTTAATTAATTACATTGTTCTTTTAGCGAGTTCCTCCTTTTATAAATTGTACTGGATTAATATAAATTAATTACCTTTACAATATATAATCAAAGATAAAATTATAAATCATACAAACTCAATTTTAAATTAACGTTTAATCTCGAACATTTAACAATCATTATAAAAATTATCCCTGGGAATTGTTTAATAAGATTAAAAAATTAAATAAAAAACTTTTATTATTGTGAATTTGTTCTTTGATTTATTTCCTTTATCTTGTCTTTATTATATAGTTATAATAATAAAATGTCAATAGTTTTTAATAAAATTATTTAATATTTCTTTTTTAATCTCATTGTATGTATAAAAATACAATATTAGTGATATTATAGTGAAAAAATGCAAATAAAGTATCATTTAAAGTGAAAAAATAAATAAAAACAATACATATTAACTAATTGTATTAAAATAAAAACAAAAAAAAGATACCTTTTGGTATCTTTCAAAGTATTTTTTTAAGTTCATTAAGGTCATCATAATATGTATCTTTAAGACCTCTATTATATATTATAGCAGCAGGGTGATAAAGAGCAAAAATCTTTTTACCATTATATTCTGTTATTTTGCCATGATAATCACCTATAACAGCCTTGTTATCTTCCAAAACAGCTCTTAAAGGTATATTACCAAGAGTTACTATAATATCTGGTTTAATTTCATCTATTTCTCTCATAAGATATGGTGAAAAGAATTCAATTTCAGATTTATTTGGTGTTCTATTTACAGGCTTTCCTGTTTTAGGACTAATATTAAAAGGTCTTATTTTAACTACATTAGAAATATATATTTCATCTCTTTTAAGTCCAACAATATCTAAAAATTCACTTAAATTTTTACCGGCCTTTCCAACAAAAGGATGTCCTTGTTTTTCTTCATCTCCACCAGGAGCTTCTCCAATCATAAATATTTTTGCATTATTAGCACCCTCTCCAAAAACTATAACCCTATCAGAATAATCTGATGTTTTTACAGCTTCAAGCAAGCTTTCTTTAACTGCTTCAATACTCATATTATACCTCCCACCTTATCACTACAATAATTGTTTATTAAATAATAAAAATATTTGTTTTACAACATTTTATTTAATTCTATAACACAATATATAATATAAAAAATATTATAAAATCAAATATTTGTTTTATTTGTTTATAAGTTATTAACATTATCCACAAAAGCCCTGTGGATAACTTTCCATTAGTTAAAAATATAATAAAATTTGTATTATATATATACTTTATTTTACATTACTATTAAATTATATCATTTTAATTACATATTTTATACAATTTTATAATTATATAACTATATATTTTTACAATTTTAAACATTTATATATAATATATAAGTACATACGTTTGCATAATAATTCATATTTTATCCACAACAAAACTGTTGATAATATATGTTTATTTTACTTTATATACTATTTTAGAAACTATTAATCCAGATAAAAATCCGCCTATATGACAGAAATTATCTACTTCCGAAATCATAAAACCTGATGATATATTTAATATAACAATAATAAGCATTGTTGCATAATTTATACCCTCAACTGAGTTTTTATTTACTTTTGAGGTATATAATATACATGCAATAAGACCAAATATAGCACCTGATGCACCTACAGAAATACCGTTTCCAAAAGCAAAACTTATAAGACTTCCAACAGCTCCGGAAAAGAAATATATTAAACCTGTATCAAAGCTTCCATAAAATCTTTCTGTCATTCCTCCAAATATATATAAAGAAATCATATTCTCAATAATATGAAATACATCTGCATGAATAAACATAGAAGAAAAAAGCCTATAAAATTCCTTATATTCTAATATATAATATTGACTATTACCGAAAAGCTGTATAAATTCTTCTCTTTTTCCCATAATCATCATAATAGCAAATATTATTATATTTATAAAACATATAGATAATGTAAATGGTATTTTATTATTACCTTCCGGCTTTTTAATTTCTTTTATATCTTGTGATTTTACACCAGCTGAATAAAAAAGTATATTCTCTATTCCAACAATTTTATCAGGATGATTTTTTCCTGTATATATCTTATTTTCTGATTTATCATATATCCACCATATATTATAGTGACCTGTTTCAGGATATATTTCAGCTGATTTTAAAAATTCTATTTTTTCACTATTAATATTATCTGCAATAATTATATTAACACAAACTACACTTTTGCATCTGACAATGGATAAAGTAGTTTTAAGAGAACTATACATATTTTGGGAAAAATCAGCCTTTTGAGCGGTATATTCATAAAAGTCATTAAAACTATCATCACCTATTGATACATAGTATAGAACAGGGCTATCAGGCTTTATAAATGCTCTTTCATTAAACTCTTTATCTGAAAATTTTATTTTAACTTCTGAAAAACCTTGAGATATTATATTATTGCAAAAATCATTAATTAAATTACTCATAAAAATTCCTTTCTATATATAGAAAAAACTCATTGAAAATAAATTCAATGAGTTTTTAGAATAAGAAACGGGGATTTCTTATTCCGGGAGTGATATATACTTTAAAATTTAAAAGGATTGGGGATATAGAACATATTTTTCTACATCCTTTTTTATAGTAACATCTATCCACAATTTAGTCAACAATCGTATTCTCAAATTAGAGTGTTTATAGCAAGTATTCCAATAATTCCCGGTATACCTAATATACCTGATACAGTACAGGTAATAATATTTCCACCAATAGAAAATCCAATATAATTCATAACTGTAAATAAAATATATCCAATACTTGCATTTAATAAAAACTTCAATATAAATTTAATTGGTTTAGAGAACAAGACTATCATAAGTATTATAAAACATATAACAAGCATAAGATGTATCATGCTGTTAGAATCCAATTAATAGACCTCCCCTATTTGTTTTTCCATAAAGATTTTTTTTGCTTTTTAAACACTTTTGCTGATATACCATATTTCTTTGCCAGCCTCAAAAAATACTGGTATTTTTTATTGAGCGATATTATCTCATAAATATAGCTATCAATAAGAATTTCATCAGTAGACATATCAAAATTCATTTTTGTTTTATTAAGCTGTAATTTTATATTTTCTATTTCATCAATTATTTCTTTTTCAGTATATCTGTTTTCAAGTATTTTTTCGGCTGTCATAAAAAATCCTCCTCTATATGCCTTTTAATAAAAGTATAGTCAGAAAATAGTAAAATTATGCCCTTGTCCCAATATTATCTAAAAACAGACATAAAAAAAGCCGGAAAATTCCGGCTTTAAATAAATTATTTAATTACAGTCATATTATTGTCTTTAAGAACAACGTCATGAGCTCCACCTTCAACAATACTTGTAGCTGAAACAAGTGTTATTTTAGCGTTTTTCTGAAGCTCAGGAATTGTTAATGCACCACAGTTACACATTGTATGTTTAACTTTACTAAGTGTAAGATTAACATTGTCTTTAAGTTTTCCGGCATATGGAACATAAGAGTCAACACCCTCTTCAAATGCCATTTTCTTATCTCCACCAAGGTCATATCTCTGCCAGTTTCTAGCTCTGCTTGAACCTTCACCCCAGTATTCTTTCATATAACTTCCGTTAATATTTACTTTATTTGTAGGGCTTTCATCGAAACGAGAGAAATATCTACCAAGCATAACGAAATCAGCACCCATAGCAAGTGCAAGTGTTATATGATAGTCATATACAATACCACCATCAGAACAAATAGGAATATAAATACCTGTTTTTTCATAGTACTCATCTCTTGCAGCAGCAACTTCAATAACAGAAGTAGCCTGTCCACGACCAATACCTTTTTGTTCTCTTGTTATACAGATAGAGCCTCCACCTATACCGATTTTAATAAAGTCAGCTCCTGCTTCTGCAAGGAACATAAATCCTTCACGGTCAACAACATTTCCCGCACCTACTTTTACAGTATCTCCATATTTTTCTCTTATATACTGTATAGTAATTTTCTGCCATTCAGAGAAACCTTCTGATGAGTCTATACATAAAACGTCAGCTCCTGCTTCAACAAGTGCAGGTACTCTCTGTTCATAATCTCTTGTGTTTATACCAGCACCAACAACATATCTTTTTGATGCATCAAGAAGTTCATTTACATTTTCTTTATGTGAATCATAATCTTTACGGAATACCATATATACAAGGTGCTGATTTTCATCAACAATTGGAAGTGCATTAAGTTTGTGGTCCCAAATTATATTATTAGCTTCTTTAAGAGAAGTTCCCTTTGGAGCAACAACAAGTTTTTCAAAAGGAGTCATAAACTCTTTTACTTTAACACTTCTTTCCATACGACTTATACGATAATCACGGCTTGTAACAATACCGATAAGTTTTCCTGTTGAAGTTCCATCTTCTGTAACAGCAACTGTTGAATGACCAGTTTTTTCTTTAAGGTCTAAGATATCCTGTAAAGTACAATCTGGTTTAATATTAGAATCACTTACAACAAATCCTGCTTTATATGATTTTGCACGAGCAACCATAGCTGCCTGGCTTTCTATTGTCTGAGAACCATATATAAATGAAATACCGCCTTCTTTTGCAAGAGCAACAGCCATTTTGTCATCAGATACAGATTGCATAACAGCAGAAACCATAGGTATATTCATTGTTATAGCAGGTTCTTCACCTTTTTTAAATTTAACAACAGGTGTCTTAAGACTTACATTTGCTGGAATACATTCTGATGAAGAATACCCTGGTACAAGAAGATACTCACTAAATGTACGTGAAGGTTCATTGTAATAAAATGCCATTTTAAAACTCCTCCTTATTTCATATACTAAAGTTTTTTTAATATTAATCACGTTTATATTTTAAATAGTTTATCACTAAATGAAATAATTTTCTATAAATAAATTATTTCTTAACAAGAGTTAAGCAATTTTTTGCTATTATGCCTATTAAAGCCCCTGTTATAAGCCCCGAAATTATAAGTATAGGCAGATAAATAGACAGATTTGTCTTAACAACAAGACTTGCAATGACAATCTGACCAATATTATGACAAATTCCACCTAATATGCTGACACTGTATATATTAAACTTAATTATATCTTTAGCCAACACCATAATTATAAAACTTAGTATTGCACCAGCAACACTATATAAAAAACCGGAAAAACCAGAAAAAAGTAGTCCAGATATTACAATTCGTATAAATGATATACCTAAAGCTGTTTTATTATCAAAATAATACATAGCCATAACAACTATAACATTAGCAAGACCAACTTTAACTCCAGGCACAGGCACAGGTAAAGGTATCATCATTTCCACCCATCCCATAATAATTGCCAATGCTGCAAATATACCATAATATGCTGTTTTCTGACTGCTGTTCATAAATACACCTGCCTATTTTTATTTATTTAGTTGGCTATGCTATCAATAGTATTTTCTTCAGCTCCTGTTATTTCTACTATTGTTTTATTTGGAAGACATATTATTTTTTCTCCATTTTTATTTATTCTTTTTTGATTAACACAATGTTTGTCTGGACAATCTGCTTCTGTAATATCAACATAGCCATCTTTTATAGTAAGTATATTATAATGGTCACCGTTTCTTATTGTATACTCTCTATCTTCATATAGATTAAATTTCTCAATTACGGTTCCATCAACAGTTATAATAACTTGGCTACCCTTCTCATTTTTCCCGAAAGTAAAGAAAAAATAGGATATTACAGCAATTATTATAATTGAAATTATTAATATTATGTCTTTTTTCTTCATGCACTCAGTCCTTTTATAATATTTTGATATGTTATATAATACATAATTATATTTAGTTTTGAAAAGTATAATTTTAAAAAATTTTTTAAAGGAGAGAAAAGATGAAAAAAATACTTAAACCACTTTTACTATTAATATTATCAGCTTGTATAATATTTTCTGGGTGTCAAAGCAAAACTTCTAATAACTCAAAAGTATATAATACACCTGTATCAAATACATCTTTTATGTTTGATACTGTTACAACAATAACATTATACTCTGGCGAAACTGAAAAAGACCCTGAAGAAATTATAGTAGATGCCTTTAAAATGTGTAAAGACCTTGAAAACAAGCTTTCAAAAACAATAGAAACTAGTGATGTAAGTTTAATAAATAAATCAAAAGGAGAACCTATAACTGTTTCTGATGAAACAGCAGAGCTTATAAATCTTTCAAAAAAATACTATGAGCTTTCTAATGGTGCATTTGATATTACAATAGCTCCTCTTTCAGAAAAATGGAATTTTCATAACGAAAATCCTATACCACCTTCAGATGATGAAATTTCATTGCTTTTAACTTATGTAGGAATGGATTTTATAAGTATAGATGGAAATGTAGTAACAAAATCAAATCCAAATACAGAAATAGATTTAGGCGGTATAGCAAAGGGATATATAGCTGATAAAACAGCAGAATATCTTATATCAGAAAATATAACATCTGCCCTTATAAACTTTGGTGGAAATGTAGTAACAATAGGGTCAAAACCTGATAATACTTCATTTAAAATAGGTGTACAAAAACCTTTTGCAGAATCAAATGAAGTTTTAGGTGCTGTTTCTTGCGAAAATGGAACAATAGTAACATCTGGTACATATGAACGTTATTTTGAATATGAAGGCGAAAAATATCATCATATACTTGACCCAAAAACAGGAAAACCAGCTGATAGTGGACTTGTTTCTGTAACAATAGAAGGTATAAAATCAGCTGATGCAGATGCTTTAAGTACATCTTGCTTTATACTTGGTCTTGAAAAAGGACTTGAACTTATCGAAAGTCTTGATGGTATAGAAGCAGTATTTGTAACAGAAAACGGAGATATAATAACAACATCAAATTCAACATTTGAAAAAATATAAAACAAAAAAGGCGTAATTTATAATTACGCCTTTTTGATTTTGGAAATAAAAAAGTGCCCAGAACCGGAATCGAACCAGTGACACGAGGATTTTCAGTCCTCTGCTCTACCAACTGAGCTATCTGGGCAAAATAAAAAGCTATATTAACCTGCGACTTGTATATAATACTACTTTATAATAGTTTTGTCAATAGTTTTTAATAAATATTAAATACTATTTTTCAAAAAATATATTGATTTATATATTTATCTATGATTTATTATATTTATAACAAATTTGTGGAGGTAGTAAAATGTCAAAAATACCTATATCCTATATAATAAAAGAAAAACTTATAAAAAATGGTGGTACAGCAAAAGTTAAATCATTACAAGGAAAAATTTATCAAATAACATTTAATCAAAATGATAAATATATTATTTGTGACAATCTTCCACCTGTATTTACTTATGAAGTATTTGATATAATAATAAGTCTTTTAGAAAAGCAAAATGGAAAAGCAAAAAAAGGAAATGCAAGAAATTTCAAACTTGGTCAAAAAGGCTGTGAAGAAACAACGGTTGCAGGAACAATACTAAAAAATTATTTCGGAAAAAGTGACGGAGAATCTGGATATGACCCTGTATTTATATTATCTTCAATTTTAGAATGGGCAGGTATTATATATAACAAAAGGGGATATTTAGAACTAACAGAAGAATACAAACATAAAAAAACTCTCTGAAATCCAGAGAGTTTTTTATTAAGCACCAAGGTATGCTTTTTTAATAGATTCATTCTGCATAAGCTCTTTAGCATTACCTTCCATAGCGATTTTGCCTGTTTCAAGAACATAAGCTCTATCAGATATTGAAAGTGCCATTTTAGCATTCTGTTCAACAAGAAGAACAGTAACACCAGATTTATTAACCTCTTTTATAATTTCAAAAATCTCTTTAACAAGAAGAGGTGAAAGCCCCATTGAAGGCTCATCAAGAAGAAGTATTTTAGGTCTGCTCATAAGAGCTCTACCCATAGCAAGCATTTGCTGCTCACCACCAGAAAGAGTTCCTGCAAGCTGTTTTTTACGCTCCTGAAGACGTGGAAAACGTTTATAAACCATTTTTCTATCTTCTTTTATATTTTCTGCTGTATCTTTTATTGTATAAGCTCCAAGCTGTAAATTTTCTTTTACACTAAGCTCAGCAAAAACACGTCTTCCTTCTGGAACTTGTGCAACACCAAGCTGTAATATTTTATGTGGTTCAGTTTTTATAAGGTCGTGACCTAAAAATTCAATTTCACCTGAACGAGCTTTTAAAAGACCTGATATTGTCTGAAGAGTTGTTGTTTTACCAGCACCGTTTGCACCGATAAGAGAAACAATTTCACCTTCATTTACTTCTATGGAAACGTCTTTAATGGCATGTATGTTTCCATAGTATACATTAAGATTTTTTACTTTTAACATAAAAACGCTTCCTCCTTTTATTCTCCAAGATATGCTGTAATAACTTTAGGGTCATTTACAACTTTTATAGGGTCACCTTCTGCAATAATTCTTCCGTACTCAAGAACTTTAACTTGTTCACATATACCAAGTACAAGGTTCATATCGTGCTCTATAAGAAGTACAGCAACATCAAAATTATCTCTTATAAATCTTATCATATCCATAAGCTCTTGTGTTTCTGTTGGGTTCATACCGGCAGCAGGCTCATCAAGAAGTATAAGCTTAGGATTTGTTGCCAAAGCTCTCGCAATTTCAAGTTTTCTCTGCATACCATATGGAAGATTTGATGCTCTATATTCATGTATGCGGTCAAGACCAAATACTTTTAATATTTCTAAAGCTTTTTTATCCATAGCCTTTTCAGCTTTAAAATATGCAGGTGTACGTAATATACTGCTTAAAAGTGAATATTTTATCTGATTATGTAATGCAGTTTTTACATTATCAAGAACAGTAAGTTTGTCAAAAAGACGTATATTTTGGAATGTTCTTGCAATACCAGCTCTACATATTTCATTTGCTGATTTTCCATTTAAATTTACACCATCAAGAACAATACTTCCATCAGTAGGTGGATAAACACCTGTAAGAAGGTTGAAAACTGTTGTTTTACCGGCACCATTAGGTCCAATAAGACCATAAAGCTCACCTTTTTCTATATTTATATTGAAATTATCAACGGCTCTAAGACCACCGAACGATATTCCCAAATTATTTACTTCAAGTAAAGCCATTATTATTCACCAACCTTCTCTTTATCACTTTTAAATAACTTTCCAAATACATTATTATTAAGAAGTCCTTCTTTAATTTTTGAATGATTGAAAAGCATTATTATAATAAGTACAACAGCATAAAGAAGCATACGGAAATCATCTGCACCTCTTAAAAGTTCTGGAAGTGCTGTAAGTATTATAGCAGCAATAACAGAGCCTCTTATACTACCCATACCACCAAGAACAACTATAACAAGTATTTCTATTGATTTATTATAATCAAATGTTGTAGGTTTAAGTATACCTACGTTATGAGCATATAAAACACCTGCAATACCAGCAAAGAATGCAGATATAACAAATGTCATTACTTTAAAACGACTTACATTTATACCTATTGATTGTGTAGCAATACTATTATCTCTTATAGAAGATATTGCTCTACCATGTCTTGATTTTACAATATTCATAATTGCAATAACTGATATAACCATAAGTATGAATACAAGAGTATAACTTTTATATGTTGTATAAAGAGGAATTCTTTGAAGTCCCTTTGCACCATTTGTAATTTTCATTGATATAAGTACTGATTTTATAATCTCACCAAACCCAAGAGTAACAATGGCAAGATAGTCTCCATTAAGTCTTAATACCGGCATACCTATTATAAAGCCGAATAAAGCTGCTACAGCACCACCTGCAATAAGACCAAGTGTAAGTTCTACAAATTCAGGAGCATCCATATTTATTGTTATTAAAGCACCTACATAAGCACCTATAGACATAAAACCTGCATGACCTAATGAGAGTTCACCTAAAAATCCTGTAATAAGATTTAATGATACTGCAAGAATAACATTTATAGCAATAGGTACAAGAAGTGATGTATACTGACGGTTAAGAAGACCGGTACTCATTAAAACAGTAATCAAAACATAAGTTAATACAATAATAGCTAAATAGATAAAAGCCTGTTTTCCGGCAAATTTTTTCTTTAAATTTTCCACAGCGTACACCTCCTTAAACCTTTTCATTTTTCTTCTTGCCAAGGAAACCGGAAGGTTTTACAAGAAGAACAATTACAAGAACGCTGAAAACAATAGCATCTGAAAGCTCTGTTGAAATAAAAGCTTTTGATAAACTTTCAATTATACCAAGTATAATTCCTCCAAGCATAGCCCCAGGAATACTTCCGATACCACCTAAAACGGCAGCAACAAAGGCTTTAATACCTGGTAAAGCACCCATTGTAGGTTTAAGTGATTGATACTGACATATGTAAAGTATACCTGCAATAGCAGCAAGGAATGAACCAATAGCAAATGTTAAAGTTATTGTTTTATTTACATTTATACCTACAAGTTGTGCAGCTCCCATATCTTCTGAAACAGCACGCATAGCACTACCTGCTTTTGTTTTATTTATAAAAAGTGTAAGTGCAATCATAGAAATTGTTGTAACAACAAGTGTTACTATTGTTATACCAGATACTGTAACTCCACCTATTGTTATAGAATCTATATTTATTATTGATTGGAAAGGAATAGGTGTTGCTTTAAATATAAGAAGTGATGCACTCTGTAAGAAATAACTTACACCAATAGCAGTAATAAGAACTGCAAGTCTTGGAGCATTTCTTAAAGGCTTATATGCAATCCTTTCTATAAGTATACCTAATACTGAACAAACAACACATGTAAATATTATAGCCGGTATAACAGGAAGATGTAAAAGAACTATGGCAACATAGAGTGCATATGCACCAACCATAATGATATCACCATGTGCGAAATTAATCATTTTTGCAATACCGTAAACCATTGTATATCCAAGAGCGATAAGTGCATATATACTTCCTGTTCTTAAACCGTTTATAAGCTGTTCTAAAATATTATTAAACATGTTTTTCTCCACCTCTTTTACATCTTATTTTTTTACTTACTTTATAAATTAAAAAACACTTTAATTGCTTAAAGTTTTTGCAAACGAAACATTTGCCCTCCCTGACAACAGGGAGGGCAAAATTAATTACTTTTTATTTTATTAAAATAAATTATTCTGCTGTTGTTTCTTCTGTATCTCCTACATGATAAGCAGCATACTGACCATCTTTAATTGTTACGAATTTAGCACCTTTTTCAGGTTCACCATCAGCTGAGAATTTAACATTACCTGTAAGTCCCTGAACTTCGATTTCTGTCATAGCAGCAATCATATCAGCACTTTCAGTTGAACCAGCTTTTTCCATAGCTGCTTTCATAACATAAACAACGTCATATCCATCAGCAGCGAACTGGTCAGGAGTTGCTTTATATGCTGTTTCATAAGCATTTACAAAGTCAGCAACTTCTGGGTCTGTTGAAAGGAATGGACTTAAGAATATAGCACCTTCAACAGTTGAAGTGTCTGTAACCTGTTTAAGAACTCCGTCCCAACCGTCTCCACCGATTAAAGGAAGTTCAAGTCCAATATCTTTAGCCTGCTGTGCTATATAAGCTGCAGCTTCATAGTAAGTAGGTACAAAAAGTATTTCTGCATTTGTATTTTTAATAGCTGTAAGCTGTGCTGTAAAGTCAACATCACCTTCATTGAAAGCCTGTGTTGAAACAACAGTTCCACCTAAAGCAGCAACTTCTTCTACGAAAGCATCTTTCATACCTGTGCTGTATTCATCAGAGTTATTAAATATAACAGCAATATTTTTATATCCTAAATCATTAACAGCAAAATCAGCCATTGTTTTTCCCTGAAGTGGGTCTGTAAAACATAATCTGAATGCATTATCAGCATCTGTAATACAGTTTATAGCTGAACCTGATGGTGTAATCTGTAAAATTCCATCTTGTGCAGTATAATCTTTTATAACAATACAAGGAGCACTTGTAACATTTCCTAAAAGAGCGTCAATTCCTTCATCCATAAGTGAGTTATAAGCTGTAATAGCTGTTTCTTCACTAGCTTCATCATCTTTAAAGTTAAGAGCAAGTTTTACAGTTCTATCTCCAACTTTAACACCGCCTGCTTCATTTATTTCCTTAATAGCTATTTCTGCACCCTGTTTTACAGAAATACCATAAGAAGCAGCACTACCTGTAAGAGGTCCAAGTCCTCCAATAACAAATGTATCTTCTCCGTTTGCATCAGCTGTGTTTCCATTACTGCTTGAACCACATGCAGCAAGTGAGAATGTCATAGCTACTGCCATTATAGCTGCTAAAAATTTCTTCATAAATAATTCCCCCTCAACCTTTTCAGAAGCACTATTTGTTTCATATAACGAAACAACATTTATTAAGCACTGTATTTGCCTTTATTTTATTGTTTCATATAACGAAACAACTTTCTGTTTTTTTATTTTGGTAAATAATACGCTTAAATAGGCCTTACGTCAAGGCATATTTTTTTTGTATTCAAGTGGTGTACATTGTTTTACCATCTATATTTCATATAACTTTTTCTTATATCAAAACTGACTAACTACAAAATACACAATCAAATATATAACTAAACCTTATTTTTTAACCATTTTTTATATTTTTTACTTATATACAAAAACCTATTTTCTACATTTGTCTTTAAATCAATTACATTTGTATATAAGTTTTTTGTTATGTTTTAATGTATACATTTTTTATATATAACAAAAAATGTAAAAAAATAATATATTTTATTTAATTTTATTTTTTGCTATGATATATTTAAACATAAAATTTATTATAAGGAAGTGTCTGATATTATGAGAAATATTTCAGTAAATGAAATTATTGAAACTGTAAAAAGACTTTGTATTGAAGCCAACTGTATACTTAATGATGATGTTTACAATGCTATTGAATGTTCAAAGTGTAGTGAAACATCACCTGTTGGAAAAGAAATACTTTGCCAACTTACAAAAAATGCAGATATAGCAAAATCAGAAAATATGCCAATATGTCAAGATACAGGAATGGCTATTGTTTTTGTAGAAATAGGACAAGATGTACATATAACAGATGGGCTTTTAACAGAAGCTATAAATGAAGGTGTAAGAAGAGGATATACAGAAGGCTATCTTAGAAAATCTGTGGTTTCAGACCCTTTTATTCGTATAAATACAAAAGATAATACTCCTGCAATAATACATTATGACATAGTTTCAGGTGATAAAATAAAAATAACAGTTGCACCAAAAGGATTTGGTAGCGAAAATATGAGTCGTGTATATATGTTAAAACCATCTGATGGAATAGAGGGTGCAAAAAAAGCAATTTTAGAAACAGTAAAAGAGGCAGGACCAAACCCATGTCCACCAATGGTTGTTGGAATTGGTTGTGGTGGAAATTTTGAAATGAGTGCATATCTTGCAAAAAAAGCTCTTTTAAGAAAAATAGGTTCTCATTCTGAAAAACCTCATATAAGAGAAATGGAAGAAGAACTTCTTGAAAAAATGAATAATTTAGGCATAGGACCACAAGGTCTTGGTGGAAACACAACAGTTCTTGGTGTAAATATAGAAACATTTGCAACTCATATAGCAGGTATGCCTATTGCAATAAATATAAGCTGTCATGTAACACGTCATGCAGAAGCTGAAATATAAGGAGGTATAATCATGACAATAAATATAACAACTCCTCTCACAAAGGAAAAAACAGCAAATCTTAAAGCAGGTGATATAGTAAGTCTTACAGGAACAATATACACATCACGAGATGCAGCACATAAAAGAATGATAGAAGACTACGAAAAAACAGGAAAATTTCCTTTCGATATGGAAAATGCAATAATATACTATGCTGGTCCTTCTCCAGCAAAACCTAATCAAGTTATAGGTTCAGCAGGCCCTACAACATCAGGAAGAATGGATGCATATGCACCTTTTATGATTGAAAAAGGTGAAACTGGAATGATTGGAAAGGGTGCAAGAAACGAAAATGTTATAAATGCTATGAAGAAGCATACAGCAGTATATTTTGGAGCAACAGGTGGTGCAGGTGCATTAATAGCAAGCCATATAAAAAAATGTGAACTTATAGCATATGAAGACCTTGGAGCAGAAGCAGTATATAAACTTTATGTTGAAGATTTTCCACTTGTAGTAATAATAGACTCTGAAGGTAACAATCTTTATGAAACAGAAAAACTTAAGTATCAAAAATAAATGGAGGTTTTTATTATGAAAAAAACCAAAATAATTTTTATTTTTGTAATATCTATTTTTATATTTATATTTACAGGTTGTACAGAAAAAACAGAACCTGTTATTAATGATAATATAGAAAATATTAGTGCAGAAGAAATTGAAGAAGTAGAAGAAGAACCAAAAGAACCTGTAATATCAACAGCAAAACTTACTTTTACAGGAGATATAATGGTTCATAGCTATCAATATAATGAAGCATATGATGCCAAAACAGATACATATAATTTTATGCATAACTTTCAAGATATGAAAAGATATTTTGAAAAAGCAGATTGTGTAATAGGTAATCTTGAAACAACATTTGGTGGAACAGTAAGTGATTATCCTATGTTTTCCACTCCTGATAGTTTTCTTGATGCTCTAAAAGATGCAGGATTTGATATACTTACAACAGCAAATAACCATTGTATGGACTCTGGAAGTAGTGGGCTTATAAGAACACTTGATAAACTTGATGAATATGGTATTTATCATATGGGTACATATAGAACAGAAGAAGAAAGTCAAAATATACTTATTCAAAATGTAAATGGAATAAATGTAGCTTTTCTTTCATATACATACGGCACAAACGGAATACCTGTTAAAAATTCATATATGGTAAATATAATTGATGATACAACAAAAGACAAAATAAAATCTGATATTGAAAAAGCAAGAGAAATATCAGATATAGTTGTTGTAATGCCACATATAGGTACAGAATATAAAGAAACACCTGATGATTATGTTATAGAATATATTGATGAAATGTTTAACTGGGGTGCAGATATAGTTGTTGCAAGTCATCCTCATGTCCTTTTACCTATGGAATATAAAACAGTAATAGACGAAGACGGAACAGAAAGACAATGTTTTGTAATGTATTCTATGGGAAATTTTATATCATCTCAAACAACAGTACCAAGAAATGCATCTATACTTTTAAATATTGATATTAAGAAAATAGATGATAACAAAGCCACAGTAGATAGTGTATCATTCGTTCCTATATGGACACAATTTAGAGGTACAGATGGTATAGACCATTTTGTTGTAAGAAGTGTATATGAAATGCTTACATTACCTGTTGATGAGCAAAATGCTCTTTTAAGACAAAAAGATATTGCACGTCTTAATGATATACATTATGAAACAACAAAAAAACTTCTACAATATGATATTCCTATTGAACAAATACAGGACGAGTATTTGTTTGTACGACCTTAAGAGGTGATTATTATTTATAAAAATAGAAATATTGATGGAAGTTTAAATATATGTGGTTCAAAAATAGCAATTATGAGAAAAAAACTTAATCCTAAAGTATCTCAAAGGGCTTTTGCTGATATGTTACAACTTAAAGGTCTTGATTTAGATAAAAATGCAATACAACGTATAGAAACTGGAAAAAGATTTGTGACAGACATAGAATTAAAAATAATTGCTGATGTTTTACAAATATCGACTGATAAACTTCTTGAGTAAATAACAAGGGACTGCCTTTGGCAGTCCCTTGTTTTATAATAAATTATTTTTCTATATTTTCAACTATTTCTTCATTAGTTTCATCCTCAATTTCATCTTCTGAAATTTTTGCTATACTTACAACGCTTATACCTTCGTTAAGGTTCATAAGTTTTACACCTTGAGAAATTCTACCAAATGTTGAAATATCTTTACCCCTAAGACGTATTATAACACCTTCAGAAGTAATAAGCATAATATCTTCATTATCACCAAGTATTACAGTTTCAGTAAGAAGTCCTGTTTTTTCTGTAAGCTGATGTATTTTAACACCTTTACCGCCTCTTATTTGAACCTTAAATTCAGAAGCATCTGTACGTTTTCCATAACCATTTTCAGTTACATTAAGAACTTTCATACCTTCTTCCATAATAAGAGCAGAAACAACATAATCATCTTCATTAAGAGTTATTGCTTTAACACCTGTTGCACTTCTTCCCATAGGTCTTGCATCATTTTCATTAAAACGAATACCTATACCATTTCTTGTACCAACAAAAATATCTTTTGTGCCATCTGTAAGAAGTACAGATATAAGTTCGTCATCTTCTCTAAGATTTACAGCTACAAGACCGCCTTTTCTTATATTTTTGAAGCTCATCATATCTGTTCTTTTTATAATACCTTCTTTTGTTATCATAACAAGGTATTTATCTTCTTCAAAATCTTTTACAGGCATTACAGCAGTTATATCTTCACCAGCTGAAAGTTCAAGAAGATTTACAATAGCCATACCTCTTGCAGTTCTTCCTGCTTCTGGTATTTCATATCCTTTTATTTTAAATACCTTACCAAAGTTAGTAAAGAAAAGTATATAATCATGAGTTGAAGTTACAAAGAGATTTTTAACAAAGTCTTCATCTCTTGTCTGCATACCCATAATACCTCTACCACCTCTATTTTGGCTCTTATAAGTAGCAAGAGGAGTTCTCTTTACATAATTAAGGTTTGTCATAGTAACAACACTTGTTTCTTCTTCAATAAGGTCTTCTATATCAATTTCACCTGGATTATTTATAATTCTTGTACGACGTTCATCAGCATACTTAGCTTTAACTGCAAGAATTTCCTCTTTTATGACACCAAAAAGAAGTTTTTCATCAGAAAGAATTGCTTTAAAGTATTTTATTCTTTCCATAAGCTCTCTATATTCATTATCTATTTTTTCATGTTCAAGACCTTGAAGTCTACGAAGCTGCATTTCCAAAATAGCCTGTGCTTGAACTTCAGAAAGTTCAAATCTTTCCATAAGTCTTTCTTTAGCATCATCATAGCTTGTTCTTATTATTCTTATAACTTCATCAATATTACTTATAGCAATTTTAAGACCTTCAAGTATATGAGCTCTTTTTTCAGCTTTTTCAAGGTCAAATTTAGTTCTTCTTGTAACAACTTCCTCTTGATGTTTTATATATTCATCAAGTATACCTTTAAGATTTAAAACCTCAGGTTTTCCATCTACAAGAGCAAGCATTATTACACCAAAGCTTTCTTGAAGCTGTGAAAACTTATAAAGCTGATTTAAAACAACATTTGCATTTGTATCTTTTTTAAGGTCTATTGTAATTTTAATATCATCACCAGCAGACTCATCAAGTATTCCACTAATACCTTCAACACGTTTTTCATGTACAAGGTCAGCTATTTTTTCAACAAGTCTTGCTTTATTAACCTGATAAGGAATTTCTGTAATAACAATTCTTTCTCTACCATTTTCAAGAGTTTCTATTTCAGCTTCAGAACGAACTATTATTTTACCTCTACCAGTTCTATATGCAGCTCTTATACCACTTCTACCAAGTATATTTGCACCAGTTGGGAAGTCAGGACCTTGTATAAGTTCCATAAGCTCCTCAACATCAGTTTCTCTATTTTCATTTACTTTATTATCAATAATTCTTACAACACCATCTATAACTTCTCCAAGATTATGAGGTGGTATATTTGTTGCCATACCAACAGCAATACCGGCAGAACCATTTACAAGAAGATTAGGTATTCTTGCAGGTAAAACAACAGGTTCTTTTTCATTTTCGTCATAGTTAGGTGTAAAATCAACTGTATTTTTATCTATGTCAGAAAGCATTTCAACAGCTATACGTGACATTCTGGCTTCTGTATAACGAGAAGCAGCAGCACCATCACCATCTATTGAACCAAAGTTTCCATGACCATCAACAAGCATATATCTCATTGAGAAATTTTGAGCAAGACGAACCATAGCCTGATATATTGAACTATCACCGTGAGGGTGATATTTACCCATAACTTCACCAACAATACGAGCTGATTTTTTATATGATTTTGAAGGGTCAAGGTTAAGCTCACTCATAGAGAATAAAATTCTTCTTTGAACAGGCTTAAGACCATCTCTTACATCTGGAAGTGCTCTTGCAACTATTACACTCATGGCATAATCAATATAGGATTTTTTCATTTCTTCCCCTATATCGACGGCAACCATTTTGTCATATTGATTATGTTCCATTTATTTTAACGTCCTTTCTCTATAAGAGCCATTAAAAATAACGGCTAAAATTGCCCTTAAGGACAAACTCCTAATTTTTAAAAATTAAATATCAAGATTACTTACATACTTAGCATTTTCTGTAATAAAATCACGTCTTGGCTCAACTTTATCACCCATAAGCATACTAAAAATTTCATCAGCTGTAATAGCATCATTAAGGTCTACTTTTTTAAGTATTCTATGCTTAACGTCCATAGTTGTATCACGAAGCTGGTCAAAGTCCATTTCTCCAAGACCTTTATATCTTTGAACATCTTTTATACCTGTTCTTCCAATTTCTTCATAAAGTTTTTCAAGTTCTATATCATCATAAACATAATAGTGTTTTTTATTTTTTTCAACTCTATAAAGAGGAGGCTGTGCAATATATACTTTACCTTCCTCAATAAGAGGACGCATATATCTATAAAAGAAAGTAAGAAGAAGAGTTCTTATATGAGCACCGTCAACATCGGCATCAGTCATAATAACTATTTTATGGTATCTAAGTTTTTCAATATCAAAATCTTCAGAAATGCCTGTTCCAAAAGCAGTAATCATAGCTTTTATTTCTTCACTACTAAGAATTCTATCAAGACGAGCTTTTTCAACATTAAGTATTTTACCTCTTAAAGGAAGTACAGCCTGTGTTTTAGGGTCACGAGCCTTCTTAGCTGAACCACCGGCAGAATCACCCTCTACAAGATAAATTTCACAATTTCTAGGGTCTCTATCTGAACAGTCAGTAAGTTTTCCTGGAAGTCTTGTACTTTCAAGACCTGTTTTTCTTCTTACAAGTTCCCTTGCTTTTTTTGCAGCATCTCTAGCTCTTGAAGCAACAAGAGCTTTTTCTATAATTATTTTTCCAGTTTGAGGGTTCTGTTCAAGGAAGAAAGCAAGTTCCTCGCTGAATATACCTTCAACAATACCTTTTACTTCCCCATTTCCCAATTTTGTTTTTGTTTGTCCTTCAAACTGTGGTTCAGGTACTTTTACGCTTATAACTGCTGTTATACCTTCTCTTACATCATCACCAGAAAGGTTTTTATCATTTTCTTTAATAAGATTAAATTTCTTACCATAATCATTTACAGTTTTAGTAAGACCTGATTTAAAACCTACAAGATGTGTTCCACCATCAACAGTATTTATATTATTTACAAAAGAATGTATATTTTCCATATAACCATCATTATGTTGGAAAGCAACTTCAACAAATACACCATCTTTTGAACCTTCAGCATAAAATACATTATCATAAAGTGGAGAACGGTTTTTATTTATAAAAGTAACAAATTCTTTTATACCACCTTCATAATGGAATGAACGATTTTGTTCAATACCTTCTCTTTCATCTATAAGATTAATTTTAAGACCTTTTGTTAAAAAGGCAGTTTCTCTAAGTCTTTGTTTAAGTACATCAAACTGGAAAATAAGGTCATCAAAAATTTGTGCATCTGGTTTAAAAGTTACAGTTGTACCATGATTTTCAGTTTCACCAACAACAGTAAGCTTTGTAAGAACATTACCTCTACTATATTTCTGTTCATATATTTTACCTTCTGTTTCAACTCTAACATCAAGCCATTCAGAAAGAGCATTTACAACAGAAGCACCAACACCATGAAGACCACCAGAAACCTTATAGCCTCCACCGCCAAATTTTCCACCTGCATGAAGTATAGTAAATACAACTTCAACAGCCGGTATACCTTTTTGATGATGTATACCTACAGGAATACCTCTTCCGTTATCTTTTACTGTTATAGTATTATCTTTGTGTATAAAAACATAAATTTCTGTACAAAATCCTGCAAGAGCCTCATCAACGGCATTATCAACTATTTCATATACAAGATGATGAAGTCCTCTTGTACCAGTTGAACCAATATACATACCGGGACGCTTTCTAACGGCCTCAAGACCCTCAAGGACCTGTATTTGACTTTCATTATACTCTGCTGACATAAATATTATCTCTCCTCAATCATAAAAAGGCCCCAAAGAACCTTGCAAAAAAATAATTCACCTAAGGTGAAACATTAAAAATAATAAATTAAACTTTCATTAATTACTGTTTTTTATTATACCATTTTTTTATGGATTTAACAAGGAAATAGGTCAAAAAAAAGGCTGAAAAACAGTATTTAAGACCATTTTTGAATACTTATTTATAATAAAAAATATAGCCTTTTAAAAAGTATTCTAAACGTCAAAAACATTTTATTTTAATATTAATTTTTATTTATTTTACACAAACAAATAATTAATTAAAAATAAGTATTGTTAGCATTTTTAAAAATAAAAAACCGGTATACATAATAAAGAATTATATACCGGTTTTTTCTGTTATATTTCCATTTTCTACATAATAAATTCCTGCATTTTTTATATAATTTCTAACTATATCCTCAACACCTGTACAAGTAATTATTATTTGTGTATCAGCTATACTTTCAAGTAAAAATTTTTGACGACTTTCATCTAATTCAGAAAAAACATCATCAAGAAGCACAACAGGCTTTTCTCCTGTTTCATTTTCAATAATATCTATTTCTGCAAGACGTGTACTTAAAGCAGTAGTTCTTTGCTGACCTTGTGAACCAAAAAGTTTTACATCACACCCATTTACAAAAAAAGTAATATCATCTTTATGAGGACCTTGACTTGTATTACCATATAAAATATCTCTTTCAATACTAGAATTTAATTTTTTATGAAAATTTTCCTCAATACAATCTGGCTTATACTCTATTTTCAGTATTTCGCCACCTCTAGTAATTTTTTCATGTTTTAAAGCTGATATATCACTTAATTTAGAAATAAAGTTTCTACGGGCAGATATAAGCCTTTTACCATATTCTTCGAGTTGACTGTCCCAAATAAAAATGGTTTCTTTAAGATTTGGATTTTTTTGAATTTCCTTAAGCAAACTATTTCTTTGTTTAAGAACTTTATAATATTGCTGTAAATCATGGTAATATACATTACTCATTTGACAAAGCTCCATATCCATAAATCTTCGTCTTTCAGAAGGACCTTCTTTAACAAGTCCTAAATCTTCAGGAGAAAATATAACAGTAAGTAAAGTACCAAAAAGCTCACCTGATTTTTTTATAGCAATACCATTTATAGCAATACCTTTTTTTTCATCTTTTTTTACATGAAGGTCTATTCTATCACGTCGTTTTCCCTTAACACAAAAAAGTCTTACATGACATTCTTGTTCATTAAAATTAACAAGACGGCTATCAATTCTTGTTCTATGAGAACGTCCAGTACCGCAAACATAAATAGATTCTAATATATTTGTTTTACCCTGAGCATTATTTCCATAAAAAATATTTATGCCATTATTAAGTTTTACATCTATATCTAAAAGATTTCTAAAATTAGAAGCAGTAATACTTTCAATATACAAAAAATCACCTTCTTTTTGTCCTTCATAGAAAAACACAGGCTGTTAAATAACAGCCTGTTTGTTTAGAAATATTAAACTCAACATTGTATAAATATTCAATTATAATTGAGGACCAACTACTTTTACAGAGCCTAAACCAGAAACTTCAACAATATCGCCATTTCTTATTTTTTTACCTCTTTCAGTAGCAATAACTCCATTAACTTTTACCATACCTTCAGATATATAATATTTTGCATCAGAACCAGTATCTATAATACTTGCAAGTTTTAAAACTTGCTGAAGTTTTATAAAATCTGTCTTTATTTCAACAACATTCATAATAAATCTCCTTTATCACATTCTTAAAGGAAGTATAAGATATTTATACTCATCACCTTCAAGAGGTTTAATAATAGCCGGACTTAAAGAAGCAGTAAATTGTATAGCAACTTTATCTTCTTCAACTGCTTTTAAAGCATCTATAAGATATCTTGGATTAAAAGCAATTTTAAGACCATCTCCATCACATTCAATATCAAGTTCTTCATGAGCTGTACCAAGTTCCGCATTAGAATTTATTATAATTCTATTACCACCTATTTCTAATTTAACAGGAATTTTTTTACTATCTCTTGAAATAAGAGAAGCTCTTTCAAGACTTGAAATAAATTCACTTCTGTTTACTAAAATTCTTGTTTTAAAATCTTCAGTAAAACTTTGTCTGTATTTTATATATTCACCTTCAATAATTCTTGAAACTACAATACTTTTTCCAAGGTCAAAAAGTACATGTTTGTCTGTTACATAAATAGATACTTTATCTTCACTTTCAGTAGAAAGTATTTTACTTATTTCGTTAAGAGTTTTTCCTGGAACGATAACTTCAATATTTTCATTTCCATTTAAAAGCTGGCATTTTTTATAAGAAATTCTATAGCCATCAACAGAAACCATATTTATACTATTTTCAGACATTTCTAAAAGTTCACCTGTAAGAACAGGTTTTGACTCATCTTGAGCAATAGAAAAAATAGTTTGTCTTATCATATTTCTTAAATCATTTTGATATAAACTATATTCATTTTTCTTTTCAACAGTAGGAAGCATAGGAAAATCTTCCCCATCTTGTCCTGCAATTTTAAATTGAGAAAAATTTGAAGAAATAACAGCCATATTTTTTTCATCTGTTTCAATAGTAACTGTATCACCATTTAAACGACGAATAATTTCAGAAAATATTTTAGATTCAATAGCAATTATTCCGGATTCTTCCACATTTGCATCAATAAAAGCAGTTTCTATCCCCAATTCAAGATTATTTGCTGTTAATTTAAATCCATTTTCAGAAACTGTTAATAAAATACATTCTAATATAGGAAGAGTTGTACGGTTTGATACTGCTTTTGAAACTATGTTAATGGCATTTAGAAGATGTTCTCTTTGACATGTGAATTTCATTATTGTTTACAACTCCTTTTTGGTATTGATATATACATATATATAAATTTTTTTAGTAGTGGTAGTAGTAGGGTGCTGTGAAAATGTGGATAACCCTAAAATACCTTGAAAACTGTGGAAAAATTGAATTTGATAACAATGTTAATATATCTGTATAACTTTAAAACTTATCAACAGATTACACAATATACAATTTTTAAAAAATTTACTAACATTTTTATAACAACTAATTCAACAATTTATCCACAATATAATTATTGTCCTTTAATACGTTTTTCTATTTCTATTATTGTTTTTTGTAATGAAGGGTCTTTTTCAAGTTCCTTTTCTATTTTTGTACAAGCATGAATAACAGTAGAATGGTCACGTCCACCAAAATGTTCTCCTATTTTAGGAAGAGATATATCAAGTATTTTTCTAGAAAGATACATAGCAATTTGTCTTGGAAAAGCTATATTTTTAGGCTTTTTACTACCTGTAATATCTTCAGCACGTATATTATAGTAGTTAGCAACAACTTCCTGTATAAGTTCAGGAGTTATTTGCACAACTGATTGTTCACTAAATATATCTTTAAGAGCACTTTCAGCAAGTTCTATTGTTATTTCTTGATTTGTAAGAGATGCATAAGCAACAATTCTTGTAAGAGCACCTTCAAGCTCACGAATATTTGAAACAATACATTTAGCTATAAAAGCCATAACTTCATTAGGAACAGTAAGGCCGTCAGTATCAGCTTTTTTCTGTAAAATAGCAATTCTTGTTTCATAGTCTGGTGGCTGAATATCAGCAATAAGTCCCCATTCAAAACGACTTCTTAATCTATCTTCAAGAGTTTTGATTTCTTTTGGAGGACGGTCAGAAGAAATTATAATTTGTTTATTTGACTCATGAAGAGTATTAAATGTATGGAAAAATTCTTCCTGTGTACTTTCTTTTTGAGAAATAAACTGTATATCATCGATAAGAAGAACGTCTATATTTCTATATTTATTTCTAAATTCTTCATTTTTATTGTTTTTAATAGAATTTATAAGTTCGTTTGTAAAAGTTTCACTTGAGGCATAAAGAACTTTTTTATCAGGATTATGCTCAAGTATGTAATGAGCTATTGAATGCATAAGATGAGTTTTTCCAAGACCAACACCACCATAAAGGAAAAGTGGATTATAAGCATCTGCTGGTGATTCAGCAACAGCTAAAGAAGCCGCATGTGCCATACGATTGCTGTTACCAACAACAAATGAACTAAAAACGTATCTTGGATTAAGATTACCTACACTTTCAACATTAGTTACAGGTTTTGTTTCTTTTACCTTTTTTGGATTATTTCTTTCTTTTAATTCATCTTCTGTGAAAATCAATATATTATATTCTTTTGAAGTAACTTTTTTGATTGAATTTTTTATAAGAGCCATATATCTTTTTTCAATCATTTCCTTATAAAAAGAGTCACCTATTTGAAGAATAAAGTTGTTTCCTTCTATTTCAACAGGAACTAAAGGCATAATCCAGGTCTCAAAACTTACAAGAGAAGAACTTTCCTCCTCTATAATTTTTAAAGCCTCATTCCAGTATTCTGTTACCTGGTTCATATATAAAAATTCCTCCTTAAAAAAACGGTTAAAAAAATGTGGATAAAAAATAATTTTATACACATAGAAAAATATAAACTGTTATTAACAAAAATAAATTCCAGATAAAAAAATTCACAAAAAAAGATATAAACACGGCTGTGGACAAAGTTTTTCACTGTCGTGTTTTGTAAATTTGTGTAAAAATGAAGTATCTTTTAATAATTATTATAACTTATACACAGACTTATCAACAGAATGTGGACAACTTAGAACTACAAACAAAAATAAATATCAACAATTGTTTAAAATGTGTATAACTCTAATAATAATAACAAAATACTGATTGTTTATCAAGAAAAAAAGCGGTTACCGACAAAATTTTTAAATTTTATCAACAGTATAGTTATAGTATCTATGTTAATAAAAATAATTTATCCATATTTATTTTAAAATATTAAAAGTCCAAAAAAGTCTCAAAAATACTTTATTTACAATATAAATTTTCTTGACGTAGGAGTAAATTTTTAATATAATAGTAGCAGTGCTTGCATGGGAGCAAGGATAAGCTATGCAATAAAAGGAGGTGCACAAAAATGAAAATGACATTCCAGCCAAAGAAAAGACAGAGAAGTAAAGTACATGGCTTCAGAAAAAGAATGAGTACAGCAAACGGAAGAAAAGTATTAGCAGCTAGAAGAAGAAAAGGAAGAAAAGTATTATCCGCATAATCTAAAAGTTCTATATACTTACTACTATAATAAGGCCGCATATAGTGGCCTTTTATAATATGTAGTTTATTTTGACGGATTTAAGCTTTTGTCCGAAGGAGAATAAAAGTGGAATTTACTGAATCTCTAAAAAAGAACCAACATTTTAGATATGTATATAACAGAGGAAAATCAATAGCTAACAAACATCTTGTTATGTATGTACAAAAAAATAATAAAGATATAAATCGTCTTGGTATATCTGTAAGCAAAAAGGTTGGTAAAAGTGTTACCCGTTCAAGGGTTACAAGACTTATTCGTGAAAGTTACAGACTCATGGAAAAGGACATAAAATCCGGTTTTGATATTGTGGTTATAGCAAGGGTTTCTTCAGCAAACCTTGATTATTTTACTTTAGATAAATCTTTAAAGCATCTTATGAAAAAACATAATTTGATAAAATCAGAAATTGTATTATTTCATAAAAATAAAGAAGGAAAGTGAAATAATGATTAAAAAATTTTTATTATTTCTTATTCGTTTTTATCAGAAATGCATATCTCCGGCTTTAGGGCCTCATTGTCGATTTACACCGACATGTTCTCAATATGCTTTTGAAGCAATATCAAAACATGGCATATTTAAAGGTGGATACCTTACTATAAGACGACTTTTAAAGTGTCATCCTTTTCACGAGGGAGGATATGACCCTGTACCCTAAAAAATTTCATATATTCGATTGATGAGTCATCGGTTTAAGGAGGCAAAAAAGTGTTAGAATCGTTAGCAATTTCTTCAGCAGGACTTCTTGCTGCAAGAAAGCCCGGAGTTATAGTTGGTCCTATAGCAAACTTTTTGGGTTTTATCTACAATATATTATTTAACTTTATTTATTCGTTTATACAGTCAGGCTCTCTTGGTATAGCAATAATTCTTTTTACAATTATTGTTAAGCTTGTTCTTTTTCCTCTTATGGTTAAACAACAAAAATCAACATATAAAATGCAAAAACTTCAGCCTGAATTAAATAAAATTAGAGCTAAATATGCAGGAAAGAATGACCAGGAATCACAGCAGAGAATGGCATATGAAATGCAAGAGTTCCAGAAAAAGAATGGTATAAATATGTTTGGTGGCTGTCTTCCTTTACTTATACAGCTTCCTATTTTATATGCATTGTTTTACATTTTCCAACAAGCATATGTATATGTAGATGTTGTTGCAGATAATTATAATGCAATAGCAAATACACTTCTTTCAGTTCCTCTTGACCTTAGAATGGACGCAATTGGAGGATTTGCAACACAGGTAGCGGATTCAATGAAGGTACAGCTTGATATGAATAGTGCAAAAGATATTGTTCAGGTTGTAAACTCACTTACATCAAGTAACTGGGACCAGATACTTGCTGTTTTAGGTGATAGTGGAAAAGACCTTATACCGCTTCTTGCACAGAAAAATCAGATGGAAAACTTCCTTTTTATCCATCTTATAGAAAATCCGGGTATCCGTTTCCCTGAATTAATACTTCCTATATTATCAGGTGGTACAACTTGGCTTTCAACAAAAGTTATGATGAAAAATCAACCATCACAGAATCCGGATGACCCAACAGCAGCAACAATGAAAACAATGAATATGGTAATGCCTATAATGATGGGTGTTATGACTGTAACACTTCCTGCCGGTCTTGGTCTTTACTGGACAGTAAGTAATCTTTTCCAGATGGGACAGCAGATAGTATTACAGAAATATTTTAAAAATAAAGATGAGAAAGGGGCAGCATTATAATCATGGATGAACTCGAAAAATCAGGAAAAACCGTAGATGATGCTGTGAATGAAGCCCTTCAAGAAATGAACCTTACAAGAGAAGAAGTTGAAATAACTGTAATTGATGAAGGTTCAAAAGGATTTCTTGGTATGTTTGGTGCCAAAAATGCCGTTGTAAAAGTTAAAAGAAAATTTAACCCAGAAAAAATAGCAGAAAACTTCCTTAGAGAAATGTTTCTTGCTATGGGTATAATAGTAAATATTGATACAAAACTTAAGGATAAACAGCTTTCAATAGAGTTAAGTGGTGACGATATGGGTGTACTTATTGGAAAAAGAGGTCAAACTCTTGATTCAATACAGTATCTTGTAAATCTTGTTGTCAATAAAGGCAACGGACCATACATCAGTATATCAATGGATACTGAAAATTATCGTCAAAGAAGAAAAGAAACTCTTGAAACTCTTGCTCTTAATCTTGCAAAAAAAGTTAAACAGACAAGAAAGAGCGTTGTTCTTGAGCCAATGAATCCTTATGAAAGAAGAATAATTCATTCAGCACTTCAGAACGATAGATATGTTACAACATATAGCGAAGGTGAAGAGCCATATCGTAATGTTGTTATAGTTTTAAAAAATCAGCAGTAAATAAAAGACACTACCCGATAATTTCTTATTTTTGAAAGTATCGGGTATTTTAATTATAAAAATTAAGTATTTCAAATATAAAAAGGGGTGTCATAATGAAAGGAACATCATTAGATGATATAATTGCAGCAATATCAACACCTGCCGGAAGTGGTGGTATAGGTATTGTACGTATAAGTGGTAATGGTTCAATAGATATTGCAGATAAAATTTTTAAAAGTATAAAAGGAATTAAACTTAAAGATAAGAAAAGTCACACAGTTTCATATGGTACTGTATATGATATAAAGACAGGAAATATAATAGATGAAGTTCTTGTTACTGTTATGAAAGCTCCAAACACATATACAAAAGATGATATAGTTGAAATAAACTGTCATGGTGGAACTGTTGTTGTAAAAAAAGTTCTTGAATCCATATTAAATAGTGGTGCAAGACTTGCAGAACCAGGGGAATTTACAAAAAGAGCATTTTTAAATGGTAGAATAGACCTTTCACAAGCAGAAGCTGTTATTGATGTTATAAATTCAAAAACAGATATGTCAAGACAGGCTGCTGTAGGTAGACTTGAAGGTAAACTTAAAGAAGCAGTTAATGCTATAAGAGATAGACTTCTTGATATGATTGCATCAATAGAAGTTGCAATTGATTATCCTGAACATGATATTGAAGAAGAAACATATAACAATATGTATAAACAATCTGATGAAGTTTTAAAAGATATAAATAGACTTCTTGAAACTGCTGACAGAGGTAAAATAGTTCAAGAAGGTATAGAAACAGTAATACTTGGAAAGCCAAATGTAGGAAAATCATCTCTTTTAAATAGATTTCTTGAAGAGGATAGAGCCATAGTAACAGATATCCCAGGAACAACAAGAGATACTGTTGAGGAGTTTATGAATATAGATGGTATACCTGTAAAAATAGTTGATACCGCAGGAATAAGAGAAACAGGTGATATCGTAGAAAAAATGGGTGTTTCAAAATCAAAAGACTATGCACAAAAAGCAGACCTTGTTCTTATGATGCTTGATTCATCTAGAGAACTTGATAATGAAGATATAGAAATTCTTGATTTTATAAAAGATAAAAAATCACTTATTATTTTAAATAAATCAGACCTTGAAAATAAACTTGATAAACAAAAACTACTTGAGTATGTAAATGAAAATGATATAATAAGTCTGTCAGTAAAAGAAAATGAAGGCATTGAAAACCTTACTGATAGAATAAAAGATATGTTTATGACAGGTGATGTAAATATTTCTGATGAAGTAATGATAGGAAATGTTCGTCATAAAAATTCTCTTTACTATGCAAAAGAAAGTATGGAAAAGGCAAAAATAACAATAGAAACACGTATGCCTGAAGATTTTATTTCTATGGATTTACAAGATGCCCTTCGTTATCTTGGAGAAATAACAGGAGAAAGTGTTGATGAGGAAATTATTGACAGAATATTCTCTCGTTTCTGTCTTGGTAAATAAATTTTATAAAAAACGGGGCTACGCCCCTAAAAAACCTTTGGGACTCTGTCCCAAACCCTGCAAACTTTCTAAAAGAAAGTTTGACAAAGAATTAATAACAAAAACTTATTAAAACAAAAAATACAATTTTGGGGCTACGCCCCAAACCCCATAAGGGCTACGCCCTTAAGATTTGTTAATTTATTTTAAGGAGAATTAAAAATGAAATATGAAGCTGATTCAGTAGACGTTATAGTAATAGGCGGAGGTCACGCAGGTTGTGAAGCAGCTCTTGCGACGGCTCGTATGGGGCTTAAAACTATAATGTTTGCAATAAACCTTGATAGTGTAGCAATGATGCCTTGCAATCCAAGTATTGGTGGTAGTTCAAAAGGTCATCTTGTTAAAGAAGTAGATGCCCTTGGCGGTGAAATGGGCAAGAATATAGATAAAACATATATTCAAACTAAAATGCTTAATACAGGAAAAGGCCCTGCCGTTTATTCATTAAGAGCACAGGCCGATAAAAATAGATATAAAGAAACAATGAAACAAACACTTGAAAATACTGAAAATCTTAAAATTCGTCAAAACGAAGTAACAGAAATTCTTGTTGAAGATGGAAAAGTAACAGGTGTTGTCACTCATTCAGATGCTATTTTCCGTTGTAAAGCAGTTGTACTTTGTATGGGTACATATATGAAAGCTCGTTGTCTTTATGGTGAAACAATTATGGATTGTGGTCCAAATGGCCTTATGAATGCAACAAAATTAAGCCAAAATCTTATGGATTTAGGTGTAAAACTTTATCGTTTCAAAACAGGAACTCCTGCTCGTATAGATAAAAGAACTGTTGATTTTTCAAAAATGGAACCACAATATGGAGATGAAAATATAGTACCATTCTCATTCGAAAATAAATCTGAAGATATTTATCGTGAACAAATACCTTGTTGGCTTACATACACAAATGAAGAAACTCACAATATTATAAGAGAAAATCTTCATCGTTCACCTATGTATGCAGGTGTTATAGAAGGTACAGGAACAAGATATTGTCCATCAATAGAAGATAAAATAGTACGTTTCTCTGATAAAAACCGCCATCAGATTTTTATTGAACCTGAAGGTGAAGGAACTTATGAAATGTATGTTCAAGGTATGTCAACATCTTTACCGGAAGATGTTCAGCTTAAAATGTATAGAAGTGTACCTGGTCTTGAAAATTGTGAAATAATGCGTACAGCATATGCTATAGAATATGATTGTATAGATGCAACACAGCTTAAATTAAGCCTTGAATTCAAAAATATAAAAGGTCTTTTCAGTGCAGGTCAGTTTAATGGAACAAGTGGATATGAAGAAGCAGCTGCACAAGGTATAATAGGTGGTATAAATGCAGCACAATATGTAAAAGGTGAAAAACCACTTATACTTAAACGTTCAGATGCATATATAGGGGTTCTTATTGATGATATAGTAACAAAAGGAAGTAAAGAACCATATAGAATGATGACTTCTCGTGCAGAATATAGACTTCTTTTAAGACAGGATAATGCAGACCAAAGACTTACAAAACTTGGATATGAAGTAGGTCTTGTTACAGAAAAAAGATATGAAAGACTTCTTGAGAAGGAAAGACTTGTAGCAGAAGAAATTGAACGTGTTCAAAGTGTTATAATAACACCTAAAGAAGAAGTTTTAAATCTTCTTGCAGAATATGGTTCAACTCCTATAAAATCTGGTGTAAGACTTTCAGAACTTATAAAACGTCCTGAACTTAATTATTTTAAACTTGCACCAATAGATAAAAATAGACCATGTAATCTTGATTCAGAAATAACTGAACAGGTTAATATACAAATTAAGTATGAAGGTTATATAAAACAGCAGTTAAATCAGGTTGAACAATTTAAAAAGCTTGAAAATAGACTTCTTCCAGAAGATATTGATTATAGTACAATAAGTGGTCTTCGTATTGAAGCAAAACAAAAACTTGATGCTATACGTCCTATATCAATAGGTCATGCATCAAGAATAGCAGGTGTTTCACCGGCTGATATATCAGTACTTCTTGTATATATGGAACAGATGAAAAGAAAAAATTAATATATAATATAAATTTTTAGGAGGTGTAGGAAAATTTGGATACACAATTTATAGAATTAGGCAAAAAAAATAATACAACAGCAAAAAATATATTTATTCATAAAGGTAGAACGGAAATAGGTAATCGTATTTGCGTTCCAAAGAAAGGAAGTCCCTTTTTTTCTATACCTAATGTAAATGGAACTGTAAAGTCATTCCTTGAAGCATTAAATAATAAATATATTGATGAGGCTATGGGATATATAAGTAAAAATGTCATTGAGCCTGTTAATTTTGAAGATATATATTCAATATTTGAAGGTGTAAAAAGCTATAAATATTTAATTTCAGTAAAAAAAAGCTCACCATCATTAAGACAGGTATCAATAGCAGTAAAAAAACAGCCTAAAAGCAAAATAGAAATTATTAATCTTAAAATGATAAATGAGCCTGACAGTTTTGGAAATTGGAAAATTTATCACATAGAAAAGGAGTAGAATATATTGACTGAAATTGAAAAACTTCTTTCCGAAAGCTTAAAAACTCTCGGTATTGATATAAATGAAACCCAAGTAAAGCAATTTATGATGTATAAAGATTTGCTCCTTGAGTGGAATGAAAAAATGAACCTTACAGCAATAACTGAGGATAAAGAGGTTATACAGAAACATTTTGTTGATTGTGTTTCTATAGCATCAAAAATCGAAATTCCTGAAAATGTGAATGTTATTGATGTTGGAACAGGTGCTGGTTTTCCTGGTATACCTGTAAAAATAGCATTTCCACATATAAATATAACTCTTTTAGACTCACTTAATAAAAGAATAAATTTTCTTGAGGAAGTTGTAAAAAATCTTGGTCTTGAAAATGTAAATTGTGTACATTCAAGAGCAGAAGATGGTGGACAGAGTGAAGAGTATCGTGAAAAATATGATATGTGTATATCAAGAGCAGTAGCAAATCTTGCTGTACTTTCAGAATATTGTCTTCCTTTTGTAAAAGTTGGAGGAACATTTGTATCTTTAAAAGGTCCAGATGTTACAGATGAACTTAATGAAGGCAGAAAAGCAATAGAAAAGCTTGGTGGAGAAATAATAAAAATAGAAAAAATATCAATACCAAAAAGTGATATTACCCACAGTCTTGTTATTATAAAAAAAGTTCGACAGACTCCAAAGCAGTATCCAAGAAAAGCAGGTAAGGTTACAAAAAATCCTATAAAATAAATGTCGAACCCCCGTATTTTGTTTTAATACGGGGGTTTTTAGTTTATAAAAAATATTTTCCGGAAATAATTATATGGTATAATTTGTAAAAAGTTGAAAAGGGAGTGAAAGTAATGCTTTCAGCACTAAAATTTTGTGATTTTAAGTTAAAAAAAGGCAGTAATACAGTACAAAATATTCCCATAGATAAAATAAGACCAAATCCATACCAACCAAGAAAATATTTTGATATGACATCACTTTTGGAACTTTCAGAATCTATAAAAGAATATGGAGTATTACAACCTGTAACAGTACGATTTATAAACAATTGTTCATATGAACTTGTATCAGGAGAAAGAAGACTTAGAGCATCAAAAATAGCAGGTCTTGAAACAATACCATGTATATTAGTATCTGTTACAGACAATGAAAGTGCAGTAATGGCACTTATAGAAAATATACAACGACAAAATCTTAATTTTTTTGAAGAAGCAGAAGGTTATCAAAATCTTATAAGTGACTATAATTTGACACAGGAACAGCTTTCAGAAAAATTAAATAAAAGTCAATCATCAATAGCCAATAAAATAAGACTTTTAAGACTTAATTCTGACATAAGAAAAATAATACTTGATAACAATCTTACAGAAAGACATGCAAGGGCTCTTTTAAAAATCCCTGATTATGAATTACAAAAGAAAATAATTAAAACTGTTGTTGAAAAAAGTTTTAATGTGAAAAAAACAGAGGAATTTATAAACTCAGAGCTTGAAAAATTAAGGACAAATAAAAAAGCTTTATTACATAAACAAAAAGAAAAAAGAAAGATAACAGATATAAGATTATTTAAAAATACTATAAAGCAAACAGTAGATATAATTAAAGAATCAGGAATGGAAGCTGGATTTGAAGATTTTTATAGTGATAATTTTTATGAAATAAATATAAAAATAAAACTTTAAAATTAAATTCCAACAATATTTACATTTACAAAGAAGCAATAGTGCTTTATCATAATTTTATAAACAATAGTTATAGCATAATAAAAAAGCGGGGTATTGCTTATGAAAGAAAAAATAACGGAATTTATACTTATAAATATTGGAATATTTCTTGTTGCAGTAGGAGTATATTTCTTTAAATTCCCTAATAATTTCTCTACAGGTGGTGTAAGTGGTCTTTCAATTATATTTGGTAGTATTTTTAAAGTCATAACACCAGGTACATTTGTAATAATTATAAATGGTATTTTTCTCATACTTGGTTTTATATTTCTTGATAAAGGTTTTGGAATAAAAACAATATATAGTAGTATAGTTTTTTCACTTATGATAAGAGGTTTTGAAATAGCTGTTCCTTTAAATAATCCTATAACAAATCAAAAACTTTTAGAACTTATATATAGTGTTATATTTCCGGCAGCAGGTTCTGCAATACTTTTTAATTATAATTCAAGTACAGGTGGAACAGATATAGCTGCAATGATAATGAAGAAATATACTACATTAGATATAGGAAGAGCTCTTTTATGTACAGATTTTTTAATTGCAGCGTCATCAGCAATAGTATTTAATATTGAAACAGGTCTTTTCTCATTACTTGGACTTGTTATGAAATCTCTTATTGTTGATAGTGTAATCGAAAGTATAAACCTTAAAAAAAGTTTTACAGTAATAACAACAAAACCTAATGAAGTATGTGAATTTATAAATTATAATATGCATAGGGGAGCAACAATATGGGAAGCTAAAGGAGCTTTTACTGATGAACCTAAATGGGTTATACTTACAGCATTAAAAAGATATGAAGCAAATCAACTTAAAAAGTATGTAAAATCAATAGATAGTAAAGGATTTGTACTTATAACAAATACAAGTGAAATTGTAGGAAAAGGCTTTAGAGAAGTGTAAATTAAATACCTGATTTTTAATCAGGTATTTTTTATTTTGAGTAAAATTTATTTTGTAAAATCATAAAAGAAGCAGTTGCAGTTGCAGCAATAACACCTGTTTGGGGTATATAGATTTCACCTATAAGATTTACAATATTTTTTCCCAGAGATGCAATTTTTCCATGTACTTCAATAGTAGTATCTTTCCATATAGGTTTTAAATAATTTGTTGTAAGTGATATAGTTGTTACATATCTATTTTCTGAAAAATAATGTGTAAGGTAGCCAAATGTTGTATCAAGAACAGAAGCAGTTATACCACCATGAAGAGAATTTTGTGGATTAAGTTCCCAATCTTGTATATCAAATTTTAGAACAAGTTCTTTGTTGATAAAATCACAGCTTTTAAATTGTGGATTAACATAAGAAATAAATTTTTTTTGATTGTTTATAGATTGTATAAAATGTTTTATAGTTTCTTCCATATGTTCTTGACTATATAATGATTTATCCATAATATTTAAACACTCCTTAAGAATTTGTTTTTAATTTTTTAACAAATATATTGTAATATTAATAAAGTAAATTTATAATATTTATATTTTAACAGTAAATAAAATAAATGCAAATAAAAAGAGGGTAGGTTCTTAATGAATAAAGGTATAAAAACAGTAATTACAAGTATAATAATGTCTTCAATGCTTGTAACAAATGCATATGCATTTACAGATGATATTTTACATAGAAGCAATATGAGTTTTATTGAAAAAATAGTTTGGATTATAACATCGTCAAGTAATAAGAATGAAAATATAGGTCATGATTTTTCTATGTATGATGATATATATTACTATAATAGTGAAAACTTAAATAGATATAAAAGTTTTTCATCAAAAAATCCTGATATTGCACCAGAAGATATTATATGGCTTGTAAATGCAAATTTAGATAGAGATTTTTATGAAAAAGCTGAAAAAATTGAAAATACAGATGATGAAATTATTCTTGTAAATAAATATAATTATTTACCAAATAATTATGTTCCTAAAAATCTTGTTGATATAGGAAATGGAAAACAGGCAACAGAAGCAACTGCAAAAGCATTTGAAGAAATGAAACAAAATGCAGAAGTAGAAGGTCTTGAATTAAATATTGTATCAGCATATAGAACTATAGATTATCAGAAAGATTTATATAAACAGTATGTAAAAAGAGATGGAAAAGAACTTGCAGATACATATAGTGCCAGAGCTGGATATAGTGAGCATCATACAGGACGAGCATTAGATATTGCAGCAGAAGATATGAGTATAAATAATTTTGGAAATACAGAAGAAGGAAAATGGGTAGCAGAAAATTGTTGGAAGTATGGTTTTATAGTAAGGTATACTGAAAATAATAAAAATATAACAGGCTATCAGCCAGAGCCTTGGCATATAACATATGTTGGAACAGATATTGCCGAAATAATGCATAATGAAAATATAAGTTCTTTAGAAGAATATTTTGTAAAGTATGTAGATTATAGTTTTGATAGTTCTATGGAAAATAATAAGTAAAAAAAGCCCCAAAGGGGCTTTTTTTACTTAAAGAAATCTTCAACAAGTATATTAAATTCATGATTATTTTCATAATGAGGTAACATTTTTGTATATTCAAAAATTGCGAACATAACATCAGGGCGGAGTTCTTCAAGTATATCCATATTAGATATAGGATTTTCGCTGTTTTCTTCTCCCCATATAACATAAAGTGGTATTTTTGTACCTTCAAATGATGTTTTTATATCTGTGTTCATAAATTTTGAAATATATGAAGCATAGGAAAATCTTGAATCAACACCTTTTCTATGAGCATATAAATAACATTTGTTTTTAAAATCATCAGTTATATTTTCTTTACCATAAAAAACTTTTGTTTCAAGTAAACGATTTATACTTCTTTTTGATGCTTTAAAAGCATAAAGTATCGTACCTATATAAGGCATTTCATAAAGTTTAAGAATTTTTGTATCAGTATTAAGAGCAATATCACTACCTTCTACACCGGTAGGATTTATAAGCATAAGTTTTTTAATATATCCACTTTCTATTCTATCAGCCATAAGAGCAAAACCACAAGAAGTTCCAGATGCAATAACATTACAAGGCTTTCCTATTACATCACGAATAAAACTATTTATAAAAAGTGCATAGTTATATGCTGTAAAAGTACTTCGAGGTTTTTCTGATTTTCCAAAACCAGGAAGGTCTATTGTTATTACTTTATAATTAAAAGAAAGTTCATCAATATTTTGTTCCCATTCTTTCATGGAAGCACCAGTATAATTTACACTGTGTATAAGAAGAAGAGGTTCTCCAACACCTTTTATGTTATAGTGAATATGTCCCATATCAGAATCATAGAAAAATCCATCATCATTATCATCTTTATGTGATAATTCAGAAAGTTTAAAAATACCTCGTGTTATTAGAGCAGGCATAATAATTAAACTTCCAGCAAATGCTGTTTTTAGAAGCAAATTACTGTTTTTTTTCATTTATAATCACTCCTTAAAAGAATTTAATCAAAAAAATATTATATTTTTAGTATACCATAAATTATTAACCTATAGATAGGAACATACAATAAAATAGGGTGATTTTTTATGAATGATTTTTTAAGTATAATAATACAGCTTTGTGCTATAGGTCTTATACAGTCAATAGCAGAAGCTTTTTTTGATAATAATAAAGAGTATATGAAGAAACTTATAGCAATATTATGTACAGGGGTATCATTTTATATTGTACTTAGCTATATTTATGCAAAAGTTATGAAAGAAATAATATATATTTTCAATAGTTTTTTTTAGTTTTAGAAAGCTCTTTAAAGCCTTGTAACAGCCTTTAAAAATATTGATTTTTGGACATTTATATGATAAATTTATATAGTGTTGAAGTCCTCATAGATGAGGATATTTTTTATATTAATTAAACTTTTAAAAAAGTTTTTATTTTTGAAAGGGTTGAATTTTAAAATGGATTTTAAATTTGAAATTGCAAAACTTATAAGCTCTGCAGCAGAGATAGATGTAGAAGAAGTAATAAGTGCAATAGAAATACCACCAAACAGTGATATGGGTGATTATGCATATCCTTGTTTTAAACTTGCAAAAGTTTTCAGAAAAGCACCTCCAATGATAGCAGGAGAGCTTGTTGAAAAAATCGAGAAAAAAGAATTTATAAAAGAGATTAAAACAGTAGGTGCATATATAAATTTCTTTACAGAAAAAAGTGTTTATGTTAAAGAAGTTCTTGAAAGTGTTTTAACTAAAGAAGCTGATTATGGAAAGAGCACAGAAGGAAATGGCAAAACAATAGTTATTGACTATTCATCACCAAATATTGCAAAACCTTTCCATGTAGGTCATTTACGCTCAACAGTTATAGGTAATGCAATATATAAAATATATGAATGTCTTGGATATAACTGTGAAGGTGTAAACCACCTTGGGGACTGGGGAACACAGTTTGGAAAACTTATTGTTGCATATAAAAAATGGGGCTCAAAAGAAGCTGTTGAAAAAGATGGTATACAAGAGCTTATGAAAATATATGTAAAATTCCATGAAGAAGCAGAAAAAGAACCATCACTTGATGATGAAGCAAGACTTTGGTTTGTAAAAATGCAAGATGGAGATGAAGAAGCTCTCACATTATGGAAATGGTTCTATGATATAAGTATAAAAGAATTTGAAAGAGTATATGAAATGCTTGGAGTAAAATTTGATGCATATACAGGAGAAAGTTTCTACAATGATAAAATGGACGCAGTTGTAGAAGAACTTAAAGAAAAAAATCTCCTTAAAGAAAGTGAAGGAGCTATGATAGTTGACCTTGAAGAAGATAAAATGCCTCCTTGTCTTATAATAAGAAAAGATGGTGGTACACTTTATGCTACAAGAGATATAACAGCAGCTCTTTATAGAAAGAAAACATATAATTTTGAAAAATGTATATATCTTACAGCTCTTGACCAAAATCTTCACTTTGCACAATGGTTTAAAGTAATTGAGAAAATGGGTTATGAATGGAGCAAAGACCTTGTACACGTTCCATTTGGACTTGTAAGCCTTGATACAGGAAAACTTTCAACACGTCATGGAAATGTAGTTCTTATGGAAGAGCTTTTAAATCAGGCTATAAATGAAACAACAAAAATAATAGAAGAAAAAAATCCTAATCTTCCAAACAAAGAAGAGGTTGCAAAACAAGTTGGTATAGGTGCTGTTATATTTAATGACCTTTATAACAACAGAATAAAAGATGTTGTATTCTCTTGGAGCAGAATGCTTAATTTTGATGGAGAAACAGGTCCATATGTACAGTATACACATGCCAGAGCATGTAGTCTTATAAATAAAGTATGTGGAAGTGAAGAAATAGATAAAAATGTAGATTTCTCACTTCTTAATGATGAGGCTTCAGTAGAGGTATGTAAACTTATAGAAATGTACCCAGCAAAAATAAAAGATGCAGCAGCAAAATTTGAGCCTTCAATAGTAACAAGACATCTTGTAGATATTGCACAGGCATTTAATAAATTCTATCATGACAATCCAATTATGAGCAGCGAAGATGAAGTAAAAAAAGCAAGAATTGCTCTTGTATATGCAGTAAAAACAATACTTGCATCAGGACTTGGACTTCTTGGAATAAATGCACCAAAACAGATGTAAAATATATTCTGTGAGGTGATTTGTTATGAAGAAACTTAAACTTATATATAATCCTTTTTCTGGAGATAAAAGTTTTAAATATAATATTGATAATTGTATAAAAATATTTCAGGAAGGCGGATATGATGTTCATATATTGCGTTGTATAAACCCTGGTGATATAGAAAATCATATAAGCCAAATGGATAAGGATTATGATGTTATTGTTGCCTCTGGTGGCGATGGTACAGTAAATATTGTATTAAATGCTATGATGAAAAATGATATAAAATCATCATTAGGTATAATACCATCAGGCACAGCAAATGACTTTGCAACATATCTTAATTTACCTTCAAATAACGTTGAAGAGTGTTGTCGTATAATTACTGATACAGAACCAAGAGATACAGATGTTGGACTTGCCAATGACAGATATTTTATAAATGTTTGTGGTGGTGGGGTATTTATGAATGTATCCCATACTATTGATACAAATTTCAAAAATGCTCTTGGAACAGTAGCTTATTATTTAAAGGGTATGGAACAGCTTGCAAACTTTACTCCAATACCTTTTAGAATAACAAATTCAAAGGAAACAATAGAAGAGAATTTATATTTCTTTCTTGTTCTTAATAGTGCTGGTGCAGGAAGCTTTGGAAAGCTTTCACCTGATGCATCAATAAGCGATGGAGAATTTGATTTTATAGGTGTAAAAGCAAGACCAGTTCATGAATTAGCAGTTCTTTTTGTAAAAATACTTAGAGGGGAACATATCAATGACAATAATATAATATACTTTAAAGATAAGTATATGAAAATAGAGTGTCTTAAAGAAGGTCTTGAGGAAAGTGAAACAGATGTTGACGGAGAAACAGGACCTAATTTCCCAGTAACAATAACAAATTTACAAAAGAAAGTAAAAATATTTGGAAATTTTTAAAATGATATGTTTCACGTGAAACAATATAAAAAAACAGGATATATATACACATATCCTGTTTTTTATTTTTTTAAATAAATTGGCATAAAAAAGTAGTTGTTTCACGTGAAACAATGCTTTTTTTAAAAAGCAATTTGTGATATTATTTTATATGTAAAAAAGATAGTAGTAGTATTTATAAGGAGAATTTAAAATGGGACGAGTTAGAATAATTGCAGTTGCCAATCAAAAAGGTGGCGTTGGAAAAACCACAACATCAATTAATCTTTCTGCTTGTCTTGCTGAGGCAGGAAAAAAAGTTCTTGTAATAGATGCTGACCCTCAAGGAAATACAACAAGTGGACTTGGACTTGATAAAAATGATATTGAAGACACAATATATAATATAATGCTTGGGGAAAAAACTGTTACAGAAACAATTAAGAAAACTTGTGTTGAAGGTCTTGATATAATACCGTCAAATATAAGTTTAACAGGTGCAGAAATTGAGCTTATAGGAAAAGACTCAAGAGAATTTATATTAAAAGAAAGTATAGAAAAAATAAGTAATAATTATGATTTTATACTTATAGATTGTCCACCTTCTCTTAATATAATAACAATAAATGCTCTTACTGCTTCTGATACTGTTCTTGTTCCTATACAATGTGAGTACTTTGCTCTTGAAGGTCTTGAACAGCTTTTACATACAATAGGACTTGTAAGAGATAGATTAAATCCTTCTCTTGATATTGAGGGAATAGTATTTACAATGTTTGATGCAAGAACAAATCTTTCGTTACAGGTTGTTGAGGAAGTAAAAAGAAGTCTTGGAAATAATGTTTATAGAAGTATTATTCCAAGAAATGTACGTCTTGGAGAAGCACCAAGCCATGGACTTCCAATAACACTTTATGATGGTAAATCTAAAGGGGCAGAAAGTTACAGACTTCTTGCAGAGGAAGTAATAGATAAGGAGTGGATTTAATTGGGAGCACCGAAAAAAGGATTAGGTTCAAAAGGTCTTGGACTTGAGGCACTTTTGAATAGTAAAATTAATGAGCTTAATGAAAAGACTCAAGAAACTGGTGTTTTTGAAGTAGATATTGATAAAATTGAGCCAAATAAAAATCAGCCAAGAAAAAGGTTTGAAGAAAATGCCCTTGAGGAACTTGCAGAGTCTATAAAAGAGCATGGTGTAATACAGCCAATAATATTAAAAAAGATAGATTCCGGTTATGAAATAATAGCAGGGGAAAGAAGATGGAGAGCATCAAAAATTGCAGGAATTAAAAAAATTCCGGCAGTAGTAAAAAATATAGATGACCTTAAAGCTTTTGAAACAGCACTTGTTGAAAATCTTCAAAGAGAAGGTCTTAATCCTATGGAAGAAGCAAAAAGCTATAAAAGACTTATAGAAGAATTTTCATTAAGTCAAGAAGAGGCTGCAAAGAAAGTTGGTAAAAGTCGTTCTGTAGTTGCAAATGTTATGCGTCTTTTAAATCTTGATGAAAGAGTACAAGTTTTTGTTTCTGAAAATAAACTTTCTAATGGTCATGGAAGAGCTTTGCTTGGAATATCTGATAATAATATTCAGTTTGAAACAGCAGAAAAAATTATAGAAGAAGAACTTAGTGTAAGAGAAACAGAAAATCTTGTAAAGAAAATTACAGAGAATATAGATAATAAAAAAGACAAAAAACAAAAAGATGAAATAAAATTTAAAACAGATAATTATAAATATATAGAAAATGACCTTAAGAGTATTTTTGGTACAAAGGTTAAACTTTCAAATAATAAAAACAAAGGAAAAATAGAAATAGAATACTATTCTGATGATGATTTAGATAGACTTATTGGAATTATAAAAAGTATTCAGTTATAAATGAGGTGTAGTAATTAATGCAAATGTTTTTGGAAATAGTCAGTAATAATGTGGCATATATAATACTTCCAATGGCTATTATAATTTTAGTTATTTTAATTTTTTTTATTGTACTTTCAGTAAAGCTTTCAAGACTTAAGAAAAGATATGAAAAATTTACAGGTGGAGAAGAAAAACATTCTGAAAATCTTGAAACTATGTTATATGAGTATAATGAAAATGTAAAAAAATCAAATGAAACATATGGACGAATTCTTACAATGATACAAGAAATAGACAACGGAATGAAGTATTGTACACAGAAAATAGGTGTTATAAGATATAATCCTTTTGATGAAATGGGTGGAAATCTTTGTTATGCAGTTGCACTTCTTGATGCAAATGATAATGGTGTTGTATTAAATGGTATTCATGGTAGAAACGGTACATTTACATATGCAAAGCCTGTTGAAAGAGGAGTAAGCCCTTATGTTCTTACAGATGAAGAACTTCAAGCTCTTGAAAAAGCAAAAGAAAATGCATATAAATCTGATGAAACTAAAAAGATAATGAAAGTAATAAAACCTGTTAAAAAATATAAAGCTAATAGTAAAATAAAATATAAAGAAGAAATAGAAGAAGAAAATAAAGAAGAAATGTCAAAACCACAAGGTGGTTTTGACATAAATGATATTGCCCAGTCTATATTTGGTCATAAGCCGGAAACAAATGAAAATATAGATGAAGCAGTTGAGGAAAAAAAATCTGAACTATTAAAAGAAGAAAACACAAATACATTATCAAATGAAAAAACACAAGAAATAGATGAATTTCATGATTTTAGTGCATTTGATGTATTTAATGAGGATATTGATAAATCAAATAAATAATAAATTTAAAAATACTGTAATTTTAAAATTACAGTATTTTTTTGTCCGGAAATCGGGGGAAAAACCGGACGGATAAATAAAGGGGGTATATCGCTGGTACTTTTATTGGAATGTGGTTTCCAACTTGGTACAATAATAATTATTACCCCTTTTATTTTTTATATACATATTTTTTTAATTTATTTTTTACTTGAAAAATTTTTTTTATGTGATATAATAACTTTTGACAGTAAGGAATAAATCATTATTATATTGATAAAATGGCGTTAATGAAAGCTAAGTTTCATAATTACTCTTAAGAGAGCCGGTGGTTGGTGTGAACCGGTGAGGAAAAGAAATGTTCCACTTTCACAGCAGTCGGCGATTAAACCGAAAGGGTAAAGCCCTTTATAGCTTTTAAGAGTGGTTTTATTTTTATAAATAAAACAATTTGGGTGGCAACACGGGAAAATATCATCTCGTCCCTTTTTTTAGGGACGAGATTTTTTTATTTTTTTAAAATTTTTATATAATAAATGAAAATATTTTAGGAGGAATCATAAATGTTAGATGTAAAGGATTTAAGAAATAATTTTGATGCTGTAAAAGCTGCACTTGATAAAAGACATAAAGATTATCATCTTGAGCAGTTTAAAGACCTTGATGCAAAAAGACGTGAACTTATAGGTAAGGTTGAAGAACTTAAAAGTAAACAGAATGCAGATTCAAAAGAAATTCCAAAACTTAAAAAAGAAGGTAAAGATACAACAGCTCTTATGGCTGAAATGAAAGAGCTTTCTACAAAAATAAAAGAACTTGATGCACAGGTTGCAGAAGTTGATGAAGCTCTTACAGCTTTTATGTACACAATACCAAATACACCAAATGCACTTGTTCCAGATGGAGCTGATGATACAGAAAATCAGGAAATGAGAAAATGGGGCGAACCAACAAAATTTGATTTTGAACCAAAACCACATTGGGATTTAGGCGATGAACTTGGAATACTTGACCCTGCAACAGCAGCAAAAATAACAGGTGCAAGATTTACTGTATATAGAGGTCTTGGTGCAAGACTTGAACGTGCCATAATGAACTTTATGCTTGATACACATGTTGATAAACATGGATATACAGAAATACTTCCTCCATTTATGGTAAATAGAAAATCAATGACAGGTACAGGTCAGCTTCCAAAATTCGAAGAAGATGCATTTAAAGTTGCTAATACAGATTACTTCCTTGTACCAACAGCAGAAGTACCTGTAACAAATATGTATTCAGATATGATTTTAAACGGTGCAGACCTTACAATCAAACATTGTGCATATACAGCTTGTTTCAGAGCTGAAGCAGGTTCTGCTGGTAGAGATACAAGAGGACTTATCCGTCAGCATCAGTTTAATAAAGTTGAGCTTGTTAAATTTGCAAGACCTGAAGAATCATATGCAGAACTTGAAAAACTTACAAATGATGCAGAAGAAATATTACAGCTTTTAGGTCTTCCATATAGAGTAGTAAGACTTTGTGGCGGTGACTTAGGATTTAGTTCAGCTATGACATATGACATTGAAGTATGGATGCCAAGCTATAATAGATATGTTGAAATTTCAAGCTGTAGTGATTTTGAAGCATTCCAGGCAAGACGTGCAAATATTAAATTTAAAGATAATGTAAAAGATAAAGCACAGTATGTTCATACATTAAATGGTTCTGGGCTTGCAGTTGGACGTACAACAGCAGCTATACTTGAAAACTTCCAGCAGCCAGACGGAAGTGTAATAATTCCAGAAGTTTTAAGACCATATATGGGTGGACTTGAAAGAATTACAAAATAAAAATATAAAAAAGAGTGGTCTTTTAAGACTACTCTTTTTTATATTTTTATAATTTTTTTAAAAAAGTTAAAAAAAGTATTTGACAAGAGTTATATATTGTGGTATTATATTTCTTGCAGTAAGCACTGTACTTTATGGAGAAGTACTCAAGTGGCTGAAGAGGTGCCCCTGCTAAGGGTATAGGTCGTTTGCGCGGCGCGAGGGTTCAAATCCCTCCTTCTCCGTTACTGCAAAGCTCGTAAATTCAACGTTTACGAGTTATTTTTTTGTCCAAAATCCTATTTTGACCCCAATAAATACCCCAACCAGCTTTAAAATGATGTTTTTCTACTGTGGAATTGGTGTATTTTATAATTAGACATTGTACTACTATAACGCACTAAAGTAGACTTATTTTATATGGTTTATTGTTATTTTTGGTATAAATACTTATGAATTATTTAGCATTAAAGATTTTAACTATATAGCTGAAAACCCTTTAAATATAAGGTTTTAGAGTGGTAGAGGGCATAATAATGCATATAGATAGTAAGCATAAGGCGACATATAAGAAATATCAATATAAATAAAATAAGCTGTAATGGGCGATTTACCTTGTTTTTTTGAGGTTTCAGCCATATTACAGCTATTGTTTTTATAGATTATTTTATTTTTCCATTTCTTTTTTAAATTCATCAGATAGGCAAATCGGCATTACTTGTTTACTATGAGGAAATAAAGCAAATATGGCTGATAGTTTAACATCATCACCATAAATATCTTTTAGTTTACTTATAATCATTTCCATTATTTCTTTTGGTTTTATATCAACATCAAGAGGTATAGCAAAGTTCTGATTGTATTCTTCATCTTTTATTTTATATATTGCTATTAGCTCCATTAAATTAAGATTAGCTCCAAGCTGTCCAAAGTCTGATAAATTGTTATATAATCCTCTTGTTATTTTCTTTCTTTTACTTCTTTTCATTCTCTATATCTCCTATATATTATTATTGCTTAGGGTTAATAGGTTTATCATATAGGGGGGTGTGTATATATGTAATATTATTATACTATTCTCTATAACCGCTATTTGTTACACCTCTCTCCAGCTACCACAGTTGTATATATTACCGAGGGGTAAGGGGGAGGGAGGGGGTAAGAGTTCTCTTAGAAGAACTGCTCCAATAAAATTTGAAATTTTGATTTTTCTATAATTTAATGGGGTACACATTTGACACCCCAACTTTATCTGTTTAAAACGGACAAAGTCACAAGTGCTTTTAAGCACGCATTTGACATTACACCATTATTAATGCTAATGCAATATTATAGAGGGTGAATAAATCGTTCACCCACTACCCGTATTTGTCACCCCCACCTGTGGTTATTTGCTCCTATGTTTAAACAGCTCATCAGCGGTTTTATCTCTTAGTAATTTTTAAGGTACTAATTATTGTATCAGATAGAGCATTAAAATTTTTCTCTATATCCTCTAAATAGTCTAAAGCAATATTGAGTAATACCTCTGTGTCAGTATCATTAGACTTTAAATCTCTTGGAAAGAGGTATAAACCACTATTAAGGCAAGTTTTGCATTTTTCAATAGCCATTGATATTAAGTCAATTTGGTTAGTAGTTTCAATCATTTTCATAATTATGTATATCTCCTTTTATTCTTTTTACTTCTACTGCAAATAAAAATAACCGTAGTAGTTTTATACTTTTATTACTTGTTCTGGCTTATTGTTAAAGTGAATAGATATAATTTCCTCAATAACTTTTCATCATCTATATTATTAATAACATTTATAAGTTTATCTTTCATTTATGTATATCTCCTTTATTCTTTTACCTCTACTGCAATAAAATAACCACAGTAGAGGGGTATGGCTCTTAAATTCTTCATATCTATAAATTTTCATTTAATTATGGTCTAAAAAACAGGAACATTTTGGGTCGCTTTCCAAAACAGGAACACACTAAAAACCTTGATTTTAAAGGCTTTAGAGGGTGTTTATCCCAAAAAAACCAATGTTCCAATTTTTTTTAAACCTTTTATATTTCGTATATATTGTTATATACTCTATATGCTATATATCTTCTATATGCCTATATAATATATTTTTTATTATAAATTGGAACATATGGAACATTGGAACAAGCCTTGATTTTATAATAAAAACTTAAATTCATAAAATGGAACGTGTCCCAATTTTTTTTGGAACATATATTTTACCACCACTGTGGGAACTTTTCGAAAGGTTGAAATGCCCATATGAGTTTTGCCCCGTCTCTTTTTCTCACCTTTTCAAAACCTTCATTACATACTAAACGATAAAACTCATTACGCCCTAAAGGCTTGTAGTTGGTAATAAAGCACCAATTTTTATAGGTTTCAAATACCTTTTGTGCAGGTATAGCTGTTATATCTGTACCAGTAGATGTATCAAAATCGCTTTTAATATCTCCGTTTTTGAAGTCCTCTAAAAACTCAATTATAGGATTGTTTCGTTTAGCGTATTCTTCATTAGCTGATATTACGCTTGCTGGCTTAGTGAAAGCACCTGTGGTTAATAAATCCTTTAAGTGTTGTATTGCTTTATATATACAATACTCCGCTATATCTTCATTTCTAAGTTTATATAAAATATTAAAGTCCCTTTCACCATTTTTAGTGAAGTCATTTAAGAATGGTAATATGTTCATTCTGCGTTTAAGTCCATTTGATTTATCGTTAAATCTTGGAATACTATTAGCACTAAAAATAGTTTTACCATAATACTTAATAGATACTGGGTCTTTATATTTCATATCAGCTCTTATTGTTTCTCCTGAAACTATTTTCTTTAAGGTGTCTTCCTGCTCTTTGTATGTGCTGTTTATGTCATCACCTATGTTGAGCAACTTATTTTTTATATCTGATAACATATATTTATTTGTCAAATCATCTAATGATAAATAAGAGGTGTTATCTTCACCAATTATATAAGCTAGGAATTGAAGAAAAGTACTTTTACCATTTCCACCTTCACCTTGTATTAAAATAAACTCTTGTAGAGGATTTCCTCTATATAAGCAATATCCTATAACTTGCCATAAAAGGGTTATAGCTTCATCATCATAACAGACAAAAGAGGATATGAAGTTATCCAACATTTTATTAACTGTGGGGTTACTATTGTAATTATGGGGTATACGGTTTAAAAATATATACTTTTCTGAAATTGAATTAAGCTCCATAGTATTTATATCAAGTACACCATTTTTAAATAGTATAAGGTTTGAGGGACTTGGTTTTGCTTCATCAGCTCCAACTCTCACATAAGGTAAAAGCTCTTTACGATAATTGCTTTTTGAGTTATGCAACTCTTTTAAAGCTATACTATCAAATATTCCTCCGATTATAGGCTTATAAAGTCCATTATCATAAAAATGTAATGTATCATCTATTAGTTTTATATTGTATTTTTCTACAAGGTATTTAGCTATATCTTCAAGGCTTATATCATCAAGAATGATTTTACCGTTGCGGTGTCTCATAAAGTAAGAGTTACCCTGTGGGTTTTCATCATCTCCGATTAAGTCCTCAAAGTCTTTTATAGCTCTGTACCTTACTGGGTCATAGCCTTCTACACAAGAGTTTATGGCTTCATTAATCGTTAGTAGTCCTAAAGTTGATGCACCTCTTTTGCTATCCCACTTAGGTCTATATAATGAACTTGAACGAAAAATTCTGTCCATTTGTTCAGGGTTTTTATTAGTCCAAAAAGCTAAATAATTACATAAAGCCATATCTGCTTCACTTTGACTTTTATACTTTAAAGTGTTATAATTACCACAGTAGAGGGCTTTAATCTCTGCCCCGTTCTTGCTCGCAAAGGCTTTGTTTAAAAGCTCTTGGTCGCTTAATTCTACTGTTCTTTGGGTACGGTCTTTGACTGTATCCTTTTTATTTTGGCTTTTTTTCTTTTTTGGAATAAAGTCATTATGTACTTTTAGTAAATCCTTTGTACACTCTCTAATATCTGTATTTATTCCTAAAGTGTTTCCGGTCATAGTAAAGTATCTTGAATGAGTATATATTTCTATACCTTTAGAGGTATTTTTATTACCCTCTATGGTAAAGCCTTCTTGTACTTTACATATAATATGTATACCTGTACCGCTGGGACTGTACTCCGTATAGCTGTTTAAACGGTTTACAATCTCTTGAGCCTCTTTTGACATAATTCCATTTTCATTTATACAATGGTCAATGTCTACACCCACATAAGGGGAATTACTGAACATAAAGCCTATTCCGTCAGCTTTGCCAGCCGAAAAACGGTTGTATGCTATATTGAAGTTACTCCAGCACTGTGGGTTTGTACTATCAGCTCCCTTTAAACTTTTAGGGTTTATAGGTATTTTCTTAATTTTATTTGTTTGTTTATCCAGTTCAAGTTTAAAAATACACCAATTTGAATGCTGTTTTAACTCTGCTGGTATGTTGTTTAATAGTTTCTTTTTATCCTCTATGGATAATGATTTATAATCATATTCCATTATGATTTTCACCTCCTTGTATTGTGCCATTAAAAGGTTTTTCCTAAAAAACAGAAAAACTCCTTTTTTTTACTTAATTTACTTTTAAATAAAAAATTCTCTCTTTTGTTTTGATTGGTTCTCTATCCATTCATTAAGACCTTTTACAGGAATAAGTATTTTTGTACCTAAACGTATAGTAGGAAAATCCTCAATCTTTGTAAGTTGATAAGCCTTATTTGCACCAATACCCAAAATTTTTGACATTTCCTTTACTGTTAAAGTTAATTTATCACTTTCAATATTTGTCATTTTGATACACTCCTTTTACTTACTTTTTTACGGTTCATATAAGTTTTGACTAATGTGTAAAGTTTTTTCATAAAGTCATTATCCTGTGGGTTTGTGTAGTCAAGTTTTCTTATAAAATCCACAGTTTCCATTTGATAATACATAAAGTCAAAATCCATATCTTTTTCAGACATTTTTAAATCACCCCCTCTACTTTTAAATAGTTTATATATAGCTTTTAAAGCTCTGAAATTTGAGGAAACAATACTCCTATAGGCTCGCCAAGTGTTTTGGATAATTTAATCATTATAGGCATACTTGGTAAGTTATTACTACATTCAAGTACAGAAATATATTTTGTACTTACATTGATTGTTCTTGCTAATTCTTTTTGAGTAAAATTCTTTTTAATGCGTGCTATTTTTAGAGAAGTATTTTTCATTTGATTTTGACCTCCTTTTGATAAAACTATCCTTATAAGGATATAAAAGACACTAATATATTAATATAATATTGATTTCTTATGTAGTATAACCTTGAAAATGGTAAAAGTCAATGATATAATATCAATAGTAGATAGAAAATATCATTTTTGGTATAATTGATAGTATAAAAAATAATAATGAGGTGGTCAGTTGTGCCAATAAAAGATAATATTAAAAAATATAGAAAAGAGAAAAAATTAACACAGAGACAATTATCAGATAAAAGTGGTGTTGGTTATAGCACTATTTGTAAATTGGAGACTGGAGAGCAATCAAATCCCTCTCTTGAAATTATAGAAAAAATAGCCAGAGCATTAAGCATAGAAAGTGCATTATTACTCTATGAAGATTATGAAAATGGTGAAATGAAATTTCCATATGATGTAAGAATATTTATAAAATACTTAAATGCTTTAGGATATACTGTAAGTGATATTTTAAAATATAAAAAAAATGATAAAGTTTATTCTTATGTAGAAGTAAAAAAAGATGATTTTTCTGAAAAAATACCATATCAAGTTTTTATGCGTATAAGTAAAAATATAGCTTCCGAAGTAAAAATACGTTTTGAATTTTGGGAAAGATACGAGGAAAAAAGGCTTGCCTTAATGAGTAGAATAGAAAATGGTGTACTAGAGGATATATAATACCTTGTGGAAGTTAGAACAAAATAAAAGTAAATAAACATATTTTTATATATTTCATATGGGGTAACGATTTGTTACCCCCTGGATTAGGGTAATGGTTCTATGTAGCATAAATATACCCACAGAATAAATAATATTGTTTTTATATAAATTTATAGGGGGTCGTGATTTGCTACTCCCTAAATTTAACTTAGGCAGTTAGTCAAAGTTATTCTTTATCACAAATTGTTATAATTTTATATATAGTTGGTGCTGATGAAACAGTATAAACATTATTTCTATTCACTTTATGTGATTTATTAAAACTTTTAAGGGTGTCGTGACCTGCTACTACCTTTAAGGGTTGCCCTAAATTAAGGCTACCTCTAAAACCATATAATGCAACCTTTGATATAATACCGTAGCAATTCGCTACTCTATTAGTGCATTAATATTGATGACTCCCTAAAATAAGGCATCATCTCTAAGTTAAAAGTCTTTTATATTGCTATTTTATTTACAATAGCAGTTTTATTTATATAAGTTAACTCAGTACCGTTTTGGTACTTTAGATGTATATTATGTGAATTAACTTGATAACAAAATGTTATTGAGTTTATATTAATACAGTTTATTAAGAACATAGAATTAAATAAGGGAGGCTTTTAACTATGGGAAAAAGAGCAAGTGGAGAGGGTTCAATAAGACAAAGGAAAGACGGACGCTGGGAGGGGCGTTGTTCCTGTGGGTATGACCCTAAAACTGGTAAACCTATAAGAAGAAGTGTATATGGACTTACTCAAAAAGAGGTAAGAGAAAAATTAACAAGTATTGCAAAATCTATTGATGATAATACTTATATAGCACCGAAAACAATAACTGTTGGGGATTGGCTTGAATTATGGCTTAAAGAGTATGTACAAGTATCAGTAAAGCCTTTAACTTTTAAATCATATGAGGTAGTTGTAAGAGTGCATATTAAGCCTGCAATAGGCAGTATAAAATTACAAGCTCTTAAAGCTCCACAGATACAAGCATTTTATAATAGTCTTATAACTGATAAATCACCAAAAACTATTAAGAATATACATGGTGTTCTTCATAAGGCTTTAGACAAAGCTATAAAAATAGGTTATATTACAACAAATCCTGCTTCGGTATGTGATATTCCAAGAATTGAAAAAAAGGAAATTAAGCCTTTAAATGCTGATAATATAAGCAGATTTATAAAAAGACTTGATACAGAAGAACTTAAGAACCTCTATATTACAGCATTATTTACAGGAATGAGAGAGGGCGAAATACTTGGATTAACTTGGGATTGTGTAGACTTTGACAGAGGTACAATAACAGTAAATAAGCAATTACAGAAAGAAAAAATAAAAGGTGGCAAATATTATCTTGCTGAAACCAAAACAAGTAAAGTAAGAGTATTAACTCCTGCACAGTATGTCATGAGCATACTCAAAGAAGAACAAATAAGACAAAAAGAAAACCGCCTTAAATTAGGTCATATGTGGGATAACCCTCTAAACCTTGTATTTACTAATACAACTGGAAGGTATTTAGCTATTGTAACAGTATATAAAAGATTTAAAAAGATTGTTTCTGAAATAGGAATACCACAAGCAAGGTTTCACGATTTAAGGCACACTTACGCTACATTAGCATTACAAGAGGGCGATGACATAAAGACAGTACAGACAGCTTTGGGACATTCAACAGTATCTACTACCCTTGATATATACAGTCATACAACCGAAACAATGAGGAAAGAAAGTTCCAAGAGAATGGATAATTTTATAAATAAGGTCATATAAGTTTATTAGAGGTGTTTCCGTTTTGGCAATACCTCTTTTTATTATCTGTGGTTATTTAATATATACTTTTGCTCATTTTGAGCTTAAGTTATTAATTATATGTTTTTACTCAATTTTGAGTATAAGTAATTTTATTGACAATAATATTATATAAGGCTATCGTATATTATATAAGGTAGGTGAATACAAGTGGATATAAGATATTCAAAGCAGGCTCTAAAGTTTTTAAAGAAACTTGATAAACCAACTATTAAAAGAATTATATCAGCTATTGAAATGCTTCCGAGCGGTGATGTAAAGAAACTTAAAGGAAAAGAGGGTTATCGCCTTAGGGTTGGAGATTTTAGAGTAATATTTGATAAAGACGGAAATGTATTATATATAATCAAAATTGGTAATAGAGGACAAGTATATAAAGATTAAAGGGAGGTTTTTATAATGTCTGTTAAAGAAAAAATAATTACTCTTTTAGAGGTAATGCCAGAAAAGGACGCTGAAATATTATTTAGATATATAATATCAAAGTATCAGTTATCACCCATAATTGATTGGAGTACTTTGGAGGAAGAAGAACCGGACAAAATAGATTTAGAATTACTTGAAGACATTAAAAATAATGCTGATTGTTCTGAATTTATAACATCTGATGAATTAAAAAGTGAGTTGGGTTTAGTGTAACCACAGAATTATTTGACCCCAATTTGACCCCAACTGACCCCAATAAATACCCCAAACAAAATAATAAAATATAAGTATAAGAAATAAGATGTAATAAAAAAAGCAAGTAAAATCAAGGCTTTAAAAGGTGCTTTAATAAATAATAAAATGCTCTAAAATGATAGAAAAAGGGATATGTATAATTCAAATCCCTCCTTCTCCGTTACTGCAAAGCTCGTAAATTTATATTTACGAGTTATTTTTTTGTTTATTTTAAAATTTAAAAACCCTGTAAGCAAAGCTTACAGGGTTTTTATTAAAGACAATATTTTTCTATTGCATGACCAACTCCACCTTCATTATTTGATAATGTAACAAAGTCAGCAATATTTTTAAGTTCTTCCTCGCCATTTTCCATAACAACAGATATACCAGCAAATTGAAGCATTTCAAGGTCGTTAAAATTATCTCCAAAAACAATAACTTCTTCTGGCTTTATATTAAGTAATTCACAAAGATTATAAAGACCATCACCTTTATTTGCTGTTTTACTGCATATTTCTATATTAGTACTTAATGATGATGTTATATAAATTTTATTTCCCCAGTCTTTTTTTAGATTTTCTAAAAGTACTTTACGAACTTCTGGTTTAATCCAAGGTATATTTATTTTTTCAACATCATTTGGATTTTTCTCAACAATATCAAAAAGATTTTCAACAGGTATTTTAATATTTTTGTATATTTTTATAAATGAAGGATTTATATTATATTCTTCAAAATTATCAATAAGTTTTTTATTAAAATACCCATTACCATTTATATAAACTTCTATAATAACATCATATGATGAGATATATTCAATAAGTTTTAATACAGTTTCTTTATCCATGCAATTTTTATATATAAATTTATTTTTATGTCTATCATAAACAGCAGCACCATTTGAAGATAAATTATATCTTACAGTAAAATGTTCAAATATTTGAGAAGGAATAGTATTATTTGCCCTTCCTGTCGCAGGTACAAAAATAATACCTTTTTCAATAGCCTTTTTTATAGCAGATATATTTCTTTCATGTATTGTACCATCTTTATTTAAAAGAGTACCGTCCATATCTGATGCAATAAGTTTTATCATTTTTATATATCCTTCTTTCTTTAAATGCAAAATGTTTCATTTGTATGACTTATTTTAATAATTTTATCTCTATATTCTTTAGATTTTTCATTATTACATATTTTTTCATATATATTAAAATCTCCCCAGAAATGCATAGGAAGTACTTTTTTGATATTTATATTTTTCATAATATAATCAATAGCAAGTATATAGTTTTCTTCAAGTCTTGGGTCAACAGGAACAAAAGCAACATCTATATTTTTATTTTTTAAAAGTTCAACTTCAGATTTATATATATCTCCCATTGATTTATTCCAATCGTCAGGTTCTCCATTCCAATGCCACCAGTTTAAATCACCACTATGATATATAGTTTTTCCATCAGCCTCTACAACGAAAGCAACACCCATATCATTAGATAAAAGAGTTTCTATTTTTATATTTTCAATTTCATAAGTACAATGTGGCTTTACAAAAATAACATCATCATCAGAATATTCTTTATCTATATCATCAGATAAAATAAATTTTACATTTTGATTTCTATATTTAAATATACGCTTATCAAAATGGTCACCATGAGAATGAGAAACAAAGAAAAATATATTTTTACCGTTATATTTTTCTGTATTTAAAGGTGATATTTTGCCACCTTCTGTATAATAATCAAATATAAAAACATTATTTTCTGTTTCAGCAACAAAACCGCTATGATGTATATATGTTAAATTAATCATATGTTCACACTCCTATATTATATATAAAGATTAAGATACTTTATTAAAAGTTCTTCAAAATTTTCTTCGCTTAAAGTTTTGCAATACATATTAACTGTATTCATGCTTTTAAAATCAAGTTTTGAAAGCTCTGTAAAATCACCATTAAATCCCATACGTCTAGCCATTTGATATTGTCTTTGATTATATCTTGGAAGACTTAAAAATTCATTTATATAATTTAATATTTTAGGAATATCTTTATCAAGATGACCATTTACTCTATCAAGTAAATTTATAATATGGTCACTTGCTATATAACCATTGCAACCGTTTATATTTTCTATTAAAAGTTTAATTTCTTCAACTTTTTCAATATCAGTACATTCTTTAAAATCACCATTTAAAACAAGTTCATACATAGGAGAATCTTTTTTTACAACGAATGTACGAAGACGAACAAAATCAGGATTTGTAGCATTTATAACTTTGGCTGTTTCAAGAGCATTTTCTTTTGAAAGATTTATACCACCGGCACCAGGCATAAAGTACATTGAAAGTTCAATTTGGGCTTCTTTAATTTTAATACCACTTTCTATTTGTTGATTTTGAGTTGTGCCTTTATTAAGTATTTTAAGAACTTTATCAGAACCTGTTTCAAAACCGGAATGTATTCTTGATAATCCAGCAGATTTTAATAATTTATATGATTTATCAGATATACGAGAAAGACTATCAGCACGACCATAAGAAGTTATTCTCTGTATTTCAGGAATTTTTTCTTTTGCATAAGAAATTATGTCGGCAAGTCTATCGCTTTGAAGAACCATTGTATTTGCATCTTGAAGAAACATAGATTGCATTTTACCTGCAACAATCCATGTATATACCATATTATAACAGGATTTTTCTTCATATGTTTCTAAATTTTCATAATCAAAAGATGCTTTTTCATAGTCAACTATACCATTTTTTGTATATGATAATATTTTATCTTTATAAAATGCCATAGCATCTATATCTTTTTTTATTTCTTCATTTGTACGAGTCATAAATTTATGACCTTTATAGAGAGTGCAAAATCTACATTTATTCCAAGTACAATTTTGTGTAACTCTAAGAAGAAGGCTTGTAGCCTCGCTTGGAGGGCGTATAGGCCCTATATCGAATGTTTGTAAACTCATATGTCCTCCTTTATAATAGATTAAAATAATATAGTTTATTTTAACTTAATATATATAAAAAGAGCAAGCTATTATACTTGCTCCTGTCGTAATTTTTTTATTTCATCACCTATCATATTTATTGCTATGTCAATATGATTTTTTAATGGTTCACTTTTTGCAGCAATTTTTATATGGCATTTATTCATTGGTACCATTATTTTAATTGCACTACTTTTAAAAACAGCCTCAGATATTTTGGGAGTAATTTCTCCGCCAATACCAAAAGGAACTAAAACACCTGTTACGCCTGTTATTATATGTGCTTTTTTTGTATAAGAAATAATATTTTTTTCACCGTATATAGATATATTAGCACCTGAATTTTTCATATTTTCGGTAGCTAATAAGGTTGTTCCTGCACCTATAATATTTATATTTTTAAATTTATTTAGAATGCCATGTACAAGGGTTTTTCCTATACCTCCGCCTTGACCATCTATAACAAGTATATTTATAGTTTCCAACTTTTTGCACCTACCAATATAGTTATGTAAATTTAATCATAAAAATGTTTTAAAAAATGATATAATTATTATATAATATAAAAATAAATTTTTGAATGGGGAATACATCATGAGAACTAAATCTATGACACAAGAAGAAAAAATAACCTATCTAACAACAGAGCCAATACCACCTTTAATATGGCGTATGGCTATACCCACAATAATAAGTATGCTTGTAACAAATTTTTATAATATGGCAGATACATTCTTTGTTGGAAGAATAAATACACAGTCCACAGCCGCAGTAGGTGTTGTATTTTCAATAATGGCACTTATACAGGCAGTTGGATTTTTTTTCGGACATGGTTCAGGAAATTATATATCAAAAAAATTAGGAGCAAAAAGATTTGAAGATGCATCAAAAATGGCAGCAACAGGATTTTTTAGTGCTTTTTTTGTAGGTATTTTGATATGTATAATAGGACTTATATTTTTAGAGCCATTATCAATAATATTAGGTTCAACTCCTACAATACTTCCATATACAAAGGATTATTTAAGTATAATACTTATAGGAACACCATTTATAATGTCATCATTTGTTTTAAATAATCAGCTTAGATATCAAGGAAGTGCATCATATGCAATGGCAGGAATAGTGACAGGTGCTATTATTAATATAGGACTTGACCCAATACTTATATTTGGCTTTGATATGGGGATTTCTGGTGCTGCCATTGCAACAACTGTAAGTCAGATTATAAGTTTTATACTTTTACTTGTAGGCTGTCAAAAAGGTAATAATATAAAAATATCAGCTAAAAATTTCACACCTCAGTTATACTATTTTAAAGAAATGTTTAGAGGAGGCTTTCCTTCATTATGTCGCCAAGGTCTTGCAAGTGTAGCACAGATTTCACTTAATTTTGCAGCAGGAATATATGGAGGAGCTATGGCAGATGCTGCTATTGCCGGAATGTCTATTGTTTCAAGAGTTTCAATGTTTGCCAATTCGGCACTTATAGGCTTTGGTCAAGGATTTCAGCCTGTTTGTGGAATGAATTATGGAGCAAAGAAATATGACAGAGTACGAGAGGCTTTTTGGTATTGTGTAAAGAGAGCATTTGTTTTTCTTATAATAGTATCAATATTGGGAGTAGCTTTTTCAAAACCAATAGTAACACTTTTTAGAAAAGATGATATTGATGTTATAAATATAGGAGCATTTGCATTGAGAATGCAAGCAGGAGTATTTTTCCTTAATGCTTGGATAGTTATGTCAAATATGATGTTACAATCTGTAGGTAAAGCCTTAAAAGCATCTATTGTTGCATCTGCAAGACAAGGACTTTTCTTTATTCCACTTATATTTATACTTCCAAGATTTTTAGGACTTACAGGTGTACAGATATGTCAGCCTATATCAGATATATTTACATTTATAATAGCAATTCCTTTGACTCTTGGAGTACTTAGAGAGTTTAAAGAACTTGCAAATAAAAAGAATATAACTGTATAAATTTATAAAAAATAAGGCAAACTGTAACCATATAAATATATATGGAGGTAATATTATATGGCAAGATATATATGTACAGTTTGTGAATATGTTTATGATGAAGAAAAAGGTGAAAAAAGAACAGGAACAAAAGAAGGTACAAAATTTCAGGATTTACCTGAAAGTTGGAAATGTCCTGTTTGTGGAAAAGATAAAAAGGTATTTGTAGAATTTAAATAATAAAAGGCACTGCAAAGCAGTGCCTTTTATTATTATAATATTGTAAATTTTTTGTTTTTAATAGTTTCAAATATAATTCTTTTTACAAAGGCTGTAAGATAACTAAATACTATAACAAGAGGAACAACAGTAAAGAAATATGGTAAAGTTTCTATTGTTGACTCTGTTTTTTCAAGTATAGGTGGATAGAAAAGAGTATCAAATATATATGATATAAGATACATGTCTAAAGATAATTTTGCTATATCCTGTACAAAAAAACGTATAAATCTATTTTTGATATCCAAATCATAGAATAATAAGAATATAAGTACAGTTACAAAAAGTGTAGGTAAAGCATTATATCCACCAAGACAACCCCAGTCAAAATGAGTACCATGACAATTAATATATGTAATTATTGCTTCTATAAGGCATATTGCAAATATAAGTATAATACAAAGAGATTTCTTTATTTTTATAGGATAATCTTTTATATATCTTCCAAGGAAATAATATGTAATAGGATACATATCAATCCAATAATCAGGTATAAGTTTAAGACCTGATTTTAAATTAAAAAGAGGTGGTAAGGCTGTTGAAAAAAGCATTACGCCCAAAAGAAGTGACTTTTGTCCCTTTGTTTTAAGATTATCATAAAGAATATTAAGAAATGGTATAAGGAGAAAAAGTCCTATATACATTTCTATATACCAAGCGTAATTTGAAGCACTATAATTAAATATTGTCATTATCCATTGTATTAAATATTGTTTTTCATCTAAATATACTATTTTAAAAATTATTGTTATTACACATATAAATAAATATGATATAAGTATAGGTATTATACTTTTATAGTGGTCTTTATTTACTTTTCTTTTTCCGTTAAGATAGCCTGTAAGAAGCATAAAAAGAGGTACACAAGTAAAAAATATCCATCTCATAACAAGCATTATAAACATTCTTTTACCTTGTACAGGATAAGTATAAAAACCATTATTTAGAAAGAAATGTACACAAGGAACAAATAAAAATGCTACAAAACGTACTATATCTATACCTAAAATTCTTTTGTTTTCCATAATAAAACTCCTTAAAGTCTGTTGTCTTTATCTACAACAGCATCAATAGCATTTATAATATCACTTTCAAAACTATCTTTTAAAAGAGATGAAACACCTTCTATTGTTGTACCACCAGGAGAACAAACTCTATCAACTAATGCCCAAGGGTGTTCATCACTTTCAATAACCATTTTTGCACTACCTAAAACAGTATTTGCAGCAATTTCAAGAGCTTGTTTTTTTGTAAGACCATGTTTTACACCGGCACGAGCAAGAGAGTCTATATAAATATATGCAAATGCAGGAGAAGCCCCAGCAACAGCACTAAATACACCAAATTTATCTTCTGGTATTTCAATAACACTTCCTATTGTTTCAAATATCTCTCGTGCTTTTTTAATATCATCATCTGTTGTATTTTTATTTCCACATAAACCGGAAACTGAACAACCAACAACAGCATTTATATTTGGCATAACACGAGCAATTTTTGTATTTTCTCCAAAGAGATTTTCAAGATATTCTATTGTTTTTCCTGCTGCAAGAGATATTACAAGTGGATTTTCTTTCTGTATAGTGTCTTTTATTAAAGGTGCAACTTCACTTAATATATGAGGTTTTACACCAAGAACAATAATATCACTTTTAGAAACGGCTTCAGTATAATCATTACATACAACTATACCACATTCCTTAGCAAGTTCTTTAGCAGAAATATTTGTTTTGCTTATTGCAGATATATTTTTTCCATCTACTGGATTTTTGCCTAATGTAAGTCCTTTTATTATTGCACCAGCCATATTACCTGTTCCTATAAAACAGTATTTCATAGTATAATCAACTCCTTTTATAAAATATAACATTATAAATCATATCACATATATTATTTTTTTTACAGTATAAATAATAGGGATTTTATACACTATGTTTGAATTTTTATTCTTATTTTGATATAATAAACTTTAAATCTTTTTAATGTTAAAATTTGGGGATTTAATATATTAAAATAAATTTAAAAATGCTTTGAAGGGAGACATTATAATGAAAATTAGAGATATTTTAGACAGTAAAAAAGTAACACTCTCATATGAAGTATTTCCACCAAAGGCAGGAGCTTCATTTGAACCAGTAATAAATGCAGTTGATGAACTTTGTAAAGATAAACCAGACTTTATGAGTGTAACATACGGTGCAGGTGGTGGAACAAGCAATAATACAGTAAAAATTGCTTCACATATTCAGAATGATTTAAATGTTACAGCACTTGCACATCTTACATGTGTTTCTTCAACAAAAGAACAGGTTGCAAAAGCTATTGATGAAATAAAAGCAAATGGAATTGAAAATATACTTGCATTAAGAGGAGATATTCCAAAAGGTGGAGAATATCCAGTTGGAGAATATTATAAATATGCATCAGAGCTTGTAAAAGAAATAAAATCAAAAGGAGATTTTTGTGTTGGTGCAGCTTGTTACCCAGAAGGTCATACAGAGTGTGAACATAAAGAAGATGACATTAAAAATCTTAAATTAAAAGTTGATAGTGGTGTAGATTTCCTTACAACACAGATGTTTTTTGATAACAATGTACTTTATAACTTCCTTTACAGAATAAGAGAACAAGGCATAACAGTTCCGGTAATTGCAGGAATTATGCCTGTAACAAATGGAAAACAGATTGCAAGAATATGTCAGCTTTCAGGAACATATCTTCCAGCAAGATTTAAAGCAATAGTAGATAAATTTGGCGATAATCCAGAGGCTATGAAACAGGCAGGTATTGCATATGCTACAGACCAGATTATTGACCTTGTTGCAAATGGTGTAAAAGGAATTCATATTTATACAATGAATAAACCTGACATTGCAGAAAGTATAAAGAAAAATCTTTCATACATAATAGGGGATAATCAGTAATGAACATAAAAAGAAGTGAAGTATATAGATACCTTGGATATGGAAGAAATAAGCCTGATGAAAAGGTATATGAAGCAGTTGAGGAATGTATAGACCTTGTTGTTAAAAATTCAGATATGAAAAGCATATATAGAATTTTTGACCTTAATGTAGAGGGAAGTACAATAACAATAGATAATAGTTTTAAAACAGAAAGTAAAAATCTTTCAAAAAATCTTACAGGTTGTGAAAAAATAGTTCTTTTTGGTGCTACATTAGGAACTGGTGTAGATATGCTTATAAAAAAATATTCTAAAATAGATATGAGCTATGCAGTTATAATACAAGCTGCTGCTGCAACTGTAATAGAAGAATATTGTGATATATGCCAAAAAGAAATTGAAAGTAAACTTGCAGCTGAAAATAAATTTATACGTCCTAGATTTTCTCCAGGATATGGTGATTTTTCAATAAATCATCAAAAAGAAATTATAAATATGTTAGACTGTCCAAGAAAAATAGGTCTTATGCTTACAGAAAGTCTTATGCTTGTACCTTCAAAATCAGTTACGGCAGTTATGGGTATTTCTTCAGAAAAACAAGACTGTCATATAAAAGGCTGTGAAGAATGTTCAAAACTTGACTGTAAGTACAGAAGGAGCTGAAATTTTGAGTATATTAGATATATTGGGAAAAAGAATAGTTTTTTTTGACGGAGGAACAGGAACACTCCTTCAAGAAAAAGGTCTTCAAGCAGGAGAAATTCCGGAACTTTGGAATATAAACCGTGCTGATGACGTTGTAGATATACATAAAAAATATTTTGAAGCAGGAGCAGACATTGTTCTTGCAAATACATTTGGCGGAAATGGTATAAAACTTCATGATACAGATAAAACAGTTGAAGAAATAGTTACAGCCGCTATAAATAATGTTAATAAAGCAAAAGAAGAAAGTGGTATAAAAGACAGACCTCTTTTTTGTGCTTTAGATATGGGTCCAACAGGAAAGCTTTTAAAGCCAATGGGCGACCTTGATTTTGATGATGCATATGAAGCCTTCAAAGAAATGGCTATATATGGCGAAAAAGCAGGAGCAGACTTAATACTTATAGAAACTATGAGTGATACATATGAGCTTAAAGCTGCTGTTCTTGCTGCTAAAGAAAATACAAACTTACCTGTTTTTACAACAGTTGTATTTGATGAAAAAGGAAAACTTCTTACAGGTGGTAACGTTAAAGCTGTTGTTGCTATGCTTGAAGGTCTTGGAGTTGATGCTCTTGGTATAAACTGTGGACTTGGACCTGTACAAATGAAAGATATAGCCCTTGAAATTTTAAAAGAAGCTTCTATTCCAGTAATAGTAAATCCAAATGCAGGACTTCCAAGAAATGAAAACGGCAAAACAGTTTATGATGTAACACCTGAAAAATTCTCTGATATTATGAAAGAAATAGCAGAGGCAGGAGCTTGGGTAATAGGTGGTTGTTGTGGAACAACACCGGAGCATATTAAACTTTTAAAACAAAAATGTGGTAATATAGAACCTTTAAAAATAGAGCCTAAAAATAAAACAATAGTAACATCATATGCAAGAGCCGTAGAAATAAATGATATTCCTGTAATAATCGGTGAGAGAATAAATCCAACAGGAAAATCAAGATTTAAACAAGCACTTAGGGAAAATGATATTGACTATATATTAAGAGAAGGTTTTGCACAGCAAAAAAACGGAGCACATATACTTGATGTAAATGTTGGTCTTCCGGATATAAATGAAGTTACTATGATTGAAGCTGTAACAAAAGAACTTCAAAGTGTTATTGACCTTCCTTTACAGATTGATACATCAAATACAGAGGCTATGGAAAAGGCTTTACGTCATTATAACGGTAAAGCTATGATAAACTCTGTAAATGGTAAAAAAGAGTCTATGGAAGCAGTATTCCCACTTGTAAAAAAATATGGTGGTGTTGTTGTAGGTCTTACACTTGATGAAAGCGGTATACCTGAAACAGCTGAAGAAAGATTTAATGTTGCAAAGAAAATAGTTGAAACAGCAAAAAGCTATGGTATAGACAAAAAAGATATAGTTATAGACGTTTTATGTATGACAGTAAGCTCTGATAATAAATCAGCTATGGTAACACTTGATGCATTAAAAATGGTAAAAGAAAGACTTGGAGTAAGAACAATACTCGGTGTTTCAAATATATCTTTTGGACTTCCACAAAGAGAAATTATAAATTCAAATTTCTATACAATGGCACTTATGGCAGGACTTGACTGTGCAATAATAAATCCTGCATCAGAAGGTATGATGAAAGCATATTATTCATATAAAGCACTTGCAGGAAAAGATGAAAACTGTGTTGAATATATAGAAAAATATTCCGGCGAGCAGTCAAAAGCACCTGTAAAACAACAAAATACAGGTGAAATGACACTTGGTGAAACAATAGAAAAAGGTTTTAAAGAACAGGCAGGAGTAATAGCTCTTGAAATGACAAAAACAATGAAACCTCTTGATATTATAAATTCAGAACTTATACCAGCTCTTGATAAAGTTGGAAAAGGCTTTGAAAAAGGAATAATATTCCTTCCACAACTTCTTATGTCTGCGGAAGCTGCAAAAGCTGCCTTTGAGTCTGTAAAAACAGCTATGGATAAAGTTGGGGAAGTACAGGAGAAAAAAGGTAAAGTAATACTTGCAACAGTAAAAGGTGATATACACGATATTGGTAAGAATATAGTAAAAGTTCTTCTTGAAAATTATAGCTTTGAAGTGTATGATTTAGGTAAAGATGTTCCTATTGAATTAGTAGTTGAAACAGCTATTAAAGAAGATGTAAAGCTTGTAGGTTTAAGTGCATTAATGACAACAACAGTAACAAGTATGGAAGAAACAATAAAAGCATTAAGAGAGAAAAAACCAGATTGCAAAGTAATGGTTGGTGGAGCTGTGCTTACACAGGAATATGCCGATATGATAAAAGCTGACCATTATTCAAAAGATGCTATGGCATCAGTATATTATGCTGAAAAAGTTCTTTGTGGCTGTGATTGTTGTAAATAAAATAATAAAAAATTGGGGAAATGGCTAAAGAACCGTTTCCCTTTTTAATTTTGTAAAGGGGTGTATATTAATATGTCAAAAAGAATATGTTCTGTATATTTTAGCCCAACAGGAGGCACAAAAAAAGTTGTAAACACAATATCATCTGTTTTAGGGGATAAACTTTCATTACCTGTGGAAATTTTTGATTTTACATTACCAAAAGGACGAGAAAATCAACTTGTTTTTAATAGTGATGATATAGTTGTAATTGGTACACCTGTTTATGCGGGAAGAGTTCCAAATGTACTTTTAAAATTCCTTGATACAATGAAAGGAGAAGGTGCAATAGCAGTACCGGTTGTTGTTTTTGGTAATAGAAATTATGATGAAGCTCTTTGTGAACTTTCAGAAATATGTAAAAAATCCAAAATGAAAACAATAACAGCAGGAGGATTTGTGGCAGAGCATGCTTTTTCTTATATATTAGGTAAAGGCAGACCGGATAATGAAGATATAGAAAAAATAAGTGAATTTGCCATTCTTACAGCTGAAAAAATAAGTAATAAAGGAAATGATTTCGAAAATATAGAAGTTGACGGAGGACCTGTTGAAAAGTATTATAGACCTCTTGATAATGAAGGCAATTTTATAGATATTCGCAAAGTTAAACCTAAAGTAAACGATAAATGCAATAATTGCAAAAAATGTGTATACGTCTGTCCTATGGGTTCAATAAGTATTGAAAATGTATCTGAATATACAGGGATATGTATAAAATGTGGAGCATGTATAAAAAAATGTCCTGTACAAGCAAGATATTATGATGATGAAGGTTATATTTATCATAAAACAGACCTTGAAAACAGTTATGAAAGACGTGGAGAAATAAAGTTTTTTATATAAAGGAGAGCCTAAAATGGGCTCTTTTTTATTTTGAAATATGCATAAAAAATATATTGAAAATTTGTAGAAAAATACAGAAAAATATTAGCACTCATCTATTGACAGTGCTAACAAAAAGTATTACAATATATTCAAAATAAAGGAAAAGGTTAATATATATATAACTTAGTACTTTATTTATATAAAAATTTAAAATCGACACCCTCGGATTTCTCCGATAGTGCTAATAAAGAATTTGTAGTGTCTTTTGAAAGGAGATATGACTTATGATGATGCCTAGTATTTTTGGAGAAAATTTATTTGATGATTTTATGGATTTCCCCTTTGAAAAAGAATTTTTCGGAAAAAGAAATCCTCTTTATGGAAAACATGCAAAACATATGATGAAAACGGATATTCGTGAAATAGAAAACGGATATGAAGTTGATATTGACCTTCCAGGATTTAAAAAAGATGAAATCAGTATAAAACTTGAAAATGGATATATGACAGTATCTGCTGCAAAAGGTCTTGATAAAGATGAAAAAGACAGTGAAGGAAGATATATACGTCAAGAACGTTATGCCGGTTCTATGAGTAGAAGTTTTTATGTAGGAACTGCTTTTAAACCGGAAGATATAAAAGCAAAATATGATAGTGGTATATTAAGATTATCAATTCCTAAAAAACAGATTGAAAATGTAGAACATACAAATTATGTACAGATTGAAGACTAAAGTTTAATATAATAAAAAACACCGTATTTTTATACGGTGTTTTTTATTTTCAGTCATAGCCTTATAAAATATTCATATATTTAATATGAAAACAATTTAAGGAAGTGCCTCATTTGAAAAATTATATTGAAGAAAGAGCGGTTGAGATAGCAAAATTTATAGTTAATTCAAATGCTACTGTTAGAGAAACAGCTAAGAAATTCGGTATAAGTAAAAGCACTGTACATAAGGATATAACGGATAGGGTAACAAAAATAAATCCTAATCTTGCCCTTGATGTAAGAAAAATACTTGAAATAAATAAGGCTGAAAGACATATACGAGGTGGAATGGCAACAAAAATGAAGTACTTGAATAATAAAAAGTAAAAAAAGTGTGCTGATAAATTTTATCAGCACATTTTTATTTAATCATTTTTATTTTGGATTTTAATTTCGCCATGTTCGTTTTCAAATTCTGATATACATTTTCTTATTAAATATAAAATTTGTCCATTTCCTGAGCGACCTTCATATTTTGATATATAGTGTAACTTGTAGTGAAGTTCATCATCAATTCTTATACCTAGATGTTTAGAATTTTTCATTATAACACTCCTAAATACTTATTTTAAGTACATAATAAGTAGTATTTGTGGTATAATGTTAAAAATGTACTTATTTTAAGTACACTTTATTTTATAAGGGTGATATTTTAAGTTATTAATGTTATATTAATCTTCTTTTATTTCTATTGTTCCATGTTCTTCTTCAAATTTTTCTATATGTTTTTTTATAAGTTGTTCTATTTCTTTGTTTTTTGTTCTGCCTTCAAATTCGGCTATATATTGTAATTTATCAAGTAAAATTCTGTTTATTCTTAATGTAAATCTTGGAAGATTATCTTTCATAAAAAATCACCTCAATGACTAAGTATTGACGCAATTATATTATTATAATAAAATAATTTATTAATAATGACGCAATTTTGACGCAATATATTTTTATAAATTTATACTGTACAGTTGGGACTTCGTCCCAAACCCTACAAACTTTTTTGAAAAAAAGTTTGACAAAAAAACTTTAAAAGTTAAATAGGAGGAAATTATTATGAAATTGGCTATTGTTGGTTCAAGAAGTGTTTATATTGATGATATATACAAATATATACCTCAAGATGTTACGGAAATAGTTTCAGGCGGTGCAAAAGGTATTGATACTTGTGCAAGAAATTATGCTATTGAAAATGGAATAGCTTTAAAAGAAATTCTTCCTGATTATAGTCATTATAGAAAATATGCACCATTAAAAAGAAACTTAGATATAATAGAATATGCAGATAAAGTACTTATATTTTGGGATACAAAAAGTAAAGGTACAGAGTATGTTATTAATGAATGTAAAAAAAGACATGTAGATTATAGATTAATAATTATATAAATCATATTCTTTATGGTATAATTTGTATAAAGGAGATGATTTTGTGAAAGATTTTGATTTAGTACTTAAAACAGCAAAAGATGGAGCAGAAAAATATTTTAATAGTCAAATGGAGCTTCTTGAAAAATTTTCAGGAATAGATTGTGGCACTTGGAATATTGAAGGTAACAAAAAGGTTACAGAGCTTATATGTGCCATTTTAGAAGATATGGGAGCAGATATAAAACTTTATTATGATGAAACAGTTGGAAACCATATTGTAGCATCAATAAAGCCTGAAAATCCTACAGGAACTATTATACTTAATGCTCATACAGATACAGTATTTGGAGAAGGCTTTACAGAAAAGCACCCTTTCAGAATTGAAGGAGATTATGCATATGGTCTTGGTATAGGGGATTGTAAAGCTGGTATTGCAGTTTCTTTATATTCTGTAAAAATATTAAAAGACGCAGGACTTCTTCCAAATAAAGAAATTAAATTTATATTCAACTGTGATGAAGAAATCGGAACAGAATCAGGAAGTAAAATATATGAAAAAGAAGCAAAAGGTGCAGAATTTGCATTTGTTTTTGAAGGTGGACGAGAAAATAACGGTGTTATGCAGATTATAACAGCAAGAAAAGGTGTAATACTTGGTGAAATGAATATTACAGGTAAAGAAGCCCATGCAGGAGCAGCGTATCTTGATGGAAGAAGTGCTGTTTTAGAACTTGCACATAAAATAATTGATTTATATAGTTTCAATGATTATGAAAATGAAATATATTACAATGTAAGCCCAATTGAGGGAGGACGTCCAAACGGTATTGTTGCAGGAAGTGCAAGAGCAGAATTTTGTTGTGCTGGACTTCCAACAAATGCTTCATTTAAACAAGCTGAAGAAAATATAAAATCTCTTGAAAAAAATACAGTTGTTGACGGCTGTAAAGTAGAAGTTAAATACAGAACTCTTTTCCCTGCTATGGAAAAGGGTGAACAAAATCATAAAGCCTATTTACAGGCTGAAAAAGCCGCCAAATTAATGGGAATACCTATTGAGGAGATAGAAGAGCCAACTGCAACAGATGCGGCTTATTTAAGCTCTTTGGGCATTCCAACAGCAGATGGACTTTCTGCTCTTTGGTATGATATACATACAACAAATGAACATATAGATATGCCATCATTAAAACAAAGAACAGAATTTTTTGCAGTACTCTTAGCTATTATGGAATAAAATTAAAAAGCTGTGCATAAGCACAGCTTTTTTTATTTGAATATTTCACTATTAATATATTTATCACCAATAATATAATCATATTGTATCATATTAAGTATATTATATAGAGTTTCTATATCTTCAGGAACTGTTTCCAAAGGTACTCCGTTTTCATCAAGAGTCATATTAAGATGTGCTCCTGTACTCTTTTCTCTTATTGTATTAAGAAAATCAAAGTATACAGGCATATCTACACCATATGTTTCAAGAACAGAAGGAAGTATCATATAAGGTGCCATTACACCAAAGTCTTCTGTTGCTTCAGAAAAATTACTTATAGCCATAATAGGTGTTGTATGTATTGTATATTGTTTTTCTGCTTCTGTCATATCTTCTGTAATTGTATTTGTAGCATAGTATATTTCTCTGTTTTCACTACCAAGATTTACTCTATGGTCACCAAAGAATATAAGAATTACTGGTCTTTCTTGGTTCATAAAATAATCAGCTATTTTGCCAAGTTCCTCATCAGAAATATGTACACCTGTTGAAAAATCAGAAAGCTGTCCTTCTGCTGTTTCTGAAAGTGGATTTTCACTTGTAAATTTTACACGTTCTTCTTCTGTAAAATTATTTACGTCATATCCAGTATGATTTTGCATTGTAACTATAAAGTTGAACCATGGAGCATCGCTTTCAGAAATATGTTTTTCATAATTATCTATAATATATTTTGTTATTTCTCTATCGGAAACACGTCCTCTTGTTATTTCAGGGTTTTCCATATCTTCAAGTGAAATATAATCATCAAATCCCATATTTTTATATGCTTTTTCTCTGTTCCAGTTTTTACCTTCATCAGAATGTATTGCAAGAGTGTCATATCCTCTGTTTTTAAGATAATCAACAATAGAGAAAAATCCATTAGTTATATATTGCTGATAAGGTATACAGCCGTCTGGAAGATAGTCGTTTGAAAATCCTGTAAGAGCCTCAAATTCAACATTTGATGTACCTCCCCCAAATTTAGGTGAAAGATTTTCACCACTAAGTCCTTGAGATTGAAGTGCTTTAAGGTTTGGAAGAAGTTCTTCTTCATATGTTATACCATTAAGTGTTTGTGGATCCCAAAAACTTTCGCTCATTATGAATATAATATCAGGTGTAAAATTGTTATCTTCGCTACTTTCAAGACTTAATAAGCCTTCTGATATTTCGTTCATAGTCTCTTTACTGTAATTTGAAGGTGCATCTATTGAAAGATAACGGAAGTTATAAATAAAAGAGTTTAAAAGACCGTTATTTTTATAATAATCTATTCTAAACCATGTATCTGGCCATACATTAGCACCAGCATATGCCTTTTCATAATATGTTGAAAAACAGTATACAGAGCATATTATAACTGCACATACAGACACAAGTTTTTTCTTACCTTCACCAAAATTTATTGGTTTTTTCTTAAATGAAATAATTATCATAATTATAGTTATTAAAAGAGCAACTATATTTATTATTGGGAATGATAATTTAAGTGAAGTAACAACTTCTGCTGCCTCACCAAAAGAAAATATATCCCAAGGAAGTAAAGGTTCTGCTCTATATTGTATTTTATAGAAATTTACTAAAGCAAATATATATCCACCAGCACCTATTATAAGTGAAGGTATAAAAAATCTTCCAAAACAAAGAAGTATGAAATAAAAAAGGAGTATAAGCACATAGCTTTTAAAGAAATTATCAAAGTGATTTATTATATAATATGCTGTATCATAAAAAGTTTTTTGCTCAACCATTGTCATTGATAAGTTAAATATAATACAAGCAAAGGCTGAAAAGAGAATTGCTGAAAAAATAGGTTTTTTTAATATATTTATTATATTATCTTTCATTTTTATCTCCTGTCTTTAATAAAAAATATAAAAAAATTGGGAAGCCTTTAATATTTGACCTCCCAGAAGTAATATAATTTGTCATTTTAAACTTATTGTTTCATAACAATAGGTTTTCTTTCCATACCGTGTGCAATAGGTGTCCAATGAACTTTTTTGAAAAGAGCAACTATAGCAATAGGTATGTATGTAGCTATAAAGAGCGGGAATGTAAATGTATAAACAATTTTCTTTAATGTTGTTGTATGTATATTGTTCCACTCTGTAACAGTTGTTATTGCACCTACAACGAAAAGAAGTATGTAAAATCTAAAAAGAGAACCACTAACAGCATTAATTGATTCATTTATAAGGAAATAGTTACCGTATGATGACATCATTTCTGATACAAATACACCACTATTTACAGCAATACTGAAAAGAGTAATGAACATAGCAGGAGCTATTGTCATAAACATATCAAAACATGAAAATTTATTTCCTTTATTTGTAAACATACCTTTTATAAGTTTAGTACCGTATTTTCCAAGTACTTGATAGAAGCCTTTAGACCATCTAAGACGCTGGTTCCAAGACTGTGAAAAAGTTATAGGCTGTTCATCATATATTACTGCACCAGCAGCATAACCGATTTTTTCACCATGAATAACACTGTCTATTGAGAATTCAATATCTTCTGTAAGAAGATGATGTTTCCAACCGTCATTTTTTTCTATAATAGATTCTCTTACAAGGAAGCCTGTTCCGGAAACAGCACAGCTTGTATTAAGAAGCATTCTTGCATTACTTAAATATTTTGATTCTCTTAAGAACCAAAGAGCATAACCGGCTGAAATCCAGTTGCTACCATAATTTCTTGAGTTTCTATAACTTGTAACAATGTTATAGCCTTTATTAAATACTTTATTCATTTCTTTTGTGAAGTTTTCGTCGAGAATATTATCTGCATCAAATACAAAGAAACCATCATAATTTTTGCTTTCACCTGAAGCCATAAGATGTTTGAAAAATTCATCAAGAGCATATCCTTTACCGATAAGCTGTTTATTAAATCTTTCATAAACTTTTGCACCATGTGCTTTTGAAATTTCTGCTGTATTATCTGTACAGTTGTCAGCGATTACATAAATGTCTATAAGGTCTTGTGGATAATTCTGTGAACGTATACTGTCGATAAGCTCACCGATAACATTTTTTTCATTTCTTGCTGAAGTAACAAATGCAAATCGGTTCTGCTTTCCGTCAGGTGTAGTTTCTTTTTTTGATTTTAATCTCTGAGCGAGAACATAAAAAAGAAATACAAACTGATATGAATAGCAGAGAGTGAAAATAATGAAGATACAAAAATTGAATTTCGATAAAAATCCTATCATAATTTGTTCTGCCTCCGTTTTCAGAATGTTAATAATAGATTAAATTTATTTTAAATAATATTAAACTTAATTAGTTCTAGAGTATTATAATAATTAAAATGCTGAATTTCAATAATTGTAATAAAATTTTAGAAATTTTACTAATAATATTAAGAATTCGGTTCTTTTGTTTAATTTATATAAAAATATATATTTTAATAACTTATTAATATAAAAATTTAATAATTAAGTAGTTTGTATAAAATACAGTAATATATTTCTTTTTTCTGTATATATACTGTATAAAAACAATATACTTTTGAATAAATATAAAAAAATATGTAGAATATTAATATTTTTTGAATTATAGAAAATGTAGTGTAATAATAATATTTTTAATAAATTTTTATTATAAATTATAGATGTATCGAAAAAGATTAATATACAATATCTTCTAAAATTATGTATATAAAAAATAATATGGGAATATGTAATAATTTTATTGACAAAGTATATTTTTTGAATAATAATAAAATCGTTATTATATTTATTATATTTTATTTTCAGGGGGAAAACCAAAGTGTCAAAAAAAGAATCTGAATTCGACCGCTATGACCGAATGAAAAAACTTCAGAAAGAGGCCGAGTTACACAAAAAGAAATCTTTTGGAGAGGAAAAGAAAAAAGGAAGACCAAAAGCATCATATGGTGCTTCTGGCAAACATCGTCTTAAAAGCTATATGTTTGATGATGAAGAAGACTATTATGAATACTACAACTGAGAAAACACAAGGCACAGCTTATGCTGTGCCTTTAATATTTTAATGTCGAAAAATTTTTAAACCATATATCAAAGTATGACAAAAAAAGCAAGCATATTTCCGTATAATCAAGAATACGGAAAGGGGTTTGTTGATATGGAAAAAATAATTATAGATAATAAAAGTAAAGTTATAAAGAATGAAGGGCTTTGGGAGTTTTTAAAAAAAACAACTGTTTGTTTTTTTGCATTTATAAGTGGTGGTACAAATGTATTTAATATATTTTCACCTTTTGGAGCATCTTTTTGTACACTTTTTTTTGGTGAGGGTATAAGTTATGTTTTAATGGTGTTTCTTTCAGTGTGTGGAAGGTTTTTAATGGGGAATAATCTTTTTAATATTAAATATATATTTTGGGGTATTTTATCATCTCTTATAAATATTGTCATACATAAAACAGATATAAAAATAAGTACTTGGCAAAAATGTTTTTGTACAGGAATTTCAATATTTTCGGCAGGAATAGTTCTTTCTGCATTTTATGGATTTTCAAAGTATATAATAATAACTTCATTTATTGAAAGTGTAGCGGTTTTTGTGTTTTCTGGAATAATGCTTAAAGGGTTTAATACTATTAGAGAAAGTCCGGAAAGAAAAATATTATCACCGGAAGAAACAGTATCTTTTTTAATAATTTCCGGAGTATGTATAGTATCTTTAGGAGAGTTTTCTATATGGGATATAAATATAAAAACAGCTCTTTGTGTATTTGTTTCTATCCTTGGAGGATATAGGCTTGGGGCTTCTGGAGGAGCTTTAGCAGGTGCGTTTACTGGATTTATGCTTATGATATGTTTTGAGGGTGGTTCTGATATTTTTTCTGTTTTAACCATATCGGCTCTTGCAGGAGGAAGCCTTAGAAAAAGAGGAAAAATATTTTCAGCATTAGCATTTTTTGTAGTAAGTACAATAATGGTTTTTTATATAAATCTAGAGCTTTTAAATATTTCATGGTTTAAAAGTGTTTTGGTTGGTATTATTATATTTTATTTAATACCTGAAAAAGCTTTTCAGTTTATAAATGGATATGGTGTAATATCAGATGTTTATGATAGCAGATATTATACAACTATGAAAAATATAACAGAGAAAAATTTAAAAGAGTCCTCTGATTCTTTTTATGCCCTTTCGGATATGTTTAAAAAACTTGACAATAGTAAGAAAGATGATTCAAACAGTATAAAAACTGTTATAGATGAAACAGGTGGGAAAATATGTAGAAATTGTGGATTATTTTCATATTGCTGGGAGAAAGATTTTTATAATACATATAAAACATTTTATGAAGCAGTTGCTCTTTGTGAAAGACGAGGTCAAATATTTAGTGATGACTTTAATTTAGAGTTTAGAAATAACTGTGCCAAAATAATGACACTTGTTTCTGAAATAAACAATAATTGTGAAGAATATAGGTCAAAGATTTTTTGGGAGAATAGAATAAAAGAGAGTAGAGAACTTGTTGGACAACAACTTTTTGCAGTAGGTAAGATATTTGAAAATATGCAAAATCATATAGATGTTCGTCAGATATTTAGAGAAGATATAGAAAATGAAATAAAAGCATACTTTGATAGTCAAAAAATAGATTTTAAAAATATTACTGCCATAGAAAGCGGAAAAGGGGAAATAACAGTTAAATTTAAACTTAAAGATACTGTAATTGATAAGTCTTTTATAGAAGCAGTAGGTAAAGTTATAGATAAATCAACAGGAAGAAAAATGAGAAGGGAAAAATTTTCTGAAGATAATTGGTTTGTTTATAGAGAGGCTAAAAGATATAATGTTATGACTGCTTCGGCATTGTATTGTAAAAAAGGTAATACTGTAAGTGGTGATAACTTTACATTTCTACCTCTTTCAGATGGTGAATTTGCAGTTGCTATATCAGACGGAATGGGTTCTGGTGAAGAAGCAAACAGAGAAAGTTTTTTTGCAATAGAATTACTTGAAAGATTTTTTAAAGCAGGATTTGATAGTGATATTTCTATAAAGCTTATAAATTCTGCACTTTTACTTAATTCTACAAAAGATAGTTTTGCAACTTTAGATATATGTAAAATAGATACATATAATAAAAAAGCAGAGTTTGTAAAAACAGGTGCTGCATCATCATATATAATGCGAAATGGTAATGTAATGGCAATACGTCAGGAGTCTTTGCCTATAGGTATATTTTCTGGGGCAGAAATTGAAAAAAGCACTTATGATATACAAGATGGAGATGTAATAATAATGATTACAGACGGAATAGAGGATATAATAGGAAGGGATACAGGAGAAGATGAAAAATGGTTTGAAGATATTTTTTCTGTATTCAGCAGTTTTAATCCTAAAGATATAGCAGATTATATTATGAAAGAGGCAGTAAAAAAGACAGGTGGCAATATAAATGATGATATGACAGTTGTTGTATCAAGAATATGGGAAGGTCTTTAATAAAAACATTTACTTTGGTATACTTGTACCGAAAGGAATGATTTTTTTGCAGTATATGGCTTTAAATACAATAAAAAAATATAATATGCTTGAAAAAGGCGATAAAATAGTAATAGGAATATCAGGTGGTGCAGATTCTTGTGCATTACTTCATTTTATGTGCTCATTAAGAGAAAAATATAAATTAGAAATATACGCTGTTCATATTAATCATGGTATACGTGGACAAGAAGCAGATGATGACCAAAAATTTGTTGAAGAATTTTGCAAAAGTTTAAATGTAAACTGTAAAAGTGTTTTTTATGATATAAAATCAAAAGCTAAAGAATGGGGACTTGGTGAGGAAGAGGCAGGAAGAAAAGCAAGATATGATGAGTTTTATAAAGTTGCAAAAGAGATAAATGGTAAAATAGCTGTTGCACATAATATGAATGACCAAGCAGAAACTATTTTGATGCGTATTTGCAGAGGAAGTGGTGTAAAAGGTATTGGGGGAATATCTCCTGTAAGAGGAAATATAATACGACCTCTTATAGAATGTGGAAGAAATAGTATAGAAAAATATTGCAATAAAAATAATATAATGTACAGAACAGATTGTACAAATACAATGGATATATATACAAGAAATAAAATTAGGCTTAATATATTACCTCTTATGAAGGATATAAATGAAAATGCTATTGAAAATATAGCAAGAACAGGTTCTCTTATATATGAAGAAGAGGAATATTTAGAAAGTGTTACAGAAATTGAATATAAGAATTGTGTTGTATCAATAAATAAAAATGAAGTAATTATTAATAATGAAAAACTTAAAAAACTTCATAGTGTTATGATAAGACGAGTTTTAAGACGAGCCTTAAGAGAGCTTCATAAAGATATAAAGGATATTACATATAACCATATTGAAAGTATTGAAAATATTATTAACAAAGGAACAGGTAAAAAAGTTAATCTTCCAATGGGTATTATATGTGAAACTGAATATGAAAACCTTAAAATATACAACTCAAATGTTAAAAAAAATGAAGGATATACATATATTTTGACACCAGAGGAGAAAATTTATATAAAAGAAATTAATAAATATGTATTATTATCGTTAAATCAAGAGAAAAAGAATTTTGGTCTTTTTAACGTATGTACTAAAGTATTTGACTATGATAAAATCAGAAATGATGTATATCTGAGGACAAGAAAAACAGGAGATTATATAACTCTTAAAAATGGAAAGAAAAAAATAAAGGATATTTTTATAGACTGTAAAGTACCTTCTTCCAGAAGAGATATTTTTCCAATTCTTGCAACAAAAGAAAAAGCTATAAGTCTTTTGGGTCTCAGAGATTCTATTGAATTTTATATAACTGAAAATACTAAAACAAGGGTGTATTTTTACATTTGGGAGGAATAAGAACTATGAAGGAAAAAATAGAAACATTGATTTCAACATCTGCAATTGAAAAGAGATTAGATGAGCTTGCAGAAGCAATCAATAATGACTACAAAGGGGAAGAAATATATCTTGTATGTGTTCTTAAAGGCGGGGTATTCTTTATGGTCGACCTTTCAAAAAGAATTACATGTCCTGTTACATTACATTTTATGGACGTTTCAAGTTATGGTGATGGAACTGAAAGCAGTGGTCACATAAAAGTGCTTATGGACCTTGACGAATCAATAGAAGGAAAAAATGTTATTGTAGTTGAAGATATAATTGACTCTGGAAGAACATTAAGCCATCTTTTAAATCTTCTTAAAAGCAGAAATCCAAAAAGCCTTAGATTATGTACACTTCTTGATAAGCCGGATAGAAGAGTATCACATGTTGATGTAGATTATACAGGTTTTACAATTCCTGATGCATTTGTTGTAGGATATGGCCTTGACTATGCTCAAAAATATAGAAACCTTAATTATATTGGTGTAATTTCATTTGAAGAAGAATAAAAAACAAATTTGATGTTTTTAGGTACGGATTTTTTTAAAGTCTGTACCTTTTTTAATTTTTATGTATAAATAATATTTAGTATGCAAAAGCTAAAAAATACAGTTTTAAAAATTTATTATAAATTTATAAATATTTTTATTAAATTATATGTTTATAATTATGTGGAATTGTTGGGAATAATGTATTCAAAACTGTATGTTTCTAAGTTGCAATTAGAAATTAAACGTGTTAAAATTAAAAGACATTCTTAAAAATCAGTCTTAGGAGGGGAAATAATTTTGAAGAAATTTGGTTCTACAATAGGTTTGTATGCACTGCTTTTTATAATAATTCTTGGAGCAGTTTTTGCTACAAACAAAAGTTTTGGTCAAAAAGAACCTGTTGAGTTTACATACAGTGACCTTACGCAGAGCATAGAAAATGGCCAAGTAGTTGAAATACAAGTTCAAAATAGCTCTGAAATTACAAATTATGGTACAGCAAGAGTAGAGCTTATTGATGGTAGAGAGGCTATTGTAAATATTCCAAGTGTTGAAACATTTATGGATTATGTACAAAATGAAAATACAGATGGAAGTATGACAATAAAAACACCAAGTATACCTAAAACAAGCCTTATAATGGCTATACTTCCTACAATTATAATGGTTATACTTATGGTTGTACTTTTTACATTTATGTTCCAAAAAATGAACGGCGGTGGCGGAGGAAAAATGATGTCCTTCGGAAAAAGTAAAGCCAGAGTTACAATTGATGATAAAAATAGAGTAACATTTGAAAATGTTGCAGGTCTTGATGAGGAAAAAGAAGAGCTTAAAGAGCTTGTTGAATTCCTTAAAGAGCCTAAAAAATTCGTTCAGATGGGTGCAAGAATACCAAAAGGAGTTCTTCTTGTAGGACCTCCAGGTACAGGTAAAACTCTTCTTGCAAAAGCTGTTGCTGGTGAAGCATATGTTCCTTTCTTTAGTATTTCAGGTTCAGACTTTGTTGAAATGTTTGTTGGTGTTGGTGCATCAAGAGTTAGGGACCTTTTTGAACAAGCTAAGAAAAATTCACCTTGTATAGTATTTATAGATGAAATTGATGCTGTTGGACGTCGTAGAGGAGCAGGTCTTGGCGGTGGACACGATGAAAGAGAACAGACACTTAATCAGCTTCTTGTTGAAATGGACGGTTTTGGTGTTAATGAAGGTGTTATAGTACTTGCTGCTACAAACCGTGCAGATATACTTGACCCTGCTATATTAAGACCGGGACGTTTTGATAGACAGGTTTATGTTGGAAGACCTGATGTTAAAGGTAGAGAAGCAATTCTTAAAGTTCATGCAAAAGGAAAACCACTTTCTCCAGAAGTTGACCTTAGTGTTGTTGCAAAAACAACTTCAGGATTTACAGGAGCAGACCTTTCTAATCTTTTAAATGAAGCTGCTTTGCTTGCAGCTAGAGCTAATAAAAAAGTAATTGAAATGTCTGATATACAAAGTGCATTTGTAAAAGTTGGTATTGGTACAGAAAAGAAAAGCAGAGTTACATCTGAAAAAGAAAAACTCATTACTGCATATCATGAAGGTGGCCACGCAATTCTTTTTGAAGTTTTAAGCGAGCTTGACCCTGTACACAGTATATCAATTATACCAACAGGTATGGCAGGAGGATACACAATGCCTTTACCTGGTGAAGATAAAATGTATGTTACAAAGAAATATATGGAACAGGATATTATAAGTTTCCTTGGTGGTCGTGCTGCTGAATTTATTATATTTAAAGATATAACAACAGGAGCTTCAAATGATATTGAAAGAGCTTCTGCACTTGCAAGAAGTATGGTAACAAAATATGGTATGAGCGATATTTTAGGTCCTATACAGTTTGGAAGCGATTCTGACGAAGTATTTATAGGCAGAGAAATGGGACATTCAAGAAATTATGGTGAAGATATTGCTGCAACAATAGATAAGGAAGTAAAAAGAATTATAGACACAGCATATGCTGAAGCTATAAGACTTATTAAAGAAAATATTGATGTTCTTCATGCAACTGCAAAAATGCTTGTTGAAAAAGAAAAAATAACAGGTGATGAATTTAGAAAACTTTTTAAAGAGGCAAATTCTAAAGAGGAGCTTGTTTTTGAAGAAAAAGAAACTATAAATATCTTTGACAAAGAAGAAAAAGAAGTTGTAGAAAATACAGATGATAATAAGGAAGGAGAATAATAATGGATTACAATGTAAATTGTGGAATTAGTATGGAAATAGAAAGAGTGGTAACAAGCACAGATACTGCTATACATTTTGGTAGTGGTGAAGTTACAGTACTTGCTACACCTGTTATGATTGGTTGGATGGAAGCTGCTGCTCTTAATGCAGTTAAAGCTGTTCTTCCAGAAGGATATGATACAGTAGGAACAAGTGTAAATGTATCTCACTTAGCACCAACACCAGTAGGAATGAAAGTAAGAATCGTTGCTGAAGTTATTGAAGTAAACGGAAGAATGCTCAACTTTAAAGTTAAAGCATATGATGAAATGGATAAAATCGGTGAAGGTACACACGGAAGAGCTATTATTGAAACAGCTAAGTTCCTTACAAAAGCAAATAACAAGGGCAAATAATTCATTTTGTTAATAAGGGACGGAGTTATTCTCCGTCCTTTTTGGATTTATTTTATATTATTTTTTAGGGGGAATTTAAAATGTCAGTAGATTTAAGGGGAAGAAGTTTTTTAACATTAAAAGATTTTACAGGAGAGGAAATAGAATATCTTGTTGACCTTGCAAAAGATTTAAAAGAAAAAAAGAAAAAAAGAATATTTGAAAAAAATCTTTTAAATAAAAATGTGGCACTTATATTTGAAAAACCTTCAACACGTACACGTTGTTCTTTTACAGTAGGTGCAATAGATGAAGGTGCTCATCCTGAATATCTTGGAAAAGACGACATACAGCTTGGTCATAAAGAAACAGTTGAAGATACAGCAAGAGTTCTTGGAAGAATGTTTGATGGTATAGAGTTTAGAGGTTTTTCACAGGAAACAGTTGAAAAACTTGCAAAATATAGTGGTGTTCCTGTATGGAACGGTCTTACAGATGAAGACCACCCAACACAGGTTCTTGCAGATTTCCTTACTATAAAAGAAAAATTTGGTAGACTTAAAGGTATCAATTTTGTATATGTTGGTGATGGAAGAAATAATATGGCAAATGCCCTTATGATTGGTTGTGCAAAAATGGGACTTAATTTTGCTATTGGTGCACCAGAAAGCCTTTTTCCAGAAGAAAAACTTGTTGAGTTATGCAAAGAATATGCAAAAGAAAGCGGAAGTACAATAACAATAACTTCTGATGTAAAAGAAGCTGTTAAAAATGCAGATGTAATATATACAGATGTTTGGATTTCAATGGGAGAAGAAGACAAGAAAGAAGAAAGAGTTGCTCTTCTTAAAGATTATCAGGTTAATGATGAACTTATGAATTCAACAGGAAATGCTGATACAATATTTATGCATTGTCTTCCTGCTGTAAGAGGTTATGAAGTTACAAATGAAGTTATAGAAGGTGAAAAATCAGTTGTATTTGATGAAGCTGAAAACCGTATGCATACAATAAAAGCGGTTATGGTTGCAACTCTTAAGGATTGATATTAATATATTTGCGGGCTTATTATTAAGTCCGCTTTTTTTAAGAAACCGTCATTGTGACATGGAGGGATTTTATGCACAATAAGATATTAGAAATGCTTAAAAGTACAGATGGATATATTTCCGGAGCAGATATTGGAGAAAAACTTGGAGTTTCAAGAACAGCTGTATGGAAGGCTATAACAAAACTTAAAAATGAAGGCTATAATATAGAAGCTGTGAATAATAAGGGCTATCATATTATTGATAATGTTGATATTATTAATGAAACGGAATTAAGTTCTGTTATTGATACAGAATTTATAGGTAAAAATATATTATACTATGATGAAATTACATCAACAAATGATGTTATAAAAGATGCATACGAAAAAGGCTATCCAGAAGGTACTATTGCAATTACAGAAGTTCAGACAAGCGGTAGAGGTAGAATGGGTAGAAAATGGGAGTCTAAAAAAGGTGATGGGCTTTGGTTTTCTATACTTTTAAAGCCTGATATAGACCCAAGAAAAGCTCCTATGCTTACATTAATTGCTGGTCTTTGTGTTTGTAAAGCTGCAAGACGTGTTACAGGTCTTGACGTTTCTATAAAATGGCCTAATGATGTTATGCTTAATGATAAAAAAATATGTGGTATACTTACAGAAATGAGTTCTGAAATACAGAAAATAAATTATGTTGTTGTTGGTATAGGTATAAATGTAAATACAGAAGAATTTCCAGAAGAACTTTCTGATATTGCTACATCTCTTAAAATAGAGTGTAATCATAGTATACAAAGAAAAATACTTCTTAATGAAGTTTTAAATGATTTTGAAAAATATTATTTACAGTATGTAAATGAAGGCAATTTTAAAATATTTAAAGAAGAATATGAAAGCCTTTGTAATACAATAAACAGAGAAATAAATGTAATAGGAAAAGAAACTTATAAAGCCACAGGAATAGGCATAACAGATGAAGGTGAGCTTATTGTGGAACGTGAAAATGGAAAAAGAGAAGTTGTATTTTCAGGTGAAGTTTCTGTAAGAAGGAGATAAAATATGGAAGAAAACGTAATAGCTGCGGCAAGTTGGGAAAAACAAAAATTTTATTTTTCAGGAGAATATGACGGAATTCCACAGTCAATTAAAGAAGATATACAAATAATGTGTGTAACACTTGCAGAAAAATTATGTTGTACATTTATAATGAAATTTGATGAAGAAGGAAATGTATATTTTGAAACTGTAAAAGCTGAAGATGATTTTAACTTTGATGATATTGGAGCAGAACTTGAAATAAAAGCTATACAGAGAAAAGAAAAAGAACTTTTGAACGCTTTAAAATTATGGTATCTTATATATAAAACAGACCAAGGAGAAAGTATAAAAGCAGAACTCCTTGAAAATGAATAAAAGGAATTTTTTAGGACTAAATTTTAAAAAAATATTTGTAATCTATACATTTATTGATATAATGTATTAAGACTTAGGATATATGCGACAGAACGAAGAAAAATTATCTTTGTTCTGCCGTTTTTTTGAAATAAAAGGAAGTGTTAATTTGATTCTTGTTATTGATATAGGAAATACAAATTCCGTACTTGGAGTTTATGATGGTGAAGAGCTTATAGCCAGATGGAGAATGACAACAACAAATACAAGAACTGCCGATGAAACAGGTCAGTTTATACATTCTCTTTTTGACTATTCTGAGGTTTCGGCAGATAGTGTTACTGATGTTATAATTTCATCTGTTGTTCCAGATATAATGTATTCTATTATACAAGGTATAAAAAGATATTTTAATATAAAACCTATGATTGTAAATCCCAATATGGAAACAGGTATAAAATTAAATATGGATAACCCACGAGAAATGGGCTCTGATAGAATAGTAAATCTTGTTGCTGCAAATGAAATATATAAAGGTCCTGTTATGGTAATTGATTATAGTACAGCAACAACATTTGATGTTTTAGATAAAAATGGTGAATTTATAACAGGTATAACTGCTCCAGGTATACAGGTTTGTGCTGATGCACTTTATGAGAGAGCTGCACAGCTTCCTAAAATTGCTATAAAAAAACCTAAAACCGTAATGGTTAAAAATACAGTCGGTAGTATACAAGCTGGACTTGTTTTTGGTCATATAGGTGAAACTGTTTATATTATAGAAAAAATTAAAAAAGAACTTAATATGCAGGATTTGAAGGTTATAGCAACAGGAGGACTTGCAAGGGTAATTGACCCTGAAGGAACTATATTTGATGTTCTTGACCCATATCTTACTCTTAAAGGTCTTAGAATACTTTATGAGAAAAATGCAAAGGATAAATCTGAATTTTGAGGAGTGTAGCAGAAAATGCTTTTAGTAGTAGATGTAGGCAACACAAACACAGTGCTTGGTGTTTATGATAATGATAAACTTATAAAAAGTTGGAGAATAACAACAGGAAATAATAGAACATCTGATGAAACAGGAATACTTATACATTCTCTTTTGGATAATTCAGATGTTTCTGCTGATAATGTAAAAGATGTTATAATTTCTTCTGTTGTGCCTAATATAATGTATTCTCTTGTTCAAGGTATAAGAAAATATTTTAATATTGAACCTATGATAGTTGGTTCTGGTATGAAAACAGGAATAAAAATAAGACAAGATAACCCTAAAGCTGTTGGTGCAGATAGAATAGTAAATCTTGTTGCTGCAAAGGAACTTTACGGAGGGCCTGCAATAGTAATAGATTATGGTACAGCTAATACATTTGATGTTTTAGGTCGTGATAGTGAGTTTGTAACTGGGTTTATATCTCCTGGTATACAAATTTGTTCTGATGCACTTTACAGAAAAGCAGCAAAGCTTCCTAAAGTTGAAATAAGAAAGCCAGAATCAATATTAACAAAAAATACAGTTGGCAGCATACAGGCCGGACTTGTTTTTGGACATATAGGACAAAGCATATATATAATAAATGAGCTTAAAAAAGAACTTAATATACCTGATGCAAAAGTTATAGCAACAGGAGGACTTGCAAAAGTAATTGACCCTGATGGGGAAATATTTGATATATTAAATCCAGTTCTTACTCTTGAAGGCTTAAGAATACTTTATAACAAGAATAAAAAATAACAAATAATTTACCACCGAAATATATTTTCGGTGGTTTTTAAGTGATTGATAGGAGAAAAAATATGAAAATAGGAAATATTGAGCTTGAAAATAATATATTTCTTGCACCTATGGCAGGAGTAACTGACCTTCCTTTTCGTATACTTTGCAAAGAAATGGGTTGTGGTCTTGTATATTCTGAAATGGTAAGTGCAAAAGGAATACTTTATGGTAGTAAAAATACAGAAAAACTTCTTGAAGTTGATGAAAAAGAAAGACCAGTAGCAGTACAGCTTTTTGGAAGTGACCCTGAAATACTTGGTGCTATGGCAAAAAGAATAGAGCCTTATAATATAGATATAATTGATGTTAATATGGGTTGTCCTGCACCAAAAATAGTAAAAAATGGTGAGGGAAGTGCTTTAACACTTAATCCAGAAAGAGTTGGAGAAATAGTACATTCTCTTGTAACATCTCAGAAAAAGCCTGTTACAATAAAATTTAGAAAAGGCTTTGATGATGACCATATAAATGCTGTTGAAATAGCAAAAATAGCAGAAGCAAACGGTGCATCAGCAGTTGCTGTTCATGGAAGAACAAGAGAACAATATTATAGTGGAAAAGCTGACTGGGATATTATAAAATCTGTTAAAAATGCAGTTTCAATACCTGTTATAGGTAATGGAGATATAAATACACCAGAAGATGCAAAAAGAATGTTTGACTATACAGGTTGTGATGCCATAATGGTTGGTAGAGGAGCACAGGGAAACCCTTGGATATTTAAAAGAATAATACATTATATGGAAACAGGAGAAATTCTTCCTGAACCTACACCAAAAGAAAAAGTTGATAAAGCTTTAAGACATGCAAGAATGTTAATTGATTATAAAGGCGAGTATATAGGTGTAAGAGAAATGAGAAAACATATATCTTGGTATATAAAGGGTTGTGCCGGAGCAGCAGAGCTTAGAGGCAAAATTAATATGGCAGAAACATATGAAGAAATGGAAAAACTCCTTTATGAAAAACTTTGCAGATAATAATTGATTTTATTTCATATACTTTTAAAAAAGCTTTTTTTGGAGTGATAGTATGATTGCTGTTTTAATGTATATGAAAAATAATGATAAGAAAACATTTTTACCTTTTTATGATAAAATCCCTGAAAAATTCAGGGATTTTATCATCAGAAAATATAGACCATTTTTAAGTGAAAAAAATGAAGATGAAAATATTTTATATGTTATATTACCTCTTGTTTATGGTGAAAAAAAGAGTAATTATGAAAAGTGGTATAATATAATATATAATGCATTAGAAAAACTTAATGAATTTAATGTAACAGGTGCTGTTTTGCCGGAAGATGATGTTTTTTATAGTCCTGTTCCTGTCTTTAGAGGAAGAACAATAAATGCTCTTATGACATTTGAAACAGCTAAAAAATGTCTTAAAATTAAAAATAAGGATATTCAAAAGTCAGAGTTTGTTATTGTTGATGGAAATGAAAAGTTAACAGATATAGCCTTAAAATCTCTTGTTGAAAATGTAAATTATCTTTCTATATTAACAGACAGAGAATATTTTTTTGATGAAATAAAAGAGCTTGCAGAAAGTGAAAGAGGTCTTATAATAAATACATTTTCAAGTCCTAAAAATCAGATTTTAAAAGATGCTGATGTAATTATAAATTGTAGCAGCGATATGGAAAATCAAGATTATTATTACAAAAGAAATAGTATATACATAGATATTGTAAAAAATCATGGAAAATCTTTAAGAATAAGCAGAAAAAGAGAAGATATGTTAATTATTGACGGTATAGGTATAAAAACTGATATGGGATTTTTTAAATCTCAAGTTTATGAAGCAAAAAAATATGATGAAAATAAGATTTTCAGAAAATATTTTGATATATATGAAGATTTTTATGAAGGATATTCTGTTTTAAAAGACGAAAATGCACATGTATCATCACTTTATTTTATGGATAAAAATATATTGTAAAATTGTTATAAAAAATGCTGAAAGTGTGATTTATCAAGGGTTATAGCCTTTGGGTGTGTTGACAATATCAGTAGTTTTGGGTATAATTCAATTTAATGTTTTAATGAAACGAAAATGCTTTTTTAGCTTTTCGTTTTTAGAATTTAATGGGTTAGATAACCTTAAACTGAAATATAACGAGGAGTGAATTATAGTGGCTGAAAAAAAAGTAGTTTTAACATATGACGGTCTTAAGAAGATGGAAGAGGAACTTGAAAACTTAAAGGTCGTAAGAAGAAAAGAAGTTGCTGAAAAAATTAAAGAAGCCAGAGGACAGGGTGACCTTTCTGAAAATGCTGAGTATGATGCTGCAAAAGAAGAACAGGCTGAAATAGAAGCTCGTATTGTTGTTCTTGAAAAAATGCTTCGTAATGCAGAAGTTATTGATGATGATGAACTTTCAAATGATGTTATAACAGTAGGTAGCCGTGTTAAACTTTATGATATAGAGTTTGATGAAGAAGTTGAATATGCTATTGTAGGTTCTGCTGAAGCTGACCCTATGGAAGGTAAAATTTCAAATGAATCTCCTGTTGGTTTAGGTCTTTTAGGACATAAAGTTGGAGAAACAATTTCTATCGAAGCTCCATCAGGTATAGTTGAATTTAAAATTATTGAAATTAAAAAGAACTAATTATTGTTTGTAATTTTGGTTAGGAGGAAAAAGAAGTGTCACAGAATAACGATACAAAAGAAGAAATTCAGATGACTCAAGAAGAGGTAAACGAACTTATAAAAATAAGACGTGAAAAACTTGAAAAACTTCAGGCTGAGGGAAAAGACCCTTTCCAGATTGTAAAATATGATGTAACAAAACATAGTGACGAAATAAGAGCAGAGTTTGAAGAACTTGAAGGTAAAGAAGTATCTATTGCCGGAAGACTTATGTCAAAAAGAATTATGGGTAAAGCATCTTTCTGTAATATTCAGGATAGAAACGGAAATATGCAGAGCTATGTAAGTAGAAATGACATTGGCGATGAAAACTATGCAGATTTTAAAAAATATGATATTGGTGATATTGTAGGTATAAAAGGAACTGTATTTAAAACAAAAACAGGTGAAATTTCAGTTCATGCAACAGAAGTTACACTTCTTTCAAAGAGCCTTCAGATTTTACCTGAAAAATATCATGGACTTAAAGACCAAGAAATTCGTTATCGTCAGAGATATACAGACCTTATTGTAAATCCTGAAGTAAAAGATACATTCCTTAAACGTTCAGCTATCATTAAAGAAATAAGAAAATTCCTTGATAACAGAGGTTTCCTTGAAGTTGAAACACCTGTACTTCAGACAATACCAGGTGGTGCTTCTGCAAGACCTTTCATAACACATCACAATACACTTGATATTGATATGTATCTTAGAATTGCTCTTGAGCTTCCATTAAAAAGACTTATTGTTGGTGGATTTGAAAGAGTATATGAAATTGGTCGTGTATTCAGAAATGAAGGTATGTCTATAAGACATAATCCGGAATTTACAGAAATAGAACTTTATCAGGCATATACAGACTATAAAGGAATGATGGAACTTACTGAAGACCTTTTTAAAACAGTTGCACAGAATGTTCTTGGAAAAACAACAGTAAACTATGGTGGACACGAAATTGACCTTGGAAAAGACTTTGAAAGACTTACAATGGTTGATGCTGTAAAGAAATATACAGGTGTTGACTTTGATGAAATTCCTGATACAGAAGCAGCTAAGAAAATAGCTGATGAAAAACATGTTGAATATGAAAAACATCATACAAAAGGTGATATATTAAATCTTTTCTTTGAAGAGTTTGTTGAAGCAAATCTTATACAGCCAACATTTATTATGGATTATCCTGTTGAGATTTCTCCTCTTACAAAGAGAAAACCTGAAAAACCTGAATTTACAGAACGTTTTGAACTTTTCATTGTAGGTCGTGAATATGGAAATGCTTATTCAGAGCTTAATGACCCAATCGACCAGAGAAAACGTTTCGAACATCAGGAAGCTTTAAGAGCTGCTGGTGATGATGAGGCTAATATGATAGATGAAGACTTTATGACAGCTCTTGAATATGGTATGCCTCCAACAGGTGGTCTTGGAATTGGTGTTGATAGAATGGTAATGCTTCTTACAGAATCAGTATCTATAAGAGACGTACTTTTCTTCCCAACAATGAAACCTTTACAGTAATTGAAAATTTAAGGCAGTCTTTTAGACTGCCTTTTTATATTTTCATAATTTTATTTAAACTTATAATAAAAAACTTTAAAATGAAACTTATTAATACTATAAAAAGTCTAATTAGTATATTAAATTCTAAGGAGGTTTTTTATATGAAAAAATTTAAAATTTTTGCTGTATGTATATTATCATTTTTAATGCTTTATGGTTGTACTAATAGTAAGGACACAGTTAGTGATACTAATACTACAACCAATATTGAAAAACAACAAAAGTCTATATCTGCAATTATGAATTTAAAGGATAAAGAATATATGCTTTCAATAGATATTCCTGAAGATTTACAAAAATATATTACATTTGAAACAGAAGAAGTAAGTCAAACTAGTATGGCACTTGTAAGATTTGAAAAAGAAGATAAAATTGCTAATATAGGTACATTTACACTTTATGACCAAAAAGATTATGAAGATATAAAATCACAGGGATTACCAATAGGTGATGTTGTTGTAGAAAATAAAGATGAAGGATTTGTACTTACATATACAGGTATTCAAGATTCTGTTTTTGAAAAAGATACAGAAGAATATAATATTGTTATGGAATATGCAAATTCTATTGATAATATTCTTTCAAGTGTAAAAATAGATTAAAAAATAATTTTTGTTTTAATTATTTTAATAATAGTTAGTATTAAAACACCTTTATGAAAATAAAGGTGTTTTTTGTAATTTGTTGTAATAAAATCTTAATAAATTTAATATTAAATTTTTAATTTTAAAGTTAGTTTTATGATATAATGATTATGATTATAAAAAAAATTTGTTAAAAAATAGTCATAAGTTAAATGACTATTTTTATGTTTCGATTTATAATAATTATTATGTGTTATTTTATTAATTTATTTAAGTGCAGATGGGGTATGGAATTATGGGTTATATAAGTGAAACTTTAAATAACATAGGTAATATGACAATAAATACTTCTCTTACAATAGGTATTATAGACCTGTTAGATATATTTATTGTTGCTTATCTTATTTATAAAATAATATTTTGGATAAAAGAAACGAGGGCTTGGACTCTTCTTAAAGGTATTCTTGTTATATTTATATTTTATATTTTTGCATCTGTGTTAAAACTTAATACAATAACATGGATACTTACAAATACAATTTCTGTTGGAATTATAGCAATTATAGTCGTTTTTCAACCTGAACTTCGTCGTGCTTTGGAGCAGCTTGGAAAAGGTAAAATGTTTGAGCTTTTTGCAAAAGATACTGATAATAATGACGAAAAAGCAACAGCAAAGACAATAGATGAAATACTTAAAGCTGCTGATAAAATGGGCTCTGTAAAAACAGGTGCACTTATACTTATAGAAAAAGATGTTCCTTTAGGTGAGCTTGAAAGAACTGGTATACCTATTGATGCAGTTGTTACAAGTCAGCTTCTTATAAATATATTTGAAAAAGATACCCCATTACATGATGGTGCTGTAATTATAAGAAATAATAGAGTTGCAGCTGCAACTTGCTTTTTACCACTTACAGAAAGTAATGATATAAGTATGGAGCTTGGTACAAGACATAGAGCTGCAATAGGTGCAAGCGAAGTTTCTGATGCATATATAATAGTTGTATCAGAAGAAACAGGTTATATATCTATGGCAAAAGATGGAGTTCTTTATAGAAATATAAGTACAGAAACATTAAGAGGTATGCTTTCTTCAAAATCAAGTAAGCAGTCTATAAAGAAAAAAATAAGCTTATGGAAAGGAAGACAGTCAGATGAAAAAAATTAAAGAATTTATAATGAAAGATATAGGCTGGAAACTTCTTTCTGTGGCAATAGCAATTGGATTATGGTTTATGGTAATTAATATAGAAAATCCTATAGAAAACAGGAATTATACAACAAAAATAAGCTTTGAAAATGAAGAAGTTTTAGCAGAACAAGGACTTATAATAACAAATCTTGATGAACTTAAAGATACAAATGTAACTATAAAAGTTAGAGGGGAAAGAATGGCTTTAGACAGACTTTCTCAATATAAGAGCTATATACAAGCTACTGTGGACCTTAAAAAAGCTACTGCAAGTGATGGAAATGGTGAATATGTTTCTTTATATCTTGAAGTTAAATTACCAAGTACAGCAGGAGATACATTTGAAATTATGTCAAAAGACCCAGCTTTTGTTCCTGTAAAGGTAGAAAATATTGTGTCTGTTGAAAGAAGTATTGAGCCTGTTATAAATGGTCAAGCAAAAGATGGATATGTTACAGAAAGAGCTACTGTTACACCGGAAACAATAAAAATTTCTGGTGCAGAGTCTGCTGTTAATATGGTATCTGTTGTTGAAGCAGTAGTTGATATAGAAAATCCTAATAAAGATGTAAGTATAAAAGCTACACCTGTTGCTTATGATAAAGATAGAAATATAGTTTCGGGTATAACTTTTAGTCAAAGCCAAGTAACTGTAAATATAGGTGTAAATAAAAGTAAAAGAGTTCCTATAAATACAACAGTACAAGGTGTTCCGGCAGTAGGATATACTGTTGAAGGAATAGAATGGGAACCTAAGTATATAGATATTATAGGGGATGAAGAAATACTTAATAATATATCCAATATAACACTTCCTGTTGTTAATGTTAGTGGAAGTAGTGCTGATGTAGAAAAGGTATATGATGTTGGTGATATTCTTCCGGATGGTGTATATCTTAATGAAGGTTCAGAAAGTGATGTTAAAGTAACAGTATATATAGGAGAAGAGGTTACTAAGGATTTAATAATAGACTCATCTAAAATAACTATGGAAGGTAAGTTAGAAAATGGACTTCAAGCTTCATTTGTACCTGAAAGCGTTCATCTTACAGTAAAAGGTTCACAAAAAGCTATAAATTCAATAGATGAAACATCTATAAAGGGTACTGTTAATATTGAAAATCTTTCAGAAGGTACTCATAATGTTGAGGTTACTTTTAATTTACCAGATGATGTATCTATTTCAGGAGGAACATATACAGCAGAAGTTTTAGTTTCTAAAGTTACTACTGATGAAAGTGTAAATACAACTGATGAAATACAAACTGAAACAGAATAAAGTATTTGTTTACCAGTTTACTTTTTTTCCGAAATAATGGTATAATAGCCATTGATATGGAGTTTTAGGATATATTTTGAATTTTGATTGATATATATTTTTCAGGAGGGAGAATAATTTTAATGGGAAAACTTTTTGGGACAGATGGAGTAAGAGGAGTTGCAAATACAGAACTTACAGGTGAGCTTGCATATAACCTTGGTAGGGCAGGTGCTTATGTGCTTACAAAAGAAACTGCTCATGCACCTAAAATACTTGTTGGAATGGATACAAGAATATCAGGAGATATGCTTGAATCTGCACTTGTTGCTGGAATATGTTCTGTTGGAGCACATGCTGTTATTGCAGGAATAGTTCCTACACCAGCAGTAGCATATCTTGTTAGAAAATATAATCTTGATGCAGGTGTTGTTATTTCAGCATCTCATAATCCAGTTGAGTATAATGGTATAAAGTTTTTTAACAATGAAGGATATAAATTAAGAGATGAGCTTGAAAATGAAATAGAAGACCTTCTTCTTAATATGGAAAGTATACCACAGCCTGTAGGTAGTGATATAGGAACAAAATCACTTGCAGAAGATGCGCTTGATGATTATATAGATTTCCTTACAACAACAACAAATACAAAATTTGATGGAATAAAAGTGGCTATTGACTGTGCAAATGGTGCATCATATAAAGCTGCACCAATAGCTCTTTTAAATCTTGGTGCTAGTGTTTCTATAATCCATAATGAACCTGATGGAACAAATATAAATAAAAATTGTGGTTCTACACATATGGAAAATATATGTAAACTTGTTGTTGAAAATGGCTGTGATATAGGTTTTGCTTTTGATGGTGATGCAGATAGATGTCTTGCTGTTGATGAAAAAGGAAATCTTATTGATGGTGACAAAATACTTGCAATATGTGGATATAACATGAAGAAAAAAGGTGAACTTAAAAAAGATGCTATTGTAGGCACTATAATGAGTAACCTTGGACTTACATTAATGGGAAAAGAACATGGTATATCTATTGAGCAGGTTGGTGTTGGTGATAGATACGTTCTTGAAAGAATGCTTGAAAAGGGATATAATCTTGGTGGTGAGCAGTCAGGTCACGTTATATTCCTTGATTATAATACAACTGGTGACGGTATTGTAACAGCAATACAGATGCTTACAGTACTTAAGGAATGTGGCTTAAAAGCTTCTGAAATGGCTGAAATTATGGAGTCAATGCCACAGGTTCTTGTAAATGCCAAAGTAAATAATGCAAGAAAAAATGATTATATGGAAGTAATTGAAATAAAAGAACGTATAGAAGAGCTTGAAGGTAAATTTGCAGGAGAAGGACGTGTACTTATTCGTACATCAGGAACAGAGCCTCTTGTAAGAGTTATGATAGAAGGTAAAGACCTTGGTGTTATGAAAGCAGAGGCAGAAAGTCTTGCATCTTTAATAGAAGAAAAACTTCAATAATTATTTAAAAAATGGGCATTTTAAAAAGAAAACTTTTTAAAATGCTCTTTTATATTTTTATAATGAATAGGAGATGATATAATGAGAATGCTTTTAGAACTTTATATAACATTTTTTCGTATGGGTTGTATTGCATTCGGAGGAGGCTATGCCCTTTTACCAATAATTCAAAGAGAAATAGTGGATAATAAAAAATGGGCAGAAAATGAGGAAATTATAGATTATTTTGCCGTTGGACAATGTACTCCAGGGGTTATAGCAGTAAATGTATCTACATTTATAGGCTATAAAAAGAAAGGTATTATTGGTAGTATTATTTCAACTCTTGGCTTTATAACACCTTCAATAATAATAATTGCTGTTATAGCTTCATTCCTTGCTGAATTTTCTCATATTAAAGCTGTTAATGATGCTTTTGCAGGTATACGAGTTTGTGTTTGTGTACTCATATTTAATGCAGTTTTAAAAATAGGTAAAACAGGTATAAAAGATAAAGCTACACTTTTAATATGCCTTATAGTATTTGCAATAGCTGTTGCTACAAATATTTCTCCTATTATTTCTGTAATATGCTCTGGATTGGCAGGAATAATAATAAAATCAGTAAAAAAGGGGGAAGATATTAAATGAGTGATTTAATTACACTTTTTATAGAATTTTTTAAAACAGGTCTTTTCTCAATAGGTGGCGGGGCAGCAACAATACCATTTTTATATGATATATCAGACAAAACAGGTTGGTACACATATACAGACCTTGCTAATATGATAGCTGTTTCAGAGTCTACACCAGGGGCAATAGGTGTTAATATGTCAACATATGTAGGATTTATAACAAGTGGTGTAGTTGGTTGTCTTATATCAACCTTTGCACTTGTTCTTCCTAGTATAATAATAATAGATATTATTGCTGGTGTTCTTGATAAATTTAAACAAAGTAAGTATGTAAATAATGCTTTTTATGGTCTTCGTCCAGCCTCAACAGGACTTATAGGAGCTGCTTGTTTTGAAATAGTAAAAATATCACTTATAAATATAGATGCTCTTAAAATAGGGAATATTATTTCATTTTTTAGATATAAAGAAATAATACTTGCAGTTGTAATTTTTATACTTATTAAAAAATTTAATAAACACCCTGTGTTTTATATAGCTTTTGCAGCAGTAATTGGTATAGTGTTTAATTTTGCTGCTTAATGTTTAATGAAAGGAATGATTTTATGGATAGTAGAATAAAAATTCTTGCAAAAAATATTGTTAATTATTCTTGTAGTTTAAAAAAAGGTGAAAAAGTACTTATAAACTGTAATGGTACAGCACCTATACCTTTTGTAAAAGCTATTATAAAAGAGGTTTATAATGTTGGTGCATATCCTTTTGTTGAAATACGTACAAATTCCGTTGAAAGAGAGCTTTTAATGGGAATGACAAAAGAACAAGCAGAAATAGAAGCAAAATATGCTTGTGAAAAAATGAAAGGGATGGATGCTTTTATTGGTGTTAGAGGTGAAGAAAACGGAGCAGAGCTTTATGATGTTCCTTCTGAAAAACTTGAAATAAACAATAAATATTATCAACACCCTGTTCATCATGAAATAAGAGTTCCTCATACAAAATGGGTTGTTATGAGATACCCTTGTGCAAGTATGGCACAGTCAGCAGGTATGAGTATGGAAGCTTTTGAAGATTACTATTTTAATGTTTGTAACCTTGATTATAGCAAAATGTCAAAAGCTATGGATAGTCTTGTAGAACTTATGAATAAAACAGATAAAGTAAGAATTACAGGCAAAAATACAGATATATCATTTTCAATAAAAAATATACCTGCTATAAAGTGTGCAGGTGAATGTAATATACCTGACGGAGAAGTTTATACAGCCCCTGTAAAAGATTCTATAAACGGTGTTATAACATATAATACACCTTCTGAATATGATGGATTTACATTTGAAAATGTTAGTCTTACATTTGAAAATGGTAAAATAGTTAAAGCAACAGCAAATGATACAGAAAGAGTAAATAAAGTTTTTGATACTGATGATGGTGCAAGATATGTAGGTGAATTTGCAATAGGTGTAAATCCTTATATAACAAAGCCTATGAATAATATTCTTTTTGATGAAAAAATTATGGGTAGTATACATTTTACACCAGGTAATTGTTATGATGATGCACCAAATGGAAATAAATCTGCAATACATTGGGATTTAGTATTTATACAAACACCTGAATATGGTGGTGGAGAAATATATTTTGATGATGTTCTTATAAGAAAAGACGGAAGATTTGTAATAGAAAGTCTTCAGTGTTTAAATCCTGAAAATCTTGTATAATAAAAAAGTAAAATAAAAAGGTATCCATAAAGTTAAAAACTTTATGGATACCTAAATTTTTAGTCTTCAAGTGTTTCTATATAATGTATAACATCTCTAAGAACACGTTTTTCATTAGGGCCGTCAACACGCACAGTAACATTTGTACCTTGTTCAATACCTAAAGCAAGAATATTTAATATACTTTTTGCATTTGAGCTCATACCGTTCTGCACAAAATGAATCTTGCACTTAAATTGATTGGTAAAATGTGTTAGCTGTGAGGCTGGTGCGGCATGAAGACCGGTAGGATTTATAACTTTCGCAATACCTTCTACCATAAAAAAACACAAACCCCCTGTTTAACGTTTTACCTTTTTTTAATAATATCATATACAAGCTGTTTTTTCAATAATTGAGAATTAACAAAAAAACATTATGAATTTTGTATTTTGTTTTTATATTCAAAATATATTTACTTTTTTCCTTTAATTGCATTTTGTTTTCAAAACATATATAATATTTTTCAGAAAATCAAATATTTTGGAGGGATTATTTTGGAAAAAGAAAAATTCTATATAACTACACCAATATATTATCCAAGTGATAAACTTCATATTGGTCATTCATATTGTACTGTTGCTACAGATACAATGGCTAGATATAAAAGACTTAGAGGATATGATGTAATGTTCCTTACAGGAAGTGATGAACATGGTCAGAAAATAGAACGTATTGCAGATTCACAAGGAACAACACCAAAAGCATATACAGATAAAGTTGTTGCTACATTTAAAGATTTATGGCAGAAACTTGATATATCATATGATAAATTTATTCGTACAACAGATGAGTATCATGTAAAAGCTGTTCAGAAAATATTCAAAAGACTTTATGACCAAGGTGATATTTATAAAAGTGAATATGAAGGTTGGTATTGTACACCTTGTGAAACTTTCTATACAGAACATCAGCTTGTAGATGGAAAATGCCCTGACTGTGGTCGTGAAGTTGAAAAAGTAAAAGAAGAAAGCTATTTCTTTAGACTTTCAAAATATCAGGATAGAATTATTAAATATATGGAAGAAAATCCTGAATGGCTTCAGCCTGCAACTCGTCAGAATGAAATGATAAACAATTTCTTAAAACCAGGACTTGAAGACCTTGCAGTAAGCCGTACATCATTTACTTGGGGTATTCCTGTTGAGTTTGATAAGGGGCATATTGTATATGTTTGGATTGATGCTCTTTCAAACTATATTACTGCTTTAGGCTATGGTTCAGATGATGATTCATTATTTAAAAAATATTGGCCAGCAGATGTACATGTTGTAGGTAAAGAAATTGTTCGTTTCCATTCTATTATATGGCCAGCTATGCTTATGGCTCTTGATATTCCACTTCCAAAGAAAATATTTGGACATGGTTGGCTTGTAATAAACGGAAATAAAATGTCAAAATCAGTAGGAAATATCGTTGACCCATTCGTTCTTGTTGAAAAATATGGTGTTGATGCTATACGTTATTTCCTTTTAAGAGAAATTGCTTTTGGACAAGACGGAAATTTCTCAAATGAAGCTCTTATTCAAAGAATTAACTCAGACCTTGCAAATGACCTTGGAAACCTTGTTTCAAGAACAGCAGGTATGATTGAAAAATATTTTGGTGGTACACTTCCAAAAGAACAAAAAGAAACAGAATTCGATGCTGACCTTATAAGTGTTGCAAAAGAAACAGTTGAAAAAGTTGAAGAAAAAATGGAAAAAATGCTCTTTAGTGATGCACTTAATGAAATTTGGACACTTATAAGAAGAACAAATAAATATATTGACGAAACTCAGCCTTGGATACTTATAAAAGACGAAACAAAGAAAGATATTCTTGCAAATGCTCTTTATAATGTAGCTGAAAGTATAAGAATAGTATCAATTATGATACAGCCATTTATGCCTAATACACCTGCTCTTATTTGGAAACAGATAGGTATTAAAGAAGGTGAAATGACAGCTTGGGATTCTATCAAAAATTGGGGACTTCTTGGACGTGAAGTAGCTGTTTCAAAAGGTGATGCTATATTCCCAAGAATTGATATGAAAAAAGAACTTGCAGAGCTTGAAGAAGCTATGAAAGCTGCACAGGCTGCTTCTATTGCTAATCAGTCAAAGAAAGAAGAAGAAAAAGAAGAAGAGGAAACTGTTCCAGAAATAACAATAGAAGATTTCTTAAAAGTACAGCTTAAAGTTGGAGAAGTTATTTCTTCTGAAAAAGTTAAAAAATCAAATAAACTTTTAAGAAATGTTGTAAAAGTTGGTAATGAGGAAAGAGTAATATTCTCAGGAATTTCACAGTGGTATTCACCAGAAGAAATGGTAGGTAAAAGAGTAATAATAGTTGCAAACCTTAAACCAAGAAAAATGATGGGTGAATATTCATATGGTATGATACTTGCAGCAGAAGATAGTGACGGAAATCTCTCTCTTGCAACAGTAGATAAAAAAGACTTTGAAAGTGGAGCAGAAGTAGGCTAATATGTATTTTGAGTCCCATGCACATTATGATGATGGACGCTTTAAAGATGATAGGAAGGAGATTTTAAATCTTCTCCCTTCCTGCGGTATAGACTATGTTATAAATGTAGGCTGTGATATGAAAAGCTCCAGAGAGAGCATAAAAATGGCCGAAAAATATGACTATATATATGCAGCAGTAGGTGTTCACCCTCATGATGCTGAAAATATGAAAGAAAGTGATTTAGACGAACTCCGTCAAATGTCTAGTCATAAAAAAGTAGTTGCAATAGGTGAAATAGGTCTTGATTTTTATTATGATAATTCACCAAGAGATATACAAAGATATTGGTTTAAACGTCAACTTGAAATTGTTAAAGAACTTAATAAACCTGTAATAATTCATTCAAGAGATGCTTCACAGGAAACATTTGATATTATAAAAGAAAGTGGAGTAAGAAAAGGTGTAATACATTGTTATTCAGGTAGTGCTCAAATGGCTCTTGATTACGTAAAAATGGGATTTTATATTGGTGTTGGCGGTGTTGTAACCTTTTCTAATGCTAAAAAACTTGTGGAGGTTGTAGAGGCTATACAATTAGAACAAATACTTATAGAAACTGATAGCCCTTATTTGTCACCTATTCCCAATAGAGGTAAAAGAAATGATTCCAGAAACTTACAATTTGTGGTAGAAAAAATAGCAAAAATTAAAGATATAAGCCCTGAAAAAGTTGCAAATATTACAAAATTAAATGCAAAGCAGTTGTTTTTTAAATAAATTGTTGCATAATTGTTACAGATATGTTAATATAATATTCGTAAGTAAGATAAAGATATATCAATTAATGATATGTCTTTATTTTTTGCAGTATTTATGACACTGAGCACGTTATAAAAAAGTACTGTAGAGAGGCATTTTAGTAATAAGAAAGTGAATGTCAGAAATAAAAACTAGTAGGATATAGGATTTTAAAATTTTTATAGATAGCTCTTTCCCACAAAAAAACAATCTATATTAATTTTAAAAAAGTCCAAGGAGGATAATAAATAATGACTAAACGACTTAGAGTAATTGCTATCGTAGTATTTATATTGGCAATGTGTACAGGAACAGCATCTGCATTTTCACCTGAGGGTTCAGCTTCTGATGATAGTATACCTGTAATAATTAATATTGACGGTGTGCCAAGAATGGTTAGTACAGAAAAAGAAACAGTAGGCGACCTTATGGGAAGCATTGAAGAATTTATTGACACTGATTACAGACTTGAAAATGTAAATGAAACAACAACTCTTTGTAGCAATATGATAATTAATATCAAATCTGTTACAGAAAATATAATAACAAAGACAGAGGCGATACCTTTTACAGTAGAGTATCGTGAAACAGACGCACTTGATTATGGTGTAGAAAGAGTTGTTCAGGAAGGTTCTGAAGGAGTTCTCGAAATTACAATAAAAGAAACAGTTTCAGGCGGAGAAGTTTTAACTTCAGAAAAAATTGATGAGAAAAGAACAAAAGAACCTGTAAACAAAATAATTGAAAAAGGTACTAAAAAAACAATAGACGGATATGTTTATAGTGACGCTATACAGGTAAAAGCAACAGGTTATACAGGATTTGATGCAGGTTGTAATGGTATAACAGCATCAGGAACTGCTGCTACAAAAGGTGTTATAGCTGTTGACCCAAGAGTAATTCCTCTTGGTACAAAAGTATATGTTCCAGGATATGGTGTTGCCGTAGCAGAAGATACAGGCGGAGCTATAAAAGGGAATAAAATTGACCTTTGTTATAATACAAAGTCAGAAGCATTTGCATGGGGTGTAAGAAATGTTACACTTTATGTTTTAGATTAATTTTAAATAAATACACATTAAATACTATGAAGGGTACAGAGTTTTCTGTACCCTATTTTTTTATTATAAATAAATTTAGATTAAAACATATTATTTGTGTAAATAATCATTAAAAGAAAAACACCGTAGCAAATAATACAATATTAAAAGAAATTAATGTATTTAAGATATTATATTTGTAGAAAATGCTGTAATAATCAATTGTTTAATGGTTTTTAGTCGTATTTTTTGGTATTATATCAAAAGACATTTTAATTTAAGGAGGTTTGTAATTTGATAAAGAAAATTACATCAGTCTTTATGGCTGTTATGCTTATTGTTTCTGTGCTTTCAGGTTGTTCTTCAAATGAAACTTCAAAAAGTACAGGATTTAAAATAGGTATTATGACAGGAACTGTTGCACAAGGTGAAGAGGAATATCGTGCTGCACAAATGATTAAAGAAAAATATGGTGATATGATAGAGTGTGTAACATATCCTGATAACTTTGTTAAAGAACAAGAAACAACAATAGCCAATATGATGCAGCTTGCTTCTGACCCTGATATAAAGGCTATAATAATGTGTATAGGTATTACTGGTGCATCAGCAGCCTTTGAGAAAGTAAGAGAAGAAAGACCGGATATACTTCTTATATGCGGAAATACAGTTGAAGACCCTGATATGCTTTCAGAAATAGTTGATGTTTTAATACACCCTGATGAAGTAAATATGGGTTATACAATTCCACAGCAGGCAAAAGATATGGGAGCAGAAACTTTTGTACATTATTCTTTCCCAAGACATATGTCATCACCTCTTTATAAAGAGCGTTTTGAGCTTATGAAAGAAGAATGTGAAAGACTTGGTATAAAATTTGTTGAAGAAACTTGTCCTGACCCTATGGGAGATTTAGGAATATCAGGAGCACAGATGTTTATTTTAGAGGATATACCTAAAAAAGTTGAGGAATATGGAAAAAATACTTGTTTCTTCAATACAAATTGTTCTATGCAAGAACCACTTATAAAAGCTAGTCTTGATAGTGGAGCTATTGTTGCACAACAATGTTGTCCAAGTCCATATCATGGTTATCCTACTGCTTTAGGTATTTCTGTTGATGATGAAAATGCAGGAAATACAGATTATATTATAGAAGCAATACGTGAAAAAGTTGCAGAAAAAAATGGTACAGGAAGATTTTCAACTTGGGAAACTCCTGTTAATATGGCTATTATAGAGTCTGCCGTTGAATATGCTATAAAATATTGTAATGGTGAAACAAATGGTAAAAATGACCCAGAGGCTTTAAAACAGGCTTTTGATACAGTTGCAGGAACTGATAAAGTTAAAATGTCAAACTATAAAAGTCTTGTAACAGGTGAAGAAATTTCAAATGTATATATGATACTTGAAAATTATGTAAATTTCTAAAAATATAAAATATAAAAATGGGGGCTTACGCCCCCTATTTTAATTGTGAGGTGATTTTTTTGAATATTATTGAAATAAAAAATATAAGCAAAAAATATGGTGATAGTATTGTTCTTGATAATATTTCAATAAATATTAAAAAGGGAGAAATACATGCTCTCCTTGGTGAAAATGGTGCAGGTAAATCAACACTTATGAATATATTGTGTGGTATGCCTATAATAGAAAAAACCGGTGGCTATGATGGTGAAATTTATATTGAAGGTAAAAAAGTAAATATAAAAACACCTAAAGATGCTGTAAAAGAAGGAATAGGAATTGCAAAACAAGAACTTGCAATTATAGATGATATTACTGTTTGGGAAAATATATTTCTTAATGATGAAATAACAAATAAAAATATAATTTCCAAAATATTTGGAAAAAATCTTGAAATAATAGATGAAAAATCCATGATTAATGAAAGTAATAAAATTATGGAAAGTATGAAAAATAATATAAATTCAAATGATATATGTCATAAATTGTCCGTAGGTGAAAAACATTTTGTTGAGATTGGAAGAGAGATAAAAAGAAAAGGAATAAAGGTAATTGTATTTGATGAGCCAACATCAGCTTTTACTGAAAATGAAAGTAAGGTTTTTGGTGAAATAATAAAAAATATTTCAAAAAGAGGCGTTTCTGTAATATTTATAACTCATAAGCTTGATGAGGTAATAGAATATTCAGATAGAATAACAGTCCTTAGAAATGGAAAAAATGAAGGTACATTTGAAAATAAAAATATCACAAAAGAAAAACTTGCAGAGCTTATGATTGGAAAAAATCAATTTGAAACGTTTAATAAAAAAGACAAATTAGAATATGATGAAATTATAATGTCTTTAAAAAATGTAACTGCAACAAAAGGAAATGAAAGTATTGAAGATATATCAGTTGATATATATAAAGGAGAAATTATAGGTGTTGCAGGAGTATCAGGACAGGGTAGAGGAGTTTTTGGTGATGTTTTAGGTGGAATGATAAATTATAAAGGTGATATTTATATTAATGGAATTAAGCTTAAAAATAGTGATAGTGAGTATGCTTTAAAAAATGGTATAGCTTATGTATCTGATGATAGAAAAGGTACAGGCTTATATTTGGCAGGAAGTATATATGAAAATATTTGTACAAGTGCCATGTATATAAATAATAAATTTATTAAAAAAATTGGTTTTATAAATTTTGCAAATAAAAGAGAAATGAAAAAATATGCAGAAAAATGCATAAAAGACCTAGGGATAAAATGTGAAAATCCAAGTCAAAAAGTAGGCGAATTAAGTGGTGGCAATCAACAAAAAGTTTGTATTGCAAAAGCACTTGCATTAAATCTTTCAGTACTTGTTGTATCAGAAGTTACTCGTGGAATTGATATTTTGGCTAAGAAAAATATACTTGAAACTCTTGTTAATATTTCTAAAGAAAAAGGATTAACTATTATTATGATATCAAGTGACCTTAGTGAGTTAAGAAAATATTGTGAAAGAATTATCATACTTAACGACAAAAAATTACGTGGTATATTGTCATCGTCAGAACCTTCCGAGAAGTTCGGATTGGCTATTTCAGAGGGGAGTGAAAAAAATTGACACAAAAAAATAATAAAAAAGAAAATATGTTCGCTATATTTTCAGGAGTTATAATAATTATAATTGCGTGCGTGCTTTTTAAAAAAGGCACGCTAATAGATTTCTTAAATAGAGTTGGTATGAATGGAATATTAGTTTTGGCTATGGTTCCATCCATAATTTGTGGAGTTGGTCTTAACTTTGGAATATCAATAGGTATACTTTGTGGTCTTTTTGGTGGTGTATTAGCCATAGAACTTGGCTTTTCAGGCGTATTATCATTTATATTTGCTGTTTTTGTTGGAATTATTCTTTCGGCCATAACAGGAATAGTGTATGGTAAGTTATTAAATAATATAAAAGGTGATGAAATGACAGTTGGAACTTATGTAGGTTTTTCTATGGTTTCTCTCATGTCAATAGGTTGGGTTATGTTACCTTTTAAAAGTCCAGATATGGTTTGGACAATAGGAGGAAAAGGTTTAAGAACTACAATTTCACTTGAAAATAGTTTTGGTGGTATTTTAGGTGTTTTTGGAAGTGTAATTCTTTTTATTATATTATGTATTTTATTATATGGATTTTTACATACAAAAAGTGGTATTGCTATGAAAAATGCAGGTATAAAACCTAAATATGCTCTTAATTGTGGTATAAAACCTGATAAATATAGAATACTTGGAGTTATGATTTCAAACATTTTAGGGGCAATAGGTATACTTGTATATTCATCAGGATATGGATTTTTACAGCTTTATCAAGCACCGCTTATGATGCCATTTGCTGCCGTTGCAGGTGTTTTAATTGGTGGTGCAACAATAAAAAAAGCATCTATTTTAAATGCTTTGTTAGGTGTATGTATATTTCAATTTTTAATGACTGTTTCAACTCCATTTATAAATAGCGTTTTTTCAGATTCATCTCTTTCAGACTCTGTTAGAATGGTTATAAGTTATGGTGTAGTACTTTTTGCATTAGTAAGACAGGGGGGAAGAAGAATTAAATGAAAACATTAAAAAATATATTTAGAGATTATACAGTTCCATGTATATTTATAATATTAGGTATATTAGGATTTTTAATATCAGGTTTATCATTTAAAATGGTTATTAATGACCTTATAGAAAGATTAGGAAGAAATCTTTTTATTGTACTTTCATTAATAATTCCTATATCTGCCGGAATGGGTATAAATTTTGCTCTTACAGTTGGTGCTATGGCAGGGCAACTTGCTGTTATAGCAGTTGTTGTAATGAATATTGAAGGTATTGAAGGAGCATTTACAGCATTTTTAATATCTATACCTATATCAATTGCATTTGGTTTAATTATAGGGTTTTTAATGAATAAAACAAAGGGTAGAGAAATGATAACAGGTCTTGTTGCAGCATATTTCTTTTCAGGTATATATCAGCTTATAATACTTTCTTTACCTATAAATAATCCTGTTATAGGTGTTGAAGGTGGAAAAGGCATAAAAAGTACAATAGACTTAGGTATAATAAAATACAGTCTTGACCGTTTTCCTACATACATAAGAATTTTGGGGATAAAAATTCCACTTTTTACACTTATTATATGTGGATTGCTTTGTGTTTTTATATGGTACATTGGTAAAACAAAATTAGGACAAGATATAAAGGTTACAGGTCTTGATATTAAAACAGCAGAGGAGAAAGGTATAAATGTAAATAAAGTTAGAACTATTGCAATAGTTCTTTCAACTGTATTTGCTGGCATAGGTCAAATTATATCACTTCAAAATATAGGAACTTTAAGTACATTTGGAAGTCATGAGCAAGTAGGAATGTATGCAGCAGCAGCAATACTTGTTGGTGGTGCATCTATAAAAAAAGCTAAGTTTACAAACGCTATTGTTGGAACATTACTTTTTTATTTTCTTTTTATTGTTACACCAAAAGCAGGAGCAAATATTTTTGGAGATACTCAAATAGGTGAGTTTTTCAGAGTATTTATAGCATATGGTGTAATTGTAGTTGCTCTTTATATAAATAATAAAAAAAATAAAAGTTATTGACAAATGGGCATATGCACAATATAATTTAATTGTGCATATGCCCATTATATTTTTTGAAAGGAGTTTTTAAAATGCCAAGAATGACAAAATGTCGTAGAGTATGCTTTGAGCCTGAAAACAGAATATTTTATCCTGAAAGTAAAAATGCGGATTTTATTATTCTTACTGTTGAAGAAACAGAGGCATTAAGACTTGCTGATTTGGAAAATATGGAGCAAAATATTTGTGCTGATATTATGAATGTATCAAGAGGAACTTTCCAACGTATACTTTATAATGCACGAAAAAAAACAGCACTTGCAATAACACAAGGAAAAGGAATAAAAATAGAAGGTGGCAATTATACACTTTCCGAAAAAAAATGCTTTTGCAATAAAAGTTGTGGAAAGTGCAGACATAAGGAATAATTTTTATAGGAGGAATTTATTATGATAATAGCAGTTACATCAAAAGACGGAGAAGTTTTTCAGCATTTTGGACACAGCGAAGAATTTACACTTTTTGAAGTTGAAAATGGAACAGTAGTTGAAACAAAAAAAGTTCCTACAAATGGACAGGGACATGGTGCTCTTGCAGACTTTTTAAATGTTCTTTCTGTAAATGTTGTAATTTGTGGTGGAATTGGTGGAGGAGCTAAAGCTGCTCTTAGAGAAAAAAGAATTGAAATTGTTCCAGGTGTAACAGGTAAAGTTGACGAAGTTATTGTAAAATATTTAAGCGGTGAAAAAATAGGAAATCCTAATATAGAATGTAATCATCATCATGAATGGTGAAGGACATGATTGTGGAAGCCATAGTCATACATGTGGAGGACATTGTCATAATTAATTTAAACTAATAAAAAAGTCGTCTGATTTTTAATCAGACGACTTTTTTTAATAATTAATATAAGTTTGACCATCAAATTCTATTGTATCTGCAGATATATTATTTTCTTTCATAAATTGATTTACTTTAAATTTAAATGAAGCATAATCTGCATTTGAAAGTTTATCATAGAATGTATTAATTTTTTCACTTTCATCAATATTATCATCACAGCTTATAATAATAGGATTTTCAACATCTGTTGTATCAAATGTAATACAATACAGTATTTTATCAAAATTAATAGCTTTAAATGTTTTATTTTCTAAAACAAAATATCCTGCAAATATTCCTGCATACATTACTTCTTTGTTTTCATCTATCTTTTCAGGATAAAATGTTATCATAGGTGATGTTATGGTATAACCGTTATATAAATCTTTATATTTTTCTGTATATATTTTCTGTATTTTTTCATCAATTATATTTGAATAGTTATAATATAATAAATCATTATATTTATTAACTAAATTTTGATAATCATTAAACCATTCTCTACCACTTGTATATTCATTTTCTCCTAAATTTCCTATTTTGCCGAAATCACTTAAATTAGGATAATTTTCACGACAGAATTTCATCATTATATATTCTTTGTCCCCGTCAGTATCTGTTGATTGAAAATATTCTATAAAATCCCAGTAGGCTTTTTCGCCCATATTCAAAAGTTGTGTATAGTTTTCATGATATTTAAAATCTTCTTTTGCAATATCTCCCTTATCCTCAATTATACCTTCAACAAGAGCCACAGAAGATGATTTTTCATTTTCTTTTTCTATTATATAATGGTTATTGTCTATGTTTTCCCATATATTAGTTATGAAATTTTCAAAATTTTCAGGGCTATCATAAATTTCTTTAAAATTTCCAAACTGTAATAAATAATCATCTCTTGTAAGATTATATGTAATTTCAGAACCGTCAGGTGCGTATATATGAGATTTTATATAACTACAGTTATCTATAAGAGAAAGTAATAAAACAGAATTTTTCATAATTTCTTTTTCATCTATATTTTCAATATTATCTGTTGAAAAATGTTTTAAAACTCCAAAAGGCTCTTCAGTTGTGAAAAGTTCCATTTCTTGTTTTTGTAAATTAGTATAATTCAAATTTTCAAATATTTTTCCAACTGAAGAGGCATTTCCTATATATGGTGTTCTAAGTTCATATATATTTTTAATATACTTTTCTTGAGTTGTATTTTTTGTTTCTGTATTTTTATTGCAAGATACAAAAATTCCTCCTGAAACTGCCATTAATGAAAGTATAATCATAATTAAAATACCTCTTTTTTTGGTTCTTGTATCAAGTATATTAGAAAAACGAATTTTTAAAGATTTTTTATCTGATGAAAATGAAGTTGCAAGAATAGAGTTTTTTGATGATGATTTTATGGTATTAAGTATCGTCATACTATATTCTTTTCTTTCGTTTAATGAACAATTTTTCATTACTGTTTCATCACAATAAAGTTCAATACATTTTTCAGCTTCTTTTACCATAATATGAATAATAGGGTTAAAAAAGTGTATTGATTTTGCTATTATAAGTATAAGTTTATAAAGTATATCATTTCTTTTACAATGTGTAAGTTCATGTTTTAATATAAGATTTATACCTGATAAATCCTCAGAATTTATATATATTTCCTTTTTAAAAATACCTGTACAAATAGGTGATGAAATCATTTTACATACAAATATTTTTGGTCTTTTATGTATTTTCATTTCATTACAAATATTTATATAAATATCAAGTACATTTGCGTCAGATATAGGTTCTCTCCATCTTTTAATCATTTTAATAAATGAAATATGTGATAAAGTATAAATCAATAAAGATATTATTACGCCTAAAAGCCATATATATGGTATTACATATAATATTTTTTCTATTTTTTCTGATTTTTCCAATAACGGCTCTTTTGTTTCTGAAACAGATACATTTTGAATATTATTTTCAGTATTTATTTCATTATTTACATAGCTTGTACCATATTCATATACTCCATAATTTGTTGTATTTTCTGTTATTGTAATTGTTTTATTAGGTATGGTTATATCTATGAGAGGTTGTGGGATATTAAAAGTACAAATAATACGTATTGCCATAAAAAGCCAAACAATATACATAATACGATTTGTATATGTGCTTTTAAGTTTTTTTGATATTAATATAAATAATAATATAAAAAATGATGAAAATACTGATATTTCAATTACATTCATAAAAATATTTTTAATCATACTTTCCACCTCCTGTTTTGTCCTCTATAAATTTTGATAGCTCCATAAGGTCATTATCAGATATTGATTTACTGTCATAAAGAGATGCTACAAGTCTTGTTATTGAACTGTTATTTATTTTTTTAAGAAAACTTTTATTTTCGAATGATATATAATCTTCTTCATTTATAAGTACTGTATAGCATTTATTTTTACCATTTTTATATGTATCAAGAAAACCTCTGTCTATAAGTCTGTTTAAAAGTGTTTGTAATGCAGAAACATTCCAAGGTCTGTTTTTATCAAGTATTTTTTTAATTTCAGTTGTATTTATTTCAGATTTTATACTCCATACTGCTTTCATAACTTCAAGTTCTGTGTCTGGAAGACGTGTTATTTTACTCATAAAAAATCAACTCCTACAATTGTATTATATTTATATCATACAATTGTAGGAGTTTTTAGTCAATGTACAAATTATATAATTTTAAAAATAGAAAGCATTAAAAGAGCATTAGCAAGAGTTGGTGAAATACTTGTATTTTCAGTAGTTTCACCACTTAATGAATGTACACAATTTTCTGTTGATAATTCAGATATGTCTTTTTGTATAATATTTACTGTATTTATACTGTTAAGCATATCTATTGCCATATCAAATTTATCACGTTCATTTTCATTTGCAAATTCTCTTATTGCCATAAGAAGATTTGCCTCTTTTGTAGGTGTTTGAATAGATTCTTTTTGGGCATAAGAAATTGTATTTTTTATGCGTTTAACGTATCTTTCTTCAAGATTTCTTTTTAGTGAATTCATTGTACAAGAAAGTTCATTTTTAACAAAATCATTTGTATTAATTTCCCTTAAAAGTCCGGTTATATTACTGTTTGCCATATATACCTCCTATTTTAAAAGTTTTTCTATATCAAGTATTCCTTTATTAATTACAGAATTACTTTTGTAAGATGTTTTGATAAGTTTTTCTTTTATTTTATCAGGAGTTATTTGTGGTTCTTTTTCCATAAGTAAAGCTATTGCACCAGAGACAATAGGTGTTGCCATAGAGCTTCCTGTCATTTCAATATAGTTTTCTTCTGTTGCAATAAAGTTTTCTCTGCCTTTTTGATTAAAATCAAAATTTGGTGATTTTACAGAAATAATATTTTCACCAGGAGCAAGTATATCAGGCTTTGAAAAAGGTTTTAGTGATGAAAGAAATGACCTTTCATAATATATAAAACTATGAGAACCGAATTTCTTTTTTATACAAAAATCTTCAAAAGAGCCTACAGTTATTATTCTTGGATTTATACCAGGTATAGTAACATGTGGATGTTTATCAGCATTATTTCCGGAAGCTGCAACAACTGTTATTCCATTTTTCCAAAGTGTATTAACTGCATTCATAAGAGGTGTATAAAGACTTTTATCATATGTTCCTATTGATAAGTTTACTATTCTTATATTATATTTATGACGATTTTTTAATATCCATTCCATACCTTTTACAGCACTCATAGGAGAGCCTTGACCGTTTTTATCAAGAATTTTAATAGATATAATATTACTTTTTGGTGCAATACCTTTATATTTTCCATTTGACATATATCCATTTCCACAAGCAATACCCGTTACATGAGTCACGTAAAAATAATATATAAATCATTCATTTTTTATTGACATAATAAGTATAGTATTATAGAATATTTCAGTCTTAAAAGAAAGGTGGAATACGTTTGGAAATACCTCTTTATGAATATGATTATGGCATTATAAAATGTAGAGCAGAAGGTTGGAAATCAGATTATAATAATAGTCGTTCTTTATATAGTGCAGTTAATTATGCCTATTGTATATATTGTATGTGCGTTAATCTTTCCTGCGATGATATAGAAGAAAATAGTGAAATTAAAAAAAATAGTGAAGAAATAGGAAGAATATATAATAATATAAGTGGTTTTTTAAGACTTATAAGTAAAAAGGCAAGATTGGCATATGATACAATAGCTTGTTATTATGCTGAAAGTCTTATGTTTTATGGTGAAAATGCAAAATATAATGATAAAATAAAAATATATGAAAAAATCGAAAATTTATATAAAAAGCATGGAAAAAATATTGCCACAGCTTATGCAGGAATTTTAGAAAGTTTAATATCTTCTTCAGATAAAAATAATGCTTTTTATTATATGAATATACTTGAAAAACTTTATAATAAAGATAAATTAAATAATGTTGAGTTTTATTATACATCTGCAATTATGAAAACAATAAATTTTTATGATATGGAAAAAGCAGATGAATATATAGAAATACTTAAAAATATAAAAGAAAAATCTAGTAATTGTAAAATAAATTATTATTTTGCTCTTTCAAACTTAGCATATGGAAAAGGTTTTAAGGAGTGTAAAAAATATCTTGATGTACTTCTTGATGAATATAAAATAAACAATGATGAAGATACATTAGGTATATATGCTTTTACAATGCGAAGTATTATATGTAAATCTGATATTGAAGAGGCTGTTTCTCTTACAGAAATATTAGGTGATATATATTTTCAGTCAGATAATGAAAATATAGCTGAAGAATACGCTATTTCTTTATTTAGACTTACAGAAGAGGTAAATAAACCATATATTGACAAATATGTAAATCAGCTTAAAGAAATATATAATAAATTTCCTAGTAATGAGATTGCTTTTTTATATGGACGAAGTTTATTTAATTTATTTTTTGAAACAGGAGCAAAAGAAGGTTTTTATATACTTGATGAAATATATGACCTTTATAATAAAACAAAAGATAAAAGAATTGCTTTGGAATATGCAAAAGGTCTTTTTAATACATCAGCCAATGTAAAAGATATGGAGTTTCATAAAGAAGCTTTTTTAAAACTTAAAGAAGCCTTTGAAGAATTAAAATATACTGATATTTTAAGAGAATATTCAATGGGACTTTTAAATTGTGTTTATAGAGGTGAAAAAAAATATATAAATACAATAAGAGAGCTTTCTTATAAAAATGATTTAAAATTTATTGATAATATACTTAAAGGTGCAGAAAAATATACTGAATTAAAAGGAAATCTATTTGAAGAAGTTTATTGTAAAAATGTTGATAATATAAAATATAGAGTTTCTCTTGAAGAAAGTAGTATTTTATATTCTTTTGAAAATTATATGGATATACATTTAATGGCTTTAGATGATAGTGATTTAAATAGTATTAAAAATATAGAGAAAAAACTTTTATATATTGTAGACACAGCTTCTGAAAATATAGAATTAATTAAAAAGCTTACATTTATTGATAGATACGGCTATAGATTTCTTGATGACGACTGGAATTTTTATGGTGATAGCATATGCTTCAAAGATATTTCATTTGATGAGGTAACAAATTGGATTACACCTGTTTCAGTACATGTTTATTGTAAAGATAATGAAGTATATTCTATTGAAGTTGATTTTAAAGAAAATGAACATGCAAATAAAGATAAACTTTTTGGTGATGGTGATTGGGTAAGACCTGAAAAATTTTCATCAGAAGGGTTTTATATAAAAAAAGTCTTGGATTAATCCAAGACTTTTTTTATTTTATACTGTAAGAGTTGGTGCGGCATAAACTCTGCTTGCCATTTCAGCATCAAGGGCATAAAGACCTTTTGCGTCAGAACCAAAAAGAGTATATTTTTTAATAAGGTCATCAGCATTTTTTTCTTCTTCTCCCTGTTCTTTTACAAACCAGTCAAGGAACTGCATTGTACGAAAATCTTTTACAGAATGTGCAGCATCATATATTGTATGTATAAGACTTGTAACATATCTTTCATGCTGAAGAGTTTCTTTTAAAGGCTCTATAAAAGCAGTATATTCTTTGTTAGGTGCATCTATTGTTTCAAGTTTAACTTTTCCGCCGTTATTCTGAAGATATGTCATAAAAAGCATTGCATGGTCTCTTTCTTCTTGAGCCTGTATTTTAAACCAGTTTGCAAATCCAGAAAGACCTTGGTCTTCATAATAATTTGACATATCAAGATAGAAATAAGCAGAATAAAATTCTTTATTAATTTGATTGTTTAATAATTCAGCAACTTTTGTATCGAGCATAAAAAACATTCCTTTCTTTTTTAATTTTATATCATTATAACATAAAAAAATATATAAAATATAATAAATTAATTTTAAAAAAGAAGGTATGTTTGTTGAAAAAAGCAGCTTTGTATTGTCGAATATCTGTTGAAGATAAAGGTAATGATGAAAGTGAAAGTATAAAAAATCAAAAAATACTTCTCACAAAATATGCAAAAGATAATGGATTTGAAATATATAAAATATACTGTGATGAAGACTATTCTGGACTGGATAATGAAAGACCGCAATTTAAAGAGATGATAGAGGATAGCAATAAAAAACTTTTTGATACTATAATATGTAAAAATCAATCAAGATTTACAAGAGATATATCAACAGCTGAGAAATATCTTAATGTTATATTTCCACAGATGGGTATAAGATTTATAGGAGTTGTGGATAACATTGATACTTCTGTTAAAAGTACTAAAAAAATACGACAGATAAATAGTCTTGTAAATGAATGGTACTGTGAGGAAATATCAGAAAATATAAGGTCTGTATTTAAAAGAAAAATGGAAACTGGTCTTTTTATAGGTACATATGCACCTTATGGATATATTAAAAATCCAAAATATAAACATAAACTTGAAATAGATAAAAATACAGAGGAAAATATAAAACTTATATTTAAACTTTTTAAAGATGGTAAAAATTGTAGAGAAATAGCAGAAATTCTTACAGAAATGAAAATTTTGACACCGTCCCAATATAAAATGTCAAAAGGAATGGATATGGGACGAAAAAATATAAAAAATAATGGTGTTTGGTCTAAAAATACAATAAGAAAAATACTTACAAATCCTGTTTATATGGGAGATATGGTACAAGGTAAAGAAAGAAAAATAAGCTATAAAAGTAATAAGGTTTCTGCTGTATCAAAAGATGAATGGATATGGGTAAAAAATACTCATGAGCCTATTATATCAAGAGAGTATTTTATAAGTGTACAAAGTTTGTTTAATAAATAAAAATCGTAAGAAAAGACAGCTAAAGCTGTCTTTTCTTACTTAATAAAACCTTTTGTTTTCCAAGTTTTAAATTCATATATTATTAAAATTATTGCAACAATAAATGTAAGAGTATCTGCCAAAGGTGCAGCAATTAACGCTCCTGTAAGACCAAATTTATATGAAAGTATTAATGAAAGAGGTATAAGGAAAAAAGCTTGCCTTGATAATGAAAGTAAAAGTGCTTTTGAAGGTTTTCCTATTGCCTGAAAAAATGATGATGTTACCATAGGCATACCATATATAAAAAATACCATCATATATGTTCTGAAACATACTTTTGCAAATTCTTGATACATAGGTGAATTATTTACAAAAAGTTTTGCAATATGTGCAGGGAATATCATATATATTCCAAACCAAAAAATAGATATTACAAATGAAAATATAAAAGCATAGCTATATGTTGTTTTTACCCTGTCATATTGTTTTGCACCATAATTAAAACCGTTTATAGGCTGTGTTCCTGAAGAAAGACCAACAAGCATTGAATGTGCCATTTGATATATTTTCATCATCATTCCATAACAAGAAAGAGCTATATCACTTCCATAAATTGTTGTTGCTCCATATATCCTCATAAGATTATTCATTATAATTTGTAAAATTGCTGTTGCTATTTGTGTAAAAAAGCTTGATATTCCAAGAGATAATATAGTACCACAAACATTTTTTGAAAGTTTTAAATTTTCTTTTTTAAATGTTATAGATTTAAACTTAGGTATGTATATAATGCAAAGTATCCCAGCTGCAATTTGTCCTATAATAGTTGCTATTGCAGCACCAACAACTCCCATTTTAAAACCAAATATAAATATAGGGTCTAGTATTAAATTTATTATTGCACCAGTCATCATACACTTCATAGTATATTTTGGGTTTCCGTCAGCACGTATTATTGCAGTAAAAGAAACATTTATAATCATAAATGGCAAGCCTAAAAGTATAATTCTTGAATAAGCCATTGAAGACTCAAAAACAGTTTCTGTTGCTCCAAAAAGAAGTACAAGTTCTTTTAAAAATATATTACCAAATATAAGTATAAATATACTAAATGCTATAAGCATAAAAAATGAGTTTCCAAAGCCTTTATCAGCATAATCTTTCTCACCTCTACCCAGAGAAAGACTTGTGTTAGCAGCACAGCCATCACCAATAAGCAATGCTACAGCCACACAAACTGTTGAAAATGGAAAAGCAACATTTGTTGCTGCAATACCTTCAACCCCCATACTTTGACCTACAAAAATTTGGTCAACTATGTTATAAAGATAATTAACCATTAATGTAAGAGCTGTTGGTATTGAAAATTTCTTAAGTAATTTTAATATAGGTTCTGTACCAAGTGGATTTGATGTTTTAGTCATATATATACTCCTCTCTTTTTTATATAAAAAAAGGGAGAAGAAAGTAATTTTATTTCTTTTGAAATAAAAAACTTTTCTTCTCCCATCCAGACTTACTGTCGGCTCCGTAATTTCAACGGATTTGCAAAAATGCTCGTAGGCTTTACTACCGGTAGGGGAATTACCCCGTTTCTGAAGAAATTCATATATTGTTTAAAATTTAACTTCATTATAATTTTACAGTATTTAAAAGTCAATATAGTAAATTTATACTAAAAATAATATATATAATTTTACACTTTATATATTTGTCGAATTTTATATTATTATATAATTATATGAATACATAAGTATATATTTGTCTAATATGAATACGTTACATGAGTACCGTGTCCATTATCATCATAAGGCTCTGTTTTACCATTAACAAAATCTTTAAATGCTTTTATCCTGTTTATAGGCATACAAAAATCATAAACAGGAGAAACACCTGTATCAAGTATGGCTATTCCTATATTTTTTCCTGTATATTCAATATCTTTTGAAAGACCAACTTTTTTTATAGCAGTATTCATACACATAAATATATTTTTATCTCTCATTACAGCTCTCCAAAAAAACTTTATTTTACTTTATAGCTTATGAATTATATGGTCTAAATGTCATAAATTTTTATATTTTTGGACAAATTCTTGCTTGTCCATATAAATTTTTTTAAAAAATTGGAATTTTTTTAAAAATACGACCATAGAATTAAATTGTGAAACAAATAAAACTTTTTAATTTAAAGGAGGAACTTATTTATGGGTTGTTTAAGTAATGGTTGTGGAAATGGAAGCTGGCTTTGGATTATTATTCTTCTTTGCTGTTGTGGAAACAATAATAATAACGGCTGTGGATGTGGAGGAAATAATGATGAACTCCTTATCTTATTACTTATCCTTTGTTTCTGTGGAAACCAGAATGGATTTAATATCTGCGAAGCTAAGGAATGATTTTAAATTTTGAGGCGGATAAAACCGCCTCTTTTTTGTATTATTTAGATTTTTGTAGCATATCCTTTAAAAAAGGGGTGTATGTATAATGGAAAATAATATAAATATTTTAAATGATAAAAATAATATAAAAAGTATTCTTGAAAGCTTTGGGTTTAATACTGATAATATAAAAACAGAGGATATAATGAATGCTTTTCAAAAAGCCGAAAAAATAAAAAGTCTTATGGATATTCCTAAGTTAGAAGAAAACCCTATAAAAACTCAAAGTGTAAATAATAATAATGATTTTATATATGCAGCAATACCATTTTTAAATGAGGAATATCAAAAAAGCATATATATTGCAGTAAAGCTTATGGAGTTAAAAAAAGCCTTTGATATGCCTGTAATATCAATACAAAGCAAAAAGAATACAAAAACAGGTTTGGAGAGAAAAAAAGAGTTACTTAATGTATTAAAAAGTTATATGACGAAGGAAGAGGCTGCAAAAATTGATAATATATTAAGATTTATTGAAATGAGAAAACTTATAAATTTAAAGGAGGAGATTTTAATTGACAGAAAATAATAAATTTGATGATTTTATAAAACGTGCAAAAGGTAAAAGCCCTCTTGAAATTATAGGTCTTTTTACTTCCGAAAGAGAGTCACTTCTTTCAAATAGTACAAAGGAAGATGAAGAAAGAATAATAAATATGCTTCTTGCTGATATGAGTGAAAAAGATAAGGAAAGAGCAGCCAAGTTTCTTGAGCTTCTTAGAATGAATAGTTAATAACATATTAAGAAAAAAATAATAAATTTATTAACTAAAAGTATTCATTATATGATATAATAAATCTACTTATTTTTTTGAAAGTGGAGATAATGAATATGTCAGAAAGAGTTAAAAGTGAAATATTAAGCTGGTTAAAGACAATAGTATTTGCAGTAATACTTGCGTTACTTATAAATAAGTTTGTAATAGTAAATGCAACTGTTCCAACAGGTTCTATGGAAACCACAATAATGCCAAATGATAGAATTGTTGCACTAAGACTTTCTTATATTTTTGGAGACCCAAAAAGAGGGGATATAGCAGTTTTTAGATATCCTGATGACCCTACAGGTGAAACTCTTTATGTAAAAAGAGTAATTGGTCTTCCAGGAGAAACTGTTGAAATAAAAGATGGTCACGTATATATTGATGGAGAAATAAATGAAAGTGTTGATGAACATATTAAAGAAACATATATAGGTGACTATGGCCCATATACAGTACCAGAAGATAGTTATTTTATGATGGGTGATAATAGAAATAATTCTCTTGATTCACGTTTTTGGGAAAATAAATTTGTAGAAGAAGATGATATTTTAGGAAAAGTAATATTTAAATATTTTCCAGGAATTGAAATTTTAGAATAATTAAAAGGACTGCTTTAAAAAAGCAGTCCTTTTATATTTCAAGTATACATCTTACAGGACAACCATCAGAATGTATATTAAGAGGTAAACAGTAAAATTTATATTCGCCTTCATCAATATTTTTAAGGTCTAATGTTTCAATTATATAAATATTATTTTTTAAAAGTATTTTATGAACATCAAAATTAATAGAACTTTCAGCTTCTATTGATATATAATCAATTCCAACAAGACTTATTTCTTTTTCAACTAAATATAAAGCCCCTTCATATGATAATGATACATATTCAGAAAGAGGTTTTTCCCCATCAAAAATATATGAATTTGATGTTTTAAAAAGTATAATATCATCTTTCTCTATTGTATATTTAATTAAATCATTTTTTTCTATAATATTTTTATTTTTTATTTCTATTACTTTTGCTTTTCCACATATTCTATTTAAATCAATATCACCAACTGTTGCCATTGATTTAAAAAAATGAGCAGGTGAGTCAATATGAGTGCTTGTATGGCTACCCAAGTGTAAAAGTGAAACTTGAGGATTTTCAAATATAATTTCTTTTTTAAATATTGGGTCATCAGGGTAAACATATGTATTTTCTGTTATTTTACGGCTTATATCTATTATCATAAAAATTCTCCTTTAGGTTAAAATAATTAAAATAGTCTTGTTTTTTTAGACAATAAAAGTATAATATTGTTATATATTTATTATAAAGGAGGTCTTTTGATAATGGCAACACAGGTAACAAAATCAACACTTATCGGTGAAATGCTTATGATAGACAGAGGTATTGCAGCTATTTTAATGCAGTCAGGAATGCACTGTGTAGGTTGTCCTTCTTCAGCAGGAGAAACTCTTGAAGAAGCTTGCCTTGTTCATGGTATGGACGTTGATGTTCTTTTAAACGATATTAATGCTTATCTTGCAAGCAAATAAATAAAAAATGGTGTGTACTTATGTACACACCATTTTTTATTGTAATTCGCCCCATTCTTCAAAAAGTTCTTCAAGTTTTTCTTCAAGAGCAGTTTTTTCATCGAATATATCTTTTGCTTTTCCAGGGTCACAGCTTATTTTTTCGTCAAAAAGAAGTTCTGAAAGTTCATTTATTTTATTTTCAGTTTTTTCTATTTCTTCTTCAAGTTTTTTAATTTTATTTTGTATTTTTCGTTCTTTTGCTTGTTCTTCTTTTTGTTTTTTCCAGTCCATTTTTGTATTACTTTCAATAATAGGTGAAGGAATTGAAGGATTGGCAATAGCAGCTTCTATGGCTTCTCTTTCTTTTTCGGCTTTTTTCTCAAGATAGTAGTCATAATTACCTAAATATTCAGTAACTCCATAAGGATTAAGGTCAAGTATTCTTTCTGCTGTACGGTTTATGAAATAACGGTCATGAGATATATAAACAACAGTACCTTCATAACTGTTTATTGCATTTTCAAGAATTTCTTTTGAAAACATATCAAGATGGTTTGTAGGTTCGTCAAGCATAAGAAGATTTGCTTCTGAAAGCATTATTTTTGCAAGTGCTATACGTCCTTTTTCGCCACCACTTAATGAGCCTATTGTTTTGAATATATCATCACCTGTAAATACAAATGCTGCAAGAACATTTCTTATTTCTCCATTTGTCATGTTTGGATAGGCATCTGATATTTCTTGAAAAATTGTTTTTGACTCATCAAGAGCTTGCTGTTCCTGGTCATAATAGCCTATATTTACATTTGTACCAAGTTTAATTTCTCCGCTATCATATGGTACTTGTCCTAAAAGCATTTTAAAAAGTGTACTTTTTCCTACACCATTAGGACCTATTATTGCTACTTTTTCACTTCTTCTAACATCAAAATTTACACCTGAAAAAAGAGTTTTATCAGGAAATGATTTTGAAAGATTTTCAGCATGAATAACATCATTTCCGCTTGTTATTCTTGGTGTTAATGTAAGACGCATTTTATCAGGAAGACTTTCCGGTTTTTCCACTCTCTCTATTTTTTCAAGGGCTTTTTCACGACTTTCTGCACGTTTAATTGACTTTTCACGGTTAAAAGAACGTAAAGTTCTTATAACTTCTTCGTGATGTTTAATTTCCTTTTGTTGATTTATATATTGTTTTAATTGTATCTGTCTATTAATTTCTTTTTGTTCAGCATAATAGCTGTAGTTTCCTTCATATATAGTTGATTTTCTGTTTTCAATCTCTATAACTTTTGTTACTATTCTGTCCATAAAATAACGGTCATGTGATATTATAAGAACAGCTTTAGGGTATGAACGAAGAAAATCTTCAAGCCATACAAGAGATTCTATATCAAGATGGTTTGTAGGCTCATCAAGAAGAAGAAGGTCAGGTTGTGTAAGAAGAAGTTTTCCAAGATGTACTCTTGTTTTTTGACCTCCAGAAAGTGTATTTAAAGGTTTGTTATATTCTTCTTCTGTAAAGCCAAGACCGTTTAAAACACCTTTTATACGGCTTTTATAGCTATATCCATCAAGTTGCTCAAAATCATGAGATATTCTTGAATATTGTTCCATAAATTTAGGAAGTTCATCTTCAGAAATACTAGCCATTTTATTTTCCATATCTCTAAGATTTTTTTCCATATCCATAATGTTATTAAATACAGAAAGCATTTCTTCATATATAGTTATATCTTTATCTATTACAAAATTTTGGGCAAGGTATCCCAATGATGCATCTTTTTTTATAAAAATATCTCCACCATCAGCAGAAATTTCTCCTGTTATAATTTTAAAAACAGTAGTTTTTCCCGCACCATTTACACCAACAATAGCTACTTTTTCTCTATCTTCTATATTAAATGAAACTTTTTCAAGTATTGTATCTATACCATAAGATTTTTGTATATCCTTACAGGCAAAAATCATTTTATTACCCCCTGTTAATTTTTTTACTTAATATATAATATCAAAAAAAGTGTATATGTACAATTAAGCATTAGTAAAAGAGAAGCATAATATTTTATTTTATAAAAAAAGAATATATTTTTTTGTTTAAAATGATACAATTCAGTATATCATTGACAATAAAATATCATAAGTGTTATACTAAATACAGAGTGGGTTCAAAAGGAGTTTTGATATTATGGAGAACAATGATAAAAAAATTTCAGCAGCAGTAATAAATAGATTACCTAGATATTACAGATATTTAGGTGATTTACTTGAGAGCGATATTACAAGAATATCCTCCAAGGAACTTAGTGTAAAAATGAATATCACAGCTTCTCAAATTCGTCAGGACTTAAACAATTTTGGGGGGTTTGGACAGCAAGGCTATGGCTATAATGTTGAATATCTTTATAATGAAATTAAAAAGATACTTGGCCTTGACAGAATGTATAATCTTATTGTAGTTGGTGGAGGAAATATTGGTCAGGCACTTGTTAATTATACAAACTTTGAAAAAAGAGGCTTTGTTATAAAAGCTGTGTTTGATGTTAATCCAAGACTTGTTGGTATGACTATACGAGGTATTGAGGTTTATGATGTTGATTATATGGAAGAGTTTGTGAAAAATAATCATGTTGATGTTGCAATACTTACACTTCCAAGAGCACATGCATCAAAAGTTGCTAATGACCTTGCAAGTTGGGGTGTTAAAGGTATGTGGAATTTCTCACATGTTGACCTTCAAGTTCCAGATGATGTTATTGTTGAAAATGTACATCTTACAGATAGCCTTATGACTCTTTTATATAAGATTAATGAGATGTATAGTGAAGAAAATGATGTTCTTTCACATCACAAGCTTCATGGTGTTAGTGAAAAAGTGAAAGATATTGATACAGATGAAGATGAATAAAAAAACAGACCATAAGTGGTCTGTTTTTTTATTCAGAATATTTTTTTAAAATATAGTCTAAATCAGATTTTTTAATATTATTTATTGAAATAGGAAAATCATTAGGATTTGAATATTCTCGTAATTGTTTTATCCATTCTGATACACCTATCCAATTTCCGTTTTTAAAACCTGTATTTTCATGTATACATTCTAATTTAAAACCTGTTTTTTTGTGTAAAGCAAAGCTTCTTTCATTAGGTACCGTAATCAATGAGTATACATTATAATAACCTTGAAGTTTTACTATTTCTTCAAGAGCATTATATAAAATTACTCCTGCACCTTTTCCTAAATAGTTTTTATCCATATATATTGAAAACTCACAGTTCCATTTATATGCTGCTCTTTCATGATGGTCAGATGCATATGCATAGCCATATATAACTCCATTTTCTTCATAAACGATAAAAGGAAATTGTTTTTGTATATTAAAAAATCTTTTTTTAAATTCATCATATGAAGGCACTGTATATTCAAATGTTATTGTTGTGTTTTCTATATAATATGAATATATTTCAATTATTCTTTTTATATCTTTTTCTTCTAAAAATCGTATTTTCATTTTTCTGTCCTCAAAAAAAGGTATTGATATAGTATCAACACCTTTTTATTTTTAATTATTTTAATTATCCAAGAAGCATACGGTCATTAGTCATACTATCACCGCTTGCTTTTTCAAACATACTCAAAAGGTCACTTACTTGAAGATTTTTTTTCTGTTCTTCTGAAAGGTCTATTATAATTTTACCTTTATCAAGCATTACAAGTCTATTACCATGTTTTAAAGCATCACGCATATTATGTGTAATCATAAGTGCTGTGAGTTTATCTTCAGCTATGATTTTCTTTGTAAGTTCAAGAACCTTTTTAGCTGTTTTTGGATCAAGAGCTGCTGTATGCTCATCAAGAAGAAGAAGTTTAGGTTTTGTCATTGTTGCCATAAGTAATGTAAGAGCCTGACGCTGACCACCTGAAAGAAGACCAGTTTTTGTTGTAAGTCTATCTTCTAATCCTAAATCAAGCATTTTTAAGTGTTCACGATAAAAATCACGTTCTGCTTTTGTAATTCCTTTTCTAAGTGTACGGGATTTTCCACGTCTGTATGCCATAGCCATATTTTCTTCTATTGTCATACCAGAAGCAGTACCCATTCTTGTATCCTGAAAAACTCTACCTATGTATTTTGCTCTTTTGTACTCAGGAAGATTTGTAACATCATTTCCGTCAATTTCTATTTTTCCGGAGTCTGTAATAAACATTCCTGCTATTGCATTAAGAAGTGTTGATTTTCCAGCACCGTTACCACCGATTATTGTTATGAAATCTGACTCTTTCATATCAAGACTTATACCTTTAAGAGCTTTTTTTTCATTTAAGGTGCCTGGTTCAAAAGTTTTTGTTATATTTGTTAATTTAAGCATTATTGGGCACCTCCGTTCATATTTTTAATAGATTTTTTTGCAAACATTTTTTCTTTAACAACTGGAAGGAAAAGACATATTGCAAGTACTACTGATGATATAAGTTTAAGGTCTGTTGGCTGAAGACCATTTTCAAGTACAAAAGCTATTATTATACGATAAAGTATTGAGCCAAGTACAACAGATACAAGACTTCTGAATATTGATGTTTTACCAAATATAACTTCACCAATTATAACAGAAGCAAGACCAATAACGATTGTACCTGTACCCATACCGGCATCTGCATAACCGTTATACTGTGCTATTATACCACCACAAAGGGATATAAGACCGTTACTTATCATAAGACCAAGAATAATCATTATATCTGTATTTACACCTAAAGCACTTATCATTCTTGGATTATTACCTGTTGCCCTTAAGGCAAAACCAAATTCTGTTGCAAAAAGAAGTACAAGAAGTAATATTATTATTACTACTGATATTATACCTACAAGCATAATTGCATTTGCATTTGAAATTCCCATATCTGTAACTGCTGTTATTATTGTAGGTTGTTTAAGAAGAGGAAGATTTGCTTTTCCCATAATTCTTAAGTTTATTGAATAAAGTCCTGTCATAACAAGAATACCACTTAAAAGTCCAGGGATTTTAAGCTTTGTATTTAAAAGACCTGTTACAAGACCAGCTACAAGACCTATAATAAATGATGCAAATGTAGCTATAAAAGGATTTGTACCCTTTATTATAAGCATTGCAGCAATAGCAGCACCAAGAGGAAAACTTCCTTCTGTTGTAAGGTCGGCAAAGTCAAGTATTCTATATGTTATATAAACACCCATAGCAAGTATTGACCATAAAAGACCTTGAGATACTGCATTTAAAAAAGTACCTAATGATATTAACTCCATAAAATTTCCACCTGTTCTATATATCTTTTATATATTAAAACCTATCCGATATTTTATATCGGATAGGTTAAAAAACATTATTTAATTTGTGTAGTATCTTTTGTTTTTTCGCCGTTTTCAATTACTATTGCAGCTTTTTCTATAACTGTATCAGGAATAGTAACACCAATTGTTTTTGCTGTATCAAGGTTTATACATATGTCTTGAATATCTGAATATTCAATAGGCATTGATGCAGGGTCTTCACCATTTAATATTTTAGCTGCCATTTTTCCTGTTTGTTCACCAAGCTTATAATAGTCAATACCTAATGTTGCAAGACCACCGCCAGCAACCATACCGTTTTCACCACATATAACAGGTGTTTTTGATTCATCTGTTACAGAAGCAACAAGTGGCATAGCAGAAGCAAATGTGTTATCAGTAGGAACATATATAGCATCAACTTTTCCAACTATTGACTGAACAACCTGTGAAATATCGTTTGTACTTGTTACAGTTCCAATTTCATATTTAAGACCTAAATCTTCTGCAGCTGATTTTGCATAATTAGCTTGAATTTCAGAGTTTACTTCACTTGAGTTATAAAGTATACCAACTGTTTTAACATCAGGAAGTATTTCTTTTAAAAGGTCAAATTGTTCTTTTACAGGTGTTTTATCACTTGTACCTGTAACATTACTACCAGGAGCTTCATCTGATGCTACAAGACCAGCTTCAACATAGTTTGTTATAGCAGAACCTATAATAGGAATTTCTGTTGTTTCTGTTGCAGCAGATTGTGCAGCAGGAGTTGCTATTGCAAATATAAGGTCTACATCGTCATTAACAAATTTCTGGCTCATAGTTTTAAGGTTTGACTGGTCATTTTGAGCATTTTGAAGGTCAATTTCAATGTTTTCACCATCAACAAAACCCTCTTCTGCAAGAGCAGCAATAAAACCTTCTCTTGTATTATCAAGAGCATCATGTTCAACAAGCTGAAGAATACCTATTTTTTTAACATCTTCATTTGCTGTTGTACTTGATTGTTTATCAGTTGTAGTTTCTGAACCTGAATTTCCACAGGCTGCCATTGTTATTGCCATAGCGGATACAATAGCAATAGAACAAATTCTTTTTAAATATTTTTTCATATTAATTACCCCCAAGCATAAAAATTAGATTTTTATGGCTTTTATTTTATTGCACTTATAAACCAATGTCAATAAAATTTAGCAATTTAAAGTGTAACAATTTAAAGTAGTGTGGTAATATAGTGATTTTAGACGAAAAATGAATATATTTTTTGTATAATTTACTTATTTAGAGTCGTATTTACTGTAAGTCAAAAAAGGTATACAATTAAAATGCATAGACAAAAAGGAGGGAGTATTTATGGATAAAAAAAGATTTTCTGTTATAAAGGGAGATATTACACGAATGAATACACAAGCCATTGTAAATGCAGCTAATACATCTCTTTTAGGTGGTGGTGGAGTTGATGGTGCTATACATAAAACAGCAGGTCCTGAACTTTTAAAAGAATGTGAGCTTTTGGGAGGTTGTAAAACAGGAGAAGCTAAAATAACATCAGGATATAAGCTTAAAGCAGAATATGTAATACATACTCCAGGGCCAATATGGCGTGGTGGAGATAAGGGAGAAGATGAACTTTTAAGAAATTGTTATGAAAATTCTCTTAAGCTTGCAGTAGAAAATGAAATAACAAGTATTTCATTTCCTTCTATAAGTACAGGTGTTTATAGATTTCCTGTTGAAAGAGCCGCAGAAATTGCTATAAAAGCAATAAAAGAATTTATTGATAATGATAAAACTATTGAACTTATAAATATGGTATGTTTTGATGAAACAACATATAGAGCATATAAAAAGGTATATGATGAAATATGTGTATAAAGTTAATAACAGAAATTTAACAAGTATGTTAATAAAATATCTTGTTGTCCACAACAAAAATTCCTTTAAAAAAGGGTTATACACAGAGTTATACACATTATCCACAGTTTTATATGTTGAAAAAACAGTTAATAACATGAATGCTGTTGAAATATAATATTTTTTGTTAAATAAATGTTAAATATAATTTTGCACATAATTTGATATTTAAAAGTAAGCATGTTGCTAAAAATATAAGCTTGTATAAAAAAATATTATTTTTAAGAAGGAGTTTTCAAAATTTTGTAGAATAATATTATTATAAATAAAAATTAAATATATATTTTTAAAATGCCTGTTAAAAACCTTTTGGTTTTTAAATATATATTTTCAAGCTGTATATTACAGCTGTTGGAAGGAGTTGTTTTGTATGCGTTACAACATCAAAGGAAAAAACATTGACATCGGTGAAAGAACAAGAGAAAAAGTTTCTGCTAAACTTGATAGAATCGAAAAACTCTTCCCTGCAGATGCAGAGGCTGTTGTTACTTTCGAATCTCAGAAACTTGAAACAATTGTAGAAGTAACAATTCCTATGGGTAAAAGAATTATACGTGCTGAATCAGGAGACGCCGATATGATGGCTGCTGTTGACAGTGTTGTTGATATTTTAGAAGGTCAGATTGTTAAATACAAAAAACGTCTTCGTTCAAAAATGAAAAGAGATGTTTCTTTTAAAGCTGAATATGATGCTGTACCTGTTTCAGAAGATGTTCTTGATGAATCACCTTTATATAAAATTGAGAAGGTTAAACATTTTGAACTTCGTCCTATGGATGCAGAAGAAGCTGTTATGCAGATGGAACTTATTGGACATAGTTTCTTTGTATTCAGAAATGGTGAAACAGACGATGTAAATGTTGTTTATAGAAGAAAAGATGGTTCTTATGGTCTTATTGAACCTGAATATTAATTAATAATTGAATTTTTAGTGCCGGTTATACCGGCACTTTTTTATTTTTAATAAATAAAAATTAAATAACTATTGGATTTAATATTTATGGAGGTTTTATGATAAGAGAATATGAAGAAAAAGATTTGAATAGTATAATAAAGCTTTTTTATGATACAGTACATTTTATAAATATAAAAGATTATACACAAGAACAAGTTAATGTTTGGGCACCAGAAAATATAGATGAAAATTTATGGAATAAATCGCTTTTAAAACATTATTCTATTGTATTTGAAGATAATGGAATAATAAAAGGTTTTTGTGATTGTGATAATGAAGGATATATAGATAGATTGTATGTCCATAAAGATTTTCAAAATCAAGGTATAGGTAAAAAACTTATTGAAAATGTGGAAAAGTATATTTTGGAAAATGGAGTTTGTAAGTTATATTCATATGTTTCAATAACAGCTATTCCATTTTTTGAAAAAAGAGGTTATAAAGTAGTAAAAAAACAGTTTATTAATAGAAACAATATAATTATTGAAAATTTTATAATGATAAAAAGATTATAAAAAAATATATGTTTTTATGTGTAATTATATTATAACTCTAATATGTTTAAAACTATAATGTATTTGCATATATTATAAATATATTTTTTAGTAGAACAAAAATAAATTTTTTTCGTATAAATAGTTAAGAATTTGTTAATATAGAACCTTTTATATATTTTTATATTGCATATATAAGGTGGTATCTGTTAAACTATTAAGAATGATAAAAGTATGTTTGAGGAGGTCTTTAAGTGGGACTTTTAGAAAAAATTTTTGGAAATTATAGTGATAAGGAAATAAAAAAGATAATTCCCGTTGTAGATAAAATAGACAGTCTTGAAGCGGAAATTTCAAAACTTTCCGATGAAGAACTTAAAGCAAAAACAGATGAATTCAAAAAAAGAGTTCAAGAACAAGGCGAAAGTCTTGATAATATTTTACCAGAAGCCTTTGCTGTTGTTAGAGAAGCATCAAAACGTGTTACAGGTATGCGTCACTTCCGTGTACAGCTTATAGGTGGTATTGTTCTTCACCAAGGAAGAATTTCAGAAATGAAAACAGGTGAAGGTAAAACTTTAGTTGCTACACTTCCTGCATATCTTAATGCACTTACAGGTAGAGGTGTTCATGTTGTAACAGTAAATGATTACCTTGCAAAACGTGACGCTGAAACAATGAGTGAAATTTATAATTTCCTTGGTCTTACTTGTGGTGTTATATTAAACGATATGAAACCGGAAGCAAGACGTGAGGCTTATAACTGTGATATAACTTATGCAACAAATAATGAACTTGGTTTTGACTATCTTCGTGATAACATGGTTGTTCGTCGTGAAGATATGGTTCAGCGTGACCTTGTATATGCAATAATTGACGAGGTTGACTCTGTTCTTATTGACGAAGCAAGAACACCTCTTATTATTTCAGGTAGTGGTGATAAATCAACACAGCTTTATAAAGTAGCTGATGCCTTTGTAAAAATGCTTAAAAAAGGTCGTATACTTAATGAGGAAGATGCTCTTAACCCTCTTTTAAAAGAAGAAATCAAAGAAGAAGGAGATTTTGTTGTTGATGAAAAAGCAAAATCTGTTGTTCTTACTCAAGATGGTGTTAAAAAAGCTGAAAAATTCTTTAATGTTGAAAACCTTTCAGACCCTGAAAATCTTGAAATTCAGCATCATATCAACAATGCCTTAAAAGCTAATTACAATATGCATCTTGATAAAGATTATGTTGTAAAAGATGATGAAATTCTTATTGTAGATGAGTTTACAGGACGTATTATGCCAGGTAGAAGATATTCTGACGGTCTTCATCAGGCTATTGAAGCAAAAGAAAATGTTAAAGTTAAACGTGAGAGCAAAACTCTTGCAACTGTAACATTCCAGAACTTCTTTAATAAATATGAGAAGAAAGCTGGTATGACAGGTACTGCTCAGACAGAAGAAGCAGAATTTAGAAATATTTATGGTCTTGACGTTGTAGTAATTCCTACAAATAAACCTGTACAAAGAATAGATAGACATGATGTTGTTTATCGTACAGAAGCTGCTAAATTTAGAGCTGTTGTTCGTGATGTTATAGAAGCTCATGAAAAAGGACAACCTGTTCTTGTTGGTACAGTTACAATTGATAAATCAGAACAATTAAGTAAAATGCTTAAAAGAGAAGGTATACGTCATCAGGTTCTTAATGCAAAATACCATGAAAAAGAAGCTGAAATTGTTGCACTTGCAGGACAGATGGGTGCTGTTACAATAGCAACAAATATGGCTGGTCGTGGTACTGACATTAAACTTGGTGAAGGCGTTGAAGAACTTGGTGGTCTTAAAATTATAGGTACAGAAAGACATGAGTCAAGACGTATCGATAACCAGCTTCGTGGTCGTTCTGGTCGTCAGGGAGATAAAGGTGAATCTCGTTTCTTCATATCTATGGAAGATGACCTTATGCGTCTTTTCGGTTCAGAAAAAACAATGAAGCTTGTAGATGCTATGGGACTTCAGGAAGATGAGCCTATTGAACATGCTATGCTTTCAAAAGCAATAGAAAATGCACAGAAAAAAGTTGAAGGAAATAACTTTGCTGTACGTAAACATCTTCTTGACTATGATGAAGTAATGAATGAGCAAAGAGAACTTATATATGGTGAAAGAAGACGTGTTCTTTTTGGTGAAAACTTAAGAGATAGTATTATGACTATGATTAAGGAATTTATAAATAGAACAGTTGAAAGCTGTATTGGTGAAGTTCAGTATGCTGAAGATTGGGATATGAAAGAGCTTAATGAACAGATTAATGCTGTTATTCCTATGGGCTTTGTAAATATAAAAGAAGAAAATGTTAAGTCAATGACAAAAGATAAACTTAAAGAAGTTCTTGAAAAACTTGCTGTAAAACTCTATGAATTAAAAGAGAAAGAAATCGGCGATGAAGAAAAAATGAGAGAACTTGAAAGAGTTATACTTTTAAGAGTTATAGACCAAAAATGGATGGACCATATTGATGATATGGACCAAATGCGTCAAGGTATCGGTCTTCACGCTTATGCACAGAGAGACCCACTTATTGAATATAAATATGCTGCATATGATATGTTCAATGAAATGAGTGAAAATATACAGATTGATACTGTAAAAACACTTTATCGCATAAGAATACTAACAGAGCCTATTCGTCAGGAAGCACCTCGTCAGATGTTTACAAACAAAGACGATACACTTCAGAAAAAACCTGTTGAACGTGCAGAAGAAAAAATAGGTAGAAATGATGCTTGCCCTTGTGGTAGTGGTCTTAAATACAAACAGTGTTGTGGAAAAAATGCATAATTAAGTTATTTATAAGCGGCTTTATTGCCGCTTATATAATATAAATCAAATATTTTTTATTTATAAAGGAGTTGATTTTTATGTTCGAATTCGAACAGCTTGGTCTTGAGCTTTCAGCTTATGACGAAAATTTACAGGAAATGGGGGCTTCACTTTGACGTCGCTGGTGCGAAAGAAAAAATAGTGGAGCTTGAAGAAATGTCAGCTGACCCTGATTTTTGGAATGATATGGAAAAAAGTCAGAAAGTACTTCAGCAGACAAAAGCACTTAAAACAAAAGTGGAAAGATATGAAAATCTTGTTTCAAAATATGAGGATATACTTACACTCATAGAAATGGGAAATGAAGAAGAGGATTTAAGCTTACTTGATGAAGCAAAAGAGCTTACAGAAGAATTTAAAACAGAATTTGATGAGCTTAAAATATCTACTCTTCTTGACGGAGAATATGATAAACATAATGCAATTCTTACACTTCATTCAGGTGCAGGTGGAACAGAGGCTTGTGACTGGGTAAGTATGCTTTTAAGAATGTATATGCGTTGGGCAGATAATATGGGATTTTCTGTTGAAGAGCTTGATTATCTTCCAGGAGATGAAGCCGGTGTAAAATCTGTTACAATACAGATAAACGGTGAAAATGCTTATGGTTATCTTAAATCAGAAAAAGGTATACATCGTCTTGTAAGGGTTTCTCCTTTCGATAGTTCAGGAAGAAGACATACTTCATTTGCTTCTTGCGATGTTATGCCAGAAATAGATGATGATATAGATATTGAAATAAATACAGATGACCTTCGTATTGACACATATCGTGCTAGTGGTGCCGGTGGTCAGCACGTAAATAAAACATCATCTGCTATACGTATTACACATAATCCAACAGGTATTGTTGTTCAGTGTCAGAATGAAAGAAGTCAGCACAGTAATAAAGATAGAGCTATGAAAATGCTTAAATCAAAACTTCTTGAACTTAAAATAGAAGAACAGATGAAAAAGCTTGCTGAAATCCGTGGAGATGTTAAGGAAATCGGTTGGGGTAGCCAAATTCGTTCTTATGTATTTATGCCTTATACTCTTGTAAAAGACCATAGAACAGGAGAAGAAACAGGTAATATTGCATCTGTTATGGATGGAAAGGTAGACCCATTCATAAATGCTTATTTAAGATGGATACATTCCTAAGAGGGCTTTGCCATGAAGGAAATAAAAATTACTGTAAAAGAAGAAAATCAGCGTCTTGATAAATATTTAATGAAATATTTTAATAAAGCACCAAAAAGCTTTATTTATAAGATGCTTAGAAAAAAAAGAATAAAATATAACAATAAAAAAGCCGAAGGTAGCGAAATGCTAAAAGATGGTGACAGTCTTCAGTTATATCTTGCAGAAGAAACAATGAGTGGATTTATGGAAGAAAAAACTGTAAATGTTGCTAAAAGACATTTTGGTATTGTATATGAAGATGAAAATGTTATATTTGTTTCAAAACCTGCAGGAGTTCTTACTCACCCTGAAAAAGAAAGTGATAAAAATACACTTATAGACCAGATACTTTATTATCTCTATGAAAAAGGAGAATATACTCCTTCTGCATCATCAGTTTTTACACCGGCAGTTTGTAACCGTCTTGATAGAAATACAAGTGGTATAATTGTTGCAGGTAAAAATCTTATGGCAGTTCAAGAGCTTAATAGAGCCATACAGGAACGAAAAGTCGATAAGATGTATATTGCACTTGTTAAAGGCAAAGTTTCTGACAAAGGCGAATTGACAGGTTATATAAAAAAGGATAGTGGAAATAATATATCTTCTGTATCTGATAAAGAATTAAAAGGCAGTAAAAAAATTGTTACAAAATATAAGGTTATAAATTCATCAGAAAAATATGACCTTTTGGAAATAAAACTTATTACCGGAAAATCACATCAAATAAGAGCGCAATTTTCAGCTATGGGAAATCCTCTTGTTGGTGATAGAAAATATGGTAGTGAAGTTATAAATAAGGATTTTAGGCTTAATTATGGTCTTAATAATCAATTTTTACATTCGTATAAACTTGTTATTAATATAAAAGATGGTGGACTTTCATATCTTTCAAAAAAAGAGTTTGTTTCACCTCTTCCAGAGCCTTTAAATACAATTAAAAAAGATATTTTCGGCTAAAATTTAAAAAGTGCTGTCGACAAAGTCGACAGCACTTTTACTGATTTATAAATTTTTTAAATCCTTTTTCAAATTTCGTACGTGGTAACATAACCATATGACCACATTTTAAACATTTAATACGAAAATCAATTCCTGTTCTTAAAATTTCCCATTCATTACCACCACAAGGATGATTTTTTTTCATTTGAACAATATCACCTATTTTAAAATCCATTACTTAACTCCTTTTTGATATATATATAAAATTTTTAAATATATTTCGTTGTATACTATTTTCAAATGTCTGTTCAGGGTGCCATTGTACACCCATTATAAAATTTTTTCCTGAATATTCAATAGCTTCTGTTATAAGGTCATCGCTTAAAGCAGATATTCTAAATCCTTTTGGAATAGTATGTATTCCTTGATGATGAAATGAATTTACAAATATTCTTTTTTTACCTATTATTTTATAAAGATTGGAATTTTTGCTTATATTTATACCATGAAAAGGATATTTTCCAGAAAAACTTTGAAAATGGTTAAATGTATATTCTTTTCTATGAAGTATATCTTGATATATTGTTCCACCAAAAGCAAGACATATTATTTGAATACCTCGACATATACCTAATATTGGTATATTTTTTTCAAAAGCTTTTTTACATAACATTACTTCAAAAATATCACGTTTAGGTGTTGAGTTTTTAGAATACATTGGGTTTTCTTTAAAAAATATAGGGTTGGGGTCATTTCCTCCTGAAAATATTATACCATCTGCAATATTTGTTATTTCATCAATATATTTTTTACCTAAATAAGCTGATATAATAGGTGTTCCTCCATTTTCCGCAACAGCCTGTATATATCTTTCGTTTATATTATATATATTATTTTCGTCTTCTGAAGGTACTATAATAATACGTGGTATCATATACAATCCCCTTTTACTATTGTATGTTATCATAATAATATGCTAAAATAAAGTAAATTTGCATAAACTAAAATAATTTTTTTTGGGAGATGATAAAATGAAAACCATAGGAATTATAGGTGCTATGGATGAAGAAATCACAGTTTTAAAAGAGAAAATTGATGTTGTGACTGCAAAGAATGTTATAGGTCTTGATTTTTACATAGGAATGTTTAATGGAAATAGTATAGTATTTGTAAGAAGTGGTATTGGTAAAGTAAATGCAGCAGTTTGTGCACAGGTTCTTGCTGACCATTTTGCAGTAGACTATATTATAAATGTAGGTGTTGCAGGAGCAGTATCTCCAGAACTTAATGTAGGTGATGTTGTAATATCAAAAGATACAGTACAACATGATATGGATACATCTGCATTTGGTGACCCTCTTGGAGAAATTCCAAGAATGGCAGAAAGCTATTTTAAAGCAGATGATGAACTTGTAAAATTAGCATTAAGTGCGGCAGAGGAAATTTGCGGTGCAGAAAAAGTATTTTTTGGCAGAGTGGCAAGTGGTGACCAGTTTATAAGTGACAAAGATAAAAAGAAAAAACTTTGGACAACATTTGGTGCATACTGTACTGAAATGGAAGGGGCAGCAATAGCTCATGCTTCTTGGTTAAATAAAATTCCTTTTGTAATAATACGTTCAATATCTGATAATGCAGATAATGAAGCTGATATGAAATATGAAGAATTTGTTGAAATAGCTGCTAAAAACTCAGGTGAAATAGTTTATAAACTTCTTGAACAAATTTAAAAAATTTTTTTAATATCCATTTTTCACATATGAAAAATGGATATTTTTTACTTTAAACTATATAAAAGATATAAAAAACAAACTAAAATATTAACATAAAATTAACTTAAAATAGTATATTTTATAGCTAAAAGTATTGTAAAAAAATTCTACTGATAATTTTGCATATAAATAATTAATAAAATTTAGTGAAAAATAATCAATATTTTTGTTGTTTAATATTAAAAAATTTGATAATATTTTAGTAATAATTTAATTATTATTAATATAGTGTAAGTAATATTAAAATTTTGGGGGTTTGATAATTATGGCAACAAAAGCTAATTTCAGATGGGACGAAGTAAAAGCAAATAATCCTATTTTTTCAGCAGCAAGAACAACTATTGAAACTGCTTTTTATGGAAATAATGTAGTTAAGGTTAACTCCCTTAAAGAAGCATATAAACTTGCAAAAAATTCTCCAGGAACAATAATTACTGACATGCCTATCGAAAGACCAGATGAAATAGGTCTTGATGAAGGCTCAAAAATACTTGTTTTTAATGATGGAGCTGTATATGGTCGTACTGCTGCTGCAAGAAGAATTGTAGGAGAACCAGGAGTTGATGTAAAAGACCTTTGTACAAAAATAAGAGAGGCTGTTTATAATACAAGATATAAAAAAATGTATCATGCAGAAGCTTATATAGGTCTTGATACTGATTTTATGGTTAAAGCACATATGCTTCTTCCGGAAGGTGAAGAAAATCTTATGTATAATTGGCTTCTTAATTTCCAACATAAAAATGAAGCCTATACAAAGATGTATAAAAAATCAAAAATGATGGAGAATGAAGGGGATATATATTTCTTTGCTGACCCTTCTTGGAGTCATCCGGACCATCCACTTGGGCTTGCTTTTTTTGACCCAGAACATAACTGTGCTGCTGTTCTCGGTATGAAATATTTTGGAGAACTTAAAAAAGGAACTCTTACACTTGCTTGGGGAATTGCTAACAGAAATGGATATGCATCTTGTCATGGTGGTCAGAAACGCTATAACCTTGAAAATGGAAGAAAATTTGTTGCCGGTGTATTTGGTCTTTCCGGTTCTGGTAAATCAACAATTACACATGCAAAACATGATGATAAATATGATGTAACAGTTCTTCATGATGATGCTTTTATTATATCAACAGAAAATGGTTCATCTGTTGCCTTAGAGCCTTCATATTTTGATAAAACACAGGATTATCCTCTTGTAAGTCCTGATAATAAATATCTTCTTTCTGTACAGAATGTAGGTGCAACAATAGATGAAAACGGAAAAACAGTTATTGTTACAGAAGACTTAAGAAATGGAAATGGTCGTGCTATAAAATCAAAATTATGGTCACCAAATAGAGTTGATAAATTTGATGAGCCTGTAAATGCAATATTCTGGCTTATGAAAGACCCAACATTACCTCCAATAATTAAGGTTACTGGTTCTGTACTTTCAGCTGCTATGGGAGCTTGTCTTGCAACAAAAAGAACAAATGCAGAAAGACTTGCAGAAGGTGTAGACCCTGAAGCACTTGTTTTTGAGCCATATGCAAATCCTTTTAGAACATTCCCTCTTGCAGAGGATTATGGTAAATTTAAAGCACTTTTTGAGGAAAGAAATGTTGATTGTTATATATTAAATACAGGTTTCTTTATGGATAAAAAAATTACTCCTCAAATTACATTAGGTTGTCTTGAAGCTGTAATAGAAGATAGGGCAGAATTTAAAAAATGGGCTAATTTCTCCAATTTAGAAATAATGGAAGTAGAGGGCTATATACCAGACCTTAATAATCATGAATATAAAGTACAGCTTACAGCAAGAATGAGTGATAGACTTGAATTTATAAAATCAAGAGAAGAGGCAAAAGGTGGCTTTGATAAACTTCCTAAAGAAGTGGAAGATGCTATTGCAAAAGTTATAACTGAATTATAATAAAATATAATATAATAAATTTTAAAAGAGTATCATTATTGATACTCTTTTAATTTTACTATTGACAAAACAGGAGTAAAAAAGTATATTTAAAAACAGTTGAATTAAAAAGTTTTAGTGGAGGAGTTAAAATGGAATCAAGAGTAAAAAAAGCTGTTGAAAATCATAGTAAAGGATATAACTGTGCACAGGCTATTGTTTGCACATATTGTGACCTTTTTGGAATGAATGAAGAAGATGCATTTAAACTTTCAGAAGCATTTGGTGCAGGTATGGGAAATATGAATGGCCCTTGTGGTGCTGTTTCAGGTCTTTATATGCTTGCAGGTCTTAAAAAAAGTTCAGGAAGCATTGAAAATGGTATGACAAAAGCACACACATATAAACATGTAAATCAACTTGGAGATGAATTTATTGAAATGAATAAAACTTTAATTTGTCGTGAACTTAAAGGTCTTGATGGAACAGGTATGAAAAGAACATGTTCTGGTTGTATAGAAGATGCTGCAAAGCTTGTTGAAAAATATCTTCTTGATAAATAATATAATTATAGGCTGTCGTATTTTTAAAATATGACAGCTTTTTTGCTGTAAAAAAGCCTTAAAAAATAGGCTGTTTTTTAACAAAAACATTGTTTTTTATGATATAATTTATCCCAGACAGTTTTTTTAGATATTTTGAGAGAATAGAGGTAAGTTATGGATATTTTAAAAAAATTACAGCAAGAATTTAACATAAAGGATTTTCAAGTAGAAAATACCGTAAAACTTATTGATGAAGGAAATACAATTCCTTTTATAGCTAGATATCGTAAGGAGCTTACAGGTTCTTTAGACGACCAAATTATAAGAGCTATATCAGATAGACTTACATATTTAAGAGGTCTTGATGAAAAACGTGGTCAGATAGTAAAAACAATAGAAGAACAGGGTAATATGACTTCTGAACTTTTATTAAAGATAGAAAATGCAGAAACAGTAACAGAACTTGATGATATATACAGACCATTTAGACCAAAAAGAAGAACAAGAGCAACAATAGCAAAAGAAAAAGGTCTTGATGGACTTGCAGATATTATATTTGGTCAGCGTCTTTTAATGACTGTTGAAGACCATGCAAAAATGTTTATAAATCCTGAAAAGGAAGTTGAAACTGTTGAAGATGCAATAAATGGTGCAAAAGATATTATTGCAGAAAAAATATCTGATGATGCAGATATAAGAAAAATGCTTAGAGATGAAACTTTTAAAACTGGTATTATTGTTTCAAAAGCATCTGATGCAGAAAACCAGTCTGTATACGAAATGTATTATGACTATAACGAACCTGTAAAAAATATTGCAGGTCATAGAATTCTTGCACTTAATAGAGGAGAAAAAGAAGATTTTCTTTCTGTTTCGGTATCTGTTGATACAGAAAGTCTTGTATCTAAAATAGCAAGAAATATAATTATAAAAAATAGTCAAACAGAAGAAATACTTAAAGAAACAATAGAAGATAGTTTCAAACGTCTTATATTCCCTTCAATAGAAAGAGAAATAAGAAATGAACTTACAGAAAAAGCTGAAGAAAAAGCTATGAAAGTATTTAATGAAAATCTTAAACAGCTTCTTTTACAGCCACCAATAAAAGATAAAGTTGTACTTGCTCTTGACCCTGGATATAAAGCAGGTTGTAAAATTGCTATTATAGACCAAACAGGTAAAACTCTTGATACAACTGTTATTTACTTTACAATAAATCCTAAAAAGACAGAAATAGAAAAGGAAGAGCTTAAAGAACTTATTAATAAATATAATGTTGATATAATAGCTGTTGGAAATGGTACAGCTTCAAGAGAAAGTGAAATATTTGTTGCTGACCTTATTAAGGAAATAGATAAAGAAATATATTATATAATTGTAAATGAAGCAGGTGCTTCTGTATATTCAGCATCAAAACTTGGTGCAGAAGAATTTCCAGATATGGACGTTGCCTTAAGAAGTGCTGTTTCAATAGGTAGAAGACTTCAAGACCCTCTTGCAGAGCTTGTAAAAATAGACCCTAAATCAATAGGTGTAGGTCAGTATCAGCATGATATGAACCAGAAAAAACTTTCGGAGGAACTTGGAGGAGTTGTTGAAGATTGTGTAAACTCTGTTGGTGTAGACCTTAACACAGCATCACCTTCACTTCTTTCATATGTTTCAGGTATAAGTAGTGCTGTTTCTAAAAATATACTTAAATATAGAGAAGAAAACGGAAAATTTAAAACAAGAAAAGAACTTTTAAAAGTTCCAAAACTTGGACCAAAGGCTTTTGAACAGTGTGCAGGTTTCCTTAGAATACCTGAAAGTGATATGGTTCTTGATAATACAGGAGTTCACCCTGAAAGTTACAAAGCAACAGAAGAACTTTTAAATATACTTGGATATACACTTGATGATGTTAAAAATAAAAATATTAAGGGTATAGGTGAAAAGATTACTAATAAAACTGAAATAGCTGAAAAACTTGGGATAGGTGTTCCTACTCTTAATGATATTATAAAAGAGCTTGAAAAACCGGGACGTGACCCAAGAGAAGAAATGCCAGCACCTGTTTTAAGAAGTGATGTTCTTGAAATGTCAGACCTTAAAGAAGGGATGATACTTAAAGGAACAGTAAGAAATGTTATTGACTTTGGGGCATTTGTTGATATTGGAGTACATCAAGATGGACTTGTTCATATATCAGAGCTTTCTGATGGATATGTAAAACATCCACTTGATGCTGTAAGTGTAGGGGATATAGTTGATGTAAAAGTTCTTGGTGTAGACCTTAAAAAGAAAAGAGTATCTCTTACAATGCGTGGTATAAAATAAATAATAAAAATGCTGTTTTTATAAAAAAACAGCATTTTTTTATTTTTTATAAATTATATACTGCTATTGACGAAAATATAATTGTGTTTTATAATGTCAATATAAATATAAAAGAAATTCTTCAGGGCAGGGTGTAATTCCCGACCGGTGGTAAAGTCCACGAGCGTTGTTTTTTATAAATAATGCTGATTTGGTGAAATTCCAAAACCGACAGTATAGTCTGGATGGGAGAAGAAAACATAACGTAACATGCATGTATATATTTTTGGCATGTTTCCATTTTGTTTTGCTTTATTTGGCCTGAAGATTTTCAGGTCATTTTTTTATATAAAAAATGGCTTTGAAAATTCAGAAAAAATGGAGGAGATTTAAAGATGAGTAGTACAACAGCAGCAGTAAAGGTAAGAAGAACAGATACTTCAAAGGTAGTAAAAATTGGTATGTTAAGTGCGGTTTCAATAGTGCTTATGATGTTTGAAATTTCACTTCCTATATTTCCATTTTTCTTAAAAATGGATATAAGTGATATACCAGCTATTATTGGTACAGTAGCTATGGGACCGGCAGCAGGGGTTCTTATAGAGCTTATAAAAAATTTACTTCACCTTTTTAAAACAAGTACAGCAGGTGTTGGTGAGCTTGCAAATTTTGTTACAGGTATAGCTCTTGTTATTCCTATTGGTGTTATGTATAAGAAAAATCATACAATTAAAAACTTTATTATTGGTAGTGTTATAGGTGCTGTTCTTATGGCATTTGTTGCTTGTGTGTTTAACTACTATATACTTATACCTGCTTTTGCAAAAGCATTTGGTACAGACATACAAGAGTTTGTTAATATTGCAAATGGAGTAACACCAATGGTTGTTGATTTTAAAACACTTATATTATTCTCAATAGCACCATTCAATCTTTTAAAAGCAGTTATTGTTGCACCAATTGCATATATAGTTTGTAAAGTTTTAAAACCTGTATTTAATAGATAATAAAAAAAGCCAAAGCATATAAAATGCTTTGGCTTTTTATTTTACTATAATAAAATTTTTAAAAATAAAATATAATATTATACAATGCATTATAAGTGAAACAGAATATATTGCATAAAAAGCAGGTTTTTTTGTTTTATGACGGAATAATTTCATTCCTATAAAACCACCTAAAGAACCACCAAGAAGTGATACAAGAAAAAGATTTGCTTCTGGTATCCTTCTTTTATTTTTCTTTGCAAAATTTTTATCTGCACCCATCATAAAAAATAATATGATGTTAATTACTATATAATATATAATAATGATTTTTAATGCTAAATTCATAATTATCTTACCACATTTCTCCAGTCAAGGTCGCCTCTATCAAGAGCTAAAAGAAGAAGTTCTGCTGTTGCAAGATTTGTTGCTAATGGTATATTATGAACATCACAAAGTCTTAATATAGAATTTATATCTGGTTCATATGTTTTTGCAGTAACAGGGTCACGAAGGAATATTACAAGGTCTATATCATTATTTGCAACTTGAGAACCAAGTTGTTGTTCTCCTCCAAGATGTCCTGCAAGATATTTGTGTACAACAAGATTAGCTGTTTCTTCTACAAGTCGGCCTGTTGTTCCTGTTGCAAAAAGATTGTGTTTGCATAAAATATGTCTGTAAGCTATACAGAGATTTTCCATAAGTTTCTTTTTATTGTCGTGTGCTATAAGAGCTACGTTCATGTTTAAACCCCCTCAAATAATGATTTTGAATTTTTTAGTCCTATATTTAGTACTAATCCTATCGAAAGCATATTCATCCACATAGAGCTTCCGCCGTAACTAACAAAAGGTAAGGGCATACCTGTATTAGGCATTATACCTGTTGCAACACCGGCATTAACAAATGTTTGAAAAGCAAACATACCGGCTATTCCTGATGCTACTAACTGACTGAATAAATCTCTTGCAGATAATGCAATAATTATACATCTAAATATTATAAAAATAAGAAGTGCCAAAACTAATATACAGCCTATAAAACCAAATTCTTCACCTATAACAGAAAAAATAAAGTCATTATGTGGTTCTGGAAGATAGCTTAATTGATTTAAAGTACCTTCATAAAGACCTTTACCATGAAGTTGACCAGAACCTATGGCACTTATTGATTTAAGTGTCTGATAATAAGTATCTGGATTTTTTTCAGGATAAATGAATGCCTCTATTCTGCTTATCTGATGTGGCTGTAATATTTTATCAACAAATAAATGATTTTCTCTGCTTATATCCCATAAAATAAGACCTATGGAAGGAACTCCAATGGCTAAACATCGAGATATTATTTTAAAACTTAGTCCTGCTACAAAAAGTTCTATAAGAAGTACAGCTATTGAAACAAGACTTGCAGATAAAGATGGTTGTGCCTGTATAAGTATTACAGGAACAATAGCAAATACACATATTTTTATAAGTGTTGGTATTCGATACATTTCATCTTTATTTTTAACTATAAATTTTGCCAGACAGAATATCATTATTATTTTTGTAAATTCTGAGGGCTGTATACTTGCAGGCCCAATATAAATCCATCTTTTTGCACCGTTTACTTCTCTACCTATAATAAGTACAGCTATAAGAAGGACTATATTTATAATATAAAATGTTTTATAAAAATCAGAAAAGAATTCGTAGTCAACTTGGCTGGCAAAAATTAAAAGACCTATACCTATTATAAACCAAGCAATCTGTGAGTAAAATGTACTCATGGATTCACCTAAGTTTATATGGGTTGCACTTCCTATGCATATTATACCAAAAATGGAAAGTATGCATACTGCAATTATTATCCAGTAGTCTAAACTGGCAAGGTGTTTTTTTAAGTCCATTATATACCTCCGTTGTTTTAAAACTACCCCATTAATATTATAATAGAAATAATAAAGCAGAGCAATAAAAATCACTCTGCTAAAAGTAAATTTTTTTGTATAAAACTTGCAATAAATTACTACAAGTTGCCAAATAATAATGTTTTAAGTATATAAAGATATATAAAAAAATGCATATAAAATATACAATATATACAAATGGTCTATATGCAAAAATATTAATCGTGATTTGATTTTCTCATACTCTTTATAGGTATGTTTGCATATAATACAGGAACAGTCCCGTTATTTTCCTCTGATTGTGTCTGTGTAATCTGAATATCAAGTTCTTCTTCATCAATTTCCATATAGTTTGATATTACTTTTATAATATCTGTTTTGAGCATTTCAAGAACCTGTGATGAACAGTTTACTCTGTCGTGGACAAGAACAAGTTTTAATCTATCCTTGGCAACATTTTTTGAAGCTGTACCTTCCTTCTTTTTAAAAAAACTTAAAAAATCCATTATAAATACACATCCTTAATAATTATCGACGGAATAATTTTTTGAATTTTTCAACTATTCCTTCCGGTTCTTCTTCTAAAGACATAAGAGGTATATCTTCACCCATAATTCTTTTAGTTATATTACGATAAGCTTGTCCTGCTTTTGAAGTTTCTATTGTAACAGCAGGTTCACCTTTATTTGTTGATATAACAATACTTTCATCATCAGGTACAACACCAAGTATATCTATTGCAAGAATTTCTGTAACATCATCAATAGACATCATATCTCCACGTTTTACCATATCAAGTCTTAATCTATTTAATATAAGTGTTGGATTATTAAGACCATTTGCTTCAAGAAGACCTATTATTCTATCAGCATCTCTTACAGCTGAAACTTCAGGTGTTGTTACTACAATAGCTCTATCAGCACCTGCAATAGCATTTTTAAATCCTTGTTCGATACCGGCAGGGCAGTCCATTATTATGTAATCAAAGCCTTCTTCTTTAAGATTATCACAAAGCTTTTGCATTTGTTCTGGTGTTACAGCATCTTTATCTCTTGTTTGTGCAGCAGGGAGAAGAAAAAGACCATCATAACGTTTATCTTTTATAAGAGCTTGTTTTAAACGGCAGTTTCCTTCTACAACATCAACAAGGTCATATACTATTCTATTTTCAAGACCCATAACAACATCAAGATTTCTAAGTCCGATATCTGCGTCAACAAGTGCAACTTTCTTTCCAGAAAGAGCAAGACCACAACCAAGGTTTGCAGTAGTTGTTGTTTTACCAACTCCACCTTTTCCACTTGTAATTACTATTACTTCACTCATTTATGCTACTCCTCTCAATAATATAGAAGGTATTTTTTTATACTTTTCTACTTTAATAAATATATATTAACAAAAATTTTAAAAATTTGCACGAATTTTTTTAAGCAAATTTTGTTAAAAAATCTCAAAAAATAACAGGCAGCATCAATATAATACAGTATCAGTTAAGAGGTCTTACATAAATTTGACCATCTTCTATATATGCAAATTCAACAGGTTTTTCCCCACGAATATTTTCTTCAGGAAAAACTGTTATTATGTCAGCTATTCTAAGTTGAACAGGAACCATGTATATTGCAGATACAAATGCAGTTCTATCCCCATTACAACCTGCATGAGCTATTCCTTTAAGCTGACCCAAAACAGTTATATTTCCTGTTGCTTTTACCATAGCTCCAGGGTTTATATCACCAATTATTACTATACTTCCTTCAAATTCAAGAACTTGACCTGAGCGTATAGAACCTTTGTGATATTTAGTAAAGCTACAATCAGGCATAGCATTTTGTATAATTTTCTGTGAAGATGATGTATCTGTGTCTGTTTTTAAAAAAGATATATTTATATTTCCTTTTTCAGAGATTATATCTATAATTTCTCTTTCTTCATTTTCTGAAAGCTCTCTACCTTTTAATGTTATACTAGTTGTAACACCATCAAAAAATTTTGATGATGCTTCTATTTTTTTTGTGAGAGTTTTTTTTATATCTTCAAATGATACAGTTTCAGAAAGTATAAGAGCAATATCTTTGCCAATACCCTTGAAAACAACACAGTTATCTATATTCATTTTTGCCACTCCTTTTTACTCTGCGAGTACATTTTCCATATAATTATTTGTAGGTTCATAATTAAGACCCATATATTCTGCAATAACCTCTTTTGCTATAGCTGGTGCCGGTGAAACAGAAGAATCTCCGAAAGGAACCATTACTGCAATTGAAATTTGTGGATTTTCATAAGGTGCAAATCCAACAAAAAGAGTATGGTCGCTTCTAAGCTGTGATTGTTGGGCTGTACCAGATTTTGCAGCAACAGATATAGGAAAATCTCTAAATGCATTTCTAAGAGTTCCTTCAGAACCTTGTGTAACAAGTCTCATACCTTCATATACAGCTTCAATATTTTTTTCGTCAAACTCATGAATATTTTCTATAACTTCAGCTGCCTCTTCAAACAATGTTCCATCAGGGTTTGAAACTTTATCTATAATGTGCATTTTATAGAGTGTTCCACCATTTGCAAGAGTAGCTATATATTTAGCCATATTTGCAGATGTAAAGTTGTTTACAGACTGACCTATACCGGCACGAATTGAATCACCATCAGTCCATCTTGTTTGGCTTGAGCTTGCATCAGGATTTTGTGATTTTACAGTTCTTTCTTTATATTCTGCCGATGCCATATTAGGCATAGTTTCGCCGATTTCTATACCTGTATAATTATTAAGTCCAAATATAGCCATATATTCATTTAATGTATTTATACTATTAAGTGTAGTATCTTCTTGTGCATTTCCCATTCTATACATTGTTTCATAGAAATAGAAGTTACATGAAACTTCAAGAGCTTGTGAAACGTTTATTGAACCATGAGCACCAGAGCTAGCTGCCCAACATTTAGCATAAGGCCAACCTGCTTTTGTAAATGTACCAGTATCAGTTATAGTTGTATATGGTGAAATTACTCCTGATTCAAGACCAGCAAGAGCAGTAACCATTTTAAGTGTAGAACCAGGTGCTTTTTTCTCGCTTACAGGTCTATTTACAAGTGGTGTTGATGGGTCTTGAAGAAGACTGTTATAGTATTCATTATCAAAAGTATTTACAAGTCTATTATTATCATATGATGGATATGTTACAAGAGCAAGGACTTCACCACTATCAACCTGTGATACAACAACAGAACCTGTACAAGGGTCAATTCCTGTTTCATAAGGTCTAAGGTCAAGAGTTCTTAATTTTTCTATAACAACTGTAAGAGGAGATTTAGAACCGCTTCTTACACTGTTTATATATTCTTCATCTCCAGTTATTACACCTTGTTCAAAAAGAATAAGTGTAAGTTGACGCAAAGAAACTTCGCCGCTTTCTATACAATTTACTAATATTGTTTTTGCAGCTTCAATATCTTCGCTGTTATCAACAGAAAGCTGTGCATTATGTGACATAATAATATCTTTTACAACTTTTTGGTCACCAGTTTCCGATTTAAGTATACTTTTTGTTGATATATTATTACTTTCTACCATAGTTATAAAAAGCTCTGTTGAAGAAACAATAGAATCTTTTGATGAACCTGTTGTAAGACGAACAATTTGTACTTGTGCAAGATATTTTTCTAAAGCATCAAAGGCTACCATTTGAAGGTTTTTGTCTATTGTAAGAAAAACATCTTTACCACTTACAGGTTCTTTTGTTTCTATTGTATTTATACGGCGTCCTACACTATCTACTTCAACAAGCATTTCACCGTCTAGACCATTAAGATTAAGCTCTTCAACTTTTTCAATACCTGTTTTTCCAATTATATCATTTAAAGAGTATATATTTGAACCATCAGAATTTTTATATTGAGAGTATTCTTCATATTCTTCAGCTGATATTGTTCTTATATATCCTGTTATATGAGCAAAATATTCTCCATCAGGATATACACGTAAAGAATCTGTATCTATTGTAACTCCAGGTAAAGAATCCTGATTTTCTTCTATAACAGCAATAGTTTTATCACTAACATCTAATGCTGCTGTTACAGGCTGATATTTTTTATAACGTATAAGATAAAGAGAATATTTTAATGAAACCATATCTCTCTTAATACTTTCTGGAAGACCTTTTGCTATACCAAAATAATCTACAAGATAATCCATTGTTTCATCAGCAGAATATTTAAGTTCTTCATCAGACATACCTACACCTTGTTTCCAAGATTCTTCTTTCTTTTCATTGCCATCAAACATAAATGAATATGGCTCTGATACTGAAATAGGTACATCACCATATATTTCTTCTTGGTTTGTTCTAAGAATATTTATAAGATTTATAAGCATAAGGTTTTTATCAGATGAGCCTAATGCCAAAGAAACAATACCTCTTTTTTGTTCATCTGTATAAGAACTGTTTATTTCATATTTTTCATAAAGATAATTAAGAGTATCTGAAGCATTCATATCCAAGTCAGATTTTTGTAGTCCTATAGATTCTTTCCACTCTTTTTCTGCGTTTTTATCATTGTTAAAGAGAAATTCTGGATTAGCTGAATCGGATATAGGTAGAGTACTTTCTAATGTTAAACCTCTAGAAAAAATCTGTTCTGCTATCTTATTAAGAATACTATTTCTTGAGTTTCCAAAATCAACATCTATACTATCGTCTATTTTTACAGAAAATGCAACTTCATTTACTGCAAGAGGTCTGCCGTATCTATCATATATGCAACCTCTAGAAGCAGGTATTGTAACAGAGTTCATTATACTTGTTTTAAGGTCTTGCTGATACTGTTCGCCATTTAATATTTGAAGGTAGAAAAGTCTTAGCACAAGTATAGAAAAAAGTACACATATTCCACAAAAGACTATGAATATTCTGCTTTTAAAAAGTTCTGAAAGTCTTTCGAAAAAACTTTTCATGTAAACCTCCTTTTAAAGCAACTAATTAAAAAAGCCTATATTTGTATTTTTCTTTTTGTTCGAGCCAATCGTTTAATGCGAACAAAAGTCTATAAATTATTATTGAAAAAACTCCTGTATATACCATTTCAGGTATAATAAGATGTATAAGAAAATAAATATAATTTGTATTTCCGGCAAATAGAAAGCCTGTTATATATATTATATTTTCATATACAAATACTGCAATAGATGAAATCATTATTGGTAATATATAGTTTTCTCTATAAAGATGATGAAAACTTCTTCCACATATATATCCTGTTATCATACCAAGAAAACCATAAAAACCAAATGATGTACCAAAGAATATATCTGTTAGAATACCCGAAAAGCAGCCTACGGCTGCTCCTTCGGTACGTCCACGTAAAATAGCATAGGAAATAATGATTATAATTGAAGTATTAGGCATTATATTTCCTATTCGTATTGCTTGAAAAAGTGTAGATTGAAGAATTAAATTTAAAATTAGAATAAGACTAGTTGATATTATTCTGGCTCTCAATCTGACACCTCCTCGTTTTGACTATTTTTTTCTTGTGTATCAGCCATTTCTCCGTTTTCGCTTATAACAAGAATTGTATCAAGATGTTTAAAATCTACATGTGGCTCTATTATTGCATATTTTGTAAGTCCATTAGAATCTGTTTTTACCTCTTTTACAACACCTATGCTTATTCCAGGAGGATATATATCGCTTAAATGGGAAGTTATTATTTCATCACCTTCCATTATTTCAGCATCAGAATTAATATACTCCATTTTACATAAACCATCATTCATAAGTGTATAGTCACCTTTTACAATTCCCAAATCACCGGTTCTTACACTCATAGCAGAAACAGAACTACGACTATCAAGTATACTCATTCCTTTTGAATAAGTATATCCAGATTCTGTTATTTTACCAACAAGACCGCCTTCGGCAGTGAGAACCATATTAGCAGAAAGACCATTCTTTGTACCTTTATCCATAACGAATATATTATACCAGTTTCCTGGGTCTTTTGCTATTATTTGAGAAGCTGTTGTATCATAAGCAGCATATTTTTGTGCGATTTCAAGAAGAGCTGAAAGCTTTTTATTTTCTTCATCAAGAAGAGAAAGTCTTTTGTTTTCTCTTTCAAGACGTTCTATTTCAGATTTCAACTCTTCATTTTCGGCTTCAAGGTCTGATTGATTTTTTATATTAGAAAACTTATCTTCAAAAAATGAAGAAACATTAGTTGATACCTTTTGTAAAGGTGTAACTATAAAGCCTAAAGTACTCTCAATAAAATTGGCATTACCGGTTTTACCTGCTGTAAATACAGAGGCAACAAGGAGAAAAATAGCAAGTACTATTAATATTTGTTTTTTATAACTTTCAAAAAATTTCAATGAAAACTCTCCTTTTAATAGCCTAAAAACAAAATTGAAATTAGAATCTTATTTTTCTTGGTGAAACAAGAACTGATTTTAATGTGTCTATATGTTCAAGAACAAGTCCTGTACCCATAGCAACACAGTTTAAAGGTTCGTTTGCAATATTTACAGGCATTCCTGTTTCAGAAGTTATAAGTTTATCAAGACCACTTAATAAAGCTCCACCGCCTGTAAGAGTTATACCACTTTCCATAATATCAGCAGCAAGTTCAGGTGGAGTTGATTCAAGAGTTTGTTTTATAGTTTCAACTATTGAGAATACAGGCTCATGAAGAGCTTCCATAATTTCAGGTGAAGTTATCTGTATTGTTTTTGGAAGTCCTGTTATAAGGTCACGACCTCTTATATCCATAGTTTCTTCTGTTTCTTTTGGGAAAGCTGAACCAATAGTTATTTTTATTTCTTCAGCAGTTCTATCACCAATAGCAAGGTTATATTCTTTTTTGATATAGTTTACAATATATGAATCAAATTCATCACCGGCAACACGTAAAGAAGTACTAGTAACTATACCACCAAGAGAAATTACAGCAACTTCACTTGTACCACCACCAATATCAACAACCATACTTCCAGTAGGTTCTTCAACAGGAAGTCCAGCACCTATTGATGCAGCCATAGGTTCTTCTATAAGATATGTGTCTTTATCTTTTGAGCCAGCAGAAATAGCTGCTTCTATAATAGCTCTTTTTTCAACTTCAGTAGCACCAGAAGGTACACAAACAACTACTCTTGGTTTTGGTCCAAACATTGAACGAACATAAGCTTTTCCTATAAAATAACGAAGCATAGCCTGTGTTGTATCGAAGTCAGCAATAACACCATCTTTCATAGGTCTTATTGCAACTATATTGCCAGGAGTACGTCCTATCATTTCTTTAGCTTCGTTTCCAACAGCAAGAACCTCTCTTGTCTGTGTATTTATTGCAACAACAGACGGTTCATTAACAATTATCCCTTTTCCTTTCATATAAACCAAAGTGTTTGCAGTACCAAGGTCTATACCCATATCCTTTGTAAACATATAAAAATTTCTCCCTTCAAAATTGTAAGATATTACTATTATATTCAGATTTTTAAAATATAAAAATATAGTTTTTAATTATGTTATTAAATTTTTATGTAAAAAATCAGTACTATTAATAATACCTCTTTTTTTCTGTAATTTCAACACTTTGACCCATTATCAAATATTAAAAAATCTTTAAGATGTTAATTTTTTTTGTATAAATTAAATAAAAAATAACAAAAAAATGCTAAAGTGATTTTAATGTAAAAAATATAGAACACATTAAATTTTTATGTTTAAAAACTATGAAAAATTTTTTACCTAAATTTGTTAAAGATGTAGATATAGAAAATAATATCAAAAATAATATTGAAATTTTTATTAATTTAGTTTAAAGTTATTTTGTCAAGAAAATACTACAAAAAAATAGGCAGAACATTTATATTGTTTTGCCTTTTTATATTTTAAGGTTTTAAAAAACCTGTACATTAAAATATTATATGTATTTTTAAGGAGGAGAATTATGAAAAAGTTTTTGGGAATTGCACTTGCTTTAGTAATGGCAATAGGTGCATTTACTGGTTGTGGTAGCACTTCTACTACTAATGAATCAGGAGATGGAAACACAGCAGTTGAAACAGAAGGTGGCTCTGAAGGGGTTATGCCAGCAATTGCTAAGGAAGATATTAAAATAGGTGTTATCCATATTTCAAACCCTGCAGAAGGTTCTGGTTATACATATACACATGACCAAGGTATAATTGCTATGCAAAAAGAAATTGGTCTTGATGATAGCCAGATTATAAGAAAAAATGACGTTGCAGATGATGACCCAACAGCAGTTGAAACAGCTATGCTTGAATGTATAGAAGAAGGCTGTAATGTAATTTTTGCTACAAGTTGGGGATATATGGATACTTGTGAACTTCTTGCAGAAGAATATCCTGATGTTATATTCTCACATGGTACAGGTTATAAATCAAATGGTAAAAACTTTAATAATTACTTTGGTAGAATTTATCAAGCAAGATATCTTAGTGGTATTGCAGCTGGTTTAAAAACAGAAACAGATAAAATTGGATATGTAGCTGCTTGGGGAAAAGATAATTCAGAAGTTACAGGTGGTGCAAATGCCTTTGCTATGGGTGTTAATGCTGTAAATCCTGATGCTAAAGTTTATGTAAAAACAACAAATAGCTGGTTTGACCCAGAAGGTGAAAAACAAGCAGCAGATGCTCTTATAGCAGAAGGCTGTGACGTTATCGGACAGCATTGTGATACTCCAAACCCACAGCTTGCAGCAGAAGCAGCAGGTGTTTATGGTGTAGGTTATAACTCTGATATGTCAAAAGATGCTCCAAAAGCTGTTTTAACATCTACAATATGGAACTGGGGAGCATACTACACATATGCAGTACAGTCAATAATTGACGGAACATGGACAGGCGAAAACTATTTTGGTGGAATTCATGAAGGTCTTGTTGACTTAGCTCCTTTAGCAGATTTCTGTGCAGAAGGAACAATTGAAAAAATTGAAGAAGAAAAAGCAAGAATTGAATCTGGTGAATGGGATGTATTTACAGGTCCAATCGAAACAAATACAGGTGAAGTTATAGACGCAGAAGGCAAAGGTCTTGATGATGCTACTATAACAGGTGGTATAAACTGGTACTTCAAAAATATAGTTGAAAAATAATTTATATTAAGTGAGGGCGGTCTTTTTTATGACCGCCTTTTTAAAAGATAAGATATACAGAGGTGACATTATGGCTAATGAAAAGGCAATAAAATATGCCATCGAATGTAAGGGTATAACCAAAACATTCGGAAGTGTTGTAGCCAATGACAATATAGAATTGACAGTTAAGTATGGTGAAATACTTGCACTTCTCGGTGAAAATGGTTCTGGTAAAACAACACTTATGAATATGCTTTCCGGTATATATCATCCGGATAAAGGTACAATATATATAGGAGGAGAGGAAGCTAATATAAACTCTCCTGTTGATGCTATGAATTTGGGTATTGGTATGATTCATCAGCATTTTAAACTTGTGGAAGTTTTTAGTGCCGGAGATAATATTATTCTTGGTGCAAAAACAAATAAAAAGAAACCAAAAGCTTTAAAAGAGGAAATACGAAATATAAGTAAAAATCTTGGTCTTGAAATTGACCCAGATAAGAAAATTTATAATATGTCTGTAAGTGAAAAGCAGACTGTGGAAATATTAAAAGTTATATACAGAGGGGCAAAAATACTTATACTTGATGAGCCTACTGCTGTTTTAACACCACAGGAAACAGAGAAACTTTTTGCACTTTTGAGAAAAATGAAAGAGCAAGGCTGTGCCATAATAATTATTACTCATAAACTTAATGAGGTTATGTCAATAAGCGATAGAGTAACAATACTTAGAAAGGGTAAAAGTATTGACACAGTAAATACATCAGAAACTAATGAAAAACAACTTACAGAACTTATGGTTGGACGTCCTATAAGTCTTGAAATAGAAAGAAATGAAGTTGAAAATAAAGAAAAAATACTTAAAATAGTAGACCTTACTGTTATAAAGGGCGATGGAACAAAAGCTCTTGATGATATTTCTTTTAATATAAAAACAGGCGAAATTCTTGGAGTTGCCGGAGTTGCCGGAAGTGGACAAAAAGAACTTTGCGAAACAATAGCAGGGCTTATGCCAGCAAAACAAGGTGCTATACTCTATAAAAAAGAAAATATTATAGGTAAAAGTCCATCAGAAATTATTAAGCTTGGTATAAGTATGAGTTTTGTACCAGAAGATAGGCTTGGAATGGGTCTTGTTGCATCTATGGGTATGGTTGACAATATGCTTTTAAAATCATATAAAGATAAAAAAGGCTTTTTTGTTGATAGAAAACCTGCAAGAGAACTTGCAAAAAAACTTAAGGATAAACTTAAGGTTGTAACACCTAGCGTTGATACACCTGTAAGACTTATGTCCGGAGGTAATGTTCAAAAAGTTCTTTTAGGTAGAGAAATAGAGTCAAATCCAAATCTTTTAATAACAGCATATCCTGTAAGAGGTCTTGATATTAATTCTTCATATACAGTTTATGACCTTTTAAATGAGCAAAAAGAAAAAGGTGTTGCAGTTATATATATAGGTGAAGACCTTGATGTTTTACTTGAGCTTTCAGATAGAATAATGGTACTTTGTCATGGAAAAATAACAGGTATTGTTGATGCAAGAAAAACAACAAAAGAAGAAATAGGTATACTTATGACAGGTGGAACAATAGGAGAGGAGGAAGAAAATGACTAATCAGGCTACTCAAAAATCAAAAGAACCTTTTGCACGTATAGTAAAAAAATCTGAGATGTCAGGTAAAAATGTTGCTATATTAAGAATTATGGCATTTCTTCTTGCTATTGTTGCTGGAGGTATATTTATACTTTGTATAGGTGAAAATCCTTTTGCTGTATATGGTGCAATAATATCAGGTGCTTTTAGAAGTGCTATGGCTTTTCAAGGTACTGTAAAAATAATGATACCATTACTTATAACATCATTAGGTGTTACATTAGCATTTAAAATGAAATTTTGGAATATAGGTGCTGAAGGTCAAATTATAATGGGTGCAATATTTGCTTCATATTTTGCACTTTTTCATGATAATCTTAATCATACACTTCTTATATTCATAATGTTTATAGCAGGAATTATAGGTGGTGGATTATGGGGGCTTATACCGGCATTTTTCAAATCTAAGTTTGATACAAATGAAACACTTTTTACACTTATGCTTAACTATATAGCATTACATATTGTTTCATACCTTAGAGATGGCCCTTGGATGGACCCTGGCTCACAAGGATATTCAAAAATTGCTACATTTTCAAAAAATGCAATGCTTGATAAAGTTATGGGAGTACATATAGGTTGGATTGTGGCTATAATACTTACTGTTTTTGTGTTTATATATATTAAATATACAAAACAAGGATATGAGATAAGTGTTGTTGGTGAAAGTCATGAAACAGCACGTTATGCAGGTATGAATGTAAAATTTATTACACTTCGTACAATGTTTTTAAGTGGTGCAATATGTGGTGTTGCTGGTATGATACAAGCAACAGGCTCTGACAAAACACTTACAACAGCTGTTGCCGGAGGTGTAGGTTTTACTGCTATTATAGTTGCTTGGCTTGCACAACTTAATCCTATAATGATATTTATAATATCATTCCTTTTCAGTATACTTGAAAAAGGAAGTAGCGTTTTACAGTCAACATATGGACTTTCAACTGATTGTGCCGATGTACTTCAAGGAATAATACTTTTCTTTGTACTTGGCTGTGAACTTTTTGTAAGATATAAATTTGTATTTCGTAAAAAAGGAGGTGCCTGAAAATGGATATGTTTTTAAATATATTTGTTGCAGCAGTGCTTGCAGGGACACCTCTTTTATTTGGTACTGTAGGTGAAATAATAAATGAAAAAGCAGGACATCTTAATCTTGGTGTTGAGGGTATGATGTCAATAGGTGCTTGTGCCGGATTTATGGCAGGGTATATTACAGATAATTTTATTGTTGCAATTATTGCTTCATTTGTTGCAGCAGCTCTTGCGTCTTTAATATATGCTGTTCTTACTGTAACATTTATGGCAAACCAAAATGTAACAGGTCTTACTCTTACAATATTTGGTATTGGTCTTTCTAACTTTATAGGTATATATATGCTTGGAAAGTCAGAAACAGGAACTTTAAAACTTCCTGAAAACATAACAGCTCAGATGCGAGATATACATATACCTATGCTTAGTGATATACCTGTAATCGGAAAAATGTTTTTCTCATATAATCCTTTTGTGTATATGGGAATAATAATAGCAATAGCAATGGGATTTTATCTTTATAAAACAAGACTTGGTCTTAATTTAAGAGCAATAGGTGAAAATCCTGCTGCTGCCGATGCTGCTGGTATAAAGGTTACAAAACTTAAATATATTAATCTTATTATTGGCGGTGGAATTTGTGGAATTGGTGGAGCATACTGCTCAATGATTATAAATGGTGGTGTATGGATAAGTAACAATGTAGGCGGTCTTGGTTGGATTGCTGTTGCACTTGTTATATTTGCTTCTTGGAAGCCTGTAAATGCAATATGGGGGTCATTTATATTCGGTGCATTACGTGTACTTAAATATTATATACCAAAAACAGTATTGCCATTTCCTAATGCTTTTTATGATATGCTTCCATTCCTTATAACAGCTATTGTACTTGTTATAACATCAATAAAACAGTCTAAAGAAAATAATATTCCTGAAAGTTGTGGTATAAACTACTTTAGGGAAGAAAGATAATAAAAAATGTGACGGTAAATCCGTCACATTTTTATTTTTTATAATTCACGTCTACCTTCTAATGCTCTTGAAAGTGTTACTTCATCAACATATTCAAGGTCACCACCAACAGGCACACCATTTGCTATTCTTGTAACTTTTATACCCATTGGTTTTAAAAGACGGCTAATATACATAGCAGTTGCTTCGCCTTCAACATTTGGGTTTGTTGCAAGTATAATTTCTTCTATGTCAGAATTATTTTGAATTCTTGTAAGAAGTTCTTTTATTTTTATATCAGAAGGGCCTACTCCTGTCATTGGTGAAATTGCTCCATGAAGAACATGATATAAACCATTAAATTCTTTTGTTCGTTCATATGCTGCCATATCCCTTGGGTCTTCAACAACCATAATTATATTATGATTTCTTTTTGTATTTGAACATACAGGACAAGGGTCATCATCTGTAAGATTACAACATATGGAACAGTAATGAACATTTTCAACTGCCTCACGTATAGCATCTGATAAAGCTATTGCTTTCTCTTTAGGCATATTTATAACATGAAAAGCAAGCCTTTGAGCAGATTTTCCGCCTATTCCAGGGAGAGAGGCAAATTCCTCTATAAGTTTTGTTATTGGGTCACCGTAAAAGTTCATGGCTTAGAAAAGACCTCCACCAAGTCCTCCTGTTATTTTAGACATTTCAGAGTTATACATTTCATCTGCCTGACGAATTGCTTCATTTACAGCTGAAAGAACAAGGTCTTCAAGCATTTCAACATCATCTGGGTCAACAACTTCAGGATTTATTTTTATAGATTTTATTTCTTTTTTACCTGAAATAACAATTTTTACAGCTCCACCACCAGAAGACATCTCAAGAGTTTTTTCTCCTAAAGCCTCCTGTGTTTCAAGCATCTGTTTCTGCATTTTCTGGGCCTGTTTCATAAGGTTGTTCATATTCATTCCACCCATACCGCCCATTGGGTTAAATCCTCTTGCCATAATTTTTAAATCCTCCTAAATTTGGTTTTTTTATATTTTACAGTATACTTAAATTTGTTGCAACAATATCATGAAATATCAGCATCAGGAAATATATTAGTCATAAGACTTGCCCAGTCATCGTCTTCGGCAGATGATTGTTCTTCACCATATGTTAAAGAATGCCATTTGCTGTATTCATCTTCTGTTGTTGTTGCAAGTTCAAAATCCTTACCTGTTTTTTCGTCGATAAGGTCTTTTATATTTTGTAAACTATTTTTTATAACGCTTTCTTCAAAAGCCTTTTCACAAGAAATATATACGGTTTCTGAGTCTTTTTGTCTTAATTCACTTTTAAGAAGTATTCCTCTTAAAGGCATATTAAAGTTTTCACACATATCAAGCCACATATCTTTAAGTCTTTTAAAATCGTCACTTTCTGCTCTTGGTCTAATGTGCTTTTTAACCTCTTTTTTAGGCTGTTGTGAAGGAGTTTCAACAGTAGCTGATATTTTTATACCATCTTTAACTGCTCTTTCTATGGCACTAATTCTTGCAAGAAGACCATCAAAGCTTTTTTCTGCTGAAGGTGTACAAAGTTTTATAAACATTACTTCAAGAAGTATTCTTTCGTTATCAGAATATTTTATTTCGTTTGAAAGAGAAGAAAATGTTTTTATAAGATATATAAGCTCATCAGAATTAGTTATTTTACACTGTGTTTTTAAATCTCTTATATTTTCTCTTGACATATCAATAAGGTTTGAAGGGTCTTCAACAGAATATGCAATAAGAAGATTTCTTAAATGCTCTATTAACTCAGAAACAAAGTGTTTTACATCTCGTCCTTGCATAACAACTTCTTCAACAATATCCATAAGTCTTTTTATATCTTTATTAAAAATAGCTTTTGCAGTATCAAAGAATACTGTTGTATCAACAGCACCTGATATATCAATTACTTTTTCAAGTGTTATTTTTTCACCATGGAAAAAAGAAATACACTGGTCAAGAATACTTAATGAATCACGCATTGAACCATCAGCAAGATGAGAAATATATACTAAAGCATCTTTATCAGCTTCGATATTTTCGTTTTCAAGATATTTTTGTAATGTATTTACAATATCATCTGATGTTATTCTTCTAAAATCAAATCTTTGACATCTTGAGAGTATTGTTACAGGTACTTTTTGAGGGTCTGTTGTTGCAAGTATAAATATAACATGAGCTGGAGGCTCCTCCAATGTTTTTAAAAGAGCATTAAATGCCCCTGGTGAAAGCATATGAAATTCATCGATTATATATACTTTATATTTTCCCTCAGTAGGTGGATATTTTACTTCTTCTCGTATTTCCCTTATATTATCAACACTATTGTTTGATGCAGCGTCAATTTCAATTACATTAACACTTCTACCTTCTGACATAGCCATACAAGAACTACATTTTCCACAAGGCTCACCATCTTCTAAATGTTGACAGTTTATTGCTTTTGCGAATATTTTTGCTGTAGATGTTTTTCCTGTGCCTCGTGTTCCACAAAAAAGATATGCATGAGATATCCTATCATTATTTATTTGGTTTTTTAATGTTTTTACAATATGTTCCTGTCCAACAACACCTTCAAATGTATCTGGACGGTACTTTCTATATAAAGCTGTATATGACATAAATCAACTCTCCAAAAAGAATTTTTTTTATAAAACTATTTAATATTTTATCATATATTTTAATCTGTGGAATATTTTTTTGCGTTTTTACGTCTATTAATGTATTATTATAAATTGTGGGAGATGATAATCATTGAAAAAAACAAATAAAAATAAAATTAATACAATAATGTATATTATTACCGTTATATTCTCTATTGTATTCATAATAGCTGGAAATAGAATATTTACTGGAAAATCAACACTTTGGCAAGGTCAAAATGGTATGGCTGAAAAAGCTCGTATAATAGAAATAAAAAATGTTAGTACAGATGAGTATGATATAGATGAGTATACAACTATGTCTAATACAACAATAACATTTAAAGCAGAAATATTAAGTGGTGAATACAAAGGTAAAATAGTAAGTGGAGTACAGAATATAGATAACTTTTCTCCATATGTAACAAAACAAATTGAAGAAGGAGATAAAGTTCTTCTTACACATGATGAAGGGGAAAATACAGATATTTCAAAAGATTGGATGTATTCTGAAATTTTAAGAACAAATAAACTTGTAATACTTGGTATTATATTTCTTTTGCTTATACTTGCTTTTGGAGGTAAAAAAGGGTTTAATACTATTGTTTCATTAGGCTTTACATGTCTTTCTATATTTGGTGTTTTTGTGCCCTCTGTTCTTGCAGGAGCAAATATTTATATAACATCCATTATTATATGTTTATACACAATTATTATGACTCTTATAATAGTAAATGGTTGTGATAAGAAAACTCTTTCTGCCATAATAGGGTGTTTTTCGGGAGTTCTTTTGGCAGGAATTCTTACGCTTATAATGAATAAGGTTTTGCATCTTACAGGGGTTTTAGACGAAACATCAATACATATAACATTACTTGACACAGAAAAGCCAATAGACCTTTTAGGTATAATATTTGGTTCTATAATAATAGGTGCTATGGGAGCTGTAATGGACGTTTCTATGTCTATTTCATCATCACTTTATGAACTTTCTAAAAAAGTTAAGAATGCTGATTTTTCAATGCTTCTTAGTTCAGGTTTTACAATAGGGCGAGATATTATGGGAACAATGGCAAATACGTTGGTACTTGCATATATAGGTAGCTCTCTTTCCACTGTATTGTTGCTTATAATATATAATCCTAATATTTTAAGTCTTATGAATAGAGAAATGGTTGTTGTTGAAATACTACAGGCACTTGTTGGAAGTATAGGTATACTTTTTGCAATACCTTTTACTTCTTTTATAGCTTCTTTTCTTTATTCAAAATATAACCAAAAACAAGAAAATGTAATAAAAACTGAATTTTATGATATGGAGGATAAAAAATGAAAAATACATTTATATTTGACCTTGATGGAACTCTTTTAAATACACTTAATGATTTAGCAGATAGTACAAATTTTGCACTTTCAAAAAATGGATATAATGAAAGAACTGTTGATGAAGTAAGACGTTTTGTAGGTACAGGTGTAAAAAATCTTATGATTAAAGCTGTACCACAAGGTGAAAGTGATAAAATGATAGAAAAATGTATAGCTGATTTTAAAGAACATTACTCAGTAAATATGAGAAATAAAACAAAACCATATGATGGAATTATGGACGTTCTTAAAATACTTAAGGAAAAAGGTATGAAGGTTGGAGTTGTATCAAATAAATTTGATAAAGCTGTAAAAGAGCTTTGTAAAGATTATTTTGGAGATTTTGTTAATATAGCAGTTGGTGAAAGAGAAGGTATAGCAAAAAAACCTGCTCCTGATAGTGTTTTTGAGGCTATGAAAATTCTTGGAGCGAATAAAGAAGAAGTGCTTTATATAGGTGATTCTGATACAGATATGGAAACAGCAATTAATGCTAATGTTGACTCTATAGGTGTAACTTGGGGATTTAGAGATAAAGAACTTTTGATTGAAACAGGAGCTAAGTATATAGCTGAAAAACCTACTGACATACTTAATATAGCTAATATATAAATTTTTATTTTGTGTATAAAAGACTTTAAAATTGTTGTAATTTATGCACAAAATATTACATGTAAATATATATATAATTAACGAAAAATTATAATTCTATTGACTTTATGTAACACATAATATATAGTGTAGTTGTAAACAGTTGAATAAACTTTTGGATTGTTACTGGAGAGGCAGGCAAAACCAATTTTGATTTATAATAATAGTTATATTTATATACTTTTATGTAAATCAAAGTTGGTTTTTTTTTTCCCAAGAAAAGGTGAGTGCACAACCATGAAAATAGACAAAATAATAAATAACAACATTGTAAGCTGTATTGACAACGATGGTAAAGAAGTCGTTGTTATGGGTAGAGGTATTGGATTTGGTACTAAGTCAGGAAAAATCCTTAAAAATGAAAAAATAGAAAAAATATTTAGAATAGATGATGAAACAGGTCTTGAAAAATTTAAGGAGCTTTTAAGAAAAATGCCTTTAGAATATATATCTGTTTCCTCTGATGTAATATCTTATGCAAAACGTGTTCTTAATAGAAAACTTAATCAGAATATATATATTACACTTACTGACCATATAAGTTTTGCTATACAACGTTTTAAAGATGGTATTGCTTTTTCAAACCCATTACTTAATGATATAAAAACATTTTATAAAGAAGAATATCTTATAGGAGAATATGCTGTAAACCTTATTAAAGAAAAAATAGGTATAAAGATGTCTCCTGAAGAAGCGGGTTTTATAGCAATACATATAGTAAATGCAGAATATGAAAGTAATTTGAAAGATATTACTGACATTACAAATCTTATACACAAAGCTTTTGATATAGTTAAAGAGTATTTTTCAATGGATATTGATGAAACTACCTTAGATTATCAAAGATTTATAACACATCTTAGGTTTTTGGCTCAAAGAATTGTAAATGATACTATGCTTAACAGTGATAATACAGAGTTTAATAATATTGTAGCAGATATGTATCCTGAAGAGTATATGTGTAGTATGAAAATAAGAGAGTCTATAAAAGAAATTTATAATAAATCTGTAACAGATGAAGAAACAATATATCTTGCTGTACATATAAAAAGACTTAGAAGTTAATATATTTTATAAGGGGGAGTCCCAAATGTTTGGTGGATTAAAAAAATTATTTGGTGGAAAAGAAACAATAAAAGTTTTATCACCGATAGAAGGAGAAGCAGTATCAATAAAAGAAGTATCAGACCCTACATTTAGCGAAGAGCTTCTTGGAAAAGGAATAGCAATAAAACCTAAAAAAGGAAGAGTTGTTTCTCCTATAAATGGAACACTTACAGTTTTATTTGATACAAAACATGCAATAAGCATAACATCAGATGAAGGTGTTGAAATACTTATACATGTTGGTCTTGATACAGTAACTCTTAAAGGAGAGCATTATAAAGGGTATAAAACTCAAGGCGATAAGGTTAAAGCTGGAGAGCTTATATTAGAGTTTGATATTGATGCAATAAAAGAAAAAGGATTTGATGTTATAACACCAGTTGTTATATGCAATTCATCAGAGTATCCTGATATGAATGTTCATACAGGAGATGTAAAAGAGCTTGATACAATAATTGAGCTTTAATAACTAATTAGTGGAATTAGTCTATAGGTTTACGGACTATAGATTGATTTATAAAAAATATTATTTAAGGAAAGGGGTATATTATTATGATGAAATTTTTTCAAAAATTAGGTAAATCATTAATGCTTCCTGTTGCGTGTCTTCCAGCAGCTGGTATACTTATGGGTCTTGGTTACATACTCGCACCAGGTGTTATGGCAGGAGCAGCAGTTGCAGAATTAAATGGTTACGCAACAAGCGGTGCACTTTATACTATTGGATTTTTCTTAATTAAAGCAGGTGGAGCACTTATTGATAATATGCACTGGCTTTTTGCTATTGGTGTTGCTGTTGGTATGTCAGATGATGGTGATGGAACAGCAGGTCTTGCAGGTCTTGTATCATTCCTTATGATTACAACACTTTTAAATTCAGGTACAGTTGCAGGTCTTACAGGTGCTGAAGCTGACCCAGCTTTCGCAAAAATTCAGAATCAGTTCGTTGGTATTTTAGCAGGTATTATAGGTTCAAAATGTTATAATAAGTTCAAAGGAACAAAACTTCCAGACGCACTTGCATTCTTTAGTGGTAAACGTGCAGTTGCTATCGTAACAGCTCTTACTTCAATTGTAGCAGCAGCTATATTATTCTTCGTATGGCCAGTATTATACGGATTACTTGTAAAACTTGGTGAAACATTCTTAGGTATGGGTGCAATTGGTGCTGGTATCTATGCATTCTTCAACCGTTTACTTATTCCATTTGGTCTTCACCATGCTCTTAACTCAGTATTCTGGTTTGACGTTGCAGGAATTAATGACCTTGGAAACTTCTGGGGTGGCACAGGTGTTTATGGACAGACAGGTATGTATATGACAGGGTTCTTCCCATTCATGATGCTTGGTCTTCCAGCTGCTTGTCTTGCTATGTATCATTCAGCAAAACCAGGCAAAAAGAAAATGGTTTATGGTCTTCTTGCTTCAGCAGCTTTCTGTTCAATATTAACAGGTGTTACAGAACCAATTGAATTCTCATTTATGTTCCTTGCACCAGGACTTTACTTAATCCACGCTTTACTTGCAGGTATTACAGCAGGTATTACAGTTGCTCTTCCTGTAAGAGTTGGTTTCTCATTCTCAGGTGGTGCTATTGACTGGATTTTAAGTTCATTTACACCATTAGCACAGAATCCTTGGATGATACTTCCAATAGCAATTGTTGTAGGTATAATTTATTATGTAGTATTCCGTGCAGCAATCAAAGCTTTCAACTTCAAGACACCAGGTCGTGAAGATGATGACACAGATGAAACAAAAGTAACTCTTTTAAACAACAACTTCACAGAAGTTGCTAAAATAATACTTGAAGGTGTTGGCGGTAAAGATAATCTTACAAGCATTGATAACTGTATTACAAGATTAAGACTTGAAGTTAAAGACCAGTCTCTTGTAAATGAAAAATTAATTAAATCAGCAGGTGTTGCAGGTGTTATGAGACCTGGAAAAACAAGTGTTCAGGTTATTGTTGGTACACAGGTACAGTTTGTTGCTGATGAATTCAAAAAACTTGCAAAATAATATTTTTTAAGAGTATCCCTTTAGGGATACTCTTTTTTTATTTACTCTATTATTTCAGAAACTTCATAAAGATTTTTTGCTCTATAATAAACTGTATCTAAAACTTCTTTTTTTGGTTCAATCATATCTTTTATAAAAATGCTTCTTATACCGGCACTATGTGCAGCTCTAAGACCATTTTCGGAGTCTTCAAGTACAAAAGAATTCTCGGCTTTAAACCCTCCTACTTCAAGTGCTTTTAAAAATACTTCTGGTTCTGGTTTATGTTTTACTACATCATCACAAGTTATAAAGTGGTCAAAGTAATGGAATACATTTTGTTTTTTTAATATCATTTCAACAACATTTCTTTTACTTGATGTAGCAACAGCAAGAGTTTTGTTTTTATTTTTTAATTTATCAAGAAGTTCAATAAGACCATATTTTAAAGGAACACCTTCTTTTTCATAAATTTCACTTCTTTTTTTAAGATATTTTTCCATAAATTCATAATATGGGAAGTCTTTTCCGTATTCTTCAAAAAATCCTGTTGCCATATCTTCATCAGGAACACCTATAAATTGTTTATAAAAATCTAAATCTAATTTATAACCACAACTTTCTAATTCATCTTTCCAAATTTTATATGCAACCATTTCTGAATCAATCATAAGTCCATCCATATCAAATATAAAATAATCTCCATTTAAAACCAAAAGTATTCCCTCCTATTTTAATGATTTTTGATTTTATGATATACTATATTAGCTATTATTACAATTAATTTAATATTAATTCAATAAAGATTTTGAGGAGAGTATGAAATGAAAATTATAGTTGCTGTTGATAAAAATTGGGCGATAGGTAATAATGGAGATTTGCTTTTTAGAATTACTGATGATTTAAAAAGATTTAGAGAGATGACAACAGGAAATGTAATAATAACAGGAAGAAAAACTCTTGAAACTTTTCCTAATAAAAAACCTCTTTTAAATAGAATTAATATTGTACTTACATCAAATGAAAATTATAAAAATGAAGATGCCATTATATGTAAAAGTATTGATGATGTTATAATAAATATTAAAGAATATAAAGATAAAGATATTTTTGTTGTAGGTGGTGGAAGTGTGTATAATCAAATGATTGATTTATGTGATACTGCTTATATTACAAAGATAGATTATGCTGTTGAAAATGCAGATACTTTTATGATAAATCTTGATGAAAGGGAAGATTGGTTTATAACTGAAGTTAGTGATACATTTTATGATGATAATATATCTTTTAGATATATTACATATAAAAGAAATTTATAAAATAAATTTTTGTAAAAATGAAAGATTTTCATAAAAGTGAAAGTCTATTATGTAAAGGAGGTAATCCTTATGATAGGTGTTAATATTATTGAAAATGACTATGAAAAATATGAAATGCACCTTGATGAACTTATGGATAAATATGGAAACAGTATTTTAAGGCTGTGTTATATGTATCTTAATGATTATAGTCTTGCTGAAGATGCTGTTCAGGATACTTTTATTAATGTTTATAAAAGTAGAAATACATTTAGAAATGAATGTAATGAGAAAACATGGATAACTAAAATAGCTATTAATGTATGTAAAAGCTATATGCGTAAATCTTGGTTTAAAAGAATTTTTACAACTGATGATATTAAGGAAGAAGGGTATAACTATAATTTTAATACAAATATAGAACGTGAAAATATTGTTAATGAAATTATGAAATTACCTAAAAAATATAAAGAAGTAATTCTTTTATATTATTATTATGAACTTAAAATACCTGAAATATCACAGGTTTTGGGTATTCCCAGTGGTACAGCTTCTATAAGACTTAAAAGAGGAAGAGAAAGACTTAAAGAAAATTTGGAGGACTGGTATTATGAATAGAATATTTAAAGATGATGTAGATAATATTCTTAAAGATATCTATGTCACCTCAGAAATAAAATCAAAAATAAAAGAAAAAGCATATTCGGTAGAGAATAAAAGAATAATATCTTTTAGTAAAGTGGCTGTTTGTGTTGCAGCTGTATTTGCTTTTTCTGCTTGTGTAATAGGTGCTACATCAATATTTGAAAAAGTAAAAGAAAAACTTGGAGATACATATGAAACAGGTATATTAAAAGCTATACCACCAAAAGAAAATGCTGTTTTTAATAATGTAAGTATTGATACAGCAGCAGCTATGACAGATGGAAATTCTGCTGTTGCATATATTGTAATTGATGATAAACAATCAGAAAAAAGAATAGACGATACAGCAAAAATATCACAACTTAGTCTTAATCTTTTAGAAGGTAATAATTCTATGGGATATTCTGTTGAATCTGTTGGATATGATAAAAATGAAGATAGTGTAATAATGAAACTTAGTATAGACGGTAAAAATCTTGAAAATAAAGAAATATCTATTGAAGCATCTGATATAATGAGTGGACTTGAAAATCAATCATATGATACAAAGGGATATAGAATTTATGATATATTAAATGAAAATGCAACTTTTATAAAGGCTGATAAGGGTGCTTATAATACAACAAATGGTAATATGGAAGAGTATACAATGCTTAAGCCTGACGAGATTAATATACCTATTGATAATGACAGAACAATATTTATTTCAAATTGTGCCATTAAAGATGGAAAATTATATATTCAATATAAATACAAGGCTGAAATACCAAATCAATGTAATTTATATTTTAGATTTGATGATAATATAGATGATTATTATGCTATGCCAGAAGTGTATAGAAGTTTTTCTGTTTCTAAAGACGGTAATATATGTACTGATGATACTGAAAGCAGAAATGGTTGGTGTTATGCTGAAAATATATTCTATATAGATAATATTTCAAAATCAGAAAATGAACTTTTAAATACAACAATTTTTACAGAATATGATTATTATAAAAATATAGTTAAAGGAAATTGGAATATATCATTTAAAGTGGAAAAACTAAAAGATGTATATGAAGGTACTTGTGATATAGATATAGAGGGAGGAAAAATAATGAGCTATTCCCTTTCTCCAATAGGAATTACATTAAGAGGGTATTCAGAAAATGAAAATATAAGTATGTATGATACAGACCCTATTATTGTTGTGGATAATAATAAAATAGAGGCTTATGGAACTTCAAGCTCTGAGTGGACTCTTGATGAACATAAAACAATGGAAGAAAATATTGTGTTTAAATATAGTTTTTATAATGTTATGGATATATCTAAGGCAGAAAAAATAATATTAGGTAATGAAGAAATAATTATAGAAAAAAATTAAAAAATACTTGCAATTAAAGGGTTTTTATGATAGAATACATTTCTGTAAGTAAAAATTCCTTGCTCTCTACAATGTTAGAGGGCCATAAGTCCAAGAGGAGGTGTAATGTAATGAACAAATACGAATTAGCGTTAGTTATTAGTCCAGCTATCGAAGAAGAAGCAAGAACAGAGGCTGCTGCTAAAGTTCAGGCACTCATCGAAAGATTCGGAGGCAAAATCGAAAAAGTTGATGATTGGGGTAAAAGAAGACTCGCTTATGAAATCAAAAAAGTAAACGAAGGTTTCTTCAGCTTTATAACATTTGAAGCTCTAGCTACAACACCAGCTGAAATCGAAAGCCGTGTACGTATCATGGAAGACGTACTTCGTTACCTCATTGTTCGTAAAGAAGCGTAAGCTAAGGGGGTAATGACATGAATAAGGTCATTTTGATGGGCAGACTTGTAAGAGAACCGGAAGTAAGGTACTCACAGGGAGCAGAGCCGATGGCTGTCGCAAGATATACATTGGCAGTGAACCGCCGTTTTAAACGTCAAGGAGAGCCAGATGCAGACTTTATTGGCTGTGTTGCTTTCGGCAAATTAGGCGAGTTTGCGGAGAAATATTTTAGAAAAGGTCAGATGGTAAGTATTATCGGAAGACTTCAAGTGCGTTCTTGGGATGACCAGAACGGACAGAAAAGATGGTCTACTGATGTAGTAGTTGAAGAGCAGTACTTCGCTGAAAGTAAGACAAATTACGAACAGAGAGGTGGGGCAGAAGCTAGTCCAATGCCTTCAAATTCATACCAGCCACAACAGCAGTCAGCACCAAAAAGTGCACCTGCTAATGATGGATTTTATCCAATAGACGAAAGTATAGAGGATGACGATTTACCTTTCTAATATAAAATGTAGAAATCTAATAAGGAGGTAGCAGACATGATTCAGAAAAAACGTGGTCGTAGAAAAAAAAGAGTTTGTGCAGCTTGTGCTGACAAATTAACAACAATAGATTACAAAGATATCAGCAAATTAAGAAGATATGTTTCTGAAAGAGGTAAAATTCTTCCAAGAAGAATTACAGGTAACTGTGCTAAACATCAGAGAGCTTTAACAACAGCTATCAAGAGAGCTAGACACATAAGCCTTATGCCTTATACACAGGATTAATAAGCATATAACAAGGGTGCAGAAATTTTCTGCACTCTTTTTATTTATAATTAAACAATATATTTATTTATGATATAATTATTATATTAATTTTTTAGAAGGAGGTTTTTTGTATGATTACCATTCTAAACAGAAAAGAACTTATAACAGTATTTTCAATGAAACAACAAGGTATTATAAGAGAACTTTTAAATTCTGAGAAAATTAAATATAGTATAAAAACAGTAGACCAAAGAAGTTCATCGCCTTTTTCTTCTGGAAATAGGTCACAAACAGGAACTTTTGGAGAAAATCTTGAAATGAATACAGAATATATAATATATGTTCATAAAGATGATTTTGAAAAAGCAGATTATATTTTAAATAAAAATCATAATATTATTTTTAAATAATTTTTTTAGGAGGAAATTATGGATTGGCTTGAAATTTTTATTGAAACCACAAGAGAAGGTATTGAAATAGTAAGCGGTCTTCTTTATCAGTGTGGTATAACAGGACTTATGATAGAAGATGAAAATGATTTTAAAGAATTTATGGAAAATCCAAATAGTAACTGGGATTATATTGATGAAGAGCTTGTTGAGATTAAACGTGAAGCCGGTGTTGGTATAACATTCTTTGTTACAGACAATGCTTCCGGTAATGAAATGCTTTCACAGATTAAAAGCGGTCTTTTATCATTAAAAGAAAATGAAAAAGAATTTGACCTTGGTACACTTAATGTTAAATTTAAAAATGTTAAAGAAGAAGACTGGGCTAATAACTGGAAAAAATATTTTAAACCTTTCCCAATTGGTGAAAAAATAATGATTAAACCATCTTGGGAAGAACTTAAAGAAGAAACAGATAAAATAATTCTTAAAATAGACCCAGGTCATATTTTCGGTACAGGTACACATGAAACAACACAGCTTTGTATTGAACATATTGAAAACTATGTTAAAGAAGGCGATAAAATACTTGATATAGGTTGTGGTAGTGGTATTCTTTCAATAGCCTCACTTCTTGTAGGGGCTTCATATGCTGATGCTGTTGATATTGACCCTAATGCAATTGATATTGCTTATGAAAACTCTGATATGAATGATATTCCACGTGAAAAATATAATGTTATGGCAGGTAATATACTTGGAGATGAAGAACTTTATAATAAGTTTACAACAAAATCATATGATGTTGTTGAAGCTAATATAGTTGCTGATATTATAGTTGCTCTTTCAAAAATGGTTCCTGCATTTATAAAAGATGAAGGAATATTTATATCAAGTGGTATTATTACAGATAGACTTGAAGATGTATATAATGCACTTGCTGAAAACGGTTTTACTGTTATTGAAACAAAAACTAAAAAAGATTGGGCAGCTGTTGTATCAAGATATACAGGTAAATAAGGAGGTATATTATGCCTAGATTTTTTGTATCTCCTGAAAATATAAAAAATGAAAATATAACAGTTTCTGGAGAAGATGCAAAGCATATAAAAACCGTTCTTAGAATGAAAGAGGGCGAAAGTTTAACAGTATGTGATAGTTGTGGAAATGACTATGAATGTACTGTAAATTCTTTTGTTGATAAAGAAGTATTACTTGATATTGTTTCAAAATCAGTTTCTGTTTCTGAACCTAAAACAAAAATAACTCTTTTTCAAGGTTTGCCAAAGGCAGATAAAATGGAACTTATAATACAAAAATGTGTTGAGCTTGGTATAGATGAAATTGTACCTGTATATACAGAAAGATGTATTGTAAAACTTGATAAAAAAGACAAAGAAGCAAAGAAAATTGAAAGATGGCAGAAAATATCAGAAGCTGCTGCAAAACAGTCCGGTAGAGGTAAAATACCTAAAATACAGCCTGTTGTAACATTTAAAGAGGCTGTAAAAATGGCTGAAAACTTTGACGGTGCAATTATACCTTATGAAAATGAAAAAGAAAGAGGACTCCGTCAGTTTGTAAATGATTTTGATGGAAAAACAATAGCTGTTTTTATAGGTCCTGAAGGTGGTTTTTCCACAGATGAAATAAATCTTTCAACAAATTCGGGGATAAAATCCATAACTCTGGGGAAAAGAATTTTAAGAACAGAAACAGCAGGTCTTTGCACACTTTCAATACTTCTTTATGAACTTGATTAAGAGGTGACATAATAATGATATATTTTGATAATGCAGCAACAACAAAAACTCTTGAAAGTTCAGCTGATATGCTTAAAGATATACTTGTTAATCAGTATGCAAATCCTGCATCTGCAAGCAAAAAAGGTCTTGAGGCTGAAAAACTTATAAGAAGTGGTTCAAAAGTAATTGCTGATATTATAAATTGTAATCAAGATGAAATATATTTCACTTCCGGTGGCTCTGAAGGTGATAACTGGGCTATTTTTGGTACAGCAGAAGGCTATATAAGAAGTGGAAAACATATTATAACAACAAAAACTGAACATCCAGCAGTACTTGAACCTATGAAGGTTCTTGAAAGCAGAGGATATGAAATATCATATGTTCCTGTTGATAATATGGGATATGTTGATATTTTGGCACTTGAAAATTTAATAAGAAAAGATACAATCCTTGTAAGCATAATATTTGCAAATAATGAAACTGGAACTGTACAGGATATGGAGAATATAGGTAAAGTTATAAAACAAAAAAATCCTGAAACTATATTCCATACTGACGCTGTACAAGCTTTTGGAAAATGCAATATAAACGTAAAAAAAATGAATATAGATATCCTTACTGCAAGTGGTCATAAATTCCATGCTCCAAAAGGTAGCGGTTTTAATTATATTAGAAGCGGTATAAAAGTAAAACCTCTTATATATGGTGGAGGTCAGCAAAAAGGTCAGAGAGCAGGTACAGAAAATCCTGCAATGGTTACAGCTATTGCTAATTCAGCAGAAGAAAGTTATAAAAATATTTTAGAGCATAGTGAAAAAGTAAGAGAAGTTAAAAAAGCACTTTGGGAAGGTATAATTTCAAATATACCTGATGTAAGTATAAATGGTGATACTGTTGAAAATGCAAATCCCTATGTACTTAATGTTGCTTTTAAAGACATAAGAAGTGAAGTTCTTCTTCATGCTCTTGAAGAAAAGGATATATATGTTTCAGCCGGTTCTGCTTGTGACAGTAGAAAAAAAGCATTAAGTCACGTACTTTCTGCTATGAATGTTTCACCAGAACTTATAGAAGGCTCTATAAGATTTAGTTTTTCAAGATTTAATACTGTTTCTGAGGCTGAAAAGTGTGTAGCCCAACTTTGCAAAGTTGTTCCTATGCTTAGAAGAGTACAAAGAATGAGGAGATAATATAATGGCAGAAAAAGTTCTTATTGTAAAGTATGGCGAAATAGCTATGCGTGGCAATAATAGACATATATTTACAGGTAAACTTGTAAAAGCTATAAGAAAAAACATAGATAGTGAAGGTGATTTCTATGTTGTTAAAGAACAAGGTCGACTTATAATAGAATCAAGAGGAACAGAAATTGATTTTGATAGAATTATACCTAAAGTTATGCCTATATTCGGTATAATTGCCCTTTGTCCAGGTATAAAAACAGAAGACCAAAGTATTGAAAATATAAGAAGTCTTGCTCTTGAACACATGAAAGAACTTTGTAGTGATAAACCTTATACATTTAAAGTTGAAACAAAACGTTCCGATAAAAGATACCCTATGTCATCAAGAGAAGTTTCTGCTGATGTAGGTGGATATGTTTTTAATAATATGGATAATCTTTCTGTTGATGTTCATAACCCTGAAATTGTTTTAAATATTGAGCTTAGAAATGATGCTTATATTTATTCAAAACTTATAAAAACATTTGGAGGGCTTCCAGTTGGTTCTTCTGGAAAAGCTGTTGCACTTCTTTCTGGTGGTATTGATAGCCCTGTTGCTGCTTGGTCTATTGCAAAAAGAGGAGTTGAAATGGAAGCTGTTTATTTCCATAGCCCTCCTTATACAAGTGAATGGGCAAAACAGAAAGTTTGTGACCTTGCAGAAAGACTTTCTTGTTTTACAGGTAGTATGAAACTTCATATTGTACCATTTACTGATTTACAGCTTTATTTACTTGATAATGTGCCTCATGATAAACTTACAATATTCCTTAAAAGAGCTATGATGAGAACTGCACAGATTATAGCAGAAAAAGAAAATGCACAAGGACTTGTTACAGGTGATAGTGTTGGACAAGTTGCAAGTCAAACAATGCAAGGGCTTCATGCAATAAGTGCTGTTTGTACAATGCCTGTATTAAGACCTCTTTCTGGTATGGATAAACAGGAAATTGTTGATATTGCAAAGAAAATAGGCACATTTGATATATCAATACGTCCTTATGAAGATTGTTGTACAATATTTGTTGCAAAACACCCAGAAACAAAACCTAAAACAAGTGTAATAGAAAAAATAGAATCAAAACTTACTGAACTTGATAGTTATATAGAAAAAGCTATTGAAAACACAGAAGTTGTTGAATATTAAAAAAAATAAAAAAAAATCAGGCTTATGCCTGATTTTTTTTGTTTTTATTGAAATATACCATTAATGAACCTGCTACTACAAATATACTTCCTATAAGTGTTGTAAATCCTATATTCTCACCAAGTACAGTATATCCTAAAATCATTGAAAATATTATTCCGGTATAGTTGTATATACTTATTTCTCCGGCAGGAGCAAATCTATATGCATATGTAATACATATCTGTCCAAGTGAACCACATATACCTATACATAATGTAAAAAATAAATTTTGTGTTGATGGTATTACAAAATCATTTATTAAAAATGGTATGCTTGCAATCATACTAAATGCTGAAAAATGAAGTATTACTGTCATTCCGTCAACTTTTCCTCTAAAGTATGAAAGACAAGTATATGCTATTGCAGAAAATACAGCAGAAAGTATTGCAGAAGTTACTGCAAGTCCTGAAGATGAAAATTTTGGTCCTGCTGATATTACAACACCTAAAAAAGCTGTTATAAGTGCAAGTACCTGTATTTTTGAAACCTTTTCTTTAAATAAAATAACAGCAAGAAGTGTTATTATAAATGGTGATGTTTTATTTATAACAGTAACATCAGCTTGAAAAGCATTTGATGATGCATAAAAAAGCGTTACTACACCAAGATATCCAAAAAATGAACGGGCAAAAAGTAAAGGTTGATATTTTTTTTCACCTATAAGAGATTGTTTTGTTTTTATACAGCTAAAAAGAGCTACAAAAAAACTTACTGTATTTCTTATGAAAACTTGCTCCATAAGAGGAATTTCACCGCTTGTAAGATTTACAAATATCTGCATAAGTGCAAATATAAATGCAGATAAAATCATTAAAAATATACCTGTTTGTTTCTGTGTCATAATTAATAATCCTTTTAATAATATTTTTTAAAAAATAAAAACGACACCCCGGAAACTCTAGGTCTTCCAAAATGTCGCCTTTTTAGTGCACCTTCAGGGGCTCGAACCCTGGACCCACTGATTAAGAGTCAGTTGCTCTACCAACTGAGCTAAAGGTGCATATTTAATTATCCTTAACTGCAAAAAATATAATACAACAATTAACGTTTTTTGTCAACAAAGAATTTAAAAAAAATTAACATATTTTTAAGAATTTATTTTGTTTTAATATGAATTATATTTTATGGTATACTTTCTTAGTAGGAGGTATGATAATGAATAGAATTGATATTCCAGAAGATGTTTTATATATACTTGAAAGTCTTAATAAAAAAGGATATGAGGCTTATATTGTAGGTGGTTGTGTAAGAGATGCTATACTTAATATAGTTCCAAAGGATTGGGACGTTACAACATCTGCAAAGCCTGAAGAAGTAAAGACATGTTTTGAAAAAACATTTGATACAGGTATACAACATGGTACAGTTACCGCTGTTATAAATAAAAATAATTATGAAATAACAACTTATAGAATTGAAGATGAATATGATGATTGTCGTCACCCTAATAAGGTATATTTTACAGATAAACTTACAGATGACCTTTTAAGACGTGATTTTACAATGAATGCAATAGCTTATCATCCGAATGAAGGATTTAAAGACCCTTTTTGTGGTATAGATGATATAAAAATTAAAACAATAAGAGGTGTTGGAAACCCGTCTGAAAGATTTAATGAAGATGCTTTACGTATGCTTAGAGCTGTAAGGTTTTCGGCACAGCTTGGTTTTGATATTGAAAATGAAACTTTAGAGGCTTTAAAACAAAATGTATCTCTTATTAAAAAAATAAGTGTTGAAAGAATAAGAGAAGAAATATCAAAACTCATAAAATCGGATTTTACAGAAAAAATACCTCTTTTATGGGAAACAGGTTTACTTTATGAAATATCCTGTGAACTTAATAATAAGGTTTTAGAAGAAAAAGAAAATATAATAAAATCTCTTTTAAATAAACCTAAAGATGATATATTATGTTGGATTATATTTTTAAAAGCTTTTGATGGTGAAGAAGCTAAAAAAATGCTTCGTTATCTTAAATTTGACCTTAATACAATAAAAAGCGTTTCAAAATTACTTGAATATAAAAATATTGATTTTCCAAATAATGATTATGAAATAAAAAAATTAGCAAATACTATTGGAAAAGAAAATATAGAAAAATGGTTTAAACTTTATTCTTTAATAAATAATAAAGAATTGGGAGAAAGTGGTCTTGAAAAATATAATAATATAATATCCAAAAATGAATGTATATTCCAAAAAGATATGAATATTACAGGAAATGACCTTATTGATATGGGATTTGAAAAAGGTAAAAGACTTGGAGAGGTTCTTTCAATTCTTCTTGATTATGTCCATAAAAATCCTAATGAAAATAATAAAAATTCCCTTTTATCTAAAGCAAAAGAATATATTTAATAATAAAATGCCTGTTTACAGCATAGTATGTAAAGCAGGCATTTTGTGTTTTTTGTCATAATAAAAATAAAACGGGGGGAGTATAATGGACGACCTTTATTTAAAAATACTTAAAGAGGGATATGGTATAAAACTTTATGGAGGAGTAAGAACACGAACAGGATTTGTTTGTAAAACAGATAAGGGATTTAAAGAAATAAGAAAAGTAAGTAACGATATTTTAAGACTTTCGGCAGAAAATGAATTAAGAAAATATATGAATAATAATGGTTTTAAAATAGCTGTTTTTGAGGAAGGTATAACTGGTGATTTTTTTTATGAACTAAATGGTACAAAATATGTTCTTGAAGAAAGTATGCAAGGAGATGAACTTGATTTTTCTGAGTTTGAACAGGCTTTAAAAGGTGCAGATATACTTGCTGATTTTCATAATTCCTCTGAGGGCTTTGAAAGTAGTTATATGCAAAATGATGCTGATAAAATACCAGATACATTTTTGAAAAGATATAAGGAATTAAAAAGAATAAGAAGAAGGATAAAAGAAAGTAGAAAATATAGCCCTGTAGATATGATTGTAATTGAAAATTTTGAAACAGTTTCTGATATGATAGAAAATTCCCTTGATATACTTAAAAAATGTGATTATATAAATATAAAAAATGAAAAATCAAAAAATACAGTTTGCCATAATACATATAAGGGAGATAATATACGAATTTTAGAAGATGGGGGCTTTACTGTTACTAACATTGATAAGTGTTCATATAATTTTACTGCTCATGATATTTCAGACTTTTTAAGAAGATTAATTAAAAATGAGATGTTTGATAGTGATAGCATTATTAAAATATTTGAAATGTATGAACAAAAAAGAGAAGTAAATGATAGAGAAAGAGAGATTATAAAAGCTTTTTTGATATTTCCGCAAAAGTTTCTTAGTATATGTAATGAATATTACAATAAACGTACAGTATGTATATCTGATGCTATGCTAGAAAGATTTTCTAAATCAGCATCTATACTTAAAAAAAATGCAGAGCTTGCACAAAAAATATAATGATATACAGGGTGTAAGAGGGATTTTATTCCCTCTTATTCTGTTTTGTTAGAAGGCTAAATTGTTGTTGAAATTTTTGTTATATGGAATTAAAATATTATATATGAATATTAAGCCTTTAAGGAGTGATATTATGTCCAAATATAATTTTGAAGATAATGAGGACGAGTATGGCAAAACACGAAGACTTGATTCCATAAATGAAGAAATCAAAAAATACCATGGAAATGAAAATATCAGTTATAATACAAAAACTGATAATAGTGATATAGAAAGAAAATTAGGAGATAAAAATAGTTATCTTAATTCTATAAGTTCAGAAAAGATACCTATTAGAGAAAATAAAACTGAAAAATTTAATGATAGTACAATAGTTTTAGACAGTAATATAAAGAATAATAATAAAAAAGAAGATACATCTGATTTTGGTGAAACTGTTGTTTTAGATAATAATTTTTTAAGTAAAAATAATAAACAAAAACCAAATAATAAAAAAGCAGGTCAATATAAACTGTTTATGAGTATTGCAATAGGTATAGGTATTATAGTTTTTATTGCAGTATTTATATTTGTATTTATGTCTACTGGAAATACTAAAAATAATTCTGATGATAAGGTAGTAAATGATACAAATATTGAGAATAATGTTACAATTGAAGATGGTACAATTACTATTGTTGAAAGTATAGAAAATTCAAGAATTGTACTTAAAAATATAAAAGATGGAAATAGTTTTTCTGTAAAGCCAGACAGTGAAACTGAGATTTTTGATATAAATGGTAAAGAGACAACAATAAATAATATTTTTGTCGGAGATATAATAAGCGTTGAACTTAAAGATGATAAAGTAATTAAAATATCATATCCTGATAAATATTTTTATATTGGTGATAAGTTAACATCAAAGCTCTATTCTGTTGAGATTTCCGAAAATGAAAAAGAAATTTTATGTGATAATAAAACATATAAAATTTCTGAAGAAACGGATATTATTTATAAAGGTGAACATAAATCTATATCTGATTTGACAGAAGTTGATAAGGTTGTACTTAAAGGATATGACGGTACTGTTTATTATATTGAGATAGTAGAATTTCATGGAAATATAAATATAAAAAATACAGATAAATTAGAAAATGGTCGTATTACAATAGATAATGGAGAACCTTTAAAGATTTCTGATAATAGTATAATACCTGTAACGGAAGGTTCTCATAAAGTATTAATTACAGGTAGCAATATAAATGATTATTCTGCTGAAATATTTATTGTTTCAGGAGAGAGCTTTAACATTGACCTTGGAGATTTGCAAGGGAAAAAATGTGTTTTAATTATTAAATCTAATGTTAGTGAATATAAATTATATATTAATGATATAGCAGTTTCTGATATATCAAGTCCTCAGGTTCTTGATGAAGGACAGTATACAGTAAAAATTGAAAAAGATGGTTATGAGTCTTGGGAGCAAACAGTAAATCTTACGGGAAGCTCTTATGAAATTAAGGCTGAACTTGAAAAAATAGCTAGCCAAGATATTTCTTTTGTTATAACAACATATCCACCTAATGCAGATATATACATTGATAATGAATATATTGGTAGAAGTCCTATTAATATTACTTTACCAGAGGGTGATTATGGATTTGTAGCTAAACTTTTAGGATATAGTGATATTAATAAAGTTATAAGTATAAATAGTAATACACAAAGTATTGATTTTAGCTTTCAATAATACTATTAATGGGTATTTTGCGTTTAAAAAACGTATTTGCTATAAATTACAAGAGAGGGGAATTTAAAATGGATTACAGAGAAAAGTACAATCAATGGGTGAACAATGAATATTTTGATGAGGCAACACGTAACGAACTTAAAGCTATTGCTGACGATGACAAAGAAATACAAGAAAGATTTTATAAAGAACTTGATTTTGGTACAGGTGGTCTTCGTGGTATAATGGGTGCAGGTACAAACCGTATGAACAAATATACAGTAGGTAAAGCTACACAAGGTCTTGCAAATTATATCAAAAAACAGGGCGAAGAAGCAGTTAAAAAAGGTGTTGCTCTTGCTTATGATTCAAGAAATATGTCAAAAGAGTTTGCTGAAACAGCAGGTCTTGTTATGGCAGGAAACGGAATTAAAGCATATATATATGATGCCTTAAGACCTACACCAATGCTTTCATTTGCTGTAAGACATCTTGGTTGTACAGCAGGTATTGTTGTAACAGCAAGTCATAACCCACCAGAATATAATGGATATAAAGTATATTGGGCAGATGGTGGACAGGTTCCTTATCCAAGAGATGAAGAAATTATAAAAGAAGTAAATGCTGTTGAAGATTATGCTGATATTAAATTTATGGATAAAGAAGAAGCTGTTAAAGCAGGTCTTTTTAACGTAATGGATAAATCAGTAGATGATGAATTTATTAAAAATGTAAAAGCACAGTCAATTAATCCAGATGTAATAAAAGCTGTTGCTGATGATTTTAAAATTGTTTATACACCTATTCATGGTTCAGGAAATATTCCTGTAAGACATGCGTTAAGCGAAATAGGATTTAAAAATGTATTAGTTGTAAAAGAACAGGAACTTCCAGATGGAAACTTTACAACAGTAGGATATCCTAATCCAGAAGACCCTAAAGTATTCAATCTTGCAATAGAACTTGCTAAGAAAGAAAATGCAGATGTTATTGTTGGAACAGACCCAGACTGTGACCGTGTTGGTGTTGTTGTTAAAAATAGTGAAGGAGAATACGTTGTTCTTACAGGTAATATGACAGGTGCTCTTCTTACAGAATACATTCTTTCACAGAAAAAAGCTAATGGAACACTTCCAACAAATGGAGCTGTTATAAAAACTATTGTTACAACAGAAATGATTAGACCAATGTGTGAAGAATATGGAATGAAAATGTTTGATGTTCTTACAGGTTTCAAATATATTGGAGAAAAAATAAAACAGTTTGAAGAAACTGGCGATTATACATATGTATTTGGCTTTGAAGAAAGCTATGGTTGCCTTGCTGGTACATATGCAAGAGATAAAGACGCTGTTGTTGCAACAATGCTTGTTTGTGAAATGGCTGCTTATTATAAAACAAAAGGACTTACATTATATGAAGGTCTTATTGAAGTATACAAAAAATATGGTTTCTTTAAAGAAGGTATAAAATCTCTTACACTTAAAGGAATTGAAGGTGTTGAAAGAATTAAATACATTATGGATACATTAAGAAATAATACACCTTCTGATTTTGCTGGAATTAAAGTTGAATGGGCAAGAGATTATCAGACAAAAGAATTTAAAAACCTTTTAACAGGAGAAACAGAAGAAGATACACTTCCACTTTCAAATGTTCTCCACTATACACTTGAAGACGGAACTTGGATTTGTGCAAGACCATCAGGTACAGAACCAAAACTTAAATTCTACTATGGTGTAAAAGCTGATAGTATTGAAGCTGCTGAAGCTAAAGTTAAAGCACTTGATGCTGATGTTGATGCAAAACTTGAAAAAATGTAATTTATAAAAAAAACTCCGTTCAAAGAACGGAGTTTTTTAAAATATATAAAAAGAAGGCGAATAAATATGTCAAAGATATATAAAAATATTTCAGAACTTGTAGGAAATACTCCATTACTTGAAATTTCAAATTTTTCTAAATCAAATAATTGTAAAAGTAATATTTTTGCAAAGCTTGAATACCTTAATCCGGCAGGGAGCATAAAAGATAGAGTTGCAAAACAAATGATAGATGATGCTGAAAAAGCTGGTATACTTAAAGAAAATTCTGTAATAATAGAGCCTACAAGTGGAAATACAGGAATTGGTATTGCAGCAATAGGTGTTTCTAAAGGATATAGAGTTATAATAACAATGCCTGATACAATGAGTATTGAAAGAAGAAAAATACTTTCAGCTTATGGTTCTGAGCTTGTACTTACAGATGGTAAAAAAGGAATGAAGGGTGCAATAGAAAAAGCAGAAGAATTAGCAAAAGAATATGAAAATTCATTTATACCAGGACAGTTTGTAAATCCTTCAAATACAAAGGCTCATGAAAATACAACAGGTCCTGAAATTTGGGAAGATACAAATGGTAATGTTGATATACTTGTGGCAGGAATAGGAACAGGTGGTACAATATCCGGTATTGGAAAATATCTTAAAGAAAAAAATCCGAATATAAAAATTGTTGGAATAGAACCATATAATTCTCCTTTTATAACAAAAGGTGTTGCAGGTGCTCATGGTTTACAAGGTATAGGTGCAGGTTTTATACCTGATATACTTGATACAAATATTTATGATGAAATAATAGCAGTAAAAGAAGAAGATGCTTATAAAATGGGCAGAGATATAGCTTTAAAAGAAGGTATACTTGTAGGTATATCATCAGGTGCAGCTCTTTTTGGTGCTTTAGAAGTTGGAAAAAGAGAAGAAAATAAAAATATTGTTGTAATACTTTCTGATACAGGAGATAGATACCTTTCTACACCTATGTTTGAGTAATTTATATATATTTTAGTATTATACTATATTCTAAACATAGTTTTTCTAAATTATATTTGAAATTTGCAGGACTTGTAGAAGGTAAAAGTATTGCTTCTATTCCTGTATTTTCTAAACAATATTTATTATAAAGTTGAAAAGCTTTTGTACCTGTTGTAAAAATATATTTTATTTCTGATTGCTTTATAATTTTATTTAAGTCATTAGGAACAGGATTTTTTATTGAATTATCAGAAGCACCTTCTATATCACAAGAATAAAGTACGTCCCATATGGCTATATTATGATTTTTAGCCAAGTTTATTTTTTCATCATTTGTATTTGGAAAAGGTTCTTTTAATATTTGTGATAAAACTTTCCAAAAACGATTTTGAGGGTGACCATAGAATATAGAGTTTTCTCTTGACTTTGGAGATGGTATAGTTCCAAGTATAAGTACTTTTGATTTTTCTGTATATATTGGTGGAATTTTATGTATTACTTTCATAAATAGTAAATTTCCTTTCTGTTAAATATTATTAAAAAAGATGTACCAGTAAATGGTACATCTTTTTTATATATTATTCGTTATCATCATGTTCTTTTGAAAGTTTTACAACAACACCACTAAGTGCAAGTAAACCAAAAAGGTTAGGTATAACCATAAGACCATTGAACATATCTGAAAGACCCCATACAAGGTCAACTTTAAGTTTAGAGCCTATTATTATAAATACTACAACTAATGCCGCATATATTTTTACAGCACCTTTTCCGAAAAGATATCTTACATTTATTTCACCAAAGAAATACCAACCGATAATTGTTGAGAATGCAAAAAATAACATACATATTGCTATAAATATATTTCCGAAAGAACCAAATGCTGTATTAAAAGCATACTGTGCTAAAGGAGCTGCTGTAAGACCTGTTGAAACAGAACCTGTTGAAACAATAACCAAAGCTGTCATTGTAAGTACAATAAATGTATCAATAAATACACCAACAATAGCAACTATACCTTGGTCACAAGGATGTTCTACTTTAGCTCTTGCATGGGCATGAGGTGTTGAACCCATACCAGCTTCATTTGAGAAAAGACCTCTTGCAACACCATAACGAACAGCATCTTTTACTGTTGCACCAACAACACCACCGGCCATAGCTTGAGGGTCAAATGCAAGTACAAATATTTGTTTAAATGAGTTTCCAAGATTTCCAAAATTCATTATAAGTATTACAAGGCTTCCAAGAACATAAAGTAATGCCATTATAGGTACAATTTTTTCTGTAACAGTTGCAATTCTACTTGCACCACCAATAAATATAAAAGCAGCTGCAATAGCAACTATAACACCTATTATTACAGGATTAATATTAAAAGCTGTTTTGAATGATTCGCCAATAGAATTTGATTGAACCATATTACCCATAAATCCAAGTGCTAATATTATTGTTATAGAAAAGAATGTAGCAAGAAATTTTCCAAATGTACCTTTATATGCTTCTCTTATATAATAAACAGGACCACCTGTTATTTCTCCATGTACTCTTTGTTTATATTTCTGTGCTAAAGATGCTTCTGAATATATTGTAGCCATACCAAAGAATGCACTTACCCACATCCAAAATATAGCTCCAGGACCACCGGCTGCAATTGCACTTGCTGCACCAGCAATATTACCTGTACCAACTTGTGCTGCAACTGCTGTTGTAAGTGATTGGAATGAACTCATACCATCTGCTGTTGCTTTTGCACCATGTAACGAAAATCCCCCAAAAACAGATTTTATACCTGCTTTAAATTTTCTTATCTGTACAAATTTAAGTCTAAATGAAAAATAAATACCTGTACCACATAAGAGTATAATGAGAAGATAATCCCAAAGTATACTGTTTACTGATTCTACTATTGACTGTAAGAAGTCCAAAATAAACACCCCTGTTCTTTTTATTAGACAAACTTTCTCTTCTATAAAGACATTTGTCCGCCACGTGAAGTAGTATAGCAAAAAACAACAATTATTGCAACCCTATATGGTACATAATATACATAAATTTTTAAATTTTATTGCTATTATACTATAATGAAAATTAAAAAAGTTTAATTTTGTGCATAATATAAATAATGTGTAAACAAATTACACTTTTAATAAGTATTATGTATTATAATAAATTTATAATAAAGTAAGGAGGTGTAGTATTGGGTTTTAATAGTATAAAAGAAAATAAGTTTATATTCATTGTTAAAGAATTTATAAAAAGATATTTTGAACATGGTGTTAGCAAATCAGCAGCAGCACTTGCATATTATTTTATATTTTCTGTTTTTCCATTTTTTATATTTTTAAGTATGTTTGTTGGATATATGGATATACAAACACAAGCTATTACAGAAGGGTTTGCTAGATTTATTCCAGAAGATGTAATTAATATAATAACAGTATTTATAGAGTATGTTACAAAAGAAAGAAATTCACAAATAATGTTTTTTGGTGCTTTTTTTTCAATATATTTTCCTATGCGTGCTGTTAATTTTATACTTGAGTGCATAAATAGGGCATATGGTATAAAAAGAGGTCATGGTATTATTATACATAATATTGTGGTTTTTATATCTACACTTGTATTTATAATATCCATATTAGTGGCATTATTGCTTTTAATATTAGGTGAAACTGTGCTCACATTTATTTCACAAACATTTCAATTTTCAAATCCATATATAAATACATGGAATATTCTAAGATTTATAATACTTGCAGGACTTTTATTTTTTATACTTTTTTTGTTATATTATATTGCACCACCTATAAAATTTCCTAGAAAGTATGTATTTTTTGGAACAGTATTTTCTTTATTTTCTTGGCTTATAATATCTATGGGTTTTTCATTTTATGTTGAAAATATGGCACATTATTCTGTTATATATGGTTCTATAGGAGCAATAATAGTACTTCTTATGTGGCTATATTTTAGTTCATTAACAATAATAATGGGTGCGGAGTTTGCCCATGCACTAATGATAGCAGACGAGTATTTTGGAGATTTTCAAGATTAAATTACTATTTTATTTGAAATTATATATTAAAAACATACAAATAACCAGTTTCAATATATTTTGGAACTGGTTATTTTTATAAATAAATTTTATACTATTTTAATTTGTGATATAATATTTTTGTTAATTAACAGTAATGTTGTTGGAGGTAAAAATGAGTCTTTATAAGGTTATAATTGCAGATGATGAAGAAGAATTAAGAAATGGTATAATACGAAAAATAGATTGGTATGGTAATGGATTTGAGGTTATAGGTGCAGCTGAAAATGGACAAGAGGCCTATGATTTATGTAAAAAATATAACCCTGACCTTGTTATTACAGATATAAAAATGCCTTTTATGACAGGTCTTGAACTTGGTGAAAAACTTTATGACACTATGCCACATACAAAGGTTGTTATATTTTCAGGTTTTGATGATTTTGAATATGCTCAAAAAGCTATAAAAATAAATGTTTATGAGTACATACTCAAACCAATAGATTCATTAAAACTAACTGAACTTTTAAAGAAAATAAAAAATCAACTTGATGCTGAATTTTTTGAAAAAAGAAATATAGAGGTTCTTCGTGAAAATTATAAAAAAAGTTTGCCTATACTTCAACAGCAATTTCTTACAAGACTTATAGAAGGTAGAGTTGCAAAAGAAAAAGTTATGGATTTAGCTATACAATATGATTTGGAATTATGGTCAAATTTTTGGGTTGTTGCTATTGTACATGCAGAATTTAATTGTGAAATCAGTAATGAACAGGTAGTAGCTTTTAAAAATGATATGGAGCTTGTTCCTTTATCTTTACAATCTATTGTAGATGAAAATTTAAAGAGTTCATGTGATTTTAAGAGTTTTTTGTATAATGAAGAAGTTGTTATTATAGGAAAACTTGAAAATGAAAATCAAATAATGGAATTTGTAAATCAGATGAATAAAATTTGTTGTACAGCAAAATATTTTCTTGAATTATCTGTTTCTGCTGGTATAGGTGCTGTATGCGATACAATAACAGGAATAAAAACATCATATAACGGTGCAAAAACTGCTTTGGATTATAGAGTTATAATGGGAGATAAAGCTCTATATATAGGTGATATTGAACCGGATTTTTCAAAACAACTTCAGTTTGACGAAGAAGAGTCAAGAGCTCTTATGAATGCTATAAAGCTTGAGGGTAGTGAGACTATAAAAAATATAGTTATTGATATAGTTAAAAAATTTAAAGACTCACGTGTACCAAAAAGTCAATATCAAATATATCTTACAGAACTTCTTTCTGATTTATTTAAAATCATAAGAAGTTATAATCTTAATTCAAAAGAAATATTTGGTGATGAATTTAAAGGGTATTTTGATATTTCAGATTTCGAATCTCTTGAAGAAATGGGAAGTTTTATATTTGAAGTTTGTTATAAAATAAGTCTTATGATAAAACGTGAACGTATGGATTCTGCAAAACTTTTGGCAGAAAAAACAAAAGCTTTTATAAAAGAGCATTATATGGAAAGTGATATTTCTGTTGAAAGCCTTTGTAATTATTTGCATGTAAGTCCTGCATATTTTTCAACAATATTTAAAAAAGAAACAGGTGTAAGTTTTATAACATACCTTACAGATGTAAGAATGGAAGAGGCTGTTAAACTTCTTAATACAACAGATGATAAAACATATATTATCTCTTCAAAAGTAGGTTATACAGAGCCTAATTATTTTAGTTATGTATTTAAAAAGCATTTTGGTGTTTCACCATCAAAATATAGGAATACCTCAAAATAGCGGAGGGGATTTTGTTGAAAAACAGATTTAAAAAATATATTGATAAAGTATCTTGTTTTTATCGTGAAAAAAGTATTCAATATATGCTTTCATTATCATTTACAATAATTGCAGTTGTAGGTTTTATATTTATAGGAACTTCTCTTATAATACGTTTTTCTGCTACAAATAGAAATATAACTGAAGATTATAATAAAAAAATAATTGACCAAGTAAATTATAATTTAGATTCTTATATAAGAAATCTTATGCAGGTTTCTAATTCAATGTATTATAGTGTAATAAAAAATATAGATTTATCTGAAAAAAATATTGATGAAGAAATGAATTTACTTTATGAAGCAAATAGAGAACATATTGTAAGTATTGCAGTATTTAAAGAAAGTGGAGAACTTATTGCAGCCACACCTATTTCAAAACTAAAAAAAACAGCTACACCTCAAAATGAAGATTGGTTTATAAATGCAACAAAACAAATAGAAAATCTTCATTTTTCAACTGCCCATGTTCAAAATCTTTTTGAAGATATAGATTATAAATATAAATGGGTTGTTTCTTTAAGTAGAGCTGTTGAGCTTACAAATAACGGAGAAATAAGTGGTGGAGTTCTTCTTGTTGATATGAATTTTAGTGGCATAGAGCAAATATGTAAAAATGTAAGTCTTGGAGAAACAGGCTATATATATCTTATAGATAGAGATGGAGAACTTATATATCACCCAAGACAACAACTTATATATTCAAATCTTGTTAAAGAAAATAATTTCCAAGTTTCAGAATATGAAGATGGAAACTATATTGATGAGTTGGAAGGTAATAAAAGACTTGTAACTGTAAAAACTTTAGGGTATACAGGTTGGAAAATAATAGGGGTTACACCTATTGATGAAACATTTGCTAATTCTACACAGATTACTATATTTATACTTTTTGTTGTATTTTTGGCAATAATACTTCTTGTATTTGCTAATATGTTTATATCAGCTAAAATTGCAAATCCAATAAAAGCTCTTGAAAATTCTGTTAAAGAACTTGAACAGGGGTCTCAAAATGTAGATATAGCAATAGGTGGTTCTCACGAAATACAACACCTTGGTAAAACTATAAAATCAATGGTAAAACAAATGCATAAACTTATGGGTGACATAGTTTATGAACAAGAACTTAAAAGACAAAGAGAGCTTGATGCATTACAAGCACAAATAAATCCCCATTTTTTATATAATACATTAGATTCTATTGTTTGGATGGTTGAAAATGAAAGATATAAAGAAGCTATAACAATGGTAACAGCTCTTGCAGGATTTTTTAGAATAGGTCTTAATAAAGGTAAGAATATAATAACAATTAAAGACGAGCTTAAACATGCTGAAAACTATATTACAATACAACATATGCGTTTTAAAGATAAATTTACATTTAAAATAAATGCAGATGAAGATGTTCTTAATTTTGCCACAATAAAGCTTATTGTTCAGCCTTTAATAGAAAATGCTGTTTATCATGGTATGGAGTTTATGGATGGAGATGGAGAAATCGTTGTAAATGCTTATAAAAAGGATAATGAGCTTTATATAGATGTTATAGACAATGGAATGGGTATACCTCCAGAGGTTGCAGATAAACTTTTAACACATGAAAGCCGAAGTAAAGGTAAGGGAAGTGGAGTTGGACTTAAAAATGTACAAGAAAGAATTCAGTTATATTTTGGAAAAGAATATGGTCTTAGTATATTAAGTGAACCTGATGAAGGTACACTTATAAGGATACATCTTCCTTGTATAGAAATAAACCAGATTTATTCTTCAGAGGTGGTAATATAATGAAAAATGGAAAACCATACATAATATTTTTTATAATTACATTAACATTTTCATTTTTATACCTTATATCATATAAATTTGATATTAATAATATTAAGAAGGACTATACAAAAATATCTGTAATAACAAGATTTACTGATACTGAAAGCTTTGGAATAATAATGCAAGGTATGGAACAAGCTGCTAATGATATGAAAGCTGAAATTACATATATATCTCTTGCAGAATATAATAATGCAGATGAACAAAATGAACTTCTTAAAAGAGAGCTTAATAATGGTGCAGATGCAATAATAATATCTGCTGCTGATAGTGATTATATAACTGATACTGTAAATAATATTTCACTAAGAATACCTGTTATTGCAATAGAAAGTACTGTTAATACAAATAAAATAAATGGTTTTTATTCTGCTGATAATTATGAGATGGGAAAAATGCTTGGAGAAAAAATTCTTTCTGAAATGAATAGTAGTGATAAAAATATTGTAATACTTCAGGGAAGTCCTAGAAGTATAAGTATATGTGAAAGAGAGAATGGCTTAAAAGATGTATTTTCAAAACAAGGAATAAATATAATTCCTATACTTATTGATGATATGAATACATCTAAACCATACTTTTTTGATAATCTTGTATTTGAATATAAACCGGATATAATTATAGCTACAGAAACAGAGGTTTTAGAAAAGACAGCGTCATATTTTTATAGTATGGATAAATGGAACGGAAAAATATATGGAGCAGGTACAAATGGTAAAATAGCATCATATCTTGAAAAAGAAATAATATCAGCAGTTGTTGTACAAAACGAGTTTAATATAGGTTATCTTGGTGTACAAGCGGCTGTTTCTTCAGTAAATGGAGAAGCAATAAAATATGCTGATATAGATTATAAAATAATAGATAGAGAAAATATGTATACTAAGGAATGTCAAAGACTTATATTTCCTTTTATAAGATAGGGGGCTATTTTATGAAAAAAATATTTTTATACTGTAAAGTCATTATACTATCTATATGTATGATAATTTTTTGTAGTTGTAATAATAAATATTCCGATGATGTAATAACAGAAATAAAAATAGGTGTGTTTTTATATACTAAAGATGATACATTTATATCAACATTGCAAAGTAATCTTGAAAAAGCAGCTAGAAGTAAAGAAATATCTGATAATTTAAAAATAGTTATAAATTCTTTTGATGGAAAAGGAAATCAGACAGTACAAAATGAGCAAATATCAAAGTGTCTTGAGCAAAATTATGATGTTTTATGTATAAATTTAGTTGATAGAACAGTTGCAGCACCTATTGTTGATAAAGCAAAGACTGCTAATATTCCAATAGTATTTTTTAATCGTGAGCCTGTAAAAGAAGACATTGAACGTTGGGAAAATGTTTATTATGTTGGAGCTGATGCTAAAGATTCTGGCACAAAACAAGGTGAAATTGTTGTTGATATATATAATAGTGGTAAATACAATTTGGATAAAAATAATGATGGAAAAATACAATATGTTATGCTTGAAGGCGAACAAGGTCATCAGGATTCTCTTTTAAGAACAGAATATGCAGTTAAAGCAATAACAAATGCAGGAATACAAATTGAAAAATTAGCAACAGAAACAGCAAATTGGCAAAGAAGTCAAGGAACAAGCAAAACATCCCAGTTTATAGAACAATTTGGAGATAGTATAGAGCTTGTTTTAAGTAACAATGATGATATGGCGTTAGGTGCTATTGATGCTTTTGTTAGTGAGAATTTAAAAATACCGGTTATTGTAGGTGTGGACTGTACAACACCTGCTGTTGAAGAATTAAGAAATGGTAGATTAGCAGGAACTGTTTTTGGTGATTTTAAAGGACAAGCAAAATCTATAATTGATTTAAGCTGTGCATTGGCTCTTAAGAAAAATCCTAAAGATTATGTAGAACTTGAAAATGGTAGGTATGTTATGCATCCATACATAGGTGTTACAATGGAAAATTTGTATAAGTTAGATTTGAAATAATTATTAATATGATAATATATAAAATATACAGTGTTAATGCACTGTATATTTTTTTATAATTAAACATTTAACATAAGTTTACGTATATTTATATATGATAATGGAAATGATGTTTATGTAATTCCAAAAAAGGAGGAGTTATAATATGAATAAAAAGAAAACAATCATAATGACACTTGCTGGTATTGGTGCTGTTGCAACTGCAGCGGCAGTAGTTAAAAACAAAGCTGTTAAAGCAGAAAAATCTAAAGTAAATAAAATTAATGAAATAGAAGCAGAACCAATAGAAGAAATGGGAAATGCATATTTTATAGGTGGTGGACTTGCATCAATGGCTGGTGCAGCATATCTTATACGTGATTGTGGTATGCCAGGAAGCCATATTCATATTTATGAAGGTATGAATATACTTGGAGGAAGCAATGATGGTGCAGGAGATAATAAAGGTTTTGTATGTAGAGGGGGAAGAATGCTTAATGAAGAAACATATGAAAACTTTTGGGAACTTTTTTCATCAATACCTTCTCTTGAAGTACCAAATAAAAGCGTAACAGAAGAAATACTTAATTTTGACCATCTTCATCCTACACATGCACAGGCAAGACTTATTGATAGAGATGGAAATATACTTGATGTAACATCTATGGGCTTTGATAATAAAGATAGACTTCTTCTTGGAAAACTTATGGCGACAAAAGAAGAAAATCTTGATGATATGACTATTGAAGAATGGTTTGAGGAGTCACCACACTTTTTTGAAACAAATTTCTGGTATATGTGGCAAACAACATTTGCTTTTCAAAAATGGTCATCTCTTTTTGAATTTAAACGTTATATGAATAGAATGATATTTGAGTTTCCAAGAATAGAAACTCTAGAAGGTGTTACAAGAACACCATATAATCAATATGAATCTGTTATACTCCCTCTTAAATCATATCTTGAAGAAAGAGGAGTAAATTTCCATACTGATTATGCTGTTAAAGATATAGACTTTGAGGAAAGTGAAAATATTATAGCTACAAAACTTTATATAGATACACCAGAAGGAAGTACAACTGTTAATATACTTGAAAATGATATATGTATAATGACAAATGGATGTATGACAGATTGTGCAACATTAGGCGATTTAGATACTGCACCTATATATAAACCTGAAAATCCTATTTCTGGAGAGCTTTGGAGAAAAGTTTCAGAAAAAAGAAATGAACTTGGAAATCCAGAACCTTTCTTTGGAAATCCGGAAGAAACAAATTGGGAAAGCTTTACTGTAACAATGAAAGGTAATAAACTTCTTAAAATGATTGAGAAGTTTTCGGGAAATATACCTGGAAGTGGTGCTTTAATGACATTTAAAGACTCTAGTTGGCTTATGAGCATTGTTGTTGCAGCACAACCTCATTTTAAAGCACAAGACCCAAATACAACAATATTCTGGGGCTATGGTCTTTATACAGGTAATAATGGTGATTATGTAAATAAGCCTATGAGAGAATGTACAGGACGTGAAATTCTTACAGAACTTATACATCATTTCCATTGGGAAGATAAAATTGATGAAATTATGGAAGATGTTATTAATGTAATTCCTTGTATGATGCCATATATAGATTCACAGTTCCAACCAAGAAAAATGAGTGATAGACCTAAAGTTGTCATGGATAATTCGGTAAACTTTGCTATGATAAGTCAGTTTGTTGAAATTCCAGATGATATGGTATTTACAGAAGAATATTCTGTAAGAGCTGCAAGAATTGCTATATATGAACTTATGGGAGTTACTGATAAAAATATTGTTCCAGTTACACCATATAACAAAAATCCTAAAGTACTTGCAACTGCTCTTAAAACAGCTTTCAGATAATAAAAAGCTCTGACAATTTTTGTCAGAGCTTTTTTGTTATTTGTAATATTATACAATAATTACACATAATTTTTTACTTGACGCATAATTATATTGATGGTAATATAAAAATACATATAGTGTGTTACTGGAAGGCAGGCATTAACTATTCAAAGGGTGTATTATACACACTTTTGGGTATTAATGTCTTTTTTTATTTGATGGGCCCTAAAAAGCGTTAATACCATAATGTTTTTTTATTTATTATTTGAAAGGAGATAGTATTATGAAAGACAAGATTTTTGGTGTTTTGCAAAGAGTAGGACGTTCATTTATGCTTCCTATCGCAGTTCTTCCTGTTGCTGGTCTTCTTCTTGGACTTGGAAGTTCTTTCACAAACACAACTACAATTGCAGCATATGGACTTGAAGGAATTCTTGGAGAGGGTACAGTACTTAATGCTCTTCTTACAATTATGAGCAAAACAGGTAGTGCAATATTTGACAACCTTCCTATTATATTTGCCGGAGGTGTCGCCCTTGGTATGGCTAAGAAAGAAAAAGAGGTTGCCGTACTTTCCGCACTTATAGCTTTTTTTGTAATGCATACAGCAATAAATGCTATGCTTGTTATTAATGGTAAAATACTTCCTGATGGAACAATAGCTGACACTGTTTTAAGTGGTACAGTTTCTGCTATGTGTGGTATAAATACACTTCAGATGGGTGTATTTGGTGGTATTATAGTAGGTCTTGGTGTAGCCGCACTTCATAACAGATTTTATAAAATTGAACTTCCAAATGCATTATCATTCTTTGGTGGTTCTCGTTTCGTTCCTATTATTTCAACAATAACATATCTTTTTGTTGGTGTATTAATGTATTTTATATGGCCTGTTGTACAGAGCGGAATTTATGCTCTTGGTAGTCTTGTAACAGGTACAGGATATTTTGGAACACTTGTATTCGGTATTATTAAACGTGCACTTATTCCTTTTGGTCTTCACCATGTTTTCTATCTTCCATTCTGGCAGACTGGTGTTGGTGGAACTATGGAAGTTGCAGGTAGACTTATAGAAGGTGGTCAGAACATATTCTTTGCACAGCTTGCTGACCCAACTGTAACACATTTTAGTGCAGATGCAACACGTTATTTCTCAGGTGAATTTATATTTATGATGTTTGGTCTTCCTGGTGCAGCACTTGCTATGTATCAGTGTGCAAAACCAGAAAAGAAAAAAGTTGCAGGAGGTCTTCTTCTTTCAGCAGCTTTAACAAGTTTCTTTACAGGTATAACAGAACCTATTGAGTTCTCATTCCTTTTTGTTGCACCAATGCTTTTTGTTGTACAGGTTATACTTGCAGGTGCAGCATATATGATAGCACATATACTTAATATTGCAGTTGGTCTTACATTCTCAGGTGGTTTTATTGACCTCTTTATGTTTGGTATACTTCAGGGAAATTCAAAAACAAGTTGGATGCTTATAATTCCAGTTGGTATAATTTATTTCTTCTTATACTACTTTATATTCAAATTCCTTATAAAGAAATTTGACCTTAAAACACCTGGTCGTGAAGATGATACAGAAGAAACTAAACTTTATACAAAAGCTGATGTAAATGCTGCAAAAGCAGCAAAAGGAACAGAAGGAAATGGTGCTTCTGCTGATGATATGACATCAAAACTTATTTGTGCAGGTCTTGGTGGAAAGAAAAATATTTCTGATGTTGACTGCTGTGCTACAAGACTTCGTTGTACAGTTGAAGACTCAGATAAAGTTGATGAAGGTATATTAAAACAGTCTGGTGCTGCTGGTATAATTAAAAAAGGTAAAGGCGTACAGGTTATATATGGCCCTAGAGTTGCAGTTATTCGTTCAAACCTTGAAGATTATCTTGCAAGTCCTGAAAGTGACAAAGAATTTGTACCAGAAAAAGTTGAAGAACCAAAAACAGAAGAAGTTAAAACAGAAGAACCTATAAATACAATCACAGAAACATTTGCAACTCCTATAACAGGAAAAGTATGTGATATATCAGAATCTCCAGATCCTGCATTTGCTGGTAAAATAATGGGTGATGGTTTTGTTGTATTCCCAGAAGACAATGTTGTATATGCTCCTTGTGATGCTTCTGTTGAAGTTGTATTCCCATCAAAACATGCTATTGGACTTAAGAGTGAAAAAGGTGTTGAACTTCTTATTCATGTTGGTCTTGATACAGTAAGTCTTAATGGTGAAGGATTTACTACATTTGTTGAAGTTGGAGATAAAGTTAAAAAAGGTCAGAAATTACTTGAATTTGATGCAGAATTTATCAAATCAAAAGGTCTTCAGACTGCAACACCTGTTGTAATAACAAATATGTCAGAAAATCAGAAAATAGAGTGGACAAAAACAGCTGGTAATATATATAATTTTAATGAAGATGTTATAACATTAAAATAAGTATATAAACAGTATAAGGCCGTATAAAATTTAAGGGGTTTTATACGGCCCATTTTAATTTATAACTTTTTCAAATATTTTATATGGAAGCAGGGGTAAAGGTGTATAAAATTCTGAGAATTTTAAACAACAGCGGAGTGCTTGTAATGAACCTGGATACAAAACAAGAAGTTATTTTTATTGGAAAAGGTATAGGATTTGGTAAAAAAATAAATGAGAATGTTGAAAGGTTTGAAAATTCTAAAGCTTATTTTTTTGAAAAAGAAAATGCACGAGGAAATTCAATACAAATGATAAAAAGTATTGATGGAATATATATTGAAATAGCAGGTAACATAATAGAAGAGGCGGAAAAAGTTTTTGAATCTGTTGATAATAATATATTAATTCCTCTTGCAGACCATATTGCATTTGCTATAAAAAGAATAAATGAAAATATGGAAATAAGAAATCCTTTTTCTAAGGAATTAAAAGCACTTTTTGAAAAGGAATATAGTGTAGCATTAAAAGGTAGAGATATAATAAAAGAAAAACTTAATACAAATATAAGTGACGATGAAGTAGGTTATATCACTTTGCATGTACACTCTGCTGTTACAAGTACTGATATTAAATATGGTATGGATACTGCACTTATAATAAAAGAAGCTATGGATATAATAGAAAAATCAGTAGGTAAATTGCTTCATAAAGATTCTTTATCATATGCTAGATTAATTACACATTTAAAGTATCTTCTTGCACGACTTGAAACAGGTGAAAAGCCTAATATAGACATGTCTGAATATGTACTTGCCAGGTTTCCTAAATCTTATGATATTGCAGGTATAGTATGTGATTATATTTCCGAAAAAGTTGGGAAAGAAATTACAGATGTTGAAAAGAGCTATCTTGCATTACATATTGAAAGAGTTAAAGATATATAAAATAAAAAAGCTTGTTATATAACAAGCTTTTTTATTTTTATTTATAATATATCTAAGTTGTCTGTAGTAGTTTCTAATAATGAAGTTATATTTTCATCCTCAGAGTGTGTTGAAACATTAGATAATACTTCATTTTCAGAATAACTTAAATCCGTATGTAATATGTTATTTTCTGTAGGAAGAGAATTAGCAAGCACTGGTTTATTATTAATAACTGCTTTTTTTATAGCATCATCTATTGCTTTTAATATATTTTTTTGTGCTTCAGCATCTTGACCGGATATAAGTTCTATATCGTCAATATTTGCAGATTGTTTGAAGTATACTTCTGCTAATAATTCATCAATAAATTCTGAGTATTTCTTTTTTGTTGATGAATCAAGAGTTATTTCTTTTATTAAATTGTTGCTTCCATAATATGAAAATTCTATTTTAGCAGAAACTTTAATATCATCATAACTTCCTTCAAATGTTCCACTATTATATTCCACTTTTTCATTTGGATTTGCAAATACAAGCCAAGTTGTTACAATATCGCTCTTATTTCCATTGTTATCAAAGGCAGCTATTTTTAAAGGCATTTTTGTACCATTTGGATTTTTACCATAGAATGTATGATTTATTCGACCATACATACTAGTTAATTCTTCACTCGTTTCTGAAGGCTCACTTCCGTCAGTAGTATGTCTAATTGTAACATTAGATGAAGATGAAACTGATATTTTTAAACCAGCAGCCATAGCATCTGTTACATTTCCCCATAGTGCACTTACAGTAGGTGTAATTACCTTATTATCATTTGAAGAAGTTGGTTCAGATTTAAGTGCTTTTATAATGGCATATTTTACTGCATCTGATGATATTGTTGCCCCAGAAACAGCATCAGTATTAAATCCTTCTTTTTCAGGTGTCGTTTTTGCAGATAAAATATCTTCAAATGTTTTACCTTCAAGCATGGATGTTATACTTTTTCCACTTGTTCTTGGAAATAGATATTTCCAATAAACTTTATCTCTTATGTCGGAAGGGGTTGTTCCCATATCTTCAACTTTTTGTATTTTACCATCTAAAGTTGTAACCTTTATTTTAACTTCATATGGTTTGCCTACTTTTCCTGGGCAAGTTTCTGTAGCCTCATAAACTTTTGTACCTGCACTTAATTTTGGTAGTTCAAAAAATTTAATTTCTGTTGTAGAAATATCTGAATATACATTGTTTTTTCCAGCAATAGCTTTTAATATGACAGTATTATCAGAAGTTGATGGAGAGTTTATTGATATAGTTTTTTCCTTTGTTGTTGTTCCATTACTTTTTGAAGGTTCTGTTCCATCTGTTGTATATATTATTTCACAATCCTCATCAGAAGATACAGATAACTCAGCTTTTCCGTTTGCTGAATACATTAATTTTGTTCTGAAATCTGATGAACTTATTATAGGTGCAGAAGGAGCTACGACTTCACCGCTTTCTGATAAAATTTGTTCATATGCATTTTTTATTGCATCACGAACAGCTTTTGATGTATATGTTGCCCCAGAAACAGCATCAACTTTATCTCCAGAAGGATTAATTTTTAAGGAATCTATTGTTGAAATAGCATTTTCTTTTGTAAGACCTATAAATTTATTAAAGAATGTTTCTTTTCCATTTTCAAATATATTTGTCCAATTAGAATTAGTTCCAGAGTCTGTATTACTCCAAGAAATATTTGCTATTTTTCCATTTTCAGCAGTTACAGTTGCAGTTACATCATAACCATATCCAACAGATATAGGTTTACTTGTTTTTGTAATAGAATTAGATTTTGGAGCTACAGGTTCTGTATCTGAAAATTTAAAATATAATCTTAAATATCCGCCATAAGAGTCATATTCTGTATATTTATTTAAGGCAATTTCTAATGCTTTTCCATTTATTTGTTTTTCTATTGTATAGTCTTCTTTTGAAATTACTTCATTTGATGAATTAAATACCTTTAATGTGAAAGTATTTTCTGACCAATCTATATATTTTTCTGGCATATCTACATCATAAATTGTAAGCATACCATTAGAATTTTTCCAGTCATCCATTGTTACATTAATAGTTTTTATAATGGAATTACCATCATAAATTTCAACTTTAGCAGGTATTTGTTTTTCATAATCTATTACGTTTACTGTAAATTTTTCACTTAAATCACCATATGAAATTTTAATTTCTTTTACATTATTAGTAGCATCATCTTTTTTAAATGTATACTCATTTTCTGGAGTGGCAGTAAATCCTCTATCAAGGCAAGCTTGCCAATTTTCAAGTTTTTGTTTGCTTCCTTTTTCTGTAATAATATTTATTCTTAAATCATTTAAATTAAGTTTATATCCAACACCATATGTAGTTGTTAAATAATTTGTATCAAGTTCAAATGACTTTACTTTTGAGGTATCTTGAGAATTATCAACAATAATACGATATGTTTGGTATTTCCAAGTATTATCACTTTCAGCAGGTTTAATACCTTTAAGACTAAATTCCCAATCGTTATATTCTTCAGAATATTTACCATCTGTAAGTTTTTTGTCACCAGCATATATTTCCATTGATGTTATATTACCGATAGCTGATAATGTGTATTCATATGATTTTTCATTAATATCAATTCTTTTTGTTTCACCATTTTCTAGATTAGCAATTATATGACTAGGTATAGTGTAGTTAGTTTTTTTAGATACAACAACTTTTGAAGGTATTGAAATTAATGAGTCTTGTTGTTTAAAATAAATTTGCAAACTATTATGTGGAGAAAGTTCTGGCGTATTTTCAGTAATTACAGTACCATTTTGAATACTTGTTGTTATACCATAATCATCAAGTTGGTCAAAACCTATTTCTTTTTTCTCACCATTTGGTGATAAATAAATATTTAGTTTTACATCAGTTAAATCAAGTTTTTTACCAAAGTTCATTGTAGATTTTGGCATGTTTGAAAAGTCCATCCACATAATTTTCTGTTCTTTTTTATCATTTGTAAATTTTATAGAGCGTTTAATAGCATTTTCAACAGCACTTAAATGACCTTTAGCTGTCATTGTTGCTCCAGATACAGAGTCATATGCAGTACCTTTTTTATTTTCTAGTTGTTCTTTTATACTAGTAATATCTTTAAGACCTGCAATATTATAAAGTATATTTTTACCTCTTTCAAATCCACTATCTTCAGTATATTTTATGCCATACGCATTTTGTATTGCACCATTTTTTACTATTATGCGTACAATATCAGGACCTTTATTTTCATAATATAAACTCCAATCACCAATACCATACCATTCGCCATCTGTAAGTGTTCCCGTAAGTTCTGGAGTTATAGGTTTTTTACTATTACCAACAGTTCCGCTAACAGTTGGATATCCATTAGCTACAAGTTTTAAAGCATAGGAACTATCAGCACCATTAGAGAATATAGGGTTAGTAGAGCCATTATCTGAACTCTTTGCATCAAAATTTATTGAACCATCTTCATTAATAATAGATGTACCTTTTACACCTTTTATAGATGTACCATTTATATAAACTTCTGTAATAGCATTACGGTATTTATCTATACTTATACCACTATCACCTGTTATAACAAGTTTATTATTTTCAATTTTAATTGAACTATTTTCTATAATTTCTTTGCGTTCAATATCTTTGAATGTTAAATCTTTTGTACCTTCAGGAGCTTTTCTTGTCATATCGCCTGTAAAGTCAGATGGATAATAACGACTAAAAATAATATTCATTTCTTGCATATTATTTTTACTATCAGATTTATTTGTATAGGTATTATTAGAGAGATTAGCATTTACTTTTGAAGTAATTGAAAGTTTTTTCTTTCCTGATGAAATACCTTCATATATATATATATCATCTGCACCAATAATACCATTATTATTTTCAAATGTGCATCCTGTAATTTTAATATTAACTATACCATCAACAGCAATAGCTCCACCATATGCTGCATTATTATTTTTAAATGTAGAGTTTATAATATTTACATTCATAGGAGTTTGAGCTCTAAAATTATTTGCATATATAGCTCCACCTCTACCAGTAAAACTTCCATCTTTTGAAGGAATAGAGTTATTTTCAAATGTACAATTTTTTACTGTAACTTTTGGTGGTATTTTACCGTGGTCATTTATAAATATAGCTCCACCACCTGTAACATCACTTTTATTATTAGCTTTACAGTTTTTAAATGTAACATTTTCAAATGTTGTTTCTGCACCATCTTCTACAAAAAATGCACCACCAAGTTTAGTGGAGAATGAAGCACCATCTATTGTAAGATTTTTTACAACAATTCCTGTTGTCGTACCTTCCAATCCATCAATATCAAAGCAGAAAGTTTTACCTTCTTTAGCTGTTATTGTTTTATTATTTCCATCAAATGTTATATTTTTCTTTGATATTATAAGAGTAGCACTTGAAACACCATCTAAAATAGCCGTATCTGTACCAGCATCATTTATATTTTCTTTAAGTTTTATTGTGTCGCCGCTTTTTGCATTATATGCAGCTGATTTAAGCTCTTGCCAATTTGAAACATTATACGTTGTATTTGTTGTTGAAGAGCTGTTACCTCTACTATTAGAAGAACCACTTGAAGATTTAGAAGGCTTATCAATATTAAGAGTTTTTTCTTCTTTTGAATTATCAGTTAGATTTTTTATACTACCTTTTTTACCTTCTCCAGTTACTTTTATTTCTGTTTTATGCGATATATTGCCAACAGATGAGTTTTTATCAATATTTATTTCTGTATTTGATTTATTGTTTTGAACGATAATATCTCCTGTTGATGTTGAACCTGTTATATTAATATTATTTCCACCACGAACCAATATTTTGCCTTTAACAGATACATTATCCAATATAAGTTTACCTGTATCAACACCATCAGCAACAATAAGGTCTCCGTCTATTGTTGCATTTTTTAAAGTGACATTATCAGAAGACACAACCAAATTACCATTTATATTATTTGAATATTCTCCAGAAGAAGAAATATATGAACCTACTATCATATACATTATTTGTGCAAATTCAGCTCTTGTTATATATGATTTTGGATTTATATTTCCATTAGAACCTTTTATATATCCTTTTTTTATAAGTCCAGAAATACTTTTCTTTGCCCAATCAGAAACAGTATTACCATCATTAAATTTTGAAAGCTCAGAATAGTCTCCTTCATCTATAAGAAAAGCTCGTGCAATAGCAGAGAATGCTTCTTCTCGTGTTATATTTTTTTCAGGGTATAAAAAGCCGTTTGAGCCTACAAAAGTACCCATATGTACAGCTTTTGCCATATCGTTATAATACCATGCACTTGAAGGAACATCTTTATAATTTGAAAGAGAAGATGTTTTTGTAGCTTTGAAAGCACGATTTATTATTGCAGATATTTCAGCACGAGTAATAAAATCAGAACTATTTATTTTACCATTTGTTCCTACTAAAAGGCCATTTTCAATGGCACTAGTTAATGCAGGTGTTGACCAATCATTTGGAAAATCTGAAAAGTCTGATTTTGAAAGTGCATAAATATTTGTTGGTAGTGCCATAGACGCAGCTAATACCATAGCTAAAATATTTTTATTTTTCAAAAATATACCTCCTTTTTAAACCATAAAAAAAATTACATTCGATATAATACGAATGTTTGGGTAGTTAGAATATGCTAACTTCAATATATCCAGTATACTATGGGCAAAATATCCAGTCAATGGAGATAATTGTTGAAAAATTCTCATTATATTGTAGAAAAATATAGAAATAAAAAATGACATTATTAAAAATAATGTCATTTTTTATTTCTATATTAAATTATTAGTTTTTCCAAAATTCTAATATATTTACACCATTTTTCTTAAGTCCTCTGTAAAGTATAGCTAATGGAAGACCAACAACTGTATAATAATCACCATAGATTTTTTCTATAAGGAGAGAACCTTTGCCCTGAATACCATATCCACCAGCTTTATCATAAGGCTCATCTGTACTTATATAAGCTTCTATTTCTTCATCTGTAAGGTTATGCATATATACATCAGTTGCATCAACAAAATTTTCTTCATTTTCTATTTTACCATCAGCACCTACAAATATAAGTGTAAGACCTGTATATACTGTGTGTTTTCTACCGGATATTGATGCAAGCATTTCTCTTGCTTCATCTTTTGTTTTTGGTCTATGAAGTATTTTTCCCATGTCAGTAACTATTGTATCGGCTGATATTATTACTGTATCTGGTTCGACAGTTGTTTTTTCAAATACTGCATGACCTTTTTTAGCTGCAACAGCTTTTACCCATTCATATGGAGAATTTTTAATTTCTACTTCGGCTTGTTCGTCAAGATTGCTTTCAACTGAAGTAAATGGAATTCCTATTTTTTCAAGAAGATATTTTCTTCTTGCTGATGCAGAAGCAAGTATAAATTTTTTCATAAAAACACCTCTTTATAATTTCTTATATAAAAATATCGCCACAACAAGACCTATAATTACACCTAAAGTAAATTTAATTGTAAGGGCGAAAGTAATTTTAATTACACCTAAATCTAGTATAAGAGGACTTATAAGTCCAAATTCTTTACCATATTTAAGCCAATCAAGAAAAGGTATGCTTCCAAGATACTCTCCTATAAAACCACCTAAAACAATTCCTGCAAGAATTATAAGTATAAATATAAGAATATTATTTGTATCTCCTCTCAAAGCATATACCCCCTTAAATATATATTTTATATATTTCTAGAATATTTTAACAGACTTTAATTAAAAATAAAATGACATTTATAACAAAAAAACGGTGTTAAAAACACCGTTTTTTATAAAAATTTTATTTAGCTAATATTATTCAGCTTTAGTTTCCTGTGGAGCTTCTGCTGGCTTTGCAACATCAACTTTTGGTGGAGCAGGAGGAGTTGGTCTCTTTCCTGTTATAACACCTTTAGGACACTTATTAGCACACATACCACAGTTTTTACATTTGCTATAATCAATAACAGCAATATTATTTATTACGTGTATAGCATCAAATTTACATGTTTTTTCACATATTTTACAAGCTATACAACCAACTGTACAATTCTGTAAAACAGCTTTTCCAGCATCTTTTGAAGAACACTGTACTTTAACTTTTTTGTTTACAGGAAGTATTTCAATAATATGTTTTGGACATGTAGCAACACATTTACCACATGATGTACATTTTTCTGAATCTACAACAGCTATACCGTTTTCAATTTTTATTGCATCGAAAGGACAAGCTTTTACACAGCTACCAAGTCCAAGACAGCCATATGAACAACCCTTTGAACCACCACCAGCAAGCTGTGATGCAAATACACAGTCGTCCATTCCAAAATATTCATATTTATCTTTTGCAGTGTCGCAATTACCACCACATTTTACAAATGCAGCAGTAGGTTCGCTTTCTTCTACAACAACACCCATAATTTCAGCGATTTTACTAGCTACGGCTGAACCACCAACTGGACAAGCGTTTACTGGTGCTTTTCCTTCTGCGATTGCAGTAGCACAACCACCACAACCAGGGAAACCACAACCACCACAGTTAGCACCAGGAAGAACTGATGATATTTCTCCGATTTTTGGGTCTTCTTCAACAGCGAATACTTTTCCTGCAAAACCAAGGCCTGCACCAAAAACAAGGCCTAAACCGCCAATACTGAGTATTGGATTTATAATATTCATTATATCCATTTATCTCACTCCTTGTTTTTATCAAATTTTAATTAAGCCTTGGAATCCTAAGAATGCAATTGACATAATTCCTGCTGATACAAGAGCAATAGGGAATCCTTCAAATGCTTTAGGAATATTATTATACTGTATTCTTTCACGAATACCTGCAAAAAGTACAATTGCAAGTGCGAAACCAACAGCACCACCAACACCGTTTAATACAGCTTCTATAAAGTTATAGCCTTTCTGCATATTAACAACGGCAACACCTAAAACAGCACAGTTTGTTGTAATAAGTGGAAGATAAACACCAAGTGCCTGATAAAGTGATGGTGAACTTTTCTTTAAGAACATCTCTACAAACTGAACTAAAGCAGCAATAACGAGAATGAAGGCTATATTGTAAAGATATTCAATTTTAAGTGGAACTAAAATAAAGTTATAAACAAGCCATGACGCAGCACAAGCAAGTGTTATAACGAATATAACGGCAACACCCATACCTGCTGATGTTTCAACTTTTTTGGAAACACCGAGGAAAGGACAGATGCCTAAGAACTGTGATAATACATAGTTGTTAACAAATATACCAGCTAATACTAATAATATTAAATTCATCTATTTTCCCCTCCTTATTAAGCAGATTTCTTTTTGTTTCTAAAGTGGTTAAGAAGCGCCATAAGACAACCTAATGTGAAGAAGGCACCAGGAGCCATTACGAAAAGTAATGTCTTAGGGAATGCTTCTGGAAGTACAGCAACACTAAAGAGTGTACCTGAACCGATAAATTCACGTACAAGACCAATTACTGTAAGAGCAATTGTGAAACCAAGACCCATACCTACACCGTCGAATAATGAATCAATAGGTGAGTTTTTAGAAGCAAATGCTTCAGCTCTACCAAGAATGATACAGTTAACAACGATAAGTGGAATATAAAGTCCTAATGAGGCATTAAGTTCTGGTAAATATGCCTGTAAGAGGAACTGTACTATTGTAACGAATGTTGCTATAACAACGATGAATGAAGGAATTCTTACTTCATCTGGAATAATTTTTCTAATTAATGATACGAAAATATTTGAACATATTAAAACGGCTGCTGTTGAAAGTCCCATACCAAGACCGTTTATAGCAGAACTTGTTACCGCAAGTGTAGGACACATACCGATAACCTGCACGAAGGTTGGGTTTTCGTTAATAATACCGTTTTTAATTATTTTTATCGGATTACCCATTAGTTTGCACCTCCGTTTTCACTAACCCAATTAAGAGCTTCTTGAGCACCGTCAGATACAGCTCTTGATGTTATTGTTGCACTTGTTATGGCCTGAACATTTCCGCCGTCTTTTGTAACTTTAATGTCACCAGACATTCCGGCAAACTGTTCATAGAAACTTGGGTCTGTTGATAAAGCACCAAGACCTGGTGTTTCAGAGTGAGAAAGAACACGAAGTCCTGTTATAACACCTTCTGTATCAACACCAACCATAGTTCCAACAGCACCACCGAAACCGCTTGGATTTGCTGTTACTACATATCCAACTGTTTCGCCATCAACTTTTGCTTCGCTTACTTTTGATATTGTACCAGATATTGTATCTCCTGCAGATGTATCTGCAACAGTTTCAAATTCAACACCTTCAACAGGGAAAACCTGTGCCATTGCAGCAGCTTCTGTTTTTGCGTTCTGTATAGCGATAGGTTCTTTTGTTACTTCAGAAACTACACCAAGAAGCATCGCTGCTACTGCTGTTATTACTAATAATATACCTGCTGGTTTTACTATTCCATTCATGCCTTTTTCGCCTCCTTTGGTCTTGCTCCAAAGATTCTGCCTTTTGTGAATCTGTCAATAAGAGGTACGCAAAGGTTCATAATAAGTATTGAATATGAAACACCTTCTGGGTATCCGCCATAGATTCTTATAAGAGTTGTAAGAAGACCACAGCCAAGACCCATTATAATTTGACCTTTTGCAGTAACCGGTGATGAAGCATAGTCTGTTGCCATAAAGAATGCACCAAGTAAAAGACCACCTACAAGTACTTCGTAGAGAGGAACTCTTACACCGTTTCTTCCTATAAGTCCTGTTAAAATAACAACTGTTGCTATGTAAACAACTGGAATTCTCCAAGAAATTACTCTTCTATAAAGAAGGTAAAGTCCACCAATAATAAGTGCGATTGCACAAGTTTCACCTATACAACCACCGATATGACCTGTAAGAGCAGCCATATAATCATTTGCAGTAGGTGCAACTAAATCTCCTGATTTTAAAAGAGCAAGAGGTGTTGCAGTTGTTACTCCGTCAAGTGTCCAAGTAGTCATTGCTGTTGGATATGACGCAAGTAAGAATGCTCTGGCTGCAAGGGCAGGGTTAATAAAGTTCTGTCCAAGACCACCAAAAAGCTGTTTTGCTATTATAATAGCAAATGCACTACCAACTATAGGCATCCAGAAAGGAGCTTCTGCTGGCATATTAAGTGCAAGTAAAAGACCTGTTACAACAGCACTAAGGTCATCTATTGTAACTCTCTGTTTTGTAAGTTTCTGATAAAGATATTCAAAGAACACTGCTGAAGCAACTGAAATTGCAACGAGAGCAAGTGCTTTTATTCCAAAGTATACAATACCCATCACTGTTGCAGGAAGAAGTGCAATTATTACATCACGCATAATTCCCTGGATGGAATCCTTAGAACGGACGTGAGGGGTAGCTGATACTACAAAATTACTCATTATGTTTATCCCCCTTTATTTCTTTTCTGCTTCGGCTTTAGCTCTTGCAGCAGCGGCTGCAGCAGCTTTTTTACCCATTTCAATCTTCTTAGTTGCTCTGATTGATTGAGCTAACTGACGTTTTGCTGGACATTCGTATGAGCAGCTTCCGCATTCTATACAGTCAAGTCCGTGATTTTTAACGAAACCATCACCATCGCCTATTATAGCACACTGATTAAGTACAAGTGGTTCAAGACCCATTGGACAGTGGTCAACACACTTTCCACATCTTATACAGTTTCTTTCTTCAGGAATAAATGCTTCTTTTTCTGTGAAGCAAAGAAGAGCTGAAGAAGTTTTTACAGTTGCAACGTCTGTTGTAAACATTGCAGGACCCATCATAGGACCTCCAGCTATAATTTTTACAGGTGGGTCATTTTCTTTAAATCCGCCTGCAGCTTCTACTATATCAGTAAATGTCATACCGATACGTATTTTGTAGTTACCTGGGTTTTTAACAGCTCCACCAGTGAAAGTAACAACTCTTCTCATAAGAGGTCTACCTCTGAAGAGAGCTCTTTCAACAGCAATAACTGTATCAACGTTGTCGATTATACAACCGGCAGAAGCAGGGAGAGCACCTGAAAGAACTTCTCTGCCTGTTACAGCATATATAAGATGTTTTTCAGAACCCTGTGGGAATTTTGTTTTAAGAGGCTGTACTGTGATATTTGAGATACCTTGGCAAGCCTTTTCCATAGATTCAATAGCTTTTGGTTTATTAGTTTCGATACCAATAACACCTTTAGCGTTAGGGTGAAGCTTAAGCATTACTTGTAAACCTCTTACGATTTTATCGCTTTCTTCAAGCATAAGACGATAGTCTGTTGTAAGGTAAGGTTCACATTCAGCCGCATTAACAATGATATAGTCAATAGGCTGGTCTTTTGGAGGGTTAAGTTTAATGTGTGTAGGGAAACCAGCACCACCAAGACCAACAACACCTGCTTCTTTTATAGTAGCAAGTATTTCTTCATTAGTCATTTTTGTGTAATCTTTTGGCTGGTTAAGGCCTTCGATTTCCTCCATTTTTCCGTCGTTTTCAATTACGATGGATTTTACAGTAGCTCCTCCAGGAACAAGCATTGGTCTGATATCTTTTACAGTACCAGAAATACTTGAGAAAATAGGAGAAGACATAAATGCCTGTGACTCGCCGATTTTCTGACCTACTTTTACGTAGTCTCCAACCTGTACAAGTGGGTCACAAGGTGCGCCTATGTGCTGTGACATAGGGAAAAATAATTCTGAACCTACTTTCGGCATAATAACCTTAATTGGCTGTTCTGCTGAAAGGGCTTTGCCATCTGGTGGATGGACTCCACGTTTGAACGTTAAAGCTTGCATATTATCCCCCTCTGTTCATTTTTGCACAGATACTAGTTTTTACTTGCATCTGCACAGACATAAAATTAAAATTATTATAAAAAATAACTGCGTTAAAAAATCAACAGTTATTATTTTAATACAAAAATCTTTAATTCTCAACAAATTTATTTGGAAACTTATTGATTGAATATGATTTCATGTTTTTCAATAAATAGAATATTCAAATAATACATATAAAAATTAAGGTTTACATAACTTATAGTTTTGTTTATATTTTCAATGTATATATAAATAATCTTTACAAATAACAATATACTATTTTTATTCCTATTTGTAAATGGATATGCTTAAATTTTGGCTTTATTTAAGGAATATTGGATATTTTGCATGCAAAAATATAAATTTAACATAGAAACATACGATGTTTATTTTGTATAGTCTGAAATCTTAAAATATTGTTTTTTGGTGCAATTTTATATATAATAAAAATAATTAATATCATAGGGGGTTGATAAATCTATGGATTTAAAACTTGAAATTTCACAAAAGTTAAAGCTTTCACAAAATATGATGCTTTCAGCAGAGATTTTACAAATGAGTAGTGATGAACTTATTGAATATATAAAAGAATTTTCAGTAGAAAATCCTGTTGTTGAATGTGAAGAAAAAAATGATATTGATGATAAATTTGAAATTATGAAAGAAAAGCTTGAATGGCTTCAGTCTTCTGATTTTCAAAATAATACATATTATAATGATGATGAAAAAGATAATGATGATTGGAAATATAAAGAAGTACAAGAAGAAAATCTTTTTGAATATCTTATGTCACAGCTTAATGTATTAAATTTAGAAAGAGAAGTTTTTGTAATTGCAAAGTATATTATACAAAATATGGACGCTAATGGTTATGTAAAAGAAAGTGCCGATGATTTATATAAAATATTTAAGCATTTTAATATAGATAGAATTACAATAGAAGAAGCCTTTGCTGTTATACAAACTTTTGAACCTTTGGGAGTAGGTGCAAAAAGCCTTTCAGAATGTCTTATGATACAACTTAGGGCTATGGATAAAAGGAATGAGCTTGCAGAACTTATAGTAGAAAAAGAACTTGAAAATCTTGGTAAAAATAAAATACCTACTATTGCAAAAAATCTTAAAACTACAATTGAAAATGTAATTGAAGCAGCTTCTATAATAAAAAAACTTAATCCAAAACCAGGAAATAGCTTTGTGTCTGATAGAAATTTTAACTATATTGTACCTGATGTTATTGTTGAAGAAAAAAGTGATGGTAAATTTAATATAATTATAGAAGATGATAATTTTCCAATTATAAGAATAGGTGAGCAATATAAGAATATAATGGCATATGATATTCCGGAGGAAACAAAAGAATATGTCTGTAAGAAAGTTAAACAAGCTGAATGGGTTATTACTTGTATTGCAAAAAGACATGAAACTCTAAAAAAGACAATGGAAGTTATTGTTGATACACAAAAAGATTTTTTCAAAAAAGAATGTGGAGAACTTAAACCTATGCGACTTATTGATGTTGCAAGAAAAATAGAAATGCATGAATCAACAGTAAGTAGAACAATAAAAGAAAAATATGTACAATGTAGCCATGGTGTATATCCTTTAAGTAGATTTTTTATTAAGGGCATAGTAAAAGATGAAGGCTATGATATGACATCATCAGATACAGTAAAAAAGAAAATAAAATCAATAATTGATAATGAAAATAAAAAATCTCCATTAAGTGATAGAGTTATAACAGAAATGCTTAATAATGAAGGTATAGAAATATCAAGAAGAACTGTTGCAAAGTATAGAGAAAGCCTTAATTTGCCAACTGCTTCTGGAAGAAAGAAATTTTAGGTGTCGTTTTATGACACCTTTTTTATTTATAAAATGTATATTTTATAAGTATAATTGTATTAGTACGATTTGAGGTGATAGTTTTGAATGAATTTTATTCTGTTGTTATAGATAGAAACTCTGAAAGTCCAATATATAAGCAATTAGGTGATAAGTTATGTGAGCTTATAGAAAAAGGTGTTATTCCAGCTGATACAAGATTACCTGCAATAAGAAAAATGGCGGAAAAATTAAAAGTTAATAATGCTACTGTTGTAATGGCATATAAATATATGGAAACTAAGAAAATAGTATATTCCATAAAGGGTAGTGGTACATATGTTTCACCTATTCCTGTTGAAAAAATACCTGAACCTGTTGAAAAAATGAATATAAAATTTAATGAAAGTTATGATTTTAAGGATAAAATAAATTTTACAAGCTCATCAATACCGGAAGAGTTGTTTCCAACTGATGACTTTAAAGAAGTTTTTAATACTATACTTGAAAGAGAAAAGGGAAATGCTTTTAAAGATATTTTAGGTCAAGGATATAAGCCTTTAAGAGAAGAGATAGCATTATTTTGTGAAAATTTAGGCATAAGAACAAATAGTGAAAATATACAAATTATTTCAGGGGCACAGCAAGGAATAGACATTGTTTCAAAAGCACTTATGAAATATAAAGATTGTGTAATCGTTGAAAAACCTACATTTTATGGTGCAGCAGCTGCATTTATATCAAGAGGTGGAGAAATTATAGAAATACCTCTTGAAAATGATGGTATAAACATTGAAATATTGGAAAATACAATACAGCTATATAAACCTAAACTTATGTATGTTATGGCATATTTTCAAACACCTTCTGGAATATGTTATTCTACAGAAAAGAAACGAAAAATAATTGAAATTGCTGAAAAAAATGATATGTATATAATAGAAGATGATAATTTATATGATTTTAATTATACTGGTGAAAGTCCCATACCTTTAAAGGCTCTTGATTATAAAAATCGTGTTATATATATAAAAAGTTTTTCGAAAATACTTATGCCTGGGCTTAGAACAGGTTTTATGATTATTCCACCTAAAATAAAAGATGATGTAATACGTGCAAAATATACTTCTGATATATCAACATCAGGCTTTATGCAAAGAGCAGTTGCTGAATATCTTAAAAATTATAATTGGAAAGAGCATATAAATAATATAATAAAATATGCAGAAAATAAATATTATACAGCTGTTAGTTGTTGCAAAAAATATTTAGATAAAGAAAAAGTAGAATTCATAGACAGTAAAGGTGGAATAAGTTTGTGGATTAAGTTGAAAAATAATATAAACTTAGAATGTGTTTGTGGAGAACTTATAAAAAATGGTGTTGTGGTTTCTATGGAAAATCAATTCATAAATAGTGGAAAAGGAAGCCATATAAGATTATGTTTTGTAAATATTTCTGATGAAGATATTGAAAAAGGAATTAGTATAATAGGTAACGTTATTAAAAAATATTGACAAAACAGACTTTTCTCTAATATAATCATAATCAAGATATTTATAAAGGTTATAAAAAGAAGGAGTATGCAAAAAAGCGTCCCAAAGAGAGAAAATCCTTGGCTGAAAGATTTTCGGAAAAAGCATTTGCAGAAGCAGTCTTTTTTGAGAGTTTCTCAGACCGTTTTGTCATAAACTTTTTATAAGAATGACTTAACCGTATTTTCTGCGTTAAAGAAAATTTAAGCTGGTGCTTTTTTTAGCACAAATAGGGTGGTACCGCGGATAATGCTTCGTCCCTGATTTTTTCAGGAACGAGGCTTTTTTTATTTTTGGTACAAAAATTTTTATTATTTATAGAAGAAAGGAATTTTAATTATGAAACAAATGGGTTTAAATGAAATAAGAGAAAAATTCCTTGCATTTTTTGAAAGCAAGGACCATTTAAGACTTGAGAGTGCATCACTTGTACCTCACAATGACAACAGTCTTTTACTTATAAATTCAGGTATGGCACCTTTAAAACCATTCTTTACAGGACAAGAAGTACCTCCAAGAAAAAGAGTTACAACATGTCAGAAATGTATTCGTACAGGTGACATTGAAAATGTTGGTAAAACAGCTCGTCATGGTACATTTTTTGAAATGCTTGGAGATTTCTCTTTTGGAGATTATTTCAAAAAAGAAATTATTCCTTGGAGCTGGGAGTTTGTAACAAAAGTTCTTGAAATCCCTGAAGATAGACTTTATGTAACAGTTTATAAAGATGATGATGAAGCTGCAAAAATTTGGCATGAAACAGTAGGTCTTCCAAAAGAAAAAATATTCTATATGGGTAAAGAAGATAACTTCTGGGAACACGGAACAGGCCCTTGTGGTCCATGTTCAGAAATTTACTATGACAGAGGAGAAGAATTCGGTTGTGGTAAAGAAGGTTGTACAGTAGGTTGTGACTGTGATAGATATATGGAATTCTGGAACCTTGTATTTACACAGTTTAATGCAGAAGAAGACGGAACATATTCTGACCTTGCACAGAAAAACATAGATACTGGTATGGGTCTTGAACGTATGGCTACAATTATGCAGAATGTAGATTCTATATTTGATGTTGATACAATAAAAGCTATTCGTGATAAAGTTTGTGAAATAGCAGGTGTTGAATATGGAAAAGATGCAAAAGTTGATGTAAGCGTTCGTGTTATTACAGACCATATCCGTTCTGTAACATTTATGACTGCTGACGGTGTTCTTCCTTCAAATGAAGGTAGAGGATACGTTTTAAGAAGACTTTTAAGACGTGCTGCACGTCATGGTAGACTTCTTGGAATAAACAGAATGTTTATGACAGATATATGTGAAGTTGTTGTTGAAAATTCTGGTGAAGCATATCCACAGCTTGTTGAAAAGAAAGATTATATCTACAAAATACTTACAGTAGAAGAAAGTGCTTTCTATAAAACAATAGATAAAGGTATGGAAATCCTTAAAGATGATATTGAAGAAATGAAATCAAAAGGTGAAAAAGTTATGAGTGGTGAAAAATCATTCAGACTTTATGACACATATGGTTTCCCTATTGACCTTACAAAAGAAATTCTTGAAGAAGAAGGCTTTGAAATCGACGAAAAAGCTTTCAATGAAGAAATGAAAATTCAGAAAGAAAGAGCAAGAGAAGCAAGAGGAAAAAGCACATATATGGGTGCTGACGAAACAGTATATCACAAACTTGATGTTGATATGGTAACAGAGTTTGCTGGATATGATGTTAAAGAAGTTAATGATGCGAAAGTACTTGCTATTGTTGCTGAAAATGAAGTAAGTGATAGTGCAGTTGCAGGAAATGAAGTTTCTGTATTTATTGATAGAACACCTTTCTATGCTGAAAGCGGCGGACAGGTTGGAGATAAAGGTATTATCGAAACTGAAACAGGTAAAGTTGAAGTTACAGATTGTATAAAAGTTGTTGGTGGAAAAATTGCTCATATAGGTAAAGTTGTTAGCGGAAGTATTTCAAAAGGTGATACTGTAAAAGCTGCTATTGACTATGGTTATAGAATGGCAACATCAAGAAACCACTCTGCAACTCACCTTTTACAGAAAGCATTAAGAACTGTACTTGGAACACATGTTGAACAGGCTGGTTCATATGTTGATGCTGAAAGACTTCGTTTTGACTTTACACATTTCTCAGCTATGACTCCTGATGAAATCAAAGAAGTTGAAAGAATAGTTAATGAAAAAATATTTGAAAATATTGATATAAAAATATCAGAAGAAAATATTGAAGATGCAAGAAAAATGGGTGCTATGGCACTTTTCGGTGAAAAATACGGAAATGTTGTTCGTGTTGTAAACATGGGCGGATATAGTGTTGAACTTTGTGGTGGTGCTCACCTTACAAATACTGCACAGGTTGGAACATTTAAAATAATTTCTGAAAATGGTGTTGCTGCTGGTGTAAGAAGAATTGAAGCTCTTACAGGAACAGAGGCTCTTAAACATTTCCAAGCACAGGAAGAACAGCTTAAAACAGTATGTAGCATTGTAAAAGCAACTCCTGACAATATGGTAAAACGTATTGAAACACTTGTTGCTGAGCAGAAAGAACTTGCAAAAGAACTTGAAAAACTTAAAGCAAAAATGGCTGGTGGAGCTGTTTCTGAAATACTTAACAGTAAAAAAGAAATTAATGGTGTAACAGCAGTTCTTGCAGAAGTTAAAGAAGCTGATGGAAATGCACTTCGTACAATGGGTGACCAACTTAAAGAAAAACTTGGTAGTGGTGTAATTGTACTTGCTAGCGGAAAAGACGGAAAAGTAAGTTTTGTTGTAATGGCTACTGATGATGTTGTTAAAAAAGGTGTTCACGCAGGAAATATTATAAAAGCAGCAGCTGCTGTATGTGGCGGTGGCGGCGGTGGTCGTCCAAATATGGCACAGGCAGGCGGTAAAGATGCAACAAAGATTGGCGAAGCACTTGCTAAAGCAGAAGAAGTTATTGGTGAACAGGTTAAATAATTGATTTATTTTAAAGGTACACTTTTAAGTGTACCTTTATTTTTTATATTGTAATAAACCATTTTAAATTATATACTTTATATACTACGTAAAAAATAAAGGAGTATTATTAAAATGTGGGATAATAAAAATATTATTTTTAAGGGTACATTATCAACAATTATGGGGGCAATTTGTTGGGGATTTTCTGGAGCTTGTGGACAGTTCCTTTTTCAAAATTATAATGTTGATTCCAACTGGCTTACATCAGTAAGAATGGTTGTTGCAGGTATAATAATGTGTTCTTATATGATATTGAAAGAAAGAAAAGAGTTTTTTAATATATGGCATAACAAAAGAGATAGTATACAACTTGTTATGTTTAGTATATTAGGTCTTATGCTTTGTCAGTATACATATCTTACAGCCATAAAATATACAAATGCAGGAACTGCAACGGTTTTACAGTATATAGGCCCTGTATTTATTATGATATATGTTTGTATAATATCTTTTAGATTGCCTGAAAAAAGAGAAGTTGTAGCTATAATAACAGCTATATTAGGTACATTTATACTTGCTACTCATGGTAATATACATTCTCTTGTCATATCTGAAAAAGGTCTTTTTTGGGGCATTTCTTCAGCAGTTGCCATGATGCTTTATACACTTATACCATCAAAAATAATATCAAAATATGGAACTATTAAAATAATAGGCTATGGAATGATTATAGGAGGAATATTTTTAAGTATTATAACAGGTGTATGGAATAGAGGAGTTCCTCTTGATATTATAGGAATATGTATGGTTATAATAATATCAGTTATAGGAACTTTAGTAGCATTTACATTATATCTTTATGGAGTAAGTGTAATCGGTGCTGTTAAAGGTAGTATGATTGCTAGTGTTGAACCTGTTTCGGCAACAGTATTTTCTGTTTTGTGGCTTAAAAGTAGTTTTGGTATAATAGATTTTGTTGGATTTATTTTTATTATGGCAACAGTTTTTATACTTTCTAAAAAATAAAAAAATTTCCCTTTTTCATCAAAGTTTTTATCTTTGTGAAAAAGGGAGTTTTATTATTTTGAAAGTACTGTTTTAGGGTCTACTGTATTTCCGTTTTGTGCTACACTAAAATCTATATGGTCGCCTAAAAGTACACTATATAATGAAGGAGATGACACAGTACCTATTTTTTGTCCAGAAGTTACAGTATCACCTTTTGATACAGCTGTTTCTTTTTCAAGTTGGCTGTATGTAGTTTGCCAACCGTTTCCATGGTCAATAACAACTGTTGTTCCGTTTTCTGTGTCTGTGTATATATCAGCAACAGTACCATCAGCTGATGATATTACATCACTACCTTTTGCAGCACTTATTGATATACTGTCATTTGTGCGATATTGCTCTAAAGTGACATCAAATATAGCTTTATCTATACTGTAATCCATAACAATTTCACCTAAAGCTGGATATTTGAATACTGGTGTTGTTTCTTCTGTTGCATTTGCAACAGCAACAGGCTCTTCTTCAATAGCAACTTCTGTTTCAGGTTCTTCTTGTGTTATAACAGGAATTTCAACATCTTGTTGTGGTTCTTCTGCTAATACTTCAACTTGGTTTTCAATTTCACTATAGTTTTCATTTAAGTTTGCCATATATTCTTCTGAATATGCAGAAGTATTATTATTTAAAGCAACTTCTTCATTTTCTGATGTTTTATTTGTATCTGTTTTATTTGTTTCAATATCTTTTTTAAATCCTATTGCAGATATTCCTGCTGCTGAAATAACAATAAGACATAATGAGAATAAAACACCATATAATTTACGTTTATTCATTATAAACACCTCCGTGGTTATTATTGCCTAAAATAGGTGGTGTTTATACAATACTAATTCATATTTTTAAAATCTATATCTGTATAATAATGGTTTAAAATTTCTTTATATGTATAGCCTTCTTCTGCCATTGCTTCTGCTCCGTATTGGCTCATTCCAGCACCATGTCCATATCCTTTTGTTGTAAATATAATTGAATTTCCTGTATCTGTCATTGTAAAAGAAGCTGAACGAAGTCCTAAAACTCCTCTTATATCAAGACCAGACATTGTTACTCCTCCAACTGTTACAGATGTTATATATCCTGCATCACTTACAGAATTTATTTTTATTTGTGAAATAAGAGGTTCAGATGAAAAAGATATATTTGGATATTTTGATATAAAAAGCTCTTTTATTTTATCGTATGATAATTCTGTTGATGTTTCATATTGAGGTGCATATATATCACCACTGCTTTCAACGCTTTTTAAATATGGTAATGCACTTTCCCATATATTTTCTGAATTTTCAGTATATCCTGCACTTGTTGAGTGAAAAACAGCAAGTATAGGTTCATCATTATATACCATAATTTCTCCATATGTTTCGTTTACAGCAGTTTCTATATTATTATAATATTCATCAAAATTTTCTCCCCATAGTTCTTTAAGTTCTTCTTTTGTTTTATAGGCTTGTCCTATATCTGAAGGGTTAGGTAATACATCTGTTGTTTGTCCCATTGCTTCTATTTCTCTTAAAGCATAAGTTCTTGCACATACAGCCTGTGCCTTTAATGCTTCGATATTAAAAAGGGCAGGCATTTCAGCAGCAACAACACCTTTTATATATTCCTCAAAAGGAGTTTCTTCATTTGTTTCTGTTTCGGGATTATATACTTCAATTTTTATTGGATTTTCATAATATGTATTTTCTGAAACTGTTTTTTCAGAAAATTTACTTACAATGAAAAAAGGAATTATGAATGTTGTTATTATTGTATTGATAATCATAATTGTAATGATTTTACGCATAAAAAAGCCTCCCATATATTTTTTATAAATATATGAAGGGCTTATATATTTTATTACAATATAAAAAGGTATATACCCAATATAATGACTAAAATGAAAAATATAAATGAAAGTTTTGCTATTTTTTTATCTCGTCTTAATGCTTTATTTTCAAGGCTGGGACAAGGATTTTCAAATACATATTTTCCGCCAAGTATACCATTTTTTAATTTTAATTCTAAAGTTTTTTCTTTTTTTAGAATTGTATACATTCTCTTTGATATTTCAAAAGGATAATATTTACCATTATTAACACCTTCAATATAATAACGTGAAAATATTGTACCCCAAAAAATATTTACACTATATACTTTGCATTGTATTATTATAATATTACTTTTTTTACCAAATGTTTTATCTATAAGGTTGTATATAGAAAAAGTAATTATAAATGATAATGCAACCCAAAGTGATGTATACGCAAGTCTTTTCAAAGATATAGATTGTATAAATGAAAATGATGGTATATATCCTATGTTTATTGCTTCATTGAATACATAATAAACTATTATATAGACAAATATATACAAAATAATAAATGTTACATAATGGAATTTTCTATTTTTTGTATTCCACATTTTTATACCCCATAAGCTTTTTATTGATAAAAATATCATAAAATAGCATAGAAGTACCATAAGACCGTTTATTTCCATTCCTTCTTTATAATTTATAGCCATAAAAAAGGGCGGTATAGTCCATAAAATAGGTATAAGCCATTGAACTCTTTTATTTACAATAAAACAGTCTATTATAAAATATAAAGTTAAGAGAGTAAATAAACCTAAATAACCCATTATATAACCTCAAAAATAAATTATAATGCTCTAAAATAATCAGATTTAAACATATTACGTTTTTCTGCCTCTGCAATTTGTGCAAGAAGTGCTTCTTTATCACGATTGAATGTACCACCTAAAGGAATATAGTTTGAAGCATGGTTTGCTCTAAATACAGTTCCTTCTGAGTCTACATTGCTAATAAAAAGTTTCATTTCTTCAAGAACTTCTTGTGGTTTTAAAAGCTCTATTTCTCCATTTTTAAGCTGGTCATACATTGGTGTGCCTTCTTCTACAAGAAGTGTTAAGAAACCAACATATTCAGGTTTGATTGCACTTATTACTTTAGCACTATTTACAGCATGTTCTTTAAGAAATCTTCTGCCACCAAGACCAGATATAAGTGTTACAGAAAGTATCATACCTGCATCTTTGATTTTTTTACCAGCTTCAATCATTTCTGCCTGTGTTGCACCTTTTTTTACAAATGTAAGAACTTCATCATCACCAGACTCTATTCCCATATATATCATATCAAGACCAGCTTCTTTAAGAGTTTTAAGTTCTTCTGGTGTTTTTCCTAAAATATCTTTTGGTGCACCATACATTGATATTCTTTCACATTCTGGGAAAATTTCTTTAACTTTTTCAAGAATATAAAGAAGGTCTTTTGTTTTTACAATAAGAGCATCTCCGTCAGCTAAAAATACTCTTTTAACTTTTATTCTGCTGTAATATTCTCTTGCCATTTGAAGGTCTTCAACAACTTCTTCAAGAGGACGAATTCTAAAGTTTTTATCTTTGTACATAGCACAAAATGTACAAGTATTTCTTGCACAGCCTATTGTAAGCTGTATTATAAGACTTCCTGCTTCACTTGGTGGTCTGTAAACTGTTCCTTCATATCTCATATATATCTACCTCGCTTATTTGTTTTTTTATTGATTTATCTTAAATATTATATAATCAAAAGACTATTTTTATCAATATAATATTTAAAATATAAAAACACAAAAGTCCACAGGGTATTTACAAAATCACAATGCAACTATATAATAAAAAATCATAGCGTATAACAAATGAGGGGGAAATTAAATGGTTCAATTATATAAAAATGGTGTATACCTTGTAAATGGTACAGAAATCGTTGAAGATGATAGTAATGCACCTTTAAAATTAAAATCATTAATGGGGGATAATACACCATCAAAAGATGAAGCGTCAAAAGGAACTATTGCATACAGTATTCTTGAAAGTCATAATACTTCAGGAAATATGGATAAGCTTAAAATAAAATTTGATAGAATGGCATCTCATGATATTACATATGTAGGTATTATTCAGACAGCAAGAGCAAGTGGGCTTGAAAAATTCCCAATGCCATATGTTCTTACAAACTGCCATAACTCACTTTGTGCAGTAGGTGGAACAATTAATGAAGATGACCACCTTTTTGGTCTTTCTTGTGCTAAAAAATACGGCGGTATATATGTACCTGCTCATCAGGCTGTAATTCATCAGTATATGAGAGAAATGATGAGTGGCGTTGGTAAAATGATACTTGGTAGCGATAGCCATACTCGTTATGGTGCTTTAGGTACAATGGCTGTTGGTGAAGGTGGCCCTGAACTTGTAAAACAGCTTTTAAATAAAACATATGATATAGATAGACCACAGGTTGTAGGTGTATACCTTACAGGAAAACCAGTTCCTGGAGTAGGTCCACAGGACGTTGCTCTTGCGATTATAGGTGCTGTTTTTGAAAATGGATATGTTAAAAATAAAGTTATGGAGTTTGTTGGTGACGGTATTGCTAATTTAAGTGTTGATTACAGAAATGGTATTGACGTTATGACAACAGAAACAACTTGTCTTTCTTCTGTATGGGTTACAGATGAAAAAGTTAAAGGTTGGTATATGACACATGGCAGACCAGAAGAATATAAAGAACAGAAACCGGCAAACTGTACATATTATGATGGTTTTATATATGTTGACCTTTCAAAAGTAAAACCAATGATAGCTATGCCTTTCCACCCAAGCAATGTATATACAATAGAAGAACTTAATTCAAATCTTATGGACATACTTGATGAGTGTGAAAAAAGAGGAGCAGAACAGCTTGATAGTAGCAAAGTAACATTTAAACTTAAAGATAAAGTAAGAAACGGTAGTCTTTATGTTGAACAGGGTGTTATTGCTGGTTGTGCCGGTGGTACATATGAAAATATTTGCGATGCAAGAGATATATTAAAAGGTCATTCAATAGGTGATGACGAATTTGCACTTAGTGTATATCCTTCAAGTCAGCCTGTATTTGTAAGCCTTGTTGAAAATGGTTCTATTGCTGATATTATGGTTTCAGGTGCAACTGTTCGTTCAGCATTCTGTGGACCTTGCTTTGGTGCTGGAGATGTACCTGCAAATAATTGCTTAAGTATAAGACATTCAACAAGAAACTTCCCTAACAGAGAAGGTTCAAAAATTACAAACAATCAGATTGCTTCTGTTGCACTTATGGACGCTCGTTCAATAGCTGCAACTGCTGTTAATAAAGGTAAACTTACACCTGCAACTGACCTTGATATTGAATATACAAAACCTGAATATAAATTTAATGGAGATGTATATAAAAACAGATGTTATAATGGTTTTGGAAAACCTGATTCTTCTGTTGAAATTAAATTTGGCCCTAATATTACAGATTGGCCTGCTATGAGTGAACTTACAGATGACATTGTATTAAAAGTTGTATCTGTAATTACAGACCCTGTAACAACAACAGATGAACTTATACCTTCTGGTGAAACATCTTCATATCGTTCAAATCCTTTAGGACTTGCAGAATTTACACTTTCAAGAAAAGACCCTGCATATGTTGGACGTGCAAAAGAAGTACAGAAAGCTGAAAAAGCAAGAGAAAAAGGAGAAAATCCTGCTGAGGCTTATGAAGAAATAAAAGATGTTTTTGATAAAATAAATGAAAAATTCTCTAATGTTGATATTAATAAAACAGGTATTGGAAGTACAATTTATGCAGTAAAACCAGGTGATGGTTCTGCTAGAGAACAGGCTGCAAGCTGTCAGAAAGTTCTTGGTGGTTGGGCAAATATTGCTGGTGAATATGCAACAAAGAGATACCGTTCAAATCTTATTAACTGGGGTATGCTTCCATTTATACTTGATGGAGAAATACCATTTGAAAATGGTGATTATATATTTGTTCCTAATATTAAAAAACTTGTTTCTGAAAAAGCAACAGAGTTTAAAGCATATATTGTAGGAAAAGATATGAAAGAATTTACTCTTAAAATGGGTGATTTAACAGATGATGAAAGAAAAATAATACTTTCAGGTTGTCTTATTAATTTTTATAGAGGATAATTAAAAATAAAAATGGCTTTTCAAAAGAAAAGCCATTTTTTTATATTAAGTTTTTACCGATATAATAACCATATTTAATTACAAAAATATTTGATTTTATAAAAAGTGTCATAATACCATAGCCAAAAGCAAAGCCTGTTATAATACGAAGTATATTATTACTTTCATATTTTGTAAGAGATTGTAAAAATCCATCAAAAATCATTGGTATCATTATTAATATACAAAATTTTACAGATGGTATATATAAAAAACATGTAATTATTGAAAATATTATACCTAAAAGTTCACCTGTACATCTTGTACATATTGGAAACTGTTTACCCTTATAAAAAAATGAACGGTCACTTCGTCTATGACAGCCAAATACTATTGGAAGCCACTTATATATTTTTTCTAGCATTTTTTAAATTCCAGCCGAAATACCAACACCAACTGAAAGTACAAATACAAAAACATACCATATTACACCTAAAATAACAGATACAAGTGCACCAATACCTGCTGCTTTTGCTGTTTTAGGTTTTGTATCTTTCCAAACAAGGAAAAGTATGAGTCCTGCAATAGGCACACAACAGCCTAAAAGTCCCCATAAAAATCCACCATTATCAACTACTTGATTATTTGATGTGTTAACAGGAGTTCCACATTTTGGGCATACATTTGAATTATCATCCATTAATGAACCACAATTTTTACAATACATATTACTTCCCCCTTTATATTATTATTTTCTTATAAAATTAAAACAGGAATATGGTAATGAAAGTATTATCATAACCCCAAGTGCAATTACTCCTGCAAGTTTTGCAGTAAGCACTCCCTGTGTATATGAATATACCATATCTCCGTCAAGAATTCCATACATTGTGTTATAAATATAAGAGCCAGGTACAAGTGGCAATATTCCAGGTATAAGATATAATGTAGAAGGTGCTTGTCGTATATGGGATAAAAAACGACAGCTTGCAGTAAGTGTTGCTGCACCTAAAAATGAACCAATTATAGCATCACCCTCAAAACCATATACTACAATACAATATACACACCAACCAACAGCACCTGTAAAACCACAAAAAGGAAGTTCTTTTTTTGGAGTGTTAAATGTTAATGAAAAAAATATACAGGCCATAAATGCCACAAATGTTTGATATATTATTTTTGTCATAAAAATTAACTCCTTATATTTGTGATAATATTTTTAAAACTATACCAACACCACCAGCAATAGCAACAGCTACAAGACAGGCTTCTGCTATTCTTGATACACCTGAAACAAAATCTCCATTAAGTACATCTCTTAATGCATTTGTTATTGTTACGCCAGGTACAAGTGGCATAAGACAGCCTATAATTACTTTGTCATAGTTGTTACAAATATTATATCTATATAAAACTATTGTTAATACAGATATTAAAACACCTGATAAAAATTTTGATATAAAATAAGATACATTTTTTGCTGATAAATAGAACATAAATAAACCTAAAAATAGTCCAACTATTCCAGCTGATATACCATCATATAAACTTCCTTCAAACATTAATGAGAAAAAAAGACAAGTCATAGCAACGCCTATAACAAATACTGGCGGCTTTACATCTGGAAGTCTTTTTATACGTTCTATATCCTTTATAGCTTCTCCAAGAGTAAATTCTCCTGATACAAATCGTCTACTTAATGTATTTACATAGTGAAGACGTTTAAGGTCTGTGCTGCGACTTGTTATTCTTTTAACTTTTGTTATATGACCATTTTTACCATTCATACTGGCAAATATTCCGGTTGGAAAAACAATAGCTTCAGGATTTGAATTTTCACCGGCTGTTGATATTATTCTTGATATTGTATCTTCAACTCGATGTATTTCACCACCACTTGTGAGTACAATTTCACCAGCATCAACAGCTAATTTTAAAAGTTTTTCTTCTTCCAAAAACATCTCTTCTTTCATTTAATATTATTTATAACAAAAGGATAATTACAAAAAATGTATTTGTCAAAGGTTTTTTTTGGGTAGACATATGACTTTGGTTGTGTTATAATTTACTTCATAAAAGTAAATATTTATTTTTGCTAGGGGTGCCTCTGATTTATCAGATGCTGAGAGGGATTTTTCCTAACCCTTTGAACTTGATGTGGTTAGTACCAACGCAGGGAAGCTATTGATATTTTTTGTATATTAAAGACTTTTTCTGTGGAAAAAAGTCTTTTTTTATTATTTTTTTAAGGAGGATACTATTATGAAACTTTCAGAAAGACTCTATAACAGTGCAAAAGATATATGGGAAAAGTATCATGAACACCCATTTGTAAAAGGTATAGGTGATGGAACACTTGATATTGATAAATTTAGATTTTTTATGGTGCAAGATTATTTATATCTTCTTGACTATGCCAAAGTGTTTGCTCTTGGTGTTGTAAAATCAAGGGATGAAGATATTATGAGAAAATTTGCCTCTCTTGTGAATGGGACATTAGATAGCGAAATGAAAGTACATAAAACATATATGGAAAGACTTGGTATAACAAAAGATGAAATTAAAAATGCAAAGCCTTCTATTGTAAATACTTCATATACTAAATATATGCTTCAAATAGGTCATGATATGGGAGTTTTAGAGCTTCTTGTATCAATACTTTCTTGTTCTTGGAGTTATAAAGAAATAGGAGATAGACTTGCTAAAAATCCAAATTCGTTAAACCATGAATTTTATGGTGAATGGATAAAGGGATATTCTTCAAAAGAATATGCAAAAGATAATAATGAAATAATTGAGCTTGTTGATAAACTTGGAGAAAATTGTACAGATGAAGAGTTTGAAGTTCTTCGTGATATATTTGTAAATTGCAGCAGATATGAGTATATGTTCTGGGATATGTCATATAAAAAGGAGATGTAATTTTTGCTTGAATTTAAAAATGTGACTTTTAAATATTCTGAAGATGATTTTTATATGATGAAAAATCTCAATTTTTCAGTAAAAAAAGGTGAGTTTGTATCACTTATAGGTCAAAGTGGTTGTGGTAAAAGTACTATTTTAAGACTTATAAACGGTCTTGAAAAGCCGGAAAATGGTGAAATTCTTATTGATGGTAAAAATATAAATACATTAAAAGATTATTGTGCTTTTATGCCGCAAAAAGATTTACTTTTCCCTTGGAGAACAATAGAAAAAAATATAAGTTTACCAATGGAAATAAAAGGTGTTCCAAAATCTGAAATCCATAAAAAATGTGTTGATGTTCTTTCTGAAGTTGGTCTTTCTGAATATATAGATAAATATCCTAAAGACCTTTCCGGTGGTATGAAACAAAGAGTTTCTTTTGCAAGAACTATACTTGCCGGAAGTGATATACTTCTTCTTGATGAGCCTTTTTCTGCTCTTGATTCTTTAACAAGAATGGATATGCAAGAATGGCTTCTTAAACAATGGAAACATTTTGGAAAAACAATTATATTTATAACACATGATGTTGAAGAAGCTGTTTTTTTATCAAATTCAATATATATAATACAAGATAGACCATTTAAAGATATGGAAAAAGTAGAAATATCTTCTGAATATCCAAGAAGTAGAGAGTTTTTGAAAAATCCGGAAATAGTGGCTCTTAGAGAAGAACTTATAAATAAACTTAGAAATAGGAGGGGTGAATAATGAAAAAAAGTATTCCTTCTATTATAGTTACAATAGTACTTTTTGTTATATGGCAGATTATAGCTGTAAAAATGAATGCATCTTATATACTTCCTTCTCCTTTGGAGATACTAAAGAAAATATGGGAGCTTAGAGATATTCTTATTGGTGTACATCTTCCTGCAACAATGGGAGTTACTATTTTAGGTCTTATTATATCAATAATTTTAGGTTTATTCCTTGCAATAGTAATGGATTTAAACGAAAAAATAGAGAATGCTTTATATCCTATTATAATAGCATCTCAAACAATACCAACAACAGCTATTGCACCTCTTTTTGTATTATGGTTTGGTTATGGAATATGGAGTAAAGTTCTCGTTACAATACTTATTACTTTTTTTCCTATAACAATAACTGTTTATGACGGTTTTAAATCAACTAAAAGAGAAATGGAAGAACTTCTCATTACATATGGTGCTTCTAAAAAAGATATTTTTATTAAACTTAAATTACCTTCAGCACTACCATATTTCTTTTCAGCAATAAAAATGGCTATACCTTTAAGTATAATTGGAGCAGCTATTGCAGAGTGGCTTGGTGCTCAAAGTGGTCTTGGATATTTTAGTAAAAGAATGATGACACAGCTTGATGGTGCAGGTGTTTTTGCTCCTGTTGTTGTTTTAAGTGTTGTAGCAATGCTTTTAGTAAGTATTGTAAGTATAATAGAAAAAACATTAATAAAATGGAGAAAGGAAATTTAATTATGAGAAAAAGAATTGTAGCTTTATGTATGGCTGTTATAACAGCTTTTTCATTTGCCGGTTGTGGAAATAGCAACGAAAATCAGGCATCAACAGATAATAACAAAGAGCTTGAAGAATTTAGTGTTGTTCTTGATTGGTATCCTAATGCAGTTCATGGATTTATATATAATGCCATAGAAAAAGGATATTATGAAGAAGAAGGTCTTGATGTTCAAATATATTTCCCTGCAAATGTAAATGATGCTATTTCACTTACAGCAGCTGGAAAAGCAGACCTTGGTATATATTATCCAAATGATGTTATAAGAGCTATTGCAAATGAAGATATACCTGTAAAAGCAGTAGGTACAATAGTACAATCACCTTTAAATGTAGTTGTTTCTCTTAAAGATAAAAATATAACATCACCAAAAGATTTTGTGGGAAAAACAATAGGATATAGTGGTACAGAGTTTAATGAAGCCCTCATTAAAACAATGATGGAAAGCGTTGGAGTGTCAATGGATGATGTAACTCTTATAGATGTAGGTTTTGACCTTATGACATCTATGACAACAGGTAGAGTTGATGCAACAATAGGTTGTCTTGTAAATCATGAAGTTCCTGCTCTTGAAGAAGAAGGTTTTGAAGTAAATTATTTCTTCCCAACAGAATATGGAGTTCCTGACTATAGTGAGCTTGTTTTTGTTGCTGGTAATAATGATATAAATGAAAATCCTGAAAAAATAGAAAAATTCCTTCGTGCATCAAAAAAGGGATTTGAAGATATGAAAAATGACCCACAAGGTACATTAACAACTTTGCTTGAAAATCAAAATGCAGAAAATTTCCCTCTTAGTGAAGGAGTTGAACAAAGAAGTATAGAAGTTCTTCTTCCTCTTATGGAAAATGAAAATGCTACATTCCTTACACAAAACAAAGATTTATGGCAAAATGATATAAACTGGCTTAAAGAACAGGGACTTATTAATAAAGAAGTTACTGTTGATGATTGTGTTGTAGACATATTTAAATAATATAAAAATACACTCATTTTATGAGTGTATTTGAGTGTGTCGAAAAAGTCGACACACTCTCGTCAAAATCAGGATTTTGACAAAATAGACAGAGGAATAAACAGACGAGTTCCATCGTCATAAATTCCTCGAAACCCGCTGTTTTCCTCGACGGAAGTCAATTCCGTCTGTGGATTAAAAAAGGGAAACTCTTTGTTTCCCTTTACCCTTCAGCGGTATCAAAAATTTAAAAAATAGGTTTTGTGACAGTCTGAAATACACTCATTTTATGAGTGTATTTTTTTGTTATTTTTTAGTATTTAAAAATAAGTGTATATTTTACCTTCCTTTACAGATAATACATTTAAAGCCATAATTTCAAATTTAACGAATGGAGGATTATTATGAAAGCAACAGGTATTGTAAGAAGAATAGATGATTTAGGAAGGGTTGTTATTCCAAAGGAAATAAGAAGAACTTTAAGAATAAGAGAAGGAGACCCTCTTGAAATATTCACAGATAGAGAAGGTGAAGTAATACTTAAGAAATATTCGCCAATAGGTGAACTTGGAGTTTTTGCTAAAGAATATGCAGAAAGTTTATCTCAAACATCAGGACATATAACTTGCATTGCCGATAAAGACCATATTATAGCTGTATCCGGTGGTTCTAAAAAGGATTTTTATGATAAACCTGTAAGTTCAGACCTTGAAAAATCTATGAATGAAAGAAATATTATAATAGCTAAAAGAAGTGAAAGCAATTTTGTACCTATACTTGAAGATGATATTGAAGAAGTATATAATAGCCAAATTATAGCACCTATTATATCAGAAGGTGATGTTATAGGAGCAGTTTTATTACTTTCTAATAATAAAACTATGGGTGAAGTGGAAGAGAAACTTGTTCAAACAGCAGCAGGATTTCTTGGAAAACAAATGGAGCAGTAATAAATAAAGCCTGATTTTATTAAACATAAAATCAGGCTTTATACGTGTATACGAAATCTTTCTTTTATGGTAAAATAGATAAGATAATTTTTTAATTTGCAGAGGTGCTTTATTTATGAAAGGCTTATTTATATCAATAGAGGGTACAGATGGTGCCGGAAAATCAACTCAAATAGAACTTCTTAAAAAGTATTTTATTGAAAAAGGAAGAGATGTAATAGTTACAAGAGAACCAGGTGGTACTCCTATAGGTGAAAAAATAAGAGAAATTATACTTGATAATAATAACAGCGAAATGAGTCATATTACAGAGGCTATGTTATATGCAGCATCAAGAGCTCAACATGTAAATGAAAAAATAAAACCGGCACTTATGCAGGGTAAAATTATTATTTGTGATAGATTTATTGACTCAAGTATTGCATATCAAAGTGCAGCAAGAGGTATCTCAAGAGAAGTTATAGTAGATATAAATAAATATGCTATTGATGGTATTATGCCTGATATTACTTTATATTTTGATATAACTCCAGAAGAAGGCATAAAGCGTAAAAAGAATATGCATGACCTTGATAGAATAGAAAAAGAAAAGGAAGATTTTCATAAGAGGGTTTATGAGGGTTATCAACTTCTTGTGAAAATGTATCCAGAAAGAATAAAAAGAATTGATGCATCTAAAGATATTTATGATGTGCATAATCAGGTGTTAAAGTATATTGATTGTATGTTATAAATTTTTTTTGAGAGAAGGTAATATTATGAAACTTATAGTTGCGATAATTCATGATGATGATGTTAGAAATACAATGGATACACTTCGTGATGAAGGATTTTTTGTTACAAAGCTTTCTTCAACAGGTGGTTTTCTTCGTGCCGGAAATACAACATTACTTATAGGTGTTGAAGATAGTCTTGTTGAAAATGTAATGGCAATATTTGAAAAATGCTGTAAAAGCAGAAAAGAACTTACTACAATAGATACACCTTATGGCGGTATACAAGGATATGTTTCAAGACCTATTGAAATAATTGTCGGTGGTGCAACAGTATTTGTACTTGATGTTTCCGACTTTAGAAAATTCTGATTTTGGAGAGATAATATATGAAGTCCTTTAAAAATATAACAGGAAATGAATTTATTATAAAATTTTTAAAAAATGCAATACAGTATAATAAAGTTTCTCATGCCTATATAATAAGTGGTATTGAAGGTTGTGGAAAAACACTTATTGCTGAAACTTTTGCAAAGACTTTACAGTGTGAAAGAGAAAGTACAGATGCTTGTTGTGAATGTATAAGCTGTAAAAGTTTTGAAAATGGAAATAATCCTGATATATTTTATGTAACTCCAAATAAAAAAAGCAAGACAAAATCAATAGGTGTTACTGATATAAGAGAACAAGTTATAGATATTGTATCTATTAAGCCATATAAATATAAATATAAAATATTTATAATAGAAGATGCTGATAATATGACAAAAGAAGCACAAAATGCTATTTTGAAAACTCTTGAAGAGCCGCCAAATTACAGTATATTTTTGCTTATAGCCAGAAATCCGGAAAAATTTTTGCCTACAATACTTTCTAGATGTGTAAACATTAAAATACGTCCACTTCCATCAGCATATGTTTATAATTATATTATGAATAATACTGATATTCCTGAGGAAAAAATACAGCTTTTTACTGAATACGCTCAAGGAAGCATAGGTAAGGCTTTAAAACTTTCTAATTCTAAAAAGTTTATTGATATGAGGGAAAAAATAATAGATACTATTATAGGCTTATATGGTAAAAATGATTTTTATGCTTCAGAAGCTGTAAATGTTTTTGAAGAATATAAAAATGAGAAAGGACTTTTGGATATGGTATATCTTTGGTATAGAGATATTCTTGCCGCAAAGGTTCTTAAAGATGATAAATATATTATTCAAAAAGATAAAAAAGATATAATTTTTAAAGAAGCAAATAAATATAGTGCAGAATGTATTATAGATAAAACGGAAGCTTGTCTTGCTACTAAAAATCAGATTTTGAAGAATGTAAATTTCCGTCTTTGTATGGAGGTTCTTCTTATGAAGTTAAAGGAGAGTTATTAAATGATAGAAGTTGTTGGAATAAGATTTAAAAAAGCAGGTAAAATATATTATTTTGACCCTGATGGACAGGATATAGCAGCAGGCTGTTTTGCTATTGTTGAAACAGCAAGAGGAATAGAATATGGTTCAGTTGTTAAAGGTAATATGGAAGTACCAGATGAAGATGTTGTTCTTCCACTTAAAAAAGTTATCCGTGTTGCAACTGATGAAGATATGGTTACAGCAAGAGAAAATAAAGAAAAAGAAAAAGAAGCCTTTGATATATGTCTTGAAAAAATAACAAAACATGAACTTGATATGAAGCTTATTGATGTTGAAATTACATTTGACCATAATAAGCTTATATTCTATTTTACATCTGATGGAAGAGTTGATTTCCGTGACCTTGTAAAAGAACTTGCTGCAATATTTAGAACTAGAATAGAATTAAGACAGATTGGTGTTCGTGATGAAGCAAAAATGCTTAATGGTATAGGTATATGTGGTCGTCCTTTATGTTGTTCAACATTTCTTGGAGATTTTCACCCTGTATCTATAAAAATGGCTAAAGAACAAAGTCTTTCTCTTAATCCTACAAAAATATCAGGAATTTGTGGTAGACTTATGTGTTGTCTTAAATATGAAGAAGAAGTTTATGAAGAACTTAATAAAAAACTTCCTAATGTTGGAGATATAATTTCTACATCTGATGGTACAGGTGAAATACTTTCTACAAATGTACTTATGCAAGTTGTTAAAGCAGCAGTAAGAAAATCAGAAAATGATGCTCCTACAATAGGTTTCTATTCTGTTGATGAAATAAAAGTTATTAAACGTAAAAAGAAATCAAAACAAGAGTCTGAAAGTGAACTTGAAAAGCTTCTTGGAGAGTGTTATGATGACTGATGTTTTTGTAAATGAATATGAAAGAGTTGATGACCTTCATAGAAAAGGTTATAAAATAATACAAGACCCTAAAAGATTTTGTTTCGGTATTGATGCTGTTTTATTAAGTGGTTTTGCTAATGTCAAAAAAGGCGAAACAGCTATTGATTTAGGAACAGGTACAGGTATAATACCTATTTTACTTGAGGCAAAAACAGAGGGTAAACACTTTATAGGTATTGAAATACAGCCAGAAAGTGCTGAAATGGCTCAAAGAAGTGTGAAAATGAATGATTTATGCGAAAAAATTGATATTGTTTTAGGTGATATAAAAAATGTTGTAAACATGTATGAGCCTTCATCGTTTAATGTTGTAACATCTAATCCACCATATATGAACGATGGTGGTGGTATAAAAAATGACTTTACACCTAAAGCAATAGCAAGACATGAAATACTTTGCAGTCTTGAAGATGTTATAAGCAGTGCAGCAAGATTACTTAAAACAACTGGTAGATTTTATATGGTTCATAGACCACATAGACTTGCTGATATTATGGCTATGCTTAGACAATATAAACTTGAACCTAAAAGACTTCGTATGATACATTCTTATATAGACAAAGAGCCTTCTATGGTTCTTATAGAAGCTTGTAAAAACGGTAAACCTTGGCTTAATGTAATGCCACCTCTTATAGTTTATGACAAAGAGGGAAAATATACAGAAGAAGTTTATAAAATATATTATGAATAGGAGGTGTTATTGTTGTACGGTACACTTTATTTATGTGCTACACCAATAGGAAACCTTGAAGATATAACATTAAGAGTACTTAGACTTTTAAAAGAATGTGATATTATAGCAGCAGAAGATACAAGACATACTTTAGGTCTTTTAAATCATTTTGATATACATACACCACTTACAAGTTATCATGAGCATAATAAAGCATCAAAAGGTGTTAAATTAATTGAAATGCTTAAAGAAGGTAAAAATATTGCTCTTGTTACTGATGCAGGTATGCCGGGAATATCTGACCCTGGTGCTGATATGATTGCTCTTTGCAGAGAAGAAGGTATAAATGTTACAGTTGCTCCTGGTGCTGTTGCAGGTATAACTGCTCTTGTACTTTCCGGTCTTCCAACAAGAAGATTTTCTTTTGAAGGATTTTTACCATATGATAAAAAAGAAAAAAGAGAAGTTCTTAAAAGCATAGAAAAAGAAACTCGTACTCTTATATTTTATGAAGCTCCACATCATTTGAAAGAAACATTAAAAGACTTATATGGTGCTCTTGGAGATAGAAATGTTGCATGTATAAGAGAACTTACAAAAAAATATGAAGAAGTAAAAAAAGAACCTGTTTCAAAACTTATTGAATATTATGAGTCAAATCCACCTAAGGGTGAGTTTGTTGTAGTTGTAGAAGGTCTTTCAAGAGAAGAGCTTAGAAAAAGCGAAATTGAAAGTTTTGAAGAAATGACAATAGATGAGCATATGCTTATGTATACTGAAAAAGGTATGAGCGAAAAAGAAGCCATGAAACAAGTAGCTAAAGACAGAGGAGTTTCAAAAAGAGAGATTTATGCATATATTCATAAATGAAAAGAGGTATTTTTAAAATGAGTACATCAAGAGAAAAAGCATATGAAGTTTTGGATAAACTTGAAATTGAATATGAAAAGTATGAACATGAACCTATTTATACAATAGAAGCAGCAGAGGAACTTGATAAAAGAATGGGTCTTGAGATATGTAAAAATCTTTTTATGAGTACAAGACACAGTACAGAATTTTATCTTATACTTATGCCTGGCAGTAAAAGATTTAATAGTGGAAAGGTTTCAAAAGAACTTAAAGTTCCAAGAATGACTTTTGCAAAAGATGAATACCTTTTAGAATACTTGGGACTTCTTCCAGGGTCAGTTACTCCTTTAGGGCTTATACAAGATACAGAAAAGGTTGTTAATTTTATTATAGATAAAGATGTTATGGATATGGAAAAAATAGCCATACACCCTTGTATTAATACAGAAACTGTTGTAATAAAATTAAATGATCTTATTGAAAAAATACTTCCTTATACAGGACATACATATAAGGTGATTGAAATTGAATAAATATATATTTGATAAAATGGAAGAATACAGTAATAATCCTAGATACCCTTTTCATATGCCAGGGCATAAAGGAGGAAGACTGTGTTCTTTTTCTGATTGTTATAAATTTGATATAACTGAAATAGATGATTTTGATAATCTTCATAATGCTAAAGGAATGATTAAAAATTCCCAAGAAAGAGCAAAATATATTTTTGGTGCTGATGAAACATTTTTTATGGTAAATGGAAGTAGCGGTGGAAATATAGCTGCTGTTCTTGCTGTTTGTGGTGATGGGGATAAAATAATAATTGCAAGAAATAGTCATAAGAGTGTTTTTTCGGGAATAGTTCTTTCTGGTGCAGAACCTGTTTATGTTTACCCTGAAATTGTTGATAATATTAATATCGTTGGGGAAATTTTACCTGAAAATATAGAAAAAGAATTTATTGAAAATCCTGATGCAAAAGCTGTATTTATTACAAGTCCTACATATGAAGGTTTTACTGCTGATATTCAAAAAATAGCAGAAATTACACATAAATATAATGGTATTCTTATTGTTGATGAAGCACATGGTGCTCATTTTAATTTTAATGAATATTTTCCTAAAACATCACTTTTATGTGGTGCTGATATTGTTATACAAAGTGTTCATAAAACTTTACCTTCTCTTACACAAACATCATTACTCCATGTAAAAGGTAATAGAGTTGATATAGAAAGACTTAAATCAGCACTTTCTATGGTGCAAAGCTCAAGCCCTTCATATGTTCTTATGTCATCAATAGATAGATGTTGTGATTTTATTGCTAATGAGGGTAAAGAAAAATTTTATGAATATGTAAATATACTTGAAAAATATAGAGAAAAGTTTAAATCTTTTAAGAATATAAAAATTATAGGAAAAGACCTTGTTGGAAAACATGGTATTTATGACTATGATAATGGAAAACTTGTTTTCTTTATTAATTCTAAAAAAATAACACCTGATTATATAAATACTTTACTTATTGAAAAATATAATATACAGCTTGAAGCTGTTGGTAGAAATCATATTATAGCTATGACTTCTGTTGCTGATAGTGAAGAAGGATTTTTAAAACTATATAATGCTTTATTTGAAATTGATAATATTATTGATGATAATATAAATGAAAAATCTGAAATTTTAATATATAATAATAAAAAGACAATACAAAAATTTTCATTAAGAAAAGCATATTTTATGAGCAAAGAAAAAATAAATATAAACAATAGTATTGGAAGAGTATGTGGAGATTTTATAATTCCTTATCCTCCAGGTATACCTATATTATGTGCAGGTGAGGTTATAACAGAAGATATTATTAGTTGTATATTAAGCTGTATTGAAAAAGGTATTGATGTATTAGGTGTAGATAATGATTTTAATATAAAAGTGTTATGTTAGGAGTGGAAATATGAGTTTTTTTGAATATATTGATATATATGATATTATATTTTCGGCTTTTATAGCTTTTATACTAACAAGTGCAATATTATTTTTTAAAAATATATTAGTTCCAACAGTAGTAATGTTTAAAAATGACGGGAGTATGTTTTATATAAAACATAAAGGTATTAACCATAAAGAAACTATTGAGAAATGTATAGGTCTTTTTTCAGAAGATAGATTTTTTTTCAGAGGCTTTGAATATATACGTGGAATGAAAGTAAAAATAAAAACTGAAAGTAAAAAAGGTGAAGTTTTAATAAGTGGTATATTCATTGGTAAAAATGAAATAGACAGTATTGGTGTTATAACAGAAGATAGAATTATTATATGTTTTATAGATAGTATTATAGGCATAGAAAAATCAGAGTAATATTAAAATACTTAAGTATATTATATACTTAAGTATTTTTTATTGTATAGAAATAAATTATACTTTTTATGTCCAGAAAAAATAACGATATTTTAAGGTATATTTTGTTATATTTTGTATATATATAAGATTTTATAAAATTTATATTAAACATATATATATTAAAAGTTCTTATAAATACTATAAAAAAATATATAAATATACATATTTTTATATGTTTTTAGCAATAAAACCATATATAGTAATATTCTGTACAGTTTTAAAATAAAATGATATAATCCTTAATGATTCAAAACCGACCAGTCGGTCTTTTAAATAGACGCTTAAAAGGAGAGATTTTATGAGTACAAAGGAGTGTATTTTAAAAAGTTCATTTGACCTTTTTTTAAGAGACGGTATAGGTGAATCATCCGCAAATGAAGCAATTAAATTTTCTGGCGTTACAAAGGGCTGTTTTTATCATCATTTTTCAGGTAAAGAGGAACTTATATCAGAGGTCATTAATAAATATATTTGTCCCTTTTTTGAAAAACCTGTTGAGAGGCTAAAACAAAAAATAAATGAAGATAGAAATTTAAGTGACCCTAGAGAAAAGCTTTGGTTTTGTTACAGTTTATCACCTGATTTTAATGAATTTGGAGATTTATATTCGGGTATTGAAAATCTTAATATGAGAAATTTCTTTTTTCTTGTATATGAGTGTATGAAAAGATACCCTTATCTTTCTAATTTAAGATGTAGGTGTAGTCGTGAGATGATAGAGCTTACGGCACAAGTCATAGAGGAGTGTAAAAACTTTGGAATTGTAAAAAGTAATACAAATTCACAAAGTATAGCAACTGCTATGTTTGCTCTTAAAGATGGTATGCAAGCATTAAACTTTATTGACAGCGAAATAAAACTTATTGATAAATTTGAGTTTACATTTGGACACATTTGGAATGAAATTCAGGCTAAAGAAGGAGGACAACACCTTGTTGGATAATATGAAAAAAATTACAAAAGTGGGAATAGATATAGGTTCTACAACTATTAAGGTTGTCGCAGTCGATGATAATAATAAAATGATATTTGGAAGATATAAAAGACATTTTTCCGAAATTAAAAAAACTTTACAAGATATACTTTCTCAAACAAGAGAAGTGTTAGGTAATATAGATATAACAGCTATGATTACAGGAAGTGGTGGTGTTTCAATAGCAGATGAGCTTAAAGTGCCTTTTATACAAGAGGTAGTAGCTACTGCAAAAGCTGTTGAAGTTTCTATACCAAAAACTGATGTTGCAATAGAGCTTGGTGGAGAAGACGCAAAAATTATATACTTCCAAAATGGTATTGAGCAGCGTATGAACGGTGTTTGTGCCGGTGGTACAGGTTCTTTTATTGACCAGATGGCAGCTCTTTTAAAAACTGATGCATCAGGTCTTAATGAACTTGCTAAAAATCACAAGGTTATATATCCTATTGCATCACGTTGTGGTGTTTTTGCAAAAACAGATATTCAGCCTCTTATGAATGAAGGTGCAACAAAAGAAGACCTTGCAGCTTCTATATTTCAGGCTGTTGTTAACCAAACAATAAGTGGTCTTGCTTGTGGTAAGCCAATAAGAGGTCATGTGGCTTTCCTTGGTGGTCCACTTCATTTCCTTTCAGAGCTTAGACAAAGATTTATTGATACACTTAAGCTTACTGATGAAACAACAATACTTCCGGAAAGTTCTCATCTTTTTGCTGCTTTTGGTACAGCTGTAAGTAATAATGGAAAAGAAATACTTAAACTTGATGAACTTATAGAAAGACTTTCAAACAGTAAAGAGCTTAAAATGGAAGTAAGTCGTCTTGACCCTCTTTTTTCAAGTGAAGAAGAGTATAATGCATTTAATGAAAGACATGCTAAAGATAAAGTAGTAAGAAAAGATTTAAAAGACTATGAGGGAAAAGCATTTCTTGGTATAGATGCAGGAAGTACAACAACAAAGGTTGCTCTTATAAGTGATAAAGGTGAACTTCTTTACTCATATTATGGAAGTAATGAAGGAAGTCCTCTTGAAGTAGTTAGAAAAAGCCTTAATGAGCTTTATGATATACTTCCTGAAAATGTTAAAATTAAAAATTCCTGTGTTACAGGATATGGTGAAGGTCTTATAAAAGAAGCTCTTATGATAGACCTTGGATATATTGAAACTGTTGCACATTATAGAGCTGCAAGTTTCTTTAAACCTGATGTTGATTTCATACTTGATATTGGTGGTCAGGATATGAAATGTATAAGAATTAAGAACAATGTAATTGATAGCGTTCTTCTTAATGAAGCATGTTCATCAGGTTGTGGTTCATTTATTGAAACTTTTGCAAGCTCTCTTAAATATAATGTTTCAGACTTTGCAAAAATTGCTCTTTTTGCAAAAAATCCTATTGATTTAGGTTCAAGATGTACTGTGTTTATGAACTCAAGAGTTAAACAGGCTCAGAAAGAAGGTGCAGAAGTAGGGGATATTTCAGCTGGTCTTGCATATTCTGTAATCAAAAATGCTCTTCTTAAAGTTATAAAGATTTCTGACCCTAAGGCACTTGGTAAAAGTATAGTTGTTCAAGGTGGTACATTCTATAATGATGCTGTACTTAAAAGCTTTGAAGTTATATCTGGTAGAGATGCAGTTCGTCCTGATATATCCGGTATAATGGGTGCTTTTGGTGCTGCTCTTATTGCTCTTGATAAATATGAAGAAGGTTATGAAACAAAGCTTATAAGTCGTGAAGCTATGAATAACCTTAAAATAGACATAACACTTGCTAGATGTGGTCGTTGTACAAATAATTGTCTTCTTACAATAAATAATTTTACAGGTGGAAGAAGATTTATAACAGGTAATAGATGTGAAAGAGGTCTTGGAGGAAATGCTACAAATAATGATGTGCCAAACCTTTTTAAATATAAATTACATAGACTTTTTGATGTTTATAAACCACTTGAAGAAAAAGAGGCTAAAAGAGGAGTAATAGGTATTCCAAGGGTTCTCAATATGTATGAGGATTATCCTTTCTGGTTTACATTCTTTACAGATTTAGGCTTTAGAGTTGAACTTTCACCTCTTTCAGATAAGAAAATATATGAAAAAGGTATTGAATCAATACCTAGTGAATCAGTATGCTATCCTGCAAAACTTGTTCATGGTCATATTATGAGTCTTATTGAAAAGGGTGTTGATAGAATATTCTATCCAGGAGCACCTTTTGAAAGAAAGGATATAATGGAGGCAGATAATAACTATAACTGTCCTATTGTTGCTTCATATTCAGAAAATATTAAAAATAATGTTGAAGAAATTCGTGAAAGAAATATAACATTTATGAATCCATTTATAAATATGGGTGATAAACATTCTCTTATTAAACGACTTTCTGAAGAATTTTCAAGCTTCGGTATAAGTAGTGATGAAATAAAAACTGCTGTTTTAAAAGGTTGGGATGAATGGACGGCCTTTAGACATGATATGCATAAAAAAGGTGAAGAAGCTGTTAAATATATTGATGAAAAAGGTATTACAGGTATTGTTTTAAGTGGTAGACCTTATCATGTAGACCCTGAAGTAAACCATGGTATTCCAGAGCTTATTGCAGGGTATAATATAGCTGTTCTTACAGAAGATAGTGTTGCACATATGGGAAGTATTGAAAGACCTCTTGTTGTTCGTGACCAGTGGGCTTATCATTCAAGACTTTATGAAGCTGCTGCTTTTGTAAAAACAAGAGAAAATATAGAACTTATTCAGCTTAACTCTTTTGGTTGTGGTCTTGATGCTGTTACAACTGATGAAGTTAAAGATATTCTTACTGCTGCCGGTAAAATATATACATCACTTAAAATAGACGAAGTAAATAACCTTGGTGCTGCAAGAATAAGAGTTCGTTCACTTATTGCTGCTATTGAGGATAGAAATAAAAAAGGTGTTAAAATTAAAAAAGCTGATGCATCTTTAAAGAGAATTGTATTTACAAAAGAAATGAAAAAAGATTATACAATTCTTTGTCCACAGATGTCACCAATACATTTTGATATTTTTAAAGATGTTTTTGAGTCTTGTGGATATAATATGGACGTTATGCCTGCTATGGATAGAAGTGCTATTGATACAGGTCTTAAATATGTAAATAATGATGCTTGTTATCCTGCACTTATAGTTGTTGGTCAGCTTTTAAATGCTGTTAATTCTGGTAAATATGATAAAGATAAAGTTGCACTTTTGATAAGTCAAACAGGTGGTGGCTGTCGTGCTACAAATTATCTTGGATTTATTAGAAAAGCTCTTAAAAATGCAGGAATGGGAGATATTCCTGTTGTTGCAATAAGTGCTGGAGGTATTGAAAAAAATCCAGGTATGAAGTTTACACCTTCACTTATAAATAAAGCTCTTCAAGGTCTTATTTATGGTGACTTATTTATGCGTGTGCTTTATAGAACAAGACCATATGAAAAAGTTAAAGGTTCTGCAAATGCACTTTATGAAAAATGGAATGAAGTAGTTAAAAAAGATGTAAGAACAGGTAATATTCTTAAATTTAATTCAAATATAAAGAATATAGTAAAAGATTTTGATAAGCTTGAAATTACAAATGAAATTAAGCCAAGAGTAGGTGTTGTTGGTGAAATTCTTGTAAAATATCACCCAACAGCAAATAATGATATTGTTGGTCTTCTTGAAAAAGAAGGTGCAGAAGCTGTTGTTCCTGACCTTGCAGGATTTGCTCTTTATAGTGCTTATAACAGTGTACAGAAAGAAAAATTCCTTGGTGGTACAAAGAAAGGTAAGAAAACTGCAGAAGCTGTAATTAAAGTAATTGAAATGTATCAAAGTTCTATGATAAAAGCACTTAAAGAAAGTAATAGATTTGATGCTCCAGTAAGTATTAAAGAGCTTGGAGAAATGGCAGAGCCTATTGTTTCACTTTGTAATCAGACTGGAGAAGGTTGGTTCCTTACAGGTGAAATGCTTGAACTTATACATACAGGTGTTAATAATATAGTTTGTACACAGCCTTTTGGTTGTCTTCCTAACCATGTTGTTGGAAAGGGTGTAATAAAAGAGCTTAGAAGAAGATACCCTCTTTCAAATGTTGTTGCAATAGATTATGACCCTGGTGCAAGTGAAGTTAATCAGCTTAACCGTATTAAACTTATGCTTGCAAGTGCAGAAAAAAATCTTTATAGAGATGAAGAAAATGCAGTTAAATTACATTCAAAAGGTTATAATGTTAAACCACAGAATAAGAGTATAAATGCATAATGATATAAAAAAGGACTTTCATTTTGAAAGTTCTTTTTTATTGTGTCAATTTATTTTATTATAATATATAGTTTGTTGTATATTTTTAACAAAGTTTATATTGTTATTAAATAATAGTTTTTTTAAGGATTAGCAGTAGTATATAATACGAAATATGTTGATTTTATTATATATACTTTAAATATCTTCAAATATCTATTATTTACTTTAAATTTAGTTAATTGTTTAATGTTTAGACCAATATTATAATCTTTAATGATAATAGAAAATGTAAACTGTCCAAAGGTTTTATTTATTTTCTACTTATTCTGTACAGGAGTTCATAGCTATGAAAAAATCAATAAAGTTTAAAATTTCTATGCTTTATATAAGTCTTATATGTATTATGCTTATTTTAGGGGCGGCCTCCCTTTGGAATATGTTTACTATAAGGCAATCTGTAACAAATCTTATTACTACAAACTATAACAGTATTGAGCGTATAACATCTATGAAAGAAGCCCTTGAAGCTCAAAAACTGGAAGTAATGTTGTACATTTATGATAATAATCAAAAAAATCATCAAAAACAGTTTGATAGCTTAGATAGTATTTTTATGTCTAATTATAATGAGGAGTATAAGACTATAATAATACCTTCTGAAGTTGATATGATAAATAATATATTTTACTGTTATGATGAATTTAAAAAGAGTTTTGATGAATTAAAAACTCTTCAATTTAATGGTGTGACAGAGTTAGAGGGTAAACTTGAGTATTATAATAAAAATATAATTACTGCTTATGATAATACTGAAAATGCACTTAATGACCTTATAACGTCTAATGAGAAGGCATTATTTGCAAGAAGAGATGAAGCAACTGCTGTAATACAGTTTTCTATAAAAATACTTATATTTCTTTTTACAGTTACAGTAATTATAAGTTATTTTACTTCAAAGTTTTATACGAACAGACTTTTAAAACCTATTTATGAGGTTACGGAAAATATAAAATCTATAAGACAAGGAAATATGAATAGTAAAACTTCTGTATGGGCAGGAGATGAACTTGGAGAGCTTTGTGCTGAATTTAATAATATGACACAAAGACTTTCTGAATTTGAAAAAAGTACTATGGGAAGTCTTATGGAGGAAAAAAACAGAACTTTTGCGGTGATGAGGAGTATTACCGAACCTATGGTTATAATAGATGATAAATCTATTGTAACTCTTATGAACCGTTCCTTTGAAAAGTTGTTTTCAACAACATTTGAGGACTCAAGAGGAAAACATTTTCTTGAGGTTGTTTCTGAAAGCGGAAGATTAGAGGAGTTATCAAAAATTAATTACAAACCCTATGAATTTACAGAACAGATTATAGAATTATCAGAAAATGGTAAAACAAGATATTATAATGTTATGGTTACACCTTTTTCATATGGAAGTGATGAGGAGAAGGCTTCAGTTATTATTGTTTTTTATGATATAACGGATATGAAAGAGTTGGAAAAAATGCGTATTGACTTTATTGCGACTATATCCCATGAGTTTAAAACCCCACTCACATCAATAGTCATGGGTGCAGACCTTCTTTCTATGGTTGGAGATAATGACCTTAATAATGAGCAAAGTGAAATAATAAATACTATTAAAGAAGATGGTGAAAGATTATGTAATCTTGTTAATGACCTTCTTGAGATTTCTAAAATAGAGTCAGCAGATGGTATTTATAACTTTACTTTATGTAGTATGGAAGATATTATAAATGAGTCTGTAAAACATTTTAGAAATATAGCAAGAAATAATAAAGTTGAGATATTTACATATATTCAAGATAATTTGCCTCTTATATATGCCGATTGGGACAAAATAAATTGGGTTATGAATAATCTTCTTTCTAACGCACTTAAATATACCAATGAAAATGATATAATATCTGTAAAATCTATATATGAAGATGGATTTATAAAAACTTCTGTAAGTGATACTGGTGTTGGTATACCTGAGGAATTTATAGAGAAGGTATTTGAAAAGTATGTACAGGTTGCAGGTTGCGACCTTGAAATACGAGGTACAGGAATAGGTCTTTCTGCGTCAAAAAATATAATAAATGGTCATAATGGTTTTATATGGTGTGAAAGTGACGTTAATGAAGGAAGTACTTTTACTTTTGTACTACCTGTAAATAATTTTGATAAAGGTGATTATAGATGAAAAAAGCTCTTATTATAGATGATACTAAAAATATACGTATTATGCTTACAAAATGCCTTGAAATATCAGGATATGAAGCACATGCAGTACAAAACGGTATGGAAGGATTGGAATACATAGAAAATAATAAGTATGACCTTATTTTTCTTGATATAAAACTTCCGGAGTTAAGTGGTACTGAGGTTCTTAAAAGAATTCGTTCAAAAGGTATAAATACTCCTGTAATAATAATAACAGCCTACCCCACAGTAAAAAATGCTGTTGAATGTACTAAAATGGGAGCAGTTTCATATCTTCAGAAGCCTTTTACAGCCGATAGACTTAAAAATACACTTGAGTCACTTGATTTGGATTTTCAAGATAATAATACTCAAGAAAATAGTCTTAATATTAAAAAAATTATGTGTCTTTTTGAAAAAGACCCTTCAAATCCTGAGATTTATAATATGCTTAGCCAATTCTATAATGAAAAAGGTGAGCTTTTAAAATCTAAAAAATTTGCTCAAATAAGAGATATTTTGAATATATAAAAACTCTTTTTATATTAAGGAGATTATAATTATGAAAGCAAGAGAATTACTTTTGCAAAATATTGAAAAAGATGAACATATAATTTGGGAAGGGAAACCTTGTAATATAAATGTTTTTGAAAATGTTTCAATGCTATATCTTATTTTAAGATGGATATTCAGTATATTTCTTATTATATTTGGAATGGAATATTTTGATATAACACAAGGAAATATGCAAAACTCAATAAGAGTAACATTTACTGTGTTTGTATTATTTTTTGGTATATTTATTGCCATAAAACCATGGCGTGATGGTATAAAAGCTTTGAAAAATACATTTTATATACTTACTGATAAAAGAGTTATTGTGTATAAAGTACAAAATGATTATAGTATTTCAACATATATAAATATTAGTAAAATTAAAAATACTTGTATATATAAAAATTCTTCTGATGTTGGAAATGTATATTTTAATGAAAAAGATAGGATATTCAAAAAGAAATCTTTATATAATAATGATTTTGATGATATTGTTTTTCGCAATATTGGAAATATTAGTGAGTTTGAAAAAGCTGTATCACCCTTTATTAAAATTGTATATGAATAAATAAATAAATGCCCTTTAAAGTGTATCTTTATATTATTATATAGATATATTTTTAAGGGCATTTTATTGTTATTATTATTTTTTTGTGTATAATATTATATGATATTTATGAAGGCTACTATTATTATGCTATTGTGTAATAAAGTAGCCTAAAAGTCGTTGTGTAAATTTTTATTGTTTATATATAGGAGGATTAATAATGATAGTTATTGCAGGGCTTGGAAATCCCGGTTCAAAATATGATGGTACAAAACATAATGTTGGTTTTAGAGTAATAGATAAGCTAGCTTGCGACTATAATATCAATATGACAAAACTTAAACATAAGGCTTTTATTGGAGAAGGAATGATTAAAAATAAAAAAGTTATGCTTGTAAAACCACAAACATATATGAATTTAAGTGGTGAAAGCATAAGAGAAATTTTAAATTTCTATAAAGTACCTATGGAAGACTTTATTGTTATATATGATGATATAAGTCTTCCTATAGGTGGTACAAGAATACGTGAGAAAGGCAGTGCCGGAGGTCATAACGGTATTAAAAATATAATAAGCCAAATAGGAACTGATGGGTTTTTAAGAATTAAAGTTGGTGTTGGTGAAAAGCCTAACGGTTGGGATTTAGCTGATTATGTTTTAAGTAAATTTACTAAAGATGAAGAGGCTTCTCTTGTTGGTGGTATTGACAGAGCAGTTTCTGCTGTTGAAATAATACTTTCTGAAGGTGTTAAAGAAGCAATGAATAAAACTAATCAAAAATTGAGGTGATATAAAAGTGAGTACTCTTACAAAGCCACTTTTAAAGCTTGATGGTTTTAAAAAATTAAGTAATGATATTGAAAATAATATTTCTCCTGTATTAGTTACAGGTGTTGTTGATGTTCAAAAAAATCATATTATAGGTGGGGTAAAAGAATTTATGGAAAAACCTACACTTATAATAACTCATAGTGAAATACGAGCTAAAGAAATATGTCAGGATATGCTTCTGTTTGATAAAAATTGTATGTATTATCCTTCAAAAGATATACTTTTTTATAGTGCTGATGTTAGAAGTGATGATATTGTAAGAAAAAGACTTTCTGTAATAGATAATGTACTTGAAAATCCAAAACCTATGGTAGTTCTTTCAGCAGAGGCTCTTTTTGATAGACTTATTTTAAAAGATGAATTTAAAAAATATATTATATCTCTTAAGGAAGGAGATATTATAAATATAGATGAGTTTTGTGAAAAGCTTATTTTTATGGGATATGAAAGAGAAGAAATTACAGAGCATAGAGGCACATTTTCAATACGTGGTGGAATTATAGATATATTTTCACCTATTGATGATAATGCTATAAGAATTGAGCTTTGGGACGATGAAATAGATAGTATAAGGCTTATGGACGCAGATTCTCAAAGGTCTATTGAAAAAATTAGTGAAACAAAAATATTCCCTGTAAGAGAAATGGTTTATGGAAAAGAAGAACTTTCTAATGCTCTTTTAAAAATAAAATCAGAACTTAAAAGTTGTACTGAGAAATATGCTAAAAAAGGTCTTAATGATGAAGCAGAAAGACTTCTTGAATATATAAATGAAGATATTGAAAGATTTTCAGAAGATAAATCATATGGTGGTGCTATAAGTTATATACAATATTTTTATGATAAGACAGAAAGTCTTATTGATTATATGCCTGATGATACAGTGATTTATTATGATGAACCTCAAAGGATAGCTGAGCATACAAAAAATGTTTATATGGAATATAGTGAAAGTATTAAAAGCCGTATAGAAAAAGGCTATCTTCTTCCAGAACAAAGTAAAATGGTTTTTGATTATAATGATATATTAAGAGCCTCTGAGAAAAAAACAGAAGTTCTTTTTACATCTGTTACTGTAAATATAAAGGATTTTAAATTAAAAGATATAATTGAAATAGCAGGAAAAAATTCTTCTTCATTTAGTCAAAGAATAGACCTTTTTTGTGATGAACTTTCATATCTTAAAAATAATGGATATAGTGTATTAATACTTGCAGGAGCACAGACCAGATGTGAAAGATTTGTTAGGGAAATAGGCGAAAGAGATATTGAAAGTTACTATATGGAAAATAATGATAATGAAATTCCAAATGGTAATATTGCTGTAATGAAAGGTAAATTTAGTAAGGGATTTGAGTATCCTGAAATAAAATTTGCTGTTTTTTCTGAAAGTGAGCTTTTTGGCGAAATACAAAAGAAAAAGTCTAAAAAGAAACATAAAAAAGGTTCACCTATTGAAAGTTTTACAGACCTTAAAGTAGGGGATTATGTTGTTCATGAAACACATGGTATAGGTGTTTACAGAGGACTTGAAAAAATAGTTGTTGATGGAATAAGTAAAGATTATATGAAAGTTTCATATTCTGATGGTGGAAGTCTTTTTGTACCTGTAAATCAGATGGAACTTATTCAAAAATATATAGGAAATGGTGGGGCTTCTCCTAAACTTAACAAACTTGGAAGTCAGGAATGGACAAAGGCAAAAAATAAAGTTCGTTCTGCTGTAAAAGTTCTTGCTGAGGATTTAGTAATGCTTTATGCAAAAAGACAGGCTGCAAAAGGTTTCCAGTATTCTGAAGATAATATGTGGCAAAGAGAATTTGAAGAATCATTCCCATATGATGAAACAGATGACCAACTTTCTGCTATTGAAGATGTTAAAAGAGATATGGAAGGTAGAGGAGTAATGGATAGGCTCATTTGCGGTGACGTTGGTTATGGAAAAACTGAAGTTGCCATACGTGCTGCTTTTAAAGCTGTTCAAGATGGAAAACAAGTTGCATATCTTGTACCTACAACAATACTTGCACAACAGCATTATAATACATTTTGTTCAAGAATGGCTGATTATCCTGTAAGGGTAGAGCTTCTTTCTCGTTTTAGAACTCCAAAACAGCAAAAAGAAACTCTTGAGGCTCTTAATAAAGGATATGCTGATATAGTTATAGGTACACATAGAATACTTTCAAAAGATGTTAAATTTAAAGATTTAGGACTTATAATAGTTGATGAGGAACAACGTTTTGGTGTAAATCATAAAGAAAAACTTAAAGCTATGAAAGAAAATGTTGATGTACTTACTCTTACAGCTACACCTATACCTAGAACACTTCATATGAGTCTTGCAGGTATAAGAGATATGAGTGTTCTTGAAGAGCCACCACAGGAAAGAAGACCTGTTCAGACATATGTTTTAGAAGATAATCCGGAGTTTGTTAAGGAAGCTATTAACAGAGAGCTTGCAAGAGGAGGACAGGTATATTATCTTAATAACAGAGTTCATAATATTGCTGAAACAGCACTTAAAATACAAAATATTGTTCCTGAGGCTGTTGTTTCATATGCTCACGGTCAAATGACTGAAAAAGAGCTTGAAAGAATAATGAATGACTTTATTGAAGGTGAAATTGATGTTCTTGTTTGTACAACTATTATAGAAACAGGTCTTGATATTTCAAATGTAAATACAATAATAATACAAGACGCTGACTATATGGGACTTTCACAGCTTTATCAGCTTAGAGGTCGTGTTGGACGTTCAAATAAAATAGCTTATGCTTATCTTATGTATAAAAGAGATAAAGTTCTTAATGAAGTTGCTGAAAAACGTTTACAAACAATACGAGAGTTTACAGAGTTTGGTTCAGGATTTAAAGTTGCTATGCGTGACCTTGAACTTAGAGGTGCAGGAAATCTTTTAGGTGCAGAACAACATGGACATATGGAAAGTGTTGGTTATGATATGTATTGTAAGCTTCTTGATGAGGCTGTAAGAAAGCTTAAAGGTGAAGATGTATCTGAAAACTTTGAAACAGGAATTGATATTGATGTTAATGCATATATTCCGGATTTTTATATTAAAGATGAAAAACAAAGACTTGAAATATATAAGAAAATAGCAGCTGTTACAAATACTGAAGATTATTATGATATTCAAGAAGAAATAGAGGACAGATTTGGTGATATTCCTAAAACTGTACAGACACTTCTTGAAATAGTACTTATAAAAGCTAATGCTCATAATTTTGGTATAACAAATATTGTACAAAAGGGTTCTAATATTGTTGTATCTTTTAAAGCTGATGCAAAAATTGACCCAACTAAACTTACAAAACTTATTTCTGAAAATAAAAACAGATATCTTTTTACTTCTGGAGCAAATCCATGTCTTACAATAAAAATGAATACAAAAGATAAAATTACACCTATAACTTATATTAAGAATATGTTACAGGAACTGTAATATATTTTAATCTAATTTGTTTTAGTGTATAATAGATTAACTAATACAGAAGTTTATTTTTAGAAGTGGGTGTATATAATGAGAAAATTTTTGAAAACAGCCATATGTATGCTATCAGCATTAATTATGGTAACAGGGTGTAGCTCCAAAGATACGGAATATGTTCTTAAAATTAATGATGAACAAATATCAAAAGGTGAATTTATGGTTTATCTTAATGAGGCAAGAGCTAATTTTGAATCAGTTGGCGGAACGGATATTTGGGAAACAGATTTTGAAGGTATGACAGCAGAAGATGTTGCTAAAAACAGTGCAGTTAATGCTATTGAACTTGTTAAAATATCTGCTAGTAAAGCAGCAGAGTTTCAAGTTTCTTTAACAGATGATGAAAAGGAACAAGCTAAAACTCAAGCAAAAACTACTTTTGACAGCCTTGGAACATATGCTGAAGAAATGGGTATAACTCTTTCTGATGTTGAAAATGTGATGAATGACCAAATGCTTTATAGTAAGGTATATGAAAAAGTTACAGCAGATTTTGAAGCCAGTGAAGCTGATTTTAATGCATATTATGAAACACAAAAAGCTGACTTTATGGATTACTATAAAGAATATACTGTTAAAAGTATATTTGTAACAGATTATTCAAAAGCAGAAGAAATTGTTAATAAATATAATGAAGGAACTGATTTTGATACACTTTTTGATGAGTATGAAGAACAAGAGGGTGTTGAAAATGAAGCACAAACATCTTATAAAGGTACTCTTGAAAGCTTTTTTGGACTTGAATTTGATATTGACGTTGGTAATATAACAAGTATACTTGAAGCTGATGGAGGATATTATATAATTAAAGTTGAAAATATTTCCGATACATCTGAAGATGAAGTTAAAGAAATAGCAAAAAGTATATATACACAAAATACTAAACAAGAACTTTTTAATAAAGAGTATCAAAAATGGTCTGAAAATGTAAATGTTGAAAAGAATGAAGAAGTATTTAATAGTATTAAAATTAAATAGTTTAAAAATAAATGACCTGTTATCTATTTTAGATAACAGGTCATTTTATTATAATTATTTATTAGTTTTTAGCAACAATAATGTTTACTTTTTCGCCATTGATATTCCATTCTTTAGCAAAGCCTTGGAATTCTCCTTCAACAACTTCATCAGCAAGAACATCTGTCTTGATTTCTTCGGCATTTCTTTCGATAACACCTTTAACTACATCGCTACCAACAAAACCAACTTTTATTCTATCCATAACTTCAAAGTCAGCTTCTTTACGCATTGTCTGTATTTTACTTACAATTTCACGTACAAAACCTTCTTCAATAAGTTCTGGTGTAAGGTTTGTATCAATAACAACTGTTATTCCATTACCTTCTTCTGTTACAAATCCGCCTTTTTCAGCTGTTTCAATTAAAAGGTCACTTTCAGCAAGCTCAACGTCTGTACCTTCAATATTGAATTTAACAACACCGTTTGCTTTAAGTTCATTCATAACAGCAGTACCATCAACATCAGCAAGATAAGCACCAATTTTTGGAACAAGTTTACCATATTTTGGTCCTAATGTTCTAAGCTGTGGTTTGAATTTGTATGTTGTAAAGTTAGCAACATCATCAGAGAATATTACTTCTTTAACATTAAGTTCTTCAGATACAATATCTGTAAACATTTCTGGAAGAACTTTTGGAGCTTTTACAAACATCTGTCCCATAGGCTGTCTATTTTTAATGTTTGCAGCATTTCTTCCTGCACGTCCAAGAATAACGATATTAAGAACTTCGTCCATGTTTTCTTCAAGTTCTTTATCAATCCATTCTTCTTTTACAACAGGGAAATCACAGAGGTGAACACTTTCTGGAGCGTCACTGTATGAATTTAATACAAGGTTTCTGTAAATTTCTTCTGCCATAAATGGTGTAAATGGAGCAGAAATTTTTATAACTGTTTCAAGAACAGTATAAAGTGTCATATATGCATTAACTTTATCCTGTGGCATATCTTTACCCCAGAAACGTTCACGGCTTCTTCTTACATACCAATTTGAAAGCTCATCAACAAATTCCTGAATAGCTCTTGCAGGTTCTGTAATTTTGTAGTTTTCAAGACCTTCATCAACTGTTTTAATAAGTGTCTGAAGTTTTGAAAGAACCCATTTATCCATAGGAGCAAGTTTTTCATAATCAAGTGTATAATCCTTAGGATTGAAATTATCTATATTAGCATAAAGTACATAGAAAGCATATGTGTTCCATAATGTACCCATGAATTTTCTCTGTCCTTCACTAACAGCTTCATCATAGAAACGGCTTGGAAGCCAAGGAGCTGAATTTGTATAGAAATACCATCTAACAGCGTCTGCACCTTGTTTGTTTAATACACTCCAAGGGTCAACAACGTTACCTTTGTGTTTACTCATTTTCTGACCATTCTTATCCTGAACATGTCCCATAACGATACAATTCTGGAATGGAGCTTTATCAAATATAAGTGTTGATATAGCCATAAGAGTATAGAACCAACCTCTTGTTTGGTCAACAGCTTCACTTATAAACTGTGCTGGATAGTTTTTCTCAAAAAGCTCTTTGTTTTCAAATGGATAATGATGCTGAGCAAAAGGCATACTTCCTGAGTCAAACCAACAGTCAATAACTTCTGTTACTCTTGTCATCTGTTTTCCACATTCTGGACACTTAATGTGAACATTATCTATAAATGGTTTGTGAAGTTCAATATCTTCTGGACAATCGTCACTCATTGATTTAAGTTCTTCAACACTACCGATTAAATGTCTGTGACCACATTCACATTCCCAAATTGGAAGTGGAGTTCCCCAGTATCTTTCTCTTGAAAGACCCCAGTCAATAACATTTTCAAGGAAGTTTCCAAAACGACCTTCTTTAATATTATCTGGAAGCCAGTTTACAGTTCTGTTATTAGCAACAAGTCTATCACGAACTTTTGTCATTTCAATAAACCAAGTATCTCTCGCATAGTAGATAAGTGGTGTATCACATCTCCAACAGAAAGGATAGCTATGTTCAAATGGTAAAGCAGCGAAAAGTGTTCCTCTTTCTTTTAAATATTCAAGAACAAATTTGTCACCATCTTTAACGAATGTTCCAACCCAAGGAGTAACTTCTTTTGTAAAATTACCCTGTGGGTCAACATACTGACGGAATGGAAGACCATTTGCACGACCAACACGAGCGTCATCTTCACCAAATGCAGGAGCAATATGAACAACACCTGTACCATCTGTAAGTGTTACATAGTTATCTGTAACAACTTTAAATGCGTTATCATCATCAGCAACGAAATCAAATAATGGTATATAACGGATACCTTTGAAATCATCACCTTTTTTGCTTTCAACAACTTCATATTCAGCTTCTTCACCAAGAACTGATTTTACAAGTGCTTCTGCAAGTATATAATACTCATCACCTGTTTTAACTTTTACGTATGTTTCGTTAGGGTTCATACAAAGACCAACGTTTGAAGGAAGTGTCCAAGGTGTTGTTGTCCAAGCAAGAATGTATGTGTTTTCTTCACCTCTTACAGCAAATTTTGCAATAGCTGAAGTTTCTTTTACATCTTTATAACCCTGTGCAACTTCGTGGCTTGAAAGAGCAGTTCCACAACGTGGGCAGTAAGGAACAATTTTATGACCTTTATAAATAAGTCCTTTGTCCCAAATCTGTCTTAAAGCCCACCATACAGATTCTATATAATCATTATGATATGTTACATATGGGTGGTCCATATCAGCCCAGTAACCAACACGATCACTCATTTCACGCCATTCTGTTTCATATTTCCAAACGCTTTCTTTACATTTCTGTATGAAAGGTTCAACACCATAATCTTCAATCTGTGGTTTTCCACTTATTCCAAGCATTTTTTCAACTTCAAGTTCAACAGGAAGACCATGTGTATCCCAACCAGCTTTTCTGAATACTTCATAGCCTTTCATTGTTTTGTAACGTGGAATAATATCTTTAACAGCTCTTGTTATAATATGTCCTATATGTGGTTTACCGTTAGCAGTTGGAGGTCCGTCATAGAATGTAAACTGTGGGCGACCTTCTCTTATTTCTATACATTTGTCAGCAATTTTGTTTTCTTTCCAAAATTTCATTATCTCAAGTTCTCTATCTACGAACTCAAGATTTGTTGAAACCTTATTATACATAGTTTTTCCTCCTAAATAAATTTAAAAGATATGTGTGTGTTTAATACAGATAAAAATAAAAAAACCTTCGTTCCCAAATAACAGGACGAAGGTTACCGCGTTACCACCTGAATTGCTATATAAAAATAGCCTCTCAAAAATTCCCTTTAACGGTGGATATCCGTCATAAGTTACTAGGTAAAATAACTTTTCACTATGCCACTAAGGGGTGATTTTCGTCAAAAATCTAATCACATCGGGCTTTCACCATCTCCGATTCGCTAAGGTTTTCAATAAAAGACTACTGTCCCCATCACTGTGTTTATCTATATCTGTATTCAAATAAAAATCATACCAATACGGTGGTATTATACAATACACCTTATGTTTTGTAAAGAACTTTTATAAAATTAAATTGAATTTAAGACTATTATTGTGTATAATATCACTAATTACTCAGATTATGACGGAATATTTTTAAACATCTCGTTATGAAAGGAAGCGTATCAAATGAATTTTAATGAAATGTCTTTGCTTACAGACTTTTATGAACTTACAATGATGCAAGGTTATCAAGCAACAGGACTTACAAATAAAACAGTTGTTTTTGACCTTTTTTATCGTAGAAATCCAAGTGGAAATGGATTTGCAATATGTGCAGGACTTGAACAAGCTATTGATTATATAAAAAATCTTCGCTTTTCAAAAGAAGATATAGAATATCTTAAAAGTCTTAATACATTCAATGAGGATTTTATAAAATATCTTGAAAATTTTAAATTTTCCGGTGATATATATGCAATACCTGAAGGAACAGTTGTATTTCCTCATGAACCTCTTATGCGTATAACAGCACCTATAATGGAAGCACAGCTTATAGAAACAGCTCTTTTAAATATAATAAATCATCAAAGTCTTATAGCAACAAAGGCAGCAAGGGTTGTATGGGCAGCAGAAGGTGACCCTGTACTTGAATTTGGACTTAGAAGAGCACAAGGACCTGATGCCGGAACATATGGAGCAAGAGCAGCCGTAATCGGTGGTTGTGTTGGTACAAGTAATGTTCTTACAGGTCGTCTTTTTGATGTGCCTGTAAAAGGTACACATGCTCATAGTTGGGTAATGAGTTTCCCAGATGAACTTACAGCATTTAGAAAATATGCAGACCTTTTCCCTAATGCTTGTACACTTCTTGTAGACACATATAACACTCTTGAATCTGGTGTACCAAATGCTATAAAAGTATTTAGTGAAATGAGAGAAAAAGGAATTGAACTTAAAAATTATGGTATAAGACTTGATAGTGGTGACCTTGCATATCTTTCAAAAAAAGCAAGAATAATGCTTGATGAGGCCGGATTTAAAGATGCTGTTATAAGTGCATCAAGTGACCTTGATGAAAATCTTATTGCTAGCCTTAAATTACAGAATGCACAAATACATCTTTGGGGAGTTGGTACAAAACTTATAACAAGCGATGATTGTCCTGCCTTTGGAGGAGTTTATAAACTTGCAGCAGAAACAAATGAGAAAGGTGAATTTGTACCTAAAATTAAACTTTCAAATAATACTGAAAAAGTTACAAACCCTGGTATTAAAAAAATATTCCGTATATATGATAAAAATACAAATAAGATAAAAGCAGACCTTATAACACTTGAAGATGAAACAATAGATACAACAAAACCATTAAAACTTTTTGATTCAAGTGCTAAATGGAAAAAAATGACTCTTAAACCTGGAGAATATTATATAAGAGAACTTCTTGTTCCAATATTTAAAAATGGTGAATGTGTGTATGAATCACCAAAAACAATGGATATTAAAAAATATTGTGATAAAGAACTTGATACACTTTGGGACGAGCATAGACGTCTTAAAAATCCTCATATAGTACCGGTTGACCTTTCAGAAAAGCTTTATAATTTAAAACATGAACTTATAGAAGAACTTAGTAAATAAAAAAAAGATGTAAAAGCATTTTGCTTTTACATCTTTTTTATTATTTAGTTTCTTTTACTGTTGTTTTTCTTGCAAAAAGTTTTGTTAAGTACATAAGACCATTTGCATATTCTTCTTTTAACATATCATCAGTATATCTCCATTGCCAATTTCCACCAGCAACAGAAGGTGTGTTCATTCTTGCACTTTCATCAAGTTTCATAACATCTTGAAGAGGGAATATTGAGAATACAGCAGTTGATGACATAGCAAGTCTTATAAGGTCCCAAGAAACATTTTCTCCACTTACGTTTAGATATCTTCTTAATTTATCTTTTTCATTTTCATTTGTATTTCTATACCAGCCAAGAGTTGTATCGTTATCATGAGTTCCTGTATATGCAACACAATTTTTGTCATAATTATGTGGAAGATAATCGTTATTTTCTGAGTCATCAAAAGCAAACTGCAATACTTTCATTCCAGGAAATTGAAGTTTATCTCTAAGTTCATTAACTTCATCAGTTATAATACCAAGGTCTTCTGCAATTATAGGAAGAGTTCCAAGTTCTTTTTTTATTGCATTGAAAAGGTCAGCTCCTGGGCCTTTTGTCCATTTTCCATTAATAGCTGTTTCTTCTCCGAAAGGAATTTGCCAAAAACTTTCAAATCCTCTAAAATGGTCTATTCTTACAATATCAACCATAGAAAGTACAGATTTTATTCTATCTATCCACCATCTATATTTACTATTTTTATGCTCACTCCATTTATATAAAGGATTTCCCCAAAGCTGTCCTGTTGCTGAAAAATAATCTGGTGGAACACCTGCAACAAGTGTAGGGAAACCTTCAGAGTCCATATAATAATTTTTTGGATTTGCCCAAGCATCAGCACTATCATAAGCAACAAAAATAGGAATATCACCTATTATTTTTATATCTTTTGAATTTGCATATTTTTTAAGTGCAAACCATTCTTCAAAAAATTCAAATTGAAGAAATTTATAATAAAGTATTGAGTCAGCAAGCTTTGTTTGCCATTTTTTAATTACTGATGATTCTCTTTTTATAAGACCTATTGGCCAAGTGCTCCAAACTGCACCATAATAATAATCTTTTTGAACATTTTCGGAAAGTTTTCCCTTTGTTTTTTTACAGAATTTTTTAAATTCTTGTGATTCCCATTCGTTTTTTCTTTCTTCTATAAAATAATCTTTTAAAGAAACGAAAAGGGCATAATCTTCAAGCCAATTTTTGTTTTTTTCACAAAATTCATCAAAATCTTTATTTTTTGTTTTTTTAAATTTTTCAAAAGCTTTTTTATAAAGACTTGTTTTATATTTTATAACATTTCCATAATCAATTTTATCATTTGAAAATTGTGGTATTTCATTTTTTATACTTTCTTCAAGAAGTCCTTTTTTTATAAGTATATCTGGACTTATAAGAAGTATATTACCTGCGAATGTAGAAAAACTTTGATATGGTGAATCCCCAAAGCTTGTAGGTCCTAAAGGTAAAACCTGCCAAAGTGTTTGACCTGCTTTTTCAAGAAAGTCAATAAATTTATATCCACTTTCTCCTAAATCCCCAATTCCATAGCATGAAGGAAAACTTACAGGATGCAAAAGTACACCGCTAGAACGTAAAAAATTCATTTCCCAATCCCCCTATTTAAAAAATAAAAATACTTAATTAGATTTTAGCAATTTTTATGTTTAATGTCATTAATAACAAACAACAAAAAAATTCTTAAAATTCCAAATTTTATATGTAATACCATACTAATTACAGTATTTTTATATCTTAATACAGAAAAACTAAATTTGAAAAAATTTCTTTTTATAAAGGAGGAATAATAATGAAACTAAAATTATTATTATTGTCATTATTATGTTTATCATTTACAGGGTGTTCTGATAGTGATATGGAAAATGCAGAAGAAGTAACATCTGGATATTATTATGATTATATAGATAATAGTGATGGATATGCTGAATATACAGATGGTGCAGGTTATGGTGACGGTTTAGGAACAGATACAGGTGATGGTTCTGGTTATACAAGTGTACTTGAAGGTTCAGGTAATGGAACTGCTAACGATACTATGAATTATTAATTTTTATAAAAGTATGTACATATAAATATTGTACATACTTTTATATTATTATAATGTAAATTATATGTAAAATTAATGACACTTTTAATTTTATATTCTATAATAAAGCATGTATCTACAATTTTTTTCAATAACACCAGGGGTGAATATATATGAATAAAAAAACTTTTAATATTGCATCTGTAATAAATATAGGTTCAAACTCCCTTACAATGTGTACAGGGCAATATGTAAACGGCAAAATTGAAATACTTCAGGAGCTTGAGTATCCAATAAGTCTTGGAAAGGATACATTTAGTATAGGAAGAATAAGCTTTGAAAAAATAAATAAAACTTGTGAAATATTAAATAAGTTTGTAAAATCTTCCGCTGAATATAAAATAACAAATATAAAAACTGTTGCTACAACAGCAGTTAGAGAGGCTCAAAACAGAGATTATGTTGTTGACCAAATAAAACTTCGTACAGGTTTAGATGTTGAAGTTCTTGATGATTCTCAGGAAAAAACTATTATATATAAAGAAATAATGAGAAGACTTAAGGAATATAAAACATATAAAAATCCTGCTCTTATGATATATTCTGGTGTAGGTAACTTAGGTATATCATTTATAGATAACGGAAATATACCTTTTACAACAAATATCAAAATAGGAAGTTTAAGAATATCAGAAATGTTTACTTCAATGTATGATTTTGAAGAGCAATATAAAATTATAATAGCAGACTATTTAAGAAGTTTTCAGGAAACTTTCCTTACTGTTTTACCAAAAGGTGAATTTAAACATTTTGTAGCAAGTGGCCGTCAAGTACCTCTTATTGCACAACTTTGTAATGCACAAAAACTTACAGACAGAATAAATTACATACAGGTAGAGGACTTTATAAAGCTTTATAATGAGCTTGAAGAAAAATCTTTTGAACAGATTATGGAAGATTATAATATATCAGAAGAAAATGCAGAGCTTTTGAAATACTCAATGAGTATACATTCAATGCTTTTAAGCTATACAAATGCTACAAAGATTATACTACCTGATGTGTTTATAGAAGATGCTCTTCTTTTTGAGCAGTTAAGACCGAAAGAAGCCCAAAATTATAATGAAACATTTAAGGAAAATACTATAATAAGTGCAAAAACAATGGCAAAACGCTATAACTTTGATGAAGAACATGCATATTTTGTAGAAAAGTATTCCCTTGAAATATTTGATAAAATGAAAAACTATCATGGTCTTAATAAAAAAGATAGATTACTTTTAAGTGTTGCAGCAATAACACATGATGTAGGTAAATACATTAACGTAGTAGGTCATTATAACCATTCATATGAAATAATAAGAAGTTCTGAAATTGTTGGACTTAGTAGTCATGATATGGAAATAATAGCTAACACAACTAAATATCATAGTTCTTCTGTACCAAATATGTTGGATTATAATTTTAATAGATTAAGTTATGATGATAGAATGAGAGTATCAAAGCTTACAGCTATTCTTAGACTTGCAGAAGCTCTTGATAAAGGACATATTAAAAAATTTGATAATATAGATGTAAAAATAAAAAATAACACATTAATAATAGGGATTGCTACTTTGAAAAATACACAAATAGAGGAATGGTCATTTGGACTTAAGAGTAAGTATTTTGAAGAAGTATTTGGTATGAAAGCGGTAATTAAAAAGAAAAGAGTGATGTAAAAATGGATTTAAAAAATACAGATTATTATGTAAATAGAGAGCTTAGTTGGCTTATGTTTAATGAAAGGGTTTTGGAGGAAGCGTATGATAAAACAAACCCTTTACTTGAAAGATTAAAATTCCTTGCTATAACAGCATCAAATCTTGATGAATTTTTTATGGTACGTGTATCAGGACTTCTTGACCAAGTTGATATAGGATATTCAAAAAGAGATATTGCAGGACTTACACCACAAGAACAGCTTGAAAAAATATCAGAAAAAGCTCATGAAATGTATGCTAAACAGAATAGCTGTCTTATGCGTTCACTTCTTCCTGCTCTTGAAAAAGAAGGTATTGTATTTGTTGACCCAAAGGAACTTTCAAATGAACAGAAAAATTTTGTTAAAGATTATTTTACTTCTACTCTTTATCCTATAATTACACCTATGGCAATAGACCAGAGTAGACCTTTTCCTTTGCTTCCAAATAAATCACTTAATATTATTCTTCAAGTTGTAAAAGATGATGAAAAACTTTATGCTGTTATGCAGGTACCTACTGTTGTTCCAAGAATAACAGAATTACCTTCTTCAAAGGGTGTACGTGAATTTATAATGCTTGAAGATATAATATCTATGTTTGTAGGTGAGCTTTTTGAAGGCTGTGAGGTGAAAAATCTCAGCTATTTCAGAATAACAAGAAATTCAGACCTTACAATAGATGAAGAAGATACAGAAGACCTTCTTATGGAAATAGAAAAATCTATAAAGAAAAGAAAATGGGGAGACCCTGTACGTCTTGAAATTGAAAAAAGTATGGATAGCGAAATAAAAACATTCCTTCTTGATATGCTTGAACTTGATGGTGAAGATATATATGAAAGTACAGGATATATAGATTTTAATGTTTGGATGAAATTTAGCTTTTTAAATGGATTTGACCATTTAAGAAATGAAGTATTAAAACCACAGCCTGTAACTGCATTTATGGATAAAAATATATTTGATGCAATTCGTGAAAAAGATATACTTGTACATCATCCATATGAAAGTTTTGATTGTGTTGTAAAATATATTCAGGAAGCTGCAAAAGACCCAGATGTATTGGCTATAAAACAGACACTTTATCGTGTTAGTGGTAATTCTCCTATTGTTGCTGCACTTATACAGGCTGCTGAAAATGGAAAACAGGTAACTGTTCTTGTTGAGTTAAAAGCAAGATTTGATGAGGAAAATAATATTATATGGGCTAAAAAGCTTGAAAAAGCCGGTTGTCATGTAATATATGGTCTTGTAGGATTAAAGACACATTGTAAAATTTGCCTTGTTGTACGCCAAGAAGAGGACGGTATAAAGAGATATGTCCATATGGCAACAGGTAACTATAATGATAGTACAGCAAAACTTTATACAGATTTTGGTTTGTTTACTGCAAGAGAAAGCTTTGGTACAGATGTTTCTGCACTCTTTAATGTTCTTACAGGATATTCAAAACCACCACAATGGAAAAAAATATCTGTTGCACCAACTTCATTACGTCAAACATTTTTACAATGGATTGAAAATGAAACAAAAATAGCAAAAAAAGGACGTTATGCTGAAATAACTGCAAAGATGAATTCCCTTGTTGATGCCGGAATTATAAGAGCTCTCTATAAAGCTTCTATGGAAGGTGTAAAAATAAATCTTATAGTAAGAGGTATATGTTGCCTTAAATCAGGAATACCAGGGGTAAGTGATAATATACGTGTTATAAGTATAGTAGATAGATTTCTTGAACATAGTAGAATTTATTATTTCCATGATGATGGAAATGAAAAAATATTCCTTTCTAGTGCTGACTGGATGCCTAGAAACTTAGATAAACGTGTTGAAACAGCATTCCCTATTGAAGATGAAGTACTTAAAGAAAGAATAAAAGAAACTCTTAAAATAACACTTAATGATACTGTAAAAGTTCGTGTGCAGCAACCAGATGGAACTTATGAACATATTGACCGTCGTGGAAAAGAAGTTATACACTCACAGCTTATATTCCATGCACAAGCTGTTGATGCATATAAAAAAGCTAAACAGAATAAAGAAGATGATATGTTTATACCTGTTGAAGGTAAAAATGAAGAATAATATTAATAAAATTAAATTTTTTAAATAAATTAAAAAAGGCTTGTTGTTTGAATATTTCAATCAATGAGCCTTATGTTTTTAAATATACTATTTTTTATGAAGAATTAAAATCATTTCTTATAAATATAATTATAAAGCGGTATATTTTAGAAAGAGGTGATTATAATGGCTATGGATAGAACTTCATATAAAAATTTTATAATAAAAAATGCATTATCTTTTACAGCAGGAATACTTGCTTTTTCAATACTTACAGGAATAGGTCAAAAAGGTTTTGAATTTGATGGAACACAGATTATAAATATACCTTTTTATGATAAAAGTGTTGTTGGAAGTGATGATATAAGTTTTCAAAAGGGAAAAGAAGAACTTGATACTAATATTACTTTACCAACAACTGATTTTGCAACTTTAAAAAGTAAATATTATACTGTTGATAGTAGTACAGACCTTTTACCTACTGATATTGATGTTGAAAAGTTTCAAAATATGGATTTTAATATTGATAATACAGTTGAAGGTCCTAAAATTCTTATATTTCATACCCATGCAAATGAAATGTATGCTGATAGCAATGGAACACTTGAAGATGGTATATGGGGTGTTGGAGAAGAACTTAAAAAATATCTTGAAGAATTTATGGGTGTTGAAGTTATTCATGACACAGGTCAATATGATAGGGTAAATGGTAAGGGACAGGTTATTGGTGCTTATGAAAGAATGGAAGTATCTATACAGAAAATACTTGATGAAAATCCTTCTATACAAATGGTTATAGACTTACATAGAGATGGTGTGCCAGAAGATACGCATCTTGTTACTGAAATTGATGGTAAACAATGTGCAAAAATAATGTTCTTTAATGGTTTATGCCGACTTTATGAAAATGGCAGTCTTAACGAAATTAGTTACTTACCTAATCCTTATCTTGAGGAGAATTTAGCATTAAGTTTTAAAATGCAAACATTAGCTCAACAGTATGAAGGTTTTACAAGAAAAATATATGTAAATGCATATAGATATAGTTTGCATATGAAACCTTTATCAATGCTTGTAGAAGTGGGAGCTCAAACAAATACAAAAGAAGAGGCTTTGAATTCTATGTATTATCTTGCAAATATAATAAGCAATACAATAAATGTTAAGAATTAGAAAAAATTATATTTTTATATTAAACAAGTATATATTTTTTTCGTATTATTTTGTAAAATGTAATTTTTAAATATGGGGAGATGATTTTTATGCCGACTGGAAAAGAGCCTAAAGGTAATGATACAAAAACACTTATGTCATTTATTATTATGGCAGTTATATTTACTTCTGTAATAAATATATTTATGGCAGCATTAACATCAAGACATTCTCAAGAAATATCATATACAGAATTTCTCCAAATGCTTGATGAAAAAAAAGTTGATACTGTTGAAAGACAAGTTGATAGACTTATTGTAACAGAAAAACAAACAGAAGATGGACAGGTTGGTATTTATTCTAAGCCTGTTACTTATATAGTAGGTGCTGTTGATGACCCAGAGCTTACAGATAGAATAATAGCTTCTGGTGCAACTCAGTATTCAAATGTTGAAAATAATTCTGTAATATATGAATTTATGACATCTTGGGTTCTTCCAAGTATACTTATTTATGCTGTTGTTACACTTCTTATGCGTTCATTTGCTAAGAAAATGGGTGGAGGAACTGGTGGACCTATGAGCTTTGGAAAAAATACTGCAAAGATATATGCACAAAAAGAAACAGGTGTTACTTTTGCAGATGTTGCAGGGCAAGAAGAAGCTAAGGAATCTCTTAATGATATAGTTGATTTTCTTCATCAGCCTGATAAATATAATGCTATAGGTGCTAAGCTTCCAAAAGGTGCTTTACTTGTTGGCCCTCCAGGTACTGGTAAAACACTTCTTGCAAAGGCTGTTGCAGGTGAAGCAAATGTACCTTTTTATTCTCTTTCGGGTTCAGATTTTGTTGAAATGTTTGTTGGTGTTGGTGCATCTAGAGTTAGAGATTTATTTAAACAAGCTGTTACAAATGCACCTTGTATTGTTTTTATAGATGAAATAGATGCTATTGGAAAAAGTAGAGATAATCAAATGGGTGGAAATGATGAAAGAGAACAAACTCTTAATCAGCTTTTATCAGAAATGGACGGTTTTGATTCATCAAAAGGTGTTGTAATACTTGGTGCTACAAATAGACCTGAGGTTCTTGATAAAGCTCTTTTAAGACCAGGTCGTTTTGATAGACGTGTAATAGTTGAAAAACCAGACCTTAAAGGTAGAAAAGCTATTTTAGATGTTCATGTGAAAAATGTTAAACTTAGTGATGATGTTGACCTTGATGCTGTTGCTCTTGGCACAAGTGGTTGTGCCGGTGCTGATATTGCTAATATAGTAAATGAGGCTGCACTTAGAGCCGTAAGACTTGGTAGAGATAAAGTAAATCAAAGTGACTTTATGGAAGCAATAGAAGTTATTATTGCAGGTAAAGAGAAAAAAGACCGTATTCTTACAGAAAAAGAAAAGAAAATTGTTGCATATCACGAAGTTGGACATGCTCTTGCAACTGCAATGCAAAAAAATACAATGCCTGTACAAAAAATAACAATAGTACCAAGAACAATGGGTTCTCTTGGCTATACAATGCAGATGCCAGAAGAAGAAAAATATCTTATGAGTAAAGAAGAAATTCTTGAACAGATAACAACACTTCTTGCAGGTCGTGCTGCTGAAGAAGTTATATTTAATACAATTACAACAGGTGCTTCAAATGATATTGAAAGAGCAACTTCTATGGCAAGAGCTATGGTTGCACAATATGGTATGAGTGAAAAGTTTGATATGATGGGACTTGAAAGCATACAAAATAGATATCTTGACGGAAGAAATGTAAGAAACTGTGCTGAGGTTACTTCTGCTGAAGTAGATAGTGAGGTTTTGAAAATTATAACAGAATGCCATAAAAAAGCTATTGATATACTTAAAGAAAATGAAAATATTCTTCATAAAATAGCTGCGTTCCTTATTGAAAAAGAAACAATAACAGGTAAGGAATTTATGGATATTCTTGAGGAAAAAGAAAAAGTTGATATTGAAATTTAATATTTATATAAAAAGCTTCTTGTATTAACATTACAGGAAGTTTTTTATTTTTGTATACTATTTTTATATGTTTTGTATTATAATTTTTCTCATATTAATTTTTAATTTTTTAGGGGGTTTTATTTATGAATTTTGTTTTTTCTGATAGAGAAGAAAGTTTTAAGCCTAATATATTTTCTGTACTTAATGAAAAAAAGAATGAAAGAATTAGGGAAGGGAAAGTTGTATATAATCTTTCAGTAGGTACACCGGATTTTAAACCGGATGAACATGTTATGGAAGCTGTTTCTAAAGCATGTTTAAATCCAGATAATTATAAATATGCTCTTGCTGATATGCCAGAGCTTTTGGAAGCTGTTCAGAATTGGTATAAAAGAAGATTTGATGTTTCTCTTGAAAAAGATGAAATAATGTCTGTATATGGTTCTCAAGAGGGTATTACACATGTTTGTCTTGCTCTTTGTAATGAGGGAGATATAGTTCTTGTTCCTGACCCTTGTTATCCTATATTTAGTACTGCACCATTTCTTGTAAGTGCTAAGCTTGAGTATTATAAACTTCTTAAAGAAAATAACTATTTACCTGACCTTGAAGGAATTGACCCTGAGATTGCTAAAAAAGCAAAAGCTATGATAGTTTCTTTTCCTGCTAATCCTGTTTGTAAAACTGCACCTGATGAGTTTTATGTTAAACTTATTGAGTTTGCTAAAAAATATAATATTATGATTATACATGATAATGCTTATTCTGAAATATTATTTGATGGAAGAAAAGGTACTTCATTTTTAAAATTTGAAGGTGCAAAAGATGTTGGTATTGAATTTAATTCACTTTCAAAAAGCTATAATCTTACAGGTGCAAGAATTTCTTTTGCTCTTGGTAATAAAGAAATAATAAGTAAGTTTAAAAATATAAGAACTCAAATAGATTATGGTATATTTTTACCTGTTCAATATGCAGCAATAGCAGCATTAAATGGTCCACAAGATATACTTGAAAGAAATCGTTCTGAATATGAAAAAAGAAGAGATGCTCTTTGTGGTGGACTTAGAAAAATAGGTTGGAATATTCCTGACTCTGAAGGAACTATGTTTGCTTGGGGTCCTTTACCTGACGGTTATACAAATTCTGAAGAATTTTGTATGGAACTTCTTGAAAAAACAGGTGTTATATGTACTCCAGGGTCAAGTTTTGGACCTCTTGGGGAAGGGCATGTAAGATTTGCTCTTGTTCTTCCTGTTGAAAAAATAGAAGAACTTATAGATGTTATTGATAAAAGTGGAATGATTAAAAAATAATATTTATAGTTAATTAATAACAAAATATATTTGTATTAATGTAATAAATTGTTGAAAATATAATATTATATGCTATAATTATCATAGTAATGTTTTTAAAACTTACCAAATAAAAGGGGGCACTTAAATATGAAATTTAAGTTAAAATCAATTATTGCAGGAATGGTAGTTATGGCAGCTATGTCAACAACAGTTTTTGGAGCAGAAACTGTACAAATTAATGGTTATCAGCATTATGAAGTTGGAGGAGAAATAACATCTGAATTTCAGGTAAGTATTTCAAATGTTGTTAAAACAGAAGATGATGGCACAATATATGCAACTGATACATATTATTGTGAAGCTCCAGTAGAAGTAGTAGCTGTTGACAATTTATCTGGATTTGGTGTCTCAAAAATGGGAGAAATGATGGGACAGTATATTGAAGAAGAATTTCTTATTCCTGATGGGTATACACAAGAAGATTGGTATATGCAATTAGAAGATGAACTTAGTGATGTTAAAAAGGGTACAAAATTTACATTAACAGAACCAGGAGTTTATTATGTATATGGAAATTATGGTCCTTTAGATGGTGGTGTTAGTTGTAAAGTTATTATTGAAGGAACAAGTTCATCTACTCAAGAAACACCTGTTGAAACACCAGCCGTTACAGAAACAACAACAGCTAAATATACAAACTCAAATGTTATTGTAAATGGTACAGCAACAGAATTTGAGGCTTATAATATTGATGGAAGTAACTACTTTAAACTTCGTGACTTTGCTAAAGTTGTTTCAGGTACTGATAAACAGTTTGATGTAACTTGGGATGGAGAAAAACAGGAAATAAATCTTATTTCAGGTAAAGCATATACTGTTGCAGGTGGAGAACTTGTAAAAGGTGATGGAACTGATAAAACAGCTACTTTATATAAAAATGGTCTTTTAAAAGATGGTGCTAGTGCAGAGATTAATGCTTATACAATAAATAATAATAACTATTTTAAATTAAGAGATTTATGTCAGATGTTTAATATTGGTGTAACTTGGGACGCTACAACAAATACTATTGGTATTGATACATCAATAGCTTATGAATAATAAAAAAGGGTTAACGAAAGTTAACCCTTTTTTATATTATCTTCTTTTCATAAAATCCGGTTTTGATATAAAAGCTGTTCTATTTTCATTTAAATGGTCTCTTACAATTCCTAATGCTTCTCCAAAACGTTGGAAATGAACTACTTCTCTTTCTCTTAAAAATTTTAAAGGTGTTAAAACATCAGGGTCATCAGTTAAATCCATAAGATATTCATATGTTGAACGTGCTTTTTGTTCTGCTGCATATTCATAAATACAACATTTTTAGAAGTTCCAATATATTTCAACAGGAGGTAATTTTTCACCTTTTTTACGTTTTCCTATTAAAATATAGTCAATCAATGTGTCGAGAGTTTCTCTATCAAGAGTTTCTATATTCATATATTTTAATATAATATCTTTTTTATCATTATCATATTCGATTTTTTTATTAATTTTATCCATTCTGTCTTTTAAATCATCTATTAAAGATATTGTTATGTCTCGTTCTTTAGACAAATTAGAAGAAAGATATATAAAATCATTTTCTGATATAATTTCTCTTGTTTTATCAATATACAAGTTAAGTATAGATTTATTATAATCATCTAGTTTTTTACTTAATACAGATATTTCATTTGCTAAATTTGATTTAACAAGATAATTATTATTTTTTAAAGTTATACCTTTTTCAAGTTCATTTATATCTAAAAATTCCTTAGCTAAGTTATTAAGTTCGCTTATTACTATATCTTCAAGTTTTTTGTAAGATATAAAAGAACCTATACAACCTGTTGTTTTAAGATGACGAGAAGGGCATTTTAAATAGTGATTTCCTCTGATTTTACATGAACGCATAGTATATCCACAGTACATACATTTTGTTTTATTAGCAAATAATCCTAATTTACCAACAATGAAAGGTTTTGATTTTTTTGCAACAAGTATTTGAGCCTTATCCCAAGTTTTACGGTCTATAATAGGCTCATGTGTACCTTCGACTATATACCATTGTTCTTTTGGACGTAGCTTATTTCGTTTGGTTTTATATGATACACTTCCATATTTACCTTGAACCATATTTCCTATGTACATTTCGTTTGTTAACATGTCTGAAATATTATAATAATGCCAAAGAGTACTGTTTTTTGGTGGTTTATATCTTAAGCCTTGAAGTCTTTTATATTCTGTGGGATTTGGTATACCTCGGTCATTTAACATACGAGCAATAGCTGTTTTACCATAACCATCAATATATAAATTAAATACTTCTCTAACTATTGGTGCAGCTTCTTCATCAATTATAAGATGTCCTTTTTTTTGTGGGTCTTTCTTATATCCGTATAAAGCAAATGCACCTATATGATAGCCTTCTTTTCTTTTATTTGTGAAAACTGCCTTTATATTTTCTGAAAGTTCTTCAAGATACCACTCATTTACAAGACCATTTATTTGTCTTGCTTTTTTATTACCCTTATTTTCTGTATCAGCATTATCTACTATACTTATAAATCTTATACCCCATATAGGAAATAAGCCATGTATGTATTTTTCTACGAGTTCTAATTCTCTAGTAAATCTTGACTGTGTTTTACATAATATTATATCAAATACTTTATTTTCGGCATCTTTTAATAATCTTTTAAATTCAGGTCTATTTCTATCTGCTCCTGCATAATTGTCATCACTATATATGTTATATATTTCCCAATTCTGTGCAAGTGCATATTTTATTAGCATAGATTTTTGATTTTGTATGCTTTCACTATCATCTGACTTATATTGTTTATTCCTATCTTCTTCAGAAAGTCTACAATATATTGCACATTTCATTTAAAAATCTCCTTTTATCTTAAATTTAAAATAAAACAAGATATTTTCAAAATAATTATAACAAAAAATTTTCTTTAAAGTTTATAAGTTCAATAATTTTTTGTGTAAAATTATAGGATAAATCATATTTATTGGACTTAAATATATTTTTTACATTATTGTTAATTTTGGTTTCCATAAAATTAAATCCTCCTTTAAAATTTTATATTATAGTTTATAAATTTTTAATTTAATTTATGATAAAATACTTAAGCTGATGTTGGTTATATCACCATTTTTACAATAATAAAACTAAAAAACTTACTGTAAAATCCCTATAAACGTGGAATACGTAATTATGGTTTCTTTTGTACAGGTCTTGGCAATCCATTTACCAAATGGACTTTTGAAATAAACTTTATCGCTCGTACCTTAGATACTATCTTTTTTTACACTTTTAATAAAATGCAGGTAGTCTTGGCGGTTTTTTCAATTCGCTCGCTGAAATCAAAAGAAAACTTAAATATTTTTTATGAATAGTGATATACTATTATTTGTCAAAGTACAGGATTGTGATTTAATATTGTTTAAAATGTTGATAAATCTACAAATTTATGTGTATAACATTAAGATTATCAATCATTTTTTATACTACATTATTATGTTTAATATTTTTATAATATTTCGTTTACGCAATATATTAAGCAAAAAAAATTTCACTAGGGTTTTGAAGTTTTAATAATTCGCAAAGACTTTGAATTTCACCTCTATAAAAATCACTTTCACCACTCATTTTTCTATATAATGTAGATAGGTTTATGTTTAAAAAATCTGCTATATCACTCATAGAAAAGCCATTTTCTTTAATAACTTCTTTAAATTTCTTTTCATTAAACATAATTTTCTCCTTTCTTCTTTTTGCGTTTATGCAATATCATAATATATATTTTTTGCGTAAAAGTCAATATTAAACATTCATCTTTTTTCGTTTAAGCAAAATATATAAAAATTACATTTAAAAATGCATACAGCTTTATACAATTTTATTGCGTATTTGCAAATTAGATGCTAATATATAGTCGAGGAGGTATAATGAAAATGGATTTGAATGAAAAGATAAAAAAACTAAGGCAAGAAAATAATTTAACATTAGAAGAATTAGCAAATGCAATAGGTGTGTCCCCCTCAACTATATTAAGGTATGAAAGTGGAGAAATTAAAAATCTTAGAAGGGATAAAATAAAAAAGCTTGCTGATGCACTTTTTACAACACCTGCATATTTAATGGGTTGGGAAGAAGAAAAAAAAGAGAATAAGGATAGTGATTACAAAGCACTTTCAAAAGATGAACAAGAAATAGTATCTCTATATAAAAATTTAGATATTCAAGATAAAGCCGAGATAAAAGGAACTATAAAAGGTATGTTAAAAGCTGAGAAATATTCAGCTTTAAAAAATAAATTAAATGCATAAAATATAATATAATTTTTATTGATTTCAATTAATTAATTTTTTTATGTATCTTAGTAATATAATAATATGAAAAATAATGTATTAAACCATAATGCTTACTCTTTCATAAGATTAAAGCGTTATTTTTATGTATATCTATTTAATCCATCTATCTATCCATCATCAAATAGAGATAGATAGATTAGTATAGATATAATTAGTATAAATAAATCTATCAGTATAATTACAGTTTGCTATATAAACATCAATAAGTTTTTTTATAAAACATCATAAAGTTTTTAAGATAAACATCAATAAGTTTTATAAGTAAACTTCTTTTATTTTCAAGGGTTTGAGCATATATTAAGGGGAGCGAAACACACCGCCCCCCTTAAACCCCCCTATGTGATACCAATAAAAATAAGTATAATATTAAAATATTAAACATATTTTTATTGGTTATTATATTATATATAATATTTTAATGAAAATTCATTACAAAATAATGCAATTAATTGATTTTTTCATTAAAATAGCATATAATTATAATATAAATTAAATTAAAGGAGTGGAATTTATGGCTACTGTAAATATTAATTTTAGAATGGATGAAGATTTGAAGAATTCAGTAGTAACAGTTTGTGATGAAATGGGTATGTCAATGTCTACAGCATTTACTATATTTGCAAAAACATTAGCAAGAGAGCGTAAAATACCATTTGAAGTAAAAGCAGATACTAAAGAGCAACATAATGATAAATATATTAGAATGCTAAATGACAGCTTAAATCAGCTTAATAATGGTGAAGTTGTTATAAAATCTCTTGATGAATTGGAGAGAATTGCTGATGAATGATTTTACTTTTACTAAATTAGCATTTGAACAGTATATACAATGGCAAATGGAAGATAAAAAAACTCTTAAAAGAATTAATGCTTTACTTAAAGATATTCGTTCTAATGGAGCATTACAAGGTATTGGAAAGCCTGAGAAATTAAAATATATAAATGGAGCATATTCAAGAAGGATAGATGACCAAAATAGGCTTGTGTATGCAATTGATGAATTACAGAATATACAAATCCTTTCTTGTAAAGGACATTATGAAGATTAAAGAACAAATCACAAATAAAAGCTTCAGGTTTAAAACCCTGAAGCTTATTTTTATGGTTTTAAATAACATATAGAAGTAATATAATCTATCTAAGTTATATAAAATTTACAAAATATCTTGTATAGATAGAAGAACTGTAGGTGATATTATTTATCAGTTAGTGAGAATATATTTAATATAATATTGATAAAATGTATAGATATGATAGAATTAAAAAATACTAAACAATAATATTAAACAAAGGGGTATGTTATTTTATGTATGGATGTTTATTTGCTGTATTTGGAGCACTTATAAGTTTAGGAATATATTTAATAGGATTAATAGCTTCAAATATTATTATATTTGATTGTATAGTATTTTCATTTCTTTCAACTTTTATTCTTAAATTTTCACTATTACAAGATACACATACTGTTTTTATTATTTTAATATTTCTAGCTATATTTTTAATTATGTTTTTAATAAGTAAAACTAAATTTGGATTTTGGATTATAAGTTTTATATTTACATTATGTGGTTCATATATCTTTGGAGATATAGTTTATAATTCTACAAATAATGATAGTATATGGGCGTGGTTTATAAGAATAGTATCTTTCATAATATTAGCAGGTCTACATATGTATTCAAAGTATAAATATGAAGATACTGGAATTAAAGATAAACAATTTGAAGAAATATAATATTAAAATTAAGACAACCTACATATTTTGGATAGGTTGTTTTTATTTTATATATTTTTATAATTAATAGTTTTAAATTTATTTAATTATTTATATTTTATGTTCTTATTATTATATTTAACTACGAACAAAGTTATAAGGTTTTCTAAAATTTATATGATAATAGTATACATAATAGATTATTTTTAGTATACTTTAATAAAAGTTCTTGCAAGCTAACTTTTTGTAATAATATGTTTTGTATAAAATTATAGTAATAAATAAATTTTATGTTGTATATTTAGCTTGGATAAAGGAGGTTGATTTGTGAAAATTATTAAAACTAAATTTTTTATTATAATAATTTTTGTTATAGTAAGTGTTATTTATTATTTTCCATTTCAATATTTTTTAGCCCAAAAGAATTTTGAGGAATATATAAAGCTACAAGGAGTACAGAGTACAGATATTTCTTATAAAAAAATAACTAAAAATTATAAACAAGATGGTTATTATATTGATGTTATCTATAAAAATGATAAGAAATATTTATATAGTTATAAATTTTCTACAAATGATATTAGAAAAATTTTTTCTTATGAATCTATTTCATGTGAAGTTTATAATGATAATAATGTATCCATCGAAGTAATGGGTGAAATAGATAATATCAAATATCCACCACTTAAGGGAAATAGATAAGGAGGAAATATTGTGAAAAAAATATTATCGATTTTTTTTATATCTGTAATATGCTTAATTAGTTTTAATGTTTTAACTTATGCATCAGAATTTAAAGTTTTATCACATGAAGAATTTATTGAGTTACAAGAACAAGAAGTCATTGATACTAATATTTCATATGATTTATGGATTCAATTTATAGAAAATAATAATAAATTAGAACAAGAACTAGATTTAAATAAAAATTTTAAAAATATATATAGTGGTGAGTTGCGTACACTTAGTACTGTAAAAATTGAAAGTGGAGATGTAATTATTACCAACGCCACATCATCATTTGGTTTAACAGGACATGCAGCGATTGCCATAGATAGTGATGAAATATTAGATATTCCAGGTCCCAAAAAATCAGTTAGAACACAAACGGTAAATCAATTTAAAAATGAATATAAAAATGGTTGGATTAAGGTTTATAGACCAAAAGATTCTTCTTGGGGTACAAAGGCTGCAAAGTGGGCAACAGAAACATATAAAGGTTCTAATGCTATTTATAAAATAACTTTAGATACTAATTCTACAGACAAAACATATTGTTCTAAAATTGTTCATCAAGCATATAAATTTGGAGTAGGAGAAAGTGCATTTAAAACTTATTATCATGACCAAGGAGATTTTACTGCAAATGACTATAATATAGATAAAGTAATTATTTCACCATATAGTCTTCCTACATCTTTATATATAAACTATAATAATAAATTATAATAATTTTAAAATAGAGATTAAGAATTTTCTTAATCTCTATTTATTTGTAATAATTAATATGTAGTTATTTTATGATTATATTATCTTACTTACTTGCAAGCAGTGGATGTGTACGTACAACGTCCCCATCCTTGCTTGTTGGGGAAAACCCCAAACCCCTGACTTCGCTACGCTCAGGCTTAATTTATTTTTCTATATTTTCATTTTTTATATTTCGTTTAATGTCAGGTTTTTTTAAAATTATATCAAGATTATATTCTAAGTTTTTATATTTTATCATTTCTGATTTAGCTAACTTATATTTTTTATATAATTCTTTTTTAACATCAACTAGGTTTTCAAATTGAATTTTAATCTCTGCCATAGTAGGGTATTTTTCATTTCTTAATTTAAAATCTTCAAATAATTTTTTTGATGTAATATGTGTGTCAATTTGATTTTTATTATTTTCGTAAAATAAATCTTTTTCCTTTTTATTTTTTATTGATGAATATTGTTTAAATAAATCTCTTGTTTTACTGTAATTGATAATATTACTTCGCAATGATGAAAGAGTATTTATCTCTTTTTCTAGATATTTAATTTTTTCTGATATTAAATTAAATTCTTGTTCATATTCATTTGCTTTAATTTTTATTTCTTCTATATCTTTCAAATTATTTTCAGAAACAAAATTTAATAAATTTATACTTTCGTTTAAATTAAATTTATTTGCCCATACCTCATATCCTTTTCCTTTATCTTTTTTATTTTCAACATCAATAAATTTTTTGAAAGAAGTATTATCATCAATTTTATTTTTATTTAAACTTATTCTTTCTCGAAGTCTTTCTTCGGTGTATTCTTTTCCCAAAGTCTTCAATCTAACAAATCTAATCTGTCCATTAGGTCTTATTGAAATATATTTACCTTTTTTTATTTCATATCCATTTTTTCGTAACTGTTCTAATAAGTTATCAAAATTTTTAACATTAGATACTATGTAGTCTATATTATTTTTAATTATAGTTTTCCAACTTGTACCTTTTTTATTAGATAGCCATTCTTTATAATTTTTACTTTTTTCTGTTGAATTAATTATGGAGAGATTATAATTTTTACAGATACTATCACTTATATTTCTTAATTCAAGTGCAGTGTTTTTATAATCATTAAATTTATTCATACAGTCTATTGTAGTGCTGTTAAAATATATGTGATTATGTATATGATTTTTATCTATGTGAGTTACAACTATGTATTGATGATTATTTTTTGTAAATTTTTCTACAAGTTCAGTACCAATTTTATTTGCAAGTTCAGGAGTTATTTCGCCTACTTTAAAAGATTGAATAATACTATATCCAATAATATCTCTATCATCAGGTTGACTTCTTCCAGTTAAAGTTTCATATATTTTTTTTCTAGCTATAAATTCATCAGGAATTTTATCTGCTTCATCAGAGCAATGATAAGTTGTTATTAATGTTTTTAAGTCAGTTTTTTCTGGATTAGTAATATAATCTATATGTTTTTTTATAGTATTTTTTAAACTTTGGTTTTTTAATTTATGTTTTTTATTTAATCTAACATATGCCATAATATCACCTCAAAAATAAAATAGAAGTTATTATCTTTTAGAGAATAACTTCTATTTTTAATAATTATAAATTTTTTAAATTAAAAATTTCTGAATTAGCAAATGTTGTTAATATTAAATTTACTTTTGTTTTAAGATAATTTATATCATCAGGAGATATAAATTTATTTTCATTTGCATGATGTGCAACTTGATTAATATTATTTGATATATTAAATAATATTCTTAACACTTCTTTTATTTCTGATGTATCTATATTAATTATATAACCGTTAAGAGCCATTTTTCGCATATAATCACTTTTATTTGTAAATCCGTATTTGTTCATTCGTTTTAATATTAAATTATATTCCTCATCAGATATTCTTACATAAAATCTTTTTTGTTTATTCAAAAAATCACCACCTATCTTTCTAGTTGAATATTTTTATTATTATTTTTATTATTTTCATTAAGTTCTGAATTTAATATAGATAGTCTTTTAACTTTTTCTTTATATTCTTTTTCTTTTGGAAAAGGTTTTTTAATTTCGTTTTCTACATATAATTTTTGCTTTTTTAAATTTTCTAATTTTTGAATATTATTTTCAAGTTTATCTTCTATTGAATTAATAACGTTATTTATTCTTACAATATTACCAACTTCATTATTTTCCAAAGTAACAGTATATGCTAGGTTATTTTTTATATCAATTTTAAAATCTGATGACTGTGTATATAAATATAAATCAAAGCCCCTATAATTACCTACGCAAAGCTTACCATATTCTTGATTATAACTTTTACATAAACTATACAGAGCATTTCCTGCATCTTTTCTTTTATTATAGCTTGTACCATCTATATTTATATTAAAATTATCTTCACTAATGATATTATTATTTAATATGCTACAATCTTTTTTCATAAGTTCAATAGTTTCTCTAACTCTAGCGATTTCTGTTGGATAGTATGATACAAGTTTATCTTCCATTTCATATTTTTGATTTTGATAGTTTGAAAACATCACTTTAAGTTTCGAAACTTCTACATCTAAATCCATTTTTTCTTTTATTCGTGGGTCACCTGTTGCTAATGCTTTAACTTCGGCATATGATAAAGCTGTTTCATCAATATCCTCCATTGAACGCATAGGTGTTTTAGATGTCATAATCTGACTTATAAACTTTTGTTTTGTTTCAACAATACTCCAATTATAAGCATCAAATGTATTTTCAGTAACATATCTAAATATGGACACCTCAGGATTTCTATTACCATAACGTAATATTCTACCTTCTCGTTGCTCAAGGTCTGAAGGTCACCAAGGACAATCCAGATGATGTAATGCAACAAGTCTATCTTGTATATTAGTTCCTGCACCGCATTTTTGCGTAGAACCTAGTAAAATTCTTACTTTACCACTTCTTACCTTAGCAAAAAGTTCAGTTTTCTGATTTTCACTGTTAGCATCATGTATAAATGCTATTTGGTCATCTTTTATACCTTTATTAATAAGTTTTTCTTTTATATCATCATATACATTAAATACTCCTTCAGATGATTTAGGAGTTGAACTATCACAAAATATAAGTTGTGTTCCTTTATTTTCTGAGTTTTTCAAATATATGTCATAAATATTATTTATACAAATATTTAACTTACTATTTTCATCGTCAGGGAATAATGGATTTATAATTCTTTGGTCGAGTGCTAATTTTCTTCCATCAGAAGTTATTTTAAGCATATTATCAACAGAAATATCAACTTCTTTATTTCTTACTTTTTCGGCTCTATTAGAAATTTCTAATAACATATCTTTTTGTATAGCAGTTGACTTTGTTACAATAGTTTTATATATTGCTTTGGGTTTTGGCAAATTAAGCATATCAGCTGTTTGTATGTCAGTACTTTCTTTCCAAAGTTTTATTAATTCTGGTAGATTAAAAAATTTTGAAAAACGTGTTTTTAGTCTAAAGGTATTACCTTCAGGAGCAAGTTCTACACCTGTAACAGTTTGACCAAAACTAGATGCCCAGTTATCAAAATATTTTAATCCAATTTCTTCTAACAAATTGTATTGTAAGTATCTCATCATTGTGTATAAGTCAACCATGGTATTTGATATTGGTGTTCCAGTAGCAAATACTATACCTTTTCCGCCAGTTATTTCATCAATATATCTACATTTTAAGAACATATCTGTTGCTTTAAGAGAATTAGAGTTACTACTAGGAATACCTGCTACATTATTCATTTTGGTATACATAAAAAGATTTTTAAAATTATGTGCTTCATCTACATATAACCTATCAATTCCAAGTTCTTCAAAATTAATAACATTATCTTTATCTGAACTTATTAAGTCTGATAGACGTTTTTCCAATATTTTTTTAGTTTTTTCAAGCTGTTTTGTTGAGAATTTTTCGTTTCTTTCAAATTTTAAATATGTCAATTCTTGTGTTATTTCTTCAATTTGATTTTTTATTTCAGTAATTTGTCTTTCAGGACTTATAGGTATTTTATTGAATTGGGTATGTCCTATAACAACAATGTCAAAATCACCTGTTGCTATTCTTGAACAGAATTTCTTTCTGTTTAAAGGTTCGAAATCTTTTTTTGTCGCTACTAATACTTTAGCCCCTGGATATAATTTATATATATCACTACCCATTTGTTCCGTTAAATGATTTGGAACAACAAAAAGACTTTTATGGCATAAACCAATACGCTTACTTTCCATAGCACTTGCTATCATTGTAAAAGTTTTTCCTGCCCCAACACAATGGGCTAATAATGTATTAGAATTACCATACAATGTTCTTGCAACAGCATTTCTTTGATATGGTCGTAATGTTATTTCAGGATTAATTCCATTAAAAGATATGTATTTTCCGTCAAATTCACGAGGTCTAATAGAATTAAATAATTTATTATACTTTTCTGTTAAGTAATTTCTTCTTTCAATATCCTTAAATATCCAATTTTTAAATTCTTCTTGTATCAGTTCTTGTTTTTGTTGAGCGATAGTAGTTTCTTTTATATTTAGAACACTTACTTCTTTACCATCAATAGTACTTTTATCAAATATTTTAATACTCTTTAAATTTAATATTTTTTCAATAATTGAATATGCACTAATTCTTTTAGTTCCATATACATTAATAACACTTGGATTAGAGTTATCAACGCTTTTACCTTCAATTCTCCAAGTATTAGTCTTTGATGAGTATAGAACATGTATGGAATTTTTATAAATATTAGGAGTATTAAGTAATTCAAACATAAATTCTTCATAATATCTAGGTTCAATCCAAGTTGCACCCATTATTACATCTATTTCAGATGATTTGACTAATGTTGGTTGAACTTTTTCTAAATATTCTACATTGATATTATATTGAGGATTGTATATAGCTTTTTCTTTTGCTATTTCAAGTTTTTGTCTTACGTTTCCGGATAAATATTCATCTGCAGTTTCCCAACCTATAAATTTACTATCTGCAGATAAAGGATTTTTAAATATAATACCTTTAGAATTAAGATTATCTATAATATAATCTGCATCATAATTATCAATCAGAGTAGACATAAACCTTATATCAACACATGCTTTTTCAGATATGGACACAGCAAGTGCTTCCATTGGTGTATTAACTTTATCTATTTTTGATGTTTGTTTAATGGTTCTTTTTGTAAATATATCTGCTTTGCTTAATAAATTACCATTTTCATCAAGATTTTCTAATGAACATAATAACGGATATGATACATCTTCTAAAAAAGCTGATTTATTTGCCCTAGCATTTATCAAACCAAATTTATCAACAAATTCATTATAAATAGTATTTAATTTTAATTGTTCTTGTTGTAATTCTATATCAGAACATTCATTAAATTGCATATCTATGATATGTCTAAGACTATCTCTTAATGTAATTAACTTTGTAATTCTTTCAACAGTTTTTTGATTACTAAATTGTAGTTCTCTTAATTCATTATTTTCATAAAAATATAATTTATTATTATTAAGAACATAGCTAAAATTTCTAAGATTTTTATTATAAATAATAATATCAGTATTTATATTATTATTTATATCAGTATTTATATTATTATTGATATTATTAAAAGTTATATTAATATTTTGTATAGCAATATTTAATTGTTCATCTAATGACATATCATTTTTAGGGGTACATGTAGTTTCCATACCGAATTGTCCCGATTTTAGTTCCATATTACCAAGTATCATATGAGGATTATCCTCAAAATATTTATTTACTGGTATATTATTTATGCTACCTAAATGAACCCAATCAGGCATAATTTCAGGTGGATTTTCACGTTTTTGAAGAAATATAATATCTGTTGTAACTTCAGTATTAGCATTTTTGAATGCATTGTTAGGAAGTCGTATTGCACCTATCAAATCAGCTTTATTAGCTATATATTCTCTTATGCTACTATTTTCTTTATCAAGTGTACCTTTCGATGTTATAAAGGCAATTATGCCGCCATTATGTACTTTATCTAATGTTTTAGCAAAGAAATAATCATGTATAAGAAAATTTTTATATTCAACATTGTTTTTATCAACAATTTGATAGTTACCAAAAGGAACATTTCCTATTGCTATGTCAAAATAATTATCCTTAAAATTTGTTTTTTCAAAACCATTAATTTGAATATTAGCAGTAGGGTATAATTGTTTAGCAATTCTGCCAGTAATACTATCTAGTTCAACACCATATAATTTACTATTTTTAAATTTCTCTGGCAGTAACCCGAAAAAATTACCAATACCCATTGAAGGTTCTAATATTTTACCTTTTTCAAAACCTGATTTTTCAATAACTTTATATATTGTGTTTATAAGTTCAGGTGGAGTATAGTGTGCATTTAATGTGCTTGCTCGTGCTTGTTCATATTCATCAGCATTAAGCAATGATTTTAATGTATTATATTCGTTTTTCCAGTTTGATTTTGCATCATCAAATACTTCTGAGATACCTCCCCATCCAATATACTTTGATAAAATTTCTTGTTCTACAGAAGTTGCATATCGGTTTTCTTCTTCTATGAGTTTTAATGTTTTTATAGCATTTATATTATTATTAAATCTTTCTTTTATTGGTAAGTTTCTATTTTGATTGAATATATCAACATATAATTGAAAATTATGTATATTATTAATATCATCATTTATATTAATATTATCTTCAGAAATATTAACTTTTTCATTTTCTTCTAAAATAGAAAAAGCAGAAGTATTATTATCTTCTGCTTTTTGTTGTTCTGTTGTATATTCATCTAAACTAATATTTGCTATTTCATTTTCACTATTTGTTATACGTAAATTATTTCGTTCTTTATTATCTCGTCTATCTGCAACATTATTGAGTTCATTTCCTGTACCCATTTCAACTGATTTTCCATTTTCAGTTCTTCTGTTATATTGTACTTTTTCTTCAGAAGTGGTGTCAAGTAATCTTCCATTTCCAAAGCTTCCTTCTGTATCAGCATCAGATGTTTCATGAGAGTACCTTCTTCTGTCATCTTCAAATAGTCCATTTTTCTCTCTTCCTTGAGAAATTTCTCTCGCATTCTCCCATATTTGTTCAGATATTCTTCTTGTTCCATTTCCTCGTTCTCTTCCGACTCCACCATTATTAGGTTCGGATAAAGTATCCCATCTATCTCTGTATAAGTTATCTCTTCCTTCTTGCTCTCCTCGTCGAATGGTACGTCGTCGTCCAAGAACATTATCATTTCCGATGTTTCCTTGTCTAATTTCAGTTCTTCTTCCAAGAGTGCTGGACGAATTTTGTTGTTCTTCATTATTAATCCTCCTTATACTTTCGCGCTTTAAATCACTAAATTTCATGTTTTCATTATATATTACTTTTTCATTATTTTCAATATTTTTATTTAACTGCAGAGATTTAACTTCTCTACCTATATAGGCTAAAAATACATAAGAAAAACTATTAATTTGATTTTGTAAACTGGTTAATGCTCTACGTGTGTTAAAAAGATTTATATTATTAAATTTATTTATATCTATGTATTTTTCAGGATTTTTTACAGAACACCTTTTTAAAACCATATATTGACAACTGGATATTAGTGTGTCTTGGAATATTTCTTGTATTTCTAGCTTTGATAATTTTTCTAAATTTGTATTGTTAATATAATTGTTTATACTATTATAAAATTCTGAATTATAAGTATTATTAATAACATTATCTATTACAGCTATTATTTCCTTAGCAAATTCATCTTCATTTTTTACAATAGTTTCTTTATTATCTTTATATCCACAAAAATTTTTAAACTTATTTATAATATGGTTATAGTTATTACGTATATTCCATATATAGTATTTTTTTATATCTTTATTATCTATATCACGTCTATCTGATGTATTAGAAATGTCAAAAATATATTTCAAATCTAAGTTATATAAGTCATCTGAATTATTAATAATTGCTATACTTTTACTACCTTTATTTATCCATTTACCAAAATTAACACCATCCTTGATTTGAATTATAATCAAAGGAATAATAATAATTTATTGTGGATATAGAATTATATATTGTGGATATAATATAGTTTCTTATATTTCTAATTTTTTTATTTGTTTTTTCTAGTGATGATAATATATATTCTATATGCTCTGATGTAACTTGTGAAAATTTATCTTTAACAATATTGTTTGGAACAAACTCATTATTTATATTATATCCATTACATGTACTACTTTTAACTTCTGCCATAATATTAACAATTTCATCTATGTAATTTTCTTTATATGAATTTGATATTAATATGTTTTTATAGTCTATTTGTTCTTTTATTAAATCAATATTTTGTTTAACAGAGTTATTTTCTAAATCAATTCTTGTTCCTATACAAAAATATAAACGAGAGAATATTAAACTTTTAAGTTCATTTATATTTGTTGTTTCTTCAATAAGTTTAGATGTTAGTATATTTATTACATCAGAAGATTTAATATTTTTAAATCTTTTTTTTACTTCTTTAATATAATATACCGAACCTGAAATATTTATATCTTTGTTATTTTTTATAGTATTTGATACAACTTCAACTATTGTGTCTATAACATTAATTTTATCATCGTATTCAGATATTAAATTATTATAATCTATTTGTTGTTTTATAGTGTTTGTTCTTTTTTTATCTATATTTAAGGTTAAACTACTCATGAAATCTTTTACATAAATAAGATTTGGCTTTCCAAGACCTTGTCTAACTTTTTCGATTAGACCTATACCTTCATTACTTATCTCTTTTAAAAGATTTATTGCCTTATTTTTACCACATTTCATAGCTTCCATTATATTTTCAATAGTGAATATAATATATACTCTATTTTTATCATCAAACCAGTTATTTTTAACGGAAAGGCTCATACGGTCTAACATTAATCCGTATAATAGTTTGGCATCGGTAGATATGTTGCCGAAAATTTCATCGTTTGTAAATAATATTTTTGGTATTCTATAAAACGTAAATTGTTCGGCTTCTTGTCCATAGTAATAATCAAACATATATAAATTCCTCCTTTTAATTTATTTGTATGTCTTTTTCTTAAACTTATTTGCTTTAAATAAAAATTTCCTTATTTTTTATTCTTCATCAAAAGCCTTTTTGATACCTGCTTCAAAAGCTGCTCTTATTGCAGTTTTTATACGTATTTTTTCAGCATCATCTAAATCTGAATTAGAACTAAGAACTGTACATATATTTTCCACATATGCTGTAATAGAAGTTATTAAACTAAGGGTATATTCATTTTTTACTTCAAAATCAGTTTCTTTTTTTTCATTCTCTTTTCCTTTAACGTCATACCATTTAAAAATAATCATTTTTTATATCTATCCTTTATTTAGAAATTAATTAATTTGTTTATTTAATATTTTTTAGTCTATGAAATAGAATTTTTTTGTTACATCAATAAAGTTTTCTTTTACAGTAAATTTCCAATAATAATTTGAACTGGAATTATTGTCTATTATTTCAAATGCACCATTTCGTATATCATCATATGTTTTCCAAGATGTAGGTTTATCTGAAATATAATCATAATATCTGGCAGACCAGTCGGGCATTGCTTTGTTTCTATATTCAGACATATTTTTATATTTTTTTGGTGTAATATATTCAACAAGGTTTTTTAAACAAAATGGATATATAATAGTTTCATGTTCTATAACTGAATAATTCAATTTATCACATATTTCTATGAAGTCATTTAATGATAAATTTTCATCTATATCATAATTTTTTTTGATATAATCTTTATATTTATTCAAATGATATACCTCCTTATATAATAAATTTAAAGAAAATATCTTGTTTCAAATTTAAAATGTTGTTTATATAAATATGTAGCTTCTGCTGCCATATTTTCATAAAGGTCTGTTATAGGGTCACCTTTTGACTGTAAAGCTCCTGCACTAAATGGAACACCTGCTGCTGATGATGGATAAATTCCAAGACCATGTGCCACATAATAAGGGTCTAGTCCTGCCTCTTTAATCTGTTTATCAGTAAGACCTTGTGTAAGTTGTTTTACTATTGTTCCCATCATTTCAAGATGTGCAAGTTCTTCTGTTCCTATATCATTTAAAGTTGCTTTTGCCTGTGGAGTAACCATAGTAAATTTTTGACTTAAATATCTTATGGCTGCTCCAAGTTCTCCATCGGCTCCCCCATATTGTTCTATCATTATTTTTGCAAGTTTTGCATCAGGTTTTTTTATATTTACAGGAAATTCTAATTTTTTTTCATAAATCCACATTTTTGACTGCTCCTTTCATTATAAATCAAAGTTTGCTTCTTTTTGCCATGGCCATGGATTATCAATCCATTCCCAACCTTTCTGAGCATATGACCTGAAAGAGCAGAGAGGACCATACATGTTTTCAAATTTTTCACGAAGGATTTGTGCTGCTGTTATAATTTTATTATATTCTTCTATCATAACACTATCATTAGGATGTGTATTTAGAAAAAGACCTATATCAACTGCCATAAAATCAAGCTCCATAAGACTTTTTAATAATTCTTCACGAGTCATTTTAAATCACTCCTTTACATTAAATCTTTTAAGTGCTGAATTTTTTTCGTAAGGCATTACAAGAGCACTAAAGGCTGTTCCAGAATAAAAACTTTTATCCTCTTTCATAATATTAGTATCCTCTTGATATGGTATATAGGCTTGGGCATAGCCAGATTTTTCTATTACACATGTATTGCAGCTGTTGTTACTTGTGTTTTGATTGTTAGAATAGTCTTTGTTTTTTGAAAACTTCTGAATATAGTTTTTGAAACATTCTTCCATTTCGTTAAACTCCTTATATATCTTTACAAACAGTCTATGCAAAAAATAAAAATATGTTAATGATATTAGTGTATTTTCGTCTTGACAATAATGTTTATAGACACTAATATTAAATTATTCTAAATAATGAAATTGGGAGGTTTTTTCAATGAGTTTAAAAATGATTACAGCAGAAAATGCACCTGAGGCTCTTGGACCATACTCACATGCTGTTGTTGCAGGCGGTTTTGCTTTTGTTTCAGGTCAAATCCCTATTGACCCAAAAACAAATACTATTGTAGAAGGTATTGAGGCTCAAACAAGACAATCTCTTGAAAATTGTGTTGCAATACTTAAATCATGTGGTGCTACTGTAAAAGATGTTGTTAAAGCAGGAATATTTATTTCAGATATGAATAATTTCGGTGCTATAAATGAAGTTTATGGTGAATATTTTAGTGAACATAAACCTGCAAGAGCTTGTGTTGAAGTTGCAAGACTTCCTAAAGATGTTATGGTTGAAATAGAAATGATAGCATATATAGGTGAATAATTTATTTTTTGGCGGATTTTTTCCGCCTTTTTAAAATTTTTTAAAAAAAGTTGTTGACAAAATAGTTTTTATTATGTAGAATATAGTTCGTGCCAATAATAAATACTTTGTGTGAGTGTAGCTCAGCTGGATAGAGCGTCTGACTACGGATCAGAAGGCCGCGTGTTCGAATCATGTCACTCACATCTTAAACAGTTTTGAATTTTCAAAACTGTTTTTTTATTTTTAAATATAAAAAAGAGAGGTTACTTACTTATTATTAAGTGACCTCTCTTTTTAATTAGTATATTTATTATTCTACAAGGTAAAGACATTCTTCTAATACCTCCACTGGTACACTATTTGTTGTAGTTGCTGTATTTTCTTTTTCTGTTGTAGTAAATATAATATGGTGACTTTTCATTTTTATCAACTCCTTTCTTATATATATAAATAACATAGTAGGGTTATATAAATATTTAGGTAATGTTATGTATATGTAAATATAAATATATTTATACATATTTTTTTTAAAATAAATCTATTGATAGATTTATTGATTTACTATTATAATATGTGTAATAAATATTATTTGTTAAATAGGAGAGATAAATTTTTATGATAGACATGAAATGTTTTGTTATGGGAAATGGTGGTACAAACTGCTATGTTCTTACTGATTCAAATAAAAATTGTGTTATTGTAGATTGTGAAGGTGATGCCGGAATATTTGAAGATTATTTTGATAAAAATAATTTAAAACCTTCATATATAATCCTTACACATGGTCATGGTGACCACATAAGTGCTGTTAATGAAATTAAAGAAAAATATGGTTGCAAAGTTTGTGCTGGAGAGCATGAAACAAGAGTTCTTAAAGACCCTGCTGTAAATCTTTCTTGTTATATGGGAGGAGATGTAAGTATTATTCCTGACATACTTTTAAAAGATGGTGAAACTTTTACCGTTGGTGAAATGGAATTTAAAGTTATGTATACACCAGGACATACTGAAGGAAGTATATGCCTTTTTATAGGTGACTGCATAATTTCAGGTGATACTCTTTTCCAAGGAAGCTGTGGAAGAACTGATTTTGAAACAGGTGATATGAAAGCTATTATGCAATCACTTAAAAAATTAGCAAGTATTGATGGTAATTTTAAGGTTTTTCCAGGACATGGACCTTCAACAACTCTTGAATATGAAAGAAAAAATAATCCATTTATGAGATAATAGGCCTTTTTCTTTACAATAATATCTTTGTTTGATATAATTTTTTTACAAAAATTATAATTGAGGTGTTTTTTTTGATTCTTGACAGATTTTTTCCTGATATGTATATAAGGTCTGTATATGAACTTCCTTTGGAGGAGCTTAAAAACAAAGGTATAAAATTACTTGTTTTTGATATTGATAATACTCTTGTTCCTTTTGATATTGAAAAGCCTGATGATAAACTTATAAAATTGTTTAAGTTTCTTAAAAATCAGGGGTTTAAAGTTGCTATACTTTCAAATAATAATAAGGGAAGAATAGAACTTTTTAACGAGGATTTAGGTGCAATAGCTATATACAAAGCCGGAAAGCCTGGAATTAAAAAAATTTCAAAGGTTATGGCAAAATTAAATGTAAAAAATAATGAAACAGCAATGATTGGTGACCAAGCATTTACTGATGTTTGGTGTGGAAATAGAGCAGGTGCTTATTCTATTCTTACTGCACCGATATGTAATCGTGACCAGCTTATTACAAAGGTTAAAAGAGGTATGGAAAGTTTTGTTATGGGTTTTTATTTTAGACGTGAGGGTATAAAACCCTTTAAAAATTATTGAAAAACCTTATATTTTACACGAAAATCAAAACTTTTTATTGAAAAAAGTTAAAAATTAATTTAAAATAGTAAATGATTTGTTTTATTAACGAGGAGGAAAACTAATGATTTCAGCAGGTGAATTTAGAAATGGTGTAACAATGGAATATGAAGGAGAGATTTATGTTATTCTTGAGTTCCAGCATGTTAAACCAGGTAAAGGAGCAGCTTTCGTTCGTACAAAAATAAGAAATCTTAAAACAGGAGCTGTTGTTGAAAAAACTTTCAGACCAACTGAAAAAATGCCAAGAGCTCATATTGACAGACTTGATATGCAGTATCTTTATACAGATGGTGACCTTTTCCACTTTATGAATGTGGAAACATTTGACCAGATAGCAGTAAACTCAACTGATGTTGGTGATGCTCTTAAATTTGTTAAAGAAAACGAAATGGTTAAAATCCTTTCTTATGAAGGACAGGTATTCGGTATCGAACCTCCATTATTCGTAGAACTTGAAATTACAGAAACAGAACCAGGATTTGCAGGAAATACAGCACAGGGTGCTACAAAACCTGCTATTGTTGAAACAGGTGCAAGCGTTCAGGTACCTCTTTTCATCAATCAGGGTGAAGTTATAAAAATTGATACTCGTACAGGTGAATACTTAGGAAGAGCTTAATTTGTCTGAATTTTGGTGCAGAATGTTTTTTCTGCACCTTATTTTTTTAGGAGGTATGATTATGGAATATTTTAAAAATAAAGTTGATTATTTAAGAGATTATTGTAAAGAAAATGGATTTTCTGATGATACAAAAGAGGGAAAAGTTTTTATGGCTTTTGCTGATGTTCTTGATGATATGAGTGAGCTTCTTGATGGAATACTTGAACAGTTTGGAAACAATGACGAAAATGAAGATGCTACTTATGAATATGCTTTTATTTGTCCTGAGTGTGGAGAAGAAATAGAAGTTTCTCAAGAAGTTTTTGAGGAAGAAGAAGAAATTTCTTGCCCTAAATGTGGAAATATGATACCTGTTTGTGCAACAGATTTCTCTGATGAGGACTTTGAAGATTAATTTTGTTAAAAAATGGAATTTAATTTTTAACAAAAATGCATTTTTTTAAAAATTTTTTAGTTGTTATTTTTAATGAAATTTTGGCGTTTATATATTATTTTTGTTATGCAATTTTAAAAATTGGAAATAAATATATTATAAATTTAATATTTTTATATTAAATAATATTTTTTGGTTTTTTAAAATTAAAAAATATATTAAATGTAAATTTAATTTGAAATATGGCTAAATTAAGGGGTTTTTAAAAAAGGGCAAAACAAAAAGACCTTGACAAAAAGGTCTTGATATGATAGAATTATGAAACATAACGCTATAATATAATTTAGATTTTTAGATAATTTATTATAGCACAATGTAAATTTTATTTCAACATATATTTTTGGTTAAAATTTCTGTTTATTGCAGAGTATTAAATAATTGTAACCAATATGAATTGCCTATTGGTAATTTTTTTGTAATTTTACACAGAGCCTTTTCTTTTTTGTAAGAAAAGTAAAATTTTATTAGAATTTCTTAAATTTGGTGGCTTTTGTTTCGGGCTATTGATCAAAGATAGCTTGTGCAAAGGTCTAACTGTGTTTAAGCAGCTCTAATTTTTTTACGTTAAGATAGTTTTTTAAAATTTTTAAGGGGTGACTTTATGGAAAAAAACAGAATTCACTCTGTCCAGTACGGTGACGGAGGAAGGAAAAGCTACTCAAGAATAAATGAAGTCCTTGATATGCCTAACCTTATTGAAGTTCAGAAAGACAGTTACAAGTGGTTTTTGGAAGAAGGTCTTTCAGAAGTATTTGACGACATAAACCCTATAACTGACTTCAGTGGTAACATAATTCTTCGTTTCACCGACTTTTCTTTGGATTCAGAGCCTAAGTATTCTATTGAAGAATGTAAAGAAAGAGACGCAACTTATGCAGCTGCTCTCAAAGTAAAGGCAAGACTTATAAACAAAGAGCTCGATGAAATTAAAGAGCAAGAAATATTTATGGGAGAATTCCCACTTATGACAGAAACAGGTACATTTATTATAAATGGTGCCGAACGTGTTATTGTAAGCCAGCTTGTACGTTCACCTGGTATATATTATGCTTCAGACTTTGACAAAGTAGGAAAGAAACTTCTTTCTTCAACTGTTATTCCTAACCGTGGAGCTTGGCTTGAATATGAAACAGATTCAAATGATGTTTTTTATGTACGTGTTGACCGTACAAGAAAAGTTCCTGTAACAGTTCTTATAAGAGCTTTAGGAATAGGTTCAGATACAGAAATTATTGACCTTTTTGGTGAAGAACCAAAAATACTTGCTACAATCGAAAAAGATTCAAGTAAATCTTATGAAGAAGGTCTTATTGAATTATATAAAAAGCTTCGTCCAGGGGAGCCACCAACTGTTGAAAGTTCAGAATCTCTTTTAAGAGGTATGTTCTTTGACCCTAAACGTTATGACCTTGCTAAAGTTGGTCGTTATAAATTCAATAAAAAACTTGCTTTAAAAAATCGTATCGTAGGTGCTGAACTTGCTGCTGATGTTATTGACCCTCTTACAGGTGAAATCGTTTGTGAAGCAGGTACAAAGCTTACTATGGAAAACTGTGAAGAAATTCAGAACACAGGTGTTCCTTTTGTTTATATCACTGTTGAAGGTGAAGAAAGAGATATTAAAATACTTACAAATCAGGCAGTTGATATTGATTGCTTCATAGGTGAGTATGGTCTTAGTGCAAAAGACCTTGGTATTAAAGAATATGTTTATTATCCTGTACTTGCTAAAATACTTGAAGAGTATGATAATGCACAGGAAATTAAAGAAGCTATTAAAGAAAATCTCCATGAACTTATGCCAAAGCATATTACTTTAGAAGATATTATGGCTTCTATAAATTATATTATGCAGCTTGATTATGGTTTCGGAAATGTTGACGACATTGACCACCTTGGAAATAGACGTATTCGTTCAGTAGGTGAACTTTTACAGAACCAGTTCAGAATAGGTCTTACAAGAATGGAAAGAGTTGTTCGTGAAAGAATGACAACTCAAGATATTGATGCAGCAGTTCCACAAAACCTTATTAATGTTAAACCTGTTACAGCTGCTATTAAAGAATTCTTCGGAAGTTCACAGCTTTCACAGTTTATGGACCAGAATAACCCTCTTTCAGAACTTACTCATAAGAGAAGACTTTCTGCCCTTGGTCCTGGAGGTCTTTCAAGAGAAAGAGCTGGTTTCGAAGTTCGTGACGTTCACCATTCTCACTACGGAAGAATGTGTCCTATCGAAACACCTGAAGGTCCTAACATCGGTCTTATTAACTCACTTGCAACTTTTGCAAAAATCAATGAATATGGTTTCATTGAGTCTCCTTATAGAGTTGTTGACCACTCTGGAGAAAGACCACGTGTTACAGACGAATTTATATATGTAACAGCTGACGAAGAAGAAAACTTCATGGTTGCACAGGCTAACGAACCTCTTGATGAAAATGGATATTTCGTTCATAAGAAAGTTGCTGGTCGTTTCCGTGATGATACAATAGAAGTTGATGAGAAACAGATTAACCTTATGGACGTTTCTCCAAAACAGATGGTTTCAGTTGCTACTGCACTTATTCCTTTCCTTGAAAATGACGACGCTAACCGTGCTCTTATGGGTTCTAACATGCAGCGTCAGGCAGTACCTCTTTTAGTGACAGACTCACCAATCGTTGGTACAGGTATGGAATATAAAACAGCTAAAGACTCTGGTATCTGTGTTATTGCTAAAAATGATGGTGTTGTTGAAAGAATATCTTCTGACGAAATCGTTATTAAAACAGAAACAGGTAAAAGAGATAGATATAAACTTATTAAATATCAGAGAAGTAACCAGTCTACATGTCTTAACCAAAGACCAATAATAAATGTTGGCGATTATGTAAAAGCTGACCAGATTATTGCTGATGGTGCTTCAACTTATAAAGGAGAGCTTGCTCTTGGTAAAAACCCTCTTATTGGTTTCATGACTTGGGAAGGTTATAACTACGAAGATGCTGTTCTTCTTAGTGAAAGACTTGTTCAGGAAGATGTTTATACTTCTGTTCATATAAATGAATTTGAAGCTGAAGCAAGAGATACTAAACTTGGACCAGAAGAAATCACAAGAGATATTCCTAATGTTGGTGAAGATGCTCTTCGTGACCTTGACGAAAGAGGTATCATTCGTATTGGTGCTGAAGTTCGTTCAAATGATATCCTTGTTGGTAAAGTTACACCTAAGGGTGAAACAGAGCTTACAGCTGAAGAAAGACTTCTTCGTGCTATCTTTGGTGAAAAAGCAAGAGAAGTTAGAGATACTTCACTTCGTGTTCCACACGGTGAAAGTGGTATAATTGTAGACGTTAAAATATTTACAAGAGAAAACGGTGACGATATTGGACCAGGTGTAAATCAGCTTGTTCGTGTTTATATCGCTCAGAAACGTAAAATCTCAGTTGGTGACAAAATGGCCGGTCGTCACGGTAACAAGGGTGTTGTCTCCAGAGTACTTCCTAAAGAGGATATGCCTTTCCTTGAAAATGGTCGTCCTTTGGATATTGTTCTTAACCCACTTGGTATTCCTTCACGTATGAATATCGGTCAGGTCCTTGAAACACACTTAAGCCTTGCTGCTAAGGCTCTTGGTTGGAAAATTGCCACACCTGTATTTGATGGTGCAGACGAGATTGACATTATGGATACTCTTGAAATGGCAAACGACTATGTAAACCTTGAATGGGACGAGTTCTCAGAAAAATGGAAAGAACTTCTTGATGGTGATATATATGATGAACTCTGGGAAAACAGAGACCATAGAGAAGAATGGAAAGGCGTTCAGTTAAGCCGTGACGGTAAAGTTATCCTTCGTGACGGACGTACTGGAGAACGTTTTGATAATAGAGTTACAATAGGTTTCATGCACTACCTTAAACTCCACCACCTTGTTGACGATAAAATCCATGCTCGTTCAACAGGTCCTTACTCTCTCGTTACACAGCAGCCTCTCGGTGGTAAAGCACAGTTTGGTGGACAGCGTTTCGGAGAAATGGAAGTTTGGGCTCTTGAAGCTTATGGTGCTGCTTATACACTTCAGGAAATCCTTACAGTTAAGTCTGACGATATCGTAGGACGTGTTAAGACTTATGAAGCTATTGTTAAGGGTGAAAATATCCCTGAACCAGGCGTTCCTGAATCATTTAAAGTTCTTCTTAAAGAGCTCCAGTCACTTGGTCTTGACATAAGAGTTCTTCGTGAAGATAATACAGAAGTTGAAATTAAAGAATCTATTGATGATATAGATGACCTTAATGTAAAAATCGACGGTTTCGAAAGAGATGACGACGACGATTATTACAAAGCTAAAGATAATGAAGAAGACGAAGATGAAAAATTAAGCAATTTCATTTTTGGTGATGATATGAGTTTATCAGATGATGCTTTCTTAAAAGATGAGTATACTGATGATGTTTTATCAGATGATTTAAGCTTTGATGATGATTTTTCAGATTTGGACGATTAATAAGAAAGGAGATTGAACCATGGGAACTCAGAATACAGAACAGGGTATAGTTTTCGATTCTATTAAAATCGGCTTGGCTTCTCCTGAAAAAATCCGTGAATGGTCCAGAGGAGAGGTTAAAAAACCTGAAACTATAAACTACAGAACTCTTAAACCTGAAAAGGACGGTCTTTTCTGTGAAAGAATTTTCGGACCTAACAAGGACTGGGAGTGTCATTGTGGTAAATATAAAAGAATAAGATACAAAGGCGTTGTTTGTGACAGATGTGGCGTTGAGGTTACTAAGTCAAAAGTACGTCGTGAAAGAATGGGACACATCGAGCTTGCTGCTCCTGTGTCACATATCTGGTATTTTAAAGGTATTCCTTCAAGAATGGGTCTTATACTTTCTATGAGTCCTAGAGCTCTTGAAAAAATTCTTTACTTTGCTTCATATGTTGTACTTGATAGCGGAGATACTGAGCTTACTTATAAACAGCTTCTTACAGAAAAAGAATTTAGAGATGCTTATGATAGATGGGGTAATACATTTAAAGTAGGTATGGGTGCTGAGGCTGTTAAACAGCTTCTTATGGACATCGACCTTGAAAAAGAATCTGTTGAGCTTAAAAAACAGCTTGTTGATACAACAGGTCAGAAAAGAATTAGAATTATAAAAAGACTTGAGGTTATTGAATCATTCAGAACTTCAAATAATAAACCTGAATGGATGATACTTGATGCAATTCCTGTTATTCCTCCAGATATCCGTCCTATGGTACAGCTTGATGGTGGACGTTTTGCAACAAGTGACCTTAATGACCTTTACAGACGTGTTATAAATAGAAATAACCGTCTTAAAAGACTTCTTGAGCTTGGTGCTCCAGATATTATCGTAAGAAATGAAAAGAGAATGCTTCAGGAAGCTGTTGACGCCCTTATTGATAATGGTCGTCGCGGTAGACCTGTTACAGGTCCTGGTAACAGACCTCTTAAATCTCTTTCAGATATGCTTAAAGGTAAACAGGGACGTTTCCGTCAGAACCTTCTCGGAAAACGTGTTGACTACTCAGGACGTTCTGTTATCGTTGTAGGCCCTGACCTTAAAATTTATCAGTGTGGTCTTCCTAAAGAAATGGCTATTGAATTATTTAAGCCTTTCGTTATGAAGAAACTCGTTGAAGACGGTCTTGCACACAATATTAAATCAGCAAAAAGAATGGTTGAAAGATTACAGACTGAAGTTTGGGACGTTTTAGAAGACGTTATTAAAGAACACCCAGTTATGCTTAACCGTGCACCTACTCTTCACAGACTTGGTATTCAGGCATTTGAACCTAAACTTGTTGAAGGTAGAGCTATAAAACTTCACCCACTCGTTTGTACAGCTTATAATGCTGACTTCGACGGTGACCAGATGGCTGTTCACGTTCCTCTTTCTGTAGAGGCTCAGGCTGAATGCCGTTTCCTTCTTCTTTCACCAAATAACCTTTTAAAACCTTCTGATGGTGCTCCTGTTACTGTTCCTTCACAGGACATGATTTTAGGTATGTACTATCTTACACTTACTAAAGACGGTGAACCTGGTGAAGGTAAAGTGTTTAAAGACGAAAACGAGGCTCTTCTTGCTTATGATAACCATGAAGTTTCACTTCACGCTCGTATTAAAGTAAGAAAAACTATGGAATTTAACGGTGTTAAAGAAACAAGAATTGTTCCTACAACTGTTGGTTTTATAATTTTCAATGAGGCTATTCCTCAGAACCTTGGATACGTTGATAGAACTAATGAAGAAGATAAATTCAGATATGAAATCGACTTCCTTGTAGATAAAAAAGGAATTGGTAAAATCATAAATAGATGTATAAATAAATGTGGTTCAACTGAAACAGCTATTGTTCTTGATAAAATCAAAGCACTTGGTTATAAATTCTCAACAAGAGCTGCTCTTACAGTTTCTGTTTCTGATATGGAAATTCCTAAAGAAAAACAAGAATTCCTTAAAGAAGCTGAAGATAAAGTTGAAATCATTACAAAGAAATTTAGACGTGGTCTTATGACTGATGAAGAACGTCATACTAAAGTAATTGAAGCTTGGAATATTGCCAACGATAAGATTACAGACGCTCTTCTTAAAGGACTTGGTAAATACAATAACATATTCATGATGGCTAACTCTGGTGCCCGTGGTTCTAACAGCCAGATTAAACAGCTTGCCGGTATGCGTGGTCTTATGGCTAACCCATCTGGTGGTATTATCGAGCTCCCTATTAAATCTAACTTCCGTGAAGGTCTTACAGTTCTCGAATACTTTATTTCTGCTCACGGTGCTAGAAAAGGTCTTACTGACACAGCTCTTAGAACTGCCGACTCTGGTTATCTTACACGTCGTCTTGTTGACGTTTCTCAGGATATTATTATCCGAGAATGGGATTGTTGTGCAGAAAACGGTAAAGAAGCTCCAGGTCTTGTAGTTAGAGCTGTTGTTGATGGAAATGAAGTTATTGAAGGACTTCAGGATAGAATTAGAGGAAGATGGTCTGTTAATGATATTCTTCACCCAGAAACAGGTGAAGTTATTGTTCCAGCAGATACTATGATTTCTCCTGACCTTGCTGAAAAAGTTGAAAAAGCAGGTGTTAAAGAAGTTCTTATAAGAACTGTTCTTACATGCCGTTCTGAAATCGGTATATGTTCAAAATGTTACGGTGCAAATATGGCCAGCGGTCGTTCAGTTCGTATCGGTGAATCTGTTGGTATCATAGCTGCTCAGTCTATCGGTGAACCAGGTACACAGCTTACAATGCGTACTTTCCATACTGGTGGTATTGCCGGAGATGACATCACACAGGGTCTTCCTCGTGTTGAAGAGCTTTTTGAAGCAAGAAAACCTAAGGGTCTTGCTATAATCGCTGAGTTTGCAGGTACTGTAACACTTAATGATACAAAGAAAAAACGTGAGGTTATTATAACTAATCCAACAACAGGAGAAGTTAAAGATTATCTTATACCTTACGGTTCAAGAATAAAAGTTTATGATGGCGACTATATTGAAGCCGGTGACGAAATTACAGAAGGTAGCGTAAATCCACACGATATTCTTAAAATTAAAGGTCTTCGTGGTGTTCAGGATTATATGATACAGGAAGTTCAGAGAGTTTACCGTCTTCAGGGTGTTGAAATCAACGATAAACATATTGAAGTTATCGTTCGTCAGATGCTTAAGAGAGTTAAAATTGAAGAAAACGGAGATACAGATTTCCTTCCAGGTAGCCTTGTTGACTGGCTTACATTTGAAAATACAAATGAAGCTCTTGAAAAAGAAGGTAAAGAACCTGCAAAAGGTAGCCGTGTTCTTCTTGGTATTACAAAAGCATCTCTTGCTACTGACTCATTCCTTTCAGCAGCATCATTCCAGGAAACAACAAGAGTTCTTACAGAAGCTGCTATTAAAGGTAAAGTTGACCCACTTATCGGTCTTAAAGAAAATGTTATCATTGGTAAGCTTATACCAGCTGGTACAGGTATGAATAGATATCGTGATATTGATATTGTTCCTTCTGGTGATGCTTCTGATGAAGATGATGAAATGTAATATTTGATTTTTAGGCACAGACATTTGTTTGTGCCTATTATCATTTTTAACATAAAATATGTCTATTTTATAAATGTTATTTTACAATTTTTTGAAATGGTCTGTATAGTAGGGCATATTTCTCTAAAAAATTAAAAAAATCATTGAAAATTCTATATTAATTTAAAATTAAGTTTTAGAAAAATTCCTTGACTTTTAAGTATTTAGATGATATGATTTTTGAGTGTCTGTGAGCAGGCTTATTTTAGTATGTTCAGAGATATATATTTTGCAGATAATGCAATGGCAGAAACGTATTAATTTGTAAGGAGGTGCAATTAAATGCCAACATTTAATCAGTTAGTAAGAAAAGGTAGACAGACAGTAGAAAAGAAATCAACTGCTCCAGCTCTTCAGAAAGGATTCAACTCTTTAAAGAAGAAAGCTACAGATATTTCTTCTCCACAGAGACGTGGTGTTTGTACAGCAGTTAAAACATCTACACCTAAAAAACCTAACTCAGCTTTAAGAAAAATTGCCAGAGTTCGTCTTTCAAACGGTATCGAAGTAACAGCTTATATCCCAGGTGAAGGACACAACCTTCAGGAACACTCTGTTGTTCTTATCAGAGGTGGTAGAGTTAAAGACCTTCCTGGTGTTCGTTATCACATCATCAGAGGTACACTCGATACTGCTGGTGTTGCTAAGAGAATGCAGGCTCGTTCTAAATACGGTGCTAAGCGTCCAAAACCAGCTAAAAAGTAATTTTAATTTAAAACTAATTTAAAAATAGGTTATGCCTTATACAAATCAATACAATCTGCTGATTGCCGGTATAGATTAAGATATAGTATTAAGGCATGTACGCACACGTTAGTATGTGCGAGTACCGAGAATATATTTATTCATTAAGGAGGGAAGAATCGTGCCAAGAAAAGGACATGTTGCAAAAAGAGAAGTTTTACCAGATCCATTATACAAAAGCAAGCTTGTAACAAAGCTTATCAACAGCATAATGCTTGATGGTAAAAAAGGTGTTGCCGAAAAAATAGTTTACGGCGCATTCGAAAAAGTATCAGAAAAAACAGGTAAAGAGGCTTTAGAAGCTTTCGAAGAAGCTTTAAACAACATTATGCCTGTACTTGAAGTAAAAGCTCGCCGTGTTGGTGGTGCTACTTATCAGGTTCCAATGGAAATCAGACCAGAAAGAAGACGTACACTTGGTCTTCGTTGGTTAACAGTATACAGCAGAAAACGTGGCGAAAAAACTATGGTTGACCGTTTAGCAGGTGAAATCTTAGACGCTTTAAACAACGCTGGTGGTGCTGTAAAGAAAAAAGACGAAACACACAAAATGGCAGAAGCAAACAAAGCTTTCTCACATTACAAATGGTGATTCTGAAAATCGTGAAACTTATATACGGGCGAGACTTTATGGAGTTTTCGCCCATATATTGATGTTTGGATTTTCAAAAAAATGTATGAAATTAAATCCCTTTGGGATAATAAACGTATAAAATATGGAAAAAAGGAGGAGTACAAGTGGCTGCTAAAAGAGAATTTCCTCTTGAGAGAACTAGAAATATTGGTATTATGGCCCACATCGATGCTGGTAAGACTACATTAACAGAACGTATTCTTTTCTACACAGGCCGTAACTACAAAATCGGTGATACTCACGAAGGTACAGCTACAATGGACTGGATGGAGCAGGAACAGGAAAGAGGTATTACAATTACTTCTGCTGCTACAACTTGCCATTGGCTTGACAATAGAATCAATATTATCGATACACCGGGACACGTTGACTTCACAGTAGAAGTTGAACGTTCACTCCGTGTACTTGACGGTGCTGTTTGCGTATTCTGTGCAAAGGGTGGCGTTGAGCCTCAGTCAGAAACTGTTTGGAGACAGGCTGACAACTATAACGTACCTAGAATGGCATTTGTAAACAAAATGGACATTATGGGTGCTAACTTCTATAACGTACTTCAGATGATGGTTGACAGACTTGGATGTAATCCAGTTGCTGTTACACTTCCAATCGGTGCTGAAAGTGATTTCAAAGGTATCATTGACCTTATGAAAATGAAAGCTTATATCTATGAAAATGATACAGGAACAGAAATCGATGAAGAAGATATTCCTGCTGATTACATGGACAAAGCTGAAGAATATAGAGCAAAAATGGTTGAAGCTATCTGTGAAACAGATGAAGAGCTTATGGAAAAATACTTCGAAGGTGAAGAACTTACTGAAGAAGAACTTAAAGCTGCTCTTCGTAAAGCTTGTATCGCTTGTGATATCATTCCTGTATTCTGTGGTTCTGCTTACAGAAATAAAGGTGTACAGAAACTTCTTGATGGTGTAATTGACTATATGCCAGCTCCAACAGATATCCCAGCTATTAAAGGTATCGACCCAGATACTAACGAAGAAATTGAAAGACATGCATCAGATGAAGAACCTTTCTCAGCTCTTGCATTCAAGATTATGAATGACCCATTCGTTGGTAAACTTGCTTTCTTCAGAGTTTATTCAGGAACTTGCGATGCTGGTTCTTATGTATATAACTCAACAAAAGGCAAAAAAGAACGTATTGGACGTATCCTTCAGATGCACGCTAACCACCGTGAAGAAATCGACAAAGTTTACGCTGGTGACATCGCTGCTGCAGTAGGATTTAAGTTCACTACAACTGGTGATACAATCTGTTTTGAAGATAACGAAGTTATCCTTGAATCAATGGTATTCCCAGAACCTGTTATCGAGGTTGCTATTGAACCTAAAACAAAAGCAGGTAGAGATAAAATGGGTATCGCTCTTGCAAAACTTGCAGAAGAAGACCCAACATTCAAAACATATACAAACCAGGATACTGGTGATACAATCATCGCTGGTATGGGTGAGCTCCACCTTGAAATCATCGTTGACCGTCTCTTAAGAGAGTTCAAAGTTGAAGCTAACGTTGGTGCTCCACAGGTTTCATATAAAGAAACATTCCGTAAAGCTGTTGACGTTGAAGGTAAATTCGTACGTCAGTCAGGTGGTCGTGGACAGTATGGTCACTGTAAGGTAAGATTCTTCCCTATCGGTACAGATGCTGAACACAACTATGAATTCGTAAACAGCACAGTTGGTGGTTCTATTCCAAAAGAATATATCCCAGCTATCGACAAAGGTATACAGCAGGCTATGCAGAGTGGTATCCTTGGTGGATATCCTGTACTTGGTGTTAAAGCTGAAGTTTATGACGGAAGCTACCACGAAGTTGACTCATCTGAAACAGCTTATCAGATTGCCGGTTCTATGGCATTCAAAGAAGCTATGAAGAAGGGTGATGCTGTTCTTCTTGAGCCAATCATGAAAGTTACAGTTTCTGTTCCTGAAGAATACATGGGTGACGTTATTGGTGACATTAACTCACGTCGTGGACGTATCGAAGGTATGGAAGCTAGAAGTGGTGTACAGGTTGTACATTCTTATGTTCCACTTGCTGAAATGTTTGGATACTCAACAGACCTTCGTTCAAAAACACAGGGTCGTGGTACTTACGTAATGGAAGTTGACCACTATGAACCTTGTCCAAAGAGCGTACAGGAAAAAGTACTTGCAGGAAAAGCTGCTAAAGACTGATAACTGAATATTGTTTTTGGCAATAGGTATTGCCAAAAACAATTATTTTTAATATAATTATATTTGATTTATGAGCTTTATAAGCTAATTTATTGAATTTGGAGGGTAACCCCCTCATTACCTAAAGGAGGAAGTTTAAAAATGGCAAAGGCTAAATTTGAAAGAACTAAACCACATATGAACATTGGTACAATCGGACACGTTGACCATGGTAAAACAACATTAACAGCTGCTATCACAAAAACACTTCATGAAAGATATCAGACTGGTGAAGCTGTTGCTTTCGAAAATATCGACAAAGCTCCAGAAGAAAGAGAAAGAGGTATCACAATCTCTACAGCTCACGTTGAATACGAAACACCTAACAGACACTACGCTCACGTAGACTGCCCAGGTCATGCTGACTACGTTAAAAACATGATCACTGGTGCTGCTCAGATGGACGGTGCTATCCTCGTTGTTGCTGCAACAGACGGTCCTATGGCTCAGACAAGAGAACATATCCTTCTTTCAAGACAGGTTGGTGTTCCTTACATCGTAGTATTCATGAACAAATGTGACATGGTAGACGACGAAGAACTCCTTGACCTTGTTGAAATGGAAATCAGAGACCTTCTTAGCGAATATGAATTCCCAGGTGATGACACACCAATCATCCGTGGTTCAGCTTTCCAGGCTCTTCAGGATCCATCAAGCGAATGGGGAGATAAAATCCTTGACCTCTTCAACGAAATCGAAGCTTACATCCCAGAACCAAAAAGAGATGTTGACAAACCATTCCTTATGCCTGTTGAAGACGTATTCTCAATCACAGGACGTGGTACAGTTGCTACAGGTAGAGTTGAAAGCGGTATCGTAAAAGTTTCTGACGAAGTTGAAATCGTTGGTCTTGCTGACGAACCAAGAAAAGTTGTTGTAACTGGTGTAGAAATGTTCAGAAAACTTCTTGATCAGGCTGAAGCTGGTGACAACATCGGTGTTCTTCTTCGTGGTGTTCAGAGAAACGAAATCGAAAGAGGACAGGTTCTTGCTAAAGTAGGTTCAATCACACCTCATACAAAATTCAAAGCTCAGGTTTACGTATTAAGTAAAGAAGAAGGTGGACGTCATACACCATTCTTCAACAACTACAGACCACAGTTCTACTTCAGAACAACAGACGTTACAGGTGTTATCTCTCTTCCAGAAGGAACAGAAATGTGTATGCCTGGTGACAACGTTGAAATGACAATCGAACTTATCACAAAAGTAGCTATGGCTCCTGGTCTTAGATTCGCTATCCGTGAAGGTGGTAGAACAGTAGGCGCTGGCTCAGTTGTTGAAATCATTGAGTAATTTTAACTGAGATAGTTTAAACTTAATATATAAATTTGTGTCCGGAAGATATTCACCCTGAAGGTTTGCCCTTCAGGGTGTTTTTGTATTTTTATGATTTTGATATGTTTTATGCAAAACTTGCATAAAATGTGCTTTTTAATATAAATCATAAATTAATAATGCACAAAAAAAGACTGTGTTTTTTTAAATATAGACGCCTGTGAAGGACACTTGTTTAATATGTATTGTGATAAATAGACAAAAAAACTTTTAAATAAAGCTTGTTTTTTTATTAAAAATCTAAGAAAAAAGATGAATTTTTTTATAAAAAACTCTTGCCAAAGTTAAAGTTATAGTGTATAATCATTTATGTTGTGACATAAGAGCGAAGAAACAGAAGGTTGCTAAATTACATAGTGATTTAGGTTTTTCTGCGGAGCGATGTCCAGTTCAAGAAACCGGGCGACAAGGTCACTGTACAGAATATAAGGGTAGAAAATCGTCATTGGGGCGATGAGTGTGTCTATAAGTGCGTAGATACACCCGGATAAGTGTGCAGTCACCACTTGTCGTACTGAAATTATTAAGTGCGAAAAGGAGGGGACTTTTTTTTATGGCAAATCAGAAAATCAGAATCAGTCTCAAAGCGTATGATCATAAGTTAATCGATCAGTCAGCAGTTCAGATAATCGAAACTGCAAAGAAAACAGGTGCTCAGATAAGTGGACCTATTCCACTTCCAACTAAAAAGGAAGTAGTTACAATCTTAAGAGCTGTACACAAATACAAAGACTCTAGAGAGCAGTTCGAAATGAGAACACATAAGAGACTTATTGATATTCTTACACCAAACGCTAAAACAGTTGACGCTTTAAGCCGTCTTGACTTACCAGCTGGTGTTGATATCACATTAAAACTTATGTAATAAAAAAAAGTACAACAAATTAGGAATTTATCCAAAAAAAATGGTTTATATAAGGGAAACACACCAACGCAACTTATATTAAACTAGAATGATTACCCGTAAGAAATTTATTTCGAGAAGGGCAATCCGCTGTAGAAAATCAGGAGGTGCAAGAGAATGAAAAAAGCTATTATGGCAAAAAAAGTTGGAATGACACAGGTTTTCACAGATAACGGTGTTTTCGTTCCAGTAACAGTTCTTGAAGCAGGTCCATGCGTTGTTGTTCAGAAGAAAACAGTAGAAAACGACGGATACGCTGCTATTCAGGTTGGTTACACAGAAATAAGAGAAAAACTTGTTAACAAACCAGAAAAAGGTCATTTTGACAAAGCTGGTGTTACTGCAAAAAGATACTTAAAAGAATTCAGACTTGAAGATGCTGAAAACTATGAAGTAGGTGCAGAAATTAAAGCAGACGTATTTGCTGCAGGAGATAAAGTTGACGTTAGCGGTATCACAAAAGGTAAAGGATTCCAGTCAACAATCAAAAGATACAATGCACAGAGAGGACCTATGGGCCACGGTTCTAAATCACACAGAGTTGTAGGTTCTATGTCATCAGGTACTACACCAGGTCGTGTTAAAAAAGGTAAAAAAATGCCTGGACATATGGGTCACGTTAACGTTACAATTCAGAATCTTGAAATTGTACGTGCTGATGCAGAAAAGAACATTATCCTTGTTAAGGGTGCTGTTCCAGGACCAAAAGGTTCAATCTTAGTAATTAAAGACAGCGTAAAGGCTTAATTTCTTTACGAAAGGAGGATAACACACATGGCAAATGTTGCATTATATAACATGAACGGCGAGCAGGTTGGTACAATCGACCTTAACGACGACATTTTCGGATTAGAAGCAAGTGAACATGCTATGCATATGGCAGTAGTACAGTACCTTGCTAACCAGAGACAGGGCACACAGAGTGCTAAAACTCGTGCAGAAGTCAGAGGCGGCGGTAGAAAGCCTTGGAGACAGAAAGGAACAGGTCATGCTAGACAGGGTTCAATCCGTGCTCCACAGTGGACTGGCGGTGGCGTAGTATTCGCTCCAAAGCCAAGAGATTACTCTTTCAAACTTAACAAAAAAGTTAAAAGACTTGCTCTTAAATCAGCTCTTTCAACAAAAGTTGCTGAAAACAGCATCATCGTTTTAGATGAATTAAAATTAGACGAAGTTAAAACAAAAGCTATGGTTAATGTTTTAGGAAACATCAAAGCTGAAAAAGCTCTTATCGTAATGGACGGTGTTAACAAAAACGTTATGCTTTCAGCTAGAAACATAGAAGGCGTTAAAACAGCTTCTGTAAGTACAATCAATGTATATGATTTATTAAAATACAATACACTTGTAGTTACAAAAGATGCTGTAGCTAAAATCGAGGAGGTGTACGCATAATGGCAGATCTTAAATATTATGACGTAATACTCAAACCTGTTATCACTGAAAACAGTATGTCAATTATGGACGAAAAGAAATATACTTTCCTCGTTCATCCAGAAGCTAACAAAACTATGATTAAAGATGCAGTTGAAAAAATGTTCGACGGAGCTAAAGTTGCATCTGTAAATACAATGAACTACTCAGGAAAACCAAAAAGAAGAGGTATGATCTGGGGTAAAACAGCTAAATACAAAAAAGCTATCGTAAAACTTACAGCAGACAGCAAAGATATCGAAATCTTCCAGGGTATGTAATTAATTTTTTGAAACAATGAGTAAAACACACGGCTGTGTGTAGAATATATTTGAAAACGAATCGAAAGGAGTGGAACACATGGGCATTAAAAGATATAAGCCTTATACACCTTCCAGAAGACACATGACAGTGTCAGCATTTGATGAAATTACAAAATCCACACCTGAAAAATCATTAGTAATTCATTTAAAGAAAAATTCAGGTAGAAATAATCAGGGTAAAATAACTGTTCGTCATAAAGGCGGCGGAGCTAAAATCAAATACAGAATTATCGACTTTAAACGTAATAAAGACGGTATTCCAGCAAAAGTAACAGCTATTGAATACGATCCAAACAGAACAGCAAACATTGCTCTTATCGTATATGCTGATGGTACAAAATCATACATTATCGCACCTTACGGTTTAAAAGTAGGCGATACTGTAATGAGTGGTCCAGACGCAGAAGTTAGAACAGGTAATGCTCTTCCAATGAGAAATATTCCTGTTGGTGCAAGCATCCACAACATCGAAATGAAAGTTGGTAAAGGTGCTCAGCTTGTTCGTTCAGCTGGTAACGTTGCACAGCTTATGGCTAAAGAAGGAAAATACGCTACAGTAAAATTACCTTCAGGCGAAATGAGATTACTTCCTATCGACTGTAGAGCTACGATCGGTCAGGTTGGTAACATTGATAATGAACTTATCCACATTGGTAAAGCAGGTAGAAAACGTCATATGGGTATCAGACCTACAGTAAGAGGTTCTGTAATGAACCCTAACGACCATCCACACGGTGGTGGTGAAGGTAGAGCACCTATCGGACGCCCATCTCCAATGACACCTTGGGGTAAACCAGCTATGGGTTATAAAACAAGAAATAAACACAAAGCTTCAAACAAACTTATCATCAGAAGAAGAGATAAGTAATATTGAAAAAGCTTGTTTTCGTATAGCGGCATAGGTCGCATTAAAGGTAAAAGGAGGACTAGAAAATGGGTAGATCACTCAAAAAGGGAGCTTTCGCAGATGACCATCTTTTAAAGAAAATCGATGCGTTAAACGCTGACAACAAAAAAGAAGTTGTTAAAACTTGGTCACGCCGCTCAACAATTTTCCCAGAATTCATCGGACACACTATCGCTGTTCATGACGGTAGAAAACATGTGCCTGTATATATAACAGAAGATATGGTTGGACACAAACTTGGTGAGTTCGCTTTAACAAGAACTTACAGAGGTCACGGAAAAGACGCAGAAAAGAAATCAAGAGTTCGTTAATTAGATTTATTGGAAGGAGGTTTCGTTCATGGCAAAAGGACATAGAAGCCAAATTAAAAAGGAAAGAAATATAGCAACTAAGGACAAACGCCCACAGGCAACAGCCAAATATGTTGGAATTCCTGCTTCAAAGGCTAAAATCGTTTTAGACCAGATTAAGGGTAAAGACGTAGTTACAGCAGCAGCTATGTTAAACTACTCTCCAAGAGTTGCAGCAGATATAATCGGAAAAGTATTAAAATCAGCAGTAGCAAATGCAGAAAATAATTTAGGTATGGATGTCAGCAAATTATATGTTGAAGAAGTAATAGCAGGACAGGGTCCTACAATGAAAAGAATCCGCCCAAGAGCACAGGGTAGAGCATATAGAATCTTAAAAAGAAGCAGTCATATATCCATAATCCTCAATGAGAGATAAGGAGGTACGAAATGGGACAGAAAGTTAATCCACATGGCTTAAGAGTTGGCATTATCAAAGACTGGGATACAAAATGGTATGCTGAAAAAGAATTTGCTAACTACTTAGTTGAAGATGTTAAAATAAGAGAATATATTAAAAAGAAACTTTACACAGCTGGTGTTTCTAAAATCGCTATCGAAAGAACAGCAGACAGAGTTAAAGTTACTGTAAATACAGCAAAACCAGGTATCGTTATCGGTAGAAACGGTGCTGCAATTGAAGAACTTAAATCAGAAGTTCAGAAATTAACAAAACAGAACGTTGCTATAAACGTTGAAGAAATCAAAAGACCAGAGCTTGATGCTCAGTTAGTAGCTGAAAACATTGCTTTACAGCTTGAAAACCGTGTTACTTTCCGTCGTGCTATGAAGCAGGCTATGGGAAGAACAATGAAATTTGGTGCTAAAGGTATCAAAACAGCTGTTTCAGGACGTTTAGGCGGTGCTGATATGGCAAGAACAGAAACTTACCACGATGGAACTATTCCACTTCAGACATTACGTGCAGATATCGATTACGGATTTGCAGAAGCTGACACAACATACGGAAAGCTTGGCGTAAAAGTTTGGATTTACAAAGGTGAGGTTCTTCCTGTTAAAACAGCTAAAAAGGAAGGAGGAGCTGAGTAATCATGTTAATGCCAAAAAGAGTTAAAAGACGTAAACAGATGAGAGGCAGAATGAAAGGAAAAGCCCTCAGAGGAAATAAGGTAACATATGGTGATTTCGGTATTCAGGCTCTTGAGCCAAGCTGGGTAACATCAAACCAGATTGAAGCAGCCCGTATCGCTATGACAAGATATATCAAACGTGGTGGTAAAGTTTGGATTAAAATTTTCCCAGACAAACCAATCACATCAAAACCTGCTGAAACTCGTATGGGTTCTGGTAAAGGAACACCAGAATACTGGGTAGCAGTAGTAAAACCTGGCAGAGTAATGTTTGAAATCGGCGGAGTTGCAGAGGAAACAGCTAGAGAGGCTTTAAGACTTGCTATCCACAAGTTGCCAATCAAATGTAAAATAGTTTCCAAAGCAGAACAGCAGGCGGAAATGGAAGGTGAAAGCAGTGAAAACTAAAGGTTACGTTAAGGACTTAAGAGCAAAATCAATTGATGAATTAAATAAAGACCTTGTTTCTGCAAAGAAAGAATTATTCAACTTAAGATTCCAGAACGCAACAAATCAGTTGGATAATACTGCAAGAATCAAGGAAGTTCGTAAAAATATAGCAAGAATTCAGACTGTTATTACACAGAATCAGAGAACAGCTGAATAATTTCTAATAGTCAGTGAAAGGAGGCACACCTCGTGGAAGAAAGAAATCTTCGTAAGACTAGAGTTGGTAGAGTAGTAAGCGACAAGATGGATAAAACAATCGTTGTTGCTGTTGAAGATAAAGTAAAACATCCTTTATATGGAAAAATCGTAAACAGAACATATAAACTTAAAGCTCATGATGAAAACAATGAGTGTCACGTAGGCGACAGAGTAAAAGTTATGGAAACAAGACCATTATCAAAAGATAAAAGATGGAGACTTGTTTCAATCGTAGAAAAAGCTAAATAATAAGCTGTTACGAAAGGAGGCAATCAAGTATGGTTCAGCAGGAAACCAGATTAAAAGTAGCAGACAATTCAGGAGCAAAAGAACTCCTTTGCATCAGAGTACTTGGTGGTTCTACAAGAAGATATGCAGGAGTTGGCGATATAATAGTAGCTGCAGTTAAAGACGCAACACCTGGCGGAGTTGTTAAAAAAGGTGACGTTGTTAAAGCAGTTGTAGTTAGAACAGTACAGAGAGTAAGAAGAGCTGACGGAAGCTACATCAGATTTGATGAAAACGCAGCGGTTATAATCAAAGATGACAAAAACCCAAGAGGTACTCGTATATTCGGACCAGTAGCCAGAGAGCTTAGAGAAAAACATTTCATGAAAATTTTATCTCTTGCTCCTGAAGTATTATAATGGAGGTGTTTCGGGTGTCAATGAGATTAAAAAAAGGCGACAATGTTGTTGTTATCGCTGGTAAAGATAAAGGTAAAGAGGGAAAAATCCTCGTTGTAGATAGAAAAAACAACAAAGTTATCGTTGAAGGTATCAACATGATAACAAAACACGTTAAACCAAACGCTATGAATCAGCAGGGTGGTATCGTGACTAAAGAAGGTTACATTCACGCATCAAACGTTATGTATCTTCATAACGGAAAAGCAACAAGACTTGGTGCTGTAATCAAAGACGGAAAAAAAGTAAGAATTGCTAAAAAGACAGGCGAAATTATCGACTAATAACCTGTGAAAGGAGGTAAATGATGAACAGATTAAGAGAATTCTATGAAACAGAAGTTATGGACGGAATGACTAAAAAGTTTTCATATACAAATAAAATGGCTGTGCCAAAACTCGAAAAAATCATAATCAACATGGGTGTTGGTGAAGCTAAAGAAAATGCAAAGGTTCTTGACGGAGCTGTTAAAGACCTTACAATAATCTCAGGTCAGAAACCTGTAATCACAAGAGCTAAAAAATCAGTAGCTGCTTTCAAACTTCGTGAAGGTATGCCAATCGGATGTAAAGTTACTCTTCGTGGAGATAGAATGTACGAATTTGCTGATAGACTTATCAACATCGCACTTCCACGTGTACGTGACTTTAGAGGTGTAAAAGCTAACTCTTTCGACGGAAGAGGAAACTACACAATGGGTATTAAAGAACAGCTTATCTTCCCTGAAATCGAATACGATAAAGTAGACAAAATCAGAGGTATGGACGTTGTTTTCGTTACAACAGCTAATACTGATGAAGAAGCAAGAGAATTATTAAGATTATTCGGAATGCCATTCGCAAAATAAGGGAGGGAATAGATATGGCTAAAAAGTCAATGGTTGTTAAGCAGCAGAGAGCACCTAAGTTCTCAACAAGAGCTTACACACGTTGTAGAGTATGTGGTAGACCACACGCTGTACTCAGAAAGTATGGAATATGCCGTATTTGCTTCCGTGAATTAGCTTACAAAGGACAGATTCCGGGAGTAAAGAAAGCTAGCTGGTAAACGAAAGGAGGACAACACAAATGTCAATGAGTGATCCAATCGCAGATATGCTCACAAGAATCAGAAATGGCAATACTGCAAAACATGACACAGTAGATGTGCCTTCATCAAAGATGAAAAAGGCTATCGCTGATATATTAACTAACGAAGGTTATGTTAAAGGATATGAAGTTATTGAAGACGGAGTTAAAGCTACACTTCGTATTTCATTAAAATATGGTAAAGATAAAAACGAAAAAGTAATCACAGGTATTAAGAGAATTTCTAAACCTGGTCTTAGAGTTTTCGCTGGTAAAGATGAACTTCCAAAAGTTCTTGGTGGACTTGGAACAGCTATCATCTCTACAAACAAAGGCGTTATGACTGACAAAGAAGCTAGAGAGCTTGGCGTTGGTGGCGAAGTTATCGCTTTCATTTGGTAATTAATAATTAATATATATAGAAAATTCAGGAGGTGCAGAACATGTCAAGAATAGGTAAATTACCTGTTGAGGTACCAGCTGGTGTTGAAATCACAATTGGCGAAGGTAACCTTGTTACTGTAAAAGGACCTAAAGGTACTTTAACTCGTAAAATGGCTGATGACATGAACATCGCAGTAGAAGCTGGTCAGATTGTTGTTACAAGACCAAGCGATTTAAAAAGACACAAAGCATTACACGGCTTAACAAGAACACTTCTTAACAATATGGTTATCGGTGTTACTAAAGGATACGAAAAAGTTCTTGAAATCAACGGTGTTGGTTACAGAGCTGCTAAATCAGGAAAAAAATTAACTTTAACACTTGGTTATTCACACCCTGTTGAAATGACAGACCCAGAAGGAATTGAAACAGTTCTTGAAGGACAGAATAAAATCACTGTTAAAGGTATCGATAAAGAAAAAGTTGGTCAGTTTGCTGCTGAAATCAGAACAAAAAGACCACCAGAACCTTACAAAGGTAAAGGTATCAAATATGCTGATGAAACAATCAGACGTAAAGTTGGTAAGACTGGTAAGAAATAATTTAAGTCGTAATATGCAGCATGCAAATGCTGCTGCATAAGACTTTTATATATTTATATCAGAAAGTGACTAATTTAGAAGAAAGAGCAAAGGAGTGAAATCCATATGATAAATAAGCCATCACGTGCGGCTGCCCGTATCAAACGTCATTACAGAATTCGTAATAAAATCAACGGTACTGCACAGAAACCAAGATTGGCAGTTTTTAGATCAAATAAACATATGTATGCTCAGATTATTGATGATGTTTGCGGTAACACATTAGTTGCAGCATCAACAATGGAATCTGAAATAGCTAGCACAGTTGAATTTACATCAACAGTAGCTGCTGCAGAAGCTGTTGGAACAGCTATTGCTAAAAAAGCAATCGAAAAAGGTATTACTGAAGTAGTATTTGACCGTGGCGGTTTCGTATACCATGGAAAAATCAAAGCACTTGCTGAAGCAGCAAGAGAAGCCGGATTAAAATTCTAAGGCAGGGAGGAAGAAAAGTGAAAAGAATCGATCCAAGTACTTTAGATCTTAAAGATAAAGTAGTTACTATCAACCGTGTAACTAAGGTTGTTAAGGGTGGACGTACTTTCAGATTTGCTGCATTAGTTGTAGTAGGTGACGAAAACGGACACGTTGGATGCGGACTTGGAAAAGCATCAGAAATTCCAGATGCTATCCGTAAAGGTAAAGAGGACGCTATGAAAAACCTTATTTACGTTGAAAGAAACGACGTAGACAGCATTTACCACGACATTACAGGTCAGTTCGGAAGTGCAAGCGTATTATTAATGACAGCTGTTGAAGGTACAGGTATCATAGCAGGTGGTCCTGCTCGTGCCGTTCTTGAACTTGCTGGTATCAGAAATATCAGAACAAAATCCTTAGGCTCAAACAACAAGAGAAACGTTGTAAGTGCTACAATTGAGGGATTAAGCAAAACAAAAACTCCTGAAGAAGTAGCTAGATTACGTGGTATCAGCGTAGAGAAGCTCTTAGGATAAGGAGGGTAAAATAAATGGCAGATTTAAAAATCACATTAGCTAAATCAACAATTGGTGCTAAGCCAAATCACAAAAAAATCGTTCAGGCTTTAGGTCTTAAAAAGACACAGAGCTCTGTTATTCAGAAAGATAATGCTGCTATCAGAGGTATGATAGCTAAAGTAAGCCACCTTGTAAAGGTAGAAGAAATTTAATTATAAATTAAGGAGGTGCCAAAATGAACTTAAGCGAATTAAGACCTGCTGAAGGCTCAAACGCTAAAGCTTGGAGAAGAGGTAGAGGCCACGCTTCAGGTAATGGTAAAACAGCCGGTAGAGGACATAAAGGACAGGGAGCTCGTTCAGGAAGCGGCGGAAAGAACGGATTTGAAGGCGGACAGATGCCACTTTACAGAAGACTTCCTAAGAGAGGCTTCAAATGTAGAAACTCTAAAGAAATTATCGGTATCAACTTACATTACTTAAACATGTTTGAAGATGGTGCTGTTGTAGATATAGACGCTTTAAAAGCTGCTGGACTTGTTAGCAATCCAAAAGATGGCGTTAAAATTCTCGGTGTAGGAGAAATCGAAAGAAAGTTAACAGTAAGAGTAAACCACTTTAGCAAATCCGCTGCAGAGAAAATTGAAGCTGCAGGAGGAAAAGCAGAGGTGATCTAATTGTTTACCGTATTCAAGAATGCATGGAAGGTTAAAGACATTAGAATGAAAATGCTTTATACCTTGATGATACTTGCAATAGTCAGACTTGGTTCCCATATAGCTATTCCGGGAATTGATGTTATGGCTGTCAAAGCTGCTAGAGAATCAGCTTCAACTGGTACTTTATATAATATAATTGCTGGTGGAGCAAATTCAAGATGGTCTATAATGGCTATGGGTATTGGTCCATACATTACATCATCAATCATTATGCAGCTTTTACGTGTAGCAATACCAAAACTTGACCAGATTGGCAAGGAAGGCGAGGACGGTCGTAGAAAAATCCAAGCCTATACAAGAAACATTACTGTTTTACTTGCTGCCATTCAGGGTATAGGTTTAACATTAAGCTATAAAAGTATGTTCATTACACAAAGTGCTTGGATATATGTAATAGCTGTGTTATCATTAATATGTGGGACTACATTTGTAATGTGGCTCGCAGAACAAATTACATCAAAAGGTATTGGAAATGGTTCTTCTATGATTATCTTCATAAATATCGTTTCAAATCTTCCTCTTGGTGTTTCAACACTCTACTATTATGCAAGTGGTGGAGATGTTAAAGGTATCCTTAAAATAGTAGGATTAATATTAATATTACTTGCAGTAATTGTATTTATAGTAATTGCAAACAATGGTGAAAGAAGAATTCCTGTTCAATATTCATCAAAAATGGTGGGTAGAAGAAGTGTAGGCGGTAGAAGTACTTTTATGCCTATAAAAGTTAATACTTCAGGTGTTATATCTATCATCTTTGCAATTTCATTACTTCAGTTCCCTGAAACAATTGGAAACTTTATAACACCTTCAGGTACTTTCCAGAAGGTTATTGAAGTCCTTAGAATGACTCATCCTGTGGGATTTGTATTATATATTTTACTTATACTTTTCTTCACATATTTCTATGCTTCAATTGTTATAAATCCAAATGAGATTGCAGCGAACATGAAGAAAAATGGTGGTTTCATTCCTGGTATTAGACCAGGACAGCCAACAAGCAACTATATTACAAAGACAGTAAGCCGTATCACATTTGTAGGAGCTATATGTTATGCTTTAATAGCAATGGTACCTATACTTTTACAGTGGATATTTAATATGAACGTAGGTTTTGGAGGTACAACACTTATAATCGTTGTTGGTGTATGTCTTGACCTTGTTAAGGCTTTGGAATCTCAGTTGCTTATGAGACACTACAAAGGTTTTTTAAATAATTAATAAAAATCCTTTGGGGAATGCCAAGCATTCCCTAGGGGATTAGTTGTAAGTAAGGAGGGGCTTTGTATTATGAAATTAGTTCTTATTGGTGCTCCTGCCGCTGGTAAAGGGACACAAGCAAAAAGACTTATAGAGTACTACAATATAGCACATATATCAACAGGCGATATGCTTAGAGATGAAATAAGCAGAGGAACTGAACTCGGTGAGAAAATACAGCACGTTATGGCATCAGGAGGACTTGTTTCTGATGAACTTATTCTTGAAATCGTAAAGGAACGTATCAAAAAAGATGATTGTAAAAACGGTTATATTTTTGATGGCTTTCCACGTACTATTGTACAGGCAGAAAAGCTTGATGAAGCTATTGGACACATTGACAGAGCAATTTATATAACTGCTCCAGATGATGTTATACTTAATAGACTTACAGCAAGAGAAACATGCCCTAAATGTGGAGCTACTTATAATAAAATTTCTCTTCCTTCAAAAGTTGCAGGAATATGTGATGCCTGTGGTGAGAAACTTACACAGAGAAAAGACGATACTGTGGAAGCTGGTAAAGCAAGACTTGAAACTTTCCATAGTCAGTCTGAACCTTTAGTAGATTATTATAAAAAGCAGAATCTTCTTTTTGAAGTAAATGGACTCTTAGAGATTGATGAAGTTACTAAAGCTATCATCTCAGAGTTAGGAGAGAAGGCTTAAAAATGGCTATAACAATAAAAACACAGGAACAGATAGAAAAAATGCGTAAAGCCGGTAAAATACTTGCTGAGTTGGATAAAATATTAGCTGAGGAAGTAAAACCTGGTGTGTCAACAAAACATCTTGACAAAATAGCTGAAGACTATATAAGAAGCTGTGGTGCAGTTCCTTCTTTTAAAGGATATGCAGGCTTCCCTGGTTCAATATGTGCTTCTGTTAATGAAGAAGTAATTCATGGAATACCAGGTTCAAGAATATTAAAAGAAGGTGACATTATAAGCATAGATATGGGTTCATATATTGACGGTTTCCACGGAGACTGTGCAAGAACATATCCTGTGGGTAAAATCTCACCAGAGGCACAGAAGCTTATTGATGTTACAAAGCAAAGTTTTTTTGAAGGCATAAAGTTTGCAAAAGCTGGTTGCCATCTTAATGAAATCGGTGCTGCAATACAAAAATATGTTGAAGATAATGGTTTTTCTGTTGTACGTGATTATGTTGGTCACGGAATAGGAAAAAATCTTCACGAAGACCCAGCTGTTTATAACTATAAGACTACTGGAAGAGGGCCAAAACTTGCAAAAGGTATGGTTCTTGCAATAGAGCCTATGGTTAATATGGGAACATATAAGGTAAATGTTCTTGATGATGATTGGACAGTTGTTACAAAAGATGGTTTATGGGCTGCCCATTATGAAAATACTGTTCTTATAACTGACGGTGAGCCTGAACTGCTTACTTTATAAAACTTTGATGAAAAGTTGTGGTGATATCCATATGGAATTTACAGCAGGACAGATTGTGTTTTCTAAAAGCGGTCATGACAAGGGTGGTGCTTTCGTAGTTATTGCTCTTGAAGAGGAATATTTATATATTGCTGACGGCAAAAGAAGAACACTTGAAAAGCCAAAAAGAAAAAAAATAAAGCACGTTCAGAAAACTAACTATGTTGATACAGAGCTTAAAGAAAGACTTGAAAACAGAAGTCAAATTCTTAATGCTGACATAGTAAAAGCTTTAAAGAAATATATTAATAATTGATGTAACACATTTAAGGAGGTTCTAGGCCTTGTCAAAAGACGATGTTATAGAAGTAGAAGGAACCGTATTAGAAAAATTACCTAATGCCATGTTTCAGGTTGAACTTGAAAACGGGCATCAGATATTAGCACATATCTCAGGAAAACTTCGTATGAATTTCATAAGAATTCTTCCTGGTGATAAGGTACTCGTTGAAATGTCTCCATATGACCTTACAAAAGGAAGAATCATCTGGAGAGCTAAATAAGTAGGCATTAAGAAAGGAGCGATCACAATGAAGGTTAGACCATCTGTAAAACCAATGTGTGAAAAATGCAGAATTATCAAAAGAAAAGGTCGTGTAATGGTCATTTGTGAAAATCCAAAACATAAACAGAAACAAGGCTGATAAATCTGCGGTTTATTATATATGGTTATGAAGGAGGTCAGGTGCCTCCACAAATCATCGATAAATCCGTCAACCGCCGGGAGGAGTATATAGTTAAAAGCGGACTCCGCACACAGGCTGACGGTCTGTGCAGTCTGTTTGTATACCCGATGGGCAATGTTTTTTAGATAGATAATATAAAGTTTGAATAATTCAGGAGGTGTAAATATACATGGCACGTATTGCTGGTGTAGACTTACCAAGAGAGAAACGTATAGAGATAGGTCTTACTTATGTATATGGTATCGGTCATTCAAGCGCAGTTAGAATTCTTAAAGAAGCTGGCGTAAACCCTGATACTAGAGTAAGAGATTTAACAGATGACGAAGTTGCTAAAATTCGTGAAGTTATCGACCGTTCACAGACAGTTGAAGGTGATTTAAGAAGAGAAATAGCTCTTAACATCAAACGCCTTATGGAAATCGGTTGCTACCGTGGAATCCGTCATAGAAAAGGTCTTCCTGTAAGAGGACAGAAGACAAAGACAAACGCTAGAACAAGAAAAGGTCCTAGAAAAACAGTAGCTAACAAGAAGAAATAATAAATAGGGAGGTTTGAATAATGGCAAAGAAAGCTGTTAAAAAAGCGTCTAGCCGTAGACGCCGTGACAAAAGACGTGTAGAACGTGGTCAGGCTCATATCCAGTCCACATTTAACAATACAATAGTAACAATTACTGACGCAGCAGGAAACGCTCTTTCATGGGCAAGTGCCGGACAGTTAGGTTTTAGAGGCTCAAGAAAATCTACTCCATACGCAGCTCAGATGGCAGCTGATACAGCAGCTAAAGCAGCTTCAGATTATGGTTTAAAGACAGTTGAAGTTTTCGTTAAAGGTCCTGGTTCAGGACGTGAAGCAGCTATCCGTGCTTTACAGGCAGCTGGTCTTGAAGTAACACTTATCAAAGACGTAACACCTGTACCACACAACGGCTGTAGACCACCAAAACGCAGAAGAGTCTAATCTAATAGGAGGTGCTTAATAAATGGCAAGAGATAGAGTTCCAGTTCTTAAGAGATGTAGATCACTTGACCTTGACCCAATCTACTTAGGAATTGACAAAAAATCAAAAAAACAGTCACTTAGAGCCGGAAAGAAAATGAGCGAGTACGGACTTCAGTTAAGAGAAAAACAGAAAGCAAAATTCATCTACGGTGTACTTGAAAAACAGTTCAGAGGATACTATGCTAAAGCTGAAAAAATAGCTAAAAAAGAAGGTATCCCTGGTGAAAACTTACTTATGTTATTAGAGATGCGTCTTGATAACGTAATGTTCAGACTTGGATATGGTAGAACAAGAAAAGAATCTAGACAGATTGTTCGCCACAAACACGTATTAGTAAATGGTAAACCAGTTGACATCCCATCATACGCTGTAAAAGTTGGAGATGTTATCGAAGTTAAAGAAAAATACAAAGACATGCAGAGATACAAAGACATTCTTGAAGTAACAGATTCAAGAATCGTTCCTGAATGGTTACAGGCTGACCACGAAGGTTTAAAAGGAACTGTAATGTCAAAACCACAGAGAGAACAGATTGATGTTCCTGTGGAAGAAACACTCATCGTTGAGTTGTACTCAAAATAATTTTAAATTTGAGACTTGCCGAAAGGCCAAAATGGTGTATAATATATTTTGTAGTAAACGCAGGGAACGGTTTATTTTGTCGTTCCCTACGATTTTCATAGTCTCACTTTATTATCCAAAGGGAGGTTTAAGATAAGTGATTGAGTTTGAGAAACCTCGTATTGAAATTGACGAGATAAACGGCTCTTATGGTCGTTTTATCGTATCTCCTCTTGAAAGAGGATACGCAACTACACTTGGTAACTCTTTAAGAAGAATACTTCTTTCATCTTTACCAGGTGCGGCTGTAAGTAACGTTAAAATTGATGGTGTAGTTCATGAATTTTCAGTAATTCCAGGTGTTAAGGAAGATGTTACAGAAATCATTCTTAACCTTAAAGGACTTGCCATTAAAAACACTAGTGAAAGTAATGAGCCTAAAATCGTTTATATTGACATGGAAGGCGAAGGCGAAGTTAAAGGTTCTGATATTAAAGCAGATGGTGATATTGAGATTTTAAATCCAGACCACCATATCGCTACTTTAAGCGGTGGCCCTAACAGCAAGCTTTATATGGAGATTACTGTTCAGAAAGGCAGAGGTTATATCGGTGCCGATAAGAACAAAAAAGATGACCAGCCAATAGGAATGCTTCCTGTTGACTCTATATTCACTCCTATAACAAGAGTTAACTTCCTTGTTGAAAATACACGTGTAGGCCAGATTACTGACTACGACAAATTGACACTTGAGGTATGGACAAACGGAACTATTGCTCCTGATGATGCTGTAAGCCTTGGAGCAAGAATTCTTAACGAACATTTAAATCTTTTCGTCGATTTATCAGATACTGCAAAGAATACTGAAATAATGGTCGAAAAAGAAGAAGGTAAGAAAGAAAAAGTGCTTGAAATGAGCATTGAAGAACTTGACCTTTCTGTTCGTTCATATAACTGTTTAAAACGTGCAGGCATCAACACTGTTGAAGACCTTGCAAACAAAACTGAAGAGGAAATGATGAAAGTTCGTAACCTTGGACGTAAATCCCTTGAGGAAGTTTTAAACAAAATGGCTGACCTTGGCCTTGCTTTAAGACCAGGCGATGAATAATTTTTATTGTTAATTATAGTTGTGCAGGGTGCAGAGTAATGTAAGACCGAAGAGTTATTACCCTACAATAAGCCCTGTAGAGGATTACAAGGAGGATTTGTAATAATGACAGGTTCAGGATACAGAAAACTTGGTAAAACAGCAGCACAGAGAAAAGCTCTCTTAAGAAACCAGGTAACTAATCTTTTATATCATGGAAAAATTAAAACAACAGAGACAAGAGCTAAAGAAGTAAGAAGACTTGCTGAAAAGCTCATCACTCTTGCAGTTAAAGAAAAAGACAACTTTACAGAAGTTGAAGTAACAGCTAAAGTTGCTAAAAAAGATGCTAACGGTAAGAGAGTTAAAGAAACAGTAAACGGCAAAAAAGTTACAGTTTTTGATGAAGTTAAGAAAACAATCAAAAAAGACAACCCAAGTCGTTTAAACGCTAGACGTAAAATGTTAAGCGTTCTTTACCCTGTAACAGAAGTTCCTGCTGATGGAAAGAAAGTTAGAAAGCTCACAAAGAAAGTAGATATGTGTGCTAAACTTTTCGATGAAATCGCTCCAAAATACGTTGACCGTAAAGGTGGTTACACAAGAATCATCAAAATCGGACCTCGTAAAGGTGACGGTGCTCCAGAAGTAATTATTGAATTAGTATAATTAATTCATATATAATTTAATTTTGTGTTGTGAAGATATTAGCGGTGGATTTTCCACCGCTTTTTTGTTATCATAAATATATTAAACACATATTATCTTCTGACAGGAGTGAGTTTATGAGTACATCTTTAATATTTGGAATATTAATTATTATTGAAGGTATAGTATGTATGAAAAGTGATAAGTATTTTTTATCAAAAAGTACTGTTGAAAAAATACCACCACAATATAGAAAAGAATATTCTTTTAAAACAGGAATAATGATTGTTGGTGTAGGTGTTTTTATAATTGCTATGGGATATTTAAATTCTTATGGTATACTTCTTGGTACACAAGGGCTTATATGTTATATAGTTGTGGCTGCTGCTATATTTTCATATGGTAAATATATGCATAAAAAATACTCCAATAAATGATATATGAAGGTGATTTGTCAGTAAAAAATATTGACATTTCACCTTTTTTAAATTATTATTTCACTAGCTGTGAGCATTTTTTTAAATGCCATAGACTTAATATTTTCAGGCGGTGAAGCTAATGGATATGGTTAAAGCAAAAGGTTTAACCTATGAATATAAAAGAATGATTGATACTGAGGAAGGAACTAAAGAAGAAAGTTTTCTTGCTCTTAAAAATGTAGATATTTCTATTAAAAAAGGTGAGTTTGTAGCAGTACTTGGTCATAATGGTTCTGGTAAATCAACTTTTGCAAAGCATATAAATGCTCTTGTTAAACCAACAGAAGGAACTTTATGGATTAAAGGACTTGATACTAAAAATGATGAATTTGTATGGGATATAAGACAAAGTTCAGGAATGGTTTTCCAAAATCCAGATAACCAGCTTGTTGCTACTGTTGTTGAGGAAGATATTGCTTTTGGCCCTGAAAACTTAGGTCTTGAATCTTCAGAAATACATAATAGAGTAAATTCTGCTTTGGATACAGTACGTATGCAAGAATATAGAAAAAATTCACCTTCAAAACTTTCTGGAGGCCAAAAACAAAGAATAGCAATAGCAGGTGTACTTGCTATGAAACCAGATTGTATTGTACTTGATGAGCCTACTGCTATGCTTGACCCTTTAGGACGAAAAGATGTTATTGAAACTGTTATGCGTCTTAATAAAGAGGAAGGTATAACTATTGTACTTATTACTCATTATATGGACGAGGCTGTTCGTGCTGATAGAGTATTTGTTATTGATGACGGTGATGTTGTTATGGAAGGTGTTCCAAAAGAAATATTCTGTCAGGTAGATAAATTAAAAGGATTTGGTCTTGATGTGCCACAGGTTACAGAGGTTGCTAATATTCTTAATAAAAAAGGTGTGAATATTGCTTCTGATGTTTTAAATGTTGATGAAATGGTATCTGAAATTTGTCGTATTAAAGGTGTAGAGGCTAATTTATCAGAAATAAACAGAGATATTCCTCTTGATGTAGATAAACTTAAAAAAGAAGCTGAAAATAGCTTTGATGGAAGCAGTAATTTTGACGGTATACAGATTAAAAACCTTACACATATATATAATGAAGGTACTGTTTTTGAGAAGAAAGCTCTTGATGATATTAATATATCTATTAAAAGAGGAGAATTTATAGGTGTTATAGGTCATACAGGTTCAGGAAAATCTACACTTATACAGCACCTTAATGCTATTATGACCCCTACAAGTGGTACTATATATCTTGATGGAAAAGATATATTTGCTGATAAAACTAAACTTAAAGAAATAAGACAAAAAGTTGGTCTTGTATTCCAATATCCGGAACATCAGCTTTTTGAAATGACAATATATAAAGATGTAGCTTTTGGCCCTACAAATATGAAACTTCCTGAAGATGAAGTTAAACGTAGAGTTAAATCTGCTCTTGAAACTGTTGGTCTTTCTGAAGAATATTATGAAAAATCTCCTTTTGAACTTTCTGGTGGTCAAAAAAGACGTGTTGCAATAGCCGGTGTACTTGCTATGGAGCCAAAGGTTCTTGTTCTTGATGAGCCAACAGCAGGTCTTGACCCTAAAGGACGTGATGAAATTCTTGATGCAGTTAAAAAAATGCAAGAAAAACTCGGTATAACTGTTATTCTTGTTTCTCACTCTATGGAAGATGTTGCAAAACTTGTTAGCCGTATTGTTGTTATGCATAGAGGTAAATGTGTAATGACAGGTACTCCAAGAGAAGTTTTTGCTCGTGTTGATGAAGTTGAAAAAATGGGACTTGCTGCACCACAAATAAGCTATGTTTTTGAAAAACTTAGTAAGAATATGAATATTGATGTACCTAGTGATGTTTATACAACTGATGAAGCTGCAGATGTTCTTTACAGAATACTTACTGGAGGTACAGAAATATGATAAGAGATATTACAATAGGACAATTTTATCCTGTGGACTCTATAATCCACAGACTTGATGCAAGAGTAAAAATTATTGCTACATTTATATATATTATTTCACTTTTTATAATGGATAGCTTTATTGCATATGCTTTTGTTATACTTGCTTTAGCTGCTACTATAAAAGCGTCAAAAGTACCTCTTTCATTTATGCTTAGAGGTATAAAAAGTATTTTTGTAATTATAATTTTTACAGCGTTTTTAAATGTATTTACAACAAGTGAAGGAACTGTACTTTTTAACTGGGGTATTATTACAATAACATCTAAAGGTGTATATATGGCTGTTTTAATGTGTTTAAGACTTATACTTCTTATTGTTGGTTCATCTCTTATGACTCTTACAACAACACCTATACAGCTTACAGATGGTATTGAATATATACTTAGACCACTTAAAAAAATAGGTGTTCCTTCTCATGAAATTGCTATGATGATGACAATAGCTTTAAGATTTATACCAACTTTACTTGATGAAACAGATAAAATTATGAAGGCACAACAGGCAAGAGGTGCTGACTTTGATACAGGTAATTTAATGCAAAAAGCAAAAAGTCTTGTACCTATACTTGTTCCTCTTTTTATATCAGCTTTTAGACGTGCTGATGAACTTGCTATGGCTATGGAGGCAAGATGTTATAATGGTGCTGAAAACAGAACAAGAATGAATGTTATGAGATATAGCAAAGGTGATTATAAGGCTTATGTTATTATTGTAATTTATGTTGTACTTAGTTTTGTTTTAAGATATGTATTTTAAAATATAAAGACCTTGTGAAATATCAAGGTCTTTTTTTGGAGGGGTATTTTTGAGAAGAAAAGAGCTTTCTTTTATAAACGTACTTTTATGTGTACTTGTAATGCTTATACATATATGTTCTTCATCTGTAAATGACCTTGATAAAAGCAGTATTTTTTATATGGGTATATTTATACCTTGGCGTCTTTCTGCTTTTGTAGTGCAAGGATTTATACTTTTAAGCAGTATTAAATTTTTTATTGGATTTAAAAATAAACAGCTAGATTACTTTAAATTTATAATTTCAAGATTTAAAAAAATATTATTGCCTTATATTATAAGTGTTACTGTATATTATATTTATTTTATATATAATAATTATTATACAGGTTTTAATTTATTTGAACTTATAAAATCAATACTTTTAGGAAATCTTGTAAGCCATTTTTATTTTGTAGTTATAATATTCCAATTTTATTTATTTATGCCTTTATGGATAAAAATGACTAAAAATATAAATTCTTTTATTGCAATTCCTTTTTCAATACTTATTATGATTTTTTGTCATAAATGGTTACCGTCTATTATAAGCCTTATAAACCCTGAAATACATTTTATATATAACGATAGACTTTTTACTTCATATTTGGCTTATTGGGTTTGTGGGTGCTATATAGGTGTTAATTATGATAAATTCTTTGAAGGTATACTTAAAAACAAAATTATAATTACAATAATATTTATAATTATGCTTTTGGCTAATGGTGGATTTAGTTATATCAATTCATTGGGAAATATACAGTTAAATTTTGTTGAAGATATTCATACAATGTATATATTTTCTGCTATACTTTTTGTACTTATGTTTGCAAAAATATTTGGTGAAAAAATTATGGATAAATTTGCACTTTTAAGAGGTATAGACAATCTTAGTTTTTACATATATCTTTATCATTGTATATTGATATATGAAGCAACTCATTATATGTGGCGACATTTTATAACTGATTTATCATTTAGCTTTATATCAAAATTTGTATTAACATATGGTGTTGTTTTTGCTGTTTCTTATATTTATATAAAAATTAAAGAGAGGAGAAAAGCATAATGAATATACTTTTAACTGTTGCATATGACGGAACAAATTATTTTGGCTGGCAAAGACAAAAAGGTGACCCTGTTGTTACTGTTGAACAGAAAATATATGAGGCTTGTAACTCTCTTTTTAGAAAAGAATTTGAAATAACAGGTGCAAGCCGTACTGATAGAGGTGTTCATGCTCTTGGTCAAAGAGTTCTTATTAATGTTGATACAAATATACCTATTGAAAGAATACCACGTGCTTTAAATTCATTTCTTCCACAGGATATTGTTGTAAACTGTGCTAAAGAAGTTGATGATGATTTTCACCCAAGATATAACTGTGTAAAAAAGACTTATAGATATCGTATATATAATGCAGAATATAAAAATCCGCTGGAAAGAGCTTATACTGAGTTTGTTTATAAACCTCTTGATATTGATAAAATGAAAATTGCGGCAGAATATTTTAAGGGAACTCATGATTTTAAAGGTTTTTGTTCTGCTCAAACAGAGGTAAAATCAACAGTTAGAACAATATTTGATATTTCTGTTAAAAAAAATGGAAATGTTGTTGAAATATATGTTACTGGTGATGGATTTTTATATAATATGGTTAGAATTATAGCAGGTACGCTTATATATGTTGGACTTTCAAAAATTAATCCATTAGATATGGAAGATATAATAAATTCTTGTGACAGAAGTAGAGCAGGAAAAACAGCAGGACCAGAAGGTCTTACACTTATGAAAATATATTATTAAAAATACTGATTTTATAATAAAAATCAATATTTTTATGTTGACAAAGATAATTTGTTATAATATAATATATACCGTTATGTAATGACTTTAGAGCCTTTTGGCTTTAAATATATAAGTATTAATGTGGGACTCAATAAGGCATACATAAAATATGTATGGTGGAGATTGTAATTTTCTTTTCCCAAAGAAAATACAAATTCAAAGAGTCAATTAAATGTATTAAGGGAGGTAAAAACAATGAGAACAACTTTTATCGCAAAAGCTGCAGAAGTTGAAAGAAAATGGTACGTTGTAGACGCTACTGATAAGACATTAGGACGTCTTGCATCAGAAGTTGCTAAAGTTTTAAGAGGTAAAAACAAAGCAATTTACACACCAAACGTTGACACAGGTGATTATGTAATCATCGTTAATGCTGAAAAAATCGCTGTAACAGGTAAAAAGTTAGACCAGAAGGTTTACACACATCACACAGGTTACATCGGAGGATTAAAAACAATTACTCTTAAAAAACAGCTTGAAAAGAAACCAGAAGAAGTTATCAAACATGCTGTTAAGGGTATGCTTCCAAAGAATGCTCTCGGAAGAAAAATGTTTGGAAAGCTTCATGTATATGCAGGTCCAGACCACAAACATGCAGCTCAGAAACCTGAAGTATTAGAATTAAACTTTTAATTAAACGAGAGGAGGAAGAAAAATGGCAGCAGCTAGATACTATGGTACAGGTAGAAGAAAATCATCCGTAGCTAGAGTTTATTTAGTACCAGGCAACGGAAAAATCACAATAAATAAAAGAGATATCGACGAATATTTCGGTCTTGAAACATTAAAACTTATCGTTCGTCAGCCACTTGAGCTTACAGAAACAACAGCTAAATTCGACGTTTTAGTAAACGTTTATGGTGGTGGTTTCACAGGTCAGGCAGGTGCTATCAGACACGGTATTTCAAGAGCTTTACTTGAAGCTGATACAGATTACAGACCAGCTTTAAAGAGCGCAGGTTTCCTTACAAGAGACCCAAGAATGAAAGAAAGAAAGAAATACGGTCTCAAAGCAGCGAGACGTGCTCCACAGTTCTCAAAAAGATAATTTTTGGAATTGTTTGGAATTGTCTTTCTATCAATTCAGACTACTTAAAATTAAAAGGACACTTTATAGTGTCCTTTTTTACATGTAATTTAATTATTTATAGGTTAAATTTAGACTTAATATAGAAAAAACAAATAATTGGTGATATACTATTTAATTGGATATAATTATTTTTAATAGTATTTGAAAAAGTGAGAGGTGTATTCATGTTTCAGTCAAGAACTCATACATGTAACGACTTGCGTATAAACAATGTCGGCGAAACAGTTACCATTGTAGGTTGGTACGAAAATTTAAGAAAGGTAAGTAAAACTCTTGGTTTCCTTGTATTAAGAGATTTTTACGGTACTACACAGGTAGTTATTGAAACAGAAGAGATGATGGATAAAATCTCTGATGTAAATTGTGAATCAACACTTTCAATTACAGGTGTTGTAAGAGAGCGTTCAAGCAAAAACAATAATATTCCAACAGGTGAAATTGAAGTTGTTCCAACTGATATTACAGTACTTGGAAAATGTATATATAATGAGCTTCCTTTTGAAATTAATCATTCAAAAGATGCTGATGAAAACGCACGTCTTAAATATCGTTATCTTGATTTAAGAAATCCAGCAGTAAAAGATAAAATAATATTAAGAAGTAATGTTGTTGCTGAACTTAGAAGAAGTATGACAGAACAGGGATTTTTAGAAATAACAACTCCTATTCTTACTTGTTCTTCTCCTGAGGGTGCTAGAGATTATCTTGTTCCTTCAAGAAATCATCCAGGAAAATTTTATGCTCTTCCACAGGCTCCACAGCAGTTTAAACAGCTTCTTATGACTTCTGGTTTTGATAGATATTTCCAGATTGCTCCTTGTTTTAGAGATGAAGATGCTCGTGCTGACCGTTCACCTGGTGAATTTTATCAGCTTGATATGGAAATGGCTTTTGCTACTCAGGAAGATGTTTTCAAAGTTCTTGAAGAAGTTCTTCCACCTATATTTGCAAAATACGGTAAATATAAAAATGGTTCAACTGTACCATTTAGAAGAGTATCATATAACGATGCTATGGAAATTTACGGTTCAGACAAGCCAGACCTTCGTATAGACCTTGTTTTACAGGACGCAACAGAATGTATGCAGGATTGTGGATTTGGTCCATTTGAAGGTAATGTAATTAAAGCAGTTGTTGTAAGTGACTGTAAAGAAACTAGAAAAGTAATTGATAAAATGTGTGCTGATGTTGAAGTTCAGACAGGAAATAAAGCATATTGGTTTAAAGTTGATGAAAACGGAAACTTTGCCGGTGGTATATCAAAATTCCTTGCTGATAGAAAAGATGCTGTTACAGAAGCTCTTGGACTTAAAGCAGGTGACTTTGTTGGACTTGCAGCAGGCAAAAAAGGTGTTGCACAGAAAACAGCAGGTGTATTTAGAAAAATTCTTGGTAATACAGTTGCTGGTCATATGGATAAAGAACGTTATGAATTCTGTTGGGTTGTTGATTTCCCAATGTATGAAATTGGTGAAGAATCAGGTGAACTTGAATTCTGTCACAATCCATTCTCAATGCCACAGGGTGGTATGAAAGACCTTTTAGAAAAAGACCCACTTGATATATATGCATATCAGTATGACCTTGTATGTAATGGTGTTGAACTTTCATCAGGTGCTGTTCGTAATCATGACCCAGAAATAATGGTTAAAGCATTTGAAATGGTTGGTCTTGGAGAAGAAGATGTTAAGGCTAAATTCCCAGCTATGTATAATGCATTCTGTTATGGTGCACCACCACATGCAGGTATTGCTCCTGGTGTTGACCGTATGGTAATGCTTATTGCTGGTGAAGAAAGTATAAGAGAAATTATACCATTCCCAATGAATAAATCAGCTCAGGACGTTATGATGGGTGCTCCTGCTGAAGTATCAGAAAAACAGCTTAGTGATGTCCATATTAAAATTGATATAAAGAAAGAAAAATAATTAATTAATATTTTTAATACTGTTGATAACATTTATCAACAGTATTTTTTTATTTAAAATATTGTTGACATTAAAAATACATTGTGATAATATCATATCACAAGTTAGTTAGTGCTAACAAATAATATTAGAGGGAGGAAACAATGAGCGTTGTAATAGTAGGTGGTCACGACCGTATGGTTAGACAATATATGGATATATGTAAAGGTTTTAAATGTAAGGCTAAAGTGTTTACACATATGCCAGCGGATTTTAAAAATAAAATAGGGAGAGCTGACCTTCTTGTACTTTTTACAAATACTGTTTCCCACAAAATGGTTTCAGGAGCTGTGCAAGAAGCTAAAAAAAATAATATTCCTATGGTTCATAGTCATAGTAGTAGTTCTTGTGCATTAAAGAAAATTCTTGAAGAATATAAATAATTTTTTTGGTTTAAAGTTAGTATTAACTAACAAATGGAGGTTGTTATAATGAGTTCACTTGAAAATATGCTTATATTACATTGTGCCCCAACGCTTTTGGGTATAAAACAGGCTAATCTTTTTTCATGTCCTATAGAGGATAGTGAAGTACTTTTAAATGAAATGAATACATATAACAATCTTTTAAATTTAAAGGATATTTATTTTAAAGTACTTTACACTTGTAAAAGTAGAATATTTATTCTTGTATATCGCAAAACAAAAATGTTTTCATATATTACCAATAGAAAAGTTGCTTATTTCTTGAAAAGTGAAGGGTATGATATACCAAAAAATATTGATGATATAGAAAATACACTTAACTTTTTAGGAAAAAGAATTACAGGGTGTGAAGAATTTCCTCATGAAATAGGCTTTTTCCTTGGATATCCTAAAGAAGACGTTTTTGAATATATAAAAAATAGTGGCAGAAATTATAAGTTCTGCGGATACTGGAAAGTTTATGGTGATGAAAAAAAAGCTGAAAAAACTTTTTGGCAGTATCGTAAATGTAAAGAAGTTATGGAAAATAAAAGAAATTCAGGAACATCAGTATTAAATCTTCTTGGTGTTTCTAATATTTAAGGAGGATAATAAAAATGTCAAAAATTGCAGTAATTTATTGGAGTGGTACAGGTAATACAGCTATTATGGCTGATGAAATCGCAAATGGTGCAAAAGAAGCAGGTGCTGAAGTTTCAGTATTTTCAGTAGACCAGTTTTCAGGTAGTATAAAAGATTATGATAAAGTGGCTTTTGGTTGCTCTGCCATGGGTGATGAGGTTCTTGAAGAATCTGAATTTGAACCATTCTTTGAAAGTATAGAAAATAATCTTTCTGGTAAAAAAATTGCTCTTTTCGGTTCATACGGCTGGGGAGATGGTCAGTGGATGAGAGACTGGGAAGAAAGAGTAAATGATAAAAATGCAAACCTTTATGATACAGGTCTTATGGTTAATGGTATGCCTGATGGTGAAGGTAAAGAAAGTTGTAAAGCATTTGGAAAAGGATTTGCTGCTTTCTAAAAAACTAGCTTTTTTGCCTTAAATGGTATCATATAAAAAGTTGCGAACATATCCCTCATTAAGTTTGCAAGTGATAAATTCTATCACAAATAAAAGGGTGTCGATTATATCGACACCCTTTCTTCATATAAATAAATTATCCATTTAATCAACAAATTTTAATAATTTTGTAGAATATAACTTAAAATATGCTATACTATAAAATAGTTTAATTTTATTTTTAGTTTGAGGGATAGAGATGATTACACTTATAATACCAGCGTATAATGAAAAATTAATAATTGGACATACAATACAAATAGCTGATAAATTTCTTTCCAATACTTTTAAATCATATGAAATAATAGTTGTTGATGATGGAAGTACTGATGGTATGAAGGACTTTGTTTTAGATATGAATATGGATAATGTAAAAATTGTATCATATAGTAAGAACAAAGGAAAAGGTTATGCAGTAAGACAAGGTATATTTAAAGCAAAAGGTGATTATATATTTTTTACTGATGCTGACCTTGCTTATGGTGTGAATATCATAAAAAAAGCTTATTGTAAGATGAAAAAAGAAAATTCTGATGTTGTAATAGGTTCTAGAAAATTATCAAAAGAAGGATATAAAAATTATCCATTTATAAGACTTGTAACATCAAAAGTATTTTCTTTTATAACAGGTGTCATATCAGGTCTTTCCTATGATACACAATGTGGTTTTAAAGGATTTAAAAAAGATGCTGCAAAAAGTATATTTGAAAATTGTGTAATAGATAGATTTGCTTTTGATTTTGAAGCTATGCTTGTTGCAAAAAGAATGGGGTTTAAAATTTCTGAAATAGGGGTTTCTATAATAAATCATAGAGAATCTAAAGTGAATATTATAAAAGATAGTATAAAAATGCTTAAAGATATAATAACAGTTAGAATTATGACTGAAAAAAGAATAAAGGAGAAGTTATAATATGAATTCTATTTCAATAAAAAGACGAGATATTATATTTTATATAACAGCTTTTATTCTTGTTTTTATGAGATTTATTTATTATGGTTTTGAATATTTTCCACAGCTTGATGACTATATACAATATTATAGTTACAGACAATTTTTAGGAACGATACCTGAAATAATAGAAAAACTTGGTCTTTTATCTGCAAGACCTCTTGCAGGTATTATGGATATTACTGTATGGAATTTCTTTTTTAATACAAATATGATTTTTGGTGTGTTTATAATTTCTATACTTTATACAGCATCAGCTTTTATATTTAAAAAATCATTTTCTAATATATTTACTGTTTCAAATATTTTCGTATTTGTATATCTTTTATTACCACTTGGTTTTGAAGGAACTTATTGGGTAAGTGCTTCTTCAAGAATTGTTGTAGGAATGTTTTTTGCGTCTGTTGGTATATATTTTTTCTCTGCTTTATGTGAAAAAGGCAGTATTAAGTATATACCTCTTTTTATGGTTTTTCAGCTTATATCATTTGGATTTTATGAACAGGTAATAGTAGTTTCAATTACAGGAACATTTCTTATTATGTTAGCTTTATTTTTTAAAAAGGGTAAAATAACACTTTCTGCATTTTTAACTTTTATAAATGTAGGTATATTTGCTTTTGTAATATATTATTTTAAAAATAGTTCTCTTTATTCTTCAAGAATGGAAATTATGCTGCCTAATAGTGAAGGATATTTTGATGTATTTCTTCCTGAAATTTTAGGACAACTTAAAGAAGTTTTTATTTATGGAAATTTTTATACTGTTTTTAAAGGATTTATAAGAGGTATTTCAATAATTTTTGAAGATAAATCTATTATATATTTTATAATTATAATAATAATGAGCATTTTTGTTTTTATGTTTTCAAAAAAAGAAAAACAAAAAGGAACTATATGGGCATTTATATTTGGTATACTTCTTTTTATTGCACCTCTTACACCATTTTTTATAATAGGAAATCCATGGTTTTCATTTAGAGGTGCTGTAACATCTTTTGTTGGTTTAGGTATTGTTGTTGATACTGTTTTTAATTTGTGTATAGAAAATGAAAAAATAAAGGGATTTGTTACTGCTTTTATTGTTTTTGTATTTTCTGTTGCAGGAGTTTCAGAAATACATGATTATAGAGAAAATAGTATTTATGATAAAAATGCAGCAAAAGCATATATTGAAGCTGTTGAAAATATTGATAGTAGTTATAGAATAGGTGTTTTAAATCTTAATGAAATAAATATTGAAAATTCTAATTATATATTTCATGAACATATTACTGGTGTAACGGGTTCAGATTGGTCATTTTTAGGCTGTTGTCGTTATTTTGCAAAAGAATTTAATATGCCTACACCAATACCACTTTCTATTGAAAGCTATGTTTATAGACCTTATAACAGTGATATAAATAGCATAGAAAATTTTGACATGCTTTTGTGGTATGATGGTGAAAAAATGAATAGAGTTTATTGGGAAAAAACAGATGAAAAAGAATATCGTATATATGGTGATGATGTATATGGCACTATATATGATGAAAATGGCTATGGTCTTTTCAGATGGGAGTAAATTATAATGGATTTTATAAGAAAATTAATAATACTTTTTGATATTAAGAAGTTTATAAAATTTGGTATGGTTGGTGTTTTAAATACTATTATAGATGTTATAAGCTTTTTTATACTTAATGTTGTTATTGGAATAGGTGGATATATTGCTCAGATTATTTCATTTATAATAGCCACAATAAATAGTTTTATATGTAATAAATATTGGACTTTTGAAAAGAAAAATCCTGTAAAAAGAGAAGAAATAGGAAAATATATAATTGTAAAATGTGCTTATCTTGCAGTTTCTCTTTTTATGCTTGGTCTTTTTGAAAATCTTTTTAATCTTACACCAATGGTGGCAAAAATTCCTGCTACTTGTATGATGATAGGTTTTAATTATATAGCAGATAAATTCTGGGTGTTTAAATAATTTTTTAGGGGGAATTAATAATGAAACTTTTAACATTTGAGTATGAGGGAAAAAGAAATGCAGGTGTACTTTCTGATGATGAAAAAACAGTTTATAAAATAGCTGTTGATGGAAAAGAATTTGAGGATTTGGGACAAGTTATAGAAAAAATAAATGGTAATATTGAATGTATTGAAAAAAGTGATAGTATTCCTTTTGAAAATATTAAAATATGTGCTCCTATACCTTTTCCAAAACAAGATATTATATGTCTTGGTATAAATTATATGGCACATGCTGAAGAGTCTGCAAGATACAAAAAAGAGGCTTTTGGAGGAGATAGACCATTTCCTGTATATTTTTCAAAAAGAGTTAATGAAGCTGTTGGTACAGGTGATTATATTGATGGTCATTTTGATATTGTAGATAGTCTTGATTATGAAGCTGAACTTGCTGTTATTATAGGTAAAGATGCTAAAAATGTTTCTGAAAAAGATGCTTTCAATTATGTTTTAGGATATACTGTATTAAATGATATAAGTGCAAGAAATCTTCAAACACAGCATAAACAATGGTATTTCGGAAAAAGTCTTGATGGTTTTACACCTATTGGACCATTTATTGTTACTGTTGATGAATTTTCAAATCCTCCAGTTTTAAAAATATGTTCAAGAGTAAATGGAGAGCTTAGACAGAATAGCTCAACAGATTTACTTATATTTGGTATTGCTCATGTAATTGAAGAGCTTTCAAAGGGTATGACTTTAAAAGCAGGAACTATAATATCAATGGGAACTCCTGCTGGTGTTGGAATGGGATTTGTACCACCAAAATTCCTTAAATCAGGTGATGTTGTTGAATGTGAAATTGAAAATATAGGTTGTATAAAAAATATAGTTAAATGAGAGGGGAATATTTATGTTAAAAGAAGGAGATTTAATACCTGAATTTTCACTTATAGGTGATGATGGCAATACATATACAAATGAAACAATAAAAGGTAAAAAAACAGTAATTTATTTTTATCCAAGAAGTAATACTCCAGGTTGTACAAAAGAAGCACAATCTTTTCAGAGAGTTTATGATATGCTTATAAATAATGGTATAAATGTTATAGGAATAAGTCCTGATAAACAATCTGCTCAAATTAGATTTAAAGAAAAATATGAACTTCCTTTTGTACTTCTTTCTGATGAAGATAAAAGTGTTGCTGATAAATTTGGTGCATATGGAGAAAAGAAACTTTATGGTAAAGTATCTATGGGTATTATAAGAAGTACTTTTGTTGTTGATGAAAATGGTGTAATTATAAAAGCATATCCAAAAGTTAAAGCTGCTGAACATGGTGAGGAAATAGCAAAGTTTTTTGAGCTTATTTAAGGAGATGTAAGCCTATGTTTAATAAAAAAACGATAATAATTGTAAATATTATTTTTTATATTATGTTTTTAGTATATTGTATTGTAGGTGTTTCTTTAATAGGTGTTTATATAGATGGAGAGTTTTTCAAAAGGGATATTATTTCAGAAAATGTTATAAGTTATAGTAAGGAATTTAAAGGCGAAAATATTTATTATACTATAAAAGATAATAAAAATGGAAGTTTTGATATACAGTATGTAAATAATGATGAATTGACAGAATATTATTACAATCGTGTTGATGATATTGAAGTATATAAAAATGGCGAAAAAATATTAAGTACTAATGAAAATGAAACATTAGACAATGAAGATATTTCAGAAGCTTTTAATATTATTAATATAGCTAATGGAGAAAAAACAGTTATTTCTATTTCTTTTCCTGTATTATCGTGTATTGTAATGTTTAATATTATTAATATTATAAATATAAAAGCACCTTTATATTTTTTTGAAACAAGAACATTTTTATGGGTAAAAGGTGGAGAACCTTCTGACCTTTATATTTTTATAAGAGATTTGGGTTATGTTTTGATACCTGTAATTTCTATAATTTTAATGTTAATAAATATTTTTGATGTTATGTTTTAAATAAAAAAACCTTGATTTTTTATAATCAAGGTTTTTTTATTTGGAATTATTTTATTATTCACCTTCTTTAATTACAATACGTGCAGATACTACACCATCAATTTTTTTAAGTTCTTCAATAATACTTTCTGCTTTACCATCAATATTATCTGTGTCAATGAGAGTATATGCCCACATACCTTTACTTTTGTTAATCATATTATCAATATTAAGATTTTCTTTTGCAAATACAGCTGATATTGAACCAATCATATTTGGTACATTTTTATTTGCAATAGAAATTCTTGTTTTTCCTGTATATGGAATATCACAGTTAGGGAAGTTTACAGAGTTTTTAATAATTCCGTATTTAAGGAAATTAATAAGCTCTGAACTTGCCATTTCTGCACAGTTATCTTCACTTTCAGGTGTTGATGCACCAATATGAGGTGTTGTTATTACATTATCAAGACCTACAAGTTCTTTCATAGGGAAATCTGTTGCATATGCTGAAAGTGTTCCATTTGAAAGAGCTTCAATAACAGCTTCTGTTTCAACAAGTTCACCACGAGCATAATTTAAAAGTCTTGCACCTTTTTTTACTTTTGTGAAAAGTTCTTTATTAAATGTATGCTTTGTTTCATCAGTAAGAGGTACATGTATTGTTATGTAGTCACTTTTTGATACAAGCTCTTCTATTGAACTAGCTTTATGTACATGGCTTGAAAGGTTCCAAGCTGCATCTATTGAAAGATATGGGTCATATCCTATAACGTCCATACCAAGCTTATAAGCAACATTTGCAACAAGTACACCGATTGCTCCAAGACCAATTACACCAAGAGTTTTACCTTGAATTTCAGGACCTACAAACTGTTTTTTACCTGCTTCAGTAGCTTTTCCAATACTTCCTTCACAGTCTTTTAATGTTTTTACCCATTCAATACCTTGTGGAATTTTACGTGATGTAAGAAGAAGTCCTGTTATTACAAGTTCTTTAACAGCATTTGCATTTCCACCAGGTGTATTAAATACAACAATACCTCTTTTTGAACATTCATCAACAGGTATATTATTTGTTCCTGCACCAGCTCTACCTATACATTTTACACTTTCAGGTATTTCCATCTGATGCATATCAAAACTTCTTAAAAGTATTCCATCTGGATTTTCCATTTGGTCTGAAATTTTAAATTCGTTTTCAGTGAATTTTTTAAGACCTTTTTGAGATATATTATTAAGTGTTCTTATATTATACATTTCTTAAAACCTCGCTTATCTATTCTGGGCTTCGAATTCTTTCATAAATTCTACAAGAGCTTCAACACCTTCACGAGGCATTGCATTATATATACTTGCTCTCATACCACCAACTGTTCTATGACCTTTAAGATTTACAAATCCTCTTTCTTTTGCTTCTGCTATAAATTTTGCATTAAGCTCTTCTGTTGGAAGAACAAAAGGAACATTCATAAGAGAACGGTCTTCTTTTAAAACTGTACCTTTGAAAAGCTCTGAAGAGTCAAGGAAATCATAAAGTATTTTTGCTTTTTCTTCATTTATTTTCTGAAGAGCAGAAACGCCACCTTGTTCTTTTACCCATTCAAATACAAGTCCTGCAAAATATATTGCATATGTAGGAGGTGTATTATACATTGAACCGTTTTTTGCATGTATATCATATTTAAGCATTGTTGGTGTGAAATCCATAGCATTTCCGAGAAGGTCTTCACGTACAATTACTATTGTAACACCAGCAGGTCCAAGATTTTTCTGTGCTCCAGCAAATAAAAGTCCAAATTTTGTTATATCAATTTTTTCTGAAAGTATGCTTGATGACATATCTCCTACAAGAGGAACATTTTCTGTGTCAGGAAGTTCTGTATATCTTGTACCATATATTGTATTATTAAGTGTTATGTAGAAATAATCAGCTTCAGGGTCAAATGTACTTTTATCAAGCTTTGGTATATATGAGAAAGTTTTATCAGCACTGCTTGCAACAACATTTACTTTTCCATAACGAGAAGCTTCTTCAATAGCTTTTTTTGACCATTGTCCTGTATTTACATAATCAGCTTTATTATTTTTATTCATAAGATTTAAAGGAATCATGGCAAACTGTGTTGAACCACCACCCTGGAGGAAAAGAACCTTGTAGTTATCAGGGATTTCCATGAGTTCTCTTAAATCAGCTTCTGCTTTGTTTATTATTTTTTCATAATCTTTGGAACGATGACTCATCTCCATAACGGACATTCCTGTATCACCATATGATACAAATTCTTTTTGAGCTTTTTCAAGTACTTCTAAAGGAAGCATTGAAGGCCCAGCAGAAAAATTATAAACTCTTTTCATTTCCAAACTAACCTCCATTTTTTTGTTATATTTTTAACTAAATCTATAAATTTAAATAGAATTTGTAAACATAAAAATACATTTCAAATATATTTGTAAATTATATACTTATGTACACTTCAAGTCAACTAATTTAAAGGTTTTTTTTATATTTAGGCTTATTGCGTATATTTATTTAAATAATAGGTTTGTTTTTGGTAAAAAAACAAATGTATATTACAGAAATTAATATATCTATTATTATTCATAATATAAAATTGTATTTTTATTTCTATTGTTAAAAATAAGATATTTTTTTCACTTTTGTTTTTATTTATAAAACATGGTATACTTTAATAAGGGTTTTAGGCATTCGAAGAAAAGGAGTATTTATATGATAGCAGAAAAGTATATTAAAAAATCTTTCGATAACTTTAACACTTTTCTTAAATGGGTAGGAACATCAATTATTATTGGTATAATTGTAGGATTTATAGGTGTTTTATTCCATTTTGCCATTGAACATGCAACAGAATTTCGTATTGAAAACAGTAAAATTATATTGTTATTACCTTTAGGTGGTGCTTTTATTGCGTGGATTTATAAAATATTGGATATGGAAAATGATAGAGGTACAAATTTTGTTCTTTCGGCAGTAAGAGATAATGATACTTTAAAACTTAAAACAGCACCTCTTATATTTATAAGTACAGCAATAACTCATCTTTTAGGCGGTTCATCAGGTCGAGAAGGTGCAGCATTACAACTTGGTGGAAGTATAGCATCAAATATAGGTAGATTACTTAAATTTGACGAAAAAGATGAAAGAATAATTACTATGTGTGGTATGAGTGCAGCCTTTTCTGCACTTTTTGGTACACCTGTAACATCTGTTATATTTTCTATGGAAGTTATAACTGTAGGTGTTATGCATTATTCTGCAATAGTACCTTGTATACTTTCGGCTATTGTAGGTACAAAAATAGCAATGCTTTGTGGAATTCCTCCAACTGCATTTGAGATTTCTGTTATACCTGATTTTGGAACTTTAGCTGTTACTAATGTAACTATATTATCAATATTATGCGGTGTATTAAGTATATTTTTCTGTATAGCAATGCATAAATCAGCTCATTTATATAAAAAATATATACCAAACAGTATATTAAGAGGGTTTATTGGTGGTATTATAGTTGTAATACTTACATATATAATAGGAACATATGACTATAATGGTGCTGGTATGAATATAATTGAACTTGCTCTTAAAGGTCAAGCAAAGCCAGAAGCTTTTTTAATTAAAATGATATTTACAGCAATAACTTTAGGTGCAGGTTTTAGAGGCGGTGAAATTGTACCATCATTTTTTATAGGTTCAACATTTGGTTGTGTTGTAGGTGCTGTATTAGGACTTCATCCTTCATTTGCTGCTGCCATAGGACTTACAGCTGTTTTTTGTGGTGTTACAAATTGTCCTTTATCATCAATAATTTTGAGTATTGAGCTTTTTGGTGGGGATGGTATTGTTTTCTTTACACTTGCTTGTGGTGTAAGCTATATGCTTTCTGGATATTATGGTTTATATAGTGAACAGAAAATTATGTATTCTAAAGTAAAACCTGAATTTATAGATAAAAAAACACATTGATATTAAAAGAGGTACAGTTTTGTACCTTTTTTTGTTTATATACGTATATATTTACACATAATAGGTATAAAAAGGAGTGGTAGTTTTGGGTCATATATATTATAACGGAGATATTATAACTTTAACTGAGAATAAGAATGTTGAAGCTGTTTATGAAAAAAATGGTTTTGTTGAGTATGTTGGAAGTATTTCACATATAAAAGAAATATGTGATAAAAAGGATGAATGGATAGACCTTTGTGGAAAAACTCTTTGTCCTGCTTTTATAGATAGTCATAGTCATATTACTTCTCTTGCTAATACATTACGACTTTGTAATCTCTCAAAAGCAAAATGTTTTGAAGATATAAAAAATATGCTTATAAAATTTAAAGAGGAAAGAAATATTTCTGATGATAATTTTATAATTGGTTTTGGATATGATAATAATTTTCTTATTGAAAAAAAACATCCTGATAAAAAACTACTTGATAGTGTTGGAGATAATCCTGTACTTATTACACATTCTTCAGGTCATATGGGTGTTGTAAATTCAAAAGCACTTAGTATTTTTAAAATAACAGAAAATAGTGAAAATCCTGAGGGAGGTATTATTGGAAGATATGAAAATTCAAAAGAGCCTAATGGATATCTTGAAGAAACTGCATTTATAAATATTGCAAAAAATATTCCAGATGCAAAAGAAGAAGAAAAAATAAAACTTTTTAAAGAAGCTGAAAAAATATATATTGAAAATGGTATATTGACAGTTCAAGAAGGTTTTGCAAAAGAAAGTGAAGCAAAATTTTTATATGACTTATCAAAAAAAGGTCTTATAGATGTTGATGTTGTAATGTATGCTGACATGAAAGACAACAGTAATATAGTAAAAGAATATAGCAATATACTTAAAAAATATGAAAATAATTTAAAACTTGGTGGATATAAAATATTTCTTGATGGTTCACCACAAGGAAGAACTGCTTTTCTAAGAAAACCATATAAAGACAGTAATGATTATAAAGGATATCCAGTTTATAAAGATGAAGAAGTTGAAAAGTTTTTTGAAAAGGCTTTAGATGAAAATATACAAATACTTGCTCATAGTAATGGTGATGGTGCGAGTGAACAGTTTATTAATTGTTATAAAAAAGCTGTTGAAAAAGAAGGAGAAAAACATATAAGACCAGTTCTTATACATGGTCAGCTTTTAGGTGTAGACCAACTTGATGATATTAAAAAATTAAATATAATACCTTCTTATTTTGTTTCACATGTTTATTATTGGGGTGATATTCATAAAATTAATTTTGGTATTGAAAGAGCAGAAAAAATAAGTCCTATTAATTCTACTATAAAAAAAGATATTATATTTACTATGCATACAGATACACCTGTTATAATGCCTAATCTTATAGAGGAAATGTGGTGTGCTGTAAATAGAATTACAAAACAGGGAGAAGTTCTAGGAGAAGATGAAAAAATTGATGTTTTAAATGCATTAAAAGGTATTACTATTAATGCTGCTTATCAATATTTTGAAGAAAATACAAAAGGTACAATAGAAAAAGGTAAATTTGCTGATTTTGTTGTTCTAAGTGAAAATCCATTTAATATTAAAAATGAGAATATAAAAGACATTTTTGTTATTAAATCTATAAAGAGAGGAAAAGTACTTTTTGACAAAAATATTTAATTATATAATTAATATAAGTTTTACTTATATATTTTATATGATTTTAAATTGTATTTTAATTTAATTTTGTAAACTATTAAATAATCTGTGTATAAAATACACAGTATGATTTTAAATATTCATAATTATACGTGTTTTTATTAATTTTACTTGAAATATGATGTATATTAATGTATAATACCTTTAATAAATTATTAATTAATGATTTCGGAAATCGAAATGGGAGGAATTTAATTATGAAAAAATATTTAAAATCAATTATAGCTATGGCTGCTGTTTCTGTAATGGCATTAAGCCTTGCTGCTTGTGGAAGTAATAAAACAACTGAAGAAAATAACAATACAACAACTACTGAAGGAGAAACTGCAACAGAAGAAAAAGAAACTCTTGTAGTTGCTACAAATGCAGAATTCCCTCCATATGAATATTATGAAGGTCAGGACATTGTTGGTATTGACGTTGAAATTATGAAAGCTATCGGAGAAAAACTTGGTATGGAAGTTACTATTGAAGATATGGCTTTTGATTCAATTATTCCTGCTATACAGTCTGGTAAAGCTGATATCGGTGCTGCTGGTATGACTGTAACAGAAGACAGACTTGCAAATGTTGACTTTACAGACACATATTGCCACGCTTCACAGGCTATTATTGTTAATGCTTCAAACGAAGAAATTAAAACAGCTGCTGACCTTGAAGGTAAAACAATAGGTGTTCAGCTTGGTACAACAGGTGATATGTATGCTGGAGATGTTACAGAAAACGTTGAAAGATATAACAAAGGTTTTGAAGCTGCAATGGCTGTTGCTCAGGGCAAAATTGATGCTGTTGTAATTGATGACCAAGTTGCAAAATCTCTTGCAGAAGGAAATGCAGACCTTAAAGTTCTTGAAGAGCCTTTCACAGAAGAAGATTATGCTATTGCTGTTAGCAAAGATAATACAGAATTAACAGAAAAAATTAATGCTGCTCTTGTAGAACTTAAAGAAGATGGTACAATTCAGTCAATAATTGACAAATACATCACAGAATAATAAAATTAAAAATATAGTCGCCCACCCTTGAGGGTGGGTGATTTTTTCAGTTAAATTAAAAATAAAAAAGGAGGATATAAATGTTAAATACAATGCTTCTTAGTGCAGGTTTTTTTGATAATGCAGCAACGAAGTTTTATAATGATTTTATTGCAAAAGACAGATGGATGTTTCTTGCAGATGGTCTTGTAAATACACTTAAAATAACAATTTTTGCTTTACTTATTGGTATTGTTATAGGATTTATTGTAGCTATTGTACGTTCAACACATCAGATGACAGGTAAATTTAAAATACTTAATTTTATATTTGGTATATATCTTACAGTGATAAGAGGTACTCCTGTTGTTGTTCAGCTTCTTATTATAAACTTTATTATTTTTGCAAGTTATAATAATAAAATTCTTGCAGGTATACTTTGTTTTGGTATAAATTCTGGTGCTTATGTTGCTGAGATTTTCCGTTCTGGTATTATGTCAATAGATAAAGGACAGATGGAGGCAGGTCGTAGCCTTGGTTTCAATTATTTTCAAACTATGATTATTGTAATAATGCCACAGGCTGTAAAAAATGTACTTCCTGCACTTGGTAATGAAATGATTGTACTTGTTAAAGAAACTGCTGTTTCAGGTTATATTGCTATTCAAGACCTTACAAAAGGTGGAGATATTATAAGAAGTCAAACTTATGATGCATTTTTCCCTCTTTTTGGTGTAGCTGCAATATATCTTGTTATAACAATGTTTATGACAGCTTTAATTAAAAAACTTGAAAGGAGATTGAGAAATAGTGACCACTAATAACGTTTTAATAGATGTAAAAAATCTTGAAAAAGCTTTTGGAAACTTTAAAGCCCTTAATAATGTTACAACTGAAATAAAAAAAGGGGAAGTTGTTGTAATAATAGGTCCTTCAGGTTCAGGTAAATCAACATTTTTAAGATGTCTTAATCTTCTTGAAGTACCAACAGGTGGACAAATACTTTTTGATGGTGTTGATATTACAGATAAAAAAACAGATATAAATAAGCATAGACAAAGAATGGGAATGGTTTTTCAGCATTTTAATCTTTTCCCACATATGTCTATACTTAAAAATATGACTGTTGGTCCTATGAAACTTCAGAAAAAAAGTAAAGAAGAATCAGAAAAACTTGCTATGGAACTTCTTGAAAAAGTAGGTCTTAAAGATAGAGCAAATTCTTATCCTTCAATGCTTTCAGGTGGACAGAAACAGAGAATTGCTATTGTAAGAGCATTATGTATGCAACCGGAAGTTATGCTTTTTGATGAGCCTACAAGTGCCCTTGACCCTGAAATGGTTGGAGAGGTTCTTGAAGTTATGAAAGACCTTGCAAAAAATGATATGACAATGGCTGTTGTTACTCACGAAATGGGATTTGCAAAGGAAGTTGCAACACGTGTTATATTTATGGCTGATGGTAAAATAGTTGAAGAAGGAACTCCAAAAGAAATTTTTGAAAATCCTAAAAGTGAAAGACTTAAAACTTTCCTTGCTAAGGTTCTTTAATTTAATACATAAAATTTTAAGGGTGTTGACTTGTCAACACCCTTATTTTAATAATATTTTTTATAAATATCTTCTTTACGGTCGGATTTTAATCTAAATGAATTTCTGTAATTAATAGCTTCTTGTGGGTTAATATCATATATCATAATGCATTCTTTTTCTTCTGTTTTTAATAATTCTTTTCCTAAAGGGTTTATAATATTTGAATGTCCGTTATATGTTAATGTTATATCTTTTCCTGTTCTATTTACACCAACAATAAAACATTGATTTTCCAATGCTCTTGATTTTAATAATAAATCCCATTGTTCTATTCTTTCAATAGGCCAGTTTGCTATTGTAAAAATTATAATACTTTCTTTTGAACAAATTTGATATAGTTCTGGAAATCTAAGGTCATAGCATATGGTAGGAGAACACTTTATACCATTTACAGTAAAACTTTCAATACTCTCTCCACCAGTATAATATTTTTTTTCAAGACCATATGAAAAAGGGTGTATTTTACTATAATTGCAAATTATTCTTCCTGTATTATCACATACAATAAATTTATTTAATGCTTTATCTATATTTTTTATTGAAACTCCAAACCCTATATATATATTATATTCTTTAGCTGTTTCTGAAAAAAATTTAATTGTTTCTGAGTTTTCAAAATTTTCAGCCATTGTATTTGTGTGCATTGTAAAACCTGTAAGGCTCATTTCAGGAAAAATAATAATATCGGCTTTTTCCTTTGAAGCATTTTTTATCATATCAATACATTTTTCCATATTAGCTTTTTTGTTTTCCCATATTATATTTGTTTGTCCTAAAGCTATTCTCATAATTATTACCCCCCTTTTTATAAGTATACTATTTTTATATAGATTAATATATACTTTTTTGGTAAAATGAAAAATATATAATTAAAGGAGGATATTTTTATGAAAATGATTTCATGGAACGTAAATGGTCTTAGAGCTTGTGTTACAAAAGGTTTTGAAGACTTTTTTAAAAATATAGATGCTGATATTTTTTCTATACAAGAAACAAAACTTCAAGAAGGACAAATTGATTTTGCTCCGGAAGGATATTTTGCATATTGGAATTATGCAGAAAAGAAAGGCTATTCCGGTGTTGCTGTATTTACTAAAAAAGAGCCTATATCTGTATTTTATGGTATGGGTATAGATGAGCATGACCATGAAGGACGACTTATAACACTTGAATTTGAAGATTTTTATCATATAACTGCTTATGTACCAAATTCACAAGATAAATTGGCTAGAATTGATTATAGAATGAAATGGGAAGATGATATTCTTGTTTATATGAAAAATCTTGAAGAGAAAAAGCCAGTTATACTTTGTGGTGACCTTAATGTAGCACATAATGAAATTGACCTTAAAAATCCTAAAACTAACAGAAAAAATGCTGGATTTTCAGATGAGGAAAGAGATAAGTTTACAAAGCTTATTAATAGTGGTTTTATAGATACATTTAGATATTTTTATCCTGATAAAGAAGGAATTTATTCTTGGTGGAGTTATAGATTTAATGCAAGAAAAAATAATGCAGGTTGGCGTATAGATTATTTTATAGTATCAGAAAGCCTTAATAATAGACTTGTTGATGCTAAAATTCATACTGAAATTATGGGTAGTGACCATTGTCCTGTTGAATTAGAAATTAAATAAAATAAAAGCAGACTAAATTTTTAGTCTGCTTTTTTGTTGTTAAAGCTCTGATGTACAGTTTGGACAACGTGTAGCTTCAATATGTATATCTGTTTTACAATATGGACATACTTTTGTTGTAGGAGCTTTTGGTGTTTCTATTTCTTTCTTTTTAAATTTTGTTATTATTTTAAGCATTGTAAATATTACTGCTGCCATAATTAAAAAATCTATAACCTGTGATATAAAAAGTCCATAGTTTATTGTATCTGTTACAGCTTCTGCTTCTGCTATTGTTGCATATTTATTTCCGTCAACAGCATAGAAAAGTCCGCTAAAATCTGCTCCGCCTGTAAATATACCAACTATTGGCATTATTATATCATTAACCATTGATGTTACTATTTTGCTAAAAGCACCGCCAATGATAACACCGACTGCCATATCTAATACATTGCCTTTTGCAATAAATTTCTTGAATTCTGCAAGTGTTGTTTTAATTTTCTCCATTTTTCCTCCTGTTACTCTTTATTAATCCTTTTTTCTATGATATTATACATAAATACAAATATTATTGTCTATATATAATTTATTAAATTTATTTTATATAAATTAAACCTAATTTTAAACTAAATTTAAAAAAATTTGGTGTATAATAATGTTGACGGTATTTTTAATAAATAATATACTAATAATGACTATATTTGAAATAAACATTATTAGGAGGTGAGCGGTCATGGATGGCAGTGGAAGTAGTTGCGGTGATGATATACCGTTGAATGAGTATATATATTATTTAAATTATGGCGAAGCTGCGTACATGAACGGTCGCTTTTTTAATTGTTCCCATTTTTAACATGTCTTTCGCAGTGTGACTTTTTGCGGTCTTTTTTCAATTTTTTATTTGAAAATCATTTCGCCTTAGCATTTCATTTTTATGAAATGTTTTTTTGTGTTTAAATAATTTATGTACTCTGTTAAATGGCTTAATATAAACGGAGGTGGCATAATTGGAAGAAATGGAATTAGTATTTGATGAATATATAAAACTTATGGAGTCAGGAAACTATATAGAGCTTAAAAAGGAGTTAAATGACGAAAATGCTGCGAATTTAGCAGAGTTTTTTGAAGAACTTCCAGATGATAGACAGCTTTTTATATTCCGTCTTCTTACAAAGGATAATGCAGCTGATGTATTTTCCTATATGGACTCTGATACTCAGGAGCATATAGTAAAGTCTATCACAGATAATGAGGTTAGAAATATTGTTGATGAACTTTGTATGGATGATACTGTTGACTTTTTAAGTGAAGCTCCTGCAAATCTTGTTACAAAGGTTTTAAGAAATACAGATGAAAATAAAAGAGAACTTATAAATAAATTTCTAAACTATCCTGAAAATTCAGCAGGAAGTATTATGACAATAGAGTTTGTTCAGTTCCATGAGCTTATGACAGTTTCAAGAGCTATGGAACAGCTTAGAAAAACTGGTGTTGATAAAGAAACTATATACACTTGCTATGTTGTGGACAGCTCAAGAAAACTTCAAGGTGTACTTCCTTTAAGAAGACTTATACTTGCTGATGATGATACAATAGTTAGAGAGCTTATGAACGATGATATTATTTCTGTTGGTACTTTAGATGACCAAGAGTATATTTCTCATCTTTTCAAAAAATATAATCTTATAGCAATGCCTGTTGTTGACCAAGAAAACAGACTTGTGGGAATAATTACCGTAGATGATATTGTGGACGTTATCGAGCAGGAAAATACAGAAGATATTGAAAAAATGTCTGCTCTTCTTCCTTCTGATGATGAGTACCTTAAAACAAGTATTTTTGCACTTGCAAAAAATCGTATACCTTGGCTTTTGGTGCTTATGATTTCTGGTACAATATCTGGTGCTATTATGGGGCTTTATGACGACCTTCTTGCAAAAGTTATTGCTCTTTCTACATTTGTACCTTTACTTATGGGTACAGGTGGTAATGCTGGTAGTCAGGCTTCAACACTTATAATTCGTGGTATGGCACTTGGTGAAATAGAAATGAAAGATATTTTGAAAGTAATGTGGAAAGAATTTCGTGTTGGACTTATAAGTGGTGCTATACTTTCTCTTGTTAATTTTATAAGACTTTCAATAATGGAGCCAGACCAGTTTTTTGTAAACATAACTGTGTCTATAAGTATGCTTTGTGTTGTTGTTGTGGCTAAGTCAATAGGTTGTACATTGCCTATATTTGCTAAAAAGTGTGGTTTTGACCCTGCAATAATGGCAGGTCCACTTATTACTACAATAGTTGATTCTGTGGCACTTCTTATATTCTTTAATATAGCTGGTGTTCTTGTATAAATAAATATGAGGTGAGTTTTATGGAAGGCTGTGACGGGTGCGGTAGTATTAATATTTTAATTTTAAAAACAGAATATTGTATATTAGTACCAAAAAGCCTTTTTTAAAACATAAATAAAACCTTGTTTTTAAAGGTCTTTTTGGACTGAATAAAAATGAGGTGAAAGATATGGAAAAAACACTTGTTAGCAAAAAACTTGCAAAACTCCTTAAAGATAATAATATCCCAAATCTTATTGAGGAGCTTAAAGAGTCAAATGCTGTAAATATTGCTGATTTTCTTGAAGACCTTTCTCTTGAAAATCAGCTTTTTGTTTTTAATATTATGGATAATGAGCTTTGTGCTGAAGTACTTATGTATGTTGATGAAGATATGTGTCAAGAGCTTATTGCCAATATGTCTGATGAGAAATTAAAGGGAGTTATAGAAAATATTTTTATTGATGATGCTGTTGATATCCTCTCAGAAGCATCTCCTGAAACTGTAATTAAAATTCTTAAAAATACAGATGAAAACAGAAGAGAAATTATAAATAAATTTTTAAATTATCCTGAAAATTCAGCAGGAAGTATTATGACTGTTGAGTATGTACAGCTTAATATTAAAAATACTGTTGAAGAAGCTATGAAAATAATAAAAGCAACTGGAGAAGATAAAAAAACTCTTTATAGCTGTTATGTTACAGATGAAAATTACATATTAAAAGGTGTTGTGTATTTAAAAACCCTTATATTTGCTGATAAAGATGAAATTATAGAAAATCTTATGATAGAAGATGTTATAAGTGTGAATGTTAATGATGACAGAGAGTATGCAGCACAACTTTTTAAAAAATATAATCTTATATCAATGGCTGTAACAGATGATAATAATACTATGTTAGGTATTATTACTGTAGATGATATTGTTGATGTTATTGATGAAGAAAGTACAGAAGATATAGAAAAAATGTCTGGTCTTGTTCCTTCAGAAGATGAGTACTTAAAAACAAGTGTATGGGAACTTTCAAAAAATAGAATAATGTGGCTTCTTATTTTAATGGTTTCTGGAACTCTTACAGGAAGTATAATAGGAAAATATGAAGATTTATTATCATCTGTTGTAATACTTGCTTCATTTGTACCTTTACTTATGGATACAGGAGGAAATGCAGGAAGTCAGTCATCAACACTTATTATTCGTGGTATGGCTCTTGGTGAAATAAGAACACGTCATATTTTTAAGGTAATATGGAAAGAAATAAGAGTTGGTGCAATATGCGGTTTATGCCTTGCTACTGTTAATTTTATAAGACTTATGATTTTAAAACCACAAAATTATATTGTTAATTTAACAGTATCATTAAGTATTGTTTGTATTGTTGTTGTTGCAAAAACAGTAGGTAGTATATTACCTATAATTGCAAAAAAACTTAATATTGACCCTGCAATAATGGCAGGACCTTTTATATCAACTATTGTTGATGTTATTACTTTACTTATATTCTTTAATTTGGCTAATATATTTATATTTTAATTAGAAAACTGCTTATTTTATTTATAATAAGCAGTTTTTTTGTTGAAATAAATATGTTTTAAATATTGTCTGTCAATTTACGCTAACGAAAAATTTGAAAGTAAATATGTATAATGTTTAAAATGGTACTATAAATTTTTGGGGAGGAATTTTTTATGATACTTACTCTTTTAAATATATGTACTAAAAAAACAGAGATTATACGTGAAAGTATTGAAAGTGCAAAAGAATTTTATATGAATAGAGCATCTAATATTAAAAATAGCTTTTATATGAATTTTTTTGAATTTTCAATAGAAAGTACGGAAGCTGATATGTATGAATATTTTGTTGAAACAGAATGTGAAAATAATTTTTTCTATAACAATATTTTTATTATGGATAGAGAACGTGGTAGAAGATTTTTTAAGGTAATGGCTATACACAATGTTTTGAAAATTTTACAAAAGGAAAAAAGTCTTATTAATGAAAATATTATGGAGAAATATCTTTTTAATGTTTTTTTGTTTAATAATGCAGAGAAAAAAGTTTATAAATTACTTAGTAAATGTATTAATGAATATGAACAGGAGTTTCAAAAACTTTTTTCAATAACAATAGCTAAATATATATTTCAAAAAGATAATCTTAGCCCCTTTGCATTAGCCTTTGTTGAAAATTTCTGCTATAATTCTTTTAAAGAATTTTATGATTCATTTACTAGATATATTTCTATAAGTAGAAGGCTTGAAAAAGCAGCAGAATAAAAGAGGTGTTATATATGGGACAGGGAACTTGGACAAATGAACAATGGCAAGCTATAAATGAGAGAAACGGTGATATTCTTGTAGCAGCAGCAGCAGGCTCTGGAAAAACTGCTGTTTTAGTTGAGCGTATTATAAGTCTTATAACAGAAGGTGAAAATCCTTTGGATATAGATAGACTTCTTGTTGTTACTTTTACAAAAGCAGCAGCTGGCGAAATGTGTGAAAGAATAGGTGATGCTATTGTTAAGAAATTAAACGATGACCCTGAAAATGAACATCTTCAAAAACAGCTTACTTATTTAAATCGTGCGGATATAAAAACAATAGATTCATTTTTTCTAAAAACTGTAAAGGAAAATTATAATATTGTAGGAATAGACCCTTCTGTTCGTACTGCTGATAATGCAGAAACAGAACTTTTAAAATCTGAGGTTATGGACGAACTTTTTGAAGAACTTTATGACTCTGAAGATAATGAAGGATTTTTAAATCTTGTTGAAAGTTATGGTGGAGGAACAAAAGATACAGGTTTAAGAGATATTATAATGAAGGTATATACATTTTTGCAAAGTAATCCATATCCTAAAAAATGGGCTGAAGAAATAATAAATGAGTTTCATATTGAGCCTAACTATACTATTGACGATACAAAATGGGGAAGGCTTATAACAGAAAATATAAAGTTTGAAACAGAAGGTATACTTAATGATATTAAAGGTGCTTTAAATATTGTAAATTCTCCAAATGGTCCGGAAAGTTATAAAGAGTCTATTGAAAAGGAATATAATTCTATTTTGGAATTTTATAACAATATTGGCGAAAGTTTTTATTCTTGTTATGATGCTTATAAAAATGTTCAGTTTGTAAAAAGAATAGGGGTTTATAAAGGTGAATATAAAGATATTGCTGAAATGGTAAAAAAACTTCGTAAAGATGCAAAAGATAGTTTTGAAAAATTAGGTGAGAAATATTTTAGTGTTGAACCTAAATTTTCCCTTTCTCTTATATCTAAAATGGAACCTATAATAAAAGAACTTATTAAAGTTACAATGCTTTTTACAGAAAAATATAATAAAGAAAAAGCTGAAAGAATGATTATGGATTTTAATGATTATGGTCATTTTTGTATTAAAATTCTTCTTGATGAAAATTCAACTATTGATAATCCTATACCTTCAAAAATTGCTAAAGAATTACAAGAAAGATATGATGAAATACTTATTGATGAATATCAAGATAGTAACTTTATACAAGAAATGGTTCTTTCTGCAATATCAAAAAAATACAGAGGGGAAAATAATAGATTTCTTGTAGGTGATGTTAAACAAAGCATATATCGTTTCAGACTTGCAAAACCTGAAATATTTATGGAAAAATATGAAAAATTCGATACAGAATGTGAAGGTAAAGAAAAACGTATTGACCTTTTTAAAAATTTTAGAAGTAGGGCAAATGTTCTTTATGGTATAAATTTTATATTCCGTCAGCTTATGACTAAGGATTTAGGGGAAATAGTATATGATGATAGAGCTGCACTTTATGCAGGTGCTAAATTCCCTGAAACTGAAAATAATGTAGGTGGAAATATAGAATTACATGTTATTGAGAAAAAAAATAATGATAATATAGATACTGATATTGCTGAAATTACAACTGCCGAAACAGAGGCTTATTTTACAGCAAAAAGAATAAAAGAACTTATAGACAGTAATTATATGGTTTTTGATAAAAAATTAAATGATTACAGAAAACTTGAATATAAAGATATAACGGTACTTTTAAGAAGCAAAAAGAATTGGACTGACGCTTTTTCTGAAGTTTTTGAAAAAGAACTTATACCAGCATATGCAGAGGCTACAACAGGTTATTTTGATACTGTTGAAGTTGAAACAATAATTGATTTTCTTAAAATAATAGATAATCCTTTACAGGATATACCTTTTATTGGTGTTTTAAGGTCGCCTGTTTTCAGATTTACAAGTGATGAACTTGTTGATATTAAAATTACTGGTAAAAATGATAGTTTTTATAACTGTGCTATTAATTATATAAATTCTGAAGAAAAAAATGAGTATACATCTAAAAGGCTTTCTGAATTTTTTGATATTTTAAATTATTTCAGAGATATTTCTGAATATACTTCTGTAAGTGAAATTATAAGAAATATATATATTAAAACAGGCTATTTTGACTATGTTGGTGGCACATATGGTGGAAAAATAAAACAAGCAAATTTACGACTTCTTATTGAAAAAGCTGAAGAATATGAAAAAAGTAGCTTTAAAGGTCTTTTTCATTTTGTTCGATATATTGAAAGAGTTCGTAAAAATGATATTGAGGCTGGAGAGGCTTCTATTACCGGTGAGAATGATAATATTGTAAGAATTATGTCTATACATAAAAGTAAAGGTCTTGAGTTTCCTGTTGTTTTTGTTGCAGGAATGGGTAAAGGTTTTAATAAAACAGATATACGAGATAGCCTTCTTCTACATCAAGATTTAGGTATAGGTGGAGATTATATAGATTTTGAAAATAGAGTTAAATATTCTAATATAACAAAATTTGTTTTGGCACAGGAAATTGACAGAGAAAATATATCAGAAGAATTAAGAGTACTTTATGTTGCACTTACAAGAGCTAAAGAGAAACTTATACTTATTGGAAGTATTTCTGATATATCTAAAAAATGTACAGGCTATATTACAGATACTTTAGGTGCAAAAGAAACTCTTTCACCTTATAAAATGCTTAAAGCATCAAATTATATGGATTGGATTATGCCTGCTCTTGTTAGACACAGAGAAGGTGAAAAAATATTTAATATTGCTGGTGTTGAAAATATTACAGAAAATACAGAATATTATAATGATATTTCAGAATGGAAAATATATTTCCATGATAAAACAGAAATTGAAGATATGATAAAATCAAATTCTGAAGAAAATGATAATGAAATAGATTTTAAAAATTTTGATTATACAAAGGATTATAGTGGATATAAAGATACTATAAGAGAAAAAATGAATTGGATTTATCCTAATATTAAATCTACTATATTACCTTCAAATATATCTATATCAGAAATTAAACGAAATGTTTATATAAGAGAGTATTCTGAAAATAATATCTTTGCTGACGAAAGTGATTTTGAAATACCTAATTTTGAAGAAAATAAAGAAATTTCTAAAAAAGCAAAAGGAACTCTTATACATACTGTTATGGAAAAAATCGATTTTTCAAAAGAATACACAGTTTCTGAAATACAAGAGTTTATAGACAGTCTTGGGGAGAACGGTACATTTGAAAAAGATGAAGTTATGGCTATAAGAAATTATCCTTTTATATATTTCTTTAAATCTGAACTAGCAAAACGATTAAGAAACAGCAATAAAATATTTAAAGAAACACCATTTGCATTTGGTCTTACACCTTATGAAATATTTAAAGATGACGAATATAAGGATATAGAGGAAAAAATGATGGTTCATGGTATAATTGACTGTTATTTTTATGAAGATGATGAAATAGTTCTTATTGATTATAAAAGTGATAGGGCTAGCATTGATGAAATTGAAAAACGATATAAAATTCAGCTTGAACTTTATAAATTAGCACTTGAAAGAATTACAGGTAAAAAAGTTAAAGAATGTATTATTTATTCTTTTGAAAACAAATGCGAAATATATATTTAGTTATAAAAAACAACCATAATTTTATGGTTGTTTTTTATCGTTTATCAATAAAATCTATGATTATGAAGATAGATATTTATTGATTTAACAATACTTGACAGTAATTATATAGATTGTTATAATTTTATAAAATGTTAACTTAGTATAATTTTTTTAAAATATATTTTACTCTTGGAGGGAGTGCTATTATGAAAAAAATAAAAATTACAGCACTTTTAATGACTGCTGTTTTAGCTTTTGGTGCATTATCAGGTTGTAGTAGTAAAAATAATGATGTTCAAAATGAAAATACAGTTACAGAAAATACAAAACCTATAGAAAAAACCACTATAAATATAGGTGTAATAAAAGGGCCAACTGGTATTGGTGCTGTTAAACTTATGGAAGAAGATGAAAATGGTACATCTGAAAATGATTATAATTTTGTTATTGCATCATCTCCAGATGAACTTAATGGTAAAATTATAAATGGTGAAATTGATATTGCCGCAGTTCCTACAAATGCAGCTGCTGTACTTTATAATAAAACAGAAGGAGAAGTAAAACTTTCTGCTCTTAATACTCTTGGTGTTCTTTATATACTTGAAAAAGGTAATGAGATACAAAGTATTAGTGACCTTTCAGGTAAAAAAATAGTTGCTTCTGGAAAAGGTGCTGTTCCAGAATATGCTATAAATTATATACTTGAGAAAAATGGTATTACAGATGCTGAAATAGAATATAAAACAGAACATGCTGAGGCTGTGACAGAACTTGTTTCCGGAAATGCTCAAATAGCACTTGTTCCAGAACCTAATGTTACTGCTGCTCTTTCAACTGACCCAGAAATTAGAATTGCTCTTGATATTACTGATGAATGGAATAAGGTTTCTGATGGAACTGTTCTTTCAATGGGTAGTATTGTTGCAAGAAACGATTTTATAGAAAATAATAAAGAAGCATTTGATGAATTTCTTGATGAATATGAAGATTCTATTGAGTTTGTAAATTCTGATATGGAAAGTGCATCACAGCTTGTTGAAAAATATGGTATTATGCCAAAAGCTGCTGTTGCTCTTAAAGCTATACCTAACTGTAATATAGTTTATATTGATGGTAAAGAAATGAAAGAAAGTATAGAAGGTTTTTATAATATTTTATATAGATATGAACCTAAATCAATAGGAGGAAAACTTCCTGATGAAAATTTCTACTATATTTCAGAATAATAAATTTAAAAAAATAATAATTGCCTTTATATGGCTTTTTATATGGCAATGTATTTATAAAGCTGTTGGAAAGGAGATACTTATAGTATCTCCTTTTGATGTATTACTAAATATTATAAAAAAAATAACAGAGTATGACTTTTGGATGACTTGTTTTTATTCTATTTGGAGAATAATGAAAGGGTATTTTTTTGGTGTTATATTTGGTATTATAACAGCTTTTATTTCATATAAAATTAAATTTGTATATGATTTTTTATATCCTTTTTTTAGCATATTAAAATCAACACCTGTGGCATCTTTTATAATACTTGCTCTTATTTGGATAAAAACTGATAATGTACCTGCATTTATTGTTTTTATAATGACATCTCCTATTGTATGGACTAATATATATGAAGGTCTTTCAAAAACAAGTAATGAGCTTATAGAGGTATCAAAAGTTTTTGAATTTAATTTTTTTAAAAAATTAAAGTATATATATATTCCACAGCTTATACCATATATTTCTTCAGCATTTACAGTTGCTTTAGGTCTTGCTTGGAAGTCAGGTATAGCGGCAGAAGTTATAAGTTCGCCTAAAATATCAATAGGTTCTGTTATTTATGATAGTAAAATATATCTTGAAACATTGGAGCTTTTTACATGGACTGCTGTTGTTGTTATAATAAGTATAGTTCTTGAAAAAATCATTATATATTTTATAAAAAAGATTTTTGAAAGGAGGATAAAATGACAATAGAACTTAAAAGTATATATAAAAGTTATGATAATAAAAGTGTTATTTCAAATTTATCATATACTTTTCAATGTGGGAAAAAATATTGTTTTTTTGGGTCTTCTGGACAAGGTAAAACAACCCTTTTAAGAATACTTATGGGACTTGAAAATATTGATAAAGGTAGTGTTGTACATAAAAATAGTAAAAAGTCTGTTGTATTTCAAGAGGATAGGATTTTTATAGGTTTTACTGTTATTGAAAATTTAATGGCTGTTAATAGTGATTATAAATTTTGCATTGATATAATTGAAAAAATGGGGCTTTTAAATGATAAAGATACTATTTGTAAAAATCTAAGTGGTGGTATGAAAAGAAGAGTTGCCATAGCTAGAGCATTAGCTTTTAATGGTGATGAATATTATTTTGATGAACCTTTTAAAGGTCTTGATGAAAATACTAAAAATAAAGTTATAGAAACCGTAAATGAGTTTACAAAAGGTAAAACTTGCTTTTTTATAACACATGATATACAAGAGGCTTTTAATATGGATTGTATAGTTTTGTGTGTTGATAGCAGTCCTATAAATTCTTTTGTAGAAAAGAGGTTGAATGAAAATTGAGAAAAAATATATCTTATATTCTTATATTATCTGCTGCTATAATGTGGGGAACTCTTGGAGTATTTACAAAAAATTTAACTTCTCTTGGATTTTCTACAACAGAACTTCTTTTTGTAAGAGGATTTATAACATTTTTAGTGTGTTTTTTAATATATTTTCCTAAGCATAAAGAAAAATTAAAACTTAATAAATTTTCTGATATTAAATATTTTTTCGGTACAGGAATACTAAGTTATCTCTTTTTTAATATGTGCTATATGAACTCTATAATAGAAACAGGTATGAGTGTTGCTGCAATACTTCTTTATACTGCTCCTGCTATAGTTATGATTATTTCTGTTTTTATATTTAATGATAAAATTACAAAAAATAAAATAATTATTGTTTTAGTTACTTTTATAGGGTGTTGTATGGTTACAGGTCTTGGAAAAGGAGAAAATATATCACTTAAAGGTGTTATATTTGGTTTATGTTCAGGTTTTGGATATGCGTTATATTCTATATTCGGTAAATGTGCTATGGAAAAAGGATATTCTTCAGCAGCTGTAACAACATATACTTTTTTATTTGTTACTATTGGTATTATACCATTTGTAGATATTTCAAATCTTATTTTTAGAATATATGAAAATGGTGTTGTTTTAGATTTTATATTATCAAGTATTATAACAGGTGTTTTGCCTTATATGGCATATACAAAAGGTCTTTATGGTGTTAAAGCTGCCAATGCATCAATAACTGCTTCACTTGAGCCTGTTGTGGCTTCTGTTCTTGGTATATTAATATTTTCAGAGCCTGTATCATTATTTAAAATAATTGGAATATGTCTTGTTATGGGTAGTGTTTTTGCTACTGCGAAAAATTAGACTTTAAATAATTTTGTGTTGTAAATATACTTAAAACAATATAAAATTATTAATAAATCATAATAGGAGGTAAAAAATTATGGCTACAATAAAGGCGTTTAAAGGTATACGTCCTGCAAAGGAATACGCAAAAGATGTTGCGGCACTTCCATATGACGTTGTTAATAGTGAGGAAGCAAGAGAAATGGTACAGGGAAAACCATATTCATTCCTTCATGTTGATAAAGCTGAAATTGACTTAGACCCAAGTGTTAATATATATGATGATAGTGTTTATGAAAAGGCGAAAGAAAATCTTTATGGTATGATTGATAAAGGTATACTTATAAAAGATACTGATGATTGTCTTTATATATATGAGCTTACAATGGCAGGTAGAAAACAAACAGGTCTTGTTGTATGTACTTCAATAGATGAATATATTGACGGAACTATTAAAAAACATGAACTTACAAGAGAGGATAAAGAACAAGACAGAATTCGCCATGTTGATACTCTTAATGCTAATACAGGTCCAATATTCCTTGCTTATAAATATAATGATGAAATTAATAATATTATAGAAAATTGGAAAAATGAACATTCTTCTGAATATGACTTTGTTACTGATGAAGGTACTAATCAGAGAGTTTGGGTTATTAATGATAGTACAATAATAGAGAAACTTACTTCTCTTTTTGACAAAATAAATAATCTTTATATTGCTGATGGTCATCATAGAAATGCTTCTGCTGTTAAAGTCGGACTTAAAAGAAGAAAAGAAAACCCTAATTATACAGGTAAAGAAGAATTTAATTATTATCTTTCAGTACTTTTTCCAGATAGCCAGTTAGCAATTCTTGACTATAACAGAGTTATAAAAGATTTTAATGGTCTTTCAAAAGAAGAATTTATTGAAAAACTTTCTGAAAAATTTGAAATTAAAAAAGAAAATGGAATGTTTAAACCTTCTGAAGTTCATACTTTTGGTTTTTATGCAGATAAAGAATGGTATAGTATGAAAGCTAAAAAAGAAGTTATAAAAAATGATGTTATAGAAGGTCTTGATGTTTCTATACTTCAAAATGAAGTTCTTGTGCCTATACTTGGAATAGAGGATATAAGAACAAGTAAGAGAATTGACTTTGTTGGTGGAATAAGAGGTCTTTCTGAACTTGAAAGACGTGTTGATAGTGGAGAAATGGTTGGGGCTTTTGCTATGTATCCTACATCAATGGCAGAGCTTATGGCGGTTGCTGATGAAAATAAAATAATGCCTCCAAAATCAACTTGGTTTGAACCAAAATTACAAAGTGGTCTTTTTATACATACACTTGATTAATATAAAAAAGCTGTATCTTAAGATACAGCTTTTCACGTTTTGTGTAAAATTTCAATAGTATATATTTTTATAGTTACATATAAAGCAAATATATTATTAAAGTCATAACTAAATCCTTTACAGATTAACAATAAAAGTATATTATATTTATTGAAAATTACGTTTAATATTTTATGAAAGGACGAAATTTAATGGAAATAAGAACTAGATTTGCACCAAGCCCAACAGGTTATATGCATATCGGAAATTTAAGAACTGCTCTTTATGAATTCCTTATAGCTAAATCACAGGGTGGTAAGTTTATACTTAGAATAGAGGATACAGACCAAGAACGTTATGTTGAAGGTGCTACTGAAATTATCTATAATACTTTAAAAATGACAGGACTTACACATGATGAAGGTCCAGACATTGGGGGAGATTATGGTCCTTATGTTCAGAGCGAAAGAATGGGAATGTATCTTGACTATGCTCTTCAGCTTGTTGAAAAAGGAGAAGCATATTATTGTTTCTGTACTAAAGAAAGACTTGAAAGCCTTAAAGTAAGCAATAAAGAAGGTACTGCTTTTGCTAAATATGACCGTCATTGTCTTTCTCTTTCAAAAGAAGAAATACAGAAAAATCTTGATGCAGGTATGCCTTATGTTATTCGTCAGAAAATGCCTACTGAAGGAACAACAACATTCTCAGACGTAGTTTATGGAGACATAACTGTTGAAAATTCAGAACTTGACGACCAAATTCTTATAAAAGCTGATGGTTTCCCAACATATAACTTTGCTAATGTTGTTGATGACCACCTTATGGAAATTACACATGTTGTAAGAGGTAGTGAATATCTTTCATCTACTCCTAAATATAATCTTTTATATAATGCTTTTGGCTGGACAGCCCCAGAATATGTTCATCTTCCACCAGTAATGAGAGATGCTCAGCATAAGCTTTCAAAACGTCATGGAGATAAATCATTTGAAGACCTTGTAAGAGAAGGATATCTTGTTGAAGCTATTGTAAACTATATTGCTCTTTTAGGTTGGAGTCCTTCTGATAATCAGGAAATATTCTCTCTTGAAGAACTTAAAGAGAAATTTACAATTTCAGGTTTAAGTAAATCACCTTCAATTTTTGATATTAAAAAACTTACTTGGATGAATGGTGAATATATCAAAAATATGGACTTTGAAAAATATTTTGAATTAGTTAAACCACGTCTTGAAGAAGCTGTTAAAACAAAAACTCTTGATATTAGAAAAATTGCAGCACTTCTTCAGAAAAGACTTGAAACATTAAATGATATACCACGTCTTGTGGATTTCTTTGATACTCTTCCAGAGTATGGAACAGAACTTTATATCCACAAAAAAATGAAAACAACAGAAGAAATAGCTCTTACTGCTCTTAAAGCTGCTGTTCCTGTTATTGAAAGCATTGAAGATTGGAATGAAGAAGTAATTCATGATAAACTTATGGCTCTTGTAACAGAACTTGGAATGAAAAATGGACAGCTTTTATGGCCTGTAAGAACTGCTCTTTCAGGTGAACCAACTTCTCCAGGTGGAGCTATTGAACTTGCAGATATTCTTGGTAAAGAAGAAACTTTAAGAAGAATTGCTGTTGGTATTGAAAAACTTTCTTAATAATAAAAACAGGCGAAAGCCTGTTTTTTATTGTATTTATGCACATATAATAATATTTTATTTTGATTTTATTGTTAAAGTTTTAATAAAAAAACATTGACAAAATAAAATTTAGTATTATAATGAACTTGTAATTAAATAACGGATTAATCTTCAGGGCAGGGTGAAATTCCCGATTGGCGGTAAAGTCCGCGAGCATTTTTATGCAGGATTTGGTGAAATTCCAAAACCAACAGTTATAGTCTGGATGGAAGAAGAGTGACATATTTTATATGTATTTTTTTGCATGTTTTTTTATGATTGATATTACCCTGAGAAAGTATTTTTCTCAGGTTTTTTATTTTTTAGACATATTAATTCATGACTTTTATTTGTAATATAAAATTTTATATACATATATGAATATTTTTTGCCCTGAGAAGTTTTTCTTGGGGCTTTTTTATTTAAAAAACGGAGGTGTTTATATTGGATTATATGAAAAGAGCTATTGAACTTGCAAAACTTGGAGAAGGAGCTGTAAATCCTAATCCTCTTGTTGGTGCAGTAATAGTTAAAAATGGAAAAATAATAGGAGAAGGTTATCATAGATATTTTGGCGGAAATCATGCAGAAGTTGAAGCTATAAATAATGCTACTGAAAGTGTTTGTGGTGCAGATATTTATGTTACGTTAGAACCTTGTTCTCATTATGGTAAAACACCTCCTTGTGCATTAAAAATTGTTGAGTGTAAATTTAAAAATGTTTTTATTGGTTCTAAAGACCCAAATCCTCTTGTAAGTGGTAGAGGTATAAAAATTATTGAAGATGCTGGAATAAATGTTCATACAGGAATATGTGAAGAGGAATGTAATAAGTTAAATGAGGTATTTTTCAAATATATAAAAACAAAAAAGCCTTTTGTAGTAATGAAAACAGGAACTACTCTTGATGGCAAAATATCAACAGTAACAGGAGAGTCTAAGTGGATTACAAATGAAAAATCAAGAGAATATGTTCAAAAACTTAGAAATAGTCTTTTGGGGATAATGGTGGGTGTGAATACTGTTATAAAAGATAATCCAAGACTTACAACAAGAATTGAAGGTGGCAGAAATCCAATAAGAATAATAGCAGATAGTACTCTTATAACACCTGAAAATTCAAATGTTCTTGATGTATCAAATGGAAGATGTATTATAGCAGTATCCCAAAAGGCAGATGCTTCAAAATGTGAAAGATTTAAACAAAAAGGTGTTGAAATAGTAGTAGCAGGTGATGAAAAAGTAGACCTTAAAAAACTTATGGAAATACTTGGCGGTATGGGTATAGACGGAATACTTCTTGAAGGTGGTGGAGAGCTTAATTTCTCAATGCTTAAAGAAGGTCTTGTTGATAAAGTTATAACTATAATTGCTCCTAAAATATTTGGGGGTAAAATTGCAAAAACATCTGTTATGGGTGATGGTATTGAAAATATAAATGATGCATTTAATTTAAAAGATATAACTTTTGATAATATTGAAGATGATATTGTTATAACAGGTTATTTGGAAAAGAGGTGATAACTTTTGTTTACAGGAATTGTTGAAGAAACAGGAGTTGTTAAAGGTGTAATAGGTGGAGAATGTGGCAGTATCCGAATAAAGGCATATAAAATACTTGAAGATATGAACATAGGTGATAGTATTGCTGTAAATGGTGTATGTCTTACTGTAACAGAATTTAATAATAATGAGTTTACTGCTGATGTTATGGCAGAAACAATGAGAAAAACTAATTTAGGTAAACTTACTATGGGTGATATTGTAAATCTTGAAAGAGCAATGAAAGCAAATGGAAGATTTGGTGGACATATAGTAAGTGGTCATATTGACGGAGTTGGTATAATAGAAAATTTTAAACAAGAAAAAAATGCTGTTTGGATTACTGTTTCTGCTCCTACTGATATTCTTAAATATATAGTACATAAAGGCTCTATTGCTATTGACGGAGTTAGCCTTACAGTTGCTTATATTGATAATAAAGTATTTAAAGTTTCGCTTATACCTCATACAGGTAAAGAAACTATATTACTTAAAAAGAAAGTAGGCAGTCTTGTTAATTTGGAAAATGATATTATTTCAAAATATGTTGAAAAACTTATTAAACCTGAAAGTAGTGAAAAAGAAAATAAAGGTTCTTTAAGTATGGAATTTTTATATAAATGTGGATTTTAAGGAGATGATTAAATGTTTAAATTTAATACTATTGAAGAAGCCCTTGAAGATTTAAAAGCTGGTAAAATGATACTTTGTACTGATGACCCTGATAGAGAAAATGAGGGTGACCTTATATGTGCCGGTGAATTTGCTACCGGTGAAAATATAAATTTTATGGCAAAGTATGCAAAAGGTCTTATATGTATGCCCGTAAGTAGTAAAGAGGCTGAAAGATTAGGTCTTTATCCTATGGTTATTAAAAATACAGATAATCATGAAACAGCTTTTACAGTTTCAATAGACCATGTTGATACAACAACAGGTATTTCAGCTTATGAAAGGTCTTTAACTATAATGAAAGCAACAGAGGATAGTGCAAAACCGGAAGATTTTAGAAAACCAGGGCATATGTTTCCTCTTATAGCAAAAGATAATGGTGTTCTTGAAAGAAATGGTCATACAGAAGGTACAGTTGACCTTATGAAACTTGCTGGACTTAAAGAAATCGGTGTTTGTTGTGAGATTATGGCTGATAATGGTGAAATGATGAGAACAAGTGAACTTATTGAGTTTGCAAAGGAACATAATCTTAAATTTATAACAATTAAAGATTTACAGGAATATAGAAGAAAACGTGAAAAAATAATGGAAAGAGTTGTTTCTGCAAAACTTCCTACAAAATATGGTAACTTTAATATATATGGTTATCAGAATAAAAGAAATGGTGAACATCATATAGCACTTGTAATGGGTGATGTTTCAAATAATGAGCCTGTTCTTGTAAGAGTACACTCAGAGTGTCTTACAGGGGATGCATTAGGTTCTGCGAAATGTGATTGTGGTGACCAATATGATGCAGCTATGAAACAAATTGCTAAAGAAGGCAGAGGAGTGCTTGTATATTTAAGACAGGAAGGCAGAGGAATAGGCCTTATAAATAAGCTTAAAGCATATTCTTTACAAGACCAAGGAATGGATACTGTTGAAGCAAATATAGCTCTTGGCTTCCCACCAGATTTAAGAGATTATACTGTTGGTGCTCAAATATTACAAGATTTAGGTGTAAATAAATTAAGACTTCTTACTAATAATCCACAAAAAATATATGACCTTGAAGTTTTTGGTCTTGAAATAATAGAAAGAGTTCCTATTGAAACTGAACATAAGCCAGAATGTGAGTTTTATATGGAAACAAAAAAACATAAAATGGGACATATACTTGAAACTTTTGAATAAAATGGAGGTAATTTTATTATGAATATTATAGAAGGAAAACTTATATCAAGAGAAGCTAAAATAGGAATTATTGTATCAAGATTTAATGAATTTATAGGAAGTAAACTTCTTTCTGGTGCAATAGATTGTCTTAAAAGACACGATATTGAAGATGATAATATAACTGTTGCATGGGTTCCAGGAGCCTTTGAAATACCACTTATTGCAAAGAAAATGGCTATGACAGGTAAATATGATGCTGTTATATGTCTTGGTGCAGTAATAAGAGGTTCTACAAGTCATTATGATTATGTATGTGCTGAAGTTTCAAAGGGTATTGCTTCAGCAAGTCTTGAAACAGGAATACCTGTAATGTTTGGTGTCCTTACAACTGATACAATAGAACAAGCTATTGAAAGAGCAGGAACAAAAGCAGGCAATAAAGGATATGATTGTGCAGCTTCTGCAATAGAAATGATTAATGTAATAAAAAATATATAATTTAAAATTAAAAGAGATATATTTATATATCTCTTTTAATTTTAAATAAAAAAATTTTATACATCTGGTTTTAATTTAGTAAAAATATAAGATAAATAATTAGTTGTATGGTTTGTATTTTATATAAAATGCTATAAAAATGTTTAAATATATAACACATATTATGAATATATAAAAAAATATATATTTTTTAGGTAATATTGTGACTGTGTATTGTAATAATTATAGTTTATAATAGGTCTATATATTTGTGCATTTCTAATATAATGCCTAATAATATAAAAAGAAAGGGAGGATTTATTATGGAAAGTATGATTTATATTGCACCAATTATGGCAATACTGGCTCTTTTATTTGCTTTTACACTTGCATCAAAAGTAAGTAAAATGGACGAGGGTACTGACAGAATGAAGGAAATTGCATTATCAATTCGTGAAGGTGCAAACGCATTCCTTACAGCAGAATATAAAATACTTGTTATATTCGCTATTATTTTATTCATTCTTATAGCTTTTGGAATTAATATTGTTACTGCTGTAAGCTTTGTTGTAGGTGCTATATTCTCTACACTTGCAGGATATTTTGGAATGAGCGTTGCAACAAAAGCTAATGTAAGAACTGCAAATGCAGCAAGAATTGGTGGTATGAATAAAGCTCTTTCAATAGCATTTTCTGGTGGAGCTGTTATGGGTATGTCTGTTGTTGGCCTTGGTCTTCTTGGAGTAAGTGCTGTTTACATTATTACAGGTGATGTTAACGTTCTTTCAGGTTTTAGTCTTGGTGCTTCATCAATAGCTCTTTTCGGTCGTGTTGGCGGTGGTATTTATACAAAGGCTGCAGATGTTGGTGCTGACCTTGTTGGAAAAGTTGAAGCAGGTATTCCGGAAGATGACCCAAGAAACCCTGCTGTTATTGCTGACAATGTAGGTGACAATGTAGGTGATGTTGCCGGTATGGGTGCTGACCTTTTTGAATCATATGTAGGTTCAATAGTTTCTGCAATAACTCTTGGTGTTGTAAGCTTTTCAGGAGTTTCAGGCATTATTTTTCCTCTTGTTCTTTCAGCTGTTGGTATACTTTCAGCTATTATTGGAACATTTTTTGTAAAAGGTGATGAAAAATCTAATCCTCATAAGGCTCTTAAAACAGGTACTTATGTTGCAAGTATAATTGTTGTAATAGCTTCTATTGTATTAAGTAATATGCTTTTTGATACATTTAATTATGCTATATCAATTATTGCAGGTCTTGTTGTTGGTATAGTAATAGGTATAATCACTGAAATTTATACATCAGGTGATTATAAATCAGTTAAAAGAATTGCTGACCAGTCTGAAACAGGTCCAGCAACAACAATTATAAGTGGTCTTGCAGTAGGTATGGAATCAACTGCATTTCCTGTAATACTTATTTGTGTTGGTATATTCGTTGCATACTTATTTGGCGGACTTTATGGTATAGCCCTTGCTGCTGTTGGAATGCTTTCAACAACAGGTATTACTGTTGCTGTTGATGCATATGGTCCTATTGCTGACAATGCCGGTGGTATTGCTGAAATGAGTGGTCTTGAACATTCTGTAAGAGAAATAACAGATAAACTTGATGCTGTGGGAAATACAACTGCTGCTATTGGTAAAGGTTTTGCTATTGGTTCTGCTGCTCTTACAGCTCTTGCTCTTTTTGTTTCATATGCACAGGCTGTTAATCTTTCTCAAATAGATATTCTTAATTATAGAGTTATTATTGGTCTTTTTATAGGTGGAATGTTACCTTTCCTTTTCTCTGCATTTACAATGCAGTCTGTTGGTAAAGCAGCTTTCCAAATGATTGAAGAGGTAAGACGTCAGTTTAGAACAATACCAGGAATTATGGAAGGTACAGCTAAACCTGATTATAAAAGTTGTGTTGCTATTTCAACAACAGCAGCTTTAAAAGAAATGCTTGTACCTGGTGTTATGGCAGTTGTTGCACCTATTATTGTAGGAGTACTTCTTGGAACAGCAGCTTTAGGAGGTCTTCTTGCAGGTTCTCTTGTTACAGGTGTTCTTATGGCTATATTTATGTCAAATGCAGGTGGAGCTTGGGATAATGCTAAAAAATATATAGAAGAAGGAAATCACGGTGGAAAAGGTAGTGATGCACATAAAGCAGCTGTTGTTGGGGATACTGTTGGTGACCCATTTAAAGATACATCAGGTCCTTCAATAAATATTCTTATTAAACTTATGACAGTTGTTTCTCTTGTTTTTGCCCCATTATTCATTACAATAGGTAGTATACTTTAAAAGTTTAAACCATAGTTTCAGTATGGATGAAACTATGGTTTTTTTATTTATTAAAGGAGGTTTTTATTTTGAATACTATAGAGGAATATGAACTTTTTGAACTAAAAAAATTAATTGATAATATTATTAATGTTGTTGATTGTAATGAAAATAATAGTATACCAGAATTTTATAATATTATAAAACGTATGGGAAGAAATATTGATATGTGTATACAAAGTGGAGACGAATATATGTATGAACTTATGGATATAGTAAAATCAGATTGGGAAAATGTTAATATGAATAATATAAATATATCAAAATATCATATATGGCAAGATGATTATGATAAAAGAATTATGATTAATAATGAATTTAAAAATATAATTGAAGATATAAATGATATTATATATGGTTGAAAACCTCTGTGTTAAAACAGAGGTTTTTTTATTAAACTATAAATCTAATTTGTTTTAATAACATATTTTGTATAATAGCATATGAGGTGAATTATGTGGAAAATAAAATAAGAGAAATAGAAATAATTGGTGAATTTGAATATATTAAAGATAGTGAATTTGATATTTTCTTTGATGAGTTTATAAAAAGTGTTGAAAAAAAAGGCTGGTATTTAGGAGGTGGATACACTTTTAACAAAGAGTGTATTGATTTCTCCATATGTGTTGTTGTACCATTTAATATATCTTTAGAAGATGTTAAAATAATATTTATAAACCATATTAAAAAGTATAAATATTATTTTTATGGAGAATTTAGAGATTATAAAGAAGGGATTGTTAGTAAATATGAGCAATTATAAATATGTATTGTTTGATTTGGATGGTACTCTTATTAATACTGCTGAAGGTATAAGAAATTCTTTTATATATGCTTTTAATAAAATGAATATGGAAATTCCACCAGAAAATGAATTGATATCTTTTATGGGACCACCTCTTGAACATACTTTTTTTAATAAAGGTCTTATAGGTGACGATATAGTAAAAGCAGTAGCTCTTTTTAGAGAAAATTATAGAAATACTGGTATTTATGAATGTAAAGTATTTGATGGTATTGAACATGTTTTAAAAAAATTAAAGGAAGCAGGAAAAATTCTTATTGTTACTACATCAAAAGTACAATATTTTGCTGAACAAATACTTAGAGACAATAATATTTCAGAATATTTTGATTATGTATGTGGTAATGATATATCTAGTGGTAGAGATTCTAAAACAAAGGTAATAGAATATGCTTTTGAAGTTGCAAAAATTAAAAATAAAGATGAAGTTATTATAATTGGAGATACAAAATATGATATTGAAGGAGCAAAAAATACAGGAATAAAATCAGTAGGTGCTTTTTATGGTTATGGTGAAAAATCCGATTTAGAAAAAGCTGATTTTACTGTTGATACTGCCTATAATATTTTAGATATAGTATTATAAGGGGCTGATTTTGTGTTTGGAGAAAAACTTAAAACAAATCTTGATACAGATTTTTTAAAGCTAATAGCCATAATAAGTATGTTTATAGACCATGTTGGAATAGTATTTTTCCCAGAATATTATATATTTAGATGGATTGGAAGAATTGCTTTTCCTATATTTTGTTATTGTATGACAGTAGGTGTTTTATATACAAATAATATTAAAAGCTATATTTTAAGACTTGTTATATTTGCTTTTATATCACAGCCTTTTTATTTATTTGCTTTTTATTATAATAATATTATTGGTAATATACTTAAATTAAATATATTTTTTACTTTAGTATTAAGTTTTATTGGTATATGGTCTTTTAAAGAAAGAAAAGTATTACTATTTATTATTGTTAACTTATTATTACTTACGGGATATTTTGATTATGGTAACTTAGGACTTATTTTAATGCTTATATTTTATTTATTTAGAAATAAGCCTATTTGGGGAATGTTTTTATATATTATTATACATATCCCATATTTTATATTAGGTAATTTTTATAGTGGTGAAGGTATGCAAATTTTTGCAATATTTGCTTTGCCATTAATATATGTAAAAACTAATATTGGAATAAGAGTTCCAAAAATGTTTTTTTATATTTTTTATCCAGCACATTTACTTTTAATATTCATTTTAAGAATTATAATAGGAATATAAAAACCCTGTTTTCTAAAACAGGGTTTTTATTATTATAAATTTGAAAGATATTTTTTGTTTTCTTCAACAAGTTTTGACATATACTCTTTTGAAGGTCCGCCAACTACATTTCTTGCTTCAACACATTTTTGAACTTTTATTGCATCATATACACTTTCGTCAAATACAGGTGATATTTTTCTGTATTCTTCTATTGAAAGGTCATCAAGATTTGTATTGTTGTTTATACAATAAAGCACAAGCTGTCCTATTATTGCATGAGCATCACGGAATGGTACTCCATTTTTAACAAGCCAGTCTGCTGCATCAGTAGCATTTGTAAAGCCACCTTTTGTAGCATTTAACATATTATCTTTATTTACTGTCATTGTATCAATCATTGCTGAAAATACAGGAAGACACATTTTTAATGTATCTATTGCAGCAAATACGCCTTCTTTGTCTTCTTGCATATCTTTGTTATATGCAAGAGGAAGTCCTTTCATTGTTGTTAAAAGTCCCATAAGATAGCCATAAACACGTCCTGTTTTTCCTCTTATAAGTTCTGCCATATCAGGATTTTTTTTCTGTGGCATTATACTTGAACCTGTTGAATAGCTGTCATCAAGTTCTATAAACTTAAATTCGTGACTGCTCCAAAGTATTATTTCTTCACAGAAACGACTTAAATGCATCATTATTATTGAAAGAACAGATAAAAGTTCTATACAGAAATCTCTATCGCTTACTCCGTCCATACTGTTTAATGTAACAGAGTCAAATCCAAGAGCTTCCATTACATTATATCTATCAAGATTATATGTTGTTGTTGCTAATGCTCCAGAACCTAAAGGAAGTACATTTGTACGTTTATATGTATCAGAAAGTCTGTCATAATCACGTTTAAACATTTCAATATATGCAGTTACATGATGAGCTAATGTTACAGGCTGAGCTCTTTGTAAATGTGTATAACCTGGCATTATTGTATCAAGATTTTTTTCTGCTGTATTGTTAAGTACAGTCATAAGTTCTTTTAAAAGTTCCTGTATGTTTTTAATCTCTTTTTTTACATACATACGAATATCAAGAGCTACTTGGTCATTACGACTTCTTCCTGTATGAAGTCTTTTTCCAACATCTCCGATACGACTTATAAGTATTGTTTCTATATTCATATGAATATCTTCTGCTTTTTCATCAAATTCAACTTTTCCTTCTTCTATATCAGAAAGTATTTCTTTTAATGTTTTCTGTATAAGTTTTGCATCTTCAGCAGGAATTATTCCTTGTTTTCCTAACATTCCTGCATGAGCAATACTTCCTTCTATATCTTCTTTATACATTCTTTGGTCAAATGATATTGATGAATGAAAATGGTCTACAAAACTATCAGTTGATTTTGTAAAACGTCCACCCCAGAGTTTCATTATATTTTCCTCCCTATACAAATTAGGACTGCATCGGAATTTCCTTTGCAGTCCGTTTTTATTGATAATTATAAAAAATTATTTGTTTTCGTTTGCTTGTTTCATCATAGCACGAACTTTTAATGGAAGTCCGAAAAGATTGATAAATCCGTCAGCATCTTTGTGGTTGTAAAGTTCGCCTGTTGTAAAGCTTGCTATTGATTCATTGTATAATGAATATGGGCTTTCTGAACCAGCAGGAATAATGTTTCCTTTGTAAAGTTTTAATTTAACTTTACCTGTTACAACTTCATTTACACTATCAAAGTATGCTGATAATGCTTCACGAAGTGGTGTATACCATTCTCCACTGTATACAAGCTCTGTGAATTTGTTGCTTGCAATTTCATTAAAGCTCTGTGTCTGTTTGTCAAGGCAAAGATATTCAAGTTCTCTGTGTGCATAGTAGAGTATTGAACCACCTGGTGTTTCATATACACCACGAGATTTCATACCAACAACACGGTTTTCACATATATCCTGTATACCTACACCGTTTTCTCCACCAACTTTATTAAGGTATGTAAGAAGTTCAACTGGAGCCATTTCTTTTCCATCTACTTTTACAGGAATACCTTTTTCAAATTCAATTTCAACATATGTTGGTGTATCAGGAGCTTTTTCTGGAGATACTCCAAGCTGTAAAATATGTTCATAGTTTGGTTCGTTTGCTGGGTCTTCAAGTTCAAGACCTTCATGGCTTAAATGCCAAATGTTACGGTCACGGCTGTAGCTGTCACCTTTTTTAACAGGAGCTTCAATTCCTCTTTCTTCAAGATATGCAACTTCTGCTTCACGGCTATCCATTTTCCAAGTATCAAGTCTCCAAGGAGCTATGATTTTAAGGTCTGGAGCAAGTGCTTTAATTGTAAGTTCAAAACGAACCTGGTCATTTCCTTTACCTGTTGCACCATGACAAATTGCTGTTGCACCTTCTTTACGAGCAATTTCAACAAGACGTTTTGCAATTATAGGTCTTGCCATTGATGTTCCTAAAAGGTATTTTCCTTCATATACAGCATGTGCTTTTACACAAGGATAAATAGCATCTGTTATAAATTCTTCTGTTAAATCTTCTATATAAAGTTTACTTGCACCTGTTTTTAATGCTCTTTCTTCAAGACCATCTGTTTCTTTTCCCTGTCCAACATTACCACATACAGCAATAACTTCTGCATCATTATAGTTTTCTTTTAACCAAGGAATAATAACTGTTGTATCAAGTCCACCTGAATAGGCAAGTACGATTTTTTCTTTCATATATATTTCCCCCTAATTTTATATTTTGTAATTGACAAATAATAACAATAGTATTAAAACTAATATATACTTAATCACAAATAAAATGTTATTTAGTTTTATGTGAATTATTATACACCATTTTTTTTATATTTCAATAACTTTTTAAAAATAATTGCATATTATTTAAATTTTGTGTATAATTATGAAATAAATATAAATATATAAATATGAATTGGGGGAAATAACCATGATTAAAGCAGGCGTTGTTGGTGCTACTGGATATGCAGGTAGCGAACTTTTAAGAATACTTATGCAGCACCCTGAAGTTGAAGTAAAAACTCTTACAGCAAAAAGCTATGTAGGTCAAAAATATAATGAAATATATGAAAATTATAGAGATATAAACGAAAGTGTTTGTGAGGAAATGGATATTTATAAACTTGCAGATGAATGTGATGTTATATTTATGGCACTTCCTCATGGTGTTGCTGCTAAAGTTGTTGATGAAGAAATACTTTCAAAAACAAAAGTAATTGACTTTGGTGCAGATTTCCGTATTAAAGATGCTGATGTTTATGAAAAATGGTATGGTGTTGAACATACAGGAAGAGAACTTCTTAAAAAAGCTGTTTATGGTCTTTGTGAAGTAAACAGAGATGATATTAAAAAAGCAAATCTTATTGCAAATCCTGGTTGTTATACAACTTGTTCAATACTTTCTTTAAGACCTCTTTTAGCAGAAGGTGTTATAGATGAAGATAGTATTATTATAGATGCAAAATCTGGTGTTACAGGTGCAGGAAGAGGACTTGCTACAACAAGCCTTTATTGTGAAGTTAACGAAACTATAAAAGCATATAAAATTGCTTCTCATAGACATACTCCTGAAATTGAAGAACAGCTTGGATATGCTTGTGGTAAAAATATTAATCTTATATTTACTCCACACCTTACTCCTATGAATAGAGGTATACTTGCTACTTGCTATGCAAAATTAAAAGGAAATTATACTTATGATGATATTAAAAAAATATATGAAAAACATTATGGAAATGAATATTTCATAAGACTTACAAAAGAAGGGGTTTTCCCAGAAACAAGATGGGTTAAAGGTTCTAATTTCCTTGATATTGGATTTAAGATTGATGAAATAACAGGAAGAATAATTGTTATAGGTGCTATTGATAACCTTGTTAAAGGTGCAGCCGGTCAAGCTGTTCAGAATATGAATATTCTTTTCGGTCTTCCTGAAAATACAGGTCTTCAGCTTGTACCTGTATTCCCTGCATAATAAAGGAGGAAAATAAATGAATATTGTTGATGGGGGAATAACTGCCCCTAGAGGCTTTATGGCAACAGGAAGTCATATAGGTATTAAAAGAGTTAAAAAAGATATTTCTATTGTTACTACTGATACACCTGCTGTTTGTGCTGGTTGTTTTACTCAAAGTGTTGTAAAAGCAGCTCATATTATTTGGGACGAAAATATAGTTAAAAATAATAAAAAAGTACGAGGTATTATAACTGTAAGTGGAAATGCTAATGCTTGTACAGGTGAACAGGGTATTCGTGATAATGAGAAAATGGCAGAAGTTTTTTCTAAAGAAATAGGTGTAGATAAATATGAAATCATTACTGCTGCAACAGGTATTATAGGTCTTGAAATGCCTATGGATACTATAATTAAAGGTATAAAAGATACTGTTCCTCATCTTTCAAAAAGTCGTGATGATGCTAGAAAAGCTGCAAGTGGAATAATTACAACAGATACTTTTATTAAAGAAATTGCTGTTGAGATTAATATAGCCGGAAAAGCTGTAAGAATAGGTGGAATGGCAAAAGGCTCTGGTATGATACATCCTAATATGGCTACTGTACTTTCTTTTATAACAACTGATATAAATATTACTCAAGAGCTTTTACAAAAAGCCTTGGATTATTCAATAAAAGAAACTTACAATATGATAAGTGTTGACGGAGCAACAAGTACTAATGATATGGCTGTTGTTATTGCTAATGGAAAAGCAGAAAACACTATTATAGATGAAGAAAATGAATTTTTTGAATTATTTAAAGAAACTCTTTATCAAATTCATTTAAAATTTGCAAAGGATATTGTTCATGATGGGGAAGGTGCTTCTAAATTTATGGAGGCTGCTGTTATAAATGCTAAATCACAAGAAGATGCTAAAATATTAGCAAAAAGTATAGTTACAAATGACCTTGTTAAAACTGCTCTTTATGGAGAAGATGCAAACTGGGGGCGTGTTGCTGCTGCTATGGGCGGCTCTGGTGCATATTTTAATCCTGATAAACTTAATATATATTTTGCAAGTGAAAAGGGCTGCGTTCTTATGATGCAAAATGGAAGACCTATACAATTTGATGAAAATTATGCATCAGAAGTTTTGGGAGAAAGAGATATAAAAATTGTTGCTGAACTTTGTGATGGTGAATATACTGCAAAGGCTTGGGGCTGTGATTTAGGACATGAATATGTAAGAATAAACGGAGAATATCGTTCAAGAACATAATAATAACCACCTTTTATATTTATATAAAGGGTGGTATTTTTTTAATATTTATACAATTATAGTACTTTTGATATATACTATACGTATAAATATACATATAGTATGCAAAAATATAAAAAAATAGCCCATATTTTTATTAATATTTGTAAAATTTTAGTCTATACAAAATAATAAAAAAAGGTTTATAATCTCTTTATTAATAATATACAGTAATATACATTGTTTTAGTATAAATAATCAATGGAGGTACAAATATGAAAATTATAGATGGAGGAGTTACAGCACCTAAAGGTTTTAAGGCTACTGGAAATGCTGTTGGTATAAAAAAAGGTGCTAAAGACCTTGCTCTTATTGCTAGTGATGTTCCTGCTGTTTGTGCAGGTGCTTTTACAACAAATGTTGTTAAAGCTACATCTGTTTTAAGAAATATTGAAATAGTTAAAAATAAAAAAAATAAAATAAGCGGTGTTGCTGTAAATAGTGGAAATGCTAATGCTTGTACAGGTGAACTTGGTGTACAAGGAAATTTACAAATGGCAGAAAAATTTGCAGAACTTTTAAATGTTCCTGCTGATACTGTTCTTACTGCTTCAACAGGTGTTATTGGTGCAACTTTCCCTATTGATACTATTAAAAAAGGTATTGATAATACTTTCTCTATGCTTGGATATGACAGAGAAGATGCACATGTTGCTGCACAAGCTATTATGACAACAGATACATATTCTAAAGAAGTTGCTGTTGAAATAGAAGTTGGTGGTAAAATAGTTAAAATTGGTGGAATGGCAAAGGGGTCTGGTATGATACATCCTAATATGGCTACTATGCTTGGTTTTATAACAACTGATATTAATATTACACAGGAACTTCTTGATAAAGCTCTTATGGTTACTATTCCAAAAACATTTAATATGGTAAGTGTTGATGGTGATACAAGTACAAATGATACAGTTATTGTTCTTGCAAATGGTATGGCAGGTAATGATATTATTGATACTGAAAATGAAGATTATAAAGTATTTGCTGACGCTCTTTACTATATAAATGAAAAACTTGCTAAAGAACTTGTTCGTGATGGTGAAGGTGCAACAAAATTCATTGAAATAAATGTTGATGGTGCAAAAACTGAAGAAGATGCAAAAATTATTGCAAAATCTGTTGTTACTTCAAGCCTTGTAAAAGCTGCTATGTTTGGAGAAGATGCAAACTGGGGTCGTGTACTTTGTGCAATGGGCTATTCCGGAATAGATTTTGATACTACAAAAGTTGATATTGTATATAGAAGTGAAAAAGGTACTATTGACCTTATGACTCAAGGAACTCCTATTGTTTTTGATGAGGATAAAGCTAAAGAAATTCTTAAAGAAAAAGAAATATATGTTGATATAAAAATAGCTGAAGGTGGGGCAAAAGCAACTGCATGGGGTTGTGATTTAAGCTATGATTATGTAAAAATCAATGGTGACTATCGTTCATAAAATAAATTAAATTTGGGGGAATTTAATTATGATAAATAAAAATAGCACAATGAAAAATTATATAGAAAAAGCAGAGGTTCTTATAGAGGCTCTTCCTTATATACAAAAGTTCTACGGAAAAACTGTTGTAATAAAATATGGTGGAAGTGCCCTTATAAACCCTGAAATAAAAGAAACATTAATTAAGGATATTGCACTTATGAAACTTGTAGGTATGAAGCCTGTTATAGTTCATGGTGGTGGTCCTGATATAAATGCTTTTCTTAAAAAAATGGATATTAAATCTGAATTTATAAACGGACTTCGTGTTACTGATGAAGAAACAATGCAGATTGTTGAAATGGTTCTTGCAGGAAAACTTAATAAATCAATCGTTACAGATATTGAACTTCAAGGTGTTAAGTCTGTTGGTATCAGCGGAAAAGATGGCGGAATTTTAAAAGCTGAAAAAATACAAAAAGATGGTATTGATTATGGCTGTGTAGGTGATGTTAAAGAGGTTGATACATCTCTTATAGAGTCACTTATAAATAATGATTTTATACCTGTTATTGCTCCTATAGGAAAAGATGATAACGGAGTTACATACAATATAAATGCTGATTATGCTGCTGTTGCAATAGCAGGTGCTTTAAAAGCAGAAAAACTTGTTTTCCTTACAGATGTTGAAGGTGTTATGAGAGATATACATGACCCTAATTCTATTATGAGCTTTATAAAAGCAGATAAAGTTCAAAGTCTTATAGATGATGGAACAATATCTGGAGGTATGATTCCTAAAGTACAATGCTGTATGGCAGGTGTTGAAGCCGGTGTTGAAAATGTTCATATACTTGATGGTCGTGTTGAACATTGTTTATTACTTGAAATATTTACTCAAAAAGGTATTGGAACTATGATTTCAAAATAAGGAGGTGTTTTATAATGTCAGAAAAAATGGATAAACTTGTTAAATTAGGTTCTGATGTTGTAATGAATACATATATTCGTTATCCTGTGGCTCTTGACCATGGTGATGGTGCTTATATGTGGGATATAGATGGAAAAAAATATGTTGATTTTGTTGGTGGTATTGCTGTAAATTCACTTGGTTGTAATAATGAAAAACTTGTAAAAAAAATAAGTGAACAGGCGGCAAAACTTATACATTGTTCAAATCTTTATTATACAGAGCCACAAATTCAGCTTGCTAATATGCTTGTACAAAATAGTGATTTCGATAAAGTATTTTTCTGTAATAGTGGTGCAGAGGCTAATGAGGCAGCTTTAAAACTTTGTCGTAAATATGCTAAACTTAAAAATAAAAAGGGAAGCGATATTATAACAATGATTAAAAGCTTCCATGGAAGAACTTATGGTGCTGTTACAGCAACAGGACAGGATAAATATCACAAAGGTCTTGACCCACTTCTTCCAGGTATAAAATATGCTGAATATAATAATATTGAATCTTTAAAATCGGTTGTTGATGAAAATACTTGTGCAATTATGATGGAAGTTATACAGGGCGAGGGTGGAATAATACCTGCTGATAAAGAATATCTTCAGGAAGTTAGAAAGCTTTGTGATGAAAATGATATTCTTCTTGTTTTTGATGAGGTTCAGACTGGTGTAGGACGTTCTGGAGAGCTTTTTGCATACCAAGTTTATGGTGTTGCTCCAGATATTGCTACTCTTGCAAAAGGTCTTGCTGGTGGTGTTCCTATTGGTGCTATGCTTGCCACTAATAATGCTGCACAAGGATTTAATCCAGGTGACCATGCTTCTACATTTGGTGGAAATTCTCTTGCAACAGCAGCAGGAACTGTTGTAATAGATGAAATTATGAATAATGGTATACTTGATAATGTAAAAAAACAAGGTGCTTATCTTACTGAAAAGCTTAATAGTCTTAAAGATAAGTATGAAATTATTAAAAATGTTCGTGGAATGGGGCTTATGCAAGGTATACAAATTACTGTTCCTGTTGGAGAAGTTGTTAAAAAATGTATAGAAAATGGACTTCTTGTTGTTGGTGCAGGAAGTGACGTTGTTCGTTTTGTACCTCCGCTTATTATTTCTGAAAAAGAAATTGATGAGGCTATTGAAATATTAGATAGTGTTTTAAAAGAATTTTAAATATTTACAAAAGACTGTATATTTTACAGTCTTTTTGTATTTTAATGTATTGAAATGAATTTCTTAAAGATGTATACTTATAATTATTATATTTAAAAGAAAAGGTGAATTTTATGAATTTAAAAGATTTAGCTGATATTTTAAATATGGATTTGTGTGATACAATAGAGAGATTTGGAAACAATGAGATGCTTTTTATAAAGTTTCTTAAAAAATTTTCTGATGATAATACATATAATTTATTATGTGAGTCTGTTGAAACTGAAAATTATGATGATATTGAAAAAAATGCACATACTCTTAAAGGTATTGCTGCCAATTTAGGCTTTAAAATATTAGAGAATGATAGCAATAATATTGTATTGGCTGTTAGAAATAAAGACTTTGATAAAATTCCTGTTTTATTTGATAATCTAAAAAATAGTTATAATATGGTTATTAATAATTTGTTGGAATTAGAATAATTTATAAAAATGAGGTGCAAGTTTTGAATTCTAAAAATACAATACTCGTTGTCGATGATGTTGAATTAAATAGAGCTATTATAAGTGAAATATTTAAGGATGAGTATAATATTATAGAAGCAGAAAATGGTAAGGAAGCTTTAAATCTTATAAAAAAATATAATCAGAATATTGCGGCTGTTTTTCTTGATATAGTTATGCCTATTATGGACGGTATAGATGTTATGATTGAAATGAATAGCCTTGGTTTTGTAAAAACAATACCTGTTTTCTTTATTACTGCCGATGATTCAAAGGATATGATGAAAAAGGGATATGACCTTGGTGTTGTTGATATTATAAGAAAGCCTATAAATCCATATTTTATAAAAAGACGTATTGGAAATATTATAGAACTTTATAATGCCAGAGAAAGGCTTACCAAAGTTGTTAAAATCCAAGAAGAAGAAATTGTGAGTAAAACAGAAGAAATTGTTAAACTTAATTATTCAATTATAGAAACCCTTTCCACTGCAATAGAATTTCGTGATTGTGAATCAGGAGAGCATGTACAGAGAATACATGATATTACATATTTTATATTAAATAAAATTAATGGTAAAATGAAAAATGCAAATTTTAGTGATGAAACTATTGCAGAAATAGCAACAGCTGCTATTATGCATGATGTTGGGAAAATAGCAATTCCCGATGCTATTCTTAATAAACCAGGAAAACTTACAAAAGAAGAGTTTGAGTTTATGAAACAACATACAATTAAGGGTTGTAAATTACTTGAAAGAGTACCACAGTATAAAACACATTCTTTATATATGTATGCTTATGATATATGTAGACATCATCATGAAAGATGGGATGGAAAAGGGTATCCTGATGGTCTTAAAGGTGATGAAATTTCTATATGGGCTCAGGTTGTATCATTAGCAGATGTTTATGATGCTCTTACTTCTGACAGGGTATATAAAAAGGCTTTTACTCACGAAAAGGCTATTGATATGATTATTAATGGAGAATGTGGTGTGTTTAATCCTGAAATTATAGAACATATAAAATTATTTGAAAAAGAAATGAAAGAACAATTTAATAGAAAAAAATAAAATCCGTCAATATATTGACGGATTTTTAATACTATTCTGTATCTGCACCTATAAGTTTTATATCTTGTTCTGTCATAACTTTAAATTTTCCTAAAGGTATGGTGTCATCTAATTCAAGATTACCTATTTTTACACGTTTAAGATATATAACTTTTTTTCCAATAGACTCAAACATTCTTTTTACTTGATGAAATTTTCCTTCTGAAATAGTTAATAAACATTCAGAAACTTCACCATTATTTTTTATTTCTAAAGTGGCAGGCTTACACTTATAACCATCATCTATTGTTATGCCAGTTTTAAATTTATATATATCTTCATCAGTAATTTTGCCACCTTCAGATTTTACAAAGTATGTTTTATTAACATGTTTTTTGGGTGAAAGCATGTTATGTGCAAATTTACCGTTGTTTGTAATGATTAAAAAGCCCTCTGTATCTTTATCTAATCTTCCAGCAATAAAAAGGTCTTTTTTTCTATATTCATTGCTTATAAGGTCAAAAACAGTCTTTTCTTGCTTATCCTCATTAGCACTTACATATCCTGAAGGTTTGTTCATCATTATATAAATATATTTTTCATATTCAACTTTTTTTCCGCAACAATAAATTTCATCATCTGTATCTATGTATGTATCACCACTTTTTATAATTTCACCATTTACAGTTATTTTTTTCTTTTTGATATATTCTTTTATTTCTTTTCTGCTGCCGAAGCCCATATTTGAAATAAATTTATCAATTCTCATTTTTTCGCCCATAAAAATCTCCTTTAAAAAAGGAAGTCAAAAGACTTCCTTAATTTTTAAAATATATTACCGTCACTTTTTGGATTTTTTACTATAAAATCTCCAACTTCTGTTCCATGTTCTTTTGCTCTGTTTTTTGCAAACTCTTTTCCTTCTTCATCCCAACAACAAGGTGAAAGTTTTCCACAATCTTCTTTAAGTCCACAGCAGTAAACATCTTTGAAACAGATATTTTCATCATTACAGCAAGGCTCATCATTTTTACAATCAAAACCATTTTCTCCACAGCAAGGTTCTGTTCTTCCGCATATAACTCTGTCTTCAAATGCTTTACTGTTGCAACCGCTACAACCATCACAAGAATCTCCACCACAAGCAGATTGCATTTTTTCTATAAAATCAGAATTTTCTTCAGATGATTTAAGCATTTCTTCAATAGTTTTTAAATATGCTTCTTGTGTTAAATTTAAATCAGGTTCCATAGCTTCTTCATTATTATCAAAATCATCATTTAATAAATTAAAGAATTCCATTTCATCATATGATGTTTTTTTTCTATTTTCATTATATCCATTAAATTCTTCTTCTAATGCTTTTTTCTGTTCTTCTTCTCTTGCTTGAAATTCTTCAAAAGCTTTTCTTTTTCTTTCTTTATATGCTGCTATTTCATCTTTTATATCCATAGCTTTATCTGTAATGTCATTTACTTTTCTTTTTATAACAGGTTCAGCTTCTTTGGCTCTTTCATTTATATTTTTTGCTAATGATGTTAATGCTTCTCCAGCTTTATCAATCATAATTCCAAGATGATTTATTGCATCATCATTTCTTGAAGGCTGTGAAAGGGCAACTATAAGTCTTTCTGCTTCATCTGCGTTTATAATTCCTTTTTCAAGCATTCTGAGAACTGCCATTCTTTCTTCATTCATTAAAATCATCTCCTTAATTGATGTTAGATATTAAAGTCTTCTGGTCTATCTTCTCTTATACCAAAATTATGAAGAATAATCTGAACTATTCTTTCAGAAGCATGTCCATCTCCAAATGGATTTTTAGCTTGTGCCATTTTTTCATATTCTTCATAATTTATAAGAAGTGTTTCTGTCATATCAAAAATTGTGTCTTCATTTACACCTGCAAGTTTAAGTGTTCCAGCTTCTATACCTTCTGGTCTTTCTGTAACATTTCTTAAAACAAGTACAGGTTTACCCATTGAAGGAACTTCTTCTTGAAGTCCACCACTATCTGTAAGAACAAGATATGAACGACTCATAAGGTTATGCATATCTTTAAGGTCAAGAGGGTCTAAAAGATGTATTCTGCTGTTATTTCCAAGAATATCGAATACAACATCTCTTACAGCAGGGTTTTTATGAACTGCATATACAACTTCAACATCTTCATATTTTTCAACAATTCTTTTAACTGCTTTACAAATGTTTTCTAAAGGTTCTCCAAGGTTTTCACGTCTGTGAGCAGTCATGGCAATAACTTTTTTGTTTTTGAAATCTATATTATTAAGCTCATCAACTGTGAATTTATAGTTTTCTTCTATAGTTGTTTTTAATGCATCTATTACCGTGTTACCTGTTATGTATATATCTTTTTCAGGTACATTTTCAAGTAAAAGATGTTCTTTTGCAAGTTTTGTAGGTGATAAGTGAATATCTGTAAGTCCACCTGTAAGTTTTCTGTTCATTTCCTCTGGAAATGGCTGATATTTGTCATATGTTCTTAAACCAGCTTCAACATGTCCTACTTTTATTTGATTATAATAAGCAGCTAATGCTCCAGCAAATGTTGTTGTTGTATCACCATGAACAAGTACAAGGTCAGGTTTTGTTTCTGCCATAACTTCACTAAGACCTTCTAATGCTCTTGTTGTTATGCCTGCAAGTGTTTGTCTTTGACGCATTATATTTAAGTCATAATCAGGTTTAAGGTCAAAAATTTCAAGAACTTGGTCAAGCATTTCTCTATGCTGTGCTGTAACACAAACTATACTTTCAATATGTTCATTTTTCATAAGCTCCTTAACAAGAGGAGCCATTTTTATAGCTTCAGGTCGTGTTCCAAAAACACTCATAACCTTAATTTTTTTCATATAACACACCTCATAAATAAGTATTTTATTATTTTTATTTAATCATATATTGATAAAAAAGTCAAAGATGATATAAAAAAAGACTTCAATATAAATTGAAGCCTTTTTTTATTTAATTATAAATTATTTATTGTTTCCATTATATAATCTGCCATTTGTGCAGAAGTTGCTCCATCAGAACGACCTGTTGTATAAACTTTCTTTTCAATATTTGTACAAATATCAAGAGCTTTTTCAAGTTTATCAGCTTCTTCTTGATATCCAATATGTGAAAGAAGCATAACAGATGCACGAATTATACTACAAGGGTCTGCGTATATATCTCTACCTTCTTTAACCATACGAGGTGCAGAACCATGTATTGCTTCAAACATAGCATATTTTTTACCTATGTTTGCACTTCCGGCTGTACCTACGCCACCCTGAAATTCTGCTGCTTCGTCTGTGATAATATCTCCATAAAGGTTAGGGAGAACAACAACCTGAAATTCTTGACGACGTTTTTCATCAACAAGTTTAGCTGTCATAATATCAATATACCAGTCATCAGCTGAAATATTAGGATATTCTTTAGCTATTTCATAGAATATTTTTAAGAATTTACCATCTGTTGCTTTTATAATGTTTGCTTTTGTAACAGCTGTAACTCTTGTTCTGTTGTTCTTTCTTGCATATTCAAAAGCTGCTCTTATAATTCTTTCTGTACCTTCTGTTGTTGCAACTGTAAAGTCAATAGAAATATCATCATTAACAGCAAAGCCTTTACTTCCAAGTGTATAAGCACCTTCTGTATTTTCTCTGTAAAATACCCAGTCTATACCTTGTTCTGGTACTTTTACAGGTCTAACATTTGCAAAAAGATCAAGTTCTTTTCTCATTGAAACATTTGCACTTTCAATATTTGGCCATGGGTCTCCTGCTCTTGGTGTAGTAGTAGGCCCTTTAAGTATAACGTCACAAGCTTTGATTTCTTCAAGTACATCATCTGGTATTGCTTTCATAGCTTCAACACGTTTTTCTATTGTAAGGCCTGTGATTTCTCTTATTTCAACTTTACCTTTTTCCATTTCTGATTTAAGAAGAAATTCCATAATTCTTTCAGCCTGTTTTGTAATTGCAGGTCCAATTCCATCTCCACCAGCAACACCGATTATTATTTTATCTTTTTTGCTGTAGTCAACAAAATCTTTTTGAGCCTTCATTCTTTCAACTCTTTCAAGCTGTTCTTCTATAAGTTTTGCAAATTTTTCTTTTGCTTCTGTAATATTATCCATAATATGAAAATCCTCCTTATTTATCTTCATCTATTTCTTTCATTGCATCAAGTGTGACTCTTTCAAGTTCACTATCAGTAATTACTGTTACACGTCCATCATTATATTGTTCGTTAACCCAGTTATATACTATATCAACAACTCTATCTTTCTTTGAAACGGCTGCTTCTCCTGTAAGGTGGAAATAGCTGTTTATCCAATGTGCTATTCCACTTGTTCCAGAAGTATTTGAAATAGCTATTCTTACAGGTCGTCTTAAAAGCTTTTCTGTATCAAATATATTGTAAATTTCTTCATTTTTAAGAAGACCATCAGCATGTATTCCTGCTCTTGTAACATTGAAGTTTTTACCAACAAATGGTGTCATTGGTGGTATAACATATCCAAGTTCTTTTTCATAATATTCAGCAATTTCAGTTATAACTGTTGTGTCCATTCCATCAAGTGTACCTTTAAGCTGAGCATATTCCATAACCATAGCTTCTAAAGGTGTATTTCCTGTTCTTTCACCAATTCCAAGAAGTGAACAGTTTATACCACTTGCTCCATAAAGCCAAGCATATGTAGCGTTATTAACAGCTCTGTAAAAATCATTATGTCCATGCCACTCAAGACACTCTGAAGGTACTTTTGCATGATTATTAAGACCATACATAATTCCTTGAACACTTCTTGGAAGCATTGTACCAGGATATGTAACACCATATCCTAATGTATCACAAGCTCTTATTTTTACTGGTACTCCTGTTTCTTTGCTAAGTTCCATAAGAGCAGATGCAAAAGGAACAACAAAGCCATAGAAATCGGCTCTTGTAATATCTTCAAAATGACATCTTGGAATTACACCTGTTTCTATACATTCACGAACAACAGCTATATAGTGGTCAAGAGCTTGATGTCTTGTCATATGCATTTTATGGAAAATATGGTAGTCGGAACAACTTACAAGTATACCTGTTTCCTTAAGACCTATTTCTTTAACAAGTTCAAAATCTTTTTTTGAAGCTCTTATCCAGCTTGTAATTTCAGGAAATTCATATCCTTTTTCAAGACATTTATAAACGGCTTCTTGGTCTTTTCTTGTGTATAAAAAGAATTCACTCATTTTTATAACGCCTTTAGGCCCTGAAAGCTTATGTATAAGGTCATAAAGATATGTCATTTGTCCTACTGTATAGGGCTCTCTTGATTGTTGACCATCTCTGAATGTTGTATCTGTTATCCATATTTTTTCCGGTACATTCATAGGTACAACTCGGTGATTGAACACAACTTTAGGTACTTCATCATAAGGGAAAAAATCTCTATAAAGATTTGGCTCATTAACATCAATAAGCGGGAATTCCTGTTGTGTATTCTCAAGAAGATTACTTTTTTTACTATAAGCAAACATAACTCCTACTCCTTCCAAAACCATATTATAAAAATTCATTAAGAATTAATAATATACATTAAAAATACAAATGTGTGTTTCATAGAGAAACAAATTTCTTTGTAACACTGTATATTTTACACTTTTATAGTGTTTAAAGTCAATAATATGTATATAAATTTATAATTATTCATAAATATAAATTACCGACAAAAACACACATATTTTTTGGTAATATTATATTTATATACCTAAAATATAGAAATACTAATATAAATATATGTTTTATGTATACAACATTAGTGTATTTTTAATAAAAAAATAAAAAACGAGCAATTTAATATTGCTCGTTTTTTAACTGGGAAAAATTTATTTTTTTTGAACCTCTATATTCAGTATAAGGTTTTCCTTGAACCTGAACAAGAGTTTTTTCAGGGTATCTAAAGGCTGTAAGTTTTCCACCATATACACAACCTGTGTCTATATCTATTGTATTATTTATCATTTTTGCTTCTAAAACAGCAGTATGTCCATATACAATAAGTGGCTGTCCTTTATATTCTTTTGCCCAGTCATTTCTTATAGGTTTTCCGTTCTCGTCAAATTCTCCTGTAACATCTCCATAAAGACATCTTGTTTTTATACCTCTATTGAAATGACCTATATCTTCTTCTTTAATACAGCCATGTACAACTATGAGGTTTTTATTATCCAGCATAATATAATGACTTCTTCCTTCATAACATTTAATAAATCTATCTTTAAAAATTTCTTTATCATCATCTGAAAGTTTATTATATTCGGATACTGTTTTTTCTATACCATGAGAAAGCTTAACTTTATTACCTATAAGATATCTGTAAAACTTAAAACAGTGATTTCCATAAACCCACATTCCGCCACCATAGTTTACTTGGTTTATCCAAAAGTTAAGACATTCTATATTTTTATTACCTTTATCGGCTATGTCACCAACAGATATAAGTCTTCTGTCCTCAGGGTGGAAATAGGCTTTTCCTCTTTTTATATACCCTAGTTTATGTATAAGCTCCATAAGCTCATCATAACAACCATGTACATCTCCTATTATATCGAAACGATTGTGTTTAAGGTTTATGGTTTTATAATCCTGCATGTATTTTCTAATCATTAACAACCTCCAATACTAAAAACATACATTAGGATTTTATATTAACCTAAATTCACATTATACTGAACTATTTTAACATAACAATTTGAATTAGTAAATTAACAATAAACTCCTTATACATAAAATACAAGTATTATTAATATAATTTTAAATATAAAACTTTAAGGAAGTGTTTTTTGTGAGAATAGAAAGATGGAATTCTATACCTGAACAATTTAAATGTGAAAATACTGATGTTTGTGAAGATGAATGTGTAAAAGATGTTTGTTGTAATCATAATCATATAGATGTGTGCCATAATAATAATGAATGTAATATTATTTTGCCTATTTTAATACTTCTTATTATGAATAGATATAATTGTATGTAATATTTATTTATGATATACTTAAGAAAAAATGGGAGAATTACAATGAATAATTATATAAAAGTTTTAAATGTTATAAATAAATTATGTTCTGAGAATAAAGAACCAGATATATCTGACATTTCAAGAGAAATTAATGATTTATCTCCAAGAGAAGTGTTTAATATTATAACTGAACTTGATGATAGAGGTTTTGTTATAGCTGTTTTAATTGATATGTGTTGTGATGAGGACTATATAGTAAAGGGAATTACTGAACAAGGAATTGATTTTTTGAAAAATAGAAATATTTAAAAATTAACTGACATATGTTTTATATGTCAGTTAATTTTTTATAATAAAAAATACGGGATATTTCCCGTATTAATTTAATATATTTCTTTTATCCAATATCCCCAATTATTATCTTTTTTTATAAATTCTCTAAATCCTATTTGAGATGCTTTTAATGTATAATCTTTATTATAAAAATCTGGTATTCCTATATAATATGTATTTTTTTCTTTATTTCTGCCTATTATAATATGTTTATATTTTTTGCAACAATATAATATAAAAGGATTTTTTGAATATAATATAATATTTTCTGGTAAAAGAACGTGTTCGTCAAAATCACATATTACCCATTCATTATTAGAGTGGGGGAGAGTAATTTTTTTATTTTCTTCAAATATACTATTAATATTATCATTTTTGTTTATTTCATAGTTAGTATTTAAAGATTTTGAAATTTCTGTTATTTTATTAGTATTTTCAATAGTTTTTACACTATCTTTTGTGTTTGTTATTTTTTTGATATCTTCTTTTGTAAATATTCCGGCATTTTCTAGAAGTTCCATTTCTTCTTTAAATCTTTTTGTTATACTTGAAAACATATCTGAAGCAGGTATTGAAAATATATCTTCAAAAATATCATTTTTTGTTGTTTTTTCTAGCACTGCTTCTGTTGAGGAAATAGTTTTTTCTTCAAAATTTGATTTTTCAGCAGCTTGTATTGTATTTTTAGGAGTTTCTGTAATTTCCTTATAATCAGATAAATCTATTATTGTATCATTTACAGTATGTAGTTTATCATATATTGTAAATCTGCTTTTCCAATTTATTTTTGTATCTGTATATCCACATAATGGTGAAATTATAATATTACTTTCAGTTTTATTTTCACATATAACTGCAAATACATTTATTTCATCTATTGTTTTATCTGTATCTATAAAATTATCAGGATTAAACTCTCTTTTATATTCAAAAAAACCTGTACTATCCGGTGTTATATCACATATATATATTCCTTCTGATTTTGATTTTGATACAGATATACCATAAAATTTATATGTATTTGTTTTTGGCTGTTTTAAATCCTTTAAAGAAATACGAATTATACCTTTATTATTTTTTATTTCTATTGTACAACTTCCGGAAGTAGGGCGGTCACTTAAAGAAAAACCATGTGTATCCTGTTTTAATGATACTAAAATTTTATCATATTTTCTGTTGTACATACCTAAGCCTCCTTTATATATCGTTATCATTAATATATGAAGGTTATAATATAAAAATGCAAAAAAATAGATAATGCAAAAGCATTATCTATTTATGTAGTCATATATACTATCTGTAATTTTTCCAAAATCATCTAAACTTAAAGCTTCACCACGTACTTTTTCATCAAGACCTGCGGATTTTATTATTTCTGTAAGGTCTTCTTTTGGTATATTAAAGCCTCCTTGATTATAAAGACTGTTCATAAGAGTTTTTCGTCTTTGACCAAAAGCACATTTTACAACTTTGAAGAATAATTCTTCATCTTTTACTTCTATTCTTGGCTTATCAAGAAGTTTTAATGTTATTACTGCAGAAGCAACTTTTGGTCGTGGCATAAAACAGCTTGGTTGTACTATTATATCTATTGATGCATCACAATAGTATTGTACTGCTACTGAAAGTGCTCCGTATTCTTTATTTTTTGGTCCAGCTTGCATTCTTTCGGCTACTTCTTTTTGTACCATTACTGTTATGCTTTTTACATTAAGTTTTTTTTCAAGAAGCTCCATTATTATTGGTGTTGTAATATAATATGGAAGATTTGCAACAACTTTTACAGGTTTTCCTTCATTTTTTTCTTCTATAAGAGAATTAAGGTCTACCTTAAGTATGTCATTATTTATTATTTCTACATTATTATAATCACTTAATGTATCTTTAAGTATTGGTATAAGGTTATTATCAATTTCAACTGATAATACACCTTTTGCATTTTCTGCAAGTACTTGTGTAAGACTACCTATTCCAGGACCAACTTCAAATACAAAATCATCTTTTGTTACTCCAGCAGAAAGTACTATATTATCAAGTACATTTGAGTCAATAAGAAAATTTTGTCCGAAATTTTTTTTGAAATAAAATCCATATTTTTCTATTATTTCTTTAGTTCTTTTAGGCGTGGAAATTCTTTCTGACATTTTTTCCTCCTATTTTTATCCTATTCCTATAGCGTTCAAAAGTCCGAATGAAAGTATTGATACTATTATTCCTGCACATAATACACCAACTGCAATTACAGGAAGTGTCTTTTTAGGGTCCATTTTTAACATACTTGCTATTAAAGCTCCCATCCATGCACCTGTACCAGGAAGTGGTACTGCTACAAAAAGGAATACTCCCCAGTATGCATATTTTCTTATACTTTCACTTTTACTTTCAGCTTTGTTTTCACACCATATAACAATTTTTTTCATTGGTGTTTTCTTTAATACCTTAAATATAAACTGTATAAAGTACAATATAAAAGGTATTGGTACCATATTTCCTATAAAGGCAATTATAAATGTGGGAAGGAATTCAAGACCAAGAGCATATCCAGCAATTATTCCTCCTCTAAGCTCAAGTATGGGCATCAAAGATACTATAAATACTATAATCTCTTTTGAAACAATACCGCCCAAATTTTCAACAAAAAAGTTTACAAGGGTTTCTGCCATTTTTTAACCTCCAAGGTATTAATATCTTAAACATATTATCATCACTATAAAAATATGTCAAAGGAAAAATATAAAAAAGGTGCAGTTTTTTACTGCACCTAAATATTTTATATTAATATACTTCATATGCTGAATTTATAAGGTTTTCTGGAACTTCAATTCCTATACTGTCAGCAAATGTTTTATTTACATATATTTTTGTTTCTTCTGTAAATTCAACAGGCATATTTGCTGGATTTTCACCTTCAAGTATATACATTGCCATTTTGCCTGCTTGTTTACCAGAATCATAATAATCAAATGATGATGTTGCTATAGCTCCTTGTTCAACCATTACGGCTGCTCCTGTTACAATAGGAAGTTTGTTTTCAACACATACAGAAGATATAGTTGGCATTGCTGATGCCATTGTATTATCAACAGGTATATATAATCCATCAACTTTTCCTGTAAGAGATGATATTGCTTGAAGAACATCATTTGAATTTGTTACTGTTGTTATAACAGGTTCTATGCCTTTTGATTTAAGATATTCAATAGCTTTGTTTACTTGTACTTCTGAGTTTACTTCATTTGTACAGTAAGAAATACCTATACTTTTTGCATTTGGAACAAGCTGAAGAAGTATGTCAATCTGTTCTTCAACAGGTGCCATATCGCTTATACCTGTAATATTTCCACCAGGATTTTCTAAGTTTTCAACAAGACCTGCACTAACCATATCTGTTATTGAAGCTCCTATAATAGGAATTTCGCTTGTTTCAGAAGCTACTGCCTGTGCAGCAGGAGTTGCTATTGCTATTATTAAATCAGAATCATCATTTACAAATTTACTACTTATTGTTTTAAGGTTTGATTGGTCGCCTTGACCATTTTGATAATCTATTTCTATATTTACGCCATCTTCGTAACCATTAGCTTTTAATTCATCAACAATACCTTTATAGATATCATCAAGAGATTGGTGTTCAACATACTGTACAACACCTATTTTGAATTTATCATCAGTAGTAACATTTTTTTCGCTAGCAGCATTTGCTGAACAACCTACAAATATAGCTGCTGCAAGACCTAAAATACAAAAGTTCTGAAATTTGTTTTTCATAAAAAATCTCTCCTTTTCTCATCTCAGCTTTAATTTTTTCTCATCTAAGCTATATCATATTATTCCTATGAATAATATCGATATTTAAATTTGATTATAAATATAAAAAATATATTTGTCAATAATATAATATTATTTATCAGAGTTAGTTTTAAATTTTTTTATTATATATTCAACTTCTGTAACACTATCGCACATAAGAGCTTTTGTAGCATCTTTTTTTGCATCTTCATATTTTATTGAATTTATAAATTTTCTTATTGGAAGTATATTTGTAGGGTTTATGCTAAATGCATTTATTCCAAGACCCATATATATGTATATATTTTCTTTATGTGCTGCAAGTTCTCCATATATATAACATAATTTTCCGCTGCTTTTTACAGTGTCGTTTACTGATTTAATTATTTTTAAAAGTGCAGGTTCAAGACTTTTAAATCTATGTGCAACAACAGAATTAAGTCTATCTACTGCTAATACATACTGTGTAAGAGAATTTCCACTTATTGCTACAAAATCAACATATTTTATAAGTGAAGATACCATTATTGCAGCAGAAGGTACTTCTATTACTAAACCTGTTTCTATATTTTCATTAAATGGTATGTTTTCTTTTCGTAGTTCTTCTTTTGCTTGATTTAATATTTCTAATGCTCCTTTTATATCTTCAACATTAGATATTAATGGATAAAGTATTTTTACATTTCCATAGGCTGAAGCTCTAAGTATTGCTCTTGTTTGTGTTAGAAGTATATCTGGTCGTGATAATGATATTCTTATTGCTCTATATCCTAAAAATGGATTTCTTTCCGGTTCTAAACTTAAACTTGTAAGAGATTTATCATCACCTGTATCCATTGTTCTTATTACAAAAATATTATTATTATTTCTTTCTGCTATAAGTTTATATATATCAAATTGGAAATCTTCTTCCGGTAGTTTATCATAGTCTGTATAAAGAAAATCTGTTCTGAAAAGTCCTATGCCGTCTGCTCCAACTTTTCTATATCTTGCAGATGTATTAACATCTATTACATTACTAAAAAGTTTTATTTCTTTACCATCTTTTGTTATTGTAGGCATATTTGCAAACTCTTTTATATGTTCTTTTGCTCTTACATAGTTTTCAAGATGTGTTAAAACATTAATTTTATCTGTTGAATTTAATTGTGTATTTACAATTCCTGTTTTGCCATCTATAAATATTATATCTCCATCATTTACTTTATCTAATATATCTGTACATGATATTATACAAGGAATTTCCATATCTACTGAAAGTAAAACAGTATGACTTTTTGTACTTCCTTTTTTTAACACTACACCTTTTACATGGTCATGGTCTGCTAATCTCATTATATTTGTTGGTATGTCTTCTGCTATTAAAATAACATCTTTTTCTATATGTGATATATCAGGATAGTTTAAGCCGGAAAGAAGATACATAAGTCTTTTTCCAACTTCTATAATATCAGGAATTCTTTTTTCTATATTTTCATTGCCTAATGTTTTTATAAATTCTACTTGCTTTCTTATTGCTCGACATACAGCTGATACTGCTGCATATTCATATTCTATAAATTCATATGCCCATTCTTCTAAAATTTTATTATTTAAAAGATATTTTTGTACTATAAGATATTTTGCTTCTTCTTCACGATTTTCTGATGTGAGTTTCTGTATTTTTTTTTCAAGTATAGTTTTTAATGTTTCTATTGCTGATTTTAATTTTTCTTCTTCATCAACTTTTTCATCAAATGTAATCATAAGATTTTCGGAAAATTCTTCTACTATATCAATTTTCATTGCGGTAGCAAGTGCACAACCTGTTGATGCCGGTACTCCTTTTAATGAAATCATAATTTTAAACCCTCCGTAAATACGTTTTTTTTAATTATATCATAAACATAATTAAATTTTAAACTTTACATGAATAACTTTTCCTAATATCTTTACATTATCTTTATCTTTTTCTGTAAAAACCATTGGTAGATATTTTGAGTTTTCCGCTTGTAGAACTAATATATTATCTTTTTTTATTACACGTTTAATAGATACATTTTCATCATTAGTCATTACAACGGCTATATCTCCGCTTTCAACATCATCTTGTTTTCTAACAAATACTAAATCTCCATCATGTATTCTAGCGTTTATCATGCTGTCACCTTTAACTCTTAAATAAAAATATTCATATGAAGTAAGAATTTCTGTTCTACTTACATATTCATATCCTTCTGTGTTTTCAACAGCAAGTATTGGTGTTCCTGCATGTACTTCACCTATTATAGGTACTTTTATTGTTTCTTCTAATGACATATCTGCATCTATATATCCACAAGATATCATTAAATCTGTATATGAAACTTTATTACTTGATATTGATTTTAAAAGTTCTGGAGATGGTGGTCTGTCTAATTTTAAATTTATATATTTTGAAAGATATGTTCTATTAAATCCAGTTTTTTCAGCAAATTCAACTGTTGTAGTGCCTTCCATTAAAATTTCAAGCTGTTTTTTAAAAATATGTTTATCAAACATTTATATCACCTCTTTTCTATAAATAGTTTAATTCTATCCGTGAAAAAAATCAACAGAATATTTTGTCGTATGAAAATAATTGACACAAAAATACAGTAGGTGTATTATATATAAAACGAACGTATGTTTGCGAATTTTTTTTAGGGGGAAATGTTATGAAAAGGAGTTATAAAGAATATATTGACGATATTCTTAAAAGTGAAAAGGGTATTGTCAAAAAAAGACTATTAAAATGGGGTGCTGCTTTAAATATGTGTGAAATGAAGCAGGAAGAAATTCAAAAAATAAAAAGAATTAAAGAGAACACTGTGAAAATATATTCGTCATTTGAGAACGAAATTGATGATAAAAAAATATTTAAAAGTTATGAAAAAGAAATTCAGCATATAGCAGAGTGCATTGAAAATATTATGGAAGATAAAAGGCTTATGGATAAATACATAAGTGAACTTATACCTATTGAGCAGGAGTTTTTATATTTTAAATATAGAAAAGGATATGATTTTAATTATGTTGCTTTAAAAATGAATGTTAGCCGTTCTCAAGTTTTTAGAATAAAAGATTCTGCTATTGATAACCTTGTTTTGATTATAAAAAAATATGAAAATGGAATTTTTTAAAAGTTGGGACTTTTTTGGACTTTTAATTATTTATTATATAGTCAGAGAGGGGGTGAGTAATTTTGAAGGGGGGTTTTTCGGAAAAAAAACGTATTTTCGATACTGTTCTTTTACAAACAGGTGATTTTCATAAAGCAGTTGAGGCTTCAGGATATAAAGAGAATTATGCTAAAAGATTTTTAAATGATGAAAATGTCAAAAAAATTATCGAAGAACATAAATCCGTAGAAAAAGCCTCTAATGATGTATCAGTTATGAATGGTGTTGCTGAAAACGAAGAAATACTTAAGTTTCTTACAAATGTTATGAGAGGGGATAATAACAATAGTTCTTTTGAAGGCTCTATTCGTGAAAGAATGAGAGCTGCTGAACTTCTAAGTAAAAGAAAACAGTTTTTTGATGATAGTCAGAATGAGGGTATTAATATTCTTATTATTGATGACATAAAGTGAGGTGGATTTTATAGAAGAAAGAAAAATAAAGCTTTCTGAGGTTATAGGTAAAAGCTTTTATGACATTCATAAGGATATTTTAAAATGCAAGCATACTCATTATTGGCTTAAAGGTGGCAGAGGTAGTACAAAATCATCTTTTATATCTATAGAAATTATTTTTGGTATGATGACTGATAAAAATGCTAATGCTGTTGCTCTTAGAAAAGTTGGAGTAAATATTAAAGATAGCATTTTTGAACAGCTTAGATGGGCTATTGATATTTTAGGGGTTTCTGAAAAATGGGAGATTAAAGTTTCTGTTCCTGAATTAATTCTTAAAGACACAGGGCAGAAGATTATTTTTAGAGGTGGAGATAATCCTAAAAAAATAAAATCAACTAAGTTCCTTAAAGGATATGCAAAATTTATTTGGTATGAAGAAGTTGATGAGTTTTTAGGTATTGACGAAATAAGAAATATAAATCAATCCCTTATGAGAGGCGGAGAAAAATTTATTGTTTTTTATTCATATAATCCACCTAAAAATCAAAGATGTTGGATTAATAATGAAATTATGGAAAGTAGAGAGGACAAGCTTGTTCATCATAGTACTTATATTGATGTTCCTAAAAGTTGGCTAGGTAAACAGTTTTTTGCTGAGGCTGAACATATTAAACGTACAAGACCTGATATTTATGACCACGAATATCTTGGCAAAGTTACTGGAACTGGTGGAGAGGTTTTTAACAATATATCTATTAGAGAAATTATTGATGATGAAATAAAAAACTTTGACAGAATTCATAGAGGACTTGATTGGGGTTATGCTTGTGACCCTTTACATTATACTGTAAATCATTATGACAGAATGAGAAAACGTCTTTATATTTTTTATGAAATACATAAAAGTGGACTTACAAACATACAGGCAGCTAATCTTATAAATTCTGAAAATATAAGTAGAAAATCTGTTGTTTGTGATAGTGCTGAACCTAAATCTATTGATGAAATTCGTCAGTTTGGTGTTAGAGCAGAGGCTGCTAAAAAAGGTCCTGATTCTGTTGAGTTTGGTATAAAATGGCTTCAATCTCTTGAAGAAATAATAATTGACCCTGTTAGATGCCCTTTTACTGCAAAAGAATTTTTAGGATATGAATTTGAAAAAGATGGTTTTGGAGGCTTTAAAGCTAAGTACCCTGATTATGATAACCATTCTATTGATGCTGTCAGATATTCACTTGAAAGTGAAATGAGAAAAGTAACAGTAAGATAAAAATATTTTTGAAAGGAGGTATTTATATTGTATGTTTCGGATATGGACCTTATAAAAGCAAAGCTTGAGGCAGAAGGAAGACTTAATGATGGTGAAATATTGAGAGAAATAATTATTGACGATGAAAACAGTATTTATAAGAAGAATATGTTCGAAGGTGAAAAATACTATAGATGTGCTCATGATATTTTAAGTCATAATTTTAATGAACACCCTTTTGCTGAAACTAAAATAAATGATGAAGGTCTTGAAACAGAGGGGGTTGTTAATTTTAGAAACCCTAATAGAAGTAATAATAAATGTATTAATCCTTTTCATAGAGTTTTGGTCGACCAAAAAGCTTCTTATGTTGCAGGTAGAGAGCCTACTATCACTATTAGAAAAGGTTCTAATAGTGATGAATTTGAAAAAAGACTTTCTCTTTTTACTGATGATTATTTTAATCAGATGGTTTATGACCTTATTGTAGGAGCATCAAATAAAGGTGTTGAATACTTACATATTTATTATAACCAAAATGGTGAGCTTAAATATTGTATTGTACCTGCTGAGGAAATTATAGCAGTTTATGATAATGATAATGAAAATGAAATAGTTGAAATTATAAGATACTACTATATACGTGTTTTTGATAAAGGATATGAGAGAATTGTTAAAAAAGCTGAATGGTGGACTTCAGATTGTGTTTCATATTTTATAGAAGACAATAGTGGTGTTTTTATACCGGAAAATAATGAAAGTATTAATGTTCCTCATTGGTTTAGATATGAAAATAATCATAAATATGGTGAAAGTTGGGGAAAAGTTCCGTTTGTTGAAATGAAGAATAATAGCAGAAGTACTACTGACCTTCAACTTATAAAAAGCCTTTGTGATGCTTATGACCTTATTGTTAGTGAGGGCACAAATAATCTTATTGACCTTGTAGAGCTTTATTGGGTTATTGAAGGTTATGAGGGAGAAACTGCTTCTGCAATAGCTAAAAAGCTTCAGATTAATAAAGCTGTTCATATAAGTGATAGTAGTGGAAAAGTAGAAGCTAAACAAGTTGATATTCCTGTTCAAGGAAGAATTGATTGGTTAAAACTACTTAAAAGAGATATTTTTCAATTTGGTATGGGTGTTGATACTGATACTGAAAAACTTGGAAATGCTCCTAGTGGTGTATCTCTTAAATTTCAATATTCTATGTTTAATCTTAAAGTTAATGGTGTTATTCCAAGATTAAAAAGAGCATTGAAAGAATTTTTGTGGTTTGTTGCTGATGATTATTTTGATGGAGATGTTTTTGATATGTGTCTTGTGGATATTAATGTAAATCTTAATTCTATAACTGATGATAAAGAAACTATGGAAATACTTTCTATGTCTAAAGGCATTGTTAGTGAAAAAACTCTTTTGGGAAAACACCCTTTTATTGATGATGTAAATAGTGAAATTTTTAATATTGAAGAAGAAAGGAAAAATGGTATTTATTATGAGTGATGATAAAATGACAAAAATTATTGAAGCCATTACTGAATTAGGTATTGATGAGGATTTGGCTACTGAAATACTTGGTATTTTTATTGATGAGATTGGATATGACGTTGAAGAAGATAGAGAAGGCATTAAAACTGAAAATAAAAGTCTTAAAACTGAAAATCAAAAGCTTTCTAAAAAAATTAAAAAAGTTGCTGCAGAAGGAATTATGAAAAGTAAAAAATGTAGAAATGTAAAAGCTCTTTCTGCACTTATTGATATTGACGGTATTGATGTTGATGATGACGGTAATGTTACTGGTATTGATATTGAAAAATTAATGGAAGAATATCCTTATCTTTTTGAAAAAGAAAAAAGTAAAAGATATGGAAAAGGCTTTGAAAAAAGCATTAAAACTGAAAGTAGTATAGAGAAAAATTTTAAAAATGGACTTTTAAGAAGATAATTTTAAGGAGGTAATAATATATGGCGATTAATACTATTGAATATGCAAAGATCTTTACTGATGCTCTTGATGCACAGCTTGTTGAAGGTTCTACAACTGGTTGGATGGAAGCTAATTCAGGACAGGTTAAATATCAGGGTGGTAATGAAATAAAAATACCTAAAATTACTTTAAATGGTATGGGAGATTATGATAGAGATAAAGGTTTTACTCAGGGAGCAGTAACTCTTACTTATGAAACAAGAAAACTTTCTCAGGATAGAGGAAGAACTTTCCAAATAGATGCTGCTGATGTTGATGAAACTAATTTTGCTCTTGTTGCAGGAAATATTATGGGTGAATTTCAAAGAACAAAAGTTATTCCGGAAATAGATGCGTATAGATATAGCTCTCTTGCTAAAATAGCACAGGATAATGAAAGAACAGGAACTTATACTCCTGCTTCTGAAACAATATTTGCTGAACTTCTTAAAGATATTACTGCTATAAGAGATGTTGTTGGTGATGGTAGAGAGATTATTGTTACTATGTCTGCTATTACTGCTAATATGCTTGATATGGCTAAGGGTGGTAGCAATATTATTGAAAGTGGTGAGTTTAAACAGGGTAATGCTACTTTAAAAGTTAGAAGCATTGATGGTTGCCCTATTATACGTGTTCCTTCTTTAAGACTTAAAACAGAATATGATTTTCTTGATGGAGTTACAGGAGGAGAAGAAGAAGGTGGCTTTAAAACAACTGATGGTTCTAAAGATATTAACTGGATTATTGCTGTAAGAGATGTTCCTGTTGCTGTTTCAAAAACTGATGTTACAAGAATTTTTGACCCTATGACTAATCAGAATGCTAATGCTTGGAAAATTGATTATAGAAAATATCACGATATTTGGGTTATGGATAATGCATTAGAAGGTTTATGGGTATCTTTAGAACCATAATTTTGAGGTGGTTTTATGGGTGAAACTTTTGAAGAAAGATTTTTACATTTTTTGAGTATTCTTAATATTAATGATGATGATTATAAAAAAATTATAGCTGATTTTGCTTTTAAAAGAAGTGAAGAGTATATAAAGTCATTTTGTAATATAGATACTTTACCTAAAGAACTATTTGGTGTGCATAAAAGTGTTGCTATTGATTTTTTTAATTCTCTTGAAAATAGTATTACTGAAAAAGGTCATATTAAAAGTATTAAAGAGGGGCTTGTTACAATGGAATTTTTTGAAAATGGTTTTGGTAGTAACGAGATTTTAAACTCTATTGAAAAATATATTCGTGAAATTACACCTTTTAGAAAGATGAGGTGGTAGTTATGGCTTTTTCTGAAATACTTGGTGAATATGTTAAAAAGTTTTTGGATTTTAAATGCAATATATATACAGAAGAAAAAAGTGTTAATGAATATGGTGAAAGTGTTTTTTCTAAAATACTTAAATATTCTGATATTCCCTGTCGCATTAATTGGGACGGGGAGGAGCTTTCTTCTGATAATGGAGTTTATAAAAGAGAATATACTGTTTCTTTTATATTACCTTCTGATGTATTTATTGAAAAAGGTGATTTTATCGAAGTTTTTTATAATAATGAAAAAAGAATGTTTTATGCATCAGGAGAGATTGTTTCTTATATGAGTCATAATGAGGTTAAAGCTGTTAGAAGGGAGGATATTTTTTGATAGAAGAAATAAGAAAAGGTATTATATCAAAATTAAATGAACTTTTTGATTTTGATATTTATAGTAATGATATTGTTTTGAAAAATCAAAGTCCATTCTTTACAGTAAAAATTATTAAATCAGAAAGAATTCCTATGCTTGGAAATAGATTTAGACTTTCTGTTACTGCTGAGATTTTATTCTTTAATAATAGAGATGAAAGTAGTATTAATGAAGCTGACAATATTATAGGAAATAATATGATTTTTATTGATGTTTTAGATAGAAAAATTATGAGAAATAGTATATCTATGGATACTCAAGATAATAAAAGAAAATATACAATTTCTTTTATTGTTTCTTGTGAAGAAGTTGATGATTACCCTTTTATGGAAAGTATTTCTACAAAGGAGGTTGTAAAAATTGAATTGTGATTTGAAATATAGTAAAGATGAGTTTTTAAAAAGTAAAAAAATTGGTTTTTCTAGAGATATTATTTCTGCTTGTCTTATAGATGATAAAAGTTATACAAAAAATGAGGCTATTAAAATTATAAATGATTATCTTAAAAAGAATTTTTGAAAGGAGTTGTTTTTATGGCGTTAGGTGGAGGAAGTTTTGTTGCACAGAATAAAGTTCTTCCTGGGGCATACATTAATTTTGTTTCTAAACCAACAGCTATGGGAAAAGTTGGTGAACGTGGAGTTGTTGCTATTCCTTTAAGCCTTGATTGGGGTAGTAATGATGTTTTTACTGTTGAGTCTTCTGATTTTATGACTAAAGCTAAAAGTATTTTTGGTTATGATTATACTCATGAAAAGCTTTTAAGTCTTAGGGAACTTTTTTATGGTGCAAAAACTGCTATTATTTATAGACTAAATGGAAATGGTAGTAAGGCAACTGTAACGGTGGGCTCATTAGTTGCTACTGCAAAGTATTCTGGTACTAGAGGTAATGATATAAGTATTATTGTTAGAGAAAATATTGATGATGAAAGTTATTTTGATGTTATTACTGTTATTGATGGAAGTTATTATGATACACAGACAGTTTCTAAAATTGAAGACCTTTTATCTAATGATTTTGTAATATTTTCAGGTGAAGGTGCTTTTGAGTCTACTGCCGGAGCTAATCTTACAGGTGGTACTAATAGTGATGTAAATGGAGAAAGTTATTCACAGTTTATTTCTGTTATTGAAGCATATGATTTTAATATTCTTGTTTATGATGGTGATGATGATATTACTAAAAAACTTTTTGTTTCATTTACTAAGAGAATGCGTGATGAAGAAGGTGTTAAGTTTGTAACAGTTATGCATAATTATAGTAGTGCTGACCATGAGGGTGTTATATCTGTTAAAAATGAAACAGAAGAAGGAAAAACTTCACTTGTTTATTGGGTTGCTGGTAAAGAGGCTTCTGCTAATGTTAATGAAAGTCTTACAAATACTTCTTATGATGGTGAACTTACTATTAAAGCTAAATATACAAAAAGTGAATTTGAAAAGGCTATTGAAAGTGGTGAACTTGTTTTTTATGACGATGGTGAAAGTATTAGAGTTTTAAGAGATATAAATACATTTACTAATTTTTCATCAGAGAAAAATAGTAGCTTTTCTTCTAATAGAATTATGAGAGTTTTAGATGCAATTGGAAATGATGTTGCAAGAATTTTTAGTGAATATTATCTCGGAAAACAGAGTAATAACAAAAATGGAAGAAATCTTTTTAAAACTGAACTTATAAGTTATCATGAACAGCTTATGGCTCTTGGTGCAATAGATGATTTTACTGCCGATGATATTGTTGTTAGTCAAGGAACTGAAAAAACTGATGTTGATGTTTATCTTTCTGTTATGCCTATAGATTCAATGGAAAAACTTTATATGAAGGTTGAAATAGTATAATTATTGGAGGTGTAATATATGGCGATATTAAATGCAAAAGATACTATAAACGGTACTCAAGGAACTTGTTTTGCTGTTATTGATAATACCAGAACAGAACTTATGCAGGTTAAAAATATTACTGCTACTGTTGAAAAAAATAAAACAGAAATTCCTATACTTGGTATTACAGGCAAACAACATAAAGCTGGTGGTTGGAAAGGTACTGGTAAAATGACTGCTTATTATATAAGTAGTATGTTTAGAAAAATGATGCTGGATTATATAAAAACAGGTAAGGATACATATTTTGAACTTATGGTTACAAATGAAGACCCTACAAGTGGTACAGGTTCTCAAACTGTTGTGCTTAAAGGTGTTAATTTGGATAGTGTTGTTTTTACTAAACTTGATGTTGAAAAAGAAGCTCTTGATGAAGATATGGAATTTACATTTAATGATGTTGATATTCTTGATACATTTGATGAGCTTTAATTAAATAGGGAGGGAGTATGTATAGATTTTACTTTAAATGCGGGACTGATAGCTTTATGCTTCCTGCAAGTCCCTCATATTTTAAAATTAAAATAGGAAGTAGAAATAAAAAAGCTGATATTATCAAACTTGGTGAAATCGGAATTATTAAAACAGCAGCATTAAGAGAAATGGAATTTGAATTTATACTTTCGAGAAATGGTTTTTGGGAAGGTGGATATACAACATATGACCCTCTACATTATTTAAATAAATTTAGAGAGTTTAAAAATAGTGGTAATCCTATTACTTTTATAGTTATACGTATGCTTCCAGATGGAAATAGAAGTTTTGATACTAATATTATGGCTACAATAGAGGACTATACTGTTACTGAAAATGCTGGAGATTGTGGTGATTTTACTGTAAATATGGTTCTTAGAGAATATATTCCATATAAATCAAATAAAATTCAGATTAATGAAACAGGACAAGTTTCTGAAAGTCAAACTATAAGAGAAAGTAAAGCTATTTCTAATACATATACTGTTAAAGAAGGAGATTCGCTTTGGAAAATTGCTAAAACACAGCTTAATGACGGAAGTAAGTTTCAATATATTGCAGAACTTAATGGTATTACAAATCCAAATGTTATATATCCTGGTATGGTTATTAAGCTTGGGGGGTGATTTGTAATTATTCGTATTATTATTGATAATAATGGTAGTGTTTTTGATGTTACTAATATACTTTATGATGAAGTTACATTAACTGAATATATAAATGGTAGTGCAGGAATACTTGTTTTCAGTGTTATAAGAGATGGGGTTTTAAATTTTGTTGAGGGGAATAAGGTTATATTATATGTTGATGATGTTATGCGTTTTTGTGGATTTGTATCAGATAAAAAAAGAAGTAGTGAACAAATTATAACTGTTACTGCGTATAATCAAATTTTTTATCTTTCTAAAAATCATGATACATATATTTATTCAGGTAAAACAGCTACTCAAGTTATAAATACAATATGTAATGATTATGGGCTTCAAATAGGTAGTATATGTGATACAGGTGTTGTTATTGAATCAAGAATAGAAGAAGGAAAGCTATTGCTTGATATTATAGAAACAGCTCTTGAAAGAACAAGAGAAATAAGTGGTGTTGAGTATTGTTTTTATGATGATTGTGGAAAGTTATATTTAAAACCTTTAAGTGAAATGATTGTTACAACTGTATTTTCTGATGAAACTAATATTGAAGATTTTTCATATGAAACAAGTATTTCTCAAAATACATATAACACAATAAAAATCTATAAAAAAGAACGTAGTGAAAATGCTCATTTAGCTTATGAAACTAAAAATGAAGATAATATTAAAAAATGGGGTCGTCTTCAGTATTATGAAAAAGTTGATAAAGACATGAATCAAGCACAAATTGAAGCACTATGTCAGGGGATTTTTAATAAAAATGGAGATGTAACAAAAAAACTTAAAATAGTTGCATATACCGATGATTTTTCAATACGTGGTGGAAGTTCTGTATTTATTGATATGAAGGATTTTGCTGAAATAGGTATAACTGATTTTAAGATAGTTGAAAAATCTCAACATATATTTAATGATAATGAACACAAAGTTAAATTGGATATACGAGTATAGGAGATGTTTTATTTGAGTGATATGAAATATTTTATTATGGATAATGCTTTTAAAATTAAAAGTAGAGAAATTTTTGTAAGTGACAGGTTTAAAAATGAAAATGGTAAAGTAGAAAAATGGATTATATCACCTGTTACTGAAAAAGAAAATGAAGATATAAAGCGTTCAGCTGGATTTTTTGAAGGTAATGGAAAAGATAATATAGAAAAATATATATGCAGATTATGTGCTAAATGTGTTAAATATCCTAATCTTAATGATGTTACATTACAAGAAAGTTATGGTGTTTTTGGTAGTGAGGCTCTTTTGAAAACTATGCTTTATGCAGGTGAATATGCTTGTCTTGTTAAAGAAGTAAGAGAAATTAATGGTTTTGATAAAAAATTTGATGATATAAAAAAAGAAGCAAAAAACTAATTTTGGAGGGCAAAGAGGGTACATATGCCTTCCTTGCTCTCCGTAATTTTGGAATTACTCCTAAAAATCTTTTTGAAATGGGAAGAAATGAAAGAGCATTTATTTTTGCTTCCTGTGATGTTTTAAAGGATTTTAAAGGTGGTGATTAGTATTTTAGATTATTTTAATTATTTTTATGATGTTTTTGAAAAATATTATGATTGGTATGATGATGTTTTATATAATCAAAGTTTTTTTAAATATAATTTTCAAGATTTTTATAATTTATATAATGAACAGAATAAAGAGGAGTATTTTGAATATTTAAAAACCAATATTAATGAATATTATTTTTATAATAATTCATTAAGTGATATGTATATAAATAATATTTATAATAATTTTTCAGAAAATAATATTTTAAATGAAAGCTATAAAAATAAAAATTTATATTATAAAAATGAATATATGAATTTTTATAATCCGTATGAAAATATAGAAAAATATAGTTTTAATGATTATATTATTTCATATTCTAATTTTAATGAAAATTCTTATATTAATAATCAAAGTGATTTTTTTAATAGTGAAAATAGTTTTGATACTATAAATATAAAAAGATATATAGAAAATAAGAGAAATAATTTAAATAATTATAACTATGAAAATTATAATAATGAAAATTTTTATAGTGATTATAAAACTACAAAAAATTTATATGAAAAAAATAATGTTTATAATAATGCTGATTATGACAGTATATTTGATGCTTTAGAAGAAAGACTTTATAGAGAATATAATTGTTCATCAAATTTTATTTAATAGGGGGAATTATGGCAGTTATTGATATTATTAAAAAAATAGCATTTGATACTGCAAAAAATACAATACCTGATGTTGTTGTATTTGGTGAAGTCACATCACTTTCACCTATGATTATTAATATTGATAATAAAATTAATCTTACAGAGAATTTTATTTATATTACAAATAATGTTATAAACCATAATGTTACTGTTAATGTTGAAAATCATGGAGAATGTATTGGATATACAGAAAACAAACTTCAAATAGGTGATAGTGTTATTCTTATAAAATGCTTTGGCGGTCAAAAATTTGCACTTATAGGGCGTTGTGTATAGGGGGTGTTATATGATACCTGAAAGTAGTGGTGTTAATTTTAATTCAACATATTCTGAGGTTGATTTAGTTTCAAAAACTTATGCTATTGATTTTGATAAAAAGAGAATTGCTGGTGAAAGAGATGGAATTTCTGCCTTAAAAGATACTATTTTTAAAATTCTTAATACTGAAAGATATGTATATGATATTTATGATTGGAATTATGGTATTGAATTTTCTGATATTATAGGTATGGATAGAAAATTAGCTGTAACAGAAATAGAACTTCGTATTAAAGATGCTCTTTTGGTAGATAAGAGAATTGAGAGTGTATCTGACTTTGTATTTATAGAAGGTAGAAATAGTATGGAAGTTTCTTTTACAGTAAAAAGTGTATTAGGAAATTTTAGTATAAGAAAAGAGGTGAGTATTTGATGTATGAAACATATGAAGAACTTATTGAAAAGAAACTTGGTATGATTGAGGGGAATATAGATAAAAGACAGGGAAGTATAATATTTGATGCAATAGCTCCAAATGCAGCAGAAACAGCAAAAATGTATGCAGACCTTTTAATGCTAGAGGAAAGAAGTTATGGAGATACTGCTACAGGTATTGATTTAACAAGAAGGGCTGCTGAAAGAGGCATTGTTAGAAAAAGTGCAATAAATGCTGTTTTAAAAGCAGAATTCTATGATAAAGATGGAGGTTATTTCGATGTTTCAAAAGGTGACAGATTTGCATATAATGATATTTATTATACTGTAATATCAAGAGTTTCAAAGGGAATTTTTCTTATGGAATGTGAAAAAAGTGGTAAAGAAGGAAATTACTATTCCGGTGAAATTATGCCTGTTGGATTTATAGAAGGGCTTGCTCAAGCTGTTATAACAGAAATATATTCTGATGGCGAAGATGAAGAAGATGATGAAACATTAAGAAAAAGATATATGGAAAGTTTTAATAGTGAAGCTTTTGGTGGTAATATATCTGATTATAAGAAAAAAGTTAAATCTATAAATGTTGTAGGAGGGGTAAAAGTATATCCTGTTTATTATGGTGGTGGTACAGTAAGGATAGTTTTTACCGACCGTGACTATAATGTTCCAAAATCTTCTGAAATTGAAGATGTACAAAAAGAAGTTGACCCAGATAAAAATGGTATGGGAAATGGTATAGCTCCTATTGGTCATATTGTTACTGTTGAAGGAGCGAAAGGTGAAAATATAAATATATCAATGAAAATATCATATAAAGAAGGATTTTCATTTGAAGATATACAAGATGAATTAAAATCATCTATTGAAGAATATTTTTTAAGTTTAAGAAGTACTTGGGATGAAAATGATGATTTGGTTGTAAGAATAAGTTATATTGAATCTAAAGTTCTTCAAATTGCAGGTGTTTTGGATATAACAGATACAGCTCTTAATGAAAGTAAACAAAATATTATTATTTCTGATGATACTGTTCCTGTTCTTGGTGAGATTTTGGAGGTGGTTTAAATGATTATAGAGCATTTACCACAATTTATGCAAGATATAGAAGAGTTTAAGAAGCTTTTTTATATAGAAGAAAATATATTTGCTGAATTAAAAAAAGCTTACCAAAAATATGAAAATAATCTTTGGATTGAAACAGCTGATGAAGATGGTATTGTAAGACGTGAAAAGTTTCTTGGTATTACAAAACCACAAGGAGATATAGAAGAAAGAAGAAAAGTTGTTCTTTCTGAATGGTCAACAGTTCTACCATTTAATTATAAATCTCTTGATGATTGGTTATTAAGATATCTTGGAAAAGATAATTATACTATTAATATAGATTTTGAAAATTACAATGTAAATATACTATTAAGTATTTATGTGAAAGAATATAAAACATATCTTGAAAATACTCTTAGATATAAATTACCTGCTAATATGGTTATTGAAATTGGTGTTGATTATAATAGATATAGAGATTTTAAAATTTTTACATATGGACAACTTAATGAAATGAATATAACACTTGAAGAATTAAAAAGTACTGTTATAGAATAAAAAAGAGGTTTTAAACCTCTTTTTTTACATTTCTTCAAGATATTTTGAAAATCCTATATTTTCAAGCTTTTCAGCTTTTTTTTCTACCATTTCTTCAAGGTCATTTTTATATTTAAAAACATTTTCATGAATTTTTTCATCAAAAGAGCCTATCATTTGTGCCGCTAATATTCCAGCATTTTGTGCACCATTTATAGCTACTGTTGCAACAGGAATTCCTGGTGGCATTTGTACTATTGAATAAAGTGAGTCTACACCACTTAATGCTTTTGTTTTAACAGGTACACCTATAACAGGAACTGTTGTAAGAGCTGCTGTCATTCCTGGAAGATGTGCTGCTCCTCCTGCACCTGCTATAATTACTTTTATACCTCTTTCATGTGCTTTTTTTGCGTATTCATACATTCTGTCTGGTGTTCTGTGAGCTGAAATTACTGTAAGTTCATATGAAACACCAAGTTTGTCAAGAATTTTTGCAGCTTCACTCATAACAGGAAGGTCAGAGTCGCTACCCATAATTATACCTACTTGTGGAGCCATTATATCACCTCTTAAAAATATAATTTTTTTATTAAATTGTATCATATATATTTAGTATTTTAAAGTTTTTGTTGATAAAATAAAGGTTTTATGTTAAAGTAATTACATTGGAGTTTAATGCTCAAAAGCATTTTTAAATTTTTTTGGGAGGTGCAAAGATGAGTACAGTTGGAATTGTTTTATCTGTTATATTAGGTATATTAAGTCTTATTTTAACAGTAATTATAACATTACAGTCAGACCGTTCTGCTGGTCTTGGTGCTGTAAGTAATTCTGCTAATAATGGTTCATACTGGAGTAAGAATAAAGCAAGCTCTATGGAAGGAGCTCTTGAAAGATATACAAAAATCGGTGGAGCTTTATTTTTAATAATAGCTTTACTTATTAATTTCTTTGCGTAATATTTATACCCTGACTTTTTAAAAGTCAGGGTATTTTTTTGCTTTTTAGATTAAACTTTTATTTTATGGTTATTAAATATTTTTTGTTGTATAATATAAATATGTTGTGACAGTTTATTTTAGCGAAAGAGGTGAATTTTTATGGATGAAAATATCAATTTATATGAAGAAAGAAAAGAAAAAATAGCTAATTATATTTCAAGTAATGAATATTTACCTATGAAGCGTACTGAAATTGCAATTATGCTTAGTGTACCTTCTGATGAAAGAGTATTTTTTGAAGATATGATTAATGAACTTATAGATGAAGGAAGAGCTATTGAAACTAAAAAAGGAAAAATAATGAGTCCTAAAGCTCTTAATTATTTTACAGGTGAATTTACAAGTCATGCTAGGGGATTTGGTTTTGTTACTGTTGAAGGTGAGCCTAATGATATATTTATACCTGCTGATAGTGTAAATGGTGCTATGCATAAAGATACTGTTATGTGCAGAATTATAAAACGTGCAGACCATGGAAAACGTGCAGAAGGAGAAATCATAAAAATAATAAAAAGAGGAATGACACAAATTGTAGGTGTTTTTGAAAAAGGAAAAGGATTTGGTTTTGTTATTCCTGATGATAAAAAGTTTGCTAATGATATATTTATATCAAAAGATAATACAAAAGGTGCGGTTACAGGGCATAAAGTTGTTGTAGAGCTTACAAAGTTTCCAGAAGGAAGAAGAAATCCAGAAGGAAAAGTTGTTGAAATACTTGGTCATATAAATGACCCTGGTGTTGATATTCTTTCTATAATAAGACAATATGATTTACCTGTTGATTTTCCAGATGAAGTATATGACTATATAGAAAATATTGAAAGTGAAATTTCATCTGAAGAAATTGAAGGTAGGGAAGACTTAAGAAGTATAAAAACAGTTACAATAGATGGTGAAGATGCAAAAGACCTTGATGATGCTGTTTCAATAGAAGTACTTGAAAATGGTAATTATAGCCTTGGTGTTCATATTGCTGATGTTTCTCATTATGTAAAAGAAAATAGTCCTCTTGATAAAGAAGCATACAAAAGAGGCACAAGTGTTTATTTAGTTGATAGGGTTATTCCTATGATACCTCATAAACTTTCAAATGGTATATGTTCACTTAATCCTGATGAAGATAGACTTACATTAAGTTGTATTATGGAAATAGACAGAAAAGGTAATGTTGTAGACCATAGAATAGTTGAGTCTGTAATTCATTCTGATAGAAGAATGACATATACTGCTGTAAATAAAATAATAGAAGAAAAAGATGAAGAATTAAGAAAAGAATATTCTGACTTTGTTGAATTCTTTGATGATATGGAAAATTTAAGACAGATACTTTCTGCTAAACGTAAAAAAAGAGGTTCTGTAAATTTTGATTTTCCAGAGGCAAAAATAATTCTTGATGAAGAAGGAAATCCTATTGACATAAAACCTTATGAAAGAAATAGTGCTACAAACCTTATTGAGGAATTTATGCTTGTATGTAATGAAACTGTTGCTGAAGATTATTTCTGGCAGCAAGTACCGTTTATTTTCAGAAATCATGAAACTCCTGATGATGAAAAAATACAGAAACTTGAAGAATTTTTAAGAAACTTTGGTTATAGAATAAAGGGAAGTGGAAAAGATGAACTTCACCCTAAATCTATACAAAAAATAATATCTGATGTTGAAGGAAAACCAGAAGAACATATAATAAGCAGAGTTGTTCTTCGCAGTATGAAACAAGCAAGATATATGGCTGAAAATACGGGGCACTTTGGTCTTGCGGCAAAATATTATTGTCACTTTACATCACCTATAAGACGTTATCCTGACCTTGAAATACACAGAATAATAAAAGAAAATTTAAAAGGTGGACTTTCACCAAAAAGAGAAAGAAATCTTAATAAAAAAATGCCTGATATTGCGAAACAATGCTCTGTTAGAGAAAGAGTTGCAGAAGAAGCAGAAAGAGAAACTGATAAACTTAAAATGGTACAGTTTATGGAAGATAAAATAGGTTGCGTATATGAAGGTGTTATATCTGGTGTAACAAGTTGGGGAATATATGTTGAACTTCCTAACACAGTTGAAGGTATGGTTTCTGTAAATTATATTGATGATGATTTCTATATTTTTGATGACAGAAACATGCGACTTGTTGGAGAAAGAACTCAAAAAACATATTCTCTTGGACAAAAAGTATTTGTACAGGTATTTAAAGTAGATAGAGAACTTAGAAATATTGATTTTGTATTTGCTGATGAACCTGATGTTATAGATGTAATGTAATTTGGAGGTATAACTTATGGAAATTAAAAAAATTGGGGTTATGGGTATGGGAGCAATAGGTGCTGTTTATGCCAAAGAACTTTTAAGAACATATAAAGATGATTTTTATGCTGTTGCTGAAGGTGCAAGAGGTGAAAGACTTAAAAATAATGGTATAAAAGTAAATGGTGATGTTATATTTCCTAATGTTTTATCAACTAAAAACCCAGAAACAAAACTTGACTTTATTATTATAGCACTTAAAAATTATCAGCTTGAAGAAAGTTTTGATGAAATAAGAAATATTATACATGATAATACAATTATACTTCCGTTGTTAAATGGTGTTACTGCAACAGAAAGATTAAAAGAAGCGTTTCCTAATAATGAAGTTTTAAGAGGGCTTGTATATATTACAGCAGAAAGAAATAATGAAGGTATTTATAGTTCAAATAAAGGGCTTATAAAATTTGGTGATAAAGATAATACTATATTATCAGAAAGCGTTAAAGCTGTTAAAGATATATTTGATAAATCTGAAATACACTATGAAATACCAGAAGATATGATAAGTGCTCAATGGAGAAAATGGATTATAAATATAGGTTCAAATCAAGTTTCCGGTATTGTTGGAAATGGCTATGGAAAATTCCTTAAAATAGATGAACTTCATGAAATACTTGTTAAAGCTATGATGGAAGTTGTTGAAGTTGCAAAGGCTGTTGGCGTATATTTGCCCGAGTCTGATGTATATGCTTATGATGAAAGACTTAAAAAGTCAGAACCAGAATTAAAAACTTCAACATTACAAGATATAGAAAATAAAAGAAAAACAGAAATTGAATATTTTGCAGGTGACCTTATAAAAATTGCTAAAAAAGCAGGTGTAAGTGTTCCTGTAAATGAAACTTTATATTGTCTTATAAAATCTATTGAGAAAATGTATCTTTAAAATTTGTTTCGGGCGGATTTCCGCCCGAAATATGTAATTATATTGTAATATTAAGCTGTTGATTTTTTTTAATATTATGCTATAATAAATAAACGTTGAGTATTTTAAGGAGGTGATATGCATGGCAAAAGAAAAAGGAAGTAGACTTATTGCTCAAAATAAAAAAGCTTATCATGATTATTTTATAGAAGATACTTATCAAGCAGGTATTTCTCTTGCTGGTACCGAAGTAAAATCTTTGAGAATGGGAAAATGTAGTCTTAAAGAAAGTTTTATTAAAATTGAAAATAGAGAAGCTTTTATTTATAATATGCATATCAGCCCATACGAACAGGGTAATATATTTAATAAAGACCCTCTTCGTACAAGAAAACTTTTACTTCATAAAAGTGAGATAAATAAAATACTTGGTAAAATTACTATTGCAGGATATACTGTTGTACCTTTAAAGGTATACTTTGATAGAAGCCTTGTAAAGGTTGATATTGGTATTGCAAAAGGTAAGAAACTTTATGACAAACGTCAAACCATAGCTAAAAACGACCAACGTCGTGAAGCTGAAAAAGAATTTAAAATTCGTAACCTTACAGTATAATTTTTTTTAATATTATACTGCACTTAGGGGATGCAATGGTTTCGACGGGGGTTTTGTAAACGAGAATAGCCATCCGCACTTGGTAATTGCGTCAAAATGCCTAAAATTTTTAAAAAGAAACGACAAAGATTATTCTTTAATGGCAGCCTAAGCTGCTGCCCGTTGGCCTTCGATTGCTCACAGTTGAAGTCACCAGCGTCGACCTTGTGAGGCACTTTTTCTCCTAAGCTTTGCGGAGAGAAAAGAAACATGAAGCTACTAAAGGTAAAAGCCTGTTGTTCGGCGGTTACCTGAGGGAATGTTAAAAGAGCAACTGTGATGGGAGAAGTTTTTGTGGAGAGGCCTTCGGACAGGAGTTCGATTCTCCTCATCTCCATTCAAAAAGCCTTGAATTTTCAAGGCTTTTTATTTTTTGTGTTGCATATTATGTTGCATAAGTGTTTCAAAGAATGTATCTATTTGATTGTCAACACTTTCTCTATAATCTGAAAATGTATGTTGATATACAGATTTCATAACTGCGTCAGTTTTCCACCCACCACGTTCCATAGCGTATTTATCGGGTATACGTAATTGAGCCATTACAGACGCATTTATATGTCTTAAATCGTGGAAAGTCATATGTGGTAAATTATTTTTTTCTAAAAGTCTTTTAAACCTCATATAAATAGCATGACCACTTAATGTAACAAGCCTATCTTCATTTGGATTTGTTTTATCAATAAGGCTTTGTATATATTTTGGAATTTTTAATTTTCTTATTCTATAAAAAGCCTTTGCTTGTTCCTTCAATACAGGTTGATTATCTACATCAACAATAACTTCTTTTACAGATATATAACCGTCAGAAATAGATTTTGATTTAGTCAATCCACGTATTTCAGACATTGAAAAGCTAAGCCACATAGCAAGTAGAACAGGAAGTTCAATATCTGTATCCTTTACCACATCAAATATAACATCGGGTGGCAACAATTCTTTTATTTTGTTTTCCTTTTTTGGCAATTTTACATCAATAATAATAGAAGGGTGGTATTTTTTTAATACCGTAGATATTAGACCAAAAGCATTATTTACAGTTTTTGCTGATAATGTTTTATCAGAATTTTTATATTTTTTTGACGGACGATTAATTTCATTGTTTATACTATTTTGTAGCATTTCAGAAGTTATATTTTTTAATGGTATATCCATTAAATCAAGAAAATAATTTCTTTTAATTTTCTTATAGCTTGCAATAGATGTTTTTGAAAGTGCTGGAGTAGAAAGAGCTATATATGAATCAATGGCTTCACCTAAAGTCATATTTTTAGGCTTTTTTTGTTTATTTTTATTTAATGCAAATTCGGCTGCTAAAAATTCACTTTCTTTTTTAGTATCAGCTGTAAAACTTTCATAAATTCTCTTTTCTTTACCGTCAACAATTTCTTTATGACTATAAACAAGTGTACGCCATTGACCACTTGGTAATTTTCTTGCAGTAGCCATAACAGTCACCTCATATTTTTATCATTATTTTTTTGTTTCGGATATTTTTTTATAACTTCTTGATGTTTTTATAAAAATTACTGCAAGTATAATTCCTATAATACCTATAACAGTCATTTCACCTATAATTAATAATATTGACATAATAGCAAGCATAATTCCTAGAATAAGCATTACAACAGAAAATGCTTTTTGTTGACCTGATGAATATTCATATATTGTTTTTGGTGGTTTTTTTTCTGTATTTTTTATTGTAGAGCTTTCTGAGTATGATATACCAGTTCCAGGAATACTTACTGTTTTTGTAACTCTACCTTTAGAATTTACAGAAATTCTTGCACCTTTTACACCAGCAGAAAATCCAATTCCACTTTTACTTATATTCATTCTTATTCCAGGAGCTATCTTAATACTTTTTCTAAATCTAAATCCCATAAAAACATCTCCTTAATATCAAGGTTTACAAGTGCCACAAGGTGAATAACCTTTGTTTATTGCTTCTTCTTCAGTGTCAAATCCTATAAGGTTTTCATATGTTATTTTTTCAGCCCAACGACAATTAGGATAGTGGTATTTATCAGAGTCAAGGCTACCTACATAAGTTCCTGTTTTTTTAACAGTTTCAACAGGTGTTGTTTCAGTTGGTATTGTAGTAGTAGGCTGTGAAACAGTATTAACATTTACAGTTTGAGTGTTAGCGTCCCACAAAACTTGACAACCAAGGCTTTCACCTACGAAACGAGCAGGAACCATTGTTCTACCGTCAACAATTTGTGCAGGCACATCAAGAGTTTTAAGCTCATTATTTACATAGGCTGATGTATCATTTAATTTTAATGTTATTGTTTTTTCTCCTGATACAGCTGTTACAGTTTGAGTATTAGCGTCCCAGTTTACGGAAGCTCCAAGTTTTTCAAATATTGCCCTTACAGGTACAAGAGTTCTACCATCAACAATTACAGGTGGTACATCTGTTGCAAGAGGAACACCGTCAATATTAAGATTAAGCCCAGCAAAGGCACTTACAGCCATTGTTGCAGATAAAAACAATGTTGTGGCAATTAATTTTAATTTCATAAACATAACACACTCCTTTAAATTTATTTTTTCTTTAAGCATTTTTCCTTTTTATATCTTCTGATACTGATGATGTTTTCCCTTTAAGTTCAGCTTCAAGTTCAAGACGATAGGCTTCAAGCTCTTTTTCTATTGCATCATCTTTTTCAGTTGATTTTGAGTTTGTATTAGTATCAATTTCTTCAAAATACTGCTCTAATATAAAGGCAATTTCTCTACCAATAGCACGTTTATTTTTATGAGCACTTTCTTCTACTTTCTTAAATAAATCTTTTTCAATACGTAATGTAAATCTTTTATCTTCTTCACGGGTATAAACATCTTTTTTAGACATATAAAAACCTCCTTATGACGTCTATTTGACAATTTAAGTATAACATAAAGAAAAAAGTTTTTAAATGTTACAAAATATTTTTATTGACGTCAGAAAAAAGACATGTTATATTTAGTTAGGAGGTGACGTCAAAAAAATGATACAAAAAGAAGAAAGACGCAGATTTACATTAAGATTACCTGATAAATTATTTGAAAAGTTAAATATTGAAGCTGATAGAAGGGGGGTATCTATAAATTCAATGATTTTAGAAATTCTTTGGGAATGGGCTGAAAAAAATAATGTTGAATAAGGAGGTGTTTAAAATGACTTTTGAATTAGTTATGTCTTTTATAACTTGCTTTTATTTAGGACTTTTAACAATGGAGGAGCATATGGAAAGAAAGGCAAGAAAAGAAAAGATTAAAAAAAGGAAAAATAAAAGCTCCCAAGGGAATGGCAGTTCCCAAAAGGAGCAAATATGAAAATAAAATACACGGTTATTATAACACAGAATTCTTAAAAAATAAATAGAGATTTTAAGGAGAGATTGAGTTGAAAATAAATAAAAAAGTAGTAAATATATCAAAAATTATAAAATCAAAACAAATGCTTTACGGAATTTCTATGGAAGAATTAGCCATAGCAAGTAGGGTTTCAACATCAACACTTTACTACCATTTAAGACACCCTGACCAGTTAAGGCTAGGAGAATTAATAGCAATTTCAAAAAAGTTACATACACCAATAAGTGAGCTTGTTGGAGAAATATAATAAAGGAGATTTTTTAAAATGGGTTACAGAGCAAGAGCAAATGGAAAAAGTAGAAAGATAAGACAGCTTGAAAAGAAGTGTAATATCTTAAAAGTGAGAAATAAAATTCTTGAAAAAGTGGTTATTGATACAAATAATGAGTATCACACTAAATTTTTAAAACTAGAAAAAATGTGTTTTGATACACAAAAATTAAATGATGAAGTATTAAAGGAATCTGAAAGGGTTCAAAAGAAAATATCTGATGAATTTACAAAAGTTAGAGATGAATTTTATACGAAATTTAGATTTAATAATTTGATTACAGACAATCGTTATAAAAGATTTTATAGAATTTTAAATAAAAAAATGGACGAGCCGACATGGTCTTTTTATGTAGTTGTATTTATATCAGCTCTTTTGGGTTGTGTTGCAGGTGGTTTTATTATTTAAAAATTTAATATTGCAGGAGGTATAGGGCATTGAATTATATCTTGGAAATTAAAGCATTTTACGATTGGCTTGAAGTAAATCAACTGTCTACCGCTGGCATTGTTTTATGGCACGCATTAATGCACATAGCAAATAAAACAGGGTGGCAGGATAATTTTACAGTAGCTATTGCGGTGCTTGAAATTAAGACAGGTTTACAAAAGAAAGCCATAATTAATGCCAGAAATAATTTAAAACAAGCAGGTCTTATAGACTTTACAAGTAGAACAGGAAATAAGTCTGCTATATATAAAATGAATTCTTTTGTGGTTCTTAAAGAAACACAAACAGAACCACAAAAGGGAACACAAATAGGGACACAGACAGAACCACAGAAAGGGACTATTAATAAACAAGACGAGTTTAAACAAAACAATATTAAAAAGAAAAATAATAAAAAAGAAAAAGAACTTTCGCCTTTTGAACAAGCCCTTGTTGATTTTACAGACCATAGAAAAGCACTTAAAAAGCCTTTAACTGAACACGGTTTAAAATTGATTGTAAGTAAACTTGAAAAACTTGAACCTGTATCTGTTGAAAATAGAATTAAGATACTTGAACAGTCTATGGTTAACGGTTGGACAGGTGTTTTCCCACTAAAGAAGGAGGTTATAAACTATGGATATACAGGAGAAAATGACCAAAATCAAACAAATGGACAGGAATATGGAAACATCGGACAGACTTACTAAGTTGTTACAAGCTGAGTGTGACAGAACAAACAACAGAGTTAAAAATTTATTAAATGACGGTTATAACTGTACAAAATGCAATAATAGAGGTTTTACAGCTGAAATAATTGACGGTGCTGTTAGATATGTTGATTGTTCCTGTATACCTTTAAGAAACAATATGAATAGAGCCCAAAAAAGTGGTCTTTCAGCTGTACTTAAAAAATATTCACTTGATAATTATAAGGTGTCAAGTGAGTGGCAAGGCAAAATTAAGAAGTCTGCTTATGAGTTTTTGGAAAATAAAAGAGGTTGGTTTTTTATAGCAGGACAGAGCGGAGCAGGCAAAACTCATATTTGTACAGGTATTTGTAGAGAGCTTATAAAAGCAGGTTATCAAGTTAAATATATGCTTTGGCTTGATGATGTTTATAAAATTAAAAAGTTTGATGAAGAAGCCGAAAACTTAAGAGAATATCTTAAAAATATTGAAGTATTATACATTGATGATTTCTTTAAAACTGATAAAAGTGAAGTTCCTTCAAGTGCTGATGTAAGAATTGCTATGGAAATATTAAATTTTAGATACATAAATAATAAAATGACAATAATTTCAACAGAGAAAAATATTACAGAGATATTTAATATTGATGTTGCTGTTGGTGGAAGAATTGCAGAGATGAGCAAAGAAAATATTATAAATATTAAAAATGAAAAAGAAAAGAATTATAGACTTAATTTTGTGTAGGTGTTGAATATGAAAGTGAAAATAAATGATACAAATATAAGAATTGTATTAAAAAATAAGAATGAAACTAGTGACTTTTTTAAAAAAATTATGCGTTTTATGGGACAATTAGGTTTCTATGTAACAAAGGATAAAGATATTAAAAAATACTATAAAAATTTAGAAGATGAATATAGATACGGTAGATACAAAGATTTAGAGTTTAAATCACATTATTGTATATATGATATTTTAATAGAGTTTTTTCAAAATATAAATCATGAGCATTCAAAGAGTGGTTATTATGATTTTCATAAATATGAGAAAATGCCTTATTTAATTAAAAAACAATATGAACTTACAGAAAATAAAATATGTAAATTTTTAAAATTACAAGGTTTTGAAATAGAGAATAAAAGAAAACAACCTAAAAATGGAGAGGGATTTATTATAAATGATTATATAGAAAAATGGCATCACCCTCAAAAAGAAAAATTTGAACTTTCAGAACTAGAAGGTCAAACATCTGCAATCTATGATAGTAGAGATAGAGATGGGAAAATAATATATAATGGTCAGATTAAATATTTTAGAGAATATTATAATGGTTATATTGCTAGAGGAACTGTATATCACAATATAAATAATATGTGGTGGGTGTTACTTCCTAGTGGTGAGATTAAAAATAAAGCTAGTTTTGAGTTATTTGATTTAAAAGATACAGATTTTAGAGGAAGGGAAGCAATTAAGAGAATACCAAAAGAATATGAACTTCGAAAAGAACAACTGGCTCTTTGTAGTATAAAAGAACTTAAAAATGAATTAAAAAGGAGAAATAAACAATGATTATTTTTAAATGGTATGACGTTTATAAAAAAGGTGATTTTTGTGTGGGTGTTTAATATGGATAAGGAGAAAAAAGCAATAGAAAGATTAAAATTAGCGTCTGATATGAGCTTGCAATATTATGAAAAACCTTTAATTGTAACTACATCGGGTGGTAAAGATAGTGATGTTTGTATCAGACTAGCTTTAAATGCAGGTATCCCATTTGAGGTTCAACATAATTTAACTACTGCTGACGCACCTGAAACTGTGTACCATGTCAGAGATGTTTTTAAAATGCTTGAGGACAAAGGTATAAAATGCAGTTTTAATTATCCTACATACAAAGGTAAAAGAGCTACAATGTGGAATTTAATTCCACAGAAGCTCTTACCACCAACAAGAATAATGCGTTATTGTTGTTCAGTTCTTAAAGAAAAAGGTGGCAAGAATAGAATGATAACTACTGGAGTAAGGTGGGACGAAAGTGTCAGAAGGAAAAAGACAAGAGCAACATATGAGTTATTTACAAATAATATAGAAAACAAAATTTTACTTAATGATAACGATGACAAAAGAATGTTGTTTGAAAATTGTAGATTGAAGGCAAAAAGAATTGTAAATCCTATAATTGATTGGACAAATAGGGATATTTGGGACTATATAAATAGCGAAAAAATACCAATGAACCCTTTATATAGTTGTGGTTTTGATAGGGTTGGTTGCATCGGTTGCCCTATGGCAGGGAAAGGGCGAAACTTAGAATTTGCTAAATACCCAAAATACAAAGAAAACTATATAAGAGCCTTTGATAGAATGCTTAAAGAAAGAATAATAAGAGGCAAAGAAACACAATGGAAAACAGGGCAAGAGGTATTTGACCAATGGACGGAAAAAGATGTTATGGAAGGTCAATTGAATTTATTTGAGGAGAAATAAAGAGGTATTAAATGGACGAGAAGACACTAAGACAATATGTAAGTCTTAAAAAAGAAACAGAAGATATTAAAAAAAGGATTTTTCGCCTTAAAAATGAAGTAAATAAAATGAGAAATGACGGTATTATATCAGCTGATACAAATACATATATTGAAAAGCAGGTCTTAAGAGCTGAATATATAGACAGGCTTACAGAGCTAGAACAGAAACTTATTAAAAAAACAGTAGAGATTGAAAATTATATAAGTGAAATTCCTGACAGTTTTATACGTCAAATAATAAGATATAAATATGTAGACGGTATGAGTTGGGAGAGAACAGCAAGAAAAATGGGGGGATATAATACAAGGGACAGTATAAGAATGACTGCAAAAAGGTTTTTTCATAAAGATAATATTAAAAAGTCGTGTTAAACGGCTTTTTTTATTGAAAAAAATAAAAGTTGTTCGTTTTGTTCGTTTTAGGTGTGGTATATTTCCACTTGAGTGAGATACAACTCATTCAATGGTATTAGTTGCCATAAAAACTCCTTTTTATTATTTTTCTCAACTTGGGAGGTGAAAACCTCCCTTTTAAATTTAAAGGCAGGTGATAGAAATAAATAGTGTAAGCCCTATAAAATCAAGGGAAAAGGTAAGAGAAATATGTAAGTATTTAAAACTTACAAATGAAAGAAACTTCATTCTTTTTATGCTTGGAATTTATAGTGGTCTTAGGGTATCTGACATACTTAGGCTAAAATCTAAAGATGTTACAGGTAAAAGCCATTTTATATTAAAAGAAGGGAAAACAGGTAAAACTCAAAAACTTATAATCTGTGATGAGCTTAAAAAAGAATTGAAATGGTACTGTAAAAATATGATGCCAGATGATTATCTTATACCTTCAAGAGTAACAAATGAAGGTAGAAAAAAGCCTATTACAAGACAAAGAGCCTTTCAAATATTAAAAGAAGTTGCTATTGAGTTTGAAGAAGATAATATTGCTTGTCATTCTATGAGGAAAACTTTCGGCTATCACTACTACAAAAATACAGGAGATATTGCCACATTACAAAAAATATTCAATCATTCATCACCACGAGAAACCCTTATTTATCTAGGAATTGAACAGGCTGAGAAGGATAAGGCTATGAAAAAATTCAAATATTAAAAAAATAACATTTACATATTGAGTAGAGGTAAAAGTCAAAAATTAATGTCTTTTAAAAAGGCTAAAATAAAGGTTTTAAGGCTTATATATGCATTTTACACGACGAGTATTATGTAAAAGTTAAAAAGGCAACAGGAGGGCAAATATACAGCATTATACAATGTTTTATTTAAGATATATATTTTATTGATTTATTTCAAACCTTTAAAAATCAATAGAAATACATATATAAGAAAGTGTAAAAAAGACTGTATAAAAATACAAAGGGGTGATGTTTTGACAGATAAAAAGAAAAGATTTGTTGAGGAATACTTAATCGACCTTAATCAAACCCAATCAGCTATACGTGCTGGATATTCTCCTTTGTCTGCAAAAGATACAGCAACAAGACTTATGAAGGATAAAGAAGTTAAAAAGGCTATTGCACAGGCTATGGCAAAAAGAAGTATAAGAACAGGTGTAAGTCAAGACAGAGTTCTTGAAGAAATTGCAAAGATTGCTTTTGTAAATCCTTCTGACTTATTAGACCTTCAAAATGGTGGACTTTTAAAAACAGCGACAAGGGACGATACAGCCTGTATATCATCTGTAAAGATAAAAGAATACTGTGGGGAAAATGGAAGTGGTTCTGAAAAGGAAATAGGTATGTATAGCAAATTAAAAGCCTTGGAACTTTTAGGGAAACACCTAGGAATGTTTGATGATAGGTTAAGAGATATAGACAATACAATAAATATCAATATAAATGGTGATTTTGATGAATGTTGATTTAAACATCAATAATACATACAAGCCTTATGTTGGAAGTTATAAAAATAGAATTGAAGTTTATTATGGTGGTGCAGGTAGTGGGAAAAGTGTATTTATAGCACAAAAAATTATATTAAAGGCTCTTAAAGGTAAAAGAAAAATATTAGTAGTTAGAAAGGTAAAAACAACTTTAAGGGATAGTTGTTTTTCTCTTATTAAATCAATACTTAGTGATATAGGAATACTTAAGCGTTGTAAAGTCAATGAAACTAACTTAACTATTAATTTGCCCAATGGCTCAATTTTATTGTTTAAAGGTATAGATGACAGCGAAAAAATAAAATCAATAACAGATATTACTGATATATGGATTGAGGAAGCAACAGAGCTTAATGTCAATGACTATACACAGCTTGATTTAAGATTAAGAGCAAATTCCCCTAACTTACAAATAATATTAAGTTTCAATCCTATAAGTAAAGCTAATTGGTGTTACCTAAATTTTTTTAAAGAAAATAAAAACAATGCTTTTATACTTCATACCACATATAAAGATAATAAGTTTTTACCTGATAGCTATATTGAAACATTAAACAATATGAAGAAAACAAACTTTGCTTATTACTGTATATATGCCCTTGGAAAGTTTGCATCACTTGATAAGAGAGTATATACAAATGTTGAGTTTATTGACTTTGATATAAATGAACTTATAAAAGAAAAGCGTTTCATTACAATAGCAGGTCTTGACTTTGGTTTTATAAATGATACAACAGCTTTTATTGTGGCTTTGGTAGATATAAATAGTAAGGAATTGTATGTAATAGATGAATACGGTGACACAGGTCTTGTTAATGAGGAAATAGCAAATATCATAATAGCAAAAGGCTATGGAAAAAACATAATAATTGCAGATAGTGCAGAGAAAAAGAGTATTGAAGAAATTAAAAGAGCAGGAGTTAGAAGAATAAAAGCCTGTGAAAAAGGTCAAGACAGTATTAATTATGGTATACAAAAATTACAGAATTATAAAATATATGTTCCTTCAAAATGCCCCAAAACAAAAACAGAATTTGAAAATTATACTTGGCAGAAAGACAAAAACACAAATGAATATATTAATAAGCCCATAGATACATTTAATCATTTTATGGACGCTTTAAGATATGCAATACAGATTGTAGACAAAAGAAAAGGTATGGGGCAAATAGACAAAACACTTTTCGGCTTATAAGGGGGTGCAGTGGTGTATTACATTGATGATGATAAAAGTATAAATTATTCTGACGCTGATTATTATATAAAGGCTTTTTGTAGTAGTGAACTTAACAGACTAAAAAGCCTTGATGATTACTATAAAACAAAAAATCCAAAAATAAGAATGAGAACTTTTTCTGATGAGTCTAAGCCTAACAACAAACTTTTACACTCTTTCGCTGATTATATAGTAACAACAAATACAGCAGTTTTCCTTGGTTCTCCTGTAACTTATTCAAGTGATACAGATGACATTACAGAGTATTTAAACATACTTAATATAGCTGATGAAGAAGGAGAAAATATAAAAATAGCAACAGCCTGTGCTGAATATGGCTATGGAATACAGCTTTTATATTTAGATAAAGAAGGAGTATTAAAGTTTCATACTTTCGATAATAAAGAAGTTGTTCTTATTTATTCAAACAGTATTGAAAAAAATCTTATATATGCTGTTAGATTTTGGACAGTTACAACAGTAGATAATATTCAAACTGATTATGTTGAAATTTATAGTAAAGAAAGTATAAGAAAATATAAAAATGGCTCTTTAATTGAAGAAACAGCAAATATATTTACTGATATTCCTATTGTGGTATATGAAAATAACGATATTAGACGTGGTGATTTTGAGAATATTGTAAGTCTTATTGACGCTTACGACTATTTGGAAAGTGACACAATAAACGAGCAAGACTATTTTAATAATGCTTATTTATTTTTTAATACAGATTATGTTGACACAGAAGATATTAAAAAAATGAAAGAAAGCAGAGTTTTTTATGGTGAAAACTTAAATCCACAATTCATATTAAAACAAAGCTCTAACAATGAAGAAATTAAAAACAGAATTGTTTCTGATATTCATAAACTTAGCTTTACACCTGATATGTCAGATAATAACTTTGCTAATAATGTAAGTGGTGTTGCTATGAGATATAAACTTTTAGGAACACTTAACAATATTTCAAATAAACAGCGTAAGTTTAAAAAATCTATAATACAAAGAAATAAATTAATATTTGAATATATGGAAATAAAAAGCCTTACTGTACCTGATGATATAAAAATTATATTTACTATTAACCTTCCTGAAAATGTTCTTGAAACAGCTCAAACAGTAAATCAATTAAGAAACCTTGTTTCTGATGAAACATTACTAAGTCAAATTCCTTTTGTTACTGATATAGACAAGGAAGTTGAAAGGGTAAAAGAAGCAAACAGTATTGATATATATGGTGGTTTAAATGACTAATAAAGAATATTGGGAAAAGCGTTTAGGTGGTAATACATATAATATTCAATCTAAAAAGGCAAAAAAAGAACTCTTAAAGCTATATAAAGAACAGGCAGAACTTATTAAAAAAGATATTGTAAATCTTTATTACAATATGATTTCAGATGACGGAATAAGCACTACAAACCTTTATCGTTATGGGAGATTTAATGAGCTTTTAAAAAGTATAGAAAATATTACAGGTCAAAGAGAAAGTAAGGAAATAGCACTTATAACAAAAATACTTGAGGACACTTATATTTCAGTACTTGGAAAGCCTTCAAATATGGAAGGTGCTGTTGTTTGGAATTTAACCAATGATGAAAAAATGCTTGGAGTTATAAATGCAAATTTTAAAGGTGCAAACTTTAAAACACGTATACAAAGAAACAGCAGAAAGTTTATAAATACACTTCAAAGAGAAATTTCATCTGCTGTGGCAGGTAGAACTACAATGGACAGAGTTATAGCAACTCTTATGGCAAGACACGGTGTAGCATACAATGAAGCCGACAGACTGGCAAGAACTGAAATTATGAGAACCATAAATCAAGGGCGAATTAATCAAGGCAAAGAAAAAGGATATAAACTAGGCTACTATGCTTATATAGATGATGACAAACATTGTGATTTGTGTGCAAGACTGGCAGAGGAAACAAAGAAAAATCCTATCCCCCTTGATGAACTTGAACCTATACATCACCCACGTTGTAGATGTGGAATAAGAATATTAACAAAACTTGAGATGAAGAAAAGAGGTATTGAAAATGGATAATGATATAGACCAAACAATAACAGACCCGACAGACCCAACAGTAACAGACCCAGCAGACCCCGAGGAAGGACAAAAGGGTCTTACTAAAGAAGATGTAACAAAACTTATAGCAGAAGCCTTAAAAGGTATTGAAAAAGATAAAAAGAAAAAAGGACTTGAAGGACTTGACGCAGAGCAGAGAGAAAAAGCCGAAACAAGTCAAGCTATTAAGGACCTACAAGATGAACTTTCAAAATATAAGTTAGCTAATACAAAAGCTGAAATAAGCAAGGTTTTAAATTCAAGAGGACTTGACGCAGGTTTTGCAGATTTTATTGTAACAAGTGATGACGAGGAAGAATGTCTTGAGAAAATAAACAACCTTGAAAAACTCTTTAAAAAAGCAGTTAAAAGTGAAGTTGATAAAAGATTAAAAAATATTGGCGGAAGAATTAAAGGTTCTGAGGGTGGCACAGACTATGGAACTATTACAAAAGAACAGTTTAAAAAAATGTCTGTATCAGAGCAGAACGAAATTTTTAAAAATAATAAAGAATTATATATGGAACTTATAAAAAAATGAGGTGAATTTTTAAATGGCAATAACAGGATATGACAATATTGTAATTGAAAATAAAATGACTGATTTAGTCAATACAAAACTTGATGTTAGAAGCCTTTTTACTACTGATTATACCCTTACAGAAACAGCAGGTATGAAAAAGGTTATAAACAAGTATACATACACAGGTAAAGTTGAAAAACTTGCTAAAGGTGCAAAAAATACAACAAAAGGTGGAGTAACATTTACACCAGTAGAATATGAAGTAAGCAGATACCAGCAGACCTTTGTTTATAACGATATGGATATTATGAAAGACCCGTATCTTTTAGATGTTCTTACAAATGGTGCATCAACATTAATGGCAAATGAAATTAGAACTGAATATATGGAGGAAGTAGCTAAAATATCAAATAACTATCAATATACAACTTTTGGATATTCAGCAATTGTTGACGCTTTGGCAGACCTTAACAAAGAGGTTGAAGAAGACATGTTTGTTATTATGGGTAATGATTTAAGAGCCTTAATAAGAAAAGATACTGATTTTATATCAAGTAAACAAGGAGAAATTCTCTATACTGGACAGTTTGGCACAATATGTGGTTTACCTGTATTATTCAGTAAACTTGTACCAGCGGAAACAGCATATATAACAAAAAAGGACGCTGTAAGACTTTTTGTAAAAAAAGAAGGTTCTGTTGAGCAGGATAGAGATGTTGAAACCAAAGATAATACGGTTGTTTATGACCGCTATGGAGTTATGGCTCTTGTTGATGATACATATTCAGTTAAACTTACAAAAAACGCAGGATAATAACTATTTAGGAGGGCTGATTAATGGAAATATTAGAACAGATAAAATTATTATCAAGTAATACAAATGAGGCTTTAATCAGCCTTATTATTGAAAAAACAATAATTGAAATATCTGATTATACAAATATTACTTTTGATGAAAACAATCAAAGTATGATAAATGTTCTTGTTGATATGGCAGTTGTAAAACTTAATAGATTTGGTACAGAGGGGCTTTCTTCACAAAGTTATAGTGGAGTGTCTGAAAGTTATATTGATGAATACCCACACTATATATTAAAACAGCTTGATTCTATTAAATACAGCAAAAATAAAAAGTGGGGGATATTGTGATAAATAGACAGATGAAAATATTTGAACTATACGAAAAGAAAATTGAAAAAAACCAGTTTGGAATAAAAAATGAAAGTTGGGTTTATTTAAAAGATATTGATGTTGCAATAAATTATAAAAGTATAACAGGGGTAAATGGTGATATTGCTTATTTTCAACATATATATATAGGACTGACAAACTACAAAGAATTTAGACCACAAAAACAATATAAATTAATATCTGATGATGAATTTTTAATAAAGAGTATAAACCCATTTACACGATATACCCAACTTGAATTGGAGATGATAGTGTGACAAATAATAGTATCACAGTAAATATTGAAAATTTAATTGAAAATGTACTTCCTGAAAGAATTATACAGGCTCTTGATGATACTTGTATATATTTAGTTCAAGAAGCACAGGAAAAATGTCCCATAGGTGACGGAAGTGGGGAGAGAGGTCACATAAGAGAAAGTATTGACCATACAGTCACATATGAAAACGGTGTTTTTACAGGTCGTGTAGGCTCAAATAATGAAATTGCTATTTATGTACATGAAGGTACTGGACTTTATGCCATAGAAGGAAATGGGCGAAAGGAAGTGCCTTGGACATATCAAGACAGAAAAGGCAAATGGCATAGCACAAAAGGTATGCACCCTAACCAATTTTTAAGAGAAGCCATAGAAGAAAACAGAGATTTTATACTTGAAAATTTTGAAGGGATTTTGATTGATGATTAAAAAAGTAACAGAGGATATTTCGAAAATATTAAATGGTACAGGCTATTCAGTAAATTATTATGGTGCTTGTATTGATGATTTAGACACTATTGTATATACCATAATTCCACAAAGGGCAGATACTGTAAAAGAAGAATATAGGCTTGAAATTACAGCTATATCAAATGACTTTGTAAAGGCTATGAATATACTTGATGATGTTAAAAAAGCAATACTTACAAGTGGTGATAAGCCTTTGACTGATAATATTTTATCGGTAGTTCAAACAGGTGGAGGAAATATATATAACTATGAAACAGGAACGCATCATTTTAAAGGATATTTTATATTAAATGTTAAAAATAAAGAGGTGAATTTTTAATGGGTGAAAGAATTGTATTAGGTAGTGGCAAATTGTACATTGATGAATTTACAGAAACAATTCCTGAAAATACAACTATTGAAACAGAAGAAAAACTTTTAGGACTTATACAGGGTGGAGCAACTCTTACATATACACCAACATTCTATGAAGCTAAAGATGATTTAGGCATTGTTTCAAAGAAACTTATAACAGCAGAAGAAGCAGTACTTAAAAGCGGTGTTATGACTTGGAACGGTGATACATTAAATAAGTTATGCAGTACAGCAAGAGTATCAAAAGACACAGAAAAGCACACACGCACAGTAAAAATAGGTGGTGCAGGTAATTATAACGGTAAAAAATATGTAGTTCATTTTGTACATGAAGATAAAGTTGACGGAGATATAAGAGTTACTATTGTAGGCTCTAATGAAGCAGGTTTTGAGCTTGCTTTTGCTAAGGATAAAGAAACCGTTATAAATGCAGAGTTTAAAGCACAGCCCCACGATGATGAAGGAACTTTAATTATATATAACGAGGTTGACAGCTCAATAACAGCATAAGGAGTGTTATATTTGATAGATTTAGGAAAACTTAAAAATAAGCATTATAGTATAAAACTTAAAAACGGTAAGATTTTAAATATTAAGCCGCCTACAAGGGCTATGATGATAAATTTAATGGAACTTACAAAGGCTGACACAAAAACAGACAATGAAGCCTTTGAAGAACTTTACAGCCTACTTACTGATATATTCAATAGGAATATAAATAAAATACATTTTTCGAAAACAAAAATTGAAAATATGATTGAAGAACCTACAACAGCCCTTTATATATTAAAGGATTATTTAGAACATAGTTTTAAAATTATGGGGGAGTGATTTTCCCCCATATTCCACAAAATGAACCAACAGAAGAACAATATTTTTATGCTGAAACAGATGAATTAAAGTATATATCAGACTATACAGGGCTTAATTTTAATGAAGTTTTAGAACTGGGTTGTTATACATATCAAGTACTTTTACGTGACGCTTATATATATAAAATGTCACAGACAAAAGAGGGCAGAGAGTACCTTCAAGAGTGTTATATATTACAGCAGACAGAACCTGACAGAAAAGCTCTTAGGGAAAAGTTTGGAGGTGGTAGCTTATAGGTGCAGGAGTGAACCTTGGTTCTCTTTTTACAGATATTGTTGTAAATGGTACACAGGGAATAAGAGATTTACAAAGTTTCAGAGATACAGCCAGTCAAGCTGAAACATCAAACACAAATTTAAAAACAAGTTTAGTAAACCTTGCAAAAGCCTTTGCTATTGGTGCAACTATTAAAAAAACAGTTGATACTATTGCAAGTTGTGTAAAAAAAGCTGATGAGCTTAAACAGTCTTATAATACACTTCAAACTCAAACAGGGGCAACAGATGAAGAAATGAAAAACCTTGAACAGAGTCTTAAAAATATATATTCAAATAACTATGGTGAAAGTTTTGAAGATATAGCACAGGCTATGGCAGAGGTTAAAAATCAAACAGGCTTGACAGGTGAAGAACTTGAAAAAACTACTCAAAATGCTATTGCCTTAAGAGATACATTCGGCTTTGAAGTGCAGGAAAGCACAAGAACAGCCGATATGATGATGAAACAATTTGGATTGACTAGTGAGGAAGCCTTCAACCTTATAGCACAAGGAAGTCAAGGAGGCTTGGACAAAAATGGAAACTTGCTTGATAGTATAAATGAATATTCTGTACATTTTAGCCAGTTAGGATTTAGTGCCGAAGATATGTTTAATATGATTAAAAACGGTGCTGAAAGTGGTGTATTTGATATTGATAAACTTGGGGACGCTGTAAAGGAATTTGGTATACGTGCCAAAGACGGAAGCGAAACAACAGTTTTAGCCTTTGAAAAACTTGGGCTTAATGCTGATGAAATGCAAGTTAAGTTTGCCGAAGGTGGCGAAAGTGCCAACGAAGCATTTAGGCAAGTAGCAGAAGCATTAAATAACTGTGATGATGAGGTTGTAAAAAATACAGCAGGTGTAAATCTTTTTGGAACTATGTGGGAAGATATGGGGCAAAGTGCTGTAAATGCCCTTACAAATACAAATGGCGAGTTTGACCGAACAAAAGCCACTATGGAAGATATAAATAATATTAAATACGATAGCTTGGAAAGTGCTTTTACGGGTATAGGCAGACAAATAGAAACAGGTGTGATGATACCTTTAGGGGAAAAACTACTTCCTAAACTTAATGAGTTTGCAAACTGGGTAAATGAAAATATGCCTACAATACAGACTGTTACTGATAATGTATTTAATGGTATTGGAAACGCTGTAAATTTTGTTACAGACAATCTTAATATTATAATTCCTGTACTTGGTGGAACTGTGGCAGGCTTTGTTGCTTTTCAAATAATAAGTACAATAGTACCTCTGTTTATGGCTTTTAAAACAGCATTAACAGGGGTAACAACAGCACAGGGGCTTTTAAATGCAGTTATGGCTGCAAACCCATTTGGAGCAATAGCAACGCTTATAGGTCTTCTTGTTTCGGCAGGTATTGCCCTTTATATGAATTGGGATACTGTAAAGGCAAAGTGTCAAGAGTTATTTACAAAGCTTTCAGAAATATGGGAAAACATAAAAACTACTGTGACAAATAAAATTGAAGAAATAAAAACAGGTATAAATAATAAAGTTGAAGAATTTAAAACCACAGCAAAAAATGTATTTGAAGGTTTTAAAAATGGAGTAGTTGAAAAGTTTACTGATATTAAAACAGCTGTTACAACAAAAGTTGATGAAGTTAAAACAGGAATAAGTAATAAAATTGAAGAATTTAAAACCACAGCAAAAAGTGTATTTGAAGGCTTTAAAAATGGAGTAACTGAAAAATTTACTGAAATTAAAACAGATATAAAAACAAAGATTAATGATATAAAAACTTCTATATCTGAAAAAATAGAAGATTTTAAGACAGCTGGAAAAGATATTTTTAATGGTCTTTGGGACGGCATAAAAGGAGTATGGAGTGACATTCAAAGTTGGGTATCTGACAAAGTAAGTTGGTTAGTTGATAAATTAGCTTTTTGGAGAAGTGGTAAAGAAGAGATGAACGAAGGTGGCAAGGATAGTGACGGAAGCAACAGAACAGGACTTCGTGAAGTTCCTTTTGACGGTTACAGAGCCATTTTACATAAAGGTGAAAGAGTTTTAACACAGCCAGAAGCTGACCGTTATAATTCTAAAACAGAAAATGTTAAACAAGGTGATATTAATATTTATATTGATAAAGTAGAAAACAGTAACGACAGAAGTATAAAAGATTTTCTTAGAGAGGTTGAATTTATAAGAAAATCTAAAGATAAAGCCACAGGAGGTGCATAATGCAGTATCAATATTTTGTTTTTAATGGTGTAAATTCACTTGATATGGGTGTTGTAATGCTTAAAGCACCACCTGTAATAAAACCTGAAAAACGTGTAAATGAAATTGAAATTGCAGGAAGAAACGGTGTACTACACGAAGACACAGAAGTTTATTCTAATTATACAAAAGAAATTGAATGTATATTACTTGATAATAGTCGTATATATGATGTTTGTGCTTGGCTTAATGGTTATGGTGAAGTTATTTTCTCAAGTGAAAAGGATTTTGTATATAGAGGATTTATTAAAAATCAGATACCTATAAACAATATTCTTTTAAATATAAATGATTTTCTAATACAGTTTGATGTATACCCTTTGAAATATAGTGTAAATAAGACAGATGATTTTTTAGTAATTACTGAAAATACTGAAATATATAATAAAGGCACAGAAAAAAGCGAGCCTATTATAACCGTTTATGGTAGTGGTGATATTACACTTATTATAAATAATATTGAGTATGTTTTGGAAGATGTAGAGGGCTATATAACAATAGATAGTTCAACTATGGAAGTATACAAAGATAGTGTGGAACTAAATAGTCAAAATAATAAATATAAAAATAGGGATTTTCCTATATTTAATATAGGCTTTAACAGTATTTCATTTAGTGGAAATGTTTCAAAAATTGAAATAGAGCCTGAATGGAGGTGGGTGTGATTGTATGAAAGAAAGACAGTTGAAAAAATGCTTGAGGACTGGGGAAATGCAGTAGAATTATATGAAATGAAAAAGTTGGAAATTCAGAAATTTAAAAGACTTAATGGAAATAGTGAAATTTCTAATTATATTAATACTCTTGCTGAATATATGGAAAAAATTATGATAAATAAAGTCAATATGGAAAAATATATAAGAAAATTACCATATGACCAACAGAAATTTTTACATCTAAGATATATTAAAAAATATTCCTTTGAGAAAATAAAAACAATTATGTTTGTAAGTCACTCTCAAATTTTTAGAATAAAGAATATGACTATTGATAATTTAATTGCATTAATGAATTGTGAAAATGGAAAGAGGGTGGCATAACTGCAAGTATATAATAAATTGACTATTGATGTTAAAAGGAAATTTAACGATATTATAACAGCAAAACAGAATGACACTAAAAGCAGATACCTTGATGTTATTCTTGTTGATAATGGTGTGATTTTAGACCTTACAGGACACGAAGTAAGAATATATGGAAGAAAAGCAGACGGAAAAGAGTTTTATAATGAGGGTATAATAACAGACCATAAAAAAGGTAGATGTCAATTTGAACTTACAACACAGGCTCTTTCAGTTGCACAAGATTTATCTGTTGAAATAGTTATTTTCAAGGATAATACAGAAATTCTTTCGACTTTGCCTTTTACAATTCACGTTGTTAAAAGTCTTATGTCTGATAATAATGTTGAAAGTAGCAACGAGTATGGTGCTTTAGTTGTACTTTATCAAAATTTATATGAAGCCTATGCACTTATGACAGAAATGGTTGAAAAAATAGGCACACCCGAAGCAAAAGCACAGGAATTAAACTTAAATACTATGTTTGAGGTTTGGGACTGGCTTATTACATATATGGAGGAAAATTCAACAGCTGATGTTGTAAGTACTGTAAATGGTATTAATAGTAAAATTGGGACAAGTGGAGATAATGGAACAAGTAGTATATTTGGGAAATTAAATAATATAGAAAAAAATCAAATTAAATATGTTGTAGCTAGTGATAACGAAAAGATTAAATTGTTAGATAACGTAAATTTAAGAATTGACCATACACTAAATACAGAAACAACAAAAGGTGTTTATATAGGAGTTACTAAACTACCATATTTTACAGGAACATTAAAAGTAAAAGTTGAATATTCAGCAAAATTTAATGTTGCAAATTCTAATAATTATTGGAGACTAATTGTCTATGATACAGGTTTTGCAAGTATGCTAGATAGTGCGGCTACATATAATAATACATCTTTCATAAATAAAATTGATAATAAAACGAAAGGCACTATTTTTGATAAGTATAGAGACGGTGTTAATGGATTTGGTAGCAATCAAATAAATATTATTGATACAAATATAAAAAATGGTGTAATTGAAAATACGGTTAAATTTGTTGGCGGTTATATTCCTGAATTAGTAGTTGGAGTTGAATGTCCTAGTAGTAGACAATCTGGTTATTGTATTATAAAAAACGTTTCAATTTGTTACGATGAGGTGACAGCATAATGTTAGTTTATATTGATATAGATAGAAAAATAATAGGCTATAACACTATAATTTCAAAAGAAGAAAGCCAAAAATATTTAAAAGAAAATTGTATATGGCTTGATGAAGAAATAGACTATACACAACAGAAAGAAGGATATAAGACAGTAATTTATCTGAATGAGGATAATACATTACGTTATGAGTTTGAAAAGCCTGAAATTATTAAGCCTGAACCGTCCCAACTTGATGAAATTCAAGAACAGCAACTTATTATTATGACTGCACAGGCTGACCAGTACGAACAAAGCTTATCAAACCGTTTAAATGATATGGAAGTACAAGCAACACTTTATGAAGCTATATTATCATTAGGAGGTAATGTTTAATGATTGAGTTATATTTTAATCTTGTTATAAATAAAAAGAGAACTTGTGACGATACAAACAGAAATATTAAACTTGTTCCTGTTACATATGTAGATGAAGTTATAAGCCTTCTTACTGAAAGAGGGTATGACTTAAATGGTAATAAGATTTAAAAATATTATAGAAATTATATTTGATTTGATAAAGGGGGAAATACAAATGGTAGATTTATATATTGCTTTAGTTATTGCAGGAAGAAGAACTTGTAATACAGAAAATAATGAAGTAACTCAAGTTCCTACAAGATACAGAGATATAGTTATTGAAGAACTTACAGTATTAGGACTTGACACAGACGGTAATCCATTAGGGGCTTAATATAGCCCCTTTTTTAAAGGTGATATTATGATAACTTTACACTCTATGAATGAAACTGAATTTAATAATATAGGTCTTGGAGTGCTTATGCCTTCAAGTTGTACTGTAACAGAGGAATTAAATGGAGAATATGAACTTGAAATGGTGCATCATCGTGACAAATTTGGAAAATGGAAAAGAATACAGAATGATTTAATAATATGTGCAGATACACCACGAGGAAAACAAGCCTTTAGAATTTACAGAATAAAGCCTGATATGGAAAGTATAACTGTAAATGCAAGACATATATTTTATGACTTGCTTGGAAATTTTATTGAAAGTGCAGAAATTGTAAACAGTACAGCAACAGGAGCTTTAAGTCGTATTAATTCAAGTTGTGCTGTTGATATGGGTTTTACTTACTTTACAGATATAACAAATATAGGCAGTTTGTCTTTAAATTGTGTAAATACTGTTACAGCTCTTGCAGATGATAAAGAAAACAGCTTTTTAACTGTTTTTGGTGGTGAACTTTTAAGAGATAATAAAAATATAAGTATATTAAATGCTATTGGAGAGGATAGGGGTTTTTCAATAAGATACGGTAAAAACCTTGCAGGGCTTGAAGTAACGGAAGATATGGAAGAAGTATATACAAGGGTTTATGGAAGAGGTAAAGACGGTTTAACACTACCTGAAAAGTACATTGATAGCCCATATATAAATAATTATCCATACCCTAAAATATACCTTTATGAAGATAATAACATTGAAACAGTATCAGACCTTAGAAAAGCTATAAATAGCCTTTTTGACAATGGTATTGATATTCCTACTGTGAATATTAAAGTTGACTTTCAAACATTAAAACATACAGCAGAATATAAAAATTATTCTATTTTGGAAAATATACAACTTGGTGATATTGTAACTGTTATTAATAATAATATGAACTTTCATAAAAAAGCTAAAGTTATAGCTTATGAATATGATTGTATTTTAAATAAATATACATCTGTTGAGCTTGGTGACTTTATAGCAGATATAACAGCAAGTATCACGAAAGGTGAAAAAACATTTTCAACAGCATTAACAGCAAGTAATGACGCAAGAAAGGCTGTTAGTATGATTTCGGGGGGAATTACTGTTTCTGATAATGCTTTATATGTCTGTATTGATAATTTTGACTATACCCAGTCAAAAAGGCTCTTTAAATTTGGCTCTATGGGGCTTCAATTTACAAATGGAGGTATAAATGGTCAATGGCAAACAATTATTGATACAGAGGGAAATATAACACAAATTTGAGAGGTGGTCTTTTTTGGAAAAGTTTTTTAATGAAATTAATATAATTTATGGCTGTTTAACAGCTCTTTTTACATATATGTTTGGTGAATTATGGTTTTTGTTTGTAGGATTTCTTATTTTAAATATTACTGATTGGTTTACAGGTTGGGGAGCGTCAAGAAAAGAAAATACAGAAAGTTCATCTGTTGGAGTAAAAGGAATTTTAAAAAAAGTTTGCTATTGGGTTGTTATTGCAGTTGCTTTTTATATTGGAGTTACTCTTTCAAAAATGGGTACTGTTATAGGTGCAGATTTAAGATTTTTACAAGCTGTTGGGTGGTTTGTACTGGCAAATTATATTATAAATGAAATAAGAAGTATACTTGAAAATTGTGTAAGAATAGGAATTGAAGTTCCTGAAATACTTGTAAAAGGTCTTGATGTTACTTCAAACTTGGTCGATAAGATAGGGGGAGAGAGTGTTGAACATGATGAAGATGAAAGTATATTGAAGTAATGATTTTGTGTTGCATTTTGTGTTGCATTGTGTTGCAAACTATTCAATAAATTAATAAAATACAATAAAAATTTATAATATATAATAATTATATATACCTTTTAAATATTGTAAAATCAATAAAATATGAATATATGTGGGTTTTATAGAATTTATAAATATTCAATTATAAGGAGTTCGATTCTCCTCATCTCCATTCTAGTTTATATAAAAAAAGCCTTGAATTTTCAAGGCTTTTTTTATATTCTAATATTATAGTTTAATAATCAGAAATAATAAAATATGTCATATAAATTTTTAGGAGTGGATTTTTATGATAACAAGAAAAGAGTTTTATTTTAAATCTTCAAATGGTTATTCTGATATATATTCTGCAATATGGCTTGATGAAAATAAAAAAGAATATAAAGGTATAATACAGCTTGTTCATGGAATGGCAGAGCATATTTTAAAATATGAAAATTTTGCTTGTTTTATGGCATCAAATGGATTTATAGTGTGTGGAAATGACCATATAGGTCATGGAAGAAGTGTAAAAAATAAATCTGAATTTGGATATTTTGGTGAAGGTAAATATAACTATGTAAAATTAGTGAAAGACATTCATAGATTAAATGTAAAAATTAAAAAAATGTATCCATATCTTTCAGTAACTTTAATAGGTCATAGTATGGGTTCTTTTCTTGCAAGAGATTATACTTATAGATATCCATATACTATAGACCGTTCTATTTTTATTGGTACAAGTGGTAATAATCCATTACTTTTTGGTGGACTTAAAATATGTGATTTTAAAATTAAGACTGGAAAAGGAAAAGAAAGAGGATACTTTGTAAATAAACTTGCTTTTGGTGCATATAACTCAAAATATGAAAATGTAAAAACAGAGTTTGATTGGATTTGTTCTGATGAAAGTGTTGTAAAAAAATCAATGGAAGATGATAAATTTGGTTTTATATTCACATATGCAGGATATTATGACCTTTTCAGAGTATTAAAAAATGTTTCATCAAGAAAGTGGTATAAAGGATTAGATAAAAGAATTCCTATATTTTTAATGGCAGGAAAAGATGACCCTGTTGGTAACTATGGAAAAGGTGTTGCAGAGGTTTATAAAAAACTTATAAATCAAAATATTGATGTAGAGATAATACTTTATAATGGTATGCGTCATGAAATATTAAATGAAAAAAATAAAATAAAAGTTTATAATGATATATTAAACTGGATATATAAAAAATCTATATAAACATATGTTTTTTTGGTACGGACAAGGTTTTTTGATGTATTTGCAGTAAAATTCCTTGATATTATAAGGTTTTATGTATAAAAAATATATTGATTTTAATAAAATTTATTATTATAATAAAAACAAATATAATAAGTAGATTTAATGCTTCGATTGTATTTTATAAATTTTATTTATATTTGGGGGAATTATATTGCAAAAGGGAGAACACTTAAATCTAGACATATCGTTAGATTTATACAAAATTTATTGTGCTGTTGTACGTACAGGGAATATGTCAGCAGCAGCCAAAGAACTTTATATATCACAGCCGGCTGTTAGTATGTCTGTAAGACAGCTTGAGGATAGAATGGGGAGTCCTTTGCTTGTTAGAACAACAAAAGGTGTAAGAACAACACCGGAAGGTAGTATGCTTTATGAATATCTTGAACAAGCATTAAGCCTTATAAAAACTGCTGAAAAAAAATATTTTGAAATGGTCAATCTTGAGGCAGGAGAAATACGAATTGGTGCTAGTGATACTGTTATAGCAAATTATCTTATGCCTTATCTTGAAAAATTTAATAGCTTGTATCCTAATATTAATATAAAGGTAACTAACAAGACAACTTATGAATCACTTAAGTTACTTAAAAATGGAAGTGTTGATGTATGTTTTATAAACCTTCCAATAGAAAATACAGGTGATTTTGATGTTATAGAGTGTCTTGAAATACATGATAGTCTTGTTTGTGGTTCAAAATATAAAGAGCTTGCTAAGAAAGGTTTAAATCTTGAAGATTTGGAAAAATATCCTTTACTTTTACTTGAAGATTTAAGTAATACAAGAAGATATATTGATAAATTTACCCTTGAAAACGGTATAAAACTTAATCCTATAATTGAATTGGGAAGTAGTGATATATTACTTGATTTTGTTAAAATTAATCTTGGTCTTACATTTACAATAAAAGAATTTACAAAAGAAATAGATAATGAAAATATATTTGAAATACCTCTTAATCCACCTGTACCACCAAGAAGTATAGGGCTTGTAAAACTTAAGGGTGTTGCACTTTCAAATTCGGCAAAAGGTTTTTGCGACGTTATGGATATAAAAGTAAAATAAATATTATTAAAGCATCGGTTTTCCGATGCTTATTTTTAAATGGAGGTGTATTTATGAAAATATTGCATACATCAGATTGGCACTTTGGTAAAAATCTTGAAGGTGAATCAAGAATTTATGAGCAGAAACAATTTATAGATGAACTTTATAATATATGTGAGAATGAAAATATTGATATTATACTTATGGCAGGAGATGTTTATGATACAGTAAATCCTTCATCGTCAGCAGAAGAACTTTTCTATAAAAGTGTGAAAAAACTTGCTAAGAATGGTAAAAGACCTATTATTATTATTGCCGGAAATCATGATAATCCTGAAAGACTTGAAGCTCCAGATATACTTGCCTATGAACATGGTATTATAATACTTGGTTTTCCAAAAAGTATTGCAAGAGAAGGAGATTATGAAAATTATTCAATATTTGATAGCTGTGAAGGATTTTTTAGATTAAAAAAAGATAATGAAACAGTTGGAATAATTACAATGCCATATCCAAGTGAAAAACGTCTTGGAGAAATTTTAAATGAAAATATATATGATGAAGAAGAAAATGGAATAACATATTCTCAAGAGGTTGAAAAAATATTTAAAATACTTGAACAAAAATATAATGATAATGAAATAAATATTGCTATGGGACATTTTTTTGTTGCCGGAGGAGAGGAGTCTGGCTCAGAAAGACCAATACAGCTTGGAGGTGCATTGGCAGTAGAACCTTCTGCATTACCACAAAAAGCACAGTATATAGCTTTAGGTCATTTGCATAAACCTCAAACAGTTTCTGGAACAAATAAAAAAGCTTTTTATAGTGGTTCACCAATAGAATATAACAGGAGAGAAATAAAATATTCTAAAAGTGTTAATGTAATAGATATTTCACCTAAATGTGAACCTCAAATTAAAAAAATAAATCTTACTAATTATAAACCAATAGAAGAATGGAAAGCTAATAGTATAGAAGAAGCTTTAGAAATGTGCAGAAATAAATCTGAAGAAAATTCTTGGGTATATCTTACTATAAATAGTGATAGAGTACTTCTTCAAAGTGAAATAAAAGAAATTAAAAAGCTTAAAAAAGATATAATAGAAATATCTGTTATCTCCCAAAATGTGAATATAGAAAAACAAGAAATACATAAAGAAGATAAAAATATAATAGAACAATTTAAGGATTTTTATGTAAAAGAAGAAAATGTCGAACCTTCTGATGATGTTTTAAAGCTATTTATGGAGCTTATGGAGGAGGAATGTTAAATGAAACCTTTGCTTTTAAAAATATCAGGTTTAAATAGTTTTTTAGAAGAACAAACAATAGACTTTGAAAAACTAACAAAAAGAGGTATATTTGGTATATTTGGACCTACAGGAAGTGGAAAATCTTCTGTACTTGATGCACTTACATTAGCTTTATATGGAAAAATTGTAAGAGGAACAAAAGAATTTATAAATGATGATAGTGACAAGGCTTATATATACTTTAAATTTGCTATAAAATCAGGTAAAAGTGAAAAGATATATGTAGTTGAACGTCTTTATAAAAAAAGTGATGATAAAACAGCAAATGCTTCAAAAGTTAGATTGTATTTAATTGAAAATAATGAAAATATACCTATTGCTGAAAAAGTAAATACAGTTAATAAAGCAATAGAAGATATAATAGGTTTAAGTTTTGATAATTTTACACGTTCTGTAATACTTCCACAAGGTAAATTTAGTGAATTTCTTAAACTTAAAGGTAAAGAAAGAAGAGAAATGTTTGAAAAGATATTTCACCTTGAAAAATATGGAAAGGATATGGAAGAACGTTTAAGCATCAAGAATAAAGATAATGCAAATAAACTTTCTGATATTCAAAGTAAAATAAGTGTTTATGGTGATGTGTCAAATGATAAGCTTGAAGAATTAACTACAAATATAAAAAATCTTGAAGAACGTAAAAGTATTGTTTCAAAACAACTTTATGAATTAAATAAGAATTATGATGAAAGCAAACAACTTTTTGATAATATTACAGAATTAAATAAATATAAAATTGAAATAAAAAATCTTGAGAATAAAAAACAGGATATTGATTTAAAACGAAAAGAAGTTTTGAAAATGCAAAAATCATTGGAAATAAAACCATACATTGATGCATTTAAAAATTCTGAATTAAATCTTAATAATATAAATAAAGATTTTTATGATATAGAAGTAAAATATAATAAAGCCAAAATTGATTTTGAAAATATAAAAAATGACTATGATAATTTTAAAAATGATTATGATATTAAAATGCCAAAATTAATATCTAAAAAAGCAGTTTTAGAGCAAATGGTAAGTCTTTATTTATCAGTTAAATCTGATGAAGAAGATAGAGAAAAGCTTAGAGAATATTATAAAGAAAAAAACAATAAGAAAGAAAATTTAAAACAAGATTTAGAAAAAAATAAAAATTTAAAAGAAATAGAAGAAAATAATATTTTAAAATATAAAGAAATAATAAATAAAAGTACAGTTTCTTCTGATTATAGAGAAAAAATATTAAAAATATATAAGTTTTTCGAAGATATTAATAATATTGAAAAAGAAAATAATGATTATATTTCAAAATATAAAAATTATAAAGTTGATATTGAAAATAAACAAAAATTATATTTTGAATTAAAAGAAAATTTTAATAATAAAGAAGAAGAATATAGAAATATAATTTTAGCTATTTCAGAAAATGAAAAAAATAAAGTTTCTGAAAGGGAAATAGCAAATATTGAAAATTGTATAAAATTAAAAGAAACAAGAGAAAAACTTTTATCAGAAAATAAAAAATTAGAAATCCAAAAAGATAAGCTTTTATTAAATAAAGAAAGTTCTGAAAAATCTAAAAATCAACTTGAAATAGAAATAAAAGATTGGGAAACAAGTAATATGGCATATATACTTTCAAATATTCTTAAAGAAGGTGAAATGTGCCCTGTATGTGGTTCTAAAAATCACCCTAAAAAGGCAGAAGCCATAAATCAAAAAATACTTGATATTGCCAAAGAAAAACTTATAATTTCTGAAAAAGAGTTTAATGATATAAATAATGAATATGAAAGAGTAAAAATATTATTAAAACGAAATTCAGAAGATATAGAAAATAATTACAATGATATAGTTTTAATAAATAAAGATTACTTAGAAGAAAATATAAATAATATAAAAACATACCTACATAATATTTTAGAAAAATATAATACATATAATAAAAACAATGTAGAATTACCTAAAATTGAAAAAAATTTATCATCTGAATTATCTGAAATAAAAACAAATATGGCTGAATTAAAAAAAGACATTGACCATTATACTGATAGAATTTCAGAATGTGAAAATATTATAAATAATAATAAAAATAAAATAGATACTATTAAAAATCAACTTGCTAATATAAATGATAAATTTATCTCTATTGAAGAAGTTCAATATGAAAAAGAACAAATTGTAAATTTAGATTTTGAGAGAGAAAAAGCAAACAACAATAGAGAAAAATCAGAAATAAAATTAAAAGAACTTTCTGAAATATGTGATAAAATAGAAAAAAATATCTCAGAAATAAATAATGAAATAACAGAAATACTTGCTGAAGGTAAAGAAAAGAAACGTATCATTGATGAAAATAATAAACGTATAGAAGAAGTATGTGGAAATGAAATTCCTGAAAATATACTTAATGAAACTAATAGTATTATCAAATATATGAATGATACTGAATTAAATAAAAAGTCATTAAAAGATAATTCAGAAAATAATGAAAGAATTGTTAAAGACGAGCTTTTAAGAATAGAAAGTATAAAAAAACAGCTTGAAAAAGAAGTTCCACAAAATAAAGAAAAAGCAGAAAATAAAGTTTTTGAAAATGAATTTGAAAGTATTGATGATGCTTTATACTGGTATCGTACAAAAGAATTTATTGATAATATTAATTATGAAATAAATTCATTTGATAATTCTTTATTACAACTTAAAGGAAAAACAGATATATTAAATGAAAAAATACAGGGAAGAAATATAACATTTGAAGAATTGCAGATTATAAAAAATAGTAAAGAAGATTTTGAAAATGAAGAAAAAGAACTTGAAAAAAATATTGCTGTAAATAAATCAAATGCAGAAAATATGAAAGAACAAATAAAATCTGTTGAAAATTTAATGATAGAAGAAAATAAACTAAAAAAAGAAAAAGATACAATAACAAGTCTTATAAAAGTAATGAAGGGTAAAAAGTTTGTTGAGTATATAGCAACATATCAACTTTCATATATAACAGAAGAAGCATCAGAAAGACTTTCACAGATAACATCAGGTAGATATTCACTTGAACTTTCAGACAGCGAATTTGTAATAAAAGATAACTTTAACGGTGGTAGCCTTAGAGATACAAATACACTTTCAGGAGGGGAAGTATTCCTTACATCATTTTCACTTGCTCTTGCATTATCATCAAAAATACAAATGGCAAATAATGCACCATTAGAATTTTTCTTCCTTGATGAGGGATTTGGAACTTTGGATAGTTCCCTTATTGATATTGTTATGTCATCACTTGAAAGACTTCATGAAGAACATCTTAATGTAGGTATAATAACACATGTTGAAGAATTAAAAGAAAGAATGCCTGTAAAGCTTGTTGTTACACCAGCACAACCTCAAATTTGTGGAACAAAAGTAAAGCTTGAAATAATGTAAGAAAGAAAGTGATTTAATGAAAAAAATAGGAATAGTTCTTGAAGGCGGTGGAATGAGAGGTATATATACTGCTGGAGTATTAGATTTTTTTATAAATAAGAATATATATTTTCCATATGTTATAGGAGTATCGGCAGGAGCTTGTCATGCACTTAATTATATAGCAGGCCAAAAAGGTAGAGATAAAGATATAGCATTAAAATTTTTAGGTGATAGAAGATACTTAAGCTTTAGAAACCTTATTAAAACAGGAGATATTTTTGGATTTGATTTTATATTTGGTGAACTTTCTCAAAAATTATTGCCTTTTGATTATGAAGCTTTTAAAAATTCAAACCAAGAACTTGCAGTTGGTGTTACAAATTGTATAACTGGTAAATGTGAATATTTTTATAAAAGCAAAACTTCTACCGATGAGATTTTAAGAGCAGTAAGAGCATCAAGCTCATTACCGTTTCTTTCAAAAGAAGTGATTATAAATGATAAGGCATATATGGATGGTGGTATATCATCATCAATACCTTTAAAAAAAGCTATTGATGATGGTTATGAATATAATATAGTTGTTCTTACAAGAAATAAAGGATATAGAAAGAAACCATCTAAATTAACAAGAAGGCTTTCTAAATTAAAATATAAAAATTTTAAAGGACTTTCAAAAGCTATTGGTGAAAGATATAAAAAATATAATTCTGAGTTAGAATTTGTTGAAAATATGGAAAAAGAGGGTAAAGTGTTTGTAATTCGCCCTCAAAAACATATAAATGTTAGTAGGGTTGAAAAAGATAAAAATAAAATATTTGAACTTTATAAACAAGGATATATTGAAACTGCAAAAATTTATAAAGATTTAAAAAAATGGATTAATGCTATTGACAATTGAATATAAATATATTACTATAACAACATAATATTTGAATAAGTGTTCATATAAAGTTAGGATGATACTATGGCAAAAAATAAAAAAAACAAAAAGAATAAAGAAAATGATGCTGAAAAGCAAGTATTAGAAATTATTGAAGATAAAAGTATAATTGAAAAAGATGAAGAATTTATATATGATGTTGCAGACTTTTTCAAAGTTTTTGGTGACTCTACAAGACTTAAATTACTTCGTTTACTTCTTGAAGGTGATATGTGTGTAGGAGATATAGCAGAAAAGCTTTCTATGACACAATCGGCTGTTTCTCATCAACTTAGAGTTTTAAGACAAAGTGACCTTGTTAAATTTAGAAAAGAAGGCAAAGCAGTTATATATTCTCTTGATGACTATCATGTTAAAGATGTTCTTCAAGCAGGTATAAGTCATATAGGTCATAAAAAAGGTTATATAAAATAAATTTAAGGGCAGTGATACTGCCCTATAAAAAATAACATATATATGAATAAATGTTCATATACAAATAAAAAGAGGTGGATTTATGGAAAGTGTAAAAATAAAAGTAGAAGGTCTTACTTGTGCAAATTGTGGAGCAAAAATAGAAAATGATGTAAAAAATATTTTTGGTTCGGATAATGTATTTTTAAATATGATAAATCAGGAAATAGAAATTAAATCATCTGATAGTAATATATTAAATAGAATAAAAGAAATAGTTCATAAATATGAACCGCATGTAAAGGTTTATAAAATAGAAAATAATACTCCTTTTATTATAACAATGAAAGGTCTTGATTGTGCACATTGTGCTTCAAAAATAGAGTCAGAGTCTTCAAAGCTAGAATTTGTAAAAGAAGCAAATTTAAATTTTATAAATAAAGAAATGACTGTTATTATAGAAAATGGTGGAAATACTTTAAAAATATATAATGATATAAAAAGTATTGTAAATAAACTTGAACCACATGTTGAAGTGAAAATAAAATCAAATGAATGTAATAATGAAAGTTGTAATTGTAATAATCATAATCATTCACATGATGAAAAATCCAATAGTTTTGTATTTGATATAAAAATAAGATTTACAATAGGAGTAATTCTTTTTATAGTAGCTTCTATAATAGGCAAAGAAGAGTTTATAGGAACAATATTATATATGATATCATATGTAATATTTGGATATGATGTAATAATAACAGCTATAAAAAATATATTTAAAGGTAATGTATTTGATGAAAACTTCCTTATGTCAGTATCAACAATAGGTGCAATATTTTTAGGCGAACTTGCAGAAGCTGTATTTGTAATGCTTTTCTATCAAATAGGAGAAACATTTCAGCATATGGCAGTTGAAAAATCAAGAAAATCAATTAAAGGTCTTATGGATTTAAGACCGGACAAAGTAAATGCATATATAAATGGAGAAATTATAAGTGTAGCACCTGAAAATATATCTGTTGGAGATATTATAATAGTTAAAGCTGGTGAAAGAATAGCTATTGATGGTGTTGTTGTAGAAGGTGAAAGTCGTATTGATACATCAGCCATAACAGGGGAGTCTGTTCCAAGAGGTGTTAGTATTAATGATGAAGTTTTAAGCGGAAGTATAAATGTAAATGGCATTTTAAAAATAAAAGCTACAAAAACTTTTGGAGATTCAACAGTTGTAAAAATACTTGAAATGGTTGAAAATGCATCTGCAAAAAAATCAAAGACAGAACAGTTTATAACAAAATTTGCAAGAGTTTATACACCTTTTGTAGTATTATCAGCAGTAGCACTTTCTATAATTCCTCCTATTGTAACAGGACAGTATAATTTTTCTGTTTGGGTTATGAGAGCATTAACATTCCTTGTTATATCTTGCCCATGTGCATTAGTACTTTCTGTTCCTTTAGGATTTTTCTCTGGAATAGGTGAAGCATCAAAAAATGGTGTTCTTGTAAAAGGTAGTAGCTATATGAGTACATTATCAAATGTTGATACAGTTGTTTTTGATAAAACAGGAACAATAACAGAAGGTGTTTTTAAAGTAACAAATATAGATTTTGAAAATAATGAATATGATATTCTTTTAAAAGCATCTACAGCAGAAAGCATGTCAAATCATCCAATAGCACTTTCAATATTAGAATACTGTAAAAATAAAAATATAATGCCATTAAAATGTGATAAATATGAAGAAATAAGTGGTATGGGTATAAAGGCAGAGTGTGAAGGAAAAATCATACTAGCAGGCAATGAAAAACTTATGAATAAATATAATATATCATATAAACAAAATAAGAATATGGGAAGTGTTATATATATTGCTTATGATGGTGTATTTATGGGAAGTATAAATGTATCTGATGTAATAAAAGAGGATAGCTTTAATGCCATAAAAAAACTTAAAAATGTAGGTGTAAAAAATATAGTAATGCTTACAGGGGATACAGAAGAAAATGCAAAATTTGTATGTAATACATTAGGTATAGATAAATATTATGCAGAACTTCTTCCGCAAGATAAAGTTTCAAAGCTTGAAGAAATACTTGAAAATAAAACAGGAAAAACATTATTTGTAGGTGATGGAGTAAATGATGCACCAGTACTTGCAAGGGCAGATATTGGTGTTGCTATGGGTGGAATAGGTTCTGATGCAGCAATAGAAGCTGCCGATGTTGTAATAATGAATGATTGTGTATCAAAAATAGCAGATGGTATAACAATATCAAAGAATACAATAAAAATAGTGAATATGAATATAGTATTTGCCATAGGTATAAAGTTTATTGTTCTTATTCTTGGGGCAATAGGTGTAGCAGGAATGTGGGCAGCTGTATTTGCAGATGTTGGAGTTGCAGTACTTGCTGTTTTAAATTCTATGAGAAGAAAAATCTAAAAGTGCTGTATTCATGTATGTCTGTGCAAAAATATTGAAAAACCATATTTTCATATATATAATAAAAGCTGATAATTAAAAAATCAGCTTTTATTTTTTTGGAGAAATATTATGAATAAAGATACATTTTTTGAAATTAATGTTTTAAAAACTAAATATAAAATAGAATATTTATTTAAATATTTAGAAAAGTATAATGATAAAAAAATAGCTGTAATTTTCAGAGATATGGAAAGTTCTAATATTATTTATAAAAATATAATGGATTGTTATTTTTTGAATTCAAAAAATAATATTGTGTTTTGTGATTATAATAATTTTAAATTATATGAATTACAATTTGATATTGTGATAGATTATAATATACCTGAAAGTATGGATATAATATTAGAACATGTTGAAAAAATTAATATTAATGGAAAATATTTTATACTTTATAGTAATAGAGATATAGTAAAAATAAGACATTATAATTATAAAAATTTTAAAAAAAGAATTTATAAAAAGAATATGGAAAAATTAGGGGAAGTTTTATGGTTTATATATAATGATGAATGTTTATTGTATCAAATTAAAAAATATATGAATATTGAAAGTGATACTAAATGTTTAAAATGTTCAAATTGTAAATCTTAAATTTATTTTTAAAAATAAAAAAAACAGCCGCAATAACGACTGTTTAAAGTGAGTCATCCGGGGCTCGAACCCGGGACACCTGGATTAAAAGTCCAGTGCTCTACCAACTGAGCTAATGACCCATATTGTTATCAGCAATAATAATTTAAAAAGTGAGTCATCCGGGGCTCGAACCCGGGACACCTGGATTAAAAGTCCAGTGC
>DXZA01000066.1 GCA_019415525.1 Tyzzerella sp. | reverse complement strand
ATTATTAATTTATTAAAGTCAATAATTAAAATATTAAAAAAAAACAAAAATTTATTAAAAAAAATATAACCCACAAAACTTAATATTTTATGAGTTATATTTTTATTTAAAAGGGTTTATTTATTATGAAATTATGCTTTTCTAGAATCAAGCTCTTTATTAATTTCTTTCATATATGTATCTGTTAATTTATATTTACTTCTATATACAAAATATGCAATTAACATACTAACAGCAGGAATTATGCACATAAGAAGACGTATAAAATTCATTGTAAGCATACTTTGTTCTTGTCCTGGAACATATCCTGTTAAATCAAGAGCAAAGCCTATTCCAAGAGCTGTTAATGCTGATGTAAATTTTACTATTAATGTTTGTAATGAGAATACAACACCTTCGTTTCTTTCACCTATTTTGTATTCACCATAGTCTACAACGTCTGCAAGGAATACTGTTGCACAACCTAATTCAAGTCCCATACCTATTTTTACAATTACACCTGCAATAGCTGTTAAAATAACATTCTGTGGTGCAAATATACCTACTAATAATAACATACCAAGTCCAAAGAATGGTAATGTACAAGCAAGTAAGAAAGAATTTTTTCTTGAAAGCATAGCTGTTACTTTTGGGAATGCTATAAGTCCAACAACTTCTGCAACAGATGCACTAATCATAAATGCTGAAAGCATACCTGCATTACCACAAACATATGTGAAATAATATGTTGCTACACCCATAACAAGCTGAATACCTACATTATATAAAAGTATTAATGCTACAGCTGAACGAAGCTGGTCATTTTCACGGATTATACGGAAAATATCTTTAAAAGATATTTTTTTCTTTTCTGCATTTGTATTATCATTTGTTCTTGGAAGGTTAAATACAGTAACACCTATTGTAAATATAAAAACTATAGCTATAATAATTGCAAATTTATGATAACCAGCCTGACCACCACCAAGACCGTTTATAATTTGTACACCAAAACCTGCTATAATTAATGACTGACCAATACTTGCAAATATTCTAGGAAGAACAGAAACTTCTTCTCTTTCTTTTGGGTCTGATGTTAAATTAGGAATTATTGACCAATAAGGAATATCCATAATTGTATATGTCATACCCCAAAGTATATATGCGGCAGTAACAAATACACATAATCCAACACCACTTAAATGAAAATCTGTAAATAATACTGCAAATACAACTGCGTTTATTAAAGTTCCTATTACTAACCAAGGAATAAATTTTCCATACTTACTTCTTGTATTATCTACTATCATACCCATAAATAAATCATTAAAAGCATCCCAAAGTTTAGCACAGAAAAACATCATACCTATAAATACAGGTGATACCTTAATAATATCTGTAAAGTATATCATAGAGAATGTTGCTATCATTCCATAAATTAAATCTTTACCTAATGCACCAAATGCAAAAGTATATTTTACTCTGGCAGGAATTTTTCCCTCATATGCAGTACCTTGTGATACAGTATATTTTGCTTTGTTGGAAACTGTATTTTGATATACAGTACCATTTGTGTTTGTAGCTTGACTCATTTTATTTCTCCCCTTTTTTCTTTTTTCCTTGACTACGTGTATTATTTTAATTTCTTTTATAAAAAAAATAAATTCGTATTTCTCTTCAAAAAATACGAATTTATCCTCAAAATATATTTTTAATATAATTTTATATGTTTTTCACCTGAAATATATATCTTCTGTTCCTCATTTATATATTCTTTTTTCCATAATTTAAAAGATAAATTGGCAATGATATCTGCCTGACCTTTTATATTCTGTGAAATTGTACCTAATATATAGCCTTTTTCTATATTATCAATAACTTCACTATCTCCATTTACACCTAATATTGCCGGAAAATCTTCAATACCCATTTCTTTCATAGCATCTAATACACCAAGAGCCATATCATCATTGTTACATACAACAGCTTCACTATTTTGTATTTTATTTATATCAACCTTAGAAAATTCCTCTTTTGCTACATCTCTTTTCCAATCAGCTGAAACTAATGATATTTGTTCCGTTGTAAAATTATTATCAATTTTTTTTAACATTGCATCTGTTCTTCTTACAGAGTCGCTATGACCTTCTTCACCTTCTACTAATATATATTGAAGTATACCATCTTTATTTTTATCTACTTCACTATTATTTTTTAAAAATGCTTCAGTTAAAATTTCACCTTGCATTTTTCCCAATTCTATACCATCAGTACCTACATAATAAACATTATTCCAAAGACTAATATCTTCATCAGAAGGTTCTCTATTAAAAAATATAACAGGTATGTCCTCTTCTTTTGCTCTATTTATAACTTTTGAAGCATTCCAAGTATCTATAATATTTACAGCTATAACATCACATTTTTGTTCCATAAAATATTCTATATGACGATTTTGCTCATATTTATCGCCTTTTGCGTCTTCAACATCTAAAAGAAGCCTAATATCATTATCATTACTTACTTTTTTTAAAGCATTTTCAATTTCTGTTGATAATGTATCAATAAAAGTATCATCTTTATTATATAATGAAATACCTATTTTAAATTCATTATCATTTTCTTGCAATTTTACAGGACGTGATTTTTGTGCTATGTTAAATGCTAAATTATAACCTTCTGAAAAAAGGTCTTTTGAATATATATTGCAATCATTACTTGTAATTAATGCTGAAATATTTTGACTATTTTCAATATCAATTCTTTTATTAAGCTCTTCTTCATTTTCTTCAAAAAAGAAGTTAACTTGAAAATCTAAATCAGTACTACAAGTTTTTATACCTTCAATCCAATCTTGTTGAGTATTTTTATAATCATTAGGTAATACAACAGAAATCACTTTAGTAAGATTTTGTTGTTGTTTCCACAGATAGCCCCCTGTCAGAACAAGTATTATCATTATTATTATAAGAAGAATTTTTTGTTGTTTTCCAGTATTCATTCAAATCCTCCACTTTAGGAATACATATACTAACTTTTGTTCCCTCGTCTATTTCACTTGTTATTGTAATGCCATATTCTTTTCCAAAACAATGTTTTAAACGTTCATCTACATTTCTTACACCAATTCCGGAACCTCTGCGACTAGAAACAACTTTATTATTCATAATATGTTCAATCTGTTCTTCGGTCATTCCTTCTCCATTATCAATAACATCTATATATATTTTATCATTCTTTTCATAAGCAGAAATTATTATTTCACCATCACCATACATACCTTCCATACCGTGATATACTGCATTTTCTGCCAAAGGCTGTATAATAAGTTTAGGACACATATATTTTTTTATACTTTCGTCACTTTCTATTTCAAATGAGAACTTATCTTCAAATCTAATACCTTGAATTTCCATATAGCTTTCTACATGTGTAAGTTCCTTACCTATTGTAATAAAATCTTCACCTTTATTTAATGATGTACGGAAAAATAAAGCTAATGATGATACCATTTTTGAAGCTCCATCATATCTTTTACTTTCAATCATCCATATTATAGAGTCTAAAGTATTGTATAAAAAATGTGGATTAATCTGTGACTGTAATAACTTCATTTTCATATTCCAATACTCTTGTTCTTTTTGTACAGCTTTAATCATAAGCTGTTTTATTCTTTTACGCATTTTATTAAAGCTTTCTGATAAATAGCGAACTTCATATGTACCTTCAATTTTGATTTCATTATCTAGGTCTTTATCATCAAACTTTTCAACTGTTTCGCTTAATTTTTCAATAGGTGAAGTAATTTTATGAACAATATATCTATTTATTAATAATGCCACTATTACCAAACCTGTCAACAAGCTCCAAATAAGTAATGTTATAGGGTATTCAGCATACATTATATCATCAATAGATGAAACTGATATTATTTTCCAACCTACATAGCCTATTGTACGTTGACGAACTAGATACTTCTTATTATTAAATATTTGCTCATAAGTTCCATCTTCTGTAATAGGCTCTATACCTATATTTTCTTTATAAATATTATGGCTTATTTGAAGTTTTTTAGGGTGATATAACAATTTACCTTCTTGTGTTTTTATATATGAATAGCCATAAGACTCATTTTCAAAAACTTGAAAAACTTGTTCAATACGTTCATATGGTAATGTTACTACAAGAATTGCAGATTTTACAGTACCATTAACATTTATTTCTACAAAACGATAAACTAATATATCATCATATTGCAAATCTTTTTCAAACCAAGTTTTTCCAATATCTAATGTACTATTATAAAGAAGTTTTTCTTTTTTGGCATTTGTAAGATTTAAAATTTTTTCTCCTTGATTTTCATATATAATTTCTCCTTCTTCATTATAAAGAACCAAGCTGTCTATTAATTCTTCATTTTCATCACAAACAAAGTCCATTAATTTATTAAACTCTTCACCTTGTAAAGTTTCTTTTTTTATGATTTTATAATATACTGTATCAAAAAAATCAACTACTTCTTTACATTCTCTCTCCATACTTTCAGCCAAAACTTCTGTTTGTTGCTCTTTTTTCTCATTAATAAAATCTTCTAATATATTTTTCATATAATTTGTAAATATTATGGCAAGTATCAAAAACAAAATAATAACTACACCTGATAATGCTGATAATATTACAAACTGTATGCTTTTATTATGATATTTTTCTTTTAACCTTCTTAGCATATTTAATTACCTTTCTTGCCTACGGAAATTAGCCGGAGAAACATTCATATATTTTTTAAATACATAACTAAAATAGTTAGACTCCGGATAACCTACCATCTCACTTATAACTTTTGTTTTATAATCTGTTGTTTTCAATAGTGTAACGGCTTCATCAACTCTACGCTTTGTAAGATAAGTAATAAAATTAATACCATGTACTTTTTTGAAAATATTTGAAAAATGAGAATGACTTATATGTAAATAATCGCATAATGTTTCTACTGATAATGTTGAGTCACTAAAGTTTTCATCAATATATTTTTTGGCTTTTTGTGCTAATATAACATTATTATCTATACGTTTTTGATTTATTGCATATCCTAAATTTACAGCATAATTATATAACCATTTTTTAAGCTGGTCACCTGTATGCTGCGATAAAACTGATGTCATAATATATCGTGTATCAAAAAAGCTTTCATCTTCTAAATCAAACTGATTTGCAATTTTAGATAATGAAAAACTTAATTCCAATATATATGTTTGATACTCTTCAAAATTCTTTTTACATCGTTCAAGTTCTTGAAAAATATTATTAATAGTTGTATTTATTTTATTTTCATCAGCCATTTTGACAGAAAGTTCTAAAACCTCTGTATATTGTTCATCAAAATAAGTTTGATTATATTCTAATGGATTTTCAATATCTTTAATATAAACTATGTTTTCATCATCTGATACAACACTATATTTAAGGGCAGAACGTGCACTTTTATAAGAATATTCAAGTTGTTCTATGCCAGAAACTACATTTCCTACACCACAATAAAAATCAAATTCCATAAATCGTTTAGCAAAAACATTACCCTCATTTAAACATTTTAATACATTTTGTAATTTATTATTGTCTTCTACATGTGCTATAAGAACTATATTTTCATAACATCTAAATAAAAAATGATAGCTGAAATCTTCAAAAAGTTCATTTATAATATTTAATATTGAAAACATATTTAGTTCAGCATATTCATCTTCCCAGTCAGGCTGTATAACTGCAACAACACATCTTTCAAAGTTAAAATCAATATTTAACATTTTTAATCGACGCTCTATTTTATCTTGTGATATTCTACCTTCTATAAGTTCTATTAAAAATTGCTCTCTTAAAAGAGGTAAGTTTTCTTTATAAATCTGTTGTAAATACTGTTTATTATTTTTTTCTTCAATTTCTTTTTCAATTTCTTTATGGGTCTTTTTAAGAAGTTCCTCCATTTGTGGCATACTTACAGGCTTTAATAAATAATCTGAAACACCATATCTAATAGCTTTCTGTGCATATTCAAAATCATCAAAACCAGAAAAAAGTATTATTTTCATTTTAATAAAGTTCTTATTAATTATTTCAACTAATTCCAAACCATCCATAAATGGCATTTTAATATCACTAATTAAAACATCAGGTCGATTATTTTGTATCATCTCCCAAGCTTCTTTTCCATTTGATGCAACTCCAATAACTTCAAAACCAAATGATTTCCAATCAATACCTGTTTCCATACCACGTAAAATTTGTGGTTCATCGTCTACAAGTAACACCTTATATACTTCCATATTTTTACCCCACTATCTTTTTTAAATAAAATAAATAGCTCTGAATAAAAACTCAGAGCCATATTTACATAATTAAACAAAATTATATCATTATAAAAAAGTAAAGTAAACATATAAAAGCCCTATGTAACATTTACATAGAGCTTTTATTTTTAAATTTAACTTATAATCTCAATTAATGTACCATATACATCACTATCAATATTCATAGCATATAATGTGCTTATAAGTTGTTCTTTCATATTAATATTTCTTATATGATTTAATATTTCAACTTTTTTACTATACTCTATATGTGAGGACATAAGATATTTCATAACTTCTTTTTCAATATTATTTTCAGAAAGAGCATTATTTTTTAAACATATTTTTATTTCGCTATTATTATCTATATAAGGAAGCTCAATTTCCATTGTATAATCATTAATATTTACATTAAAAGAATTTATACTTTCACCATTTATATATATTCCTTCAATTTCAGATTTACTTCCTATAAATTCAATTATAAATTTTCTATTTTCAGGAATAACATCAAAATTACCACTTGCAGAGGATATTATAAATTCTGGGTTTTCATTCCAATTTAATGTAAATTCTCTAGAAACCCAATTTTCGTTAGTATTAATAGCACTATCTTCGTCATCTTCCCAAAGTGTAAATTTACCATTATCACCTGCAAATACTTTAACTCTTAAATTTTCAGGATTTTTTATAGAATTATTTTCAGAAAGAGTAATAATTCCACCTGCTTTTACAAATACAGGTATATTATCTATTCCTCTGTAAATTTTTCTTGTATATCCACCTATATATTTTCTTCCATTAAAGAAATCATACCATAAACCTTCCGGAAGCCATACATTTACATTTGCTGTTACAGATTCTTTATTTAATGGCTTTGTAATTGGTGCAACTATCATTTCTGTTCCGAAATAATATTGATTTGGTACAGTATATGCATTATTATCATCTGGATATTCATAATACATAGGTAACATTAATGGTCTACCATCTTCAGAAGCATATTTATTCATTGTATAAATATATGGTATAAGTTTATGTCTTAACTGAAGATATTTTTTCATTATAAATTCAGCTTCCATATTAAAATTCCATGGTTCTTTTCCTGCAAAAGGATTATCTGAACTATGTAATCTATTTATAGGAGAAAATACACCAAACTGTACCCAACGAACAGCTAATTCATCATCTCTTTTGCCAAGCATATGTCCGCCGATATCATGACTCCACCAGCCATAACCTACATTACTTGCTGTTGATGTAAAATATGGTTGAAAATCAAGGCTTTCCCAAGTAATATATGTATCTCCTGAAAATCCTATTGGATATCTATGACTTCCTATACCTGCATATCTTGAAAATGTAAGTCCTCTTTTACCATTTCTTAAGCTATCATAATAATGATAATGATTAAGCATCCAAAGTGGGTCAAGACCTTCTATTTTTGTATGACTTTGTTGCTGCCAATCAATCCACCAAAAATCAACACCATCTTCTTCATTTGGGTGGTGCATATATTTAAAATATGCTTCAAGGAATTTTTTGTCTGCAATATCAAATTCTATTGTTTCCTCATTTTCCCAATCTTTATTAAGCTCTTTTGCCATATCAATATAGTTATCTTCAAAAGCTCTTAATCCTGCTGCTGGGTGAACATTAAGTGTTATTTTAAGACCTTTATTATGTAACCAAGTCATAAATTCCTTTGGATTTGGGAAAAGTTCTTTATTCCATGTATACCCTGTCCAACCACTGCCATATTTAGGGTCTATGTCTGTTAAATGCCAGTCCATATCCATAACAGCAACTGAAAAAGGTATGTTATTGCTTTCAAATCTTTCTATTAACTCTTTATATTCATTTTCTGTGTATTTATGGTATCTACTCCACCAGTTACCAAGGGCATATCTTGGAAGAAGTGGCATATTTCCACATAATTTATAAAAGTCTTTTAAACATTCTTTATAATCGTGACCATATCCAAAAAAGTATATATCTTTATTATTATATTTTCTTGGCTCAACCCAGCCATCTTCTGTTAATATTAAAGATTTGCTGTCATCATAAACTGAAAATCCGTTTTTAGAAATTATACCTTTTGAAAGTGGAACTTCACCGTTTGCTTTATCAAGTGTTCTTGCTGTTCCTTTAAGGTCTATAAAATCTGTGCCATAATACCATGTACTTTTATAATGGCTGAAATTTCCTATTGCCTGTATTGAAAGACCGTTTGATGAAAAATCTTTTTGATTATATTCAAGTTTAATTTTTGAAGTTTTTATTGTTAATATACCATCTTTTTTATAAACTGAAAAATTTGGAACTTCAAAATTTCTGTTTAATACTGCCTGAGTTGCTCTATCTTCAAAAATACCCTCTTCACTATACTCAAGTCTTAAAAGGCTTTCTGTTAAAATACTTATTCTATAATTTTTGCCTGAAACCACAGCATTTTTATTAACTGTAATTTCATCTAATTTATATTCTTTAGAGTATAAAGACATTTTATTCCTCCTCTAAAACTTCTTTAGGAATTGCAAAGAACCAAGTTAATGCAAATGCTAATATAAATGTTAAAATAGATATAACAACATAACCTATAAACTGCTTTGGTGTATAAATATATAAAAGTACACCTGGAAGAGTGCTTATACCATTACCTGTTCCCTGAAGTCCTAAAAGATTTGATGCCATACCAGCAAAACCACTTGCTAAACACATCATCATAAATGGTTTTATATTATATCTTAATATTACACCAAATAATGCAGGTTCACCAATACCAAGTAATGAAGAAACTGTTGCACTTTTTCCAAGTAATCTTACTGATTTTTTCTTTGATTTTAATGTAATTGCAAGACAAGTAGCTGCATTTGCAAATCCACCAAAAGTATATATAGCATTTACAGGATTAAAGCCTGTTGCTGTAAATATTGAAATTTCAAGTATATTTGATAAATGATGTATACCTGTAAGAACTATCATTGACCATACAAAACCTATTATAAATCCACCAATACCAAATGGAATATTTATAAAGAATTCAAGTGCTGATAATACTCCGTTTTCAACTATATGTAAAATAGGACCTATAACTGTTAATGATAATATCATCATAACAACAAATACAAAAAATGGTGTAAGAAGAAGGTCTAATGTTTCTGGTATTATTTTATGTAATTTCTTTTCAAATTTTGCACCTATAAAACCAACTGCAAAAGCCGGAAGTACACTTCCCTGATATCCAACAATAGGAATTATATCAAATAAATATAATGGTGTAACACCACTGTTAGGGTCTGCAACAGAATATGCATTTGGTAATGATGATGATACAAGCATAAGACCTATTACTATACCAAGTACAGGATTTCCACCAAATGTTCTAAAAGCTGACCAACATACTAAAGCTGGCATAAAAGAAAATGTTGTACCAGTAAGTACATCAAGAAGTACAGAAACTGTTGCTGGTATCTGGCTTACTGATAACCCAAATAATGCTAAAAAGTTATTGTTTAATAATGCTCCTTTTAATCCAAGAAGAAGACCTGTTGCCACTATGGCAGGAATAATAGGAACAAAAACATCACCCAATGTACGAACAGCTTTTTGAAATTTATTTTTATTGCTTTCTTTAAGCTCCTGAATTTCTTCTTTTGTTGATGATTCAATATCTAATTTTAAAACTTCATCATATACTTTATCAACTACACCTGTACCAAGAATAATTTGATACTGTCCTGAGTTGAAAAATACACCTTTTACTCCTTCTGTTTCATTAATATTTTTTTCATCAATTTTTTCTTTGTCGATTACTATAAGACGTAATCTTGTTGCACAATGTGTTACTGAACGAATGTTTTCTTTACCACCTACATATTTTACTATGCTTTCTGCGGTTTTTTGATAATTTACTGCCATAAAAAATCTCCTCCGTTTAACATTTTTGTTTTAAAATGAATACGCTTTCATTTATTCATTTCTTGATACATATTATATATTACTCAATATTTATATGTCAAATACATTTTATAATTTTAGTAAATATACATAATATTATTCCCTTTTAAATTGACTTTAAAGCTATAAAATTATATAATAATACTAAATAATTTTTGAAAGGAATGAAAACCTATTCATGACAAGCATGAAAGAAATTGCAGAAAAAGCAAAAGTATCACAAGCAACTGTATCTCGTGTTCTTTCGGGACACCCTTCTGTAAAACCTGCTACAAAACAAGAAGTTTTGTATTGGGTAAAAAAACTTAATTATCAGCCTAATATTGCTGCAAGAAGTTTGGCAGGAAGCAAAACAAATCTTATAGGTGTTGTATTTCCTGAAATATCAAATCCATTTTTTTCTGAAATTTTAGGTTCTTTGGAAGAATGTGCAAGTTATGAGGGATATCAACTTTTAATTTGTTGTACACATAAAAATCTTGAACGTGAAAAAAGTATACTTAATGAATTAAAAAGCCATAATGTTGATGGTATTATAACTGTTCCTGTTTCACCTGAAAAAAGCGAACCTATTTATAAAAGCTTAAATATTCCAGTAGTTGTTGTAACAAAAAAAATGAATGGTTTTAATTCTGTTTCAATTTCACATTATAACGGTGGTCAAAAAATAGCACGTCATCTTATTTCTTTGGGATATCAAAATATAGGATATGTAGGACCTGTAAAAACTTCAACTTCTTCAATAAAATATAAGGGTTTTGAAGATTGTCTTATAGAACATGGGCTTTCTTTATGCGACATTATAGAAACACCTGTTGTTTCAACTGTTGAAAGCCTTGCAACATATCAAAGCATAAAAGAATATCTTACAAATAATAAACTTAAAAGTCATGCATTATTTGCAAGTGATGACTCAATAGCTTGTGATGCCATACGTGCTTTATCAGAATATGGATATTCTATTCCTAATGATGTTGCAATAATAGGATTTGATAATTCACTTTTAGCAAAAAAAATGTATCCAAATATTTCTTCTTTATCACAACCACTTTATGAAATGGGACAAAAAGCTATATCATTACTTCTTTCAATTATAAACAAAGAGTTTAATGATATATGTAATTTTGAACTTGATACAAGAGTTGTATCAAGAAATTCAACTGTTTCTTCTTTAGAAATAAAATAAAAAAAACACCTATTAGCTTAATAGGTGTTTTTTATTTATTTATTTTTTATTATTTTTTATTACAATAGACTCATATGGTCTAAGTTTAATAGTTTTATCAAGTTTTATATTATCATAGTTACTGAGTATACAACTATATTCTGATATATCAAATTCACATTCACATTCTATATTTTTACCATAGAAGTTATTTATAACAATTATGCTTTCTCCATTATACTCTCTTTTGTATGCAAATATTTCTTTATGATTTTGGGCTAATGGTTCAAAATCACCATATGATATAGCATCTTCTGTTTTACGAAGTTGTATAAGTTTTTTATAATGTTCAAAAATTGAACTTTCATCACTAATTTGACTTTCTACATTTATATCAGTATAATTTTTTATAACCTCAATCCAAGGTGTTCCATTTGTAAATCCTGCATTTTTACTATCATTCCATTGCATTGGTGTACGGCTGTTATCCCTTGAATGAACCTGTAATATGCTATATGCATTATCCTCTGTAAGACCTTTTTCCTGTAAAATTCTGAAATGATTAAGACTTTCAACATCTTTATACTGTGAAATATCTGTAAAACCTGCGTTTGTCATACCTATTTCTTCACCTTGATATATATATGGTGTACCTCTTAAACAATGTACAACTGTTGCAAGCATTTTTGCTGACTCTTTCCAATATTTTTTTGTATTTCCAAAACGAGATACAACTCTTGGCTGGTCGTGATTACACCAAAATACAGCATTCCAAGCATTATGCTGTGACATTTTTGTTTGCCACTCAAATATTATATTTTTTAATTTTTGGAAATCGAAAGGTACAAGAACCCATTTTTCATTTCCCATAAAATCAACTTTTAAATGATGAAAACTGAATACCATTGAAAGTTCATTACTTTCTGCACCTGCATATTCATAACAATTTTCAATAGATGTACTTGACATTTCACCAACTGTTATAATTTCGGCATCTGTACCAAATGTTGCCTCATTAAGTTCTTTAAGATATTTATGGATATTAGGGCCATCTGTATAAAAACGTCTTCCATCACCCTCAAAGTCATCTTCAAATTTACCTTTACTTATAAGATTTACAACATCAAATCTAAATCCTTTTACACCTTTTTTAATCCAAAATTTAACTACATTCTGAACTTCTTTTCTTACTTCCTCATTATCCCAGTTTAAATCAGCCTGTGTAACATCAAAAAGGTGAAGATAATATTCATCAAATTTTTCTACATATTCCCAAGCATTTCCGCCAAATTTACTTTCCCAGTTTGTTGGTGGAACACCAGCTTTTTTACCTTTTTTGAATATATAATAGTTTTTGTACTTTTCATCACCTTCAAGAGCCTTTTTAAACCATTCATGACGAGTTGATGTATGGTTAAAAACCATATCAAGCATAAGGCGAATTCCTCTTTTTTCGGCTTCCCTTGATAATTCCTCAAAATCCTCCATTGTCCCATATATAGGGTCAATGTTATAATAATCTTCAACATCATATCCATTATCTTTCTGTGGTGACACAAAAAATGGTGTAAGCCATATATAATCTGCTCCAAGCTCTTTTATATAGTCAAGTTTTGCTGTAACACCTTTTAAATCACCAATTCCGTCACTATTTGTATCATAAAAAGATTTTGGATAAATTTGATAAACTGTACTTTTTTTAAAATCAGCCATATTTTATTAATCCTTTCTATATATTAAAACTTTGCTACTGTTGTTTCCCCTGCTATTGAAGATATATTATTTATAAAATCAATATTTTCAACATTTCCTTTATCTGTAATAATAAGCATTGTTGTATCACTATATCCTGAATTTTTAATTTTTTCTTTTGAAAATTTTATAAGAGGTTGACCTACTTTTACTTTATCTCCTGATTTTACAAATGTTTCAAAACCATTACCATTCATAGCTACTGTATCAATACCAACATGTATTAAAAGTTCCATACCATTTGAAAGAGTTATACCACAAGCGTGTTTGCTTTCTTCCATAACAACACTTATTGTACCATCACAAGGTGATAAAACTGTTTCGTCAGAAGGTTCAAAAGCTACTCCATCACCCATTACTTTATTAGAAAATACTTCATCAGGTACTTCTTCAATAGGAATTACTTTTCCACTTAATATTGCACGAAGTTCTTTTACATCACTATTTTCACTTAATATTTCTTCTTCACCTATAAGCTCTGTTTTTGAAAGCTTCTTTTTACCTACAAAATATGTAAGTAAAAAAGGAATTATTATTGCTGCTGCCATAGCTAATATAAAGCTTCCCCAATACTGTGAATATATTGAAAGTATACCTGGAAGACCTCCAACACCTATACTAACGGCTTCAACCCCAAAACCTACTGATATTACTGCGGCAACTGCTGAGCCTATCATACCACAAACAAGTGGGAAAATATATTTAAGGTTTACACCAAAAAGAGCAGGCTCTGTAACTCCAAGATAGCAAGATATACATGCTGGTATATTAATCTGCTGTGCCTTTTCATTCTTTCTTTGTAACAGTATCATTCCGAGAACTGCTGAACCTTGAGCAATATTACTTAATGCTATCATCGGCCAAAGCATTGTTCCATTATAAAGTGTTACAAGCTGTGTATCAATAGCATTTGTCATATGATGAAGACCTGTCATAACAATAGGTGCATAAACAAATCCAAATATTGCAGCAAATATTACTTTAAACTGTGATGTAAGACCTGCATATACTATTTCACCTATAAAATTTCCTATTTTCCAACCTATTGGCCCAACAACTGTATGAGCTATAATAACAGCAGGTACAAGTGCACAAAATGGAACTACTATCATACTTACAACTTCTGGACAATGTTTTTTAAAGAATTTTTCAAGATAAACAAGTACAAAACCTGCCATAATAGCTGCTATTACCTGACCTTGATATCCTATCATAGAAACTTGGGCAAATCCAAAATCCCATTTGGGAATTTCAGCTATTGGAGTTGATGCAACAGCAAAACCGTTTAAAAGTTGTGGTGATACAAGAGTAAGACCAAGTACTATACCAAGTATCTGTGTTGTACCCATTTTCTTTGTAATAGACCACACAATACCAACAGGTAAAAGATGAAATACTGCTTCACCTATAAGCCAAAGGAAATTATAAAGTCCCATAAAAAATGGATATACATCAGCAAGGCTTGCTGTACCATTATTTAATAAATTAATTTCACCTATAATATTTCTAAATCCAAGAATAAGACCACCACAAATAAGTGCAGGAATAATAGGAGCAAATATTTCTCCAAGACTTCCAACTATTCTTTGAACAATATTCTGATTTGATTTTGCAGCATTTTTTACGGCATCTTTACTTACACCTTCAATACCTGCATATTTTGTAAATTCATTATAAAATACTGAAACGTCGTTACCTATGATGACTTGATACTGACCTGCCTGAGTAAATGTTCCTTTTACAGAATTAAGTTTTTCAATTTCTTTTTCATTTGCCTTTTTTGGGTCATTTAATACAAAACGCATTCGTGTCATACAATGAGAAACAGCACCTATATTCTCTTTCCCACCTATGAGAGTTAATAATTGTTTTACATCATTTTCATACTTAGACAATTTACGAACCTCCTTTTATAATTACTTACTTGTTTGAACAACTTTATAGTAGCATAGTTGTTTAAACAAGTCAATAATGTTTAAAAACTTTGTATAACCTATATATTTTTCAAATTATAATTTTGTTAAATAATTTTTGTTTTTATACTTCTAATTTATTGTATTTAAACAACTTGACTTATTTATATCAATTATTATAAAATTATATTGTAAATGTTTAAACAAGTATTTTTATAAGGAGATGTATTTTAATGCCTAAAGCAAAATATGACATAATTTATAAAGAACTTAAAAGAAAAATAGAAACTGAAGAATATAGCTTTCAGGAATTTTTGCCTTCCGAGAATACTCTTGTTACAGAATATGACTGTTCAAGAAATACAATACGTCGTGCTATGGCAGACCTTATAAAAGAAGGATATGTTCAAGCTATACAAGGAAAAGGTGTAGTAAATATATATAGACCTGTTGAACAATCTATATTTAAAATCGGAAGTATAGAATCTTTTAAAGAATCCGCTATAAGAAATAATCAGACATATTCAACTAAAGTAATAAAATTTAAATATATTACATCAAATAAAAAAATTGAAAAAACAACTGGATTTTTAGAAGGAACAGAACTTATATACATTCAAAGACTTCACTTTTTTGATGGTAAGCCTTTAATCATAAATCATAACTATTTTTTAAAAGAACTTATGCCCAATCTATCTATTGAAATTGCAGAAAAATCTATATATGAATATATAGAAAACACTCTTAATATAAACATAGTTACAAGCAAACGTATAATGACTGTTGAAAAAATGGATAATACAGATAAGGAATACATAGATTTAAAAGATTATAATTGTCTTGCTGTTATAAGTAGTCAAACATATAATAGTGATGGTATTATGTTTGAATATACACAATCAAGACATAGACCAGATTATTTTAAATTTATTGATATTGCAACAAGAAAATAACAAAAAAAGCAGTAAATCATAAGACTTACTGCTTTTTTTATTTTTATTTCAACCAAAGATATTCATAAGGCCCAAGTACTATTGTTCCTTCAAGTTTAACTTTTTTACCTTGTATCATATCTTCTGTAACATTTGGAAGTCCAAACCAATTTACACTATTTGCATCAATTCTCTGTTCGTGTTCTGTAAAATTGGCAAGCACAAGCATTTTATCTTCTTTATGGAATGCAAAAACCCCTTTATTTCCTGTAAATACAGGCTGTGAATGTATAAGTGATGAAAATTCACTATGGTTCTTTCTTATTTCAAGCATTTCTTTTATTTTGTTGAATATTATACCTTCAACAGTAGTTTTATCTTTTCTTTTTTCTGCTTTTTCCCAATCCATAGGTCCTCTATGAAGCCATCTTGAATCTCCACATTCTTCAGGATTATTTTTATAATCATAATAGTTTAAAGCACCTATTTCATCACCACTATAAAGAAGAGGTATTCCTGTATAAGATATTATAATAGAATTTAAAAGAAGTATTCTTTTTATTGCAAGCTCTGTTTGATATGCGTCTTTATTATTTAAGGCTCTTTCAAGACCACACATAGAAGCCATTGTTCCACTATTTCTTGCATCAAGTGTTACAGGATTAAATTCATAAAGCTCACCTTTTGAAAAGCTTTCAGGGAACTTTCCTTCCATAAAGTCTATCATAAATCTTTTATGTAAAAATGGGTCTTGACCTAATTCTCTTATAATATTATCTTCAAATCCCCAACCTATATCATCATGACATCTTGCATAATTTATCCATACACCGTCAGAAGGTGTTCCATAATCTATTGAAAGAGATTTTTCCATAAGTCGTACATCTCTTGTTGCAAGACTGTTCCATAAAAGAACCATCATTGAAGCATTATACATTACATGACATTCTCTTTCTTCTTTTGAGCCAAAATATTTTACTATTTCATTAGGTTCAACTATTGCTTCTCCCAAAAATATTACAGATGGGCATACTTCCTCTACTATAAGCTCCATCATTTTAAGAAGTGTATGTACTTGTGGAAGGTTCATTGATAATGTGCCTAATTCTTTCCACATATAAGGTATTGCATCAAGTCTGAAAATATCAATACCTTTATTTGCCAAGGTAAGTAATACTTCTGTAATTTTATTGAAAACTTGTGGATTTTTATAATTTAAATCCCATTGGAATTCATAAAATCTTGTCATTACATATTTATTTATATCATTGTAATATGTAAAATTACCAGGAGCTACCTGTGGGAAAATTTGTGTAAGAGTTTTTTCATAAATATTAGGTATTTCATCTGTATCATACATAAAATACATATCTTTGAAATCTTCTTCGCCATTTTTGCATTTTATTGCCCATTCATGTTCTTTTGCTGTATGGTTTAATACAAAGTCTATACAAGTACGAATACCTCTTTTTTTCAAAAGGCTTATTACTCTTTCAAGCTGTTTCATATCTCCGAGGCTTTCTTTTACATTAAGATAGTCAGAAACAGCATATCCACCATCATCGTTACCTTCTCTTGACTTTAAAAGTGGCATAAAATGAACATATGTTATACCTAATTCAGCAAGATAATCTATTTTATTTTCAAACTCTTTAAGGTTTTGGCTGAATTTATCAATATAAAGCATTATTCCCGCCATATTTTCTGATAAATACCAACTATTTCCCTTTTTATCTTCTGATTTAAGTTCTTTTTTTCTTTCTTTTTTTGCTTTTTCAATTATTTCTTGAAGCTGACTAAATCTATAATTACTTACATCATTTTCCCCATACAAAGATTTATAATAATTATAAAGTTTATCTTTAAAAGCTACCATAAAATCACTCCGACTATTTATTATTAAAAAGGTGGAGTCTATTACCCCACCTTATATTTATTTTATAAGCATTATGCACATTTAACAAAACATCATTAGGGTAAAAATATAGATAAATGCATTTATATGCTTATTCAATAACTTTTCTAAATACCCAAATTTTACTTGCAAAGTCTTCTTTTGCAATAGGTACTGCAATACCACTGTACATAAGTTCATCACCGTAAAATCTGCCTATTTCATCATTTTCATATATAAAATCAGGATTGAGACCTTTCATTTTTACTGTTGTAACATTACAGTTAGGCTCTGATAAAACTTTAAAATACATTAATACTGCTTCTTCCTTATTTTCGGAAACAAAGTTCCAAGCTGTTTCATTTCCTTCAAAAGGATTTAATATTCTATAGAAATCACCAAACTGAATTGTATTTCTTATTTCTTTATAGAAAGCAATTTGTTTTTTAACTTCTTCTTGTTCTTGTTCGCTAAGCTTTGTAATATCAAGTTCATATCCAAGGTTTCCAGACATTGCACAGTTACCTCTTGTTTCCATAGGTGTTATTCTTCCAACCTGATGGTTTGGTACAACAGAAACATGTGATGCCATTGAAATAGGTGGGAAAACAAGACTTGTTCCCTGCTGTATTTTAAGGCGACAAACAGCATCTGTATTATCACTTGTCCAAGTCTGTGGCATATAATAATATATTCCTGCGTCAAATCTTCCGCCACCACCACTGCAACCTTCAAATAATACATCAGGTCTTGCAGATGTTATTCTATCCATAATGTCATAAAGACCAAGTACATATCTATGAGCTGTTTCTCTCTGTCTTTCCGGTGGAAGTGCCATTGAACCTATATTTGTAAGGTGTCTGTTAGCGTCCCATTTAACATATGATATATTTTCATCTTTTAAAACATCATTTATTACTTCTACAATATAATCTCTTACATCTTCTCTTGAAAGGTCAAGTACAAGCTGTTCTCTACTGTATGTATGAGGACGATTTTTAACCTGTATACACCAATCAGGGTGTTTTCGATAAAGTTCACTGTTTTCATTTATCATTTCAGGCTCAATCCATATACCAAAGTTTATACCCATTCCTTTTATTTTCTTTGCAAGTCCGTCAATTCCACTAGGTATTTTATCTTTGTTTACAAACCAATCTCCAAGAGAGCTATCATCATTATTTCTCTTTCCAAACCAGCCATCATCAAGTACAAAAAGTTCCATACCAAGGTCTTTACCTTTTTGTGCAATTTGAAGGATTTTTTCTTCTGTAAAATCAAAATATGTAGCTTCCCAGTTATTTATAAGTATAGGACGGATTTTATGTGTATGCTGACTTCTACTTAAATTATTTTGATATAATCCATAGAATGTTTTTGACATTTTTCCAAGACCACTATCAGAATATACCATTACACATTCCGGTGTTTGGAATTCTTCATCTTTTTCAAGAAGCCAACAAAAATCAAAGTCGTTTATACCTGCTGTAATTCTAGCTCTATCAAACTGGTCAACTTCTGCTTTTATAGCAAAACTTCCGCTATATATAAGACTTATACCATAAGCCTCACCAAAATCTTCGTTTGTATCTTTTCTTACAAGAGCCATAAAAGGTGAATACTGATGACTGCTCATTCCTCTTTTACTATCTATACTTTGACAGCCGTGATGTAATTTAACTCTTTGTATATTTCTTTCATTTATATGTGCACCATAGAGAGATATGCAATCAAAATTGCTTTCTCTAAAATCAAGACACATACTTGAAGCATTTAATAGTTTTAAACTACTTTCACCACAATTTTTAAACTTAGCATTTCTACAAATTGCATCGTAATTATTAAATATTGTATATGAAAGTATAACTTCAAGATTTGAAACCTCATCTTTTGTTACAATTTCCAATGTAACAGCTTCTGAGTTATCTTTTGTCCAAGTTGCTGGAAGTCCTTTAAGCTCTTTTTTACCTTCAAATATATTATGTGATACATATCTAAGGTCGGAAATTTCAGAACCATCTTTAAGCTGTACAACAAATGCAGGGTTTCTGAAATCTCCGAGACCATAGGAAGGGTACTCCATAGGCTGTGTATCAAGAGAAAATACCCTATTTAAAATATGCTGTGAAGGATTTCCACTAAATCCTCTATCATAATGTATAAGAGCATTACTTCCTTTATAACTTCTTACTGCTTTACCAAAATATAAATGATTTATATAACCATCTTCTGATACTTGTAATACATAACTTATACTATTGTTTGTTAAGTGAAAAATTCTATTTTCGTTGTCAAATATTATGCCCATAGTAATAATCCCTTCCAAAATTAAATATTATTCACATATAAATTCTTTTAATTCATCTAAAATTTCTTCACCTTCATTACCATTTGTAACTAATTTTATAGGTTTTGAAAGGTCAAGACTGAAAATCCCCATTATTGATTTTGCATCAATAACGTATCTGTCACTTATAAGGTCAACATCATAAGAACATTTTGTAACTATATTAACAAATTTTTTAACATCAGAAATTGTTTTTAAACAAATTGTTTTTTCCATAAAACTTCTATCCTTTCTTAATTAAATTATTTAACAGCACCGTTTGTAACACCATTTATAATCCATTTCTGTGCAAATACATAGAATATAAGTATAGGTAAAAGTGCAAGTAAATATGATGCAAATGCTACGTTATAATTTGTACCGAATTTTGTCTGGAAAAGAAGCTGTGCCATTGGAAGTGTCATTGAACTTGCGTCGCTACCTTCTAATATTACAAGTGGCATCATAACATCATTCCAAGTTGCAAGAGCTGTCATAATAGCTACTGTTGCGTGCATTGGTTTTAAAAGTGGAAATATTATTTTCCAAAATACTGTCCAAGTACTTGCACCGTCAACATATGCTGCTTCTTCAAGTGCTATTGGTATATTTTTAAGATAACCAACATAAAGAAGTGTATTCATAGACATATTAAATACTACATAAAGTACTATAATACCTGGTATATTATCCATATTAAGTATACTTGTCTGTTTTACAAGAGGCAACATTAATATTGCAAAAGGTACAAACATACCACTTATAAAATACATATATGCAAATTTGTAAAAACGTTTATGCATATTTCTAGCTATTGCATAAGCAACAAGTGAATTTGTTATTATTACTAATATAACTGCAAATCCTGTTATTAAAAGGCTGTTTAAAAGTACAACAGGAAAGTTTGTTGTTGCTATTGCTTCTCTAAAGTTATTTAAACTCCAACTCGTTGGAAGTGAAAGAAGTCCTGCAACATCAGTTGTCATTTGTTCCGGTGACTTAAAGGCAACAAGTATTGTTATATAAAGTGGGAAAAGTATTGTTAATGCACCTATTGCAAGAAGTATTGTAACAGGTATATTTGTTTTTTCTTTAATTTTTTTAGGTTTTGCTGCATTTACCATTATAACTGTACCTCCCTCTTATTAAGAACTTTCATCTGGAATACTGAAATTGCTACTATTACTATAAAGTATATTACAGAGTTAGCTGACTGATATCCAAACTGGCTTCCGCTTATACCTGCTTTGTATATAAGTATTGATATTGACTCTGTTGAAAGGTTTGGACCTGCATTTGTAAGTGACATAATCTGGTCAAATACCATAAGGAAGTTTTTCATACAAAGTACAACATTTATTGTAAAGAATGGTGCAATAAGTGGGAATGTAATTTTCCAAAACTGCTGCCATTTTGTTGTTCCGTCAATATATCCTGCTTCGTATACATCTTGTGGTATTGTCTGAAGACCTGATATATATATAATTGTATTAAATGCTATTGCTTGCCAAGCAACACAAATTACTATACCAATCCAAGCAAGATTTACGCTACCAAGTATACTTTTACTTAAAACTTCAATACCTAACATCTGTCCAACACTTGGAAGTATGAATGTAAATATAAAGTTAAATATATAACCTATAATAAGTCCTCCAAGTATGTTTGGAAGGAAATAAAGTCCTCTAAAACCGCTTTTAAACTTAATTTTGCTGTTAAGCCCTAATGCTAATATCATACTTATAATATTTACAACTATTGTACATACAATAGCAAACTTAAATGTAAACAAATAAGAATTTCTTACACGTTCATCAGCAAATAAATCAACATAGTTTCTAAGACCTATAAAATCATATGTACCAAAGCCTTTTGAGTTTGTAAGACTATATACAAAGCCTCTTAAAAGAGGAAATGTATGGAATATGAAAAACAACAAAACCATTGGTAAAACAATCATCAAATATATTTTATTTCTATCTTTCATAATATAATTCCCCCTTATGATTGTTCTTCAAGCTTTTTAAGTTTATTTATAATATCACGATTAGTTTTTATCCATTCTGTATCAAAATTATTTAAGAATGCTTCTTTATCACCATTAAGAAGGAAACCTTGTATCATATCCCCTCCTGGCATTTCTGCTGGATAATGGTGGTCTGGGAAGTCTTGGATTTTACCAGCTTCAAAGTATGGTTCAAGGTCTTTTAATGAATCTGCATATTCAAAGTCACCTTCTATACAAGAAACTGCTTGCTGTTCTTCTGTATATTTCTTTACAGAATCATACTGTATCATAAAGTCAATAAATCTTAAACACTCTTCTCTATGTTCTGTGCCTTTCATAACAGAGAATAAAAGGTCAATACCTGATGTAAGTACATTATCTTCTTCATTATTTGTTGCAGGCATTGGGAAACAACCTATATTTAAATCTGGATTTGATGAAAGTATCTGTGGAATTGCCCAGCTTCCTTGAAGGAACATAGCAGATTCACCATCACCAAAAGCTATACAACCATCATTATATCCATATGCAAATGGGTCATCTTGACCATACTGAAGAAGCTGTTGATATTTATCTGCTGTTAAGCTATATGCTTCTGCAAAAGTTGTTTCTCCTTCATTTACTTGCTGGAATAATTCAGGTCCATTTATTGAAGCATCAATTGAGTTCCAAGCTGCAAGGTCTGTCCATACCTCTTTTAATGTAAAGTATATAGGAGTTACACCTTCTGATTTTATTTGTTCAAGTAATGATATAAATTCGTCCCAAGTTTTTGGTATTTCCCAACCGTGTTCAGCAAACATATCTTTATTATAAAGCACACCATTTGCATTTGCTGCAAAAGGAACAGCGTATACACCTTCTGTTGGTATAAGCTCAAGGTCTTTTGTCATTTGAAGATATTCCGGTTTAACATTTGAAAGACCTTCAAAGTCGCTTATATCCTCTATAACGCCCCCATATACGAAATCGGCAAAAGCACGGTCACCACCAATTCCTATAATATCAGGTGCATTATTTTTTATAAGTCTTGTTTTAATCATTACAGTAGCATCATTAGGAGAAGTTATAACAACATCAATATCCGGATTTTGTGCTTCAAATTCAGCTACAAGCTTATCAAATGTATCAATAGCCTCTCTTTTATATTGCATAACCTCTATTACTGTTTTTCCATTATCAGTATTTCCGCAGCCTGCAAGCATACCAGCTAAAAGACAGCCAGAAACTATTACAGAAACTGATTTTCTTAAAAATTTATTCATACAGCTCACCCTTTCTTATAATTAAGTACATTAATTACATATAGCAACTTCTGTATCTTTATCAAAAAGATGAATTTTATTTTTATCAATAGCAATACTTATATTTTCACCTTCATTTGCTCTTAAACGATTTGCAACTTTTGCCATAAATTTGCAGTTTTCATCACAGCTAAGATGAAGTATTACTTCTGAACCAAGAACTTCTGTAAATTCTATTTTTGCATCAACAACATTTCCTTTATCTTCATCAAAGAATATACTTTCTTCTCTGAAACATTCTGGTCTTATACCTGCCACTACTGTTTTTCCTATATATTTTTCAAAGTCTTTATTAACTTTTCCTTTAGGTATTTTAATTTCATATCCACTAAAAGCTATGTAATATTCATCTTCTTTCTTTATTAATGTTACATCAATAAAGTTCATCTGTGGTGTTCCTATAAATCCAGCAACAAAAAGATTACAAGGTCTGTTATATAAATTTATAGGTGTGTCAACCTGCTGAATATATCCATCTTTCATAACAACAATTTTATCACCCATTGTCATAGCTTCTGTTTGGTCATGTGTAACGTAAACGAATGTTGTTCCTATACGTTTGTGTAATGCTGCAATTTCAACACGCATTTGTGACCTTAATTTTGCATCAAGATTTGAAAGAGGTTCGTCAAAAAGGAATACTTTAGGCTCTCTTACCATTGCACGACCAAGGGCAACCCTCTGTCTTTGTCCACCTGAAAGAGCACTTGGTTTTCTATCAAGATATTCTGTAAGTCCAAGTATTTTTGCTACGTTCATAACTTTTTCTTCAATAACTTCTTTACTTTCTTTACGAAGTTTAAGACCAAAAGCCATATTTTCTTTTACAGACATATGAGGATAAAGAGCATAATTTTGGAATACCATAGCAATATCTCTTTCTTTTGGAGTAAGGTTATTCACAACTTTATCACCTATATAAAGATTACCTGATGAAATATCCTCAAGCCCTGCTATCATACGAAGTGTTGTTGATTTTCCACAGCCTGATGGTCCAACGAAAACAACAAACTCTTTATCTTCAATATCAAGATTAAATCCGTGTACTACCTCCACGCCATTAGGGTATATTTTTTTAACATTTTCAAATTTAATACTTGCCATTTTAAACGCCCTGCCTTCCTTTTAATTTCATTTTATTATGTGGTTCTTCTTTTTATAAGTGTTACCGGTAATTCTGTTTTATTTGGAACTATATTACCTTCTAATTGATTTAATATTGAAGTTACAGCATAGTTACATATAGATTCTATAGGCTGTCTTATTGTTGTTATAGGCGGCTGCATAACAGATGCTATTATTGTATCGTCAAAGCCTATAACTTTCATATCCTTTGGTATTTTTTTACCTAAATAACTACAAGCACGTACTACTGCTGCTGCTATTAAATCGGCACTTGCAAAAACACCATCAATCTCAGGATTTTCAATTAATATTTTTTGTACTATGTCGTCATAATCAAAATTTTCTATAAGATTTGCTCCAACTTCAAAAATTTTATAATTAATATTATTGCTTTTACATATTTCTTCGAAACCAAGACATCTGTCATTTGATTTCATATCTATTTTTAGATTACCCGATATATGTATAATATTTTTACAACCTAATTCTATTAAATATTCTGTTGCCATAACGCCTCCTCTATAGTTATCAGAGGAAACATATGGTATGTTGTCGGAAAGTTTTCTGTCTATTGCTACTATAGGGAGATTGATATTTTTATAATTTTCAATATCTGTATTTTGGCTTGCCATTATAATACCATCAACTTGATGTTGTTTTAGCATATCTAAATATTCAACTTCTTTGTTTACATCTGACATAGAATTACAAACAAGTATTTTATATCCATTTTTATATGCATAAAATTCCACATTTCTTATTACTTCTGCAAAAAATGGGTGTGCAGCATTTGGTATAATAAGCCCTATAAGATGACTTTTTTGTCTTGAAAAAGCTCTTGCCATTTCATTAGGGTGATAGTCAAGCTCTTCTATTGCTTTTAAAACTTTATTTCTCGTTTTTATATTTACATAACCGGTATTATTTAAAACTCGAGAAACAGTTGTTACAGATACACCTGCTTTTTTAGCGACGTCGCGTATATTTGACATTTAACAGTCCCCCTTTCCTATTGCATCTTTATTATATATTTTTAATATAAAATATGTCAACGTTTTCATAATGTTTCACTCTTTTTAATGCATATATTCGTTGGTAATATATAGTATTAAATATAAAATTTTAGTTAAATTAAACAATAAAATATATGTTATACTACAAAATTCATTATAAAAAACCTTTTTAAAACATTTTATATATGAAAACAGTTTCATATTTATATATATTTACAAATATTTCTTTTAAAATTTATTAATAAAATAAAAGGTTAGTAAAGCTACTAGACTCTACTAACCTTATTTATACTATTATTTATTTCTTATCCAAAATAGCTGTATTTCCTTTACTGCTTATTTTATATCCCATTATATCTGCTAAATCTCTTAATTTAATATAATTTGTATTATCTTTTAAAATACGCTGAACAGTATATTCTTTACCATCAATTATTATTTTTGAATATTCAACCATTTCATCATCTTCCTTTTTACTATAATCAATATCTTTTAATACTAACCAATGTGTAAAATCGGCCTTTTTCAAAAGATTTTTACGACAACCATATTCACTTCCATCTTCTGCAATATATTCTCCATTTCCTATATAAATTCCTATATGTCCTTTTTTCCATACAGCCACACCAATCGGTGCTTGTGAAATAGTTGAAATACTATGCACAGAAACTGCTGTATCATAATAACCTTGAGAGCTACGTACAATACCTGTTGCCCAACTTATAAGTCCTGAACAGTCGCAACAAATTTTACCTACTTTTTTTATATCAGTATCCCATATTAATTTGCCATACATCTTTCTAAGCTGATTATATTTCTCAAGTGTCATAATACTGCCTTTCATACCATATACATATGGAATACCTATTTTATCAGTAACAAATTTAACTAATTCTGAACCTGTCAAATTGTTTCACCTACTTTAATTTATATATTTTTATTGCTTGTCTATATATTCAATATATGTTGTATAGAGTAAAATGTTAATTATTTTATTATTTTATAAAATAAAAAAAAGGTCAAAAACTTTATATTTTTTGACCTTTTAATATTACATATATCGTTTATTTTTAGCTTTAAGTCGTGTCATAGCTCTTGCCATAGCAAATTTACCACGATAATATTCTCTACGACTATTTTGTAATGAAAGTCTTTCTTCTGCACGACGTTTTGCTTCTTTTGCTCTGTTTTCGTCAATGTCTTCCGGTCTTTCGGCACTATCAACAACAACTAAAACAGTATTTCCTACAACTCGTGAAAATCCTTGACCAACTACAACATATTTCCATTCATCTTCTATTTTATAACGTAAAATACCTATACATATGCCTACAACCATTGATGAATGATTTGCAAGTATACCATACTCTCCATCATCTGTTGGAAGTACAAGGCTTTTACACTCGCCTTCATAAAATATTCCACTACTAGAGGTAATCTTTAAATAAAATTTTTCCATAAAATATTACCTCCTTATTCTTTATTCATTTCCTCTGCTTTTTTCTTAACGTCTTCTATTGTACCAACATTAAAAAATGCTCCTTCTGGATAATCGTCCATTTCTCCATCAACAATAGCTTTAAAGCCTTTTACTGTTTCTTCAAGAGGTATATATACACCTTTTACACCTGTAAAGTTTTCAGCTACTGAGAAAGGCTGTGAAAGAAAACGCTGTACTTTTCTAGCTCTATATACTGCTGTTTTATCTTCATCATTAAGTTCATCCATACCTAAAATAGCAATTATATCTTGTAATTCTTGATATTTCTGTAAAAGTTGCTGTACCTTCATTGCTGTTTCATAATGTTCTTTACCTACTATATCAGCCTCAAGTATACGTGATGATGATGCAAGAGGGTCTACCGCCGGATAAATACCCTGTTCAACAATTTTACGTGATAAAACAGTTGTTGCATCAAGATGACCAAATGTAGTTGCAGGAGCAGGGTCTGTAAGGTCATCAGCCGGAACGTATACAGCCTGTACTGATGTTATAGAACCATCAGTTGTTGATGTAATTCTCTCCTGAACTTCACCAAGTTCATTCGCAAGTGTTGGCTGATAACCAACAGCAGAAGGCATACGTCCAAGTAATGCTGATACTTCAGAACCAGCCTGAACAAAACGGTATATATTATCTATGAAAAGCAAAACATCTTGATGATTACGGTCTCTGAAATATTCTGCCATAGTAAGACCTGTTTCAGCAACTCTCATTCTTGCCCCAGGAACTTCGTTCATCTGTCCAAAAACAAGTGCTGTTTTATCCAAAACACCTGAATTTTTCATTTCCCAATAAAGGTCGTTACCTTCTCTTGAACGTTCTCCAACTCCTGTGAATATTGAATATCCACCATGTTCTGTTGCAACATTATGTATAAGTTCTTGTATAAGTACTGTTTTACCAACACCAGCACCACCAAAAAGACCTATTTTACCACCTTTTGCATATGGTGCTAAAAGGTCAGTAACTTTTATACCTGTTTCAAGTATTTCAACAGCAGGACTTTGTTTTTCAAAAGCTGGTGCTTTTCTGTGAATACACCATTTTTCTTCTGATTGTACAGCTTCACCACCATCAATAGGTTCACCTAAAAGATTAAACATTCTACCTAAAACTTTTTCTCCAACTGGAACGCTTATACCGTCACCTGTTGCTGTAACAGTAAGACCTTTTGATAAACCTTCACTTGTATCCATCATTATACATCTTACAACACCTTCTCCAAGCTGTTGTGCAACTTCCATAACTCTTTTACTATCATCAACTTCAACTGTTAATGCTTCTTTTATTCTTGGAATTCTGCTGTTTTCAAAAAATCTTACGTCAACAACAGGCCCCATTATCTGAATAATTTTTCCTTGCTCATTCATTTTATATTTTCAACTCCTTATCAGCTTTTTCTTTTTTGGGACTTAACTCCGGCAATAACCTCTGTAATCTCCTGAGTAATACTTCCCTGTCTTAATCTATTATATTTAAGCTGTAACTGTTGGAGCATTTCTGTTCCACTTTTTGTAGCTCCGTCCATAGCTATCATACGGTCATTAAGCTCTGCACAGTAGCTTTCTGTTAATGCACTGAATATAATACCATGCATTGTTATAGGTGCAAGACTATTAAAAACAGAAACAGGGTCTGGGAAAAATTCTTCTGCAATATCCGGTTCTACACCTTCCGCCAATTTAATATGTTTATGTCTAAACTGGCTTCTTGAAAGTGGAAAAAGTTTCATCATAGTAGGCTCTGACTGCATACCATTTTTCATTCTTGTAAATATAATATATATTTCATCTATTTCTTGTTTTTTCCTTTGGTCTAAAATATCATATGTTATTTGTCTTGCTCTTTGTAATGAAGGCTTTTGAGATGAGAATATAAAATCCTCATCAAAAGGTATATTTTTATTTAAAAAATAATGTCTACCTACTTGACCAACAACAAAAAACTTTGCTTGTGGATGATTTTTAAATTCTTCCTCAGCCTTTTTTTCAACATTAAGGTTATATGCACCGGCCAACCCCTTATCGGCTGTTACAACTATATATGCTCTTCTTTCAGTAGGCTCATAATTTTCAACTGGCTCAAGGTAAGGGTGTTCCATATCTGGTATATGGTGCAAAATATCACCTATTGTTCTTCTGATAGTATGAAAATAATCTGCCACCTGCTCCATATTTTTTTTAGCCTTACGTAATTTTGATGAAGAAATAAGATACATGGCATTTGTAATTTTCAAAGTATCAGAAATACTTTTCATACGGTTTTGAATTTCTTTAGTCCCTGCCATATCATTTCTCCTTTTTGAATATATCTATTTGTTTTAATATTTCTTCTCTATTTTCATCTGATAATACTTTTGTATTTTTTATATCATCTAAAATATTTTTATAATTTAATTCCATATATGAATAAAACTCATCAGCAAATTCTCTTACATTTTCTTTTTCTATACCTAAAAGCTTTTTATTTGTTGCAACACATAATATTACAACTTGTTTTTCCATAGACTTAGGTTCATATAAAGGCTGTTTTAATATTTCCATAAGTTGTTCACCATAGTCAAGCTGTTCTTTTGTATTTTTATCAAGGTCAGAGCTAAACTGTGAGAATGCTTCTATTTCTTTATATTGTGCCAAATCTATACGGAGTGTACCACTTACTGATTTTATAGCTTTTGTCTGTGCTGCACCACCAACACGAGAAACTGAAAGACCAACGTTTACGGCTGGTCTTATACCAGAAAAGAAAAGGTCGCTTTCAAGGAATATTTGTCCATCTGTAATTGAAATTACATTTGTTGGTATATATGCAGAAACGTCACCGGCTTGTGTTTCAATAATTGGTAAAGCTGTTATTGAACCACCACCATGAGCTTCGTCCATACGGCTTGAACGCTCAAGTAATCTTGAATGTAAATAGAAAACATCTCCAGGATATGCTTCACGTCCTGGTGAACGCTCAAGTAAAAGTGACAATGCTCTATATGCTACTGCGTGTTTTGAAAGGTCATCATATACTATTAATACATCTTTTCCTTTATCCATAAAATATTCTGCAATAGCTGTACCTGAATATGGTGCAAGATACTGTAAAGATGCAGGGTCACTGGCTGTTGCTGCAACAACTGTTGTATAATCCATAGCACCGTGTTTTTTAAGGTTTGATATAACCTGTGCTATTGTTGAGGCTTTCTGACCTATTGCAACATATACACAAATAACATCTTTATCTTTCTGATTTATAATTGTATCAACAGCAATAGATGTTTTACCTGTCTGTCTATCACCTATAATAAGCTCTCTCTGTCCTCTACCTATTGGGAACATTGAGTCAATAGCCATAATACCTGTTTGCATAGGTACATTTACAGACTGTCTGTCTATAACACTTGGGGCTTTTCTTTCTATCATATAGAAATCATCTGTTTCTATTTTTCCATTACCGTCAATAGGTGCTCCCAAAGCGTCAACAACTCTACCTAATACACCTTCTCCAACAGGTATACCAGCTCTTCTCTTTGTACGAACGACTCTGAAACCTTCACTTAATTGCTGCTCATCGCCTAAAACAATACAAAGTACTTCTGTTTCATTTATATTTTGTACAAGTCCTTTTATACCATTTTCAAAAAGAACAATTTCGCCATACATAACTTTTGAAATACCTTTTATCGCTGCAATTCCATCATAAAGTCTATGTATATAGCCCCCTTCTTCTATTGAAAATTCACCATCAAAACCATTTATTTCACTTTTCATAACAGAGATAATATCCTCTCTGCCCTTTTCATTTTTCAAGTGTCTTTCCAAATTATCAAATGTAAGTTTTATAGTATTATCATATACTTTATCACCTATTTGTAAAATATAACCACCCATTATATCTTCACTAAGGTGTTCTTCTAAAACAACATCTGTTGCATTATATGTATCTTTTAAAAGGTCTTTTAAATGTTGCAAATCACCTTCGGAAGGTCTTTTTGCATAGGATATAATCGCTTTTAATATACGATTTTCCTGAAAAAATTCCTTTGTAAAATTATCTGCCATTATGCGTCACCTACTTTTTTAATTAAATCATCAAATAAGGCTTTTTCTTGGTTTTCATCTATATTTTTTGCAACTACTTTTTTAGCTGCCAATAATGCAACAGAAATAATTTCTTCTTTTGTATTTGCAATAAGTTCCTCTTTATCTTTTTGGGCTTTTTTTCTTGCCTCATCAATTATTCTATTAGCCTCTGTTTTTGATGCTTTTATGTATTCTTTCTCTTTTTTCTCTGCCATATCTAAAATAAGCTGTGCTTTCTGTTTAGCAACCTCTTCTGACTCATCAACTTTTTTCTGTGCCATTAAAAGTTTGTTCTCAGCTTCTGCCTCTTTATTTTTTGCAGAGGCTAACTGATTATTAATCATTTCTTCTCTTTGATTAAGTATTTTTAAAACAGGTGCAAACAGAAATATCTTTAAAAGGACATACAATACTATTATGTTTACGAATGTCCATATAATATTCCAATTAAGAGTTAGCATTTCTATTTCCCCTTTTTAAATTATTTTAAGAATAATATTATTAATAAGGCAATAACAAAACCATAGATAGCTGTTGCTTCTGCAAGGGCTGCACCAAGTAAAAGTGTTTTACTGATTTTGCTTTCTGCTTCTGGCTGTCTTGCAATAGATTCAACTGCTTTTGATGTTGCTATACCGATACCAACGCCTGCTCCTATACCTGTAAGTACTGCTATACCTGCTCCGATTGCTATTAAAGTTGTCATAATAAAATTCCTCCCAATTTACTTTTATTCCATAGATTCTTTCATAAATAATGATGTTAAAAATACAAATACATAGGCCTGTATAAGACCATCAAAAATATCAAAGTACATGCTGAATGGTATAGGCAAAAATGCCGGCATTACAATTTTAATAAGTTCCATTACAACAAATGCACCTATTACATTTCCAAAAAGTCGCATACATAAAGAAAGGGGCTTAATGAAAATTTCCAAAATATTTATTGGTGTAATTATAGCCATAGGCTGTGCAAAGCTTTTTATAAAGCCTTTTATACCTTTTTCTCTTATACCGCAATACTCTATTAATATAATACTTATAATTGCAAGACCTGATGTAACATTTAAGTCTTTTGTTGGTGGTTTAAGACCAAAAAGACCTATTAAGTTAGCAACACCTATATAAAGTAATACTGTTGAAAGATAAGGTATATATATCTTTCCTTCATTTCCTAAAATTCCACCAAAAAAGTTTTCAAAAAACTCAACAATTGTTTCAGCAATAACCTGTCTTTTGCTTTCTGGTACAACTTTAAGATTTCGTGTAAGAAATATAGAACCTAAGACTAAAAAAATCATTATAACCCATGTTACAGCCACAGACTCCGGTATTGGTATTCCACCAAAAATAGGAATTGTAAAGGCTGTTTCACATTCAAGCTCAGCCATTAACTCCGCTGATAAGTTTCCCATGTGTTACACCTCTTTTTTTATTTTATTAAATATATATAATTTTTAATAACTTTTTTTATATATTTTAACTTACAATACTTAAATAATATTTTACTAAAATATATTTAAATTTTTATGCTAAATCACTTATATTATATTTATAATTCACCAACCATTATAATAGGTGTAAATATATTTAGTATAGCAAAAATCCCTTATTTTACAGCATAAACTCATATTCATACTATATCACCTCTCCTTATTTCTCACCTCTTTTTAAAATTTGTTTATAATAATAGCATTACAATTTAAATATGTCAATACTTACAGGTTTAAAATTACACTATTTTTTTATTTCATTATATGGATTTTATAATTTGTTTATGTTACAATTATATCAACATATATCTAGGGAGTGATAACTTATGGGTGTACTTAAATACGCTATTTTAGGACTGTTACACCAAAAAAGTATGACGGGCTATGAAATTACAAAAGAGTTTGAAACTACTCTTTTACAATCTTGGAGGGCTAAACACAGTCAAATTTATCCTAAACTTAAATCTCTTACAGAAAAAGATTTAGTAAAATATGAAGTTCAAATTTCGGGGAATGTTTTGGAAAAAAAAGTTTATTCTCTTACAGAGAAAGGTGAAAAGGATTTTTTAAATTGGGCATCTAAACTTGATGAAATAAAACCTTCCGAAAAAAGTGAATTTAAACTTAAATTATTTTTCTCATATTGTACAAAACCTCAAGAACGTATTGCTATTCTTAAACATCAACATACTCAACATTCTTACAGACTTTTAAAACTAAAAAATGACCTTCAAAAATTTTCATCTATACCACCAACAGATGATAAAGAATTCAGCGATTATCTTGTACTTTTAGGTGCAATTATGAATGAAGAAAGTATATGTAATTGGCTTGAAACATCTATTAAATTATGCAAAGAAAGAGAAAATCCATCTTCTGAAAAATAATAATAAATTTTCTTTAAAAATATAAAAAAATATCCCTTAACAATATAAATTGTTAAAGGATATTTTTACTTTGATATTAAATTATACTCTCAAAATTTTTAAATTTTTCTTTTATACTTTCTGTTAATGAAGCATTGCTTAAATCAAGAGTTCCTTTTTCACTACTATTTACAGAACCTCTATATGTTCTGCCTGAAATCTTAGGTGTTCCTGTAAGTTTAAGTTTTATACTTCCACTTACACTTCCCCCATTTTGCTCCCCAAGAAATCCTTCAAGCTCAGCGCCATTATCTACATTTACAGTAATATCACCATTAATATTTGACTGCATATATGCTCCCGAAACATTAGCCTTAGCATTTTCTTTAATATTTATTGTGATATTTCCTGTTAATGATGTTTTTGCATCACCACTTCCCTTTACATCAAATCGTCCGCTCTCTATTGTGATTTCAGGGCTACTGCTTATATCTTTATCATCTGCATCATGACTTGTTCCTGCAAAAATTGAATGTACACCAAGTTTAAATGCTGTTTCAACATCTTTACCTATATGTATATTATGTCCATTTCCATATATTCTGTTTATATCATAAACTACATTATCAAATGTAATATCTGCTTTGGCATCCATTACACCGCCTTTGATTTTATATTTATGTCCATTAGCAGATTTTATTGTACAAGAATATTCAGGTAATACGTCTTCATTTGTTAACTCAACATCATCTTGTAATTCTATTTCACTATCATTACTATTTATTGCAGATATAGCCTCTTGCCATGTGCCATAGCCTTGTCCATTTACTAAAAATGCATCTTCTTTTACAGCCTTAACAAAACGTAAATCTTTACGTACAATCTGTGACCATCTATTTTCGCCTATTTTTGCAACTGCACGTATGTATAAATTTCCACCTTGCTCATTATCAATATTTAATGTTACTTCTTCTTCATACTTTTTACCTGATTTTATAGGGTCTGAAAGATTTCTATTTATTGATGATAAAGTATTGCTATTATCAACTGTATAGTATATCTCAGCGTCAGGAGTATTGCATTCAAGAGTCAATTTAACATTTTCATTGTTGCTATAATCTGATTTTTCTGGAGAAATTTTTATTACAGGTTCTTTTGCAACAACTGCATTATTAATTGCATTTTTAATGGCATTAATAACATCTTTACTTTCGCTTTCATGTCCTTCTATTTCAGATACACCATCTACCCCTTGTGCAAAATACACTTTTGTTTTTAAATCCTGTAAAAATTCTCTATACTTAATTTCATTTTCATCATCTAATTTTATACTTCTTATATAGTAGTTATTATCAAAATTTGGGCTGTCTGTTTCAAAAGTTACATGTATACCATTATATTCCCCTTTGAATGTACCACTTTTATAAGAATTATTTTTATTAGGATTTACAAAAACACAAGGTATTGTTACTACTTCTGATGATTTACCATCTTTAAAGGCTGCAAGTTTTAAATTTATTATTTGACCATCTGGATTTTCTGTTGGATTGCCTTTAAATTCAACACCTTTTTTATCCTTAAATATTCCTATAGGGCTTATTTCTGGACTTGACTCTTTAGGGTTAGTACCATCTGTTGTATATCTAATTGTTGAACCTTCCTCGCCTCTTACAACAACTGAAATTTTATTGTTTTTTCCGTTAGGTGCTACAAATTTTTCTAATTCAATAAAAGGTGGTGCTACATCACTTATGCCTTCACTTATAGGCTTTGAGCGTAATGCATTTATCGTAGCATTTTTAATTGCATCAGAAGATAATGTTGCACCACTTACTGCATCTATTTTTTTACTTTCGTCTTCACCTAAAGCTGTTTTTGCATTTATAACTTCTGTAAATGTTTTACCTTTTAATTTTGCAGGCATCCCCTCTTCTTCCATAACAGAATATCCATACCAAAATGAATAATCAGTATCAGCTGTTATTTCTGTTCCATTATCTTCTAAGAGGGCGATTTTACCATCTACAGTAGTAACTCTAACCTTTACTGTATAGGGCTGTCCTGCCGAACCGCTACATTTTGCTTGTCCAACGTATACTTTTGTGCCTACATCATTTTTAGGAACACTTATAAAGTCAATATTTTTTTCTACTACTTTTGACCATACACCATCTTTATAGGATACAATTTTTAGAGGTATTATTTGGTCTTTGTCATTACCAGTATATTCTATAGTTAATTTATCACCTATCAGTTTTTTTTTTTTAAATTTTCAGAAATAGGGCTACTTCCGTCTAAAGTATAGAATATATCTGCACCATTAGGTCTTGAAACTGTGAAAACAGCATTTGTATTTGAAGCAAATGTAAGAGTGCTTCTCATATCTTCAGTAGTTAATACAGGCTGTGATACTGTTACTGGACTACTTTCTGAATTTTCTTCTAATGCTTTTTTAACAGCACCTTTTATAGCATCTGATGATACTGTTGCACTTGTTATACCATCAACACCATCTATATTACTTTTTGTTTTTCCTTTTAATTTTCCAAATATAGCTTTTGCACTATCCCAGAAAGTCTTGTTTCCTGTACCCGCATCTGTTCCATTGTCTTTAACAGATATAACTTCTCCAGTTTTTGTATTATATGTAACATTTAATTTCACATCATAATCTGGAGGTGCAACTGGATTTTTACCTTTATAATCAGCAACATTTACACTTATTGCAACTTCTTTTTCTTCTTTTTCTGGTTTTACTGTAGATTTTTCTTCTCCTAATGCTTTTTTAACAGCAGCTTTTATAGCGTCTGATGATACTGTTGCACTTGTTACACTATCAACACTATCTACATCATTTTTTGTTTTACCTTTTAAGTCTTCAAATATTGATGTTGCATTGTCCCAAAAAACCTTATTTGATGTACCTGCATCTGTTCCATCATCTTTAACAGATATAATCTTTCCAGTGTTAGTATCATATTTAACACTTACTTTTACATCATAATCTGGAGCCATTATTATATTATCGCCTTTAAAATCTCCAATATTTACACTAGCTTTAACTTCTTTTTCTGTTGTTTCTTCTGGTCTTGGTGTAACTGAAGGCTCTGTTGTTTCTGTTGTTCCTGCTTTATATGTAAATGCTAATTTTAAATATCCACCACCTGAATAATATTTAGTATATTTAGGGAAGTCAATTTCATATATAAATCCAGCATCTGTTTTATCTGTATTATATTCTTCCGCCGCTATTAACTCACTTGAATCATTATATAATTTTACTTTAAATGTTGAAGCTGTCCAATTTTCATATGTGTCAGGAATTTCTATTCCTCTAATCATTAAACAACCTTTATCTCTTTGCCAATCTGCTTTATTAACTTCTACTGTCTTAATTAATTTATCATTTGAATTATCATATAATTCTACTTTTGCAGGAGCATTATTTGTATAATCTTTTACATTAACTTTAAATGTTTTTGATACATCTCCATAAGAAACTGTTATTTCTTTTTCTCCCGCATCTCCACTCTTAAGTTCATATCCACTAACAGGGTCTATTCTAAATCCACGCACAATAGCTTCACTTAAATTATTAAATGCCTGTGGATTTCCATTTTTTGTTGTTGCTGATATTTTTAAGTTATTTAAACTTAATGTTTCACCAACTGCATAGTTTAATTTTACATTGCTTGTATCTAATTTAAAATCTGTTATTTCAGAAGCATCTGATGATGTATCTAATTTTACATAGTAATCTTTATATTTCCAACCTGTGTATCCATCACCTGCTTGAACTTTTGATAAATTAAAGTTCCACTCATTTCTTCCTTCATCAAAAACCCCATCTGATAATTTACTGTCACCATCTAATAATTCCATTTTTTCAATAGCTTTTTCTGGTGAAAAGCTGTATGCAAATTTGCTGTCGCTTAATTCTATTTTATGTGTTTGTCCACCTTTATATGTTACTAAAATAGATGTAGGTGTTCTAAATGTTAATTTATTTAATAATACAACTCTTAAAGGTAATGTTAATTTAGCAGCTTGATTTTTTAAGTATATATCAATTGTATCATCTTTTAAGCCTTTTGTATCTTTATTTACTGTTATACCATTTTCATAATTTAACGTAATATTATTTTTAGCAAACTCATCATATGTAATAACTTTTTCTGAGCCATCTGCCATATGAAGTTTTAATTTCATTACTGATAAATCTAATTTTTCACCATAATTCATAGATGTTTTTGGTTTTTGAACAAGTTCAATCCAACCTATTTCCTGTTTAACGTTATCTTTAGAATACTGTTTTGAACGTTCAAGAGCATTTTCTACTGCACTTACATAGCCTTTTGCAGTTTCTGTTGCATGTGAAACAGCATCATATGCAGAGCCAGATTTTTTCTCTAACTGTGATGATACAGTAGATACATCTGAAAGACCTTTTAAGAATTTTAATACTCTTATACCTATTTCTTTATACTTAGCATCATCAGCAAATTTTACAGACTCTATTTCTTTAATAACACCTTTATCAATAACAACTTTTACAACACTTGGACCTTCTGTATTATAATAACGGCTCCAAGTTCCTGTTCCATACCAAGTTCCGTCAGAAAGACCTTTTACTTTTTGTTTATCTTCTTCTTTCTTTTTATTGCTACTTGATGAATGTCTTTTCTTCTTTGTGTCACTTGTTTTAGTATCTTTTTTATCTGTTTCTTTTTTAGTTTCTTCTTTTTTAACTTCTTCTTTTTTAGTTTCTTCTTTTTTATCTACTTTATTATCCTTTGAATTAACCTTTGTATCTTTTGTTAATACAGAAACATCATCACTATTTGATGTTACATTTTCAACTTTTCCATCGCCTCTTATAACAGACTTTTTAGCATCAGACTGTATATTTGATACTTTTGAATCTTTCTGTACATCAATAACAGTTTCTTTAGCGTTTTCACCTATTGTAATTTTATCAATAGAACCATTTTTTAAAGCAACATTAGCTGTTTTTGATACAGAAATATCTTTCCAATCTCCTGATAAAACAACATCTGACTGTAATGTAACATTGCCAACATCAGATTTTAATGCTGAAATATTAGCTGTTCCAGAAGGTAATGCAACTTTCATACCTTTTGCAGACTTTGTATTTGTCATAGATACATTTTCTAAACCACCACGAAGTAATATTTTACCTGTAACTTCAACATTATCCAATGTAACATTATTAGCACCATCAGCTAAAATTAAGTCACCTTCTATTTTCATATCCTTTAATGTTGCATTTGTTCCTCTAACCATAAGGTTTCCTTTAACATTATTAGATAATGTTTCACCTTGATTTGCAAAGTTTCCAGCCATACCATATACAATTTGTGAAAATTCAGCTCTTGTAATATTAGCCTTAGGATTTAATCTATCTCCATCACCTTTAACATAACCTAATGCAACCATTGAAGCTGTTGCATCTTTTGCCCAGTTAGAAACATTGTCTTTATCTGAAAAAGAATTTATTACAGACTGATTTGCACTTTCTAAAGAGAAACATCTTGCAAGAACAGCAAAAACTTCTTCTCTTGTAACAGGATTATTAGGATTTAATTTATCTCCATCACCAACAAATAAACCTGCTTGTACAGCTTTTGCCATATCTTTATAATACCAAGCATCTGTAGGCACATCTGTATATTTTGATAATGAAGCTTCTTTTGTATTGCTTAATATACGATTAACCATAGATGCAAGCTCTGCACGTGTTAAATTATCTTTTGCTCTTATTACTCCATTATCACCGCTAAGTAATCCGTTTGTTACTGCAAATGTTAATGCTGTTTTTGACCAATCATTTGGAAAATCTTTAAAATCATTTACATCTGCTCCAAAAGCTATTGTTGGAATAGACATAGAGGCTGCTAAAAATAATGCCATAAGCCTTTTCTGTTTTAGTTTATTCATAAATATTATACTCCCTTCAATTACTCTATATACAATTTTATACTAAAAACATATATGTTAGTTTTCACTAACTCGTTTTTTCAAAATATATCATAACACTATTACATATGTCAATATATTTTTTAGTAATTAAATATATTTTTATTATCGATTTTCATTATTAAATTGTATATTTATTACATATTGAGAAAATATTTAGTATACAAAATTCAAAAAATAAATAGTATATCGTTCTAATTTACATAATTTATAATTATGACACCTATTTTTATAATATATTTAACAGATTTAACATTTAAAGTAAATTTATATTCTCCTTATTAATAA
>DXZA01000065.1 GCA_019415525.1 Tyzzerella sp. | reverse complement strand
TAATTTTTTATTCATATTTATTTCTCTTTCTTAGAATATATTATAAATATTACTTTAGTATATCTATTTTTTTTGCCATCTGATTTGGGTTTATACTATAACCTAATGCATTTTCATAAGAAATTATACCTTCCTTATACAATCTTAATATACTTGCATCCATAGAAATCATACCTTCACCGGCAGATGTCATTATTACATTATCTATCTGATGTATTTTTGATTCTCTTATAAGATTACGTATTGCCGTATTTGCATACATAACTTCAAATACAGGAACTACATTTCCATAAACAGTTGGTATTAACTGTTGTGAAACTACTGCACTTAAAACCATTGAAAGTTGAACTCTTATTTGTTGTTGCTGTTCAACAGGAAATGCATCTATAATTCTATCAATACTGTTTGATGCTCCCAATGTATGTAATGTTGATATAATCATATGACCTGTTTCTGCTGCTGTAACAGCTGCTCGTATTGTTTCATAATCTCGCATTTCACCTAAAAGAATTACATCTGGTGATTGTCGCATAGCTGACCTTAATGCTTCTATAAAATTTACTGTATCCATAGATACTTCTCTTTGGCTCACAATACTTCTTTTATGGCTATGAAGATATTCTATAGGGTCTTCAAGTGTTATTATATGATTATTTTTTGTTTGATTTATTCTATCTATTATACAAGCAAGAGTTGTACTTTTACCACTTGCAGCAGAACCGGTAACAAGTACAAGACCATTTGTCTTTTCTGCTATATTTATTACATTTTCAGGTATATTAAGTTTTTTATAATCCGGAAGTTCAAAACGTATTATTCTTATTACAGCAGCAAGAGAGCCTCTCTGCTTATATGCATTTACTCTAAATCTTGAAACACCTGCAATAGAAAATGAAAAATCATCATCACCTTTTTCTTTAAGAATATCTATGTTTCTATTTTCTGCAAGAGCATATATTTGTTTTAAAATATTTTCTGTATCATTTGGAAAAAGCTTTTCTATATTATCATTATATATTTTATTATGCATTTTAAAAGAAACAGGTGCACCTGCAACAATAAAAACATCTGCAACATCTAGGCTAACTGCATTTTTTAATATCTCAATTATATCAACCATAATATACCAATATCTCCTTTTTTAATCACTTACAATATCACTTACATCAAAAAGATTTAATTTTTCATCTATTTCTTCTTGTTCTGAATATGTACTTCTTGAAATTTCTTTCATTTTTGGGCTATATTCTATAACACTTTTTAAATATATTTTATCATTAATAGGTATAAATATATTATATTTATAAGTGTCTGTATTTTCTAAATAACCATTACATTCATAAAGTATATCTTTAACTTCTTGGGAATTTATATCATCAATAGATTTTATATATGAAATAACTTTTTCCATATATACATCAGCTGTATTATATGAATTTATATATTCCAATGATTTTTTGGAAAGCTTAGAATCATTATTAGCCTGTGCAAATGAAAGAACGGAAAATATAGATATACATATTACTATAAAAATTGTTATAAGAGTTGTTATACCAATTGATATTGAAGGTATATTTCTTTTATTCATATAACACACCCTCACTTTCTACTGCTGTTTTTATAGAATATATTGATTTATTATTTTCAAAAAATTCTATTGTAAAAACATCAATATTTTGTTGATTTTCACAACTAATTATAGCTGTATAAACTGCTTTTTCAATATTACAAGGATTTATATTTTCGTCAAAATAAATATATGTATCATCATTGATTTTATCAACATCATAAGCTTTATTAAGTGTATTTTTACTATGTTTTATACATTGTATTATATTTTCGCTTTCCATAGCTATACAAGTTCGGATATTAGATTTTTTTGATATATTGTATGACTTTGTAAATATATTTACTGCTATTGCTGCACAAAATGAAAATATAAGTATAGAAAATATAAGTTCTATAAGAAAAAGCATTAAACTATTATTTTTCCCATTCATTTATTTTTTCTCCCCTGTATTTATAATAATTCTTTTATCACCTATATTTTCATAGTTTGCAATTACTGTTATAAGCCCATCTTCTTCATCAATAGTCATACTATTCATATCTGTTATATACATACCACTGCTAAGAGGTACATCATTATCTTTTTCAGTAAATATTTCCATAAGTTTGCCATTATAACAATATATTCTTGTTTCATAAGATACACCATCTATAGTTTCAGGTATTATAATCATATCAATATTTTTTATTTCATTTATATATACATTATTAACTGATTTTACTTTATTTGAAATATATAAAAGTCCTGTTCTTAAATCATAGTTTTCTTGAGATTGTTCAGTTATTTTTTTATACACATCAACGCAATAAATAGTAACATAAACAGTAGATAGTGTAAAAGTAAGAAACATAATCAATATTACAACAACATGAACCATATGTGAATATTTGGAATTTTTTAGTTCCATAATGATTTTCCTTTCTTAGAAACAAATATATCCGGTGGTATATTTTCACCTCTATATTGATAGTCTACTATATAATCATCTGTATTAAATAATATACCATAATTTTTTTTAAGATACTCCATATTAGGCGGAAAACTACCTTCCACAGCATAACAATGGAATGCCGATTTTTGTATAGCTTCTTCTATATAATTTTCCGTTTGAAATTCATTATTGTTATAAGTAGAATTTACAAAAAAATTAATAGCAAAAGCTACAAATATAAATATTATATATTTAATATAATTAGTATTTTTCTTTTTGGAAAATATCATTTAAAATTCACCTCTTAACCTATTGAAGACATTATTCCCCATAAAGGCATCATTACGGAAAGAAGTATTATTCCTACAAGAACAGATAAAACTATAACAATAATAGGCTCTATTGAGCTTATTACATTATTTATTTTATCTTCGGCAGTTTTTGTATATTTTTGGCATATTTCATCAATGACTTTTTCAACAGAACCTGTTTGAAAGCCTATTGAAAGCATAGAGGCTTCTAGTTGTTTTATAAGACCGGCTTTTTCAAGGGCTTCTGAAAATGATACTCCATTTTCTATAAGTCCAATACAATTATGTATTCTTTCTTTTATTTTGGTATTTGAAGAAAGCTTCATTCCAAGGTCTAAAGCATCAAACATATCATATCCAACAGACATTGTCATATATAATATTTCTGTAAATCTTGAAATAGATATAGCTTCATAAATTTTTGAATTTATAATAATAGTTTTTTTAATTTTTTCTAATATTTCAATACCTTTATTATTTTTTGACATTAAAAATATCAAAACAGCCATAACAATCAATATAATAATTACATAAAATGCTATGTTATATAAAAAATTACCTATATTCATTATTGTAATAGCCGTTTTTGGCATTTGAGAACCAAGCTGTAAAAAAACATTTTCAAATATTGGTAATACTTTTGTTGTAAGTATAGAAATAACAATAAACAGTATTATTAACATCATACAAGGATAAACTAAAGATTTTTTCATTAAATCTTTAAGTTCACTTTCTTTTTTATAATATCTATAAAGCCCATTAAATACTTTTTCAAGAGTACCTGTTTTTTCTCCAAGCAAAACCATAGAAATCATATAATCTGGAAAGACCTCTACACTCTTTAATGATTCATATAAGCTTAAACCCTCATCAAGATTATAGCTTATTTTGTTAAGAATATCTTTACCATTTTTAGAATGTTCCTCATTAATAATAATTCTTATTCCATCGCCAATAGGAATACCGGATTTTAAAAGCATTGCCATTTCCAAGGAAAATGCAGAAATATCTTCAGAAGAAATTTTATACTTTAAATTCATTTAATTTCACCATATCTTTCTATCAATATGCATATTTGGCAGTATAGTTTTTACCATCGCCTATATATTTTTGTATAGAAGCACTGTTTTTACCAGAAGAAGCAAAAGTAGGGTCCATAAGTTTCCAACTTTCACCATCAAAATATACAGCTTGGTCAATCCAACCTTTTCCCTCTATATAAACATTAATCCACGCATGATATGCATTACCTGTATATCCTATAACAAGTTTACAAGGTATATTCTGACTTCTAAGCATTGATGCCATTACAGCAGCATAATCGAAACATATACCTTTTTTAAGCATAATTATTTCATCAGGATTTGGTAAATATCCACTTTCAACAGTTTCTGCCTTTTGTTTGTCATATGTAATATTATTAATTACATAATAATATATAGATTTAAGTTTTTCAAGGTCATCTGTATTATTTTTTGTAATTTCATTAGCAATAGATACAACATTAGAATTACTATTAAAATTAACATATTGATTAGGATATAAAAAAGGTGAAAATTCATTTGATATTTTTACATCTATTGTTGTACTATATGAAACTGAATATTTTGTACCTGTAATATTTTCATATACAGTAATTGTATACTTTCCGTTACCTTCTGTAAGAGGAAATGTTTCGTATTCACCATTATTATTAACATTGTATGTATATGATGTACCATTTTCTTTCTTTATAATGCATTTTATTCTTTTATTAGTTTTCTGAGTATATTTAACCATTACATAGCCTTCTGAAATATTTGATGCATCAATAGAAGCTTTTGAATTACTATATAATACTGTATTTGATGCAGTAGGCTGTAATACATTTGTTGCATTAGCAATATTTTCAAAATATACACCTTTAAATGTAAAAGCTGTACATAAAATTATTAGTCCAATTATTATTTTACTTTTCATTATTTTCCTCCTTTTCTAATATTTTTTATTATAGCACCTGTCTCTTAT
>DXZA01000064.1 GCA_019415525.1 Tyzzerella sp. | reverse complement strand
ATAAAATTAGTATATGCACCTATTAGATTTGAATCATTATAAAACTTACAAGTAGATATATTTGCTTTTGGTAACATAAAATTAGATATTGAATTATATAAATCGATATTTTTATTTATATATTCTATAAATAATCGTTGTTTACTTATCCCTCCACCAATAACAAATTTATCAGGATCATATATAAGCTGTAAATTTATAATCATACTAGCTATCAAACAAGTAAATTTATCAATTATTTCTAATACTATTTTATCACCACTATTAGCCATTTGAAAAACATAATATCCACTTATATATGTTTCATTGAATAAGTGCATATTTTATTGATATACCACCTACATCTATACAAAGACATTTATTTTTCATTATAATATCACCTTATTTTAATATACTATCTAAAAAATTAAAAACTTTACTTAAATTTTCTTCAGTATCAAATTCTGATGTACCATGTCCATCACCATCAATGATTTCTAATATTACTTTATTTTCACCAATGACCTGTTTTAACTTTTCTGCTAAATTTATACTTTGTTCTATAGGTACATTTGTATCATTACTGCCATGTTCTATAAAGAAATATGGGTCATTTTCTGTTATATAGTTTTCAGGATTTGATTTCTCTGTTTGTTCTATATTTTCTGTGATATTACCACCAATATATTTACTTTCAGGAGATGTATCTGAGTTTGTTTTTTCCATCTTAGGTGTTATGCCAGCTTATTCAAACTGTTTATCCATAAGTAAAAAACTCATAGGGCCAAACCAATCTACAACTGCATTTACTGTTGAAGAATATTCTAAATTTTCTGTATTATCACCATTTAATGTATTATCATCACCACTTGTACCTGCAAGAGCAGCGAGATTACCACCAGAACTATCTCCCCATACAGCTATTTTATCAGGGTTTAGGTTATATGTTTCAGCATTTGCTTTTATAAAACGTATAGCTGCTGGAAATATAGCTTCCTTACTCAAACGATAATCTACACTTACAACTGCATAACCATGATTAATACCTTCAAGCATAGATTGTACATCTTTGCCAGTTTTACTTCCCATCATAAAACCACCACCATGTATAGCTATTATAACAGGATATGGTTCTAAATTTTCTTCATTAGGATAATAAATATCTAATTTTTGAGTATTACTTATACTACCATAGACTATATCAAGTATTTTATTTTTAATATTAGATGTATCAACAGATTGATTACCTAATCCTCCACCGCCACCGTTTTCTGGTACTACTATATCATTATTTTTTTAATTTAATCTTCAATGTTTTCTTCATTAGAAATTTCTTTTGTAGATTGTGAATAATTTTCTGAAGTATTATTATCTTTATTGGATGAGCATGATGTTTCACAAAGTGTTATACAAACTAATATTAACATTGTTAAAAATCGTTTCATTATACAATATCTCCTTGATTATTATTTTTTACAAATAGTATCTATCCATTCAAATAATTCTTTTAAATCATAATCTTCGCTATGAGGCAATCCTTAAGGAAGAGAAAAATCTACTAAATAGCCCTTAGTTTTTAATATATTATATAAAATTATAGGTATAGCTAAAGATGTATCTCTATCATAAACACTATGACGAATTCGCCAATACTTAGCTGTTCCTTTACACCCTATATAAGATAAAGGATTCATCATTTTTATAATATTTTTATCTGCAAGTTGACCATTAACTTTACTGTTTTTAAAAGCATATTCTGTAAAATGCTTTGATGGTATATCTTCTGTACCAAATTCATCATTTTCAGGACTATTCAAATAAAGTGAATCAAAAGATGGAGCTGGCTTCATACGTATAATTGTATGAGTAAATTTATTCCAATCTATATCTACCACTTTGTTCTTGGACATAATTAAGTATGGTTGTTTTTCAACTTCACTACCTTCAACAGATAAATATTTTAAGTTTCTACTTGTTTTATGATTTAATAATTCCTCATTAGCTGAAGCTATGATAAAAGACTTAACATATTCTAAAAATGAACAAGTACCATCACTATTAAGATTAAGATTATTCCTTTTTCATCATATAATGAAAGACTATTGATATATTTAGGGAATAAAGATTTTAATTCCTTAGATATTTTAATTTCTTCGTCATTAAGTTTATCTTCTGTTACTGTTTTTATTACTTTACCATCTATACGACGGAAACATATTTTATGATAGTCGTTTATACCACAAAAAAGCTATTCATAAGCAGAATCTGAATTTTCTAAATTATGAATAGGGCAGTAACAACTTGCTGCGAAAATATTATCATTTTCATCTGCTGCACCAATTTCATGTAGTGTATATTCATAGTCCTTTACATTACCACTTGCTCCTGTTAAAGCAGATAGAGCACCACCATAACTTGTACCATTAGTAATAATTTTTTCAACATCACCAGGTATTAAATTCTTATTCAGTCTTAAATATTGTATAGCTGCTTTCATATCAACTACAAAATCAGTAGCTTTACCTACTAATAATTCCAGAAAATGCAATAGCTAACTCAGAATATGTTATTGAATGTGAAATTATACCTAATATAAAGGTTATAGAAGATCAAAATAGTAATACAGGATATGCTATGCTAGAATTTCCATGATATAACGGACATGCAAGTCATGAATGTTGGTTATTAAAAGTAAAAGTTGTTACACATAGACAAAATTCTATTATGTAAACTTGTATTGATCCAAGTTCATCACCAGAATATAGTAAATCAATACGTGATATAGGTATTTCTTGTAAAACTATATTTGATTGTACAGTGCCATTTGAATTAAAAGATAAATTTAAGAGAGCTAAATTTATGGATGTAGACCCAAAGAGGTGGATTTGATGAATAAGAGATTAATTGTAGGTATAAGTGGTGCTTCTGGTGCACCAATAGCTATAGATTTAATAAAAAGTGTAAAATCTAATTATTCTGATATAGAAATTCATTTATTTATTACAAAAGGTGTAGAATTAACTTTACAACAGAAATTTGGTATTACAATAAATGATTTATATGAATTTATCGATGTATTATATGATAATTATAATATAGGTGCAGCAATAGCTAGTGGCTCATATAAAACTCTTGGTATGATTGTGGTACCTTGTAGTATGAAAACAGTAGCAGGTATTGTATCAGGATATAGTGATAATCTTTTATTACGAGCTGCAGATGTTTGTATAAAAGAGAGAAGAAAACTTGTATTAGTAGCAAGAGAATCTCCATTATCTACTATAATATTTAATTATAATTAATCTAAAATTAATTATTTTATTAATATAATTTACAATACCCATACATTATAGTAATCTAATGATGTATGTATTGATTTTTACCTATTATAGTATATTATTTATGAATTAAAAGCCTTTTTTATTTATGTCTATAAGACATATGTAAAAATGCTTTTTTATTTTTTATGGAAATCCATTTTTAGCAGAAATGAATTATTTTTAAATTTATCCTGATTTTTTATTGCTCAAAAGGCTAAAATTTAAGTATAGGTAGTGAGTCAAAAATATTGCCTTTGGGAAATGTTTTAAAGTTAGAACATAAAAATACAGTGCTATATTAAGGATTTGATAATCAACTAAATCTACTTTATTCTCAGTATAGTAAGGCTATTGGTGACTTCAAAAATTAACTAATATTATCATTTTTCATCCACTTAATACTATGTCAGATGTGATGATGAAAATAGATATGCCAAAGAAATTAGCTTATAAATCCCATATTAGTATTTTAGAAATAATACATATATTATAATTTGAATATATAAATAGATTAAGCAAAATTTTCTGAAATAAAAGAAAAAAATAAATAAAACTTCACATACACAGATTTATAAATATTTTTCTATTTTTTATTATATTTATCACTACTAATTATATTAAAAAATAGCTAATATACATAATTATTTTATGGTTAACTAATAAAATTTAATTATTGGTAGATGATGATGGAATATTAGTTATTATGATTTAATTTATTATTAATATAATTATGTTTAAGAAATAAAGTAAAAAATAAGATATCTACACTTTTGGGTAGAATAGAATTTTGATGATACTACTTTTTATAGATTTAAAGTAAAATATAAAGCCAAGTGATATTAGGTGTATCACCTGTCTCTTATACACATCTGACGCTGCC
>DXZA01000063.1 GCA_019415525.1 Tyzzerella sp. | reverse complement strand
GCTGATGATACTTGGTGGGAAGCCGCCTGGGAAAGTAAGTGGTCGCCGGGATTAAAATAATCCTCGATAGCTCAGCGGTAGAGCACTCGGCTGTTAACCGATAGGTCGTAGGTTCGAATCCTACTCGGGGAGCCAAATTTAATAAGGCCCAATGGTCAAGCGGTTAAGACACGGCCCTTTCACGGCTGTAACCCGGGTTCGATTCCCGGTTGGGTCATTTCTAATTTAATAAAAAGTTTTCGGTGATGATGCGTTTAGGGGACACACCCGTTCCCATTCCGAACACGACGGTTAAGACCTAAACGGCTGATAATACTTGGTGGGAAGCCGCCTGGGAAGGTAAGTGGTCGCCGAGATTATGGCGCTGTAGCCAAGTGGTAAGGCAAAGGTCTGCAACACCTCTATCCATCGGTTCAAATCCGATCAGCGCCTTCTTTAGAACCAACAAAAGTTGGTTCTTTTTTTGTATATTCATTTCTAAAGAGGAGAGAGTTTGATATGAAAAAAGCTATTATAATGGATATTGACGGTACATTGACTAATTCGGAAAAGAAAATAAGTGAAAAAACAAAAAATAAATTAATGGAACTTCAAGAAAAAGGTGCTTTACTTGTTCTTGCCTCTGGTAGACCGGATAAAGGTCTTACTGATTTATTCAAAGAACTTGAAATGGATAAGCATCACGGTATTATTATAACATTTAATGGTGCAAAGGTTATTGACTGTGAAACAAATGAGGTTCTTTTTAATCAAACAATGACAGTAGAAACATGTAAAGCTGTATTAAATCATATGAGAAATTTTGATGTTATACCTATGGTTTATAAAGGGGAATATATATATGTTAATGACGTTTATAATAATATAGTTCATGTTAGAGGAAAAGAACTTAATGTTATTAAATATGAAGCTAGTTTAGGCAATTATAAACTTTCTGAAGTTATTGATATGGTTGATTTTGCTGATTATCCTATGAATAAAATACTTACAGCAGGTGAACCAGAATATCTTAGAGAAAATTATAAAGAAATGATGAAACCTTTTGTTGATACTTTGAATTGTGTTTTTACAGCTGATATGTATTTTGAGTTTACAGAAAAAGGTATCGATAAAGCTAATGCAATTCGTTGTGCATTACTTCCTCTTGGTTATACAAAAGATGATATAATTGCTTTTGGTGATGCTGAAAATGATAAAACTATGATTGAGTATGCAGGAATTGGTGTTGCTATGGGTAATGCTTCTCAAGATATAAAAGATATTGCTGATTATATTACTCTCTCAAATGATGAAGATGGTATAGTTTATGCTTTAAATGAATTATTAAAATAATATTTTATTATTAAAAAAAGTATGTACATTATTGTATATACTTTTTTGTGTTTTTGATATATGAACATTTGTTTTTGTACAATAAGCTGTTTATTCTAATCTTATATTTAATATTTACTGTAATATTAAGTATTGATATAAATATATTCATTATGATAAAATTAAATCTAGTTTTATATTTTGGTTTTAATTAATATCTAATTATATTTTCAGGAGGAGTTTTTTATGAAAAGTATAATAACTGTTGTAGGAACAGATAAAGTTGGTATAATTGCAAAGGTATGTAACTATCTTGCAGAAACTAATGTTAATATACTTGATATATCTCAAACTATTGTTTCTGGTTATTTCAATATGATGATGATTGTTGATATTTCAAACCCTACAAAGGCTTTTGAAGCTATGTCATCAGACCTTGAAGCTATTGGAACTGACCTTGGTGTTGTCATTAAAATGCAGCATGAGGATATCTTCAACTGTATGCACCGTATTTAATTTAGTATATTTTTATTTTTTAACAGGAGGAGAATTTTTATGCTTTCCAGAATGGAGATACAAGAAACGAACAGAATGATTGCTGAATCAAATCTTGATGTTCGTACAATAACTATGGGTATAAGTCTTATGGACTGTGCTGATTCAGATATTGATAAATTTAATGAAAAAATATATAAAAAAATTACAACATATGCAAAAGACCTTGTTAAAGTAGGAGAAGAACTTGAAAAACAGTTTGGAGTTCCTATTGTTAATAAGAGAATTTCTGTTACACCTATTGCTATTGCAGCTGCTGGTTGTAATACAGACTCATATGTAAGTGTTGCTAAAACTCTTGATAGAGCTGCAAAAGACGTTGGTGTAAACTTTATTGGTGGTTTTTCTGCTCTTGTTCATAAAGGGTTTACAAAGGCTGATAAAATACTTATTGAATCTATTCCAGAAGCTCTTGATGTTACTGAAAGAGTATGTTCTTCTGTTAATATTGGTACATCAAGAAATGGTCTTAATATGGACGCTGTAAAAAGACTTGGTGAAATTATTGTTGAAACAGCAGAAAGAACAAAAGATAGAGATTGTATCGGTTGTGCTAAGTTTGTAGTATTCTGTAATGCTGTTGAAGATAACCCATTTATGGCAGGTGCTTTCCATGGTGTTGGTGAAGCTGATTGCGTTATAAATGTTGGTGTAAGTGGTCCTGGTGTTGTTAAAAAAGCTCTTGAAGAAGTTAAAAATACAGATTTTGAAACTCTTTGTGAAACAGTTAAGAAAACAGCATTTAAGATTACAAGAGTTGGTCAGATTGTTGCTCAGGAGGCTTCAAAAAGACTTAATGTTCCTTTTGGTATAATTGACCTTTCACTTGCTCCAACTCCTGCAATAGGTGATAGTATTGCTGAAATATTCCAAGTTATGGGACTTGAACAGGCAGGTGCTCCAGGTACAACAGCTGCTCTTGCAATACTTAATGATAATGTTAAAAAAGGTGGAGTTATGGCTTCATCTTATGTTGGTGGATTAAGTGGTGCATTTATACCTGTAAGTGAAGACCATGGTATGATTGAAGCTGCTGAAATGGGTGCTCTTACACTTGAAAAACTTGAAGCTATGACTTGTGTATGTTCTGTTGGTCTTGATATGATTGCAATTCCAGGAGATACTTCTGCTTCTACAATTTCAGGTATAATAGCTGATGAGGCTGCTATCGGTATGGTTAATAACAAAACAACAGCTGTAAGACTTATACCTGTTATTGGTAAAGGTGTTGGTGAGTCTGTTACATTTGGAGGTCTTCTTGGATATGCTCCAATTATGCCTGTAAATAAATATAGCTGTGAAGCATTTGTAAATAGAGGCGGAAGAATTCCTGCACCTATACACAGCTTTAAAAACTAATTGTTTATTTGACTGGGACAAGGTACAAGACTTTGCCCAGTCTATTTTTATATTTATTGAAATATTGAATATAATATTTTTATAATTAATTTTTTGTTTGGAGGTTCTTTTTTATGAGAGTACTTGAAAGTTTAAAACCAGAAAAAGTATTTTATTATTTTGAAGAGATTAGTAATATACCAAGAGGAAGTGGAAATGAAAAGGCTATAAGTGATTATATTGTAAACTTTGCAAAAGAAAGAGGTCTTTTTGTATATCAAGATGAAGCATGGAATGTACTTGTAAGAAAAAAAGGTACAGAAGGCTATGAAAATTCCAAAACTGTTATATTACAGGGTCATATAGATATGGTTTGTGAGAAAAATAATGATGTAGTTCATGATTTTACATCAGAAGGTCTTAAACTTTTTGTAGATGGTGATTTTGTTTCTGCAAAAGGTACAACTCTTGGTGGTGATGATGGTATTGCTGTTGCATATATGCTTGCTATACTTGATGATGACACTATTTCACACCCACCTGTTGAATGTTTGTTTACAACAGATGAAGAAGTTGGTATGAAAGGTGCTATTGCTTTTGATGCAAGTATACTTGAAGGAAGAAGACTTATAAATCTTGATACTGAAGAAGAAGGTCATTTACTTGTAAGTTGTTGTGGTGGTATGAAAGTTACTACAAAAATACCTGCTGTTTATGAAAATGTATCTTCTGATTTAATACCTTGTTATATAAAAATAAGAGGTCTTAAAGGTGGGCATAGTGGTGCTGATATACACTTACAAAGAGCTAATGCAAATAAGCTTATGGGAAGAGTCCTTGAAAGTATTAAAGATTTTGATGTAAAAGTTTCAAAAGTAAATGGCGGACTTATGGATAATGCTATTTCTAGAGAATGTGATGCTTTTGTTTTTGTAGATGAAAATAAAATAGGTGAAATTTCAAATATACTTTCTAATATTGAAAAAACTTTTGTACATGAATATAAGGGTGTAGACGAAGACATAAAAGTTAATATTGAAAAAGTAAATGGTGAATTTGAATATGTAGCTTTTGATGATATTACAGTATCTAAAATAATAGATATGCTTACTCTTATACCTTATGGTGTTTCAACTATGAGTATGGGTATAAAAGGTCTTGTTGAAAGTTCAAATAATATAGGTATTTTAAGAACTATAAATGATAGTGTTGAATTTGTTTGTGCTGTAAGAAGTTCTATTGCATCAAGAAAAGATATTATTTTAAGTCAGATTGAAACAGCAGGTAGACTTCTTGGTGGTGAAACTATTGTTACTTCTGCATATCCTGCTTGGGAATTTAATCCTGATTCTGAACTTCTTAAAATTACAAAGAAAGTATATACTGATTTTTATAAAAAAGAGCCTATTGTAGAAGCAATACATGCTGGTCTTGAATGCGGACTTTTTGCAGAAAAGGTAAGTGGTATCGATATGATTTCAATAGGTCCTGATATATTTGATGTTCATACACCAGATGAAAGACTTAAAATTTCATCAACTGAAAGTACATGGGAATTTTTAAAAGCAATACTTGCAAGTCTTAAATAACTTTTTTGGGGTGATATTATGAAACTTCCATGGGATAAAGAATATCTTAAAATTTCATTCCATGTTATATTTACTATTGTAACAATATATATATTGAGCCTTCTTATAAAAAATATATATATGTTTAATGAAGTAGCAAATCAGATAATATCTTTTATAACAACCATATTATCACCGCTTATAATAGCTCTTGTATTTTCATATATTTTAAATCCTGTTGTTGAGTTTTTTCATAATAAAACAGAAGTTTTAATGAAAAAACTGGGTATAAAAAATAAAAGAGAACAAGATTGGAGATTTAAAGTTCGTACAAGAGGAACTGTAATAACATATACTATTATATTTGTTATTATAGGTATTATAATAAAATTAATTGTAGGGAAAATAGGTAATATAAATGCTGATATGATTGTAAATATGGTTACTGCAAGTATACAGGAATTTTCTGACCTTTTAACAGTATTTTATATAAAACTTGAAGAATTAGGTGTTTTGCAAAATGTGAATGGCAGTTCGGCTCAAGAATGGATTTCTACTGCTACAACAAAGGTTACAGATTATATATTGGGTATTGCAAATTCTTTTACAAAAGTTGGAAGTGGTGTTCTGAATACTGTTATAGGTCTTACAGTTTCTTTCTATCTTCTTTCAGAAAAAGAAAGAATACTTTATTATTGTAATGATGCCATAGATGTATTTTTTAAATATAAAACATCTAAATCTATAAAATGCTTCTTTAGAGATATGAATAATACATTTTCTGGATATATAGGTGGACAAGTTACAGATGCTATTATAATGGCAACTCTTATAAGTGTATCATTTAGCATTGCAGGTATAAATTATGCTCTTATAATAGGCTTAGTTTCTGGATTTTCAAATCTTATACCATATGTTGGAGCAATAGTTGCATTTATACTTTCTGTTGGTGTTGGTCTTTTAAGTGGAACGCCTATAAAAGCACTTTATGCTGCAATTATAGTTTTAGTACTTCAACAGATAGATAGTATATTTATAGTTCCAAGAGTTGTTGGTAAAAGTGTTGAATTACATCCTGTATTAGTACTTCTTTCACTTTCTGTTTTTGGTAGTATATTTGGTATATGGGGAATGGTTGTTGCTGTTCCTGTAACAGCTCTTATAAAAACATTTTTGACAAGATGGTATATTAAAAAGAGAAATAAAAAACTAAGTATTTAAATAAAAGCCTTGATATAAAATAAATTTATATTAAGGCTTTTATTTTTCAGACAAAAATTATTTTTTATATGTATATATTTAAAACCAGATATAAAAAAGGGGAGTATTATATGAATAAAGATAAAAGCAATATTATTTTTGCAATAATTATGGCAGTAATACTTGTTCTTATTTTAGCTGTTAACTTTTTTAATATTAATTATGGTTCATTACCCTTTGTTGCCCTTGCAATAGCTTTTTTTTATCTTTATTATAGTAAAAAGAAAACGTGGTCACTTATTATAAGTACTATTCTGTTCATTATTTATTTTTTTAGTATATTTAATAATGTATGGGGATTTAGTCGTATTTTGTATAAGGGTCTTATTTTTATAGTTCCAGGTATTATACTTATATTAAAATATTATAAAATTAAAGATATAGCGTATGCAGTTGCAGGAAGCTTTATTATATGTATAGGAATATTTATAATAGCTGTATATATTGAAGAAATAAAACTTACCTGTGCATCTGCTTTTTTTGCTATAATAGGTAGCTCTTTTACATTATCTTATATTATTTCGAATTTTAAAACAGGTATTCTTTCCCTTTTTATAACAATAATATTTATGATTATGTCTGTATTTTGTCTTATAGGAACAAATGCAAATATAGAATATTATGTATATCCTATAATAGTTGGTATTATTTCTTTAGTTTTAATAGTGTTAAATTTTGTAAAAGGGAATTAAGTTGAGTTTTATGTTAATATAGGATATAATTAAGCCTGTACTTTTATAAGAAGGAGGTTTTTATGGATAATAGATTTATAAGAACAGAAATGCTTATAGGAAGTGAAGGTATAGGGAAACTTAAAAAATCTAAAGTAGCTGTTTTTGGTATAGGCGGTGTTGGTGGATATGTATGTGAATCATTAGCAAGAGCAGGAGTGGGAAGCTTTATTCTTGTTGATAATGATACTGTAAGCATATCAAATATAAATAGGCAAATTATTGCCCTTGAAAACACTGTTGATAGATATAAAACAGAGGTTATGGCAGAAAGAATAAAAAATATAAATCCTTCTGCTGATGTAAAAATATATAATAAATTCTATTTGGGTGAAGAAGATGATTATATAATTGACAGCGATTGCAACTATATTGTTGATGCTGTTGATACTGTTACAGCTAAAATATCTTTAGTAATGGCAGGAGAAAGAATGGGTATTCCTGTTATATCTTCTATGGGTACAGGAAACAAACTTGACCCTACAAGATTTGAGATTACAGATATATATAAAACATCTGTATGTCCTCTTGCTAAAGTTATGAGAAAAGAGTTAAAAGAAAGAGGTATAAAAAAGCTTAAGGTTCTGTATTCAAAAGAAGAACCAAGAAAGGCTTTTATGACAGAAGAAGAACTGGGAGAAAAAGGTGAAAAAACAAATAAAAGAAGAACTCCTGCAAGTATTTCTTTTGTTCCTCCAGTTGCTGGTCTTATTATAGGTGGAGAAGTTATAAAAGATTTGACGGGGGTAAGATAATTATGGCTGAAAAAGGTCTTGTTATGGAATTAAAAAAAGATAATCTAGCTCTTGTAAGAATGACAAGAACAGAAGCTTGTGCAAAATGCAGAGCTTGTGTTGCAGGAATGAGCGAAAAAGATATGTTTATTGAAGCTGAAAATGTATGTGATGCAAGTGTTGGTCAATGGGTAGAGCTTGAACTTGCAGATAATGGATTTTTTAATGCAGTTATGATTATGTATGGTATACCATTTATAGCACTTATATGTGGAATACTTTTAGGATATTATATAGTTTCTCCTATTATTCCATTTATAAGTAAAGAAATTTTAAGTTGTATTATAGGTTTTGGATTTACTGCTATTGTTTATTTATGGATAAGAAGTCAAGAAGAAAGATGGTCTTCTAAAAAATATAGACCAATAGCAGCAAGAATTACATTACCTGATGAAAAAGATAAATAATAAAAAAAGTGAAGATAAATATCTTCACTTTTTTTATTATAAATTATAATATAAAAATATATATAACTTTATTTATGTATAGTTTTCACAAAATTATTTCGTATGCAAAATAAATTGTTATGTTAAAATATATTAATTTTGAATACAAAAATTAAATGTAATACATACATATTGTTAAATAATTAGCATACAATTTAATTTTTATCACTTTTTTTATAATGGTTATATATTTTTACACTATTATGACTAATTTTGTAGGTAAATTGTATTTATAATTTATTATTTTAGGTAAATAAGTATATTGAAAATAATCTTCTAAAATGAGAAAATATAAAATAGATTTAATATGAATTTAATATAACTTTGGAGGGTACTATATGGATAACTTGAAAGCAATTATTCTTGCTGCCGGAGAAGGTACAAGAATGAAATCAAAAATGCCTAAAGTTTTACATCAGATTTTAAATAAATCTATGGTGGATTATGTTATAGATGAAGCCTTAAAATGTGGTTCTGAAGATGTTTGTGTTGTTATAGGACATAAAGCAGATATGGTAAAAGAAGCTATTGGAAATGGTAAAGTAAAATTTGCTATTCAAAAAGAACAGCTTGGCACAGGTCATGCTGTTATGCAGGCTGAAGATTTTATTGACGAAAATAAGGATATCGTTATACTATATGGTGATACTCCTTTAATAACAGCTGAAACAATAGAAAAACTTGTTGATTTCCATAGAGAACAAAAAAATGGTTGTACAATAGTTTCTGCAATAGTTGATAATCCGGCAGGATATGGTCATATTATAAGAAATATTGATGGAAGTTTCAAAAAGAATGTTGAACATAAAGATGCAACAGCTGAAGAAAAACAGGTAAAAGAAATAAATACTGGTATATATTGTTTTGATGGTGCAAAGCTTAAAGCTGCACTTAAAAAACTTACAAATAATAATGCTCAGGGAGAGTATTATCTTCCGGATACTTTGGAAATAATACTTAATGATGGAAGTAGTGTAAATGCTATGACAACAGATGATGTTACTGAGTTTTTTGGTGTGAATTCAAGAGTTCAGCTTGCAGAAGCAACAGAACTTATGAAAAAAAGAATAAATAAAAAACTTATGGAAAACGGTGTTACAATTATTGACCCAGCAAACACATACATTGATGCTGATGTTACAATAGGTTGTGATACAATAGTGTATCCAGGCTGTGTAATAGAGAAAAATACAGTTATTGGTGAAGATTGTAAAATTGGTCCAAATGCTAGAATAACAAATATGATTATTGGAAATGGAGTTAAATTCCAAGCTTCAACAGGTATGGATTCAAAAGTTGGAGATAGAACAACAGTAGGTCCATATGCTTATATAAGACCAAATTCAAATATTGGTGAAGATGTAAAAGTTGGAGATTTTGTTGAAATTAAAAATTCAAATGTAGGTAATGGAACAAAGATTTCTCATCTCACATATGTTGGTGATACTGATTGTGGAGAAAGAATAAACTTTGGTTGTGGTACTGTTACTGTAAACTATGATGGCAAAAATAAGTTCAGAACAGTTATAGAAGATGATGTATTTATAGGCTGTAATGCAAACCTTGTTGCTCCTGTAACCCTCAAAAAAGGCTCATACGTTGCAGCAGGTTCTACAATAACAAAAGATGTTCCAGAAGATGTTTTAGCTGTTGCAAGAGCAAGACAGCAGATAATTGAAGGCTGGACAAAGAAAAAATAATTATTAAGTAGTATGTAAATTTTAAATTTATATAATAAACCATTAAAACCATTAATTAAACTAACTAAGAATTAGGGGGACACAAAAATCATGATGTATACTTCAAGAAGTAACATTAAAATTTTTTCTTGCAATTCAAATATTGAACTTGCAAAGTCAATTGCGAAAAGTTTAGGATTATCACTTGGAGCAGCAGAGGTAACTAAATTCAGCGATGGAGAAATTTCAGTAAAAATAGATGAAACTATCCGTGGTGCTGATGTTTATATCATCCAGTCTACTTCATATCCTGTAAATGATAATCTTATGGAACTTCTTATAATGATTGACGCTATGAAGAGAGCTTCAGCAGGAAGAATAACAGCAGTTATTCCTTACTATGGTTATGCAAGACAGGACAGAAAAACAAGAGCAAGAGATCCAATTAGTGCTAAACTTGTTGCAAATCTTATTACATCAGCAGGTGCTAACAGAGTTCTTACAATGGACCTTCATTGTGCACAGATTCAGGGATTCTTTGATATTCCAGTTGATAACCTTGTTGGAATTCCATTACTTACAAATTATTATCATGAGAAATATGGCGATGATTTAAAAGATTTTGTTGCTGTTTCTCCAGACCTTGGTAGTGTTGGAAGAACAAGAGCTTTTGCTACAAAACTTGATATTCCTCTTGCAATTATTGATAAGAGAAGACCAAAAGCAAATGTAAGCGAAATTATGAATATCATTGGAAATATTGAAAGAAAAAGAGTTATTATTGTAGATGATATGATAGATACAGCAGGAACAATAACAAATGCTGCTAATGCTCTTAAAGAAAGAGGAGCTATTGAAGTTGATGCATGTTGTACACATCCTGTATTATCAGGTCCTGCCATTGAAAGAATTGAAAAATCAGCTATTGATGAACTTCTTATTCTTGATACAATTAACCTTCCAGATGAAAAAAATCTTGCAAAAATTAAAAAAGTTTCAGTTGCTCAGATTTTTGCAGATGCTATTAATCGTATTCATGAAGGTATTTCAGTTTCAAAATTATTTGACTAAAAATTTAAAAATAGTACAGACTAATGTCTGTACTATTTTTTTTATTATTTAACAGGTATTTATGTACAAAAATAAATACCTAAATAAACATTGAATATTGAATACAAAACTTTAATTGAGCATTTATTAACAAAATATAATATTGTATAAAGGCAGTTTTTACATAAACTTAACTTAATTTATAGTAAAAACGGAAAAATATTTTATTTGAATAAATTACTTTGCTTTATGCAATACTTACAATAGACCCTTTGTATATTATATGCTAGAGTTATTGACAAAGATTAGATTTTGTATTATATTGTTAAAAGTAAGACAAAGCAATTAAAACACACAAGTGTTAACATTTATTATAATTTTTTAATAGGGAGGCTTTTAAAATGAAAATAGCATTTTTTGACACAAAACCTTATTTCAAGGATACTTTTGGTCCTTTAGCTGAAAAATATGGATATGAAATAACTTTCTTTGATGAAAGATTAACTCCAGAAACAGCTAAACTTGCAGCAGGACATGATGCAACTTGTTCTTTCGTTAATGATGAAGTTCCAGCAGAAGCAGTTAAAACACTTAAAGAAGTTGGTGTAAAAGTTATCCTTCTTCGTTGTGCAGGTTTTGACAGTGTTGACCTTAATGCGGCAAAAGAATGTGGTCTTCCTGTTCTTAGAGTTCCTGCATATTCACCAGAATCAGTTGCAGAACAAGGTGCAGCTTTACTTTTAGGTGTAAACAGAAAAGTTCATTTATCATACAATAGATCAGTTAAATTTAACTTCAATATTGCAGGATTAGACGGTATTGGTCTTTACGGAAAAACAGCTGGTGTTATCGGTACAGGTAAAATCGGTAGATGTATGATTAATATATTAAAAGGTATGGGTATGAAAGTTATTTGCTATGATGCTTTCCCAGCTAAAGATAGCGGACTTGAATATGTAGACCTTGATACACTTTACAAAGAATCAGATGTAATTTCATTACATTGTCCATCAACACCAGAAACACATCATATGATTAATGCTGAATCTATTGCAAAAATGAAAGATGGCGTTATCATTGTAAATGTTGCTAGAGGTGCTCTTATTGATTCAGAAGCTCTTATTGATGGTATTGAATCAGGAAAAATCCGTGGAGCAGGTCTTGACGTTTGTGAAGTTGAACATGATTACTTCTTCGAAGATAGAAGCAATCTTGAAAAACATGACCCAACACTTGCAAGAATGCTTTCAAATGAAAACATTCTTCTTACAGGACATCTTGCATTCTTAACAGATACTGCATTAAACGGTATTGCAACAGTTACTCTTGAAAACTTAAAAGCTTTTGAAGAAGGAAGAGAGCTTGTTAACGAAGTAAAATAATATATTTTAGATAATTTAAAGAGATATCGAATATTTTCGATATCTCTTTTTTGTATTTTGTAATAATTGGAACAAAAATAGGTTATTATACGTCTTATATAAATAAAATGCAATTTTGTAACTAAATTGAAAGAAATAATTGATAGTTAATATGTTTAATTAAATATTATTTTATGTTAAAATTAATGAAAATATAATAATTCATTAGTTAAATACTAATTTTATAGATATATGATTAGGAGGGACGTTTTATGAAACGTAAAATAGCTTTGGCGATGGCGACTATTATGGCGTGTTCAACAGCTTTACCTGTTTTTGGTGCTGTAACATTTAAGGATATTGATGATGTTCCATGGCAAGGAGCTCAGCAGTTTATAAATAGAGCTGGTGAGCTTGAAATTATGGTAGGAGAACTAGTTGGTGGAGAAAGATATTTTAGAGGTAAAGATAATGTTACTTGTTTTGAAACTGTACAGCTTGTATATAGCCTTTTACAGAAAACAAATAATTTAAAAAGCGCAGATGGTGTGGAAAGTAAATGGTCTTATGTTATGAAACAGCTTGGAGTTCCAGAATGGGCATATCCAAGTATTTCATATTCTCTTGAATATGGTATTGTTTCTATGGCTGAGGTTGGTAAATTTATAAATACTTCAAAAAATACACAAAATTATGCAAGTCGTGAGGCAGCTGCTGTAATTCTTGGAAAAGCTATGTCTGATAAATATGAACTTGATTCAAATGCAAAACTTAAGTTTAAGGATGCTTCATCTGTAAATACAACAAGTATTCAATATGTGGAACTTCTTTCAAGACTTGAAATTTTCCTTGGAGATAATAATAATAACTTTAATCCTAAAGTTGCTATAAATAGAGCTGAAATGGCTACAATAATAACAAAAGCATATGATAAAATGAAGTCAGGTTCAACATCAACAGGTGGTACAACAGGCGGAACAACAGGTGGAACAACAGGAAGTACTACAGAAACACCTTCAACAGGAACAACTATTGCTTCAGGTAGTGTAATAGCTGTTAATGATATGGGTTCATCTTATCTTGTAACAATTCTTAAAAGTGATGGACAAAAAATAGGTCTTTTTGCAAACTCATCAACAAAAGTAAGTAACTTAGGTGGTGGAGCTTCTACATATACAGCTCTTTCAACAGGTGATGCTATTACAAATATAGTTTATAAAGGTGCAGATATATCAAGTCTTACAATAACTTATGATGCTGACCCTGGACTTAATCAAAGTATAAGCGGAACAGTAAATGGTACAATAGATGAGTTTTATAATGATATTATATACATAAATAAAAGTACTGGTGGAACTGCTAAATATAGTCTTAACGTTAATTGTGAATATATTCTTAATGGAAAAACTGCTACACAGAAAGATATATCTGATGCAATGAAAGATAATAGAGTTGATGTTGCTGTAAGCATTAATGTTAAAGGTGAAGCAACAAAGCTTGATTGTACAACAAAAGAAAGTGATTATATTTATGGCGAACTTAGAGGCATAACAAAGAGTGGTGCAGAAATAAAGAGATCTGGAAAAACTACAATAACAGATTATAGCTGGACAAATAGTGATGTTGATGATGTAGCATTTTATCTTGAAGGTAAATCATCAACATATACAAAAGTAAGAAATGCATATGATGATGAAAAGACTATATATGTTAAATATATTACTGATAGTAAAGGTAATATTAAAAAATTATATGCATCAAAATATAGTTTTGAAAGCAGTTCATCAAGTGATACTTTAAGTGGTACAATAAATGATATTGCTAGAAGATATATAAGTTTCAAAAAATCAAGTTCTAGCTCATATTCAGAATATAAATTTGATGATGAAGATGCTGATAATGCTGTATTAAAGCTTGATGGAAAAACATATAGTTACTATGATTTTAGAGATAAACTTGATTCTGCTGGTTCTTATTCTGCTACAATAGAGCTTAACAAAGATGGCGAAGTAACAAGAGTTACTGCAACTTCTACATCTTCATCCGATACATCAGGAACAATAAAAAGTATGTCATCTTCTCAAATTGCGGTAGGTTCAAGTTCAAATAAATATGAATATGCAAGTAATGTATCAGTTACATTAGATGGTAGTAGTAGTAGTGTAGATAAAGTAAGAAACTATTTTAATGATAGTAATATTACATTAGAAGCAAGCCTTACAATAAAATCAGGTAAGGTAACAGAAATAAAGGCTCATATGAAAGAAGTTAAAGGCGACCTTAGATATTTTGATGTTAGACGAGGAGAGCTTGAGGTTAGAACAAAAGATAGAACAACTTTAACTTTTGATTTTAAAGCTTCAACACTTACTGTTAAAGGTGATGAAAGAAATGTTGATGACCTTGATTATTATATGAATGATAAAAACAGAGAGTATGAAGTTAAGATAGAAGTTGATTCTTCAAATGGTTATGCTAAAACTCTTGATGTAACAGAAATATAATTTTTTATTAGGGAGTATGTTTCTGCATACTCCCTTTTTGTTGTTAAAATATATGAAAAATATAATATTATTTTATATAAAACATAGAAAAGAATAAAAATCAGAAATTTATATTGACAATAATAGTATTTAAGGTACATAATAAGATGTTTTGTGCACAAGATTATGAATAACAATATATTTGATTTTAATTTTCGGAGGTGTATTCATATGAGTATTAAAAAAGATTATGATGTTGCTATTATTGGTGGAGGTATAGGCGGAATAATGAATGCCTATCGCTTGACAGAAAAAAATCCGGAACTAAAAGTTGTTATAATAGAAAAAGGACACACAATAGAAAAAAGAATATGTCCTATTGTTGCAAAGAAAACAGATAAATGTATAAAATGTAAATCATGTGCTATTATGGAAGGTATGGCTGGAGCAGGGGCATTTTCTGATGGTAAATATGTAATATCAACAGAATATGGTGGTTGGCTTACAGAGTTTCTTGAACCTGAAACTGTTATAAATTATATTGAACAAGCAGATGAAATACTTGTTAAATATGGTGCTACAACAGAAAGATTTATGCCAGATAATGAACTTAAAAAAATTTGTCTTCAAAATGATTTGCATATGAGTCAGGCACAACTTAAACATCTTGGTACAGATAGTAATTTTGAAACTATGAGAAAACTTATTGTTGCAGTAGGTGAAAGATGTGAAATACTTTCAGATACAGTTGCAACTGATGTCAATAAAGATACAAAAGAGATAATAATTTCAAATAAAGACGGTGAAAAATGTATTTCTGCTAAAAATATAATATTTGCAGTTGGTAGAGCAGGAAGTAGATTTTTTTCAAAATGGTGTGAAGAAAATAATATACCTTTAAAAAATAATCAGGTTGATATAGGTGTTCGTGTTGAATTACCTTCTATGATATGGGAACATTTTTCTAAGAAGATTTATGAACCTAAAATATGGTATAGAAGTAAAAGATACGGTGATACAACAAGAATGTTCTGTTTTAATGAAAGAGGTAGTGTTGTTACTGAAAATACAGATGGTGTTCTTACTGTAAATGGTCATTCATATAGAGATGCTTCAAGAAAAACACAAAATTCAAACTTTGCTCTTCTTTCAACAATACGTTTTACAGAACCATTTAAAGAGCCTATTGAATATGCAAGACATGTTGCAAGTCTTGCTAATCTTATAAGTGGTGGAAGTGTTTTGGTTCAGCGTCTTGGTGACCTTGAAAATGGAAGAAGAACAGATGCAAAACGTCTTGCACAGTCTACAACAAGACCAACAATGAATGCTGTTGCAGGAGATTTAAGTCTTTGTATACCAAAAAGACAGCTTGATAATATTGTTGAAACTCTTCATGCTTTAGACAGTATAGCACCAGGAACAGCAAATTATGATACTCTTCTTTATGGTATAGAGTGTAAATATTATTCTGCAAGACCTAAAACTGTTGAATTTGAACTTGAAGGCTGTGAAGGTATATATGCTGTTGGTGATGGAGCAGGGTTTACTCGTTCTCTTTCTCAGGCAGCTGCAAATGGTCTTTATGTTGCTGATATTATTCTCAATAAAAAATAATTGATTTTTATCCGGCTTTATGCCGGTTTTTTTTATTATTTTAAATTTTACAATACATGCTAATTTTAGTATAATTAAATTCATGTGATATATAATAGTAAAAAGCCTTTTGTTTATGGTTTTTGGAGGTAAGATATGAGCAAAAAAATACTCGTTGTTGATGATGAAAAAGCGATTGCTGATATTATTAAATTTAACCTTAAAAAAGAAGGTTATGAAGTTATTACAGCTAATGATGGTGAAGAAGGTATTGTAAAGGCATTTACAGAAAATCCTGACCTTATACTTTTAGATATTATGATGCCTAAAGTAGATGGATATGAGGTTTGTAAAAAGGTAAGAGAAAAGTTTTCTACACCTATAATAATGCTTACTGCAAGAGCTGAAGAAGTTGATAAAGTTCTTGGACTTGAGCTTGGTGCTGATGATTATGTTACAAAGCCTTTTGGAATAAGAGAACTTATGGCAAGGGTAAAGGCTAATTTAAGAAAATATGAAGTTGTATCAAAAAAATCTCAGTCTTCTAATAATATAATATCTTTTGGTAAACTTGTTATAGATTTAGATAGATATGAAGTAAGAAAAGATGATGTTATAATTGAACTTACATTTAGAGAGTTTGAACTTTTGAAGTTTTTAGCACAGCAAAAAACACAGGTTTTTTCTAGGGAAATGCTTCTTGAAAAAGTTTGGGGATATGAATATTTTGGAGATGTAAGAACTGTTGATGTTACTATAAGAAGGCTTAGGGAAAAAATAGAAGATGACCCAAGTAAACCTTCTTATATACTTACAAAAAGAGGCGTAGGCTACTATTTTAATAGCTAAGTTTGGAGTTTTTGATTTATGAAAATTATAGGAAGTATAAAATATAAACTTATGATAATGTATTTAGGCTTGGTGCTTATAGTTACTATTGTAAGTGGTACCTATATTCTTATTAGCCTTCAAAATATAGAGCAGGAAAAGGCTAAAACACAGCTTGAATTATATACAGAAAGAATACAAGAACAAGTTATTTCAAGTGGTGATGAAACTAAATTTCAAGATGAGTTGCTCAAATTTTCTCAAGGTGGTTCTAGTATATCAAATACTCAAGGTAATATAATAGATATTAATGGTAATACTATAGCTTCTACAACTGTTGCTAAGGAACCTTTTCCCCAATATAGAAATGCTTCTGTAATATCAGCACTTTCAGGGACAAAGTCATTTGATATATTTAAAAGGAGTACTGATACATCAGGTCTTGCAAAGTATTGGATAAGTTATGCTTCTCCTGTAAAAGATAATAGTGGGGAAGTTAAATATGTTATTTTTTCAAGAATAGATGCTACAGATATAAAATCAAGCCTTGAACAAACAAGAAGAAGTATAATTATATCTTTATTTATAGCACTTACACTTACTGCTTTTATGGGTTATATATTTGCAAAAACAATTACAGGCCCTATACTTGAGCTTACATCAAAAGCTAAAGCTTTAGCAAATGGTAATCTTAATCAGAAAGCTGTTGTTAAGTCTGATGATGAAATAGGTCAGCTTACAATAAGTTTTAATAATATGGCACAGGAGCTGCATAAAAATATAAATATTATTTCAAATGAAAAAAATAAGCTTGAAATAATACTTCATAATATGAGTGATGGTGTTATATCATACGATAGTCTTGGAAATCTTATGCATGTAAATAGCGTTGCAATAGAAATGCTTGAACTTACAGATTTTAATATGAGTTTTACAGAGTTTATAAAATTCTTTGATATTAATTCTGGGGTTTATATAGATATTACAAAGGATAGTTCAAAAAAAGTAACATTTCCTGTTGGTAAAAAATTTATAACTGCTGATTTTACACCATATTATAGAGAAAAAGATATTATAGATGGTATAGTTGTAGTATTGCAGGATATAACAGAAGCTAAAAAACTTGATGATATGAGAAAAGAGTTTGTTGCTAACGTTTCTCATGAATTAAGGACACCTCTTACAACCGTAAAAAGTTATACAGAAACACTTCTTGATGGTGCTGTGGATGATAAAGAAATAGCAATGGAGTTTCTTGGTATAATAAATGGAGAAGCAGACAGAATGTCTTTTCTTGTCAGAGATTTATTACAACTTTCAAGATTTGATAATAAGCAAATTATGCTTTCAATTAGTGAAATAAACCTTAATTCCTATATGTCTGATGTAATAAAACAAAATAAAATACATGCTGATGCTAAAGAGCAAAATCTGTATTTTATACCATATTATAAAGATGTTATTATACAAGCAGACAGAGATAGAATAGGTCAGGTTGTAAATAATATAATAACTAATGCTATAAAATACAGTCTTAATAATGCTGAAATAAAAGTTTTTATTGAAGAAGATGAAAAATATTATAAACTTACAGTTAAGGATACAGGAATGGGTATACCTAAAAGTGACCTTCCAAGAATATTTGAAAGATTTTATCGTGTTGATAAAGCAAGAAGTAGAGCTATGGGTGGTACCGGTCTTGGACTTTCAATAGCAAAAGAAATAATGGAAATACATGATGGTAAAATTACTGTTGAAAGTGAATATGGTAAAGGAACTGCTATGACTATGTGGTTTAATAAAAATTTTAATGGTATAATTAAGGAGCAAAATTAATTATTGTTTCCTTATATACCAATATAATGTAATTCAAACGTAAGGCGTATGTAATATAATTGTAACATTACTGTTTTATAATACTGTTTATATGGAAATAATATAGTAAGGGAAGGAGGCTGCATAGAGATGAAAACCAAGTTTTTTGGATTGTTAGTATTCTTTTTTGTATTTTTTGCTCCAACTTTCGCTTATGCAGATGAATATTCCTCCAATAGTGTGAATTTTTCTGTTACAAGCGGAATTGAAATAGGTGATACAGAGTCTACATTTGATAAAACAAGAACTATTACTGGATGGAGTGAAAATGGTTCTACAATATCAATATCTTTAAGTAAGAAAAATGCAAGTGGTACTCTTAGTAATTATGCAAATTATGAAATACAAATAGGTCCTACAGGCTTATTTAGTCAAACAGTTGAACTTGAGATTGGTGAAAATGTTATATATATTGAAGCTGATAAAAATGGTAAAAATACAAGCTCTGGTAGTTGTACAATAAAAAGAAAAAATAGACTTATAAAAACAGAACTTGAAAATGGTATAAGTATACCTGGAATGAATACTACAATAGCATTATATTAACGGTGATAATTATGAAACTTAGCAAGATACAAAATTTTGTAATCATTGCTTTGGTCATAGCTACCGTAGTTCAGACTGGAAAGTTATGGCTTTATGATAATGATAGCCATAACTTTTTTTATACGATTTTTTCAGATTTTGGAAATGACGGTAGCACATATAGTGGGGAAACTTATATACTTGAGCCATCAACTGTTATAACAGGTTATGGCAATAAAAAGTTTTCTAAATTTTACTCTGAGTCTGATGATAGTGGTATATATGACCTTGGAAATGATGGTATAAAAGAGTTATTTTCAAAGGGAGAATTTTTGGATAAATCTCAATTGGATTGGGATTCTTTTTTGATACCTAAATGTTTGATTTTTAAGTATAACGGAAGTATAAACATAAATGATTTTGAAAAATCATTTGGAGTTAGCAGAGATTTAAGAAATGATTTTAATTTTAATAGCATTTTGATATATCCACAAATGAACTATGGTTCAACACTTAATATATCTTTTGTGAACCTTGAAAAAGAAGAAAGTTATAATTATAAAGTTACAAATAGCAAATTTTCAAAAAGTATTTATGATGCTATTGAAAAAAGACAAAATAGTGAAATAAAATCAGATAATCAGATAACATATATATCTACAAAGCAAAGTGGTTTTAATATATTTTATGATAATGTTTTTGTTCCTCAATGGACTGAAACAGAAATTGAGTATAATCTTCTTAAAAGAATAAATCCTTTTGAGCAAAATGGAGATTTCTCTGTAAGTTTATTTGAATCATATATTGATAATTTTTTTGATAGTAGTACATCAAAATGGAGCGAGATTAATGAACAAGGAGAATATCTTTTTAGTGATGATAATACAGTTGTAAAATATAGTTCTACAGGAGTTTTGGAATATTTTAATTATAAAGCTGTTAATAAAAATGTAGAACAGAGCTTTATATCAGCTTATTCTACTGCTAAAAGTTTTATTGAAAGAGATAATTCTTTAAAAACAGATATATATCTTGAGAATTGGTATATAGATGATGATGAATATATATTCTGTTTTAATTATACTGTAAATAATATGCCACTTATACCTTCAGATATATTAAAGGAAATGAATAATTTAAACTATTGTATGGAAATAAGTGTTAAAAACAACAGTGTCAGAAAATATAGAAGAATTGTATATAATTATGAAAAGGATTCTAAAACTGCAGTTATTAATAAAGAATTTATAAAAGCACTAGATGAAACAGTAATGATAAATTATGAAAATAATGGTGGAGATATTGTTACAAAAGTAGATGATATAAAACTTGCTTATTATATGAGTGGTAAAGACAGTATTAAGTTGAGATGGTTTACAACAATAGATAATAATGTATATTCTGTAAGTTGCGAAAAATAAGGAGAATGGTATGGATTGGGATATTGCAAAAAGAACAGTTATATTTATACTGATAGCCCTTAATATTGTGTTATTCTTCTTTAATTATAAGGGTAGTCAAGAATATAAAATATCATCTGCTAGAGAAAAATCAGCTATTGAAGTTCTTTCAGAAAGAAATGTATATGTTTATACTGAACTTGAAGAAGATTATTCACCTATGAAAAAAATAAATATTAGACCTATTTCTGTAACCAAAGATGATATTGTAAAAGATTTTTTTAAAAATGAAGATGTAAAAGTATCAATAGAATTTGATAATAACATAATTAAAAGTGATACTAAAACAGTAACTTATAAAGATAACAATATACAAGTGTCATATAATCAAGGAAATAGCCAAATAGAAGGTTTTGACTATGAAAAGGCAGAAGAAATCGCAAAAAATATGATTGCTAAAATAGAAGGTAATAATAATAAATATTCTCTCCTTGATGTAATAGAATTTGACGATGATTATATATTTATATATTGTGAAAAGTATAAAGGTAATTATATATATCCTAGTAGATATGAGATAACTGTTAATAATAAAGGTATTGCACATATTGCAGCAATGTATTGTGAAATAGAAGGTTATATAGATGAAAAAAGTGAGATATATGGCGTTGATGAAGCATTGTTTACATTTTCTGATTATATTGTTAATAGTGCAACTGTGGATAAAATAGAAATAGTATACGATTATCAATCAAAAGATACACAGGGTGCTGATATATCATCAAAAATAATTCCATACTATTTTATATATGTTATAAATGAAGAAAAACCCTATATGGTTAATGCATATACAAATAAAATAAGATAACTCTTTTATTAACAATTTTTCCCATATATAACTTGGCAAAATAAATAAAAAAAAGGGGTTTTTAGGCTAAAATATAAGCTAAAATCCGTTTTATTTTTATATATTGAAAAAAGTCTTTATTGTTTAACAGTTTGGTGGTATAATGCTTAAAGTAATTTAATTTTAATTTTGAAAAAAGCCTTTTTTTTAAGGCTTTTTTACTGTATAACAAATTATATTGACTCGCCCGTTTCGTTGGGATAAAAAATTGGGAGGATTTGAATTATTATATGGATAAACTTGTTATTAACGGTCAGAAAAGACTTTGCGGTGAAGTAAGTATAAGTGGTGCTAAAAATGCAGCAGTTGCTATTTTACCGGCGGCTATTATGGCTGATGGTGTTTGTATAATTGATAATTTACCTAGTATAGAAGATGTTACAAGCCTTTTTAATACACTTAGCAAATTAGGAGCAAAATGTGAGTTTATTGATAAACATACACTTAAAATAGATAGTAGAAATATTGAAAATGTAAGTGCAACTTATGAAGAAGTAAGAAAAATAAGAGCTTCTTATTATCTTCTTGGTGCATTATTAGGTAGATTTAAAAAAGCAGAGGTTTCTATGCCAGGAGGTTGTAATTTTGGTTCTAGACCTATCGACCTTCATCTTAAAGGATTTAAAGCACTTGGTGCTAATGTAGAAGTTAGTGATGATGTTGTACGAGTTAGTGCAGAGAACCTTCATGGAGCTTCAATATATATGGACCAAGTAAGTGTTGGTGCCACAATAAATATTATGCTTGCAGCCTGTCTTGCAGAAGGTAATACTGTAATTGAAAATGCAGCAAAAGAACCTCATGTAGTTGATACTGCTAACTTCCTTAATATTATGGGAGCAAAGATTAAGGGTGCAGGTACTGATGTAATAAAAATTACTGGTGTACCTAGTCTTCATGGGGCTGAATATACAATTATTCCTGACCAGATTGAAGCAGGTACATATATGATAGCAGCAGCTATTACAGGTGGAGATGTTGTAGTAAAAAATATTATTCCTAAACATATGGACTGTCTTTCAGCAAAACTTGAAGAAATGGATGTAACAATAGAGGAATTTGATGATTCTATAAGAGTGTTGTCAGACAAGCCTCTTAAGAATGTAAATGTAAAAACTATGAGTTATCCAGGATTTCCAACAGATTTACAGCCACAGATGGCAGCACTTCTTACTGTATGTATGGGTGAAAATATAATTACAGAGAATGTATGGGATAATAGATATCAGTATATGGACCAACTTAGAAAGCTTGGTGCTAATGTTAATGTTGATGGTAGAGTTGCTAAAATACAAGGTGTAGAAAAACTTTTTGGAAACAATGTGGCAGCAACGGACCTTAGAGCAGGTGCAGCTATGATTATAGCAGGTCTTGCTGCAGAAGGTAAAACTGAAATTACAAATGTAAAATACATAGACAGAGGTTATGAAGACGTTGAATATAAATTTGGAAACCTTGGTGCTGATATAAAAAGAGTTAAAGAAGATTAATTTCTGTCGCTGAAACTTTTGGTTTCAGCGATTTTTTATAATACTGGAAAAAGGTGGTGTGTAAATGTCTGTAAGATTTTGTCCTATAGCAAGTGGAAGTAGTGGAAATTGTATTTATGCAGGTACGGAAAGCACAAATATACTTTTTGATGCTGGAATTAGTGGTAAAAAAATAAAAGAAGGTCTTGATATACTTAATGTTGATGGAAATAAAATAGATGCTTTGTTTATAACACATGAACATAGTGACCATATAAAGGGTGCAGGTATTATTTCTAGAAGATTTGATATACCTATATATGCTACACAAGGTACATGGGAAGCTATGGGAAGTACAATAGGTGAAGTAGCAAGAAAAAATATTAAAATAATATATAGTGGTGAAAGCTGTGTTATAAATGATATGTGTGTAATGCCTTTTGATATACCTCATGATGCAGCAGAACCTGTTGGGTATAGTATATTTGCAAAAGACTATAAAATGACTATAGCAACTGATTTAGGTCATATTACGGATACTGTAAGGGAAAATATAAGTGGTTCTGATGTAATACTTCTTGAATCAAATCATGATGTTAATATGCTTAAATGTGGCTCATACCCTTGGGCTTTAAAACAACGTATATTAGGCGATAGAGGACATATATCAAATGAAACAGCCGGCAAATTTATATCTGAAATAATGGATAATAAACTTAAACATATATATCTTGGTCATTTAAGTGATGAAAATAATGAACCACATCTTGCTTATGAAACAGTAAAAAGTATTTTAAATGAAAATGATATAAAAGTAGGAACATATCTTAAAATGGATATGGCTTCAAGATATACTAATAGTTGTCCTGTTATATTGTGAGGTAAAATATGAAAATTTCTATAATATGTGTTGGAAAGCTAAAAGAAAAATATTGGAATTTAGCTATTGATGAATATTCAAAACGACTTAGCAAATATATAAAACTTGATATAATAGAAGTTCCAGATGGAAAAGCCCCAGAAACAATGAGTTTGGCTGAAGAAGAAATTGTTAAGAAAAAAGAAGGGGAAAGAATACTTAAAAATATAAAAGATGATGCATATTGTGTTGCTCTTGCCATAGATGGTAAAAATCTAAGTTCTGAAGAATTAGCAGATTTTGTAGAGAAAACAGCTTTGAGAGGTATAAGTCATATAGTTTTTGTTATAGGTGGCTCTTTAGGATTATCTAAAGATGTTTTGAATAGAGCTAACTATTATTTAAGTTTTTCAAAAATGACTTTTCCACATCAGATGATGAGGGTTATACTTCTTGAACAAATTTATAGAGCTATAAAAATAAATAGAAATGAACCATATCATAAATAAAAGACAGTTTTTAAAACTGTCTTTTATTATAAAATTGTGGAAAACTATGTGGATATATTTAATAACATATATTGTATTTAATATTATTTTTAATGTGTTTTATAAAATTACGTGTATAGTGTTTTTAGACAATATACATAAAAAGCCTTGAATATAAGTAAAAATTCAAGGCTTTTTATAGTTAATATTATTTTTATTATGTTAAAAAATTTATTATTTAATTTTAAAGTTAGTAACAATTTAATTGTTAACAACTATGTGGATAATGTTTATAACTCCATAGAAACAAGTTTTTCACCAACAGTATAAATATCTCCAGCCCCCATAGTTATTAAAAGGTCGCCTTCTTTACAGTTTTCAGCAACATATTTTAATATATCATCAAGGCTTCCGATATATTCAATATCTTTTCCTCTTTCTTTTATTTTAGTTGCCAAGGCTTTTGATGAAACAATTCCTGTGTCTTTTTCACGTGCTGCATATATATCTGCCATTATTATTTTATCAGCATCATCAAAGGCTTCTGAAAACTCATTAAAGAGATTATAGGTTCTTGTATATGTGTGTGGTTGGAATACACACCAAAGTGTATTATGTTTAACATTTTTTGCAGCAGCAAGTGTTGCTTTTATTTCTGTTGGATGATGTGCATAATCATCTATTACATTTACACCTTTATATGTTCCTTTTCTTTGAAATCTTCTGTTTGTACCACCATAATTAGAAAGACCTTGTGATATTTTTTCAAAAGGTATTTCAAGGAAGTTTGCAGCAGCACAAGCAGCAAGTGCGTTGCTTATATTATGCTCGCCAGGTATATTAAGATTTATTTCTCCTATTTCTTTACCTTTATAACATACTGTAAATGAGTTTTTACCATTTTCATGATGTATTATATTATTTGCAAACCATTCTACATTTGGATTTTTTGTACTATATCTTTCAAATTTACAATCAATGTTTTCTGTATAGAAATCAGTGTTTTCTATTTCATCATTTATTATAAGCATACCATTTTTAGGTATTCTTCCTGCAAATTTATGGAATGAATTTTTTACATTATCAAATGTTTTAAAGTAATCTAAATGGTCTGCTTCTATATTAAGTATTATACCAACAAGTGGATTAAACTTTAAAAAGCTATCAAAATATTCACAAGCTTCTGCTACAAAGTATTTTGAAGCACCTACTTTTGTATTTCCGTTTATTGATGGAAGTATACCACCTACTGATATTGTAGGGTCTGTATTTGCAGCAAGAAGTATTTCTGAAACCATAGATGTTGTTGTTGTCTTACCATGTGTTCCAGATACGGCAACTGAATCTTCATATTCTGCCATAATATGACCAAGAAGCTCTGCTCTATCCATTATATCTATTGAAAGTTCTTTTGCTTTTAAAAGCTCTGGATTATCCATTTTTACAGCAGCTGTGTATACAACAAGGTCATATTCATTTGTTATATTCTCTGATTTATGCCCAATATTTATTTTTACACCAATGCTTTCAAGATGTTTTGTTGTGTTGGAAACATTCATATCAGTACCAGCTACATTAACACCCCTTGATTTAAGTATTTCTGCAAGTCCTGACATACTTATGCCACCTATGCCTATAAAGTAAACATTTTTATATTTTATACTGAAACCGTCTTTCATTATTTAAACGCCCCAATCCTATTTTTAATCTTTCTAAAAAGTATACTACAATGATAATTCAAAGTCTACAATACTTATATTATTATTATCACAATAAATTTATTTATAGCCTTAAAATATTAAATGTTAAAATTAATTTATAATTTTATCATAAAATAAAAAAATTTAACTAAAATTTAAAAAAAGCGTATAATTTTGTAGCAAAAAAAATAAAAATTTTTCAATTTAGGTGTACAACTGTAAAAAAATATGATATGATATTAGTGTAAAATGTATATTTTACAATGTGTTTACATAAAATTTTTATTGCGTTTTTATAAAATTAGTCTTTAGCTTTTTTTAGTACGCATCATTGGGGGTAAAGAGTTTATGCGAAAAAAAGAAATGATGGCCATGCTTCTGGCCGGAGGACAAGGTAGTCGACTTGGGATTTTAACAAGAAATGTTGCAAAACCAGCAGTTACTTTTGGTGGTAAATACAGAATTATTGATTTCCCTTTAAGTAACTGTATCAATTCTGGTGTTGATACTGTTGGAGTACTTACACAATATCAGCCTTTAAGACTTAATCAGCATATAGGTATAGGTATTCCTTGGGACCTTGATAAAAGAAATGGTGGTGTAACAATTCTTGCTCCACATGTTAAAGGTGGCGGAGATTCAGGTGAATGGTTTATGGGAACTGCCAATGCTATATTCCAAAATATAGAATATATTGACAGTAATAATCCAGAATATGTTCTTATTTTATCTGGAGACCATATTTATAAAATGGACTATTCAAAAATGCTTGAATTCCATAAAGAAAATAATTGTGCAGCTACTATTGCTGTTATGGAAGTTCCTATTGAGGAAGCAAGTCGCTTTGGTATCATGAATACTGAAAGTGATGATAAAATTTATGAGTTTGAAGAAAAACCAGCAAATCCTAAAAATAATCTTGCTTCTATGGGTATTTATATATTTACTTGGGAAAGACTTAGAGAAGCTCTTATTGAAGATAGTAAGATTCATCCAGATAGTGACTTTGGTATGCATATAATTCCAAAGATGCTTGAAGAAGGTCAGACTATGTATGCTTATAGATTTAAAGACTACTGGAAAGATGTAGGAACAATTGAATCATATTGGCAGGCAAATATGGAGCTTATAAAAACTCTTCCAGAATTTAATCTTTATGAAGATTTCTGGAAAATATATACAAATAGTGACCATCAGCCACCACAATATACAGCTACTGGTGCAAAGCTTTCAACAAGTCTTGCTTCAGAAGGTTGTGAGGTTTATGGAGAAGTTTATAATTCTGTTCTTGGACCTGGTGTTATTATTGAAAAAGGTGCAGTTGTAAAAGATTCTATTATTATGGAAAATACAGTTGTAGGTGAAAATTGCTATATTGAAAGATGTATTATTGATGAGAACTGTGTTCTTGGTGATAATGTAAAAATGGGTCTTGGTGAAAATATAGTAAATGAAAGTAAACCTAAAATTTATAATACAGGTATTACAGTAGTTGGTGATAATACAGTTGTTCCTTCAAATGTTGAGATTGGAAAAAACTGTGTAATATATGGAAATACAGTTGAAAGTGATTACCCTTCAAATAAACTTGAAAGTGGAAAATCAATTATTAAAGAGGGGGCATCATTATGAAAGCAATAGGTATTATATTAGCTGGAGGAAACAGCGAAAATCTCGGAACACTTACAGAATCAAGAGCGGCAGCAGCTATGCCGATAGGAAGCTCTTATAGAGCAATAGATTTTACTTTAAGTAGTATGTCAAATTCAGGAATTGGCAAAGTGGCTGTTATAACACAGTATAATTCACGTTCACTTCATGACCATCTTACATCATCAAAATGGTGGGATTTCGGAAGAAAACAGGGCGGACTTTTTGTATTTACACCATATACAAGCCGTAACAATAACAGTTGGTTTAGAGGAACAGCCGATTCTATTTATCAGAATCTTACATATCTTAAAAGAAGTAACGAACCTTATGTTGTTATAACATCTGGTGATACAATATATAAAATGGATTATAAAGAAGTAATTAAGTATCATGTTGAAAAAGGTGCTGATATTACTGTTGTATACAAAAATATGGAAGGAAAAGACCTTTCAAAATTTGGTATACTTGAAATGGATGAAAATAATAAGCTTTGTGAGTTTGAAGAAAAACCTTTACAGGCTCAGTCACCAAATGCTTCTCTTGGTATATATGTAATATCAAGAACACTTCTTATAAATCTTCTTAGTCAGATTATACCTGAAGGTAGATATGATTTTGTTAAAGATATTATTATAAGATTTAGAAAGAAACTTAATATATATGGATATGAATTTGATGGATATTGGAATTGTATTTCTGGTGGTGTCAAAGATTATTATGATACAAATATGGACTTCTTAAAGAGAGAAGTAAGAGATGTATTTATGAAAAAAGCTCCATATATTGAAACAAAACCAAAAGATGAGCCACCAGCTAAATATAACGCAGGTGCAGAAGTAAGTGATACAATTGTTGGTAGCGGAAGTATATTAAACGGAAAAGTTGAACATTCTGTTATATTCCGTAAAGTATATACAGGTGAAGGGTCAACAGTTAAAAACTCTATAATAATGGAAGGCAGCTATATTGGAAATAATTGTGTTGTTGAAAATGCAATTCTTGATAAAGATGTTGTTCTTTCTGATGGAAAGAGTGTTGTTGGTGAGGAAGGAAATCCTGTAATAATTAAAAAAGGAACTGTTATTTAATAGTTATTTTTAAATAGGGGCATAAACTATTACGCATAAAAGAGTGCTTTAATATTTTTTAGGCATTCGGCAAATCGAGGGGGAAAAGTTTTATGAAAATTACTGATGTTAGAGTGAGAAAAGTTAATAAAGAAGGCAAAATGAAAGCAGTAGTTTCAGTAACATTTGATAATGAGTTTGTTGTTCATGATATAAAAGTTATTGAACGCGAAGACGGTCTTTTCATAGCTATGCCAAGCAGAAAAACAGCAGATGGAGAATTTAGGGACATAGCACATCCTATAAATGCCGAAACAAGAGAAAAAATTCAGAAAGCTGTACTTGAAAAATATGAAGTAGCTCTTTTAGAAAACAATGATGAAGAAACAGTAGTAGAAGAATAATATAAATAAAGAGGCCTGTTTTTTAACAGGCTTCTTTTTATGTTAAAATGGAGAATATGTATGGAAGAGTATAAATTTATATATAATAATAAAGAATATAAATATTATCTTACTATAAAGAATATAAAACGTATTAATATTAGAATATCTAATGATTGCAAAATAAATGTATCTGCACCATATAATGTGCCTTTTGAATTTATAAATAATTTTGTTATATCAAAAGGAGAATGGATAGAAAAAAATATTTCTAATATTCAGTGTATAAAAAATATAAAACCTGATAATAATATTTATGAAAATAAAAAAGTTTATTTTATTGGAGAGTTATATACTATTAATATTAAAAAATGCAATTATAAATTAATAAATTGTGATTATAGTAATAAAATAATAAATATATATACTTATTATAATGATAGTCAAAAAATAAAAGAGCAGTATTTAAAATGGCTTGCTGATAATGGTAAATTATTTTTTCATAAGTTAACAGAAGAAATGATTATATTGTTAAATAGAGAATATAATATAAAATTTCCAAAAATAAAAATAAGAAATATGAAAACAAGATGGGGAAGTTGTACTCCTTCAAAAAATTGTATAAGATTAAATGTACAACTTATTAAAGCTGATATCAAATGTATAGAGCAAGTTATTTTACATGAGTTAGTCCATTTTATACATTGTAATCATAGTAAAGATTTTTATGATGTTATGAAAAAATATATGCCTAACTATAAATTAATAAAAGAACGTCTTGAAAATAACTATAAAGATGGAATATAAATTTAGATTTATGTTGACTTGTTTATATTATAGTGATATAATCTAATTTAGATAAATAATATCGCGGAGTGGAGCAGCTCGGTAGCTCGTCGGGCTCATAACCCGAAGGTCACAGGTTCAAATCCTGTCTCCGCAATTTTCTAAAACCATTGTTTTTACAATGGTTTTATTTTTTGTAATACTTTTTTAATTAAATAATACTAAAATATCAATATAAATAGACTATATATTTTAATAATGATATTATATTTATAGATATTTTTATTGTTACGGAGGAACGTATATGTCAAAATATGTTATGGCACTTGATGCTGGTACAACAAGTAATAGATGTATATTATTTAATGAAAAAGGCGAAATTTGCAGTATGGCACAAAAGGAGTTTACTCAATATTTTCCAAAGCCAGGTTGGGTTGAACATGATGCAAATGAAATATGGTCATCACAACTTGGTGTAGCAGTTGAGGCTATGGAAAAAATAGATGCTTCATATGCTGATATTGCCGGTATAGGTATTACAAATCAGAGAGAAACCACTATTGTTTGGGATAAAAAAACAGGTGAACCAGTGTATAATGCTATTGTATGGCAATGTAGAAGAACATCAGAGTATTGTGATGAACTTAAAAATAGAAATCTTACAGAAATTTTTAGACAAAAAACAGGTCTTATAATAGATGCTTATTTTTCAGGTACAAAAATAAAATGGATACTTGATAATGTTGAAGGTGCAAGAGAAAGAGCAGAAAAAGGTGAACTTCTTTTTGGTACTGTTGAAACTTGGCTTATATGGAAACTTACAAAAGGTAAGGTTCATGTTACAGACTATTCAAATGCTTCTCGTACACTGCTTTTTAATATAAATACCCTTGAATGGGACGATGAAATACTTCAAATACTTAATATTCCAAAATCTATGTTACCAGAAGTAAAACCTTCAAGTTGTATTTATGGTAAAAGTCATTCTAAATTTTTTGGGGGAGAAATTCCTGTTGCCGGTGCTGCCGGTGACCAACAAGCTGCTCTTTTTGGACAAACATGTTTTGAAGCTGGAGAAGTTAAAAATACATATGGAACAGGCTGCTTTATGCTTATGAATACAGGTGATAAACCTGTTTTTTCAAAAAATGGTCTTGTTACAACAATAGCGTGGGGGCTTGATGGTAAAATTACATATGCCCTTGAAGGTTCTATATTTGTTGCTGGTGCATCTATACAATGGCTTAGAGATGAACTTAGACTTATAGATTCTTCTGAAGACTCTGAATATATGGCTAAAAAAGTAAAAGATACTAATGGTTGTTATGTTGTACCTGCATTTACAGGTCTTGGTGCACCGCATTGGGACCAATATGCAAGAGGTGTTGTTGTTGGTATAACAAGAGGTGTAAATAAGTACCACATTATAAGAGCGACTCTTGAATCTATAGCATATCAAGTTAATGATGTAATAAATGCTATGAAAGCAGATTCGGAAATAGAAATTTCAGCATTAAAAGTTGATGGTGGTGCAAGTGCTAATAATTTTCTTATGCAAATACAATCAGACCTTATAAATGCACCGGTAAGACGTCCTAAATGTGTAGAAACTACTGCTATGGGTGCAGCTTATCTTGCAGGGCTTGCAGTAGGATATTGGAAAGATAAAAAAGATGTTATAAAAAATTGGAGTATAGATAAAACTTTTTATCCTGATATAAATGAAGAAGAGAGAATAAATAAAATAAAAGGTTGGAATAAGGCTGTTAAATATTCATATGGTTGGGCAAAAGAAGATTAAATAAAATTTTTGTGGAAATAAGTAATTTCATATGATACTATAAAGAATAATTAACTGATATTTTAAAGGAGAATAGAAATATATTATGAGAACAAGACGTAAACCTTGGGCTGAAGAAGAACTTAATACAAATCCTCATGTAATAAGAGAACCTCTTTCAATGAAAGGTAAATGGAAAGAATATTTTAAAAATGATAATCCTGTATATGTTGAAATAGGTTGTGGAAAAGGTGGATTTATAACAGAAAATGCCAAAAGATATAAAGATGTTAACTTTGTTGGTATAGAAAGACAAACAACAGTTGCTGGTATTGCTGCAAGAAAAATAGCTGAAGATGAAGAAAATATAGCTATTATATGCGGATATGCAGAAAAACTTTCTGATATTTTTGAAGTTGGTGAAATATCAAGAATATATCTTAATTTTAGCGACCCATGGCCTAAAAAGAGATGGGCAAAAAGAAGACTTACTCACAGAAATTTCCTTGAAAGCTATAAAGATGTTCTTGGAGAAAGTGGAGAAGTATTTTTTAAAACAGATAATAGGGGGCTTTTTGAGTTCTCATTAAATGAATTTTGTGCTGATGATTGGAAATTATCAAATATATCACTTGACCTTCACAACAGCGATTTTGAAGGGAATATAATGACAGAGTATGAAGAAAAATTCTCATCAAAGGGTATGCCTATATATAGACTTGAAGCTAGATTTAAAAGATAAAAATTTAGAGAGCCTTTCGTAAACGAAAGGCTCTCTTTTTATTGCTCTACTATATTATTTGTACTTTCAATATTTTGGTCTTCATTATCTTTCCATAAAGGCATTTTTACAGTGGCTTTGAATAAATCACCATCTATACTTATACTAAAATCTCCCCCTTGAAGTATTGAAAGGCTTTTTGTTATTGAAAGACCAAGTCCTGAACCCTCTGTTGTTCTTGATTCATCGCCTCGTACAAATCTTTCTGTAAGCCTCTCCGGACTTATTTCAAGTGGAATTTCTGATATATTTTTCATTATAAGTATACCCAATGTGTCAGTTTTGAATATATCTATATATACTCTTGAATTTGGCATTGAATATTTTAGTGCATTTGATATAAGATTTTCTATTATTCGCCACATATGATTTCCGTCAGCTTCAATAATAGTTTCTTCTTCTGCGTTTATTTTTAAGCTTATACCTGCATTATTCATTTTTTCTTCAAATTCACCGCTTGCCATCATTACAAGTTGTCTAAGGTCAATTCTTTGCTTTGTAACCTTTAAATTGCCACTTGATGCTTTGCTTGCCTCAATAAGGTCTTCTATAAGTCTTTTAAGCCTTAATGCTTTATCATTAAGTATTTCAACATAACCATCAGCTTGCTTATTATTAAGTTCCTCTTTTTTTAGAAGGTCAATATAAGTTATTATGGATGTAAGAGGTGTTTTTAGGTCATGAGAAACATTTGTTATAAGCTCTGCTTTCATTCTTTCGCCTTTTACAGCTTCTTCAACAGCTGTTTTTAAACCTTGCTGTATGTTTATTATATCTTTTGCAAAAGATATAAATGAAGGTGATATTTTTTTAATATCTATAGTGTCGTTGAAATTTCCAGTTGATATCTCTCTTGCAGTATTCATTATTATTGAAAGTGACTCTAAGCTTTTTAAAAGTATTATAAGACATATAATATTAAAAGCAATAAGTGTTAGTCCAAAGAATATAAATAAAATAAAATTATATCTTAAAAATAATGTTAATGATAAAAGTATTATATTTATAAGTGTATATATAAAAGCAGTAAAAACTATCCAGCCTTTAAAAGATTTATTGCTTAAAAAGCTACCTACTTTTATTATTATTGATACAAATAATGTATTTCTTATAAATTGATGAGCCTTTATCTGCCTTGACATTGAGCATAAAAAGCTTAAACCTATAAGAGAAGATATAAGTACTGATATATATTGAATACCTATTGCTGTATATGAAATCATAGTATTTTCGTTATAATAAACCGCTGGATTCATAAGAGTTGTAAAAATCAATAATAATATGAATATTGATATTGCTGATAACCAAAAATGAATATCATTATAAAGTTTATCTAATGTTGAAAGTGTTACTTCTCCACGTCTTTCGTTTTGACCAGCCATTCTTATAAGATATACTGACATAAGTATACAACATATAAGTGATAAAAAGAATACTGAAAATAAATAAGGTGTACATGTTGCAAAGTTTGAAAATGCTTCATTTTCTGTATAGAATATATCACCTTCTTCAAATACATCTGGTACTCCTGCATATAATTTATAATTCTTTATTGATATATTTTTACTATAAAAATCTGAAAATAAAACACCACCCATTTTATCGGTTGTAAAATCACCTTGTTGTATAAAATGGTTATTAAATTTAAGAATTTCCTCTTTATCTTTATTTTGAGCTATTATATTTCCGTTTTCATCTTCTATACAATAATAGAAATTCTTATATGATGATAATTCGTCCATTTGAAAATTATAAGTATCAAGTTGATTTTGTATATAAATTTTTCTGTAAGTGGATAGTCTATTATTTACAAGATATTCGTATTCTTTATAATTTTCTTGAAGATAATCAGGTATACTTCCTGTTAATACAAGTTTATCATTTACTATTTCAGTATTACTTGTTATTATACCGTCTGCTACATTATAGTATTCTTTAAATTTTTGTATTAAATCATCTTCGTTTATTGCTTTTCCGTCTTCTATATTTCCTTGGCTTTTATATACAACATTAGTTTCAACAGCATAATAAAGAAGATTATCAAATTTATTTCTAAATGTATATGTATCACGATATGTTTCTTCAAAAAATGGAGTAGTTCCCCATTTTGTTGAATTTGATATAAGCCATATACCTGTAAAATAAAATACTGATATTCCTATTATAAATAAAAATACAATAAAACTTTTTATTATGCGAGTGTTGCTATTAGACTTTTTCAATCTTGTAGCCAATTCCCCACACCACCTTTAAATATCTTGGTTCTTTAGGATTTATTTCAATTTTTTCTCGTATTCTTCTTATATGGACTGAAACTGTATTTTCAGGAGCAAATGAAAGCTCATTCCATACCTTTTCATATATTTGGTCTATAGAAAAAACTTTACCTGCGTTTTCCATAAGAAGTTCTAATATTCCATATTCTGTTGCTGTAAGTTTTACAGGTTCACCTTCAACTCTAACTTCTTTTGCTTCTTTATCAAGTTCAAGGCCACCTATTTTTATTGTGCTTGTCTTTTCTGCAATACTTCCAAGACTTGTATATCTTCTCATTTGTGATTTTACCCTTGCAACAAGTTCAAGTGGATTAAAAGGCTTTGTTATATAATCATCTGCCCCAAAATTAAGCCCTAATATTTTATCTGTATCCTCTGATTTTGCTGAAAGTATTATTATAGGTATATTAAGTTTTTCTCTTATTTTTATTGTTGCATTAAGTCCGTCCATTTTTGGCATCATTATATCAAGAAGTATAAGATGTATTTCGTTTTCCTCAATAGCTTTTAATGCCTCAAGTCCGTTATATGCTTTTATTATGTTATATCCTTCTTGTTTAAGATATATTTCTATTGCATCAACGATAGCTTTTTCATCATCGCATACAAGAATATTAAATTTTTCCATTATGTTACCCCCCTGAAAATTTCTATTATATAAAAAATATAGCAAATATCATTTAATTTTTTATATGTATTTTTCTTACGGTTTTCTTAATTAAATATAGTATATCATAAAATAAGTTCGTTGATTAAAATAATAATATAATGTAATATTATTTAAGTCTATTGACTTTTATTTACAATAGAATTATAATATTATAAAATTTAGTACTTTATTATAGTAGAGTGATAAAGTTTTTGCTGGGGGGATTAAATAATGAGAGATAACAGACTACATACGCCTGTTGGTTTCAGAGATGTTTTACCATATGAATGTAGTATAAAAAATGAGATTATAAATGAAATAAGAAATGAATTTGAAGGATATGCTTATAAAGCTGTTGAAAGTCCTTCACTTGAATATATAGAGGTCTTTTCTGACGAAAATAGAGGGGGAACAGACCCTAAGCTTATGTATAAGTACTTTGATAGAGAAGGTGCAACATTAGCTATGAGAAGCGATATGACACCTGGTATTGCTCGTATTGCTGCTACTGCTTTTTCAGAAAATGAAAATCCACTTAGACTTTATTATGTTGGAAATACATTTAAAACAAGCGGAAGTTATCAAGGAAAGCTTTATGAAACAACTCAAGCCGGTGTTGAGCTTATGGGTGTAAACTCATATGAGGCAGATGCTGAAATAATAGTTCTTGCTATAAAATCTATATTAAAAAGCGGTATAAAAGATTTTAGAATTAATATAGGTCAGGTTAAACTTTTTAAAGCAATACTTGATGAAACAGGGCTTTCAAAAGAAGAATGTGAAAATATAAAAGAAATAATAGCTCAAAGAGATTATGTTGCTCTTGAAAATATTATAAATAACTGCAATATTTCCGAAAATGGAAAAACAATACTTTCTAAACTTACAAGACTTGTTGGTAAAAATGAAGTTATTGATTATGTTAAAGGTCTTACAAAAAGTGAAGAAGCTATAAATGCTCTTGATGAACTTAAAAAACTTTATGGCATACTTAGAATACATGGTGTTGATAAGTATGTATATTTTGACCTTGGAATGATAAATCATCTTAATTACTATACAGGTATAATATTTAGAGGATATACATATGGAACAGGATACTCTATTGTAGGTGGAGGAAGATATGATAACCTTGTAAGTGGTTTTGGTAAAGATATGCCTGCTGTTGGTTTTACAATAAATATAAATGAAATAGTTTCTATAGTTGAAAAAACAGCAGAATTTCAAGAAAAGCCAAAAACTCTTATTGCTTGGGAAAATAAAGGCAAAATTACAGCTTATAAAATAGGTCTTGCATATAGAGATAATGGAATGATAGTTCAAAATAGTTTTATTTCTAATGATTTTGATGCTAATTTTAAATACGCAAAAGAAAATGGTATAGCCCATATGCTTTATTTTGAAGATAGTGAAAATCTTAAAGTTGTAAGTTTTCTTGATGAAATGGGTGGATATACTGTTAGTGCAAAGGTAAGCGACCTTGTACTTCCTAAAAAGGAGGCCGAATAATATGAGATATTTAACATTTGCCCTTGCAAAAGGTCGTCTTGCTGACCAAACAATGGAGCTTTTTGAAAAAATAGGTATGCCTTGTGAAGAAATGAAAGAAAAATCAAGAAAACTTATTTTTACAAATGAAGAACTTGGACTTAAATTTTTCCTTTCAAAAGCAAGTGATGTTCCTACATATGTTGAGCATGGTGCTGCTGATATAGGTATTGTTGGTAAAGATACTATACTTGAAGAAGGCAGAGATTTATATGAGCTTTTAGACCTTGGACTTGGAAAATGCAAAATGATGGTTGCAGGTCCTGAAAGTGCTAAAGAGAAACTTGAAAAAAGTCATCATCTTAGAGTTGCAACAAAATATCCTAAAATAGCAACAGACTATTTTTATAAAGTTAAACATCAAACTGTTGAAATAATAAAACTTAATGGTTCTGTTGAACTTGCTCCTATTGTTGGACTTTCTGATGTTATTGTGGATATTGTTGAAACAGGTTCAACACTTAAAGAAAATGGTCTTATGGTTTTAGAAGATATTTGTCCTTTAAGTGCAAGAGTTGTTGTAAACCGTGTAAGTATGAAAATGGAACATGAAAGAATTATGGATATTATAGACAAAATAAAAGCACTTACAAAGGGGGAAAATAAATGATTTCTCTTATAAAATATAGTGATAAATCACAAGAAGCAAAAGAAAAACTTGAATTTATACTTAATAGAAATCAGCTTGATTATGGTAATGTACAAGATATTGTTGATGGAATAATTGCCGATATAAGAAAAAATAAAAATCAGGCACTTTTTAAATATACAGAACAATTTGATAAAATTAAACTTGATGAAAATACAATTAAAGTAACAAAAGAAGAAATTGAAGAAGCATATACTCTTGTGGATAAAAAACTTATTGATGTTATTAAAAAATCAGCTAGTAGAATAAAAGATTTCCATGAGAAACAAAAAATAAACAGTTGGCTTGAACCTAGTCCTAATGGAGAAATGCTTGGACAGCTTATAAGACCTCTTGAATATGTTGGTGTATATGTTCCAGGTGGAAAAGCTGCTTATCCTTCAAGTGTACTTATGAATGTTATGCCAGCAAAAGTTGCAGGTGTAAAAAATATAATAATGACTACACCTGTGCAAAAAAACGGTAAAATTAATCCTAATACACTTGTTGCTGCAAATGAAGCTGGTGTTACTGAAATTTATAAGGTTGGTGGAGCACAGGCAATAGCTGCTCTTGCTTTTGGTACTGAAAGTGTGCCTAAAGTTGATAAAATTTGTGGTCCTGGTAATATATTTGTGGCTCTTGCAAAAAGAACTGTTTATGGTCATGTAAATATTGACTCTGTTGCAGGTCCAAGTGAAATACTTGTTGTTGCTGATAAAACAGCAAATCCTGTTTATGTTGCTGCTGATATGCTTTCACAGGCTGAACATGATGAACTTGCTTCTGCTGTTCTTGTTACAGATAGTATTGAACTTGCTGAAAACGTTAAAATAGAACTCGAAAAACAGACTGCTGTTCTTGAAAGAAAAGAAATTATAGAAAAATCATTAAGAGATTATAGTGCTATAATTGTTGTTGAAAATCTTGATAAGGCTTGTGAAATATCCAATACAATAGCACCGGAACATATGGAAGTTTGTACACTTAATCCGTTTGAACTTTTACCTAAAATACAAAATGCTGGAGCAATATTTTTAGGGAATTATTCTCCTGAACCTTTAGGAGATTATATGGCAGGTCCTAACCACGTTTTACCAACAGGTGGCACTGCTAGATTTTTCTCTCCTCTTTCAATAGATGACTTTATTAAAAAATCAAGTATTATATCATTCAGTAAAGAGGCACTTTTAAATTTACAAGAAGATATAATATCTTTTGCAAATGCAGAAGGTCTTACAGCCCATGCAAATGCTGTTAGAGTAAGAAAGGGGTAAAATTTTATGCGTATTGCAGAGATTGAGAGAAATACATTCGAAACAAAAATAAAAATGAAAATGAATATAGATGGCAGTGGAAAAAATAATATTTCCACAGGTGTTGGCTTTTTTGACCATATGCTTGCACATATTTCTAAACATGGATTTATAGACCTTGATGTTAAGGCTGAAGGTGATTTATACGTTGATTGTCACCATACTGTTGAAGATGTTGGTATTGTTTTTGGAAAATGCCTTACAGAATGTGTTGGAAATAAAGAAGGTATAAGAAGATACGGAAGTTTTATAATGCCTATGGAAGAAGCTCTTGTTATTGCTTCTCTTGATTTTTCAGGTCGTCCTTTACTTTGTTTTGATGGTGAATTTACTATGGAAAGAATAGGGGATATGGACACAGAAATGATAGAAGAATTTTTCAGAGCAGTTTGTATAAACTGTGGTCTTAATCTTCATATAAAAGTTCTTGCAGGTAAAAATAATCATCATATAGCAGAAGCTATGTTTAAAGCTTTTGGAAATGCCCTTGATATAGCTTTATCATATGACGAAAGAATAAAGGGTGTACATTCCACTAAAGGTATGTTGGAGGTGTAATATGATTGCTATTATAGATTATGGTATGGGTAACCTTAGAAGTGTTCAAAAAGCTTTTGAGTTTGTTGGATATGATGCTATTGTTACTGATGATATAGAAAAAATAAGAAAAGCTGATAAAATTGTTCTTCCTGGTGTTGGTGCTTTTGGCGATGCTATAAAAACAATAAGAGAAAAACATATTGATGAAGAAATATATAAAGCTGTTGACTTAAAAAAGCCTTTTTTAGGTATTTGTTTAGGTATGCAAATGGTTTTTGATAAAAGTTATGAATACGGAGAACATGAAGGTCTTGGTATAATTAAAGGTGAAATAAAACTTCTTCCTGATAATGTTAAAAGACCCCATATAGGTTGGAATTCACTTGATATAAAAATGAGAAGCCCTCTTTTTGAAGGTCTTGGTGATGAGCCATATGTTTATTTTGTTCATTCATATTTTCTTGAAACTGATGCACCTGTTGTAAGTGCAACTACATTCTATGGTAGAGAAATACAGGTTGCTGCACAAAAAGACAATGTTTTTGCACTTCAGTTCCACCCAGAAAAAAGTGGAAACACAGGACTTAAAATACTTAAAAATTTCGGAGGGCTTTGATTATGAAAATATATCCTGCAATAGATATTAAAAATGGTAAATGTGTTAGACTTAGACAGGGAAATTTTGATGATATGACAGTTTATAATGATAACCCTGTTGAAGTTGTTAAGGAATGGATAAAAAATGGTGCTTCATACATACATCTTGTTGACCTTGATGGTGCAAGAGAAGGTTCTGGAGTAAATAGTGATATTATAAAAGAAATTGCTAATCTTTCAGATGTACCTGTTCAAACTGGTGGTGGCATAAGAACTATGGAAGATATAGAAAATAAACTTGCTCTCGGTGTTAGAAGAGTAATACTTGGTACTGTTGCTGTGAAAAATCCTGAAATAGTTAAAGAGGCTGTTGAAAAATTCGGTGATGCAATAGCTGTTGGAATTGATGCTAAAAATGGTATGGTTGCCGTTTCAGGTTGGGAAGAGGTAAGTGAAGTTTCAGCTGTTGAACTTTGTGTAAAAATGCGTGATTATGGTGTGAAAACTATAATATATACTGATATTTCAAAAGATGGAATGATGAGTGGACCTAATATAGAGGCTACAAAAGAAATTGTTGATACAACAGGAATTGATATTATTGCTTCCGGTGGTGTTTCCGGAATGAATGACCTTGAAAATGTTGCTAAAATAAATGCTCATGGTGCAATTATAGGTAAAGCTCTCTATACAGGTGCAATAAACCTTAAAGAAGCTGTTGATAGATTTGAAAGAGGGTGAATTAATTGCATACAAAAAGAATAATACCTTGTTTAGATGTATGTAATGGTAGAGTTGTTAAGGGTGTTAATTTTGTAAACCTTAAAGATGCCGGCGACCCTGTTGAAGTTGCTAAAATATATAACGAGTCTATGGCTGACGAAATTGTTTTTCTTGATATAACAGCATCTTCTGATGAAAGAAATACAATGGTTGATGTTGTTAGACGTACAGCAGAACAGGTTTTTATACCTCTTACTGTTGGTGGCGGTATAAGAACAATAGAAGATTTCAGAACTATTTTAAATGCCGGTGCAGATAAGATTTCAATAAATTCTGCTGCTCTTAAACGTCCTGAACTTATAAATGAAGCTGCTGAAAAATTTGGAAATCAATGTGTTGTTGTTGCTATTGACGCTAAAAGATGTGATGATGGCGGATTTGATGTTTATTTGAATGGTGGTCGTGTAAATACAGGTAAAGATGCTGTTTTATGGGCACAGGAAGCAGAGGCTAGAGGAGCTGGTGAAATACTTCTTACAAGTATGGATTGTGACGGTGTTAAAAATGGCTATGACATAGAACTTACAAAGGCTGTTTCTGAGGCTGTAAAAATTCCTGTTATTGCATCAGGTGGTGCAGGGAAAGAAGAACATTTTTATGAGGCTTTAACTGAAGGTGGTGCAGATGCTGCTTTAGCGGCTTCTCTTTTCCATTTTAGAGAGCTTGATATAACAGACCTTAAAAAATATCTTAAAAATAAAAACGTACCTGTAAGGCTTTAAATAAAGGGTGATTTTATGGATTTTATAGATAAACTTAAATTTGACGAAAAAGGATTAATTCCTGTTATTACACAGGATTATGAAACAGGTCAAGTACTTATGCTTGCATATGCTAATAAAGAGGCTTTGAAACTTACTCTTGAAAAAGGAACAGTACATTATTACAGTAGAAGCAGACAGGAACTTTGGCATAAAGGGGATACATCAGGTCATTATCAGTATGTTAAAGAAATACTTTATGATTGCGACGGTGATGCTCTTTTAATTAAAATAGACCAAATCGGAGCAGCTTGTCATACAGGAAAACGCTCTTGTTTTTATAGAAATTACAAAGATGAGGAGGTTATATAATGGAGCTTTCAAATGTGCTTTATGAGGTTTCAAAGGTTATTGAAGATAGAAAAGTAAATCCTAAAGAGGGTTCTTACACAAATTATCTTTTTGATAAAGGTATTGATAAAATACTTAAAAAAGTTGGAGAAGAAGCAACAGAAACAGTTATTGCTTCAAAAAATGATGATAATAAAGAGGTTATATATGAAATGTCAGACCTTATGTATCATCTTAGTGTACTTCTTGCTGTAAAAGGTCTTTCTTGGGACGATGTTTTCGAAGAATTAGCAAGACGTGAACTTAAAGAAGGAAATCTTAAAAAGTTTAACACAAAAGGCGAAATATAATATTTTTATACTATTTATTTTAAAGGCGGTTTTTTATTTAAATAACCGTCTTTTTATTTTAAATATCTTCTTTAAATTCTACAATATCATTCGGTGTACAATTAAGTATTTTACAAAGTTGTTCCATTGTATAGATTGTTATTGATTTATTATGTTTTAAATTATTTATTGTTCGAGGGTTTATATTATATTTATTTATAAGTGTATATGTTGTTATTTTTCTGTTTTTCATAGTTTCCCATAGTGGCTTATAACTTATCAATACAATACCCCCTTTTATTTATTAATAATTATTATGTTTTTTTTGATAGGTATTGAATATACTGAAAAAAGTATCTATAATAGTTTTATATAATAAGGTGGTGGTGTATATGTCTATATTATCTGAAAGAATAAAACAATTAAGAAAAAATAATGGGATAAGTCAAGATAAATTGGCTAAAGTATTAGGTTATGGATATACTGCGGTAGCAAATTATGAATCTGGAAGAAATGAACCATCTATTTATACTTTGATAAAAATAGCAGATTATTTTGATGTATCTATAGATTATCTTTTGGGAAGAGAATTTAAGAATAAAGATTTAAACAATAAATTTGAAAAGCTTTCCAAAGAAGAAAAAAATATTATTATAAATATTATAAATTTATTTTTGAAAAAAAGGCAGTTATAAAAATAACTGCCTTTTTTATTTTAAAGGTCACTGTATATTTGTGCTATATAATTCCACGTTACAGGGCCTACAACACCGTTAACGTCTATACCTGCCATTTTTTGTATTGCTTTAACTGCTTCTTTTGTTCTAGGACCAAATACGCCGTCAGCAGTTACTGAAGGTATATTGTCGTAATATACAGATATAGCATTTATATACTCTTGTAGAAGTCTTACATTTTCATCACGTGTACCTTCAGTAAGGAAAAATCCTGGATAAAGTACAGCATTGTTTCCTTCATAACCTTCAGGCAAAGTATTTAATATTGATGTATATGCTTTGTTTAGATTATACCATGTTACATTTCCAACAATACCATCAGCAGGAAGACCAAATAAATTTTGGAATGCTTCAACAGCATTTTTTGTTGCAGAACCAAATATACCATCTATTTTTACGGAAGGTATACCATTATAAAAATATCCTATAAAATTTAAATAATATTGTAGTATTTTTACTGCATCTCCTCTTGAACCTTCTGCAAGTACTAAAGGAAATGGAAGTTGTACTTCTTCAAGAGCTATTCCCTCAGATGTAAGTTCATTAAGACGTTTAATTCCATTGTATACATATTTAATTTTATACCAAGTTGATTTTCCAACAATACCGTCAGGAGTTAGATTAAATACTCTTTGGAATTCTTTTACAGCCTCTTCTGTATCTTTTCCGAAAATTCCGTTTATATTTTTTATTTTTGGTATTGCTGGATAATTACCTGATATTCTATTAAGTTGTTGCTGTAATAGCATAACATCATTTCCGGCACTTCCAAGTTTTAAAGGAACTCCAGGGTAGGAAGGAACGTTTGCTGATATTGGTGCATTTTCAACAATGTTTATATCATTTCCATAATAGTATTCTAATATTTCTATTGGTGATAAACCATCATTTGCAAGGGGAACGGTACCCCATTGAGAAAGACCATCACATATTGATGTTGTACCGTTACAATATGCTGTGAAAAATGGAGCAATACTACCATCTTTAACAACATAACTTGTAAATATATCATCTACTATATTACTTATATTTTCAAATATTTCTCTATCTTTTATAAATTTTTGGTCAAACTGTGTTGTATTTGTTATATCAAAATCATATCCTTGACTTCTATAAAATTCTGTATATACACGATTTAAAGCATATGTTATTTGAGCATAAATATTTGCTCTTATTGCGCTTTCCGGCCAAGTTGGATAAATTTCACTTGATGCTACATTTTTTATATATTCTGGAAAAGGTAGTGTTACATTTTCAGCAGGTTCATCTGGAAGACCAAGATGTACAGTTATGTATTCTGGTATAAATGGAAGTTTTGCTTGTGACATATATATTTTCCTTTCTTATAAATTATTAGGTTATTCTTCAAATACAGTTTCGTTTTCTCCTCCGAATACAGGAAGAAGATTTATAGGCTGTATTGAGTTTATACCTTCAAAAACAGGTACATTAAATAATTGTACTGTGTTATATCCGTCAGCTGTTGCAGACACATTATATTCTGAATATGGCTTTTTTCCTCCCGGAGCATTTGAAAGTGAACTATCAGGAGCAGGCAAAGGAAAAGGTTTTGTTTTTCCGCTTTCGTCAGAATATAATATTTTTGCAATATGATAATCGTTACCTAAAGGTATACTTACACTTATTCTTGCGTTTTCAACAGGTATATTTCCTTGTGCTGTTGTTACTTGAAATGTAAGAAACCCTGTTTCTGAATTTGTTTTTAAAAAATCTGATATAGTATTTGTAAGATAATTTATATTTTTTTCGTTTTCCATTTTATTACCTCAGTTTATTTTTTTAATTTATAGATATGATGTTTTTTTATAAAGTATGAAAAAATTGTGATAAAATAAAATTAGGAGGTGTTATTTATGACTAAAGAAGTTATGGAATTAAAAAAAATAATAGATGAAAGTAATAATATTGTATTTTTTGGTGGAGCAGGTGTTTCAACTGAAAGTGGTATTCCGGATTTTAGAAGTGAAAAGGGAATTTATAGTGCTGTAAGTGAATATGGTTATAATCCTGAAACTATATTAAGTCATTCTTTTTTTATGAGAAATAAAGAGATTTTCTTTAAGTATTATAAAAAAAATCTTCTTTATCCTGATGCAAAGCCTAATAATGCTCATTATGGACTTGCTAAACTTGAAAAGATAGGTAAACTTAAGGCTGTTATAACACAAAATATTGATGACCTTCACCAAAAAGCGGGTAGTAAAAACGTTCTTGAACTTCATGGTACACTTTATAAAAATTATTGTATGAAATGTGGTAAAAATTTTGACCTTGATTATGTTACAAAAGATTATGGTATTACATTTTGTGATAAATGTGGTGGAGTTGTACGTCCTGATGTAGTTCTTTATGAGGAAGGATTAGACCAAGATGTTATAAGAAATTCTGTAAAATATATTTCTGAGGCTGATGTTCTTATTGTTGGAGGAACATCTCTTGCTGTTTATCCTGCTGCTGGACTTATAGATTATTTTAGAGGAAATAAGCTTATACTTATAAATAAATCTGTTACTCCATATGATAAAAAAGCAGACCTTATAATAAACGAAAATATAGGTGAAGTTTTCAAAGAAATATGTAATTTATAATTTTTTTAAAAAAATTTAAAAAAAGTTTTAAAAAAGTGTTGACAAGCTGTACTTCTTTTGCTAGAATAAATTCTGCACTGTGAACCTTGAAAAATAAATAGTGTATTAAAACACAACCCAAGTCAATTAAATTGATGTAAAACATCAAAGTAATTTTTGGAAAAAACAAGTCAGAGTATTCTGGCAGGTCAAACAAAGTTGTTTTGTGAAAGTTTTATTCATAGTTTTTCTAAAGAAAAACTATTCATGAAATTTTACAAACAGCGTTTGAAAAATTTCAATTTAAGAGTTTGATCCTGGCTCAGGATGAACGCTGGCGGCGTGCTTAACACAT
>DXZA01000062.1 GCA_019415525.1 Tyzzerella sp. | reverse complement strand
TTATAATACAATAAAAAAACACTCTTTTTGTAAATACAAAAAGAGTGTTTTTCATATTATAAACTAAAATCTATTTTTTGTTCTTCTATATTATGTTTTTCAACATATCCTGTAAGCATAAGAGTTAAAGCTCCATCACCAGTTACATTACAAGCTGTACCAAAACTATCCTGTAATGCAAATATTGTAAGCATTAAAGCAGTTCCAGTTCCATCAAATAAAAGAACATCTGTTATAAGACCTAAAGAAGCCATTACTGTTCCTCCAGGTACTCCAGGTGCACCTATTGCAAATACACCAAGAAGAAGACAGAATAAAATCATTGACCCAACTGAAGGAAGTGTACCATATAAGATTTGATTTACTGTCATTACAAAGAATACCTCTGTTAATACAGAACCACAAAGATGTATATTAGCAAAAAGAGGTATACCAAAATCTACCATATCTTTTCTTAAAACTTTAGATTTTTTTGCACATTCAAGAGCAACTGCAAGTGTTGCTGCTGAACTCATTGTACCTATAGCTGTAATATATGCAGGACCATAATGTTTTATAACCTCTATAGGATTTTTGCCTGAATATATTCCTGCAATTCCATATAATACAGCAAGCCATATATAATGACCTATTATTACTATTACTACTATTATTAAAAATGTTGGAAGCTGTCTTGTTATTGCACCTTCATAGCTTAATGAACAGAATGTTACAGCTATAAAAAATGGAAGAAGTGGTATAACTATCTTCTTAACAACAATTAATATCATTCTTTGGAAATCATCAAGAATATTTGCAAAGAACTTAGCTTTTGCCCAAACTGCTGAAAGTCCAGCAATAATAGAAAATACAAGTGCACTCATTACAGACATAATCTGTGGAATGTCAAGCTGGAATATAACTTCCGGAAGTTCTTTCAAACCATTTGTTTCTGTAACTATTGATAAATTCGGTATAATTGCATAACCTGCTGCAGCTGATATAAAAGCAGCACATATTGATGAAATATATGCTATCAAAAGTGCAATACCAAGCATTTTTGATGCATTACTTCCCAATTTTGTAATAGATGGTGCTATAAATCCTATTATTATTAATGGTACACAGAAATTAATAAACTGTCCAAGAATATATTTTACTGTTACAACCACATTCATAATAGCTTCGTTTGCCACCATACCTAATATAATACCTACTATAACTCCAATAATAAGTTTTAATGGCAAACTCATTTTGAAACTGTTTTTCATTAAATCCCCCTCCTTTTTTTATTATGTTAAGAAAAACAATTATATATTTAAAACCATATGGCTCTAAATTATCATTTTAAACAGGACTCTATATAATGTATATATGTATATGTAATATCAGCCATATTCTTGTATCCATATATATTAGGATGTGTTGTATCTGTTACAGTCATAGCATCACTCATTTCCTGTTCTATAAGTTTATAGTCTGTTCTTGGATTTAATACAAGATAAGAAGGACATACAACTACATTTTTGTATCCTTCACTATATTTTTCCATAAGAACTTCATTAAACACAAGTCTTGTTGTTTTGGCTGTATTAGTCTTATCTGTTTCATATAATAATACAGGAGTATTTATAATAACATTAATATTTTCATTATAATTATGTATACTATTAATTATTGTATCAAAATTTTCTAAAATTTCATCAAAACTATTATGACCATTAAGATTTAAGTCATTTATACCAAGATTTATTACAATATAATCTGGTGTTTCAAGTTTATTTTCTTCCATATAATATGTAAAATAAAAATTGCCATTATTTAAAAATGGATTTGTATAGCCTGATGCTGATATATCATTACAATAATTATATGCAGACCATCCACCACGACCTTCATGTTTATTATCATCTGTACCTCTTGTTCCAATAAGGTTTAACTCAACACCATCATTAGCAAAAAGCTCTTTTACATATCGTGAATAATATTCTTGGTTTATTAAACTATCACCTAAAAACATAATATTAAGAGTTTTATCTATTTCTTGTTTTGGTACATATTCAAATTCAATAGAATATTTATTTTTATTATCCAAAGAATAATTTACAGTTAAATTATCATTATCTACCATAGGCTTTATACAATTATTTGTTTCGTTAAATGTATATTCTCCATTTCCTGAAACTTTAAATTTTGTATTTGCTGTACTTTCACCATATACAATAGTATTACTTAAATAAACTTCTGTATTACCATTATCTGTATAATATATTTTTTCTGGTAATACCCCTTGTATATTTGTTTTACAACTATCATTTAATAAAACTGTATTATCATCTAATATAATTTTACCAAATGGTACTTTTATTTTTGAAAGATTAATTTGCATACGTATAATAACATTACTATCTTTATTTGATAATACAACCTCTGTATTCTTATCATTAATAAAGTTAGATTCATAATATGCTATTGAACCTGTATATATTATATTATTACTATCTTTTATGGATATTTTAATACTATCATTATCAGCAGAAACTTCATTTATAAAATAATTTTCATTACTACTATTGTATATTTTTAAATCTACAATACCTGTAAGAAAATTATCTAACATTTCATTATTTGTTGTAGCTGTGTTAAATATAGCTGTATTAATACTTTTTTTAATACCATTAAACTCTATTTTCTGAAGATTAGTATCTGTATATCCAATATTTTTTATATTATCTTCATCAAAAGCTCCATTAAGTTTATTTTGTATATCTTCATCAAAAGCCTCAAATACAGGCTTATCAAGGAAATATAATAATTTTACTGGTGTTCCATTTATATTTTGACTATATAAAAAGCTTTTAATATTTTCTACTGTTTTTATATTTCTTACATTCATAAAACGCATAAGAATTTTATTTCCATCTGTTGAAAAAGATATTCCATCATAAGTTGTTGTTTTTATATCTTTAGTTGATAATACATCAAAATGAGTACATAATCCATTAAGTATAGATGTTTCTACTGGCGAATCACATGTAAATATTACTGTTGAATTATTATTATAACTATTGGCAGTATATAATTCCCAGTTTTCAGCACCTGTAAATTCATATACACCTACATTACGTTCAATACCCCATACTCCATCTTTATTCATAATTTTATCCGAATATCCATCATTTAATTTATATAATGGAGTTTCAAGTGGTATTTCTATAATTTCACCATTACCATAAAGCTTTAGACTTCCATCCTCTCCAACACCTGTATATGTTGATATATTATAAGGATTTATATTATATACAGGATTAGGTCTTGAAGCTGTTGTATATCCACTTATAACAGTACTGGTGACAACTTGGCCGGCCATTACATTATTTGTAATAATCATAGCTGTCAATATTCCGACTAAAATATTTCTTTTCAATTTTAATGCCTCCTTTAACTTATACTATTATAAGATAAAAATTTATATTAAACAACGGAATAATTCTTACTTTCTTCTTAAAGAACGAATATAATCCTTCTGTTTTTCCATAACTTTCCTAGATTCTATTATTTTTTGTATTGTTTTATTATATGTAAAATCAGATAATTTACAATTTAACAAATATTTGGTTATTAAATCTGGATATTCTATATATAATATAGATAAAGCCCAAGCTATTGCCATTTGGGAATAATAATCTTGAGATTTTACATTATTAAAATATTCTAAAATATCATTAATATAGTTTTCATTATAAAAATATGTCATATACATAACTGTTATAAATCTATTTTCATATTCTTTATTAGAATTTTTATATTTTTCTAAATATTCATATGTTTCATGTTTATATTTATTAACAAATTTAAGTGTTGCACAAAAACTATCACATATTGACCAACAATTTATTTTAGGCACAAAAAAATCTATATATTCAAACTTTTTATTTATATCACACTTAATATAACCTATAACAAATCCTTTTAACATTGTTTCTTCAAAATACTCTTCTTCATAATTATATAAAAAATATTCTGCAATTTCACTTGAAGATATTTCCTTTGCCAATTTTCTCAAATATGGTAGCCTTACACCTATTATATTATTTATATTAGGTACAAGCCTTGATGAAAATTCTTTATATTTTATTTCACTATTTTCTATAATACATTTTTTTATATATTCAAAATCCATAATATCACCCTTATTAAATTTATTTATTGTAATAATACAATAAAACTAATATAATAGTAAATATTCTTAAAGGAGGTATTTTTAATATGTTAAATATAGGATGTCATCTTTCCTCATCAAAAGGCTTTAAAAATATGGGCAAAGAGGCTTTAAAAATAAATGCAAATACATTTCAATTTTTTACAAGAAATCCAAGAGGCAGCAAAGCTAAAGAAATTGATATAAATGATGTAAAAAATCTTATTGATATTATGAATGAAAATAATTTTTCAAAAATACTGGCACATGCACCATATACATTAAATGCTTGTTCTGCTGACGAGAAAGTACGAGAGTTTGCTTTCATTACAATGGAAGATGATTTAAAGAGAATGGAATATTTACCAAATAATCTTTATAATTTTCATCCAGGTAGTCATGTTGGTCAAGGTAGTGAAAAAGGTATTGAACTTATAGCAGACATGCTTAATTCACTTTTAAAAGAAGAACAAACAACAACAGTATTACTTGAAACTATGGCTGGAAAAGGTACAGAAGTAGGAAGAAGTTTCGAAGAGATACAAAGCATAATAGAAAAAGTTAATCTTTCACATAAAGTGGGTGTATGCCTTGATACTTGTCATGTTTATGATGCAGGATATGATATAGTAAATAACCTTGATGGTGTTATTAATGAGTTTGATAAAATAATAGGTATTGAAAAGCTTAAAGCAATTCATCTTAATGACAGCAAAAATCCTTTTGAAAGCCATAAAGACAGACATGAAAAAATTGGTGAAGGATATATAGGTATTGAAGCTATAACAAGAATAATAAATCATCCCCAATTAAGACATTTACCATTTTTCCTCGAAACACCAAATGAACTTTTAGGATACGCAAAAGAAATTGAAATATTAAGAAATAATTATATAGATTAAAAAAAAGGCTCTTTATAGATATAAAGAGCCTTTTTTATTTTAATTAATATAAAGGATATTTAAGAGTGAGTGCTTTAACTCTTGCTTTTGCCTCTTCTTTATTATTTTCATAATCCTTAAGAGTCATAGCAATTATTGTAGCTATTTCTTTCATATCTTCTTCTTTCATTCCTCTTGATGTAACAGCAGGAGTACCAAGTCTTACACCACTTGTAACAAATGGTGACTGTGGGTCAAAAGGAATTGTATTTTTATTACATGTAACACCTACTGAATCAAGCATTTTTTCTGCTTCTTTACCTGTAAGGTTAAGTTTTCTAAGGTCAACAAGCATAAGGTGATTATCTGTTCCGCCTGATACAATATCAACACCATTTTCAATTAATGCATTTGCAAGTGCTTTAGCATTTTTTGCAACGTTTAACATATATTCTTTATATTCTGGCTGTAAAGCTTCTTTAAAACACACTGCTTTTGCTGCAATAATGTGCATAAGTGGTCCACCTTGTATTCCAGGGAATATAGCTTTATCAATAGCTTTTGCATATTCCTCTTTACACATAATCATACCACCTCTTGGGCCACGTAATGTTTTGTGTGTAGTAGTAGTTACAAAATCTGCATATGGAACAGGTGATGGATGAAGACCTGTTGCAACAAGACCAGCAATATGAGCAATATCAACCATTAAATATGCCCCTACGCTTTTTGCTATATTACTAATTCTTTCAAAATCTATTGTTCTTGCATATGCACTAGCACCAGCAACAATCATTTTAGGATTATTTTCTTTTGCTATTTTTTCAAGTTCATCATAATCAAGATATCCATTTTCGTCTACACCATAAGGTATAACATTAAAATATTTACCAGATATATTTACAGGGCTACCATGTGTAAGGTGTCCACCTTGGTCAAGGTTCATACCAAGTATTGTATCCCCTGGTTTAAGCATTGCAAAATATACTGCAATATTAGCCTGAGAACCAGAATGAGGCTGAACATTTACATGTTCTGCACCAAAAAGCTCTTTTGCTCTTGCAATAGCAAGATTTTCTGCAATATCAACTTTTTCACAGCCACCATAATATCTTTTTGCTGGATATCCTTCAGCATATTTATTTGTAAGAGGAGTACCCATAGCAAGCATAACGGCTTTAGAAACAAAGTTTTCTGAGGCAATAAGTTCTATATTTTCTCTTTGTCTTTTAAGTTCTGCCTCAATACATTCCACAATCTCAGGGTCTACATTTCTAATTTCATCAAAATTAAATTCACTCACTTTACATACCTCCATTTTTTAAATATTTATTATATAAAATCAAATGTCCTTTTGATGTAAACAAGTATAGCACAATTCAAAATTTAATTCATTACAAAATGTATATTAAATATATTTTCGTTAATATATATTTATACTTTCCAATTAAAAATATTATTTTTAAGGTATTTTGCCGAAAAAAATGTTTAATATATTATAATTCTCATAAATATTGACATTTTTTTAGAAAAAGTTGATAATTATATAAAGATATTATTGATTAAAATTTATAAAGAGGTGTAATTTTTACATATGGATAGCAAATCAGTATTGGAACTCGCAATAAATACAGGTCAATTAATGCTTGTAAATGGTTGCAGTACCTCAAGAATAGAAGAAGCTATAAAAAATATACTTTCAACTAAAAATTTTATTAAAAATGAGGTTTTTGTTACAACATCCGGTATAGTTGTTACAATAGAAAGCCCCTCAACAGGTGTTCTCACAATGGTAAAACATGTGCAAAAAAAATCCATGCATATGGAAAGAATAACACTTATTGAGGAAATAATACAAAACTTTAAGGATAACATTATAACTGCTGATGAAGCACTTGCTCGTTTGGATACAATAAACACAAAAACAGGATATAGTTTTCTTATAACTACTCTTGCTTTTGGCGGTGCTGCTGCTTTTAGAACGGTTATGTTTAATGGAAACTATTGGGATGCTTTTACATCATTTTTTGTAGGTATGTGTTTGGGTATTTTTGTTCAAACGCTTAATTCAAAAGGAGTTATAACATTTCTTGTTAATATATTCGGTGGATTTATAGTAGGTTTTACTTCTGTATTATTTATGAGATACGGATTTGGTACACAGCTTGATAAAATAATTATAGGTTCATTAATTGCTATTGCACCTGGTGTTCCATTTACTCATGCTGTTGATGATATTTTAAAAGGTGAACATATCGCTGGAGGTATCCGTGCATTGGAAGCACTTATAACAGGTGTTGCTATTGCAACAGGAATTGCTTTTTCTGTAGAACTTTGGACAATAATAACAAGAGGAGGTATATTATGAGTATTATCGCACAAAGTTTTTTTTCATTTTTTGCTTGTCTTTTTTTTGCAATAATATATAAAACACCTAAAAGTGAGCTTTTAGCTTGTGGAATAACAGGTGCTTTTGGTTATGGTATGTATTATGCATATTATATAAACACAGGTGACCCCATGACGGCAACATTTTTAGGTGCTGCAACAATAGCATTTATAGCAAAATTATATTCATCATCAAGAAAATTACCTGTAATGCTTTATGTATTGCCACCTATATTCCCTCTTGTTCCTGGTGCAAATATGTATTATGCAGCTTATGGAGTTATTATGGAAAATATTCCTTATGCTGTTACTAATGGTGTTCGTGCATTTAAACTTTCAGGGCTTTGTGTTATAGCATTATTAGTTGTTTTTTCAATACCAAATTATATGTTTGATATTATAACAGGAACATCCCGATTTACAATATTAGATAAAGATGAAGATATTAAGCCGTAATAAAAAACATACGGCTTATTTTTTTCACCTTTTTTAAAATTAAGCATACTATATAGCAAAAGATAAAACCTTAAGGAGATTTATAATATGTCAAAATTTGAACTTAAAGCTAACTGTATGGATTCAAAATGCCAAACAAAAGAGGAGTGTATTATTGCCCAGAAAATATTTGACCAGTGTAGAATTCAGAAATGTTTAACACCACACAATTTAGGAGCTGCAAGAGTATATTCTTATAGTTGTTGTGATGATTGCTGTAAAGATAATGAAATTATCGTTCCACCTGCAAATGCAGCATCAGTTTCTGTAAGAGATTTATGTCTTTCAAAAATTAGTATTGTAAGCAAAAAAGAAAACCCATTCAAAAAATGCTATTGGGACGTAGAAGTAAGATTTAATTTTGTTTATACTCTTATTTTTAAAACTGCTGATGGTTGTGAAATTTGTTCAACAAAAGCAACTTCATCTTATACTTCAAAAGTAACATTATATGGTTCTGATGATGCAGATGTTGTTGTAGCTTCTGACCTTTATTGCAGCAACGAACTTCTTTCATCTGGTCCATTTGTATCTGTTGAAGGAAAAGCAATAAGTCTTCTTGCTGAATTAAAATTCTGTCAGAATTCTTGCTGTGATTGCAACTGCGGTTGTAACTGTGGATGTAATTCAGGATGCAACTGTGATTGTGGTTGTGATTGGGATAGTAGTTCTTGTGGTTCATCAAGAAGTCTTCCTGCAAACACATCATACCCTGTTTCAGTATCAGTAACAATCGGTCTTTTTGCAGTAATTAAACTTTTCAGACCTGTAAATATTGTTGTAAAAACAGAAGGATATTGTATTCCAGAAGAATGTAAAGGTCCATCAACAACAGATGACCCTTGTGACTTCTTCAATAACCTTGATTTCCCAATGAGTCTTTTTGCACCAGGATTTACAGGAAAATTAACAAATAATAATTCAAATGACTCTTGCGGCTGTGGCTGCGGCTGTAAATAAACAACAAAAAAAAGGTGTTCTAAAAGAACACCTTTTTTATTTATATTAAAGTTTAGCAAGTTCTTCTTCAAGGACTTTTGTAACAACAGCAGGATTTGCTTTTCCTTTAAGCTGTTTCATAGACTGTCCCATAAGGAATTTAACTACTTTTTCATTACCTTCTTTGTACTGTTCAATAGAATTTGGATTTGCAGCAATAACAGCTGTAACAATATCTCTTACAAGGCTATCATCACTTACCATTTGAAGGTTATTATCTTTAATGTACTGTTCTGGCTCAACATTGTCACTAAACATTTTTGCAAGAACTTCTTCTTTTGCTGTATTTCTGTTTACAACACCATTTTTAACAAGATTTATAAGTACACCAAGATTTTTAGGGTCAAAGCTAATATCATCAGGGTCTGTATTTGTTTCAGAAGCAAGTCTTAAAACTTCAACCATAATCCAGTTTGAAACTTCTTTAGGGTTGTTACATACAGCATTAGCCTCTTCAAATATTTTAACAAGAGCTTTTGTTCCTGTAATAATATCAACGTCATATTCAGGAAGATTATACTCTTTCATATATCTTTCTTTCTTTTCTGTTGGAAGTTCAGGAAGAGATGCTCTTACTCTTTCAATCCATTCATCACTTATTTCAATAGGTACAAGGTCTGGTTCTGGGAAATATCTATAATCCTGTGCATTTTCTTTTGAACGCATAGCGAATGATGAACCTTTATTATCGTCCCATCTTCTTGTTTCCTGAACAACTTTTTTACCTTCTGCAATAAGTTCAATCTGTCTTGCTCTTTCACCTTCTATTGCTCTTGCAATAGCTTTAAAAGAGTTGATATTTTTCATTTCTGTTCTTGTACCATACTCGTCCTGTCCGAAAGGTCTAACAGAAAGGTTTACGTCAGCACGCATTGAACCTTGTTCCATTTTACAGTCAGAAACATCAATGTACTGTAAAATCTGTTTAAGTTTTGTAAGGTATGCAATAACTTCTTCACCACTTCTAAAATCTGGTTCACTTACAATTTCAAGAAGTGGAACACCACAACGGTTATAGTCAACAAGTGTACAATCGTCCCAAGGGTCGTGGATAAGTTTTCCAGCGTCTTCTTCCATATGAATTTCATGTATACCTATTGATTTTTTAACACCGTTTACTTCTATATCAATATGTCCATTACGGCATATTGGAAGATAAAGCTGTGATACCTGATAAGCCTTTGGAAGGTCAGGATAGAAATAATTTTTTCTGTCGAATTTATTATACTGTGTTATTTCACAGTTAGTAGCAAGACCTGTACGAATTGCATATTCTACAACCTGCTCATTAAGAACAGGAAGTGTTCCCGGCATACCTGTACAAACTTCACATACGTGTGTATTTGGGTCTCCTCCGAACTCAGTTGTACAAGAGCAGAATATTTTTGTTTTAGTTGAAAGTTCTACATGGACTTCCAAACCCATGACGGTTTCAAATTCCATTGTTTTATGCCTCCTTTCCTGATTTAAGAACAGGTTTCTTTGTATGATAATCTGTTGTGCTTTGGAAAGCAAAACCTGCATTTAAAAGTGTATCTTCACCAAATGGTTTTCCTATAAGCTGCATACCTATTGGAAGACCTTCTTTATCAAATCCACAAGGAACAACAAGACCTGGAAGACCTGCAAGGTTTACAGATACTGTATATATATCACCTAAATACATTTTAAGAGGGTCACTTAAGTTTTCACCCATTTTAAGTGCTGTTGTAGGTGCAGTTGGTGTTAAAATAACATCATATTTTTCAAAAGCATCATCAAATGATTTTTTGATAACAGCTTTAACCTGAAGAGCTTTTTTATAGTATGCATCATAGTATCCACTGCTTAAAACGAATGCACCTATAAGGCATCTTCTTTTAACTTCTTCGCCAAAACCTTCGCTTCTTGATTTAAAGTAAAGGTCAACAAGTCCATCAAAGTTTTCTGCACTATATCCGTATTTAATACCATCATATCTTGAAAGATTTGAGCTTGCTTCAGCACATGCAATTATATAATATGCAGGTATTGCATAATCAAGTGCAGGCATTTCAAATTCTTCAACAACTGCTCCCATTCCTTCAAGAACTTTTGCAGATGCAAGTATACTTTCTTTTACTTCTGGGTCAAGACCTTTTCCGAAGTAGTTTGTAGGTATACCAATTTTCATACCTTTTATATTGTTATCAAGAACAAATTTCTTTGCATCTTGTTTTACTGATGTACTATCTTTAGGGTCATGTCCCATAATTGTTGAGAATACTTCTGCAACATCTTCAACATTTTTACCCATTGGTCCAATCTGGTCAAGAGATGAAGCATAAGCAACAAGACCATATCTTGATACTGAACCATAAGTTGGTTTAAGACCTGTTATACCACAGAAAGCTGCTGGCTGTCTTATAGAACCACCTGTATCTGAACCAAGTGTACAGAAAGCTTCTTCTGCTACAACTGCTGCTGCTGAACCACCACTACTTCCTCCAGGAACTCTATCTATGTTCCAAGGATTTTTTGTAGCTCCAAAAAATGAAGTTTCTGATGTACTACCCATAGCAAATTCGTCCATATTGAGTTTACCGAGTATTACTGCTCCAGCATCTTCAAGTTTTTGTACTGCTGTTGATGTATATGTTGGTTTAAAGTTTGAAAGCATTTTTGAACCACAAGATGTCTGTATACCTTTTGTACACATATTATCTTTTACACCCATAGGAACACCTGCAAGAGGTGATGTAAGTGTACCATTAGAAATAAGTTTCTGAACTTCTTCTGCTCTTTTTAATGCTTCTTCTTTACATACTGTTACATAACAGTTGTAAGTACTATCATATTTTTCTATATTTTCAAGGCTTGCTTTTGTTGCTTCAACAACGCCAACTTCACCTGCTTTAATCTTTTTCCCTAATTCAAGGGCTGAAAGACTTGTAAGTTCCATTTTGTATTCCTCCTTTAATCAACTGTTTTAGGTACTTTGAAACAGCCTTCCTTCTTCTGTGGAGCATTAAGTGTAATAATGTCTCTATCAACAGAAGGTTTTACAACATCTTCCCTAAATACGTTTTTAACAGGGAATGCATGTGACATAGCTTCAATATCAGTTGTGTCAAGAGTATTTAATGTATCCATATAATCGATAATTTTTCCGATTTCTTCTTTACCCTTTTCTCTTTCTTCTCCAGAAAGTTCAAGACGGGCAAGTTGGCTGATGTAATCTATCATTTCATCTGTAATTTTCATATACTTACACCTTCTCTATATATATTTTTTAAAAAAATTAAGGTACGAGTCTTGACATATCTCTTGGGAACATTGATGCTTCACGAACGTTTACACCGTCCATAAGTTTCATACAAAGTCTTTCAAGTCCCATACCAAGACCACCATGTGGTGGCATACCATATTTATGAATCATAAGGTATGTTTCAAAATCAGCAGGGTCAAGACCTTTGCTAATCATTTTTGCTACCTGTGTATCATAATCATGAATTCTCTGACCACCAGTTGTAATTTCCATACCTCTGAAAAGAAGGTCAAAGCTTAATGTATATTTAGGGTCTTCTGGGTCGTCCATAGCATAGAAAGGACGTTTTTTAACAGGGTAATGTGTTACGAATACAAATTCGCTACCATATTTTTCAGCAAAAAGTTTAGAAATAAGCTGTTCTTCTTCTGGCTCAAGGTCATATGGGTCTTTAATTTTTCTGTTGTATTCAGCAGCAACCATTTCTTTAACATCTTTGAATTTTACCATAGGTATTTTATCTATGTTAGGAAGAGTAATATTTAATATTTTAAGTTCTCTATCATAATCTCTTTGAAGTACTTCAAACATATGTTTTAAAGCACCTGTTTCAGCTTCAATAATATCAACAAAGCTATCAATAAAGCCCATTTCCATATCTACACCAATATATTCATTAAGATGTCTTGCAGTATTATGTTTTTCAGCTCTAAAAACTGGTCCAATTTCAAATACTTTTTCAAAAACACCTACAAGAGTCTGTTTGTAGAACTGTGGACTCTGTGCAAGATATGCTTTTTTACCAAAATAGTCAAGTTTGAATATATTTGCTCCACCTTCAGCACCATTTGCAACGATTTTTGGTGTACGGATTTCTGTAAATCCTTCTTTTTCGAAGTATTCTCTAAATCCTTTAACAACACCTTCCTGAAGTTTAAATACAGCTCTTTCACGGTTATTTCTAAGTGTTAATGGACGCATAGAAACTTTTGTTTCAAGAGTCATACCAAGTTTTCTTTTTGAAAGGTTTACAGGTGTCTGCTCTTTTGGCATTGAAAGAACCTCTAAATCTACAAGATGTATTTCAAATCCATTAGGAGCTCTGTCATCTTTCTTAACTGTACCAGTAACTTCTATTGAAGCTTCTGTCATAATATCTGAAAGTTCAAAATTTGAGCTTTCTTTTTCATAAACACACTGAACAAGTGCATTTCTTTTTCTTAAAGTAACAAAACCAAAATCACCCATATCTTTTATGGAATAAACCATACCATGAGTTTTAGCTTGGGCACCATCTTCCAAAAGCATTAAATCAGATACTTCCATATCTTTTGGCTGACAGCTTCCTGTAACATATTCCATTAATATCGCTCCTTCTAAAAAAATTTCTATTTTTATGCTACTAAAAGCAATTTAGTCTTTACATAAAAAACCTATTTTATTACAATACCACAAATTTGAATTAAAATCAAATTATTTTAACACTTCATTTAAAAATTTACCATTTTTATAAAACAATTCTCCATCGGCGTAAATTTCTCCGCATTTTGTCATATCATTAATCATATCCCAATGTATTGCTGATTCATTTACTCCTCCGGCTTCCTCCATAGCTGCACCAACAGCCATATGCATTGTACCGCCCATTTTTTCATCAAAAAGTATATTTTTTGTGTATCTGTCTATGCCATAGTTTGTACCTATTGCAACTTCTCCAAAAAATCTTGAACCATTATCAGTATCTATATATGAAATAAGTTTTTCAAGGGCAGTTTTATTTTCACAATCAATTTCTTCTATTCTGCCATTTTTAACAGTAAATCGTACTTTTTCAAATTCATCTCCATTGAGTATTGCAGGATATGAAAATGTAATATATCCATTTATATCATTTTCAACAGGTGATGTAAATATTTCACCATCTGGGAAATTTTCTTTACCACAACAGTTTATCCATTTTCTACCTGAAATATTAACTTTTATGTCTGTATTTGTACTTATTATATGGAGTTCTTTCTTAGTATCTAAATACTTAACCCACTTCTCTTGAAACTCTTCCATTTCTCGCCACTTGGCAACAGGATTATCTTCATATATAAATCCAGCTTTATATACAAAATCCTCATATTCATCAAGGCTCATATTTGCACTTTGTGCATCACCATTTGCAGGAAACTGTGTTCCACACCATCGAAGTTCACCTGTTGCAGAACGCTTATTATATATTTTACGGTTTTCACTATTTCCAAGACGTCTTTTTTTAAGGCGTTCACCATCAGCAGAAGCAAGTGTTTTTAAATTATCACTTCCCCAAGCACTTATCCAAACATCACTTTTTGCACATTCCCCAAAACGAAAATTAGGTTCTGAAAGTTGTTTATCATCACCATTTTTTATTACACATTCATCTATTTCCGGAATATCAACAAAATATTTTACAATTCCACCACTTTTAATTGCCGACTTTGCAACAGCCTTTATAAAAGGAAGAGAAACTTCTTCTCCTGATATTGCAACTCTATCACCTTTTTTAACCTGTGTTGAATAATTTACAAGTATGTCTGCAAGTTTTTCAAGTCTATAATCTTTCAAAATACTCATTCCTTTTTTATATCAAATTATTTCTATGTATATACTATCATACAATTATAATAATAAACAACATATATAATACATTTTAATTATTTTTAAAATCTATCTTTTAATGTTTGAATATCTTCTTTATTAATCCATTCTTCAGAATATCCACAAGAACAACAAACATATCTGTCAACTAATACTGCTGAAAAAATAGTTAAGCCTACTTGAATATTATTTCCTGAACCATAAGCACCGGCTTTACCCTTAATTTTCAAAATGTCATTACCATTACATTTTGGACAAATACCTGTATTTTTCATATGAATAACCTCCTATCAAATGAATATATAAATATTATACATCACTTAATATATCCTTTCAATTTATCAAAATATCAATAATAATTTTTAATATCTTGACACAATATAAATTCTGGTTTATTATACAATTGTATATTTTATAAAAGCTGTGATGGGAAATAGTAGATATATATTTCATTTCAGAAAGAAGGCGGTTGATGAAAGCCTTTATGAGAATGTTTCGAACCTGCTCCCTGAGCTTCGCAGGAATAAAAAGTGCGACGGTTTTCCCCCGTTAAAAGGTTTTGAGAGGATATTTTTATTTTTTAATATCAATTAGGGTGGCACCGCCGAAATTTACCTTGGTCCCTTTTTTGTGGACGAAGGCTTTTTTTATGTTTAAATTTTGAAAGGAGTATTTTAAAAATGGCTAAAGACAAAAAATTTGTTTCTTCCATAACAGATATGGAAGTTGATTTTCCACAATGGTATACAGACGTTGTAAAAAAAGCTGAACTTGTTGATTATTCAAGTGTTAGAGGTTGTATGATAATTAAACCATACGGCTATGCTATTTGGGAGCTTATACAAAAAGAACTTGACAGAAGATTTAAAGAAACAGGACATGAAAATGTATATATGCCTATGTTTATACCTGAAAGTCTTCTTCAGAGAGAAAAAGACCATGTTGAAGGTTTTGCTCCTGAAGTTGCTTGGGTTACTCATGGTGGTGAAAATAAACTCACAGAAAGACTTTGTGTTCGCCCTACTTCCGAAACACTTTTCTGTGAACATTATTCAAATATAATACAGTCACATAGAGATTTGCCTAAACTTTATAATCAGTGGTGTTCTGTTGTAAGATGGGAAAAAACAACAAGACCATTTTTAAGAACAATGGAATTCTTATGGCAAGAAGGACATACAGCTCATGCAACAGCTGAAGAAGCACAAGAAGAAACAATAAAAATGCTTAATGTATATTCTGATTTCTGTCATAATATACTTGCAATTCCTGTTATTAAAGGTGAAAAAACAGAAAAAGAACGTTTTGCTGGTGCAAAAGCTACTTATACAATAGAAAGTCTTATGCATGACGGAAAAGCTTTACAGTCAGGAACAAGTCACAACTTTGGTGATGGATTTGCTCACGCTTTTGATATTCAATATACAGATAAAGAAAACAAACTTCAGTATGTTCACCAGACATCTTGGGGTATGACAACTCGTCTTATTGGTGCAATAATAATGGTTCATGGAGATAACAGCGGTCTTGTTCTTCCTCCTGCTATTGCTCCAATTCAGGTTGTTATAGTTCCTATTGCTCAGCAAAAAGAAGGTGTGCTTGATAAAGCAAACGAGCTTAAAGAAAGACTTTCTTCTATTGCAAGAGTTAAAGTTGATGATTCAGACCGTTCTCCAGGTTGGAAATTCTCTGAATATGAAATGAAAGGTGTACCTGTAAGACTTGAAGTAGGACCTAAAGATATTGAAAATAATCAGGTTGTACTTGCAAGACGTGATACAAGTGAAAAAATAGTTGTTTCAATGGACGAACTTGAAACAAAAGTTAAAGAACTTATTGATGATATACAGAAAAATCTTCTTGAAAAAGCAAGAGTTTCTCGTGATAGCAAAACTTATGTTGCTAAAAATATGGACGAATTTGAAAAAATCATCAACGAAACACCAGGATTTATTAAAGCTATGTGGTGTGGTGACCAAGCTTGTGAAGATGCAATTAAAGAAAAAACTGCTGCTACTTCAAGATGTATTCCTTTTGAACAAGAAGAAATTTCAGATACTTGTGTATGTTGTGGCAAAAAAGCTAAACATATGGTTTACTGGGGTAGAGCATATTAATTAAATAAAAAATTCCTTGTTATTAAAAATAACAAGGAATTTTTTTATTTAAGCTAATATCATTAAAATTTTAATTTTCTAATAATTTTAAACCTCTATCTATTATCTTTTTATATCTTGTTTCGTTTACACTCTTAAGCCAAGAAATTTTACCTTTGATTTCCATTCTTTTCTCTTTTGGTATAGAATTTCCTGAATTTTTTAATTTTTCTGCATTATAAATAGAAGCTCTAAGAATATCAACCCATTTTCGTGGAACACCTATTTCTTGATTATTAATTACAATACCTGTAATATACTGTCTATTATTTTTTCTTAAAATATGTGTTTTTTCTTCTTTAATATTAAAGCCTTCATCTTCTATAATTTTTTTAATACTATTTAAAAAACTTCCAATAGATATATTATTTATATCTCCTATATAGCTAAAACTCATATCATCAGCATAACGTGTATATGTAAATCCTAATTTTTTACAAAGCCCATTTATACGTTTATCCATTCTTTGACATATAATATTTGTTATCATAGGACTTGCCGGAGAGCCTTGTGGTAATATTCTTTCTGAAGTTTTTACATATTTTGTTTCACCTTTTATTTCAATAGGCATTCTTTCGCAATATGTACAAATCATTGCAAGTAATGATGAAATATATCCAGAATAACCTAAACATTGATATAAACCTCTAACCCTTTCAAATGTTATTGTAGGGAAAAAGTTTTCTAAATCAATATTAATCAATAAATCCGGACTTGTTTTATGTATTTTTGCTCCTGTAATAACTGATTTTGATTTAATAAACCCGTGAGCAGCATTAGAAACTTCTATTTTTTCCAATATTTTTTCTAATATATTTCTTTGGGCTGTTTTAAGCTGTGTTTTAGGTGCAGCAATATGTCTAGTTCCCCCACTCTTTTTAGGAATATCAAATCTATAATAGTTATCAAAAGTAACAACATCTCTATGATATGTTAAATAACGTAATGTTTTATATTCTATTTGTAAAAGAGCTGCTAAATCTTTGTCTGTTTCTATTATAGGCAAATTATTTTCTTTAAGTTTTTCAAAATTAGTTTCTTTCTGTGATAAAAATGAAGAATATCCCTTACCTATAAATAAAATATTTTCTGCTTTCTTTTTATTCCAAGCTTCAGTTTTTAACTGTTTCTGACGTTCTCTTTCAGCTTTTCTTTCAGCTCTTCTTGCAATAGATTCTTTCATAATCTCTTGAGAAACAACAGAACGTATTTTTTCATAGTCCCAAGTATCTTGATATTCTTTTTTAAGAGAAGAAAGCTTTATTTCTATGTCACGTTTTTCTTTATATACTTGTGAAATTTTCTCTGAAAGTTTTTGAAATTCATCAATAAGTTTTTTTCTATTTTCAAAATCTTCTTCTGTTTCATTTTGTTGACGTTCATAAGGAGTTGGCAAATGGCTTGGCCAAAAGCCATATTCCTGCATTTTTTGAAATGTGAATTCTTTTTTTCCCATTTCTTTTACTTGTTCTCTATATTCAGTCCTTGTGTCCATCATAGCAACATCTCCATAATATCATTGATTTTATATTCCTTGTTATACTCTAAATTTTTTAGTTTCAATAATTTAAAAGAAGCAATATAAAGTGCAAGAATATGTGCACAAGGGTCAGAAATATTTCTTTCACCTCTTTTAAATTTGTCACAATTACATTTAAGTTTAACAATCTGTGCATCTTGGTCAATAACTATTTCTGTAGTCATTTCACCTTCCCACCAATAAGAACCTTTATATTTTGTTGAGAATATAAATTCATTATTTGGTGTATATACAACTGTCATATTATCAAATGTTTGCTTACTAAGTTTTTCAACCTCTTTTTCGATATATGAAATTTCATAAAGTTCTTCTGGAATAGGTTCACTACAAAGACGACGGAAACGAACTTTATTATTTATAATATCAAAATAGCCTTCTCCACGTCTGAATAACATACCAATTCCAGCTTTTACTTTATCATTTTTAACATTTGGAAAACTATCAAATATTTCTTTCATAGACATACTACGTTCTTTTTTAAGCAATTTATAAATATCTTTATAGTTTCCGTTGCCTGTAAAACCAGCCATAATATTAAATGCTGTACCTTTTACCCAGTCATTTGAAGACCAAGAAGTAAAACCTACTGTCATTTGAATCGTTCCCATATCAGCACGTATAAACTGGGGCATACCAAAGCCTAAAAAACGGATATAAAAGGCTTTAGACACAGGTATTAATTTTTCAACAACAAGCCAACGTCTTCTTCCCCATATTTTTTCTTCTCGTTTTTGAGTACCATTATATACAGAATTTAATGTAAGAACTGTTCCAAAAGGTTCAAATACTACTTGTATTCTTTTTTTAGGTTCTAATATCCATTTCATATAACGAGGACTTTTTTTCTCTTTATGTTTTCTTAAAAAAGCACAAATATCATACATATCAGAAACTTCAAGTTTCAATTCAATACTGTCAAGTGCTGCTGCCGAAGAAACTTGATTAAAACCTTTTATCCAAGTTTCAGGCAAATCAATTTTCTTTTCAACATATTCTGGTACAACATCACTATCTACTGTAAAGCCTTCAGGATTAACAGATAATGTTACATCAGTATAGCTACGAAAACGTTTCATTTCTTTTTCAAGTTTTACAGAGAAATCAATATTTGTTGTACCTAAATTAGGCTCTTGCAATAAATCAAATTCACTCATATCAATAGATAAACAACCATAAGTTGACTCATCAATAGAAAAAGCCTCAAAAGAAACTTGGTCTTTATGTACAGTTATAACAGGGTCTAATACAAACCATAAATCATAATCTCTTTCTCTCAGAAATTGCCAAAATTTTCTTTCAATTTTATAATAGTCTTTCCACGCATCATATTCATCAATTTGGCTTTGTAAATTTTTTTTAATATCTGATAATTTTTTTATTTCAGAATTATATTTTTCAACTTCTGCACTAAAAGCATCTATTTCTTTTTTAATTTTTTCTCTTATATTAGGTGCATATTCTTGATGTTGTTTTATACGTCTTTCAATTTCTTCTTCAAGCCAAATAAAATATTCAGGTCTTTCCTTTTTTTTCTGACTCATATCTGATACAACAATGTCTCTAAGCATAAGCATAGCATCACGAAAAACTAAAGGATTTTTTAATTTACCCAAAAAAGATACTTTTTCATCACGAGATAAATCTGTACTAAAACCTAAAGTTGTTTCATTATTAGCTTGTATACATTGAGAAGGACTTGCGTATTTATAATTTACTTTCATAGATTACATACCTCCTTCTGAATTTTTGCAAATGTAACAAGTGCTTTTTCAGAATTAAATTTACCATTTGTACTTCCAATATCAAGTAATATATCTTCTAACTCTTTTTTCCTATCAGGATAATATTTTAAGAAAGTAGGAATTGTATTATAAACATAATCCTTACTTTTTGATACTTTATTAGGAAGATATAAAAGTGTTTTTACATAATAAATATATAAATCTGGCTGTACATCTTTCAAATTTGAAAATGCATTTTCCATTTTGTTGGAAAGGAATGATTTAACAGCTATACAAGGGTGTTCCAACATACGATAAATAAACTGCTTTGGTGTTTTATTTCCATACCATTCATCTAATTTTTCCAAAGCATATTTATGCACTTTTTCAACAGGAGAATCAATTAAAATCATATGTAATTTATCTCTATTTTCAATATCCATATTTTCAAAAACTGTTTTTGCAGTTTCATTTAAAGCATAAACACTACATTCAGATATAAGAAGTAATGTTGTTATTGATAATTTTGATTTTAATTTTTCAATAACTTCTGTTAATACTTTTACAAGTTTTGGAGAACCAATATCAAGTATTGATAATATAACTGTGTCTTTAGGAATAATGTCTTCTTTTATAGCCTTTAATAATGTAATAGTATTATAAACTCTTTCTTTCATAACAATATTTTTAAATTCAATATCTTGTAACACTTCTTTAAGCTCATCATAAGGCATACTAAATAATATATCCTCTATAAATTCAGTCATAAAATCAGTTAATTCTGTATTTTCAAGTAATAATGATACAATATATTGTAATAAATCTTGTTTTTCATCTATTGTAGCATTATTTAATGATGAAATTGAGTTTTTCAAGAACTCTTTAACATTATCTGAAATCTCTTTTTTACTATTTATAAAATAATCATTTTTCATTAAGAAATTCTTTACAAAAGAAATATATTCAGTAGGTGTAAAATCGTGAATATTCTTTTTGATTATGATTAACCATTTTTCAAAACTATTTAGAGCAAACATATTTGCTATATTTTCAGGTGAGAATTTACCATTTGTTCTAACAAAATAGTCTTCTGCCACACGTTGTATTTTATCTAAAACAGTATCCATTAAGAGAAGCATAATTTCTCCATCAAAAGTGTTTAATGCTTTAATTTTAGGCAAAACAATATTTTCAAATAACTCTGCTGTTTTAGTATAAGGTATTTGTGTAAAAGATATAAGTTCTTTTAAATCATAATTATCGAAATTATGATTGTCATAAGCCTTCTTTATTGTAATATAACAGAATTTACCTACTATATTTGATTTTGCATTTTTTGCAATATAAACAACATCATCAATATGTCTATCCCAAACATCTTCTTTATCTCTTATACCATTTTTTATTTTCTGTGAAAAATAGCGATTGAAGAAATAATTTTGATTATAATAATTTTCAAAATCATACCATAATAAACCATCTTTCGGTGTATAACTTACAAGCATTTCTCTTGCTGCTGCTACAAATTTTTCTTCATCATTTTGTCTATATTCATCAATAGTTCTTCTTATATAACGAACAAAATAATCATAAGCCTTACTTTCTTTAATTCCTTTTAAATAGTAAGTTGTTCTTGGAGCATCAAGACAGTATGCAATTTTACCAATAGCATCAGCCATATCATATGCTTTTGCTGATTGTATGGTATTTTTAAATTCAATCTTTTTAAATTTCTTACCATCAGTATATTTATTTTTATCAAATAATTTTTGATTACCAAAAACCCAACCTATATTATAAATATTAAAATAAGAAGTATTTGATAAATATTCTTCTAATACATCACCTGTCATTACTTGCCCATACATCTCTAATTTTTTAATATGGAAATCCATATCAGGTAATGATTTATAAATATCTTCTTTCTGTTTTAAAATCATTTTTTCATCAAAAATACTTATATATTGTTTTAAAATTCGTTTTAAACCTTTATGATATGCCTCTTCTATTGACCATAAATCACTACTTTTATTTATTTCTTTTGCTTTTTCTAATAAAATAGGATTTTTAGAAATTGTAAGTTCTTGGAATATACCACAAGCTAATTCTACACTTGCAACATTCAAAAGTTTTTCATAATCTTCAAAAGAAGGATTTGTTTTAATAAATTGGCTTAATGCTTTTTTTCTGCCATATAATCTTTCTTTTGTAAACATATCTAAAACATAATTATAATATATACTATTTTCATCAAAACCAAATAAAGAACCTAAATCTTCAATAACTTCACAATCATTAAATTTAATATTATTTGATTTTAAATATGAAACATAATCTTTATATGTATGATTTTCATAGTAGTTAAATTCAATTTCACCATCAACACTATAAAATTCTTTTATTTTATATTTTTTATCAATTTTTATTTTTCTTGAATATGTATAATCCGAACTATTCCAATCCCAATATATGTGAGCTTCTTTATAGCCTTTTTTTGTAAAAAGAGAATTAGATTCAACATCATAATATGTATTTACAGTAGAAGGTAAATGTCCATTAATGCCATAAAATATAGCATAATGAGTATATTTAACATTTTTGTCTAAAACATACCCCTCAAACATATCATAATAATATGAAGTTCTCATTTTTTTGAACTCAGCCTGATGCTCACCATATAAAATAATTATACAAGGATTATTTTTGCTATCTGTTCCCCAAAGAGAAACTTTACGAACAGGTTTTTGAGCTTTATTCCAAAATCGTTCGTGTTCTTCTGGGCTTAGTTCTCTTTTTATAACTTCCATAGTAAACAAACCCCTTCCTCCATAAAATGACTAATTTAAAAAAATAATATATAATAAAATTATACCTTATTTCTATATATTTTCAAGTGATTATATATTTTTCATTATAATTTTGACAAAAAAATTGACTTTTTTAAAATATATGTTATACTTATAAATATAAAAATATTAGTTAGATTTTCTGGTCTTTTTACTTTGAGGTAGCCTCAAGGTTGATTTGTTCTATACTCTACATCACTATGTTCTGCGTCACTCGCTACCGCAGTACACTATCGGTAGGTCTTAAAAGTATCCTTTGGTAAGAACCTACCGATAGTGCAGCGGTGCTAAAGTGTCAGAACAGAATATACGTTTGTTAGCAGAAAATCTAACTATTCTATAAAAATTTTAAAAACTAAATATGATAACTAAAAGGTTAGATTTTCTGGTCTTTTTGCTTTGAGGTAGCCTCAAGGTTGATTTGTTCTATACTTTACATCACTATGTTCTGCGTCACTCGCTACCGCAATATACTACTATACGGTATTAAAAGTATCCTTTGGTAATAACCGTATAGTAGTACAGCGGTGCTAAAGTGTCAGAACAGAATATATATTTGTTAGCAGAAAATCTAACCTATTTTTATATTTTTAAATTAAAAAAGCAGAGTATATTAAATACTCTGCTTTTTTATAAATAATCATGTTGATTGTTCAATTATATCTTCAACTGTATCGTGTTTTTGTTTATGCTTTTTATCACGTTTAGATTTAAAGTGTTTATATCTTATTGTATCCACTATAGAATAAAGTACAGGTATAAATAAAAGTGTTACAATAGTTGATATTGTAAGACCAAAAATAACAGTAATAGCAAGAGGTTGTTGCATTTCCATACCTTCGCCTTTACCTAAAGCCATTGGCACAAGTCCAAGTATTGTTGTAAGAGTAGTCATAAGAATAGGTCTTAAACGGTTTGGACCAGCCTCTATAAGTGCTTCTTTAACGCTACAATGCTTTTTATCAAGTATCTGGTTTGTATAGTCTACAAGAACGATAGCATTGTTAACAACCATACCTGCAAGCATTATAAATCCCATAAATGCAGTCATTGTTATTGTTTTTCCTGTTATAAAAAGTCCAAATATACCACCTGTTATAGCAAGAGGTATTGAGAAAAGTACTATAAAAGGGTGTATAAGTGACTCAAACTGTGATGCCATTATCATATATACAAGCAAAACTGCAACAACAAATACAATCATAAGACTTGAATATGAATCCATCATAGAATCAAGTGTTCCAGAGAATTTATAAGAATATCCCTCTGGAAAATTATAATTATCAAGTTTAGCTTTTAAATCTGCTTGAACCTCATTTAATGCTCTACCATCAACATCAGATGATATAGATATATATTGTCTTTGATTTTCTCTTGTTATAGATACAGCACTATCTTTTATTGTTATATCTGCAAGTTCATTTAAAGGAAGAACAGCACCTGTTGGTGTTGATATCTTTATGTTTTTAAGGTCATTAAGATATTTTACACTATCTTGGTCTTGACGTATTCTAATATCTATTTCAGAACCATCTATTTTATATTGTGTAGATACTGTTCCAGTAATAGCAGTACTTACAGAATTTGCAATTTGTGCTGATGTTACACCATAAAGGGATGCTTTAGCTCTATTTATCATTACATTGGCTTCTGGAACAGAATCTTCTGATGAACTTGTTATATCCTTTATACCAGAAATCCCTTCCATAATTTTTATAACATCTTCACCAATATCATTTAATGTATCTGTATCATTTCCTTGTATCTGTATTGATACAGGGCTACCACCAAATGAACCCATTGCAGAACTAGATGCTTCAACAGTTATTTCTACACCTGCAATACTTGATAAACGCTCTTTCATATCTTCAACAATATCATCTGTTGAACGTTCTCTATCTTTTATAGAAACCATATTTACAGTAATACTTGCACTATCTGTACTTGATGACATTATGCCACCACCTACTGTAACATATGTTGTATCTATTTCAGGTATATCCTCAATTTTTTCCATTACATTATAAACTTCTTTTTCTGTCTGTTCTATTATACTACCTTTTGGAAGTTCTATTGTAATATTTGCAACACCTTGGTCCATAGCAGGCATAAAGTCTAAACCTATTATAGGCACAAGACATAATGTACCTATAAATACACAAAGGAATAATGCTACTACTCTTTTCTTTCTATCAAGTACATATACAAGTGCTTTATGATATAACTCATCAAGTTTATCTATACCTTTACCCCAACCATCAAGTATTCTACTTACAATATTACCTTTTTTCTTATAAGATTTTATTTCTGTATAACCAAGAAGCTTTGAGCAAGCCATAGGTACAAATGTAAGAGAAACTATTAATGAAGCTGCAAGTGAAAATGTTATTGTAAGTGATAAATCTTTAAATAACTGACCTATTGTTCCTTTTACAAACATAAGCGGAAGGAATACTGCTACTGTTGTAAGTGTTGAAGCTGTTATTGCCATTCCCACTTCAGAAGCTCCTCTTTGGGCAGCTCTTTTTCCTGTCATACCATTTTTCCAATACTTAAATATATTCTCAAGTACAACAACAGAGTTATCAACAAGCATACCTATACCTATTGCAAGACCACCCATTGAAATCATATTCATACTCATACCGCATAAATACATAAGCCCAAATGTTGCAACTATTGATGTAGGTATTGATATACCTATTATTAAAGATGTTTTTGGGTCTCTTAAAAATATAAAAAGTACAATTATAGCCATTATAGCAGCCTGAAAAGATGTAGAAACTATATTATCAATAGATGTTGTTATATATTCTGCTGTATCACTAAGCATAGATATATGTATATCTGGATAGTCTTTGCCAATAACATCAATCTCTTTATTTATCTTCTCAGATATATCAACAACATTAGCTGTAGATTGTTTTTGTATTGTAAGTATAATTCCTTCTTCTCCGTTTATAAGTGCTAAAGAACTCATATCTTTTTCAACTTCATTTACGTCTGCAAAATCACTTACATGTATAACAGCACCAGAAGGAGTCATAACCGGAAGATTTTTTATTTCTTCGATAGACTTAAATTCACCTGTTGTTCTTACCTGCATACTTGTAGTACCTTGTTCTATACTTCCTGTTGGATAGTTAAGGTTTTCTGCTGCAAGTGTTTGTGCAAGTGTACTTTCTGTTATACCGTAACCTTGCATTTTTTCTGGTTTAACTGTTATTTCTATTTCTTTTTCTATTCCACCAGCAGTAGATACAGAAGCAACACCTTCAATTCTTTCTATACGATTTATTATGCTTTCATCTAAAAGATTATTAAGCTCTGTTAAATCATATTTATCAGATGAAACACCTACCATAATAGATGACATCATTTCTGTATCCATTTTTATTACCATAGGCTCATTAGCATCTTCTGGTAAACTTCCTTTTATAAGATCTACCTTTTCACGCATATCTATTGATGCCATATCAATATCTGTACCATCTTCAAATTGAACAATTATCATAGATGAGTTTGCAGATGATGTTGAAGATATTGTTTTTACATTACTTACTGTACCTAAAGCACCCTCAAGTGGCTCTGTTATAAGATTTTCTATTTCTGAAGGTCCTGCCCCAACATATGTAGTGCTTACAACAGCAACAGGTATATCTATAGATGGCATAAGGTCAAGTTTAAGTGCAGAAAGACCAACTACACCACCAAGTATAACCATAAGTGTAACCATAATAGTTGTTACAGGTCTTTTTATTGATATTCTGGAAAACATTTATTATTCCTCCTTTTCAGAAGAAACAACTTCAACATCTGTACCATCTGTAAGATATGTCTGTCCTTTTACAACTACATTCATACCTTCTTCAAGTCCACTTGTTATTTCTATCTGCTGACCATTATCAATTCCTGTTTCAACAACAACTTTTTTTGCCTTATTATCTTCAACTACATATACATATGTTCCTTCATCATCTGTCATTACAGCATCTCTTGAAAGAACAAATGTGTTTTCACTTCTACTATTTACAAAAGAAACTTCACCAAACATTCCGGATTTTAAAAGCCCCTCTTCATTAGGTATTTGAACCTCAACAGTATATGTACCAGTAGCATTTGATGCAGGACTTACAGTTTTTACAATACCTTCAAAATTATTTTCTGTAAGTGTTGGTATTGTAAGATTTACTTTGTCACCTTCATGTACTGAGTTTATTATACTTTCTGATACATTTACAGTAACATTTACTACACTTGTATCAATTATTGTAAATGGTGCCATTGATTGAGATGCAATAGTACCTTCTATAACATTACATTCTGATACAATACCACTTATAGGACTTGTTACCTTGGCATCATTCAAAGATTTTTGTGCAGAGGCAATTTGTGCCTCTATAGAAGCCTTTGATGCTACAGCTACATTATATGCATCTTGAGCTTTTTTCAAATTTTCTTCTGGCATTTGAACAGAAATTATATTATAGCTTTCTTTAGCTTGATTATATTGTAATTCTGCATTTTTATATGCCAATTCTATTTTATCAAAATCTGCTTTTGAAATTATTCCGGCATCATAGAGAACTTTATTATTATCATATGTTGTTTTACTATTATTATAAGCAAGTTCTGCTGCGTCTAATGCTGACTTTGCACTTTGTATTTGTGTTTGCATAGCAGCACCGTTTACTGTATCAACAGCAGTCTGTGCAGAAGCAATTTGTGCTTCTGATGCTGCAAGTGAAGCTTTAAGAACATTTATATTATTTACTATATCAGTAGTATCCATAGTAAATAGAACATCACCTTTATTTACATAATCGCCTACATTATAATTAACAGTAGTAACTTTACCCATTAATGTACTCATTACCATAGCTGTTTCATTAGGCATAACCTTGCCGGAATATTTATATATATCTTCTATTCCGTCTTTCGCTGCTGAATATACCTCTACTGAAATCCCTTTTTCCACAGTTTGGTTTTCTGATTCATTATTTTCATTAGCACCACAACCAATTAAAGAAAAAGATAATCCTGCTATTAATATAGTGGTTATTAATCTTTTTTTCATTTTTTTAATCCTCCTGACTTAATCTTTTAGGTATTATTTTTATATCGGATTTAAAAACTTTATTAAGCTTTACTATCCCATCTTGAAGATTTTCTTTATTCTCCTCACTTAAGGAATTAAAAAAAATTTTAAATAATTCATACATTATTTTTTCTTTAATTTTAATTTCTTCAATTCCTTTATCTGTAACTTCAAGATATACTTTTCTTCCATCTTCATTAATATCATTTTTCTTTGATATATAGCCATCATTTTCAAGCTTTTTAACAGTTATTGAAAGACTACTTTTACTTATACCAAATACATTTTCAAGACCACTTATAGTATTTATTTTTGTATAATAAATAGTGGATAAGATATTAAATTGATGCATTGTAATACCATTATTATTTTTGCCGTTTATATTAAAATAATTTTCAAAATGCATATTATTCCATACGGCCATATTTATACTTAAATTAAAAATTTCACTATATACATATTCTAAGTTTGCAATAATTACTCCCCCTTTTAAATGTAATAGTTTTATAA
>DXZA01000061.1 GCA_019415525.1 Tyzzerella sp. | reverse complement strand
GCTATTTAAAAGTTTGAAATTTAACACACCATCTGATGATACAACAAAGTTGTCAAGTTTAAAATTACTAATAAATAAAAATGAAAATATTTATATTACACATACTTTATTTAGTATGTTTGATAACAGAATAATAAATGAGTTGCAAAATAAAACATATACTCTAATAATAGACGAGTCAATAAACTTGTTAACATATATTCCAATTTCAAAAGATGATATAAATATATTGATAAAAAGTGATTACATATCTATTGATAATGAAAATAAAGTTAAATTTAAGAAATATACTGGGGATTTTAAACAGCTTAAGAAAATGGCTGATAATGATAGTTTATATTTTATAAATAACTTATTCATATTTAAGTATAGAGTTGAAATATTTAATTTATTTGAAAGCATATTTATACTAACTTATTTATTTAGAGGTTCAAATATGAAAGCATATTTTGATATGTATAATTTTGAATATAGATATTATAAAGTTATAACAGATTACAAAATTGTAGAAGGTATATATGATGATTATAATTTTAGAATGCAGATGAAAGAATTAATTAATTTGTATGATGGTAAGTTAAATGATATTGGAGAAGATACTTATGCTTTATCTAAAAAATGGTTTAATGCAAGAAAAAGAAAAGCTGAACATATAAAATTAAAAAATAATTTATATAATTATTTTAGACATATAATAAATTCTAAATCAGATGAAAATATGTACTCTGTATTTTCAGATTTTGAGCATAAATATAAAGGAGATAGATATTCAAAAGGTTTTGTACTTTGTAATTGCATAGCTACAAATGAATACAGACATAAATCAACTTTAGCTTATGCTTTAAATATATTTATAAATCCTAATATAGTTAATATGTTTAGCCATTATGGTTCAAATATTAATAAAGACGATTATGCCCTGTGTCAACTAATACAATGGATTTATAGAAGTAGGATAAGAGATAATCAGCCGATAAACTTGTATTTGCCATCTAAAAGAATGAGAAATATATTAATTTCTTATTTAGAAAAATAAGTCTATTACTTTAATAGTCTTAATTATAGCACAGTAGATTATATTAATAATATATTATCAGGAGAAGGTGAAAAATCAACTGTTGATAACTCATTATCTTCTGATAAAACGAGGAAATATTTTAAAGATAAATTTGAATACGATATTATTATTAAGAAACCATATATTGATAAAAAATAGTTGATGAAATAATAGATGTTATTGTGAAAATATATTGTTCAAATAAAGAAACATTTCTTATATCAGGAATTGAAAAGTCTAAGGAAGAAGTTATAAGTCAGTTTATGAATATAAATTCAATAAAAAATATGTATCAATATCTACTTATAGTCATTTATAATGCTCCAATTACAATAGATGAGTATTAAGAAAATTTTGTTTTCAATATATTTTCAAAACAGTTTAAATAGTGTTTTAAGATTATAAAAATAAAAGAACTTTTACTTACCGTTTTATTAATTTATAAGAGTTCTTTTTTTATGAAAATTTATATTAAATTCCTTTAAGGTTTGTAAAATGAAATACTATTTTTTTATAAATATGAATTTTAGATACACATAGTATATTTTTAAGTGCCTTATGAAAAATATTAATTTGGAATATAGTCAAATAAAATAGATACAAAAATATAAATATTCTAATATAGAAAAAAACGGCATTATATCACAATTATAATAAAAAATCAATACAAAATAGCCTTTTAGCTCTGTTTTTTGTTGAAAAAATGCATAAAGAATGCTACAATGTTATCATTGGCTAATTATAACTAATTATATTTAGTGTTTTGGTAGGAGAGGATTAAAAATAAATGCATAGACTGGGAGAATTAAAATGATAGAAAAAGTTTGTCCTTTTCATGGTATTCCTACACCGGAAGGTCGTTGTATGAGAAAGGAATTTAATGAGAAAACCGGTGAGATGGAAGAATGTCTTGCTGTTCCGAAAGATTCTACAACTATTTATTGGTGTAAAAAACATAGAATACCTATTTTTGACAAAAAATGTGCTTGTTGTGAAAGAGACTTCAAGTTAAATGGAATAGAAATAGATTCGGAATTAATAGAGTATGTTGGTACAGATATAAGACCTGTTTTTCCTGAAGAGCGATTATTAATTGGTGTTATTTTAGATGAAAATAATCCTATGAAATTTGTTGATAAATCAGTATGGTATAATGGTCATGCATACATTGTTGATGGAAATAAAATCAAAATTTCAATTGATAAATTAAACTCATTGACATTAGATAAGGTCAAGAATATTAAGAATATTATTGATAAATATATTTCAAAAAATGATGTAGGAGCTATAGAAGTATTTGACTCAAAGGTAAATTATTCAGCATTTAATAAAGTGGTTGAGGATTTTATATTTGCGAATAAAGAACGTTTTAAACAAATTGAAAAAGAAGCTATTGAGTATATACAGACATGGGCAAATAAATATGATAAAAGAAGTAGATTTGTATCATTTAGTGGAGGAAAAGATTCTACGGTTGTTTCATCTTTAGTAGTTGATGCTTTGGGAAGCAACGAAGTATTGCATATATTTGGTGATACAACGCTGGAATTTTTAACAACTGAAAAATATAAGGATAGACTCAAAAATACTATTAGTCCTGCATATTTTAGGACTGCAAAAAATAGAACAAAGAATTTTGAAAAATTATGTCCTGTATATGGACCACCTTCAAGAGTGATGAGGTGGTGTTGCACAGTATTTAAGACTGGTGCTATTACAGATGTTATTAATAAGAGTTTTAAAAATCAGACAAGCGTCCTTTCTTTTCAAGGTATAAGAAAATATGAGTCTGCAAGCAGAAGTAAATATGATAGAGATAGCAATAATTCAAAAATTGCAAAACAAAAAACAATTCTGCCTATTTTTGAGTGGACAGATTTTGATGTTTGGCTTTATATACTGACAAAAGGAATAGATTTTAATCAAGCATATAGATTAGGATATTCTCGAGTAGGATGTTGGTGTTGTCCTAACAACGGAGCTTGGTCAGAATTTCTTTCAAAAATATATATGCATGATAAATACATAAATTGGAGAAATATATTAATTGATTATGCTAAGCAAGTAGGGAAACATGATCCAGAGGAATATGTTGATAGTGGAAACTGGAAAGCAAGGCAAGGGGGAAATGGACTTGAAGCATCAAAAGCATCAATACTTTCATATGAACCCTGTGCCCTTGAAAATGATACATATAATTACGTTTTGAAAACCCCAATTGAAGACCAATTATATGAATTGTTTAAGCCTTTTGGCAATTTAGATTTTAATCTTGGAAATAAGCTTGTTGGAGAAGTATATGTTTTAGATAGGTTTGAAAATCCAGTATTAATTCTAAGGGGACGAAAAGGTACTAATAACTTTAAGGTGACAATAAAAGATAAAAAGCATATAACGGAAGGCAAAATAAATTGTCAGATTACAAAATATCAGATGTGTAGTGGGTGCCATGCCTGTGAAAGTGTTTGTCGAATGAATGCTATAAAAATATCAGAAAGTTCTGATGGCGAAGTATTATATCAAGTTAATGAAAAAAAATGTGTTCATTGTGGGGAATGTATAAATCATTTTAATGGTGGATGTTATATGAGAAAGGTACTAACGATAAAGAGAGGCAACTAAAATGAGCAAAGAAACAATAAATAAACCTCGTGTGAAAGGACATGGTACCTTTGTATTGCGAGATGGATGGATAAATAAAGCATTATCTGAGTTGGCGAAGTATGGTAATGAAAGAATTTTTGCGGCTTCTGATGCAACGGATATTTTTGGTATTGGAAGTAATATGGTTACAGCATTGAGGTATTGGGTTCAATGTTTTGGTTTTATTGATGAAACTAAGATATCAAAAGGGTGTTTTTTATCACCGTTAGGAATATTGGTTTATGAAAATGACAGATATTTAGAGGATTTATTTACAATATGGGTTATGCATTCTAATTTAGTTAGAAATTATAGTAAGGCATCTCTTTTCCATGATTATTTTAATGACGAGAAATTTCATACAATTGAAAAGCAACAGTTAATTGAAGTTTTTGTTAAAAAATGGAAAGAGTTTGAAATTCCGGAAAAATCTATTGAAAGTGATGTTACAGTGCTTTTTAATACATACTGTAAATTAAAGATTAACGATGACCCAGAAGATAAAATTGTAAGTCCATTGACAGAATTAGGATTAATAAATACAAATAATGGTGTGTATACAAAAGTTCAGCCCGATTTAAGGACTTTACCAGATGAAATAATTTTATATGAAATAAGTAATATTTTTGAATATGAATATTCAAATAAAGAAAAAACAGATGAAAAAAGAAGTATAAGCATAGAAAGAGTAGCATCAGGATTGTATAGCTTGGGAAGTATATACAATCTTTCTAAGATTGCAACTAATCAGGTGTTGAATAGATTGCAAAATCTAAATTATATCAAAGTTGATAGAACAGCTGGACTAGATGTGATTTATGACGAAGGAATTCCAAAGCCATTAGATGTAATAAAAGAATACTATGCACAAAGGTAGGGTTTAGACTATGAACAAATATTTAGGCTTAAGTGAGTTCATTGGATTTAATTCTGAATTTAGAAATGCAATTAATTTAGACTTAAATCTCAATAACAGGGAAAAACTACAAAGCTATATTCCAACAAAATCTTCCGTAGATATATTAAAAAGATATTTAAAATCTATTATAAATAATCAAATGCATACTTCTATGCTCATTGGCCCTTATGGTAAGGGAAAGTCTCATTTATTATTAGTGTTGTTAGCAATATTATCATTAGATGTTAATAATAAAGAAGATAAATCATTATTAATGAATTTATATGAGAAAATAAAAAAAGTTGATGAGGAAACCTCTGAATATATTAATATAATAATAAATGGTCTTGAAGGTCGTTTTTTACCGGTTATTGTTAATTGTCAGGAAAATATCAATCAGTCATTTTTATTAGGTTTAAATAAGGCTCTTAACAGAAATGGGCTTAGTAATTTGACTCCTAAGACAGATTTTCTTTATGCAGTTGAAGTTATTGAAAATTGGAAGAAAAATTATCCGGAAACATATTCAGATTATCATAGAAAGTTAAAGGATAAAAAAATCAGTCTTAATGCGATGAAAGCTGAGTTATTGCAATTTAATAAGGAATACTTATTAATTTTTAAAGAGTTATACCCACAATTGACATCTGGAAGCATTTTTAACCCTTTAGCTGAAGGGGATATTACTAGGGTTTATATGAGTGTTGCTGATAAGTTAAGAGAAGAGTACGGATATAGAGGAATATATATTGTATTTGATGAGTTTAGTAAGTTTATTGAAGGACAGGATAAAATATCAGCTGGCTTAAATATGAAATTAGTTCAAGATATTTGTGAAATGGCAGGGGATTCAAAAGACCCGCAAATATATTTGACATTGGTTGCACATAAACCTATTAAAGAATATAGAAATAGATTAAGCCAAGAAATTATTAATTCATTTACAGGAATTGAAGGAAGATTAGATGCTGAAGTATTATTTGTTACATCAGCAAAAAATAATTATGAATTAATTGAAAATGCTATTATTAAAAATGATTTTGATGTCAATAAATTACCTTCAGATATAGAAAATATTTATTTTTCAAAGGAAACGATTGATGAATGTTTTGCTATTCCAGGTTATGAATCAGAATTTATAAGAGAGGACTTTGAAAAAATAGTTGTAAAAGGTTGTTATCCTCTCACTCCTATTTCTTCATATCTATTATTAAGTATTAGTGAAAAAGTTGCTCAGAATGAAAGAACATTATTTACATTTATTTCTAAAGATGAGTCTGGTAGTATGTTAGAGTATGTAAAGAATAGTTTTGGTAAAAATGGAATTGTATCATCTTTTTGGTCAATTACTCCGGATTTAATATTTGATTATTTTACTAATCTTTTTAAAGATGAAACAGATGAAATAAAAGGTATATATCAAAAGACCATAACGGCTTTAGAAATTGTTAAAGGACAGACAAATAATAACTTGTTAAATAGAATAATAAAGACATTAGCAGTTATGATGATAGTTGACAAAAGTCAGGAATTGCCATGGAATGAAGATATGTTGCGTTTAGCTGTAAATATGAATTATTCTTCAGAGGTAAAAGAACAATTTGCAGATAATTTAGCAAAACTTGTTTCTTTAGATATTATTGAGCTAGATGGTAATAATTTCTATAAATTCAAAACAGTAGAGGGAAAAGAATTAGAAAGTATTATTCAGGAAAGATGGCATTTAGTTGCCAATAAAAATGGTATTAAAGACGTACTACTGTCTTTATATCCTAATAAATATGTATTTCCTAAAAAGTACAATTATGAATTTGGAATGACACGTTTTTTCCGATATATATTTTTTAATGTACAAGATTTTTTATTATTAAAAAATGCAGATGTATTCTTTGAAAATGGTGTATTTTGTGATGGTAAAATTGTATGTCTATACCAATATGATGAGAAAAATTATAGCATTGACATTCAGAACAAGTTACAGGAATTTATGAGCTATAAACTTGTTGTTGTTTATGCACATAAATTATTTAATATAGAGGAAGAAGTGTTTAAATTACAAGTTCTTAATGATATTTTTGAAGATTATAATTTTATGGAAAAAAATAGTCGACTTTCAGCTGAAATACAAGGACTAAAAGAAAATTTAGAAAATAAAATTTTATCATATTTGGTAAGTACTTACGGCAGATTTGGGAAATATGAAATATCGTATTTTAATAATGACAAAGTGATTACGACAGAATCAAACAGTATATCAGAGTGTATTGATGAATTATGTTATAAGATATATTATGCAACGCCTGTAATAAATAATGAATTTGTTAATAGACAGAATATTACTACTGGTGCAACAAAAACAGCTCGTAAGAATATTATGAATCGTTTGCTAAAAAATGAGTCAGTAGAAGATTATATGACTGGAACTAGCCAAGATTCAACAATATTTAGGGCTTTATTTGTTAGAAATGGATTGATTACTGGCACACCTGATACAAGAATTGAAAAAGTAATAGAGATTTTTGAAGAATATTTGGTATCTTGTACAGGAAAAAGAGAAAAAGTTTCTGCTCTTATCAATAAATTGGTAAAAGAACCTTATGGTCTTAGATTAGGTTTGTTGCCGATTTATTTTGCATATGTTATTGGAAATAAAACAGCAGATATTGTTGTGTATTATGGAGATAAAGAAATTCCAATGACAACAGATACAATTATAAATATGTGTGACTATCCAACTCAATATGAATTATATGTTTCAAAAAACGATGCGGCAAGAGAAGTATATTTAGATGGATTGATTGATTTGTTTGGAATAACAGTTGATAACACATTATCAAATTCTAGAATAAGTCAAATATTTAATGGAATGCAAAAATGGTATCGAGGACTTCCACAGGTAACTATAAATGTAAAAAATAATCAAGAATACTTTGATGAGATATTTTACAAAAAGGCATTATCTAAAATTAGTAATATTCTTCAGCGTTATGAGGTGAATCCATATGAAGCTTTGTTTGAGCAAATTCCGATGGTATTAGCGTCAGATAAAGATTTTGAAGAATGTTTAGAAAGACTTTCAAAGTTTAAGAAAAAAATTCAAGGTTATTATAATTGGTTATTAGATAGAACAATAAAAGTAACAAAGAATATATTCGGACAAAAAGAAGATAGTTTATATCATATCTTAAATGGTTGGTACAAAGAACAAAGCGATATGGCAAAAGGAACTATTGATGATTATTCTATTTCTACCTTTATGAATATGATTTCATTGATGGATAATACAATAGTATCAAGTGACCAAGATATTATTGACAATGTAGCTAAAGCGATTACAGGAGTTCATATTGATTATTGGAATGATACATCTCTTGAACAATATTCACATAAAATTTGTGAATTGAAATTAAAGATTGAATCTATCAAAGATATAAATGAGGATATTGAAAATAATGATAGCAAAGCGGTATATACAAGTAGAAGTGGACAACCATTTTATTATGAAATTGTAGAAACAGATGAAACAGCAATGTTTAGAGATGTTATATCTGGAACAATAGAAGACTTTGAAGGTTTAGGAAAAAATGATTTAATATCTGTTTTAATTGATGAAATAGAAAGAATATTGAAAGAAAAAGAATAAAAAGAGGTGATTGTGTTGGAAGAGAGTATTTACTTGGACAATGCGGCTACAACTTTTCCAAAATCTGAGGCTGTATATAAAGCTATGGATAATGCAAATAGAAGATTTTCAGTTAATGCCGGAAGAGGTTCATATAAATTAGCTAGAGAAGCAAATTCAATTATTGATGATACAAAAGAACAACTTTTGCATTTAGTAAGTGGCTCACCTTCTTCAAAAGTAGTATTTACTCCATCTATTACTGTTGCATTAAATATGTTGTTACAAGGAATAAACTGGCAAAAAGGTGATATTGTTTATATTTCTCCTTATGAACATAATGCTGTTGCTAGAACGCTTGAAAAAGTGAAAAATGATTTTAAAATTGAAGTGAAATTAATGCCTTTGACAGATGAATTTGAAATTAATCTATCATTGTTAGATAGTTTATTTATTTCAGACAAGCCTAAATGTGTATGTTGTACAGGTGTGAGTAATGTGACAGGATATATTTTACCTACAAAAGAAATATTTAAGGCGGCAAAGGAATGTGGAGCTATAACAATTCTTGATTCGGCACAATCACTTGGCTTAATTGAACAGAATTTAGATAATATTGACTTTTTAGCTTTTGCAGGTCATAAAACTTTATATGGACCTTTTGGAATTGGCGGATTTATTGATAATAGTATGGTAAAACTCAAACAAGTTATAGTTGGTGGTACAGGAAGTAATTCACTTATGCTTACAATGCCAGAAGAAACTCCAAATAGATATGAGTCATCAAGTCCTAATATTGTTGCAATAGCTGGTTTGAATGCAGCATTAAAAGAACTAGATGTTAATTATAATTTTGAATATGAGAGAGAATTAACAGAGTATACAATTGAAAAATTAGAGGAAATCTCAAATATTAGAATTTATAAATCCAAAACAAAGGATACTCAAACTGGTATAATATCCTTTAATATTAGAAATTCAGGTCTGTCTGCTGATGACATTGGAAATATTCTTGATGAGGAATTTGATATATTTGTTAGAACTGGTTATCATTGTGCTCCTTATATTCATAGTATTCTGGGTGATATTGAATATAACGGAACAGTTAGAATTAGTTTGGGTAAGTTTAATACAAAAGAGGATATTGATGCATTATGTGATGCATTAGAAAATATATTGTAACTTATTGACCAAAATACAAAAGGAGGGGCATATATGTATAATGAAGATTATATTGAATATATTAATAGTTTGCATAATTATAATGCTCAAAATCCGAACTCCTACGGTGAAAAGAACGTAAACAATATTTTTTTTAAAGACGTTATGGTGGAGATAGGATTAACTAAATTCATATTAGATAGTATACAGAATGGTGAACCACATGTTCTTATTTTAACAGGACATGCAGGTGATGGGAAAACAAGCATTATGTATCAAATTTTAGATGAAATGGGAATTGAATTTGATTCAAATGCTAAAATAAGTGATTATAAATTACCCACAGGTAAAACTTGTAGATGTATAAAGGATTTTAGTGAAATTGCTGATGATGAAAAGAAAAATATTTTGTCAGATGCTCTTAATATGCCTAACAATGGAGATTTTGTATTTATGGTAGCAAATACAGGTCCTCTTATAAATACATTTGGAGAATTGTTTGACTCATCAGAAGAGAGAGAACGTGCTAAAATTGAGTTAATTGATTCTATGGATAGTAATACTGGTAATATTTCAGATATAAAAGGATATAAAATTTGTGTAATTAATGTTGCAGCAGTGGATAATACATATTTTGCTACTGAATTCATTGAAAAATTGATACAAGATAAATTATGGGAAGGTTGTTCTCAGTGCCCTAAAAAATACTATTGCCATATAAATAATAACAGAGAGTTGATTAAAAATAACTTTCAAAGAGTAAGTGAATTTTTGAATATGCATTATATATGGTTGGCTGAGCATGGTAAGAGATTAACTATTCGAAGCATGACAGAACAACTGGCATATATGATTACTGGTGGATTTAATTGTAATGAAGTAACTATGGTTGAACCGTATAAATATTTATTTACCAATTTATTTTTTGGATATATAGGCACAATTATAAATCAAAAAGCATACAACATAATAGCAGTTAAAGAGGCAGCAAATTGTGGCTATGATAGTAAGAGATTACGTTCAGATGAATTTTTTGTTATAAATAGAGATTTTGATAAAATCTTTGAAAAAAGTATGGCAAATATAATTAATGATGCTAAACAGAAAAATGCTTATATTTCAGGCTGGACAGAATTTTTAAGAAGAGCATATTTATTTACAAATATTGAAACAGATTTAAAGATTTTGGATAACAATTATGAAGATGTTTTTTCAAAGAAGTTTAAACGTTTTTTACAGTTAAGAAATGGTGAATCAACACCAGCAAGAAGTGATTCGAACTTAGTTTGTGATGCATTGTCTATGATTTATGTTGGAACAACAAGTAGTGATTCGATTATACCTCTTACATTAAGTAGAGAATCTGGAATAACCCAAAATGTTCAATTAATTACTGGAACATTACTAACTAAGGATATCAAAATCGTACTAAGACCAACAAAAGATAGTTTGTTTAATAGTGATAAAACTAAAAATACATTGAAACTAAAAATTAATAGAAAAGAACTGCAAAGTGAGATAACATTACCATTACTCAATTATTTTGAGGAATTAAAAAATGGAATTATTTCAACAAATGTTGACCCCCAATTATCTCATGGCATAGAAAGTTTAAAAGCAGAGTTATCAGAATTAATGGAAGATGAAGATGCAGACGATATTTTTGAAATGATTATCCTTAGAAACAGTGGAACAAAATCGGTAAGATTAGAGATAACTGAAGATAGAAAAATAAGAGAATTGTAGGAGGCGATAATATGAATACATTTCCTTTTGGCATGAGTGGCGATTATGACAGAATGGAAAAGGGGAAGATTATTTCGTCAATGTTATTTGGTAATCGCTTTAAATCTGACCAGACATTATATGAATATATGATAGAATTTTTACTCGTTTATTCATCTGCAAAGAGTGATAATCTTATAGATGGAAAGATGAGTTTTCATGATACTACAATTGAAAAAAAACTAAGTTATTGGGTAGAACCAAGAATAGGATTAAGAAGATTTATATTTTATGACAAATCAAGAAAAAAAGGTACTATTAAGGCTGATGAAGAGGCATATCAAAGAATGATAAAAATTCTTAAGTCTAAGATGTGTGATATGTCAGAAGAATATAAAAATGAATATCTTGAAAGTATTCAAGACTTGTTTCATGGATACGCAGTTGTTATAAAAAATAGATTTTGGGGTGCTCAGGCTTTATTGCCAATTTGTCCAGAGTTTATGATGTGTGGTTGTGACCCCAGTGAGAAAAAGAGAAAAGCTATGGTAAATTGGGATTATGATCCAATCACTGTGGATTCCAAATTTAGTTTCGATAAAAGAAACTTTTTAGCACGTGGTGGAGAATTATATTATTTGCATCTATTACAGGGATTAGAAGGACAAACTGAAAAGAAAGAGAAACTTGAATACTTACTGAATAATCTTGTTGTTGTACAGTGTGAAAAAATATCAAAAATGGCTTCTTTTGTACAAGAAACATGGGAAAAAGAAATGGGATTTGATAAAGAGGAATTGTCACAACAGTTGAATTTATCATTCATTCCAGAGAATGCTTATAAGGAATGTGAATTATATAGTGTAGATGAATTAATAAATTTTCTTTCTTGCAAAATGCACCCAATAAAGCGTATGGAGATATTAGCAAAAGGAATAATGTTTCAGATTATGCGTATGATGTCATGGAGAGTTTCTAATTATCTTGGTAATGATAAGAGAAAATGGGTTGTTGATATGAAGTGTGATTCAAAGAATTCTGTAAAGAAGATAGCAGCGAATTCGTATAGTGAATTAGAATCAGATTTTATGACAGCATTGAATAGAATTGCAAGAAGTTTTGATATTTCAGAAGATGAGATTATGGGTTGCGTTCATAAAGCTAAACAAGATTCTTTAGATATATTTAGAGCTAAAGGAAAAGAAATGCAGTGTATTATTCCTAATAAAGGTGCTTTTGAACGATTTAGTTTGCCAGAAGATATCATTAGATTTTTAGTCTTAGCACTTATTGCTCCAGGCAAGAAAATGACACTTAATATGTTTTTAGAAAAATTATATGAGCATTATGGAATTGTAATTGGACCTAATGAATATAGAAAATCCCAAGAAAATGATGATAGTTTAGATACATCACTTGCAAGTTGTTTTGTTGAAAATGAAATTGCATTTCAAAAATTTTTAAAAGAAACAGGATTTTTAAAAGAATTATCAGATGCAACTTCAATAGTAATTAATCCATATATAAATATTTTGAAGGAGGCATAATCAATGAAATATATTGTAGATACTATATCAAACTTAATTGTAAACAATGCCTCTGCAAAAGATGGCGAAATGATGATAAGAGTAGATAGTTTCGAAGATATAAGAATTTATGAAGCTATCTCAAAAAAAGTGTCATCTATTTTAAAAGAAAAAGATTTATCAGTAAAAATTAAGTTGGCAAAAAACAAATGGAGACATTTCAAGAATAATGCTCAATATTCAGTCTATGTTCATTCAATGGAACAAAATAAATGGATTGCTGATGAAGAGAGTATTACACATTATAGGAACTTACATGATTCAAATGTTTTAATTTTATTAGGAACTGAAGATGAAGAGGATAAAGGTGGATTGTTAAATTGTTATACAATAACACCAAATGTTTTAGTAAATAATATTTCAGGTAATTATTATGATATTTTTTCAGGTAGTTTAAATTTAGATAAAAATGAAATCGATATAGTTAATAAATTGTATAAAGATTTATTTGAGTTTGTCGCTGTTGATATTTGTAAGTTAAGTGATTTATTTGATTTGTGGTCTGATAAAATTACTACAATTGATGATTTTATTAAATTATTTTATGACTCTTTGCCGATGTGGAAACTACCTTTTAAAAAAATGGACCTTCCTTCAATGAAAAGTTTGAAGTCTAAAAGTAATATTTTGAGAGTTGAGCATAATTTTATTAGTCGTCAGATGTTTAAGAAATTGACTAAGCCTCAATATAATAAGTATAAGTCACAAATTGAGACGTACGAAAAAGAACAACACAAGTATTCTTCTTCGTGGAGTGGTTGGGCAAATCAGGGAATAAAGTCCTATGATGAACTATCAAGTATTATATTAGGATATGCCAGAGGAGAATGTGTTGATGAATATAAAGAAAAGTTAATTCAAACTGATTTTAGTATTATTGAAGCAATTTTGGATATTAAAATTGTTAAGGGTAAAAAGGAGAAAGTTACAATTCCTGTTGTCACAGGAGAACCTTTAGAAGCATTTACAGCTGCTTTATTACAAATGTTGAGTACCATTAAAGAATTAGATGTTGATGTATCTATACTGGATTTTGACATTAATCAGGCTGAAGTAGTTAGTATGTATTCTGATAGCGAAGATGAGGAAGAAAAACAACAATTACAAAATACATGGATAACAATATGTAGACATACCAATGGAGTGTTTGATTATTTGAATAGAAATATGTGGTATGTTAATGATGAGGAGATAAATATAAAATGTACACCTTGTAATATTTTTTCCCCTAAGTGTGTAGTGGTAAATATTGATAGTGGATATGTAAAAGCAGCTAGTCCAAATAAAAAAATAAGCAAAATTGATTTTACTGTAAAGTGTAAAGATGATTCTGGTGAGATTGTTAAAGTAGGCAACAAAAAACTTATACAGGCGTTTCAATGGAAATTTAGTACAACAGATGCATGGTTACATAATTTTTCGGATATTTGTTCGTTTGATAAATTTAGTAATTGTAATAATATTTCGGATATTTGTTCGTTTGATAAATTTAGTAATTGTAATAATATTTATATTCCATTAGCATCAATAAATAAAATTACTCCACTTTTATTTGCGAAAAGTGAGGAAGAATTCTTTGATTTATACGATGAAAGTGATATTAAATTTAATTTTGATATAGCAAAATATGTTGATGAGAATGTTTCTCATGATAAAAAAATCATTTCAGCTAAATTTGATACCCTTGGAAAGAAGTTTGTAAAGTTTATATATACAGTAGCAAATGAAGGATTTTATTCATGTATTTGTAAAGAGCAGTCGGAATTAATCGCTTTAGTTAATGAATATACAAAATTAGGACAAGAACTTGCATTAACTAGTTTACCAGAAAACCAAAAATGGATTTTGGACGCATATATTCATGCATTTAACATTGAAGAAACAACAAAAGTAATGGAAGATGATACTTGTTTTAGATGTTGTATTGTTCCTGCGTGGCATCCAGCATCATTGGAAAAGTTAAATGACCAAAAAATATTTTTTCTTGATGGCTGTATAGAATGGTGGAATGAACAGAGTGACGTTGATAAAATAAAGAAAAAGGAAATTAATGAAACTATTGAAAATTTAACGGAAATGAGTATGATTCAAAGTTCATTGGATATTTTTCCGTCTTATGGACAACATTATTTTGGTGCAGTTAATTCATTTGGAACATTTTCAATATATAGAAGAAATGATATTGAAAACAATAGTAGATTAAAAGATATGATTCATAAAGATGCTATTTATGATGATGATTTTGATGTAAAAGAAAATATAAGAATGAACGATAATGCAAAAATGATATATGGAGTATTAACAGATTATATAAAAGCATTTCCGAATTCATACAAAAATTTAAGTATAGTATTTATTGACCCATCTGAATTACAGCCAATTATTGCATCTATATATAAATTTATTGAAATACAAAAGAAGGAACATGAAGAAGATAAAATTAATATAAGTATAAAAATATTAGTAAAACCAGAGAATAAAGGTGGAAGAAATTATCTTGCATATTGGATGGACGAAAGTTTCTCTCAAGATTCAAATGTTAGTATAAAAACATATTTGAATGAATGGAGAACAAAAACAGATATTGATAAAATTTTAAATGGAAATAACGATATTGCATTTGTTATGGATTTGCTTAAGGTTAATGCATTACAGTTTATCAAAGAGAGCGGAGCTGTTCGATTAGATTTAAGCCAGTGTAGATTTCCAATTGTTTTTAAGCCATCTCCAGTATCAGATACATCTAGCAAAATTAAGCGAAGAATTGAACTATCACAACCACAGTTTGGTAGCTCATATGTACATACTCAAGTTGCAAGATATAGAAATAATTTTGAAACTGTTCCAAATGGAAATTATATTGCTGTCAAAGAGGTGTGTATCGATAATGATGCACAAAATATTATTTATAGTCTTCATGATAAGGCATATTGGGTTGTATGTGTAGACAGTGGAATGGACGGTGCTTTGCTTAGAAATGATGATAATCATTCAAGTGATTATTCGATAATTGGATTTAGCACGGGAAAGGGTGCCTATGGTCAGTATAATTTAACTATTACTGCTAGAAAATCAATATTAGAAACTATACAGAGAAAATTAGAAAGTAGATTATACCAGTTATTTCACTGGGAAAGAAGTAAGATTGACAAAGCTGCTAATTTATGTATTAAAGAAGCTAGTAAATTAGATGGTATAAGTTTATTTTCAGCAATAAATCATAAGGACCATAATATAAATGAGTTTATGGCTTATGTTCTAACTTCATTATTAGAAAAGGAAAACTCTTTAGATTGTGCTCTGAAAATTGTTATTCATATAGATTCATATAAACATTGGTTTAATGGAGAAATAGATAAAGATGATGATAAATCAAAATTAAGACCGGATTTTCTTATTCTAGAGGTTAAATCAACTGATGATGATAAACTTAAATTAATAGCTACTGTTACAGAATGTAAAATATCAAGTATATCATATACTTCAAGTCATAAGGAACACGCACTTGAACAGGTGAAACATGGTATTAAGCGTTTATCAACAATTTTTAATCCAAATTCAAAATCTATAAAGAGAAGATATTGGTATGCTCAGTTATACCGTGCTCTTGCATTTGCACAGATAACCTTTAGTAATAATTCTTCAGAATTTGAAAAACTTTCATCTAAATTGCGTTCTATGTTAGATGGTAATTTTGAGATTGAATGGAAGGGTAGAGTTCTTGGGTATTGGCTTGATATGGAGGGAGAAAATGAAGTTGTTGTTGACACAGATGTATCTAATATTAAGTTATACGATATTCCGCAAAAGAGAATTCAAAATCTATTGCTAAATGAAGAAGTAAATCATATTCAATATGTAGATATAAATTCAGATTTACTTGTTGATGATGACAGTCAGCAAGCTTTGATTGAAAAAAGAGAACAAGAACTAAAAGATGAATTAAAGGCTTTGAATTGTAATAAAAAAACTGAATATATGACACAGAAATTTAAAGTTGATTTATCTATTGAAAATATAGAACAGGTGTCTGATACTTTAAAAGATGATGTTTTTGTAGGGGATAAGTCAATTCAAAGTCAGGAAACAGAAGAAAAGAATATTAAAAATAATTTAGATACTGAGTTAAGTTATGATGAAAGACAATTAAGTAATAACAATAATACAGTAGTTAATTTAGATAATACAAGAGTATTGATAGGCACTGATAAATTATCTAAGGAAGTATATTGGGAATTTGGTCACAAGCAACTTGCAAATAGACACTTGTTAATTACAGGTACATCTGGTCAAGGAAAAACATATAGTATTCAGACAATGTTATATGAGCTTTCAAAAAGTAATGTTTCATCTGTAATATTCGATTATACAGAAGGATTTAGATTGGACCAACTTGAGAAGGATTTTGTAAACAAAATGGGAAATCATATTAACCAAAAAATTTGTAAATTTGAAAATGTTCCTATCAATCCTTTTAAAAGACAATTTATAGAGTTTGAGGGACAGAAATTTCCAGAGCAAGATTCTGATATTGCAGCGAGATTTGCTAATATTATGACACATGTATATAAATTTGGTGACCAACAATCAGCAGCAATATTTAATGCTGTTAGAATTGGTTTATCAAAATATAAAGATAGAATGAATATGAAGCATTTCCAAGAGGAATTGGAAAATGAAAAACAAGTTAATAAATCTGCTCAAACAGTAATATCAAAAATGCAACCATTTTTTTATAGTATTAAATTTGAGGAAGATAGTGATTTTGATTGGGGAAATATATTGTATCCAACAGAATCTACAGCAACAATTTTTCAGCTTACTGCCATAGATAGAGATATGCAAGTTATTATTACAGAGTTAATGTTATGGGATTTGTGGTATTACTCAACCAAAAATGGAAGTAAGGAAAAACCTTTTGTTGTTGTATTAGATGAAGCACAGAATTTATCACATAAAGATAAATCACCAAGTTGCAAAATTCTTACAGAGGGAAGAAAATTTGGTTGGTCAGCGTGGTATGCTACACAGTCTTTACAAATTTTAGATGATAATGAAGTAACAAGATTGTTACAATCTGCATTTAAATTATATTTCAAACCTACAGATATAGAAATAGTAAAAATGGCTAAACAGCTTGACCCAATAGACGGAAGTGCATGGCTTAATACACTTAAAGGATTAAAGAAAGGTCAATGTATAGTAGTAGGTGAGAGAATAAGAAATGATGGCAACTTTGGTTTAGTTAGACCAACAGTTACAATGGTGACAGCCTTTAGTGAAAGGAGTTAATTATGGCAAGTCAAAGTAATCTGAATTTTCACCAAACTTTTAAGCCGGAAAAGCAGTATATTAGTAGCATATTAGATGTTGCCAATAATACTGATACAATGAGTGTTCTTAATATTTCCTCTTATACAGGAATTCCAAATGGAAAAAGTAGTGGAAAGGTTGAACCTCATATTTTATATGCCAAGTATATGGGACTTGTAGAGGCTAAAAAGAAAGATGGTGAATATAAGCTTTCTAGAACAAAATTAGGTAATGTTGTATATATGGAAGACCCAGGTTTTCAGGAGAAACTTACTATTCTTTTGTGCCATGCAATGATGTTAAGAAATGTTGATGGTGCGGATATGTGGAATGCAGTTTTTACAAAAATTTTACCAAGGTATAGAGGTAAAATTAAAAAAGAATTACTATTAAAAGAATTGGAACAGTTATTTGAAGGTAAAGTAAATAAAAAGAATTTTGCACCATTTTTAGGGTCATATGAGGATATGTTTGCAAGTATTAATATACTAGATATAGACTCTGAAATGATTAATGTAAAGGAAACAATATATAATAAAGAGTATATTTATTTATATGCCTTTATTTTATTTGAATTATGGGATGAAATGTATGGTGAACAGGATGAGATTTCTTCAATACAGTTAGACACATTGTGTTTTGGAAATATATTTTGTTGGGATAAACATAAGGAATATGAGGTCTTAGAACATTTATCTGATAAAGGTATTATTCGTTTAAATAGACAACTAGTTCCATATACTATACTTCGTCTGACTGATAAGGAAACTGTTATGGAGAGACTATACAGTGAATTGTGTTAACAAGGGGGTTCGATTATGGAACTTGGGAATATACTTGAATTTAGAAAGGATTTATATTTTGAAGGAGCAGTTCAAGCTGATTGGTTTTATTCGCCAGAGAGAGCTGCGAAAGTTGCTGAAAACTTTGTGTTTCATGGCAATCAATACTTTGGAATAGAAGAGCAAGGTGTAGGTAATAGGAAAAGAATTGACACTATTAGTTTAACAGAAGAACTTATTGCCAAGTTAAATGATGAACATTCAAATGCATTATCTCTTGCTATTGCTGATTATGGCACAGGTAAATCTCATCTAGCAGTTACATTGGCTCAATTATTTTCCGGAGCTGATTATATGCCAGATACATATAATAAAATATTAAATAATATAGATGTTATTGACTCTGAGGCTGCACAAAGAATTCGTAATATTTCTAAAGGTAGAAATTTTGTTATGGTTCTAAATGGTATGCGTGATTTCAATTTACATTCTGAAATATTAAAAGCAGCACAGAAAAGTCTAAAATTATATGGTCTGTCTGATGATAGCCTTAAAAAATTAAATCGAGCAATTGAGACAGCAGAAATATTTTTTGAAAGAAACGCCAACAATTCTTTAGCCTTGTTTGAGAAAGCGGCTATTAAAAGAGGTTGGAGAGCATCTGGAGAGAATTTGTTATCACAGATTCGTGAAAATTTAATGACTGATGATAAGGCATTTGAAATAGTAAATGAAGTATACAATGAAATAAATGGACAAGAAATTAGATGGGACGAAGGTCTTTCAGCATCTAGCATTTTAGAAATGCTTGTTTCTGAGTATTGTGGAATGAATGGTATTTTTGACCATATTATTTTATTATTTGATGAGTTTGGTAGATACTTAGAATATACTGCTGGTGTAAATGCTGCAAAATCAGGTGAGTCTGGTTTACAACAGATATTTGAGTTGACACAGAAAACACAGAATGTAGAGGGATATCTTCATGTTATAAATTTTATACAAAGAGATATAAAAGCCTATTTAGAAACAGTTGACCAAACCAAAAATGTAAGTAGATATATAGGAAGATTTGACCAATCAGAAAAGTATTATATTTCATCTAATCTTGAAACTGTATTTGCAAATTTAATTCAAAGAAAAGACAGGGAAGCTTTCAATGATATAGTTGTAAAATGGCAAAATTCAAAAGAAGATGAATGGAAGTATTTATTTAATAAGCTGAATAAATGGTTAGTGACAAAAGGAATGTGGAAAGAATATAAATTATTTAGAAAGGTTGCAGTAGAAGGTATTTATCCAATGCATCCAGTATCTACATTTATGTTGACTAATTTGTCAGATTATCTTCAAAATCGTTCTTCACTTACTTTGATAAGCAACTATATTGAAGAATATAAAAATTGTGATATTTCAATTAGCCCATTTATGATAATGCCTGAACAACTTATTTCAGGGTATTTATATACTGAAATGCTTTCAGCCGAGCAAGAAGGAAGACAGAAAACACAACAATGTATTAAATATGATAATGTATTAAGAAAATATGCAGATAAATTATCAGAGAAATCATTAAAAGTATTACGTGCAAATTTAATTCTACGAATATTGCGTTTTAGAACGACTGATTATGATGATGTATTAGATGCTTTATCAATTTGTTCAGGTCTTAGTGTTTCTGAAATTAATGAAGAATTAAAATGGCTTGAAAATGAATATGCGGTATTAGAGTATGATGACCATGCAGCGGTATTTGATTTTGCAGAAGAATCAAATGGAGCACATGATTTTAAGATAATAAAGAAAAGATTGATGGCAAATGCCGATATAGATAAATCAGTTATTTCTTCAATAAAAATTCAGGAATTAGCAGGTGTTTTAGAACCTCAAACTACTAATTTTGGAATTCAGCACAAAATCACTACAAATGAGTGGAATTTTATTCAGGAATTATATCCTATTGAAGATTTTACTCTTGATAAGGTAAATAATTATATTAAAGAATGGAAATCTGCTGTAGGTTCAACGACAGCTAAAGGCAGGTTGATTTGGTTATATGTAAATAAAGAAACAAATCCTGAGAGTATCGAAAATGTTCAAAATTTAATTTCTGCTTTTGAGGGAAAACCTATTATCACAATGTTATTAAACGATATAGATAATCGAATGTTTGATAGTTTAGTAGAATATTGTGTATTAAATAACATAGATGATGATATTAGAAAAAAGTATGAAAGACATTTTGATGAAGATTATTCAAGAGCAGAGAACAATTTGAAAGATGAGATTGAATCTCTTAGAAAACAAAGGTGTCGTATTGGAAGCGATGGAATAGAAAATTTAACTGTAAGAATGCCAATGTATTTGACAGGTGTATTTGAAAAAATATATCCATATGCAGTGCCATTTTTCTTTGATGGATTTATTACAAAGGGAAATAATATAGGTAATAAAGCGGCTGGATTTTACTGCTCTTTTCTAAAAATGTTGTTGTCTAACTCTGTAAGTGAAGCAACTATACATAACTTTGTTGTAGAAATGAGAAATCGTGTAGAATCTTTGTTTTCTACAACATCATTGACTTCTTGGAAGTGTATTAATGAAAAATGTAAATTAATACCGCCAGAAGAAAATAATGCTAAGAGAGCCTATGAAGCTATTGTTGATGAAATTAATAAAAATCAAGAATTATCATGTAATAATATATACAACACATTCTGTAAACCGCCTTATGGCATGAGTGAAGAAATAGTAACACTTATGATAGCTGTTGTTTGTTCTAATCTTAATTATTGTCTTAGAGTAAGATATAAGACTTTAAAAAATATTAATATTTGGAAAGATGATATTGTTACAAACAATGATAAAAAAGTTGACTTAAAAGTTGTTAAAGAATCTGTAATTGTATTAGTTGATGCAGATGCTGTAACAGGAAAATATATGAGATTTTTTGATAAAATCAAAAATAATGATAGTATACAAGAAGTAAATGTATTATATAATAGATTAAAAGAAATGGTGTCGGTTGATGAAGTTCCGGAGGAGTTAGAACAAGCATTTTTGTTAGCTCAAAAGACATTAGATTCTGGAAAAAAGGCAAAGAATGAATGGAACGCTGCCATTAGTACAGTTAATGAAAAGTTTGAAGAAGCACAATATAGTAATAATCCATATAATGCATTAGTTGCATTAGAAGGATTAAGAGATTTGCCAATTTCAAGAATATTCCGAGATAATGGATATAAATATGATGATGAATCAAAAGCTACTGTTGAAACAATGGCAAAAGAGATTTCTAATTTTGTATCAATAACTATGCCTTCTTATATAGATAATATGTATTGTAAGTCGGTTGAAGGAATAAATACATTTAGAAATCACAATACAAAAATTGAGGTAAAATTAAAAGAACTTGGATTTATTGATTTTGCTGAATTGGTAAGAAAGAAAAAAGACTCAGAATTAAGTAATATTGAAGAAATTCGTTCACGTCAAGAACTTCGTTCCGATTGTGATAAGTATATTCAGGAAAGTAAGTTGGATAAGTTTACTACATTTGTTGTTGCGACCGGTTTATTAAAAGATGGTTTAGAATTGCAAGAGAGAGTAAATAAATATAAAAATGCTCTTGGTAAAGATTCAACTACTATAGTTTCAAAACTATCAGATAGAATTGTGGAGTTGAAAAAGTTCAAAGATAGAATAAGTCAAGATATGATAGATATTTGGGACGATTTGTATGAAGTAAAGTCTTCGGAAGATGTAGAAGATTTAATTGAAAGAATTACTATAGTTCTTCAGAAAGGTATTTCTCATACAGACCAACTAGATTTTTCTGAATTACAAGATAATCTTCAAGAATTGCTTAATGATATTAACGAGGTAAAGGCAACTACAAATTCAAGAAAAGAATTTGAAGAAATTTCTGTTAAAAAGAAAGAAAAATATGCAGATTCTGATTTTGATTTTGAAGTACTTCCTATAATTGAAGATGTTATTTCTGAGATATTAAAGACTTTGAATAATAAGGAAGAAAAGTGGAAACATGAAAATCTTTCTTTAGGTGACAAGTCACGTGCTAATGTACATAAATGGAAAGAAAAAACAAAATATCTACCTGAATATTTGTCTTATGAAACTGTAATAAAAGTTAAAGAATTAGATAAAGAAGCTGATAATATTATAAGCGAAGGAAAAATAGAAGATGTTATTTTCTATTTTGATAAGCTTAATAAAGATGAAAAGAAAGAATGCTTAGAAAAACTAAAACAAAAAGTTTAAGTAGTTATGTTATAACAAATCAGTTGTCAAATAGTCTATATTTAATAAATTATGTAAAAAAAGAAAAAAATTATATTATAAAACATCATTGTTATATCAAGGCTGAAAGAAAACTTTAATGAAACTATTGATTTTATTATCTATTTTATATATAATTATATTAATAGAGGGTGTATCTCAGCCCATAAATGAGAAAGTTATTTAGCGGGTTTCTCTTGACCCAAATTACAAGAAAGTTACAAGTGAGTGTTTCGCTACTCTAAGTGCGAGTATAATAATGGGAACAAGGTAACTTGTTTCCATTTATTTTTTTATAGGAGATAAATAATGGATAATATCAAATTTTACGAGGTGTCAGAAGATTATGTGGATTATCTTGTTCCTCATGCTCCACACCTATTTCGTAATAAAAAACAGGGACAACAGAATAGCCGTAAGTATATAGGTGTTGTTTTACATATTAATGAGATGAATTATTTTGCTCCACTTTCCTCATTTAAAGATAAACATCACAAAATGAATGAAACTTTGGATTTAATTAAGATTAAAAATTATTCTGTAATTAACCTTAATAATATGTTTCCTGTTCCAGAAGATTGTTATTTTTATGTTGATATTTCTAAAGAATGCAACCTAAAGTACAAGTCATTATTATTGGCAGAATATAGATTTATTAAATCAATTCAAAATAAAATTCGAAAAAATGCTATAATCTTATACAATTTAAAAATTAAAGGTCAAAAATCTGCTCTTACTAACCGATGCAATGATTTTTTACTGTTGGAGGAATTGTGTAAAGAATATAAATAAAATTAATATAATTGTTGACTTAACTATAAATTTATATTTTTAATTTTTTGTTTAGCTTATTATTGTAAATTATTCGAATTGAATTTTTATAGTGTTTTAATCGAATAAAAATATATATAGTTAATTATTTAAACAAATTAAGAAACACAAATTTCTTGAAAAATAACTCTACACCAAGGGACAAGTGTTTCCATATGTCATACTATTTATATCGTCATGATGGGATGAGTAGTCAAACATGATGACATAG
>DXZA01000060.1 GCA_019415525.1 Tyzzerella sp. | reverse complement strand
ACATTCGTATTCTTTTATCTTGAGCAACTTCCAAAGCCTTTTTTGTTAAAAAAGCAACTGCTATAGGACTTGCCATTTTCTCACCTTCCCCCTGCACTTCCAAATAATTCTTCTTTATATTTCTGTGCTTTTACAACAAGATGATAAACTTCTGAGCCATGTCGAAACACACAAACTCCTTTTGAAGGATAGCTTATTAAATCAAACAAGCACTCATCAAGTCTTATCATTTCAATATATTCTTTCTTTGAAATATTTCCTGGGTAAAATAAAAACTGATGTGTAGGTATGGCAAATAAGGGTTTTGTCATTTCCTTAACATCAGCTCTGTTAAAGTCTTCAATATTTTGGCTTGCTATAACAAGGGCACTTTCCTTTTTTCTAACTCTTTTCATAGCATTTCTTATATATTCTATTGCTGTTAAATTGGTCAAAAATAAATAAAGCTCATCTATAAAAGCAACTGTATTTCCCTTTGTAAGAAGTGCATCTGACATATAAGATAATACATTAAAAAGCATTGCATTTTTTATTGATGTATCTGCTTCCATAATTCCTTTTACTCCAAAACATAGAAACTTATCATCAGTAATATTTGTATACCCATTAAAAAATTTACTGTCTGCACCTACACATATAGATTTTAGTTTTAAACAAAGATTTCTTACAGTTTCTTTTGTATAGATATTTCCTTTCTTTTCTTCATATTTGTTTAACTCACATTCAGCTAAACTATATAAGTCAGATAATATTGGGTAATCTTTATGTCCTATTTCTGAAAGTTTTGTGTTTTCTGTAATGCCTTTACTTTCATAAAGTTTCTCTAAAAATATTTCAAGGACATCAATTTCTTCACCTGTAAAGTCTTTGTATGAACGAAAGAAATCTCTTAAAAATGAAAAATGCCTTGATAATACTGAACCGTTATCTTCTTCCCATTTCTTTGGTTCAAGAACATTTATAATATAAGTTCCTTCAGTTAAATCTATATAACAGCCTTCCATATTAAAAGTTATGTCTGAATATTCAGCTTCAGGATCTAAACAAATGATATTCATACCACTTTCTCGCATATTGCAAAGAAGAAGTTTCATAAGATAACTTTTTCCCTGACCACTGTTTCCAAGTATAAGTATATTTGCATTTGTCTTATCATCTGTCCTTCTTTGAAAATCTATAAAAAGATTACTTCCATATTTATCATGACCTATATAAAAACCTTTAGGGTCTGCTTTGCCTGAATAATTGAAAGGATATAGATTTGCAACACTTGTTGCAGGCAATACTCTTTCAAACTGTTCTCCAAAAACATTGTTTCCACAGGGCTGTGTACTTTCAAAACCTTCTTTTTGTCTTAGAAAAAGTTTATCAACTGATATTTTAGAGCGTGTAAGTTCTGCTTCAACATCAGATTGCATCTCCTTTAGCTTTTCAATATTCGGTGCAGATATTTCAATAAACACAGCACAATGGACAAGTGGTTCTCTGTTTCTGTGCATTTGAGCAATTAAGTTCATTACATCATTAAGGTTTGATTCTGCAATAATCTCCTTTTGAATATCTCCTGATGTACGGTTCATTCTGTTTCTGCTTGCAGCATTTGAGATTATTTTTCTTTCTTCACTTGCTGTTACATGGCGAGTATATATCCTAAGTGTAACACCTGAACGGTCACCTAAATGTCTTAAAAGTGCCTGTTCTTCTGTATCTGTTGGATACTCACGAATTACCCAAGTACTTCTGTATGTGCTTCCACATATATAATAGTCCGGGTAAAATTTTAAGACAGACGGTGAACACATATCAAGAAATTCTTTTATTCTGACCTGCTCTTTTTCCTCGTCTGTCTTTGGAATATAAATTTTACTTTTTTTAGTTTTGCTTATTTTCAACTGTAATTATCCCCCTTTACAAATTTTTCTCCGTCATAGTCATCAAAATAAACTTGTGTGATGTTTTGAACAAAGTAAACAGCATAAAGCCTTTTTATATCTTCTTTTACTGCAAGTCTGTAAGAAAAACCTTCATCTTTCAATATTTTGGTAATACGACTTATACCTGTTTGAACATCATTTGAGTCAGGATTATAGTTTTTAAATCTTATAATAAATAAAAACTCCCTTGCTGATGCTGTCTGTATCTGCACTCTATCTAAATGGGAAAGGTCTTTTTCAAGCAACTGTCTAACCTTTTGACTTTTTTCTTGTTCAATCCTTTCTTTATAAAATATTTTATTGTTATCAAAATTTTCTCTTGAGTTTATACAGGAAAACTCAATTGAATTATAGCCTTTTATTACATCTGATAATGACATTATTTTTGTTTTAACTGCTGTTTCTGATAATACTGCTATGTTGTCAGGCTGTATCAAAAAGTAAACAATGTAGTCATTACCATATGTTTCAACTCCTGTAATATCAATATTTTTTGCACCTATTTCTTCCCTTGTTGATTTCTTTTTTCCTATTATTATTTTACTCATCAGCTAACCTCCAATAAAAAATTTGCTGTGTTGTTATAAAGAACCTAAATGCAAAGCGTATATAATCTGCAATATTAAGTTCATTATCAATTCGCATAGTTAAAAAAGCATACACACCAATAAGCACAGCAGGAAGCATAATGTCCAAGGCTCTTAGAAATATAGCAGATATAATTGTTCCTGCAATAATTATAAGCATATCTCTAAGTGTCCAAAGAAACATAGTGCTTTTACCTTTTAGGTGTTCAGGATAGATGTACATTTTTATCAACTCCTTTTTTAATATAAAAAAGCATAGCAGTTTAAAACTGCTATGCTTATATTAAATATAATATAAATCAAAAAATTTATCTTTGTGGTTTGGATATATACCAAGAAAAAGAACTAATTACTATTGTTGCAAAAATATGTAATGTAATATTGGGAATTGTAAAATTATAAGTATTAGATACTTCTCCAAATTCCAATAAATAACGACATATCATACTCAATACAATAATCCCTAAGTTTAATGGAATAATATATTTAATATTTACATTAGTTAATACTATTTTTTCATAAATACCAAGAGAATAATATAACATAACTGTTGATATCAATATTAATATTGTATTCATAAAACTATATTGTTTATTCAAATTATAAATTGGAAAACCAGCTGCTCCAATTAAAACAAAAAATATAAACACAAAAATTAATATAAATTTTTTATTTAACATATAAAAATAAATCTCCTTGCTATTTTTTATCTCATTTTTTATATCTTATATATTTAATAATCCAACAAATAGCTGATATATACCATATAATAGTACCAATAATCTTTACATAAGTAATATTATAACCTCGAATTAAATCAATATAAATGCTTAAACTAAACAAAACAGCAGTTGCACAGTTTAATATTATAGTAAAAAGACTAACTTTATTCTCATCATTCATATATGTTTCCTCCTAACTGTTACATTTAACTCCTATTTATTTATTAGCATTTAAAACTTTAGTAATACATATTTTTTAATATTGTTTTTTATACAAATTAAAAGAAATTATTATAACTAATATAGGAATAATAATACTTCCATAATTAACGCCAAATACACCCCTTGCTATAATATCTTTAACTAAATTAGAAAATTCGGTTAATACAGCCATAATTGCTAAAATTAAAACTATTAAATATACTTTATTTTTCATAATAAATCACCTTATCAAATTATAGTATAAATATTATTTTGTAATTAAAGTATATCATATCAAATATAAGCTGTCATTAAAATACACTAAATACCCATATCCATTCCCTGACTTTCTTCCTGTTCTTCCAAAAGTTCTTCTTCTGTCAATTTACGAAATCCATCTTCTCCATATATAACTCCAAGACCACTTCCATTATCCCAAGATGCAAATACAGTTCCTACATCATCAACGAATTTAACTGTTCCCCTTGTGCCTTTTGGTATTGGATTATAAGGATCTTCCATATGTACCATTTCAATTCTTGTACCTTTTGGAAACATTTCTTTTGCTTTTTGAATCATCATTTTTTCTCTTTCTCTCCAGTTCATCATAATAAAAATCTCCTTTACATTCCCATATTCATATTAATATCTATTTCCTGATTTATATCTTCTTTCTGCTGGTTCTGCTGGTCTTCCAATGTTTCTTTCTGTGTAAGTTTTCTAAATCTGTCCTTACCATATGCTACACCAAGACTTGCACCATTATCCCAAGCCGGAAATACAAAACCCCTATCATCTACAAATTTTACAGTTCCTTTTGTGCCTGCCGGTACAGGACTATCTAAATCTATTTGAATCATTTTGACTCTTGTTCCTGATGGATACAATTCCTTTGCTTTTTCTATCCTTCTTATTTCATATTCATCGTCTGACCAATTCATAAATTCCACTCCTTTCATTTACTTACCATTCTTCCAATATTTCTTGTCATATTTACTACTGAATTAACTGAATACACAGTACTCATAACATTAAAACGCATACTTGTATCAAGTCCAAAGTTCTGAGCAATTCTTGGTACTTCCGTACTTGAAAGCATAAGCCCTATACCTAAAAGCATATTTGTGTTATATGTTACAAGTCCTGCAATTAACACTATTGTCTGTAAAAATGCTGTTAAGCAAAGTGCTACAACCTGTTTACACCAAGATATAAATCCATCTGTATATCCCCTCGGAATGCTGAACATATATAAACTGCCTGTTGCCATCATTGTAAGAAGTATTCCACCTCGTTTAAGATTTGCGAAAAATACTTTTATAACTGCATAGCCTATAAGTATTACAAACACAATAGCCACAACAATATTTGATGCAGGAGTTTCAAAACCTCCAAGTATCATAGTTGCAATAGCTCCAAGTTTACCTTCCGACTCTGTCATTCCTGCAATAGCTCCTATAAGTTCATTTGAAAGATTGATGCAAAATATGTAAAGGTCAATAGGAACTATCGTAAATAAACTTACTGCAAAAAATCCTTTAATTATATTAAGTCCCACATCTTGCAAACTTCCTTTTCCTCGTTGTGCTTCTATTGCTGTATCAAATACTGCAACTACAATGCCCACAATATATAATGCCCAAGCGAAATAATTGAAAAAGAGCAGAATACCCTTTATCCAATTAAGTTCAAAGAGTTCTGCTCCCATTAAATTTATCATACTGAAAAAATCACCGAAGAAGGATATTAGCTTACCATATATCCAGTCACAAAACTGGTCAAGTACACCGTCAACAGCTAAATCCATTCCAAACATTTTATCACCTCACTGTTATATTCCAAGTATATTCCAAATATATGAAGGTGCTGTAATTGCAAATACCAAGCCGAAAAATAATATTGCAATAGGTGCAAAGTCAAATTCTCCATGTTTTTTAAAGTCAAAATATGAAACAGATAATTTGACAAAAAGCAATATTGCAAGAACACAATCAACAACAGGGAAAATAACATTGTTAGTAACTGTTTTTATTTGCCCTGCTGCTGTCTTCCAAGTACTTTCAATAGCTGTTGAAACCTGACCACTATCCGGGGCAGCAAATACTGTTGGTGCAAATATAATTGCAAATATCATAACTATTGCTACAATTAATAATATTTTTTTGTGTTTAGACATTTTAATTCTCCTTTCAAATAAATATCTATTTTATTTGTATATTCTTTTTAGAGATATAATTTTTTAAAAAATTCAATAAAATAAGGGATAGTCTTTGGACTATCCCTCAATAAATTTTGGTATATTGTTTATTTATATCAATATCCTGTTTTAGGAAGTGTAACAGTAGGTGTATTTATTGTCCATACTGTTGTATTCCAACTTGTTTTGGCACTTTCCCATTCATTTCCGTATCTTCCCCCTACATCTGACCTGTTTGTAATTCTATAATCTTTAGGTATATTAGGAAGTACCTGACAGAATACTGACATATTTTCTATCATTTTAAATCCTGCACTTGCCTTTGGAAATTCTAAACGAATATCTGTTACATATTCACCATTTGCTAAACCAAGTACATTTGGGTGAAGGCTGTATTCATAATTATTCTTTGTAAGTAGATTTTGTGCCAATACTCTGTAATCTCTGTAATTAGTTTTATAAGTAATATTATAGTACATTCTTTCTGAATATGTTCCTGTTACAACTTTTAATACTCTTGTTGCATCAGTTGGAATTCTATCATGTATATAGAAGTTTTCAAGTGTTCCTGTTGAACCGTTTTGAACTTCATATATATCATACTGAATTGTCTGTCCAGGTGATGCTGCATTTGGTCCTTTTTTCTGTACTGTAAGATTTAATGATATGCTACTATTAAGGACTTCAAATCTTACTATATCTCCATTATGTCTTATTTCTGCAATAAGAGTTTTATCATTTAATGCATAATATCTTGGTGCAGATACTTCTTTAATTGTATAAACACCAACAGGTAAACCTTTTGAAGCTGCTATACCATTACTGTCAGAAGATATTTTATCTACAAGATTTCCTGTTATATTATAGATTTCAAATACTGCTCCTGATAATGGTGAGCCTGCCGGAAAACCTGTTAATTCATTAAACTCTGATGGGCGTTTTGTAATTACTATCTGACCTACTTCAGGTGTATTTTCCCATTCTATTTCTGTGGTTCTGCCTTTTTGAATATAAAATGTTTTTTCACTATTATCAGCTATATAACCTTCAGCAGGTTCCAACTCTCTAAGTTTATATTTTCCTTCAGGCAATTCTTTTCTAATCCATATATAACCTTCATCATCAGTTTCATATTGCCCTATTGGTTCATTATCACTGTTGTATAAAAGGAATTTTACACCTTGTATTCCTTCTCCTGTTACTGAATCAATTTTATGGATTAACACAGAAGAAAGTGGTTCATTTTCAACTTTTAATGTAGTTCTCTTACCGTCTTTGATTTCAACTTTTTTAGCTTCACTATCAAGTTTATAACCTTTGGCTTCTTTGGTTTCTTTTACAAGATATGTACCTTCTTCCAAACCTTCAATAACAATTAAACCGCTGTCATCAGTTTCATAATAACCTATTTGCTCACCATTAAGTTTTGTTACTAAAAACTCAACACCTTCAATAGGTTCATCAGTTCTGCTGTCTGTTTTTTCAATAATAAGACCTGAATATGGCTGATTTTTTACTTCCAGAACAGTCTGTTTTCCTGATTTAACCTCAACAGTTTTAGGCTCTTTATCCCAATGATAACCTTCCAAGCCTTCTGTTTCAGTAACTGTATAATAACCATCTTCAAGGTCTGATACATAAATCATACCTTCTTTATCAGTTTTAAATGTTCCTATTTTTTCACCACTCATTTTTGCTATGGCAAATGATACTCCCTCAAGTGGTTTGCCTGTTTCTGAGTCTGTTTTAACTATTTTAATTCCTGAAAGTGGCTTATTTTCAAATGTTACAACAGTAGGCACATTTGTTTTAACCTCAACAGTTTTAGGTGTTTCATTAAGTATATAACCTTCCGGTGATTTTGTTTCTCTTACAACATACCAATCAGGTGTAAGTGTTGGAATTAATATTGTTCCTGTATTATCTGTTGTGTACTCTCCTATATGCTCTCCATTTTGTTTTTCTACAATAAATTTTGCTCCAACAAGTGGTTCTCCACTTATAGCATCAACTTTTTTAATAACAAGTGATGTCATTTTTTTATTTGTAAACTCTAATATATAAGTTTTACCATAATCAATTTCAATAGTTTTTGACTGTTCTTCAAGAACATAACCGTCAGGTGCTTTTATCTCTTCAATTATATAACTTCCTTTTTCTAAGTTAGGTATAGTTATTGAACCATTACTGTCTGTTGTAAATATTCCATTGTTAGTTCCAACAACAGCACCTTTTGATGTAGTTACTTTAAACTCTGCACCTGAAAGTGGATTTTTATTGTCAGCGTCTTTTTTCAAAATCACAAGAGAGCCAATAGGCTGATTTTGAAACTGTACCTTATAAGTTCCACCATCTGTGCCTATTTGTATAGTCTGTGGCTCTGTGTCACGAATATAACCTTGTGGTGCTTCTGTTTCTGTTACAACATAACTGTCAGGTTTTAAGTTAGGAATAAGTATTTCACCATTACTATCAGTAGTGAACACCCCATTACCTGTTCCAACAGCTGCTCCATCACCTGTTGTCACTTTAAATTTTGCATTTGACAATGGTTTGTTAGTCAAAGCATCTACTTTAGTGATGAGTAAAGAACCATAAGGATAATTGGCAAATGCTACCTCAACAACTGATGTTCCATCAGCTTTAAGCCAAGCCTGTTGCTGACTATTTTCAGAAATAAGATAGTTTGTAGGTGCTTTCACTTCTTCTATTATATAAGCACCTGCTTCTAAACCTGTTATAACAATAATTCCTGAACTGTCAGTTGTATATCTGCCTATTATTGTTCCTGAATTTCCTGAAATATCCTCAGACACTTTTCTTACCTCAAAAACTGCTCCTTCAAGCATTTCTGAAGTTGTAGCATCTGTTTTCTTTATTACAATACTGTTTAAAGGATAGTTTGGTATTTCTTCACCTATATAGTCATTACCTGATGTAATGATTATATTGCCTGTTCCTGATGTATTTTCTCCTAATGAATTATCTGTACCATCACCATTATTTCCTGTATTGCTGTCTGTACCATTACTTTCACCTGTTATATAAGCATTTTCCCCTGCTGAAAGATATTTTCTTGTTACAGGATTTGAAGGAAGCTGGAAGCCTTGTGCCGGTATCTTTTCTGTTATTGTATACCAACCAACTTCTGCATTTTTTATAATGATTTGACCGTTTTCATCTGTTTTATATGTGCCTAATAGAATAATTCCACCGGTTGGATTTTCATATTCTATTTGAAATGTTGTGTTTGGTACAGGTTTTTGTGTTAATGCATTTGTCTTTGTTATAATTAAAGTTGGTTTTCTTGTGTTTTCATATACAAGTTGTTTGCTGTCACCTGATAATAATTCTATTTCTTTATGCTGTGTATCAAGTATATATCCATCCGGTGCAGATATTTCTTCAACTGTATATATACCTTCTGGTAAATCTGTAATTGTGATTTTACCATTTTCATCTGTCATATATTCGCTTACTGTGTCATCTTCTGTTTTTGTAATCTTAAATTTAGCATTTGCCAAAGGTTCTTTTGTTTTTGAGTCTATTTTTAATATTTCAAGGGCAGGTTTCTTTGTATTTGAGAATACAAGTGTTTTTGTTTTTCCCCATTCCAAAGCTATATCTTTATGATTTTCAGTATCTAAAACATAGCCATCAGGTGCTTCTATTTCCTCAACTGTATAAACTGCTTCATCTAAATCTCTTATAACAATTGTCCCTGTTTCGTCTGTTACATACTCACTTATAGTAGAGTCTTCTGTTTTTTGTACTTTAAATTTAGCACCTGCAAGGGGTTCTCCTGTTTCTGCGTCTATTTTCATTATCTGTAATGAAGGTCTAAGTCTGTTATCAAACTTAACTTCAACGCATTTGCCACCTTCTAAATATACATCTTTACTTTCTGTTGAAATAATATAACCTTTTGGTGGTGCTATTTCTGTTATTGTGTACCAACCTTCTTCCAAGCCTTCTATCTTTATTTTGCCGTCTTTATCTGTCATACCTTCATATACAATAGTTCCACCTTTTTTAGCAACTGAAAACTCTGCATTTTCCAATGGAAAACCTGTATCTTCATCGTATTTTTTAATTACTATTCCAGGTTTAGCTTTGTTTTTTAATGTTATTGTTGCTGTTTTTCCTGCTTCAAGTTTAATAATCTGAGGTTCTTCATTAAGTATATAGCCCTTTGGTGCTGTAATCTCAGTTACTGTATAAGTACCACTTTTCATATTTGTTAATGTAGCTGTTCCTGAAGCATTTGTATAAACGTCCCAAGAGTCTGAACCATCATCTAATGCAACTCTTATTACTGCTCCTGCAAGTGGTTCTCCTGTATCGGCATCAACTTTTGTAATTTCAAGCTGTGCCATTTCCTCATTTGCAAATGTTACAACAGTAGGAACATCATCATTTAATATCTCAACATCTTTATGATTATTTTCATCAAGAACATATCCCAATGGTGGAACAACTTCTGTAACAGATACTGTACCTGTAATATCAGGTATTAATATTTCACCATTTTGGTCTGTTACATAATGTCCTATTGTTTTACCGTCAACTTCAACTTTAAATACTGCACCTTCAAGTCCTACTGTTGTTCCTTTTTTAACTTTTAAAATCTGTAAGTCTGTTGTTGGAGTTGTTGGTTCAGGTGGTTCTGTTCCTTCTGAATTATATACTATATCTGCCCAACCATCACCATTATATGTAGGTAATGGTGCTACATAATAATCTTGTTTATTTGAATCGTGAGCAATTCCAAAAAGTACAGATTTATTTTCAAGTTTACCTTGTACAATTACTCTAAAGTTTGCATTCTCTGCATCTTTAGGGATTAAAACCTTAAATGATTTTTCTGTACCATCAAAACTTTCTTTCGGTGTATTATTCACATCTGTTACAATAGTCTCTTCCGGTATAGTTCCGTCTAAAAGAATGTTGTAACTTATGATATTTACATTTGACTCTATGTTATATTGTTGAGATACATAACTTTCATCAATGTTATCAACTGTAACTGAAGGATTTTTAGGGTTCACAGCAAGCCAAGTTTGATATACATATTGGTTTGCAAGTCCTTTTGCAACTAAATCTTTCATAGCTTTTTCAACGTGAGCATTTTGACTTCCGTTAGCTTTCCAATCATCTAAGTTACTGTAATTATCATGAACAACTGCCCATACAGCCATTTTTGTGGCATAGTATGCTTCATATTCTGTATTTACACCTAATTCCTGTGGTGTTTTATAAGGATAACCATTTGTAATAACTCCCCATACAGCAGGGTCGGTATCAAGTTGGTCTACATCAACATCATAATTTTTAGCTGATAAATCCTCAACTCCGGGTCTATTGGGATTGGCACAGAAAGCCGGATACTCATTTCCATCTTCTGCTCTGTACACAATTACTGCAGGTGCAAAGTTATTGCTGTCTATTATACCTTTCCAAGTTAAAAGTTGAGCACCTTTTTCTTGTTTTACATAAAGATTTACTTTGTTTAAGGCATCATCCATTGATGTTCCTGCAAATGCTTGAATACCTGTTGTCAAAAACATAACTGATGTCATTATAAAAGCTATTATTTTTCTCAATATTGACATATATTTTCACTCCTTTTTGCAATAAAAAAGGCTCTATTTATTTTTATAAATAAAGCCTTTTAAGATTATTTTTAAACAAGATTTTTAATTTTTTTAACTAATTTTAAATTTTTAAAGTACTTTCTAATTTTTATTTTATATAAATATCTTTCACTTTAAGATATCCAATAAGTTTTAAAGTACTTTTTTCTTTGAATGATTTAAAACTTTCTTTTATTACTATACCATCAACTCCTTCTGTATATGAGTTTTTTACAGTATCTTTTTTACCATTGGCATCTGTGTAGTAGACATATAAAGGTTTGCCATTTTCATCTCTTTCTACATATTCGATAAAACATACATGACCTGCAAGGATATTATCATATTTCGGTGCATATATGGCAACAGTCTGCTCTGTTATATTTTCAACATCAGTTACTACTTCCAGTTCATCACCCCACCTATCCTTATTTATCCAATCTTTTGCACGTCCATTTATTGAAATGGGTATTCCATAAACTTCTTGAAATCTTCCACCTGCATACCAAGTACATTGACCTATTGCATATGTACCATAAGGTTTTGTAAATCTTTTAACACCTTTTTCATCAATATATTGTATTTTAGCAAGCACTTCTCCTTCCTTTGGTGGTTCTGTAAGCTTTGGAATAATAGGTTGAATACTTTTTTGTTCTGTTGATACTGAATTTAAACTAGTACTTACACTTGTATTATTTAATCCAAGCTGTGTTTTTACTTCTTCAGGAATTTTAGCAGGATTGAATATAAGTGTAATTACTTTTCTTCCTGTTTCATCATAAGTCACCACCTTTTCAACACCATCACCAACATAGATATGTTGAGCCATTGCTGTAACTGAACAGCATAAACTAATTGTTGCTACCATTGGAATAAACCATTTTCTTTTCATATTAAACACCTCATTTCATTTTTACCACCCACCTTTTATATATTATAAATTTGTATACAAAGCAATACTTTTTCAACATCGCTTCAACACTTATCAACATATTTATCAACAGTTTAATACTTATTTCTCTACAGCCTGTATACAAAGTCTTTTATCTGGTATATCTTCAACACAAGTTATTAATGTAAGTCTGTTATCACTTGTATATTGAAGTCTTGACCAGTCTGTATCTGAAATTTTTGTAATTGATTTTACTATATATGTTCTTGTACCTAAGTTTGTTGTATATGTCATTTCATCACCGATTTCAAGGTTTTTCAAATCTCCGAAATAATCATTTGTTCCTCGATTATGACCTACAAGTCCTATATTTCCATTCCAACAAGATGTTGAAGGAAGATGACCAACACCTTTTTTCATAGCTGTAAATGTGTCACCGTCAAAGGCTGTTACCGTTAAATTAATTGTAGGTATTCTTAAAACTCCTATACTTCCGTCACTATTTCTTACCTGTTCAATAGTTGTTAATGGATACTGTAAAACATCATCATATATAGGTTCAGGAATTGTACTCACATAACCATTTGATGAAATATCTGATGTATAACTTCCACTGCTCACACTTGAACTTCCACCATATGATGAACCTGTAATTAAACTGCTTGGACTTTGTGTATATGTATTTATAGGTGCATAGTATGGTGCATATGTTGTGTTATTAATTGTTGGAGCATTGGGAACTATTACATTTGAACCATACTCTGAATTATATACAGTCTGTGGTGATACATCATAAATATCTCTTAAGTAGTCAGGTATTTCTCCATTTATATTGATGTTTGATTTTCCTGTTATAAGGAATTCTTCTGTATTTTCTGTTTTGTAGCTGTAACCTAAATCTAATTCAAGGGCATACACAGGTACAGAAAAGAATATAATACAGATTGTTATTAAAAGTATTGTTATTCTTATTATTGGTTCTAAATTTTTAATTCTATTCTGCATCTAACACACCTCCCAAATTTAACTCAAAGCGATATTCCCCTTTTTTCTCATTAATCAAATGTTTTATTGTTACATCTTTATATGTAACATTTATGTTTCTTCCAAAAAGTGCTGATGTTGTTTTCTTATCAAGTATAAACTGAAATACATTACTTTGTATCATATCTTCAAAGTCATTCAAATCTATAACAGGTTTTTTAGGATTTATACTTTGATGACCTATGCAGATATATTCTTTGTCAATAAGATTATATACATAAGTACCTCGTCTTGATTTTAAATACAACAACAATAACGCAATGGCACAGATTATAAGTAAAACCAATACAAAGCCTGTAATCACTTTCAATATAGTAGGCATACCTTCATCAATAAGTGTTCCTACATATATAACTGTAAAATCAGCAGTATTTGCTACTGTCTTTGTAACATTACCTTTGTATCTTGCTGTTGATATATACCCTGTTGGAACTTGTGAACTAAATGTCTTTGAATATGTTGCTACTGCCTTGTATTCTGTTGGAACAAGTGTATCTCCTGCAAGTGATGTTCCCATTACTGTCCAGTTTACATCAACTAAAGGTAATGTATATCCATCTTTTACTGCTGATTGTGCTACATATGAAGGGTCCGCATACATTAAATTAGGATATTCTTTTGTAGTTGATACCGTATAATTCTTTGTTGTATATCCTGCAACTTCTGTTACTATACTTCCTGTGTCAAGTGTCAATGTTCCTTTATATCCATCTTGGTCATAGGCTTTTGTTGAAGGAAACTGTTTTATAACTTCTTCAAGATTTTTAGATTGACTTTGTGCCTGTGCTTGTTCTGTGACTTCCTTTGTGTCAGTAGTTTCATTTATTTCCTTGTTTGTTGTTTCGTGAGTAAATATAAAACCATCTAATTCAAAGTCAGGTTCAATAAGTGTTGTATCTTCTGTCTGAATAGGTAATTCATACATTTTTATTACATATTCTGTACCATCAATATTTTTTCTTTCAACAGAAATAGGTGCTGGCAATATATTTTCTCCATTTGCAAAAACATTTATAGGAAGTATTAAAGACATAGTTGTCAAAAATATCAATATTCCTTTTTTCATTAAATATCACCCCTTTCATATGTTTCTAATTCTTTGATTTTTTCTGACAATACCTTTTGTTCAATAGTTAAATCATCAATAAGATGTCCGTATTTAATAAAATGCTCTGTTCTTAAATTTTGGCAATCATATGCAAACTTTTCTGTTTCTTTATATTTTGATAACTCTTTTTCAAAATCCATAAATATCATCTCCTTTCAAACTAAAAAACGAAGGGCTTCATCCAATACTTCATCTATGGATTTCCCTTCGTCTAATAACTTTTTAATTCTATTTTTAATATTGTTTCTTTTATTTTCAATCACCTCATTTTCTTTCTTAATATTCTCTTGTAAAAGCATAACAGGATTTTCTGCTATAACTTCTGCTTTGTTAATCATAATAATTCCATTACTGCTTGTGATTTGAATTACTGTATCTTTATCAATTCCAACACTTTCTCTTATTGACAACGGAATATATATTCTTCCTTTTGAACCTACTGTTTTATAATATTTATATTCCATAATAAAACCTCCTTTAAATACAAAAAAGCTAACCATTTAGGTTAGCTCTTTAATTTCTTAAAATTAATCTATTTAATAGCTTTTACATAATCTTTAAATATTTCTTGTTCTGATGTTTCAAGTTCAAAACAATATACTGGTTGATAAAAACCTTTAGTATCTGAAATCCATTCTAAATTACATGAAATAATATTTATTTCTGTTATATTATTATTTTCTAATATAAATCCTTCAAAGCTATAACCATCATACATTTTATTAACAGCTTCTTTTGGACTTAAAATTGATTCTTCTTTACATGGTAAGAGTGTAACCATAAAATTATCTATAGAATCTATTTCAGTTTTACCATTATCACTTTTAAAATTACAAATCAAAGTTCCATTAATAAACTTATCTCCTATAGGAATCATATCTGCCTTAAATTCAATTTTATTAAAATTTTCACCTGTTGACTCTAATGAAACAATTGATTCTTTTGGAACATTTATATTCCAATTAAATAAAATATCTAAAATTTCATTAGAATTTATATCAGAAACTGCAGTATTAAATACTGGACTTATACTTCTTCCTAAATCATACTTCCAAGTTCCATCATTTTGATTAATATGTAAAAAATCTCCTGTAGAATGATTTGCAAATATAATTAAATCATCATAATAATATGTATCTAAAAATTCTATACCTAATTTTTTGGAAAAATCATTAGCAAATAACTCACTATCTTCTTTATTTAATCTTCCAACTTCATAAACCGGTGCTACATCTGATGTATCTGATAGTGTGCATTTTAAATCCCAATTTACATTATCCAAATTTGCTCTAACAACATAGTCATCAGGTATATTACCATATGGCTTATTAAAATAGCTTATAAATATAAATGATATTATTAAAACTGAAACCATTGGTACAGATAAAAACATCAAACAATGTTTTTTCCAATCTGTATTTCTCTGAACAATAGTAATAATTATCATAACAATACACCAACCTAATACTGCTCCTAATGTATTATTAAAAATATCATCTACATCAAACATACCTTTAAGTGTAATAATTTGAATTATTTCTATAATTAGTGAAAATAAAAAACCACCACAAAATGCTATATACCATTTTCTAAATTTTTTAAACATTAAAGGTAATAACACACCCAAAGGAATAAAAAGAGCAATATTAAGCAAAATATTCAACCATACCTGTATTGTAAACTTATTCCATGCTTCTCTCCAAGCCATAAATAAATGGAAATTATATTGCCTATAAGCAAATTCTACTCTTAATAATGTTGCTGAAATAGTTATACCAAACCACCCAGTAAACATTAAAAATATAATTATTTTACTCCATGGCAAGTGATTATTTTTCTTTTTAATGACAATTAATATAACTGTAAAAATTAATATTAATGGTACTACCAAATATAACCCTTTTAAAAATAAATATATAACATGTCCTATAAATTCATTCATTATAATAACACCTCCCTAATTTCAAATTTTTATATATTTATTTTAACAAAAACTATTCTTCCTTTCAATATATAAGGCAGTAACCAATAGTCACTGCCTATAAAATAACTTTTTTAAATCAACTTTTTAAATCAACGAAAGCTGTTTAGGTTTATTGTTTTTTCTCTCATAAGGATTGTAGTTTGTAATAATAAGTTCTCTAAATGTATTTCCCGGGGCATATCTTTGGGAAATACTATTCAATCTCTCAAAGCACTCTATATTAAACTCTTTATACAAATCTCTGATAAAATCACAATCATTATATGAAAGCATAAAGTATCCTTTTATATTTCTTAACTTTTCATAAAGCATATAATGCTGTTCCTTACTAAACATAGCCTCATAATACTTTTCAGTTCCGTAATAAGGCGGATCAAGATAGAAAAATGTAAGTGGGTTATCATAAAGTTCTATTATTGCCTCAAAACTTTTATTCTGTATTATAACTCCTTTACCTACTTTTCCTTCTGCCAATGAAAGACTATCTTTGCTCTTAACACCATTTTCATTTAACCTTCTGTTAGCAAGCCATATTGATTGAAATGTTTGGGCAATATTAATTGGCTGTCCGTTAAAACTTGTTCCACTTGCCGCATAGCTGTATCTTATAAGTTTATAAAATGTGGCAGCTCTTTTTATATCTCCCATTGTAGCTTTATTATTCATTATTGCTTTATATTCTTCATACTGTGGTGGTGGTATGTAATGTTTAGCCATATCCAATTCTTCTTTATAATATGGCAAAGTAAAATCTTTTCTCTTATGCCAATCAAGAAGTATCTCAAACTCATCTTTACTGTTTAAGGGTAAAAAGCCAAGTTCTTCAAGAAAAGCAATAGGTCTGTTTTTTACAACATAAAACATATTTGTAAGATTTGAATTGGCATCATTATATACTTCAAACTCTTCAGGCTCTTTGGCGAAAAGTATCCAACCTGCTCCACCAAACACCTCAATGTATTTATTATATTGTAAGGGAAATCTTTCAAGTATTATATCTCTCATAAGTTTTTTACCACCAATCCAAGGAAAAAAGCTGTTTACCATATATATTCACCCCCCTTCTAAGCTTCTTTAAATACTTATTACATTGAAAAATCCTGTTCGTTTTTTTCATCAATACACCAATCTGTTTGTGATGATGTATCTTCTACATATACACCATCTATAATCTTGCCTAAATTAGTTTTAAGATAATATTCACCAACTTTTTCATAATCTAAAAAAGGCAATACATCTTCATTAAAATCCACAGAAAACAATTCATTCTCAACAACAAAATGTCCCAGTTCTTTTTCGTTTCTTATACCATTTGCAACACAAATATTAGGCAATAATTCAAATAACTTTGTCATTTCATTTACTGTTTTAAATTCTCTTATTTGAAGCCCCAACTGGTACACTCTTTTCATTCCGTCATCAAGCTTATTATATTGGTTTAATAATTCATTTAACTTTAAAATATCATCATTTTCTTTTATGATATTTTCAATATTTGAAACATTTATTTCAGCTATAATCTTATTTTTCAGTTCATCTAAGTATTTATCCATTATCATTCCCCCTTACCTTAGCTTAAATTTTATATATCGCTTCTTTTAAAGTTTTTGGTTTGCATATTTCTAACTTCTCACAATAATTATCCAACTCACATTTAGAAAAATTTAAAAGCATACGTGCCAACACATTCATTTCAAATATATCAGTCTTATCAAAGTCCAATTTTTTAAGGAATTCATCTGCTTCTTTAACATCACACTCAATATCTGAAATTTCACAATCATCTAATGATTCCATTTCTGTCTTTTGAAGTGCTATCCAAATATTATTTTCTTCTGTTGGAAACACTAATTTTATACAAATTTCTTTTTCTGCTTCTACTAATTTTTTGCTTGCTACATATAATCTAATCACTTTAAATCCTCCCTAAAATAAAAATAGCAGACATTTCTGCCTGCTGTTTAAATACTCATATCAATATTTTCTTCATTTTCTGTATTTTTCAAAGTATTAATTTCTTCTATTACTCTGTTTGCAAAAATATTTAAAAGTCCAACATCTGCATCTATTAAGTATTCACTTCTTCTGTCATATGAATTGAATTTATCATCTTCTATATCTATATTTTTTGCCCAGTCCTTATTTTCTGTGTTAATTCTTCCATCATTAACTTTTTGCTGAATATTATAAGCAAGTACAAAGTTTACTCTTTGAAAACCATAAGTTTCTATTATTTCTTTTTCAAAGCCTTTACCTAATTTATAGCCATCAAAATTTTTATTAATGGCTTTTTCAATATCTCTTGCACACCTTACATTTTCTTTACAAGAAGCCATATAAAGACCTATATCATAGTTGCCATTTTTTAAAGCTGTTTCAAAAGAATTCGGATACAATTTTATCATTTTATCATCTCCCTGCTTTTTCTGAACGTCTGTGATATTTTACTTTAATTAAATTTGTTGTTTTTTTAGGTAATATCTTCTTTGGTGCTTTTGGGTATTTGTTTTCTTTAAATTTATTTCTCATATTTTTTCCTTCTTTCTTTTTGGTATAAAAAAGAACATGATTTAACTCATGTCCTTTTTATTGCTTATTAAAAAATTTTTTAATATCCCTAACTAATTCATCAATGCTGCCTACTTTCTCTGCTTCTTTTTCCAATACTTCTTTTACAAGTTCTCTCTCAAAACCTAAACTCTCATAAAATAAAAGAAGGTCTTCAGGAAGTCTTCCAAGAATATTTCGTGGTTTAATTACTATAAAACCTTCTCCCACAATGGCATCTATTTGTTCATTGGGGTTTATTCCTGCCTGTTCAAGATAGCTTTCTGGAATATCAATAGTTTCAGTTTGTTTATGAATTTTTTCTCTCATATCTTTAAACCTCCCATTTATATTTAAAAAGTAATAACTTCAATTCTTGTTGTTTCTTCTATTTCATCTTCTGTAAACTCCTGTGGCTCATAAAAAATTTCTTTGTATTTTTCCATTTGTTCATCTGTCAATGAAGTAAGGTTTCCTTCTTCATCACTTCCGCAAATATAGAAGTTTCCAACAATTATATCATCATAAAATCTCCTGTTGCCTTCTAAACCAATTAATTTCCCTTCGTCATTTAAAAGGATACAAGTATCTTCTTCCAAGTCTATAATGTCAATTAATCCTCCAACAGCTTCCTGCATAGCTTCAAGTGAATTTTCTAATATAAACTCTTTTGGGTACTCATGTGGCTTTACCTCTAAAACTCTGATTTCTTTTTCTCTCATACAAATTTTCCTTCCTTTCCTTATTTCTTCCTTATTAATGGCAATAAAAAAAGCAGTACATTTTTATTTGTACTGCCATAAAATAAATTTTAGTTACTCATCCCTCCTTTATAGTACGAGTATACAAAAATCACTCATATTAGGTTTTTATTTTATAAAACACAACATAATCACTTATTA
>DXZA01000006.1 GCA_019415525.1 Tyzzerella sp. | reverse complement strand
TAATTTGCGAAATATTTTTTTAAAAAATGGTTATAAAATGAATTTGTTAAATTTTTACATATATTTTAAAGTACAAAAAAAGCGATGTGAATTTAAAATCACATCGCTTGAAATCGATTTTTCACCTAATTTTTGCCATGTCATCTATGAAAATCGAATTTTTTTAAGCCTAAAAATGCTTCAAAAAAACCTCTGAAAACGTTGATTTCTCGGGATTTTTTGACTATGTCATCATGTTTGACTACTCATCCCATCATGACGATATAAATAGTATGACACATGGAAACACTTGTCCCTTGGTGTAGGGTTATTTTTCAAAAATTATGCTTATTTTTTCCTAGTTTGTTTAAATAATTAATGTAAACCTTTTAATATTACATCTTGTATTATTCAGATAAGATACCATATTTAGAATATATTCCATCCAATGCTTTGACAATATATTTTCTAAATGAAAGTATTAGGCTTGTATGCTTATTTTCGAAAAATTTTTCTAATTCTAATAATTGTATCTACTTTATTGACTATAGTTCATATATTATCTTGCTTGTTTTATCATACACTGAATAGCACTATCAATATCGAAAACTGTTCCTTTTCCATCTATCCATCTATCCCAAAAATCAATTGTTGAACTTTTAGGTTCCTCCTTTGGCTTATCTAGAATAATTTTTGTTGGTAATTTAATTGAATCACCAATAATAATAATAATACATTCACCAACATCAAGATTAGGCAATGTTTCTACCAATCCCACTAACGAATCTGTTAACATAGTAGCTACTGCAGATTTATCTCTATCATTAATTATTTTTAAACTAATGATATTATTACATTGAGATATAATTGTTGAATTTAATTCTGCTGGTCTTTGTGATACCACTACTAAATAAACACCATATTTTCTTCCTTCTTTTGAAATTTTTTCAAATATCTCTAATGATTTATTTTCTACCGATTTTAACTTTGAAGTGTCTAGAGGCATATACAAATGTGCTTCATCACAAATAAAGGTAAGAGGATGCCTTGTTTCATTTCTACCAGGCGACATCCAAAATTGAACATCATATACTAATCTTGTGACCACTCCAATTATAATTGACAACATATCAGATGGAATTTCAGATAAATCAATTACTTTTATTTTATTATCTGTCCCCATTATTTCATTCATAAATTCATTTAAATAATTTGATTTCATTGTTTTACTCTCATTAAATACAAATCCATATTTTTTATCATCTATCTTAGTTTGAATCCTAGTTATAAGATTAGTAAGTTTACCATAATACTGTCCTTGTTTTGTTTTTTCTTGTCCTTTTTTTTCACCTGTTTTATATACCTCTCCTGTTGCTTCTTCCTTAATATTTTCGTTTTCCAAATATTCTTTTAATCCCATAGCCGAAAATGGAACCGGAGTATCTGCAGTAATAATTTCAGGATTGAACCCTTTCATATTTCTATCAATATACTCTTTCTTATGCTGCAAAATATATCTAACGACAGCAGCTCTTTGATTAGTCGATGTTCCTTCAAAAGATTCAATGAACAATGAATGAATTTCCTCATAATTGAAAAACCACAATGGAATATGTAGACCTTTATCAGAATCACAAATTTTTATTTGTTTTGCATAACTTAGTTCATTATATTCACCATGCAAATCAAAAACAATTATATTTGCATAATTAAGTTCATTTGCTTTTTCAAGTATATTTGCTACTGTAAAAGATTTTCCACTCCCAGTACTTCCTACTATTATAGCATGTCGTTGAAAAAATTTATTTCCATCCAAAATAGCTTGAACAGTTTTATTACTAGCATATTTACCAATATTCAACCTTTTTTCAGAAGAAATATCAGTTTCAAGTGAATTCATTATAATAGAAAGTGCTTCTCCGTCTGCTAAATATACTTTACTATTTATTTCTGGGTAAGTGTTTACCGCCCTTTTAAAAATATTTTCTTTATTAATAAATAGTTTTTTATAAAAAGTTCCCACTAAAGTGACATTACAAAAATTGTATGAATATTCTTGTTCATCATTCTCTTCATCGTCTTCATCTATTTCAACTTTCTTTTTACTTACTCTTGTCACTATTCCGATAAGTTTTTCATCAGCATTATTACCTGATAAAACAACTATATCATTTATTTTTAATCTATTTAAAATTTCCTCTTTTTCAACTGAAACAGATACTTTCTTTGTATCTACATTTTGAACTGACCCAATCTCCTGATTTAAATATTGTTGAATATCTATTTCCATAGTAGAAAATCCTCCTATCCTAAAAATAATTCTGAAAAAACATTTATATCCCAAATATCTTCCTGCAAAGCATATTTTTTCCCTTTGTAAACCATATAGCTTAATGAGTCGGAAGATTGCTGTTTATTTTCTTCATCTTTATAAAATATTGTCCAATTATTATTTTTCAATGCTCTTTCTAAAAAGCAACTTTTAATCATCTTTGTTAAAACCAAAACATCTTTTGTTGTATCTTGAAATACAGCATTAAAATGGTCATCATTAAATCCATATCCATAAATAAATATAGAATAGTTTTTTCTAGAATCTGATATTAAATCGTTAAAGATTTCTCTATGAACTCTAAATACACTATTAATCATCCCATACTTATACTTAGAACTTCCAGGAGCAATAATATCAATATCTTTTTTCATTTGTTTCAAAAGATTGTAATCATTAATTTGATATTCCTTTTCCCCTTTATGTATCCAATTTACTGAGCCATGAGGCTTAAATAATCTTACTAAACAAATTTTTTTATTGAAAAAATCCTGGGGATTTTTAAGTATTTTTTCGTCGAAAACTTGAAAAATATTTCCCTAAAAACCCAATGTTATTGGCAATTTTAGTTTATCACAAATTATTTCAATAATTCGATCATAATTTGGTGTCATAATATCTATTATCGAATTATTAACACTTACAGTATTTGATAAATATATTAACAATTTTTCTAAACCAGATGATTTTTCTAATATAGACAAATGCTTTTTATATTCCTCATCAAGTATAAATTCACCAGTTATTTCTTTAATTTTTTCAACAAGACTTATATCCGATGGAGAAATATCTGATAAACCAGCTTCTAATCCATCTTTTTTGATTTTGTCACTGTAAGATTTCCATTTTACCTTCATTTCTTCATCTTGACTATTTTGAATATCTTGCTCTAATCTTTTTGCCAAATCCGACATTCCTGGGACGCCCATAGCAATAGATAATCCCGTTCCAATTATTAATTTAGGAAAATTGGTACTTGATAAATATCGTTCCTTTATATCTGAAAAAAATTGCTCAAATTCAAATTCGCTTATTTCCTTTATCTGTCCCAACATTATACTTTCTCCCCTTGAATTCTGTCTTTAAAAATTTTTTATTCTTTAGTTTGCAATTTCCTTAGTTATTTAAAATTCTCTAATATCTTTTACTAAAAATAAATCCAAACATTTATAACTTTGAATAAATATTTTATTCAAACAGATTACCTATACCTACCACCCCAAAGATTTTATCTTTTATTAGTAAAATATCTTTTGAATTTTGTTAATGAACTTTTTATTTAATTATCATAAATTTCGTCTAATTTTTCTTGTAATGTACCGTCTTTAGCATATGGCAAAGCATCTAATTGTTTGAAATTATGATGTGTTATATTCACATCTTCATCAAAGCCCAAAATATAACTTGTTGCTATCTTATATATAATTTCAGTAGGAGCTAATCCATATACTTGTTTTTCAAAAATATGCTTTAATCGTTCATCTTTGTTAGGATAAATTTTCTTCATTTCTGTACTTTGATACAAACGTTTTACAATCTCAGCAATATACAAACCAGATTTCATATACAAATCAATAAATGTTTTATCTGGTAAATCAAAACATCCTGGATTTTCTTCTTCGAGCATATCAACCATTTTTTTAACCATTACTTTTGGTGTAAAAATCTGATTTGTTTTTTGTGGTGGAATATAATCAAAAATATCTTCCACACTTTTTTCATCAAAATAATCAGCAAGTTTCTTTTTTAGTGATAAAAATTCTTTTACAGAATCATCAAACACTACTGGGTCAAACAGTTTACCATAAAACTCTTTTTCATCTCCTGTATCAGGGTCTGTATATAAACCACCATCACGCAAAAAACGGAACTGTTCAAGAGTAATACTTGTAACTTCTTTAAATACATTATCAGGAATAATTGTATCAAATGTTGCAAGTGTTACATCATTATCGCCATAAGCCATTAAAAAAGATGGAATTGTACGTGAAAATCCTCTTAAATGGTCACGGATACCAGCCTCAATCTCAGCTTTTTCACGTTCACGCTTATTAGTTTCAACAGTTCTTACAACATCTTTCTTTGACTCTTCCACTAATTCCTCTAATCCTGATTTCAAAGTTTCTTGAAAATTATCTGTTGCAATTTCAATCTTTTTATCAAATTCTTTATTTATTTCATCAGAAGAAAGTCCATTTTCATTACATGATTGTAAGGCGTCTGCTCTCTGCTGTTCAATTTTATTTTTATCAATCTCATAATGCATAAAAGAAGTTTCAATTAATTTGTCAGCAGCACCATTAATTTTTGATTCCAGCTTACGTTTATCAGAAGGTTTCATCTCTTGCCCATAAGTATTTTTAGCTTGTTCTAAAATACTTGCTGTCATATTATTATGAGTTGTTTTTTTAAATTTTTCTAATACAGAAGATGTATTTTCAGGTGTTTCAACAATTTTTGATACTGTTTCAACAACATCATTTGTAGGTGCAAAAATCTTATCTCCAAATACATCTCTTGTTACTCCAACAACAATATTTTCCGGAACTTCAACGTTTCCTTCATCATTCAAAGATAAATCTTTTTTTACTTCTTCTGAAAAATTCAATTTATTATTTGGTTCTTCTATAGGTTCAAACTTAGAAATTATATCAAGTACAGATTGTGGTGCTCCAAAAACCTGAGAAATATTTTGGAACAAGAAATTACTCATAAATCCTCGACGAACTACCTCAACTGAACGAATTTTCCTTGGAATAGTTAATACTTTTTCCTCATCTAATTCAATCAATTCTCCATTTTCATCTTCCCCAATTACTGGGAAAAAATTTAATAATTCTTTGATATGTTTCTTTCGTGTTTCTAAGTCACCACGTCCAGCAGATGTATCTGATGACAAATCATTTGCAAATTCCTCAAATATCGTTAATGTTCTTGCTGGGTCAAAATCAAATACATATGCATTTTCTTTTCTTGCATAGCTAGAGCCATTCTTAAATAAACAAGGGTTTTGAGCACGAAAGGCAGCTTGCATATATAATGCTGGACTTTTCACATTGCTTAACATCAATACAGCTGTCCATTCTGGAATTGTAATACCAGTTGTCAACTGACCTACGGATAAAGTAATAGTCTTATCAAAATTTTTAATTGCTTCTACAACTTTATCATATGATTTTTTTGTTTCCTCATCATCATCTAATCTTCCATCACCAGCAGCAAGAACAATCTCATAATCTTTAAAAACCGTATGATTTTTCAATTTTGTAGCCAATGCCTTTGCACTATCTACTCTATCAAGTAACCAGAAAGTATGTTTTAGTTCATCTCTCAATTCAGGAGTAGAAAAAGGAAATTTTTTCTGTAACGTCATAGCATCAAGAAATTTATCAACCGAATCATCATACTTAAATTTTCCATTATTTGTACTAAAAAATTCATTCAAATCAAAAGCATATTCTTCAGTTTCGCCATTAATCTCAATACCTTTTTGCAATTCATTCCTAACGATTTCTGACATCTGATATGTATATAAATTTAATTTTGGTAAAGATTTATATGGATTTTCGACTTCAGAAGAATTATCCCATTCTTGTTTTTCCCTCTGTTCATCAGCATATGTCCAATTATAAATTGCATCATCTGCAAACTTATTGTTAGCCAAAGCCTTAAAAGGTGTACCTGATAAATGAAGTGTAAATTTTCTATTAATTCGTTCAAAAGCTACATCAGTTTTATATGTATCAACACCCTCATGTGCCTCATCTATTACTAATACATCCCATTCCATATCAGCTACTTCACGCAACTTATCACTACCATTTGTACTAAAATATTTAGAACCTTTCATATCCTGAAGGCTTACAAATTCGATGCATTTCCTGTATTCATTTGATTCACTAGAACGATTAATCAACAAGTCGACATACTCACTTCGGGATAATACACATGGTTTATTTTTTAATGTATTTACTTCACTGACAAAGAAATAACCTGATTCTGTACCCAAAAATTTCATATAATCTTGATACCAGCTATTAGCAATAGCTGGTCTATTTGTAACAATTAAAACAGTTTTTGCTCCAATTCTTTTACAAAAATCATATACAGACAATGTTTTACCAAATCTTGGTTTAGCATTCCACAAATATTCTCCACCTGGATTATTATTTGCAAAAGTAATTGTCTTTTCAACTGCTTCTTCCTGTTCTTTACGGAGTTGATATGGAACTATCATTGATAAATCTTTTAAAATTCCACGATTTGCTCTGAAATCATAAAATTTTAATTTTGATTCTTGTCCAGTAATATGAAACCACTCATTATTTTTTCCTGGTTCCTGTTCAACACCTGATTTTCTAAGATATACATGAAAATCCTTATCAGTAAATCTATCTCCAGAGCCATCATCAAAAATAGCATTGCCTTTCCATTCCAAATTCCATTTTACATCAGCTGTATGTGTCTGTTGCTTAATACGTGTTTCAACATCTTGCTCTGTATAGCCAATTTTTGTCCAACCATTATGTCGTGCAATTTCAGGAGTAGTATAAGCATAAATCATAGGTGTAACATTTTTAACTGTTTTAATATTAGGTTTTTGCATTTACTCCATCTCCTTTACATTTGTTTCAATAAATTCAATTTCATCATCTGAAAGATTATATTTTTTATATAACTGTTTATCAATATCTGAAATTGATTGTGACCAGTCTATATCTGAGTTATCAGTAAAATCTTGAAGTGGAACATATTTCCATTTTGATGGAACTATATCTTGAGTAATTTTTAAAACACTTAAAAGTGCTCTCGCAAATTTTGTTTTTATATATTTTAAAACATTTACAGCTTCTTCTTTCGTTTCGAATTTTCCAATAGAAATAAAAGTTGGTGTAGATGTTTCACCTATAATACCAAGTTCTGGCAAACTTAATACCTCCCCAAACTTCCCACTTCCACTCGCTTTAGGAATAAATACTTTATAATAATTAATATTATTATCTAGATATCGTGCAGAAAGGAATTTTTTTCTACATACAAATGCTCACGTTTACCTTTCTTCAATCCTAAAAATTTATAACATTCTTCTCCAGAAGTAGGTTTTTCATGAAATACATATGGAAGTACATCAAATGATGATGATTTTATTTCATATTCTTCATTTGGTGCTAATTTATTTACATTTGGATTTTTTTCTTGTATTGCCTTCAATCTGTCTTTAATTATTGTCGGATAAGTTGAAATGCATAATTCATTAAATTTTAATGTTGAACGTCCACCTGACATTATGCTTGAAATACTTTTATCATTTGATTTTTTTATATGTTTTACAATTCTTCTAAGAGTTATATCAGGAATAAATTCATCAATTTCACCATAATCTTTGGATATATCTCTATACATAATTGCAACACCACCTTTGATATCTGTATTTGCAAAAATTTCTGTTGCATTCTCAAAATATTCATTTACTTTTAAATGTTTATCTGTAAGCATTGATTTATTCCAATCTTTTGAAGTGAGACCTGCATTAAATAAAAACCTTGCTGGTGATATTAAAATATATTTATCAGCAATTTCCTTAGCAATATCATAAAAATAAGGATAAATTGGTTCTTGTCTATTATTTGAATCTTGAGGTATCTGATACGGCGGATTTCCAATAACAAAATCAAATTTCATAATTTATTACCCCTCTCTCATACTTTTGTATGTAATAACTTTGTTATCACACCAATCATATATTTTACAATCTATTGTTTCTGGTAGTTCTTTGATGGTTTCTGTTTCTGATTTATTAACATCATCCATAAAATCAAACAGAGTAAGTTGATGCAATCCACTGTTTTCTTCATTATTTTCTAACACAGAACCCTTATATGGAATTACACCATAAATTCCATCCATCTGCCACAAATTCCAACTGATAATATTTGCAATACGCTTTAATTCCAAATCGCTTGGTTCTTCTTTCCATCGAGCTTTTGTGTATTCGCAAAATGTTTCAAGAAGATTGATACGTGCTATCAAAAGATTATCTCCCTGATATTCATATCCATACACACTTTCAAAAGCTCGATATACCCACTGATTCCATGTTTTACGTGTTTCTACATTTTCATTAATAACACGTAATTTTCTATCCAAAACTCCAATACGTTTTTCTATTGGAATTATTTCTCCAGTAGCTGTATCATATCGTGATACTAAATATGGAGCTTCACCACATGTAATTTCTAATCGTTTAGAAACCACATAATCTTTCCATGACTTTCCTTCAGGAAATTTAATTTTATCAGTAGTAGGAATCCAATTATTTTCCTGTTCTATATTAAATACATTTTCATATCCAAACCATTCTGTATCACAATGATTATTCATCTTATTGCATATCCATGAAGGAGTGAAAACCTCCGCTTTTTTTCGTGTTCTCTGATTTTGTTCTTCTAAAGTCTTTGATACTCGTGGTCGAATATCAATAAAGTCACTAAAAAGTATTTTTTTTGTTATTTGAGTTGTAAAATCAATATTGTCATATGCATCTGTAGCAAAAATAATATTTTTATTCGTTGTTCTGTCCTTCAACAAGATATTCATTACTATATTTACTGAACGAGACTTCAGGTCGATTAAATTTGACATAAAATCTTAAATCCCCTTTTTACTTATGTTTTTTAATATATTAATCCACAGCCAAACTAAATTCATGTAAACTTTCAATAGTTGTTCATGTTCTCTTTTATCCATTTGATATAAACATAAAAGCTATTGAAGTATTATTTCTAATTTCTCAGCTGTCAATATAGCATAATATTATTTCGATATATGGTTGTCAAAGTTATTTAAAAGACTTGCTATAACTTTATTTTTCAGTATCTATATACATT
>DXZA01000059.1 GCA_019415525.1 Tyzzerella sp. | reverse complement strand
TAGAAAAAATATATTGAAATTATAATATTGTTATAATATAATTCAAATAGGTTAAGCGATTAACTAAATATTCTATAATAAGTTAAACGTTTAAGTAAATTAAAGTTTTTAAGAATAGGGGTGTAATATAAAATGAAAAAATTATGGTGGAAAGAAGCTGTTGTATATCAGATTTATCCAAGAAGTTTTATGGACTCAAATGGTGATGGTATAGGAGATTTAAGAGGTATAATATCAAAACTTGATTATTTGAAGGAACTTGGAATTGATGCTGTTTGGCTTTCTCCTTGTTATAAATCACCTAATGATGATAATGGATATGATATTTCAGATTATAGAGATATTATGGACGAATTCGGAACACTTGAAGATTTTAAAGAACTTCTTTTGGAAATGCATAAAAGAGATATAAAACTTGTAATGGACTTAGTTGTAAATCATTCATCAGATGAACATAAATGGTTTATAGAGTCAAAAAGTTCAAAAAATAATCCAAAAAGAGATTATTATATATGGAGAGATGGAAAAAATGGAAAAGCTCCAAATAACTGGACATCTTTCTTTGGTGGAAGCACTTGGGAATATGATGAAAATACAGACCAGTATTATTTACATCTTTTCACAAAAAAACAGCCTGATTTAAACTGGGAAAATGAAACTTTAAGAAAAGAAGTTTATGATATGATGAAATATTGGTTTGATATGGGAATAGACGGTTTTAGAATGGACGTAGTAAGTATGTATTCTAAAGTTCCTAATCTTCCTGACGGAAAAGTATATGGTTGTGAAACAGACTGTGCAATAGGTGCTGAACATTTTACAAATGGCCCAAGAATACATGAATTTATGAAAGAAATAAACAAAGAAGTTCTTTCAAAATATAAAGATGTAATGACTGTTGGAGAAGCCTCAGGAGTAACAATAGAAGAAGCAAAAAAATATGCAAACTCTGATGAAAGTGAACTTAGTATGGTATTCCATTTTGAACATATGGGAGTTGACGCAGGAGAAGGCGGAAAATGGGACATTAAAAAATGGAAACTTACTGACCTTAAAAAAATACTTTCAAAATGGGAAACAGAACTTCACGGAAAGGCTTGGAACAGTATATATCTTTCAAACCACGACCAACCACGTATGGTTTCAAGATTTGGTAGTGAAAAATTCAGAGAAGAAAGCAGCAAAATGCTTTTCACAATGCTTTTGACAATGGAAGGTACACCATATATATATCAAGGTGAAGAAATAGGAATGACAAATGTTAAATTCCCTTCAATAGATGATTATAGAGATATTGAAGTAAAAAATATGTGGAAAGAATATGTAGAACATAGAGGTTACAGTCCTGAAAAATTTATGAAATCTGTTCATTATATAGCAAGAGATAATAATCGTACACCAATACAATGGGATGATAGTGAAAATGCAGGCTTTACAACAGGTACACCTTGGATTGGTGTAAATCCTAATTACAAAGACATAAATGTGAAAAATGCTCTTGACGATAAAAATTCTATATTCTATTATGTAAAAGAACTTATAAAATTAAGACACGAAAATCCTATTGCTGTATATGGTGATTTTAAAGAATATATGGAAGATAGCGAAAGTCTTTATGTATATGAAAGAAATTTTGAAGGAAAAACAATGCTTGTAATACTTAATTTTACAGAAGAAGAACAAAACTTTGAAATTCCTGAAAAATTTAAAAATATGAATTCAAAACTCTATATTTCAAACTATGAAAATGCAGATAAATTTGAAAAAAATATATTAAGACCATATGAGGCTATTGTATATATTTATGAATAAATAAAAAGAGGGTGGTATTTTGGCAACTATAAAAGATATAGCAGAAAAAGCAGGAGTAAGTACAGCTACTGTTTCTAATGTTATAAAAGGTAAGAAAAATAAAGTTTCTAAAAAGACTATTGAAAAAATAGAAAATATAATATCAGAACTTAATTATGTACCTAGTATGGGAGCCAGAATACTTTCTGAAAAACGTTCAAAAATAATAGGTGTTGTATGTACATTTATGAATGTAAAAGATAATAGTCTTAAAGACCCTTTTACAGCAGAACTTTTAGGAGTTATTGAAAGTGAAATAAGAAAAAATGGATACTATATGATGTTATATGCTTCAAATAAACCAGAAGAAATAAAAAATCTTGTATCAACTTGGAGTGTAGATGGTCTTATATTTGCTGGAATAGATGAAGAAACATATAATATTGTAAAAAATATTTCAAAAAAGCCTATTGTTGTAATTGATGGATATTTTGAAAATCAAAATTTTTATAATGTTGGTACTAATGATGAAGAAGGCGGATATATAATAACAAAATATCTTATAGAGAAAGGCCATAAAAATATTGTATTTGCTGATGAAAGTAATATTACAGGTAATATTATAAAAACTGTTGATGGTGAAAGACTAAAGGGTTTTATAAGAGCTTTAAAAGAAAATAACATTGAATATACAAAAGAAAGTCATATTTATATAGACCCTTTTAATAAACAAAAAACCGTTGATAAAATATCAGAAAATAAAAGTATTACAGCCATTGTATGTGCTTCTGATAATATAGCATTTGAAGTAATTAATTTTTTGAAAAATAGAAATATAAAAATTCCGGAGGATATATCAGTAACAGGATTTGATAATGTATATTTATCAAATTTAAATAATCCAGCTTTAACAACAATTAATCAGAATATAAATGAAAAAGGGTGTAAGGCTATAAATATGCTTATTGATATAATTGAAGGAAAAAATATAGAAAATAAAAATATACGTATTTCTGTTGATATAGAGGAACGTAATTCTGTAAAAAATATAAAATAAACATTTAATAATAACCAAAAATTTAATTTTAATTTTATAACATAATACTATTGATATTATTATTTGTATAAAATATAATATAAGCATCAAAACAAAATATTTTATAGCATAGTGAGATGAATGCGGATAATGTTAACAGTTTATTTATACTGTTAATGTTATCCGCTTTTTTTATAAAAAAATCCGGATTTTTATTAAATATTTTTAATGTGCTATAAGAAACAAAATGTAAATAAGTACCCCAAAAAAAGGAGGATTTATTATGACTATTTTTAATGCAATAATTGGAATGGGTGCAACAGTAATGATGCCTATTATATTTTTCTTACTTGGTCTTGTTTTTAGAGTAAAGCCAGGAAAAGCTTTTAAAGCTGGTATGACTGTTGGAATAGGGTTTACAGGTATTAATATGGTAGTTAATCTACTTTTGGAAAGCCTTGGACCTGCAGCACAAGATATGGTAAATAGATTTGGGTTACAACTTACAGTTGTTGATGCTGGTTGGGCTACTGGAGCAGCAATTGGTTGGGCTTCACCTCTTATACCATTTATAGTTGTTGGTGCAATTTTATTAAATGTTATACTTCTTGTAATAAATAAAACAAAAATTATAAACATAGATATTTTTAATTATTGGCTAATTTCTTTAGTTGGAACAATGGTTTATGGTTCAACAGGTAGTATTATTTTTGGTGTTTGTGCAGCATTACTTTTATATCTTATAGCTTTTATAATAGGAGATTTAACAGCAAAACCAATACAAAAAATGTATGATATAAAAGGTGTAGCATTTGTTCATGCAACATGTAGTATATATGTACCTATTGGTATAGCTATCAATTGGATAATAGAAAAAATACCTGGAATTAAAAATATTGATTTAAATCCTGAAAAAATTACAAAAACACTTGGTGTAATAGGTGAACCTATTACGTTAGCTACTGTTCTTGGAGCAGGTCTTGGTTTTTTAGCTGGTTGGCCAATTGTAGAAATTTTACCTCTTGCTGTTAAAGTTGCTGCAGTTATGATACTTCTTCCAAAAATGGTAGATGTAACAGTTGAAGGTGTTATGATAATAAGGGATGCAGCAGAAGAATTTATGAAGAAATTATTCCCTAATAGAGAATTTTATTTTGGAATGGATACTGCTTTATTAATAGGAGAACCTTGTATTATAGCAACATCATTACTTCTTATACCAACAGCTCTTGTACTTGCTATGGTACTTCCAGGAAACAGAATGTTACCATTTACTGATTTAGCATCTATTGTATTTATAATTTCAATGGTAGCACCATTTTGTAAGAGAAATATGTTCAGAATATATATTACAGGTATTGCCATATTAACAATAGCATTATATGCTGGAACAAATCTTGCACCTAATTTTACTAAAGCTGCAAAAGATACAAATGTAAGTGTAAGTGTTGAAAATCAAGAATTAGGTAATCTTGTTTCTCCATATAATACACCTGCTGGTTGGGTACTTATAAAAATTGGAGATATTTTAGGAAAATAAATTTAGAGGTGATTTTTTATGAAGATATTTGGAATTGGTGACCTTTTAATACCAGAAAAATATATAAAAGAAGGATTTGAACCATTTTTAGAAAAAGGATATTCTATTGAAACTATACAATGGAAATTAAAAGATTATGAAGAACTACAAAATATTAATCTTAAAATAGAGCTAGGTGGTAGTGAGGCATATGAAGTTGATGATGATATAATAGATAGAATAAAAGAAGCTGAAATTTTAATAACTCAGTTTTTCCCTATTAATAAAAAGGTTATTGATGCATGTAAAAATTTAAAAATAATAGGTGTTTTAAGAGGAGGTTGCGAAAATATAAATATAAATTATGCAACTGAAAAAGGGATAGTTGTATGTAATACACCTGGAAGAAATGCTAATGCTGTTGCTGATTTTACAGTAGGTATGTTAATAAGTGAATGTAGAAATATTGCTAAAAGCTATAAAAATTTAAAAGAAGGAAAATGGGTTCGTGACTATGATAATGCGGCAACAGTACCAGATTTATCAGGAAAAACTGTTGGTATAATTGGTTTTGGTGAAATTGGAAGAAAAGTTGCTAAAAGATTAAATGGATTTGATATGAACATACTTGTATATGACCCTTTTGTAAAAAATTATCCTGATTATGTGACTTTAACATCTTTAGAAGATTTAATGAAAAAATCTATGTTTGTAACAATACATAGTAGATTATGTAAAGAAACAGAACATATGATTAATAAAGATATGTTATCACTTATGAGAAATGATGCTTATTTTATAAATACAGCAAGGTCAGGTTTAGTAGATGAAAAAGCATTATATGAAGTTTTAAGAGATAAAAAAATAGCAGGTGCAGCAATAGATGTATTTGATGTTGAACCTATGCCAATTGACTATCCTTATAATAGTTTAGAAAATATTACAATAACACCTCATCTTGCTGGAGGTACAGTAGATGCTTTTACATCATCACCTAAATTACTTCAAAAAAATATAATGACTTTAATAGAGGAGAAACCTAAAAATTCAGCATTTGTAGTGAATAAAGAATTGATATTATAAAAGACATTATATTAGGAGATGATAAATAATGGATTTAGGATTAAAAAATAAGAATGTTTTAATAACAGGTAGTACAAAAGGATTAGGAAAGTCAACAGCAATATTATTTGCTGAAGAAGGAGCAAATATTATTATTTCAGGCAGAAATAATGATGAAATACAAGAACTTGTAAAATATATAAGTGAAAAATATGATGTTAAAGTTTTTGGTATACAGTCTGATTTATCAAAAGAAAATGAAGCAGAAAATTTATTTAGAAATAGTATAGAGTTATTAGGTTCTTTGGACATATTAATAAATAATGCAGGAGTATGGCCTAAAGCATATATTGATAATCTTGAAAAAGATGATTTTGAAAAAACAATGTATCTTAATCTTGAAGTGCCATATATACTTTCAAGATTAATGATAAAACATTTAAAATCAGAAGAACGAAAAGGAAAAATTATAAATATTGTATCACAAGCAGCTTTTAATGGTTCTACAACAGGTCATTCCCATTATGCAGCATCAAAAGCAGGACTTGTAACATTTACAAAATCTATTGCTAGAGAAGTTGCAAAATTAGGTATACAGGTTAATGCAGTTGCACCAGGAATGATGAGAACACCTATGGCAAATGATGCATATATGGCAAATAAAGAATATTATGATGGAAGAATACCAGTAGGATATGCAGCTGAACCAGAACAAGTAGGTTATCCTATATTGTTTCTTGCATCAGAAAAAGCAGATTATATTACAGGAATAACTTTAGATGTAACAGGCGGTATGCTTATGAGATAAGGAGAGTGTAGTTTATGGCGTTAGTATCAATAAAAGAAATGTTAAACAAAGCAAGAGAAGAAAAATATTGTGTTGGTGCATTTGATGCAAGTACTATAGAAATGGCTATGAAAATTGTTGAAGCAGCAGAAGAACTAAACTCTCCTGTTATTATAATGGGATTAAAACCAGATTTAGATAATGGAGATATGCTTGATTATTGGTTATATAGTTTAAGAAAAATGGCACAAAAAGCTAGTGTGCCTGTATGTCTTCATTTAGACCATGCAAGAGATATGGAATTTTTAAAGAAATGTGTTGATATGGGATTTACTTCTGTAATGTTTGATGCTTCAGAATGTAGTCTTGAAGAAAATATACGAATTACAAAAGAAGCTGTTGAATATGCTCATTCTAAAGGAGTAACAGTAGAGGCTGAATTAGGTCATGTAGGAGACGCTATTGTTTCAGGAGAATTAAAGTCTGATAATTCATATGATAATCCTGAAGATTATTTAACAAATCCTGATGAATTGAAACGATTTATAGAAGAAACTAATGTAGATTGTCTTGCAGTTGCAGTTGGGACATCCCACGGTGTTTATGTACATACTCCTAAACTTGATTTTGAACGTCTTGATATTTTAAATAAAATATCAACAGTACCTATGGTTATGCATGGTGGTTCAGGAACACCAGATGACCAAATAAAAATTGCTATATCAAAAGGTATATGCAAACTTAATATATATTCAGAAATGTTAAGTGCATATTATAGTGAATTAAAGAAAAAACTTGATTCATCAGGTACAATGGCAATATGGGTTAGCAAAGCAAATGAAAAACCTCTAGAGGCATTAAAAAATGTTGTTAAAGAAAAAATTAAATTAGTAGGTTCTGAAAATCGTGCTTAATAAAGGAGGTACTAATTTATGAATAACTATTTAATGGGAATTGATGCTGGAAGTACATCAAGTAAGGTTGTAATATTTGATACTTATGGGAAAATTATATCATCTGCTTCTACACCAAGTTTACGTTTTAGAAGAAGACAAGAAGGTTTTGAAGAATTTGATGTTGATGAACTTTGGAGTCTTATATCAAAATGTATAAAAGAATGTATTGAAAAATCAAATATTAATTCAGAAGAAATAAAAGGTATAGGAGTTACTTCATTTGGCAATGGAGTTGTTTTCCTTGATAAAGATGGAAATACAATAGCACCAGGTTGTTTTTCTCAAGATTATAGAGCTAATGAAATATTAGAGCTTTATAAAAAAGAAGGTACTTATGATAAGATTAATGAAATTGTAAAAGGGACATTGTTTGCTGGAGAGCCTGGCCCTATATTACGTTGGTATAAAGAACATGAAAGAGAAATATATGACAAAATAGGTGGTGTATTATTATTTAAAGATTATATAATGTATCGTTTAACACATGTATTTGCAACAGATTTAAATGTATTTGGTGGTTCATTTATGATTGATATGGATACCATGGAATATTCAAAAGAACTTTTAAGCCTTTATGGAATAGAAGAAATTTATGATGCACTTCCAAAGCTTGCAAATGAACCAACAGAAATAGTCGGAAATGTAACAAAAGATGCATCAAATGAAACAGGTTTAGCATATGGTACACCGGTTGTTGCAGGTATGATGGACATTTTATCTTGTCTTGTAGGAGCAGGAGCAACAGATGATAATATATATACTGTTATTGCAGGCTCTTGGTGTATAAATGAAACTCATTCAAATAGAATTATACCTAATGCATCATCAAATATGCCATACATAAGAAAAGGAGAGTATTTAAATTGTTCATATACAGGTGCATCAGCATCTAATTATGAGTGGTTTACAAGAATACTTGGAGGAACAGCAAAACTTGAAGCAATAGAAAAAGATACATCTATTTATAATATATTAGATGAACTTATAGATATGGTTCCAATAGAAAAAGCAAAGGTATTTTTCAGTCCATTTGTAGCACAACCAAGTATACATGTTAATGCAAAATCAAACTTTTTTAATATAGACCAAAATACTTCTTATGCTGATATATGTTATGCAGTGGCTGAAGGTATAGCCTTTATTCACAAATATCATGTTGACTTTTTAAGAAATGCAGAACTTCCATTAAACGTTATTAGAATGACAGGTGGTATTGCAAAAAGTAAAGTATGGAGTAAGATATTTGCTAATGTTTTAGAAGTTCCAATAGAAGTTGTTGATTGTGATGAAACAGGTGCACTAGGTTCAGCTATAGTAGCAGGTATAGGCACAGGTATATATAAAGATTATAATGATGCTTTTGAAAAAGCCGTTAAAATTAAAGATAAAGTATTTCCAGATGAAACAACATATCCTATATATGAAAAACGATATAAAGAGTGGTCTGTATTAAATAGAATTATGAAAGAATATTGGGATATAAAAGACAATTTATAATTAATCTAAAATGGGGGATTAAAATGAATAATATAAAAATATTATGTGTATATGATGGTGGAATTACAAAAGAATTAATGGAAGGAATGAAAGAACTTGAAAATTATGGGGCAGAAGTAAGTTTTGTTGAAGATAAAGACATGTATGCTATGGGTCCTATAACAGATAGAATGTTATTGATAGAACAAAAAGGAGTTGATGCCGCCCCTACATGCAAAGAATTTTTAGAGGCATGTAAAGATAAAGATATTTTAGTTGTACATGTAGCATCAATTAATAAAGAAATAATAGATGCTTGCCCTAATTTAAAAGTAGCTGCTATTTTACGTGGTGGTATAGAAAATGCAGATATTAAAGCCCTTGATGAAAGAAAAATCCCTCTAATTAATGCACCTTGGAGAAGTGCTGATGCAGTAGCAGATTTTACTATTGGTATGATGATTGCTGAAAATAAAAATATTGCTAGAAGCCATAAGTTAATTTTTGAAGGTAATTGGTGTAAAAAATATGCAAATCAAGAATATATACATAATATGAGAAACTGTACAGTTGGCTTAATAGGTTATGGATATATTGGTAGTAGAGTTGCAAAAAGATTAATAGGTTTTGAGAGTAAAGTGCTTGTTTATGACCCATTTGTTGATAATTCTAAAATTAAAGGAGAAAATATTGAATGTGTTGGATTAGACGAACTTCTTGAAAAATCTGATTTTATTTCAATACATTTAAGATTATCTGAAAAAACACAACATTTTATGGATAAACAGAAATTTAATAAAATGAAAAACACAGCATATTTTATAAATACAGCAAGGTCAGGTCTTGTGAATACAGAAGACCTTGTTGAGGCATTAAAAAATAATGAAATTGGTGGTGCAGCAGTTGATGTTTTTGATGTAGAACCACTTCCTTTAAATCACCCATACCTTAAATTAAATAATATTACATTAACATCTCATCTTGCAGGTACTTCATGCGATACAATGAGGACAAGTGTCGAAATAGGTATACAAGAATTAAAAAAATATCTTATGGGTCAGCCTATGGAAAATATAAGAAACCTTAAATAAAATATTAAAACTTCTGTTAAGATTGACTTATAAAAATCTTCTGTTTAAAATATTAATCAGAGGATTTTTATAATATATAAATATAACAGATTGTGAGGAATAAAATGTTTAATGATAATAAATTTCATATAGTACCATCTGTAAGAGATATAAAATATATTGATAAAGCATTAAATTTAAATGAAGAATGGATACTTTTGAGTTGTACACATATTGGAAATTTAAAAGAAATTACTAAGTTATGTCATGATAAAGGTAAGAAAGTTCTTATTAATCATGAATTAGTTGGGGGACTTGGTTCTGATAAAGTAGCATTTAAGTTTTTGAAACAAATGTATGAAGTTGATGGAGTTATGGGGTCAAGTAATAATAAATTAGCATACATAAAAAAAGAAGGTTTATCAGCTATAAGAAGAATTGCTCTTATAGACTCTATGGCAGTTGACCAAACAATAAAAAATCTTCAAGAATCTAAATGTGATTTAATAGAATTGCGTCCGGGTTACTATGCTATTAAATATATTGAAAAATTTAAAAGTATATATCCTTGTAAATATGTTGCAGGTGGATTTATAGAAACTAAAGAAATGGTTGATGAAATATATAAAGCTGGATTTTCTGGAATAATGACAAGTAGTATGGAGCTTTGGGGATATAATCCTAAGGAGAAATAGACATATAATAATTATTGATTAAAGTTTAATTACTGGAAATGATGAAACAGCACAATTAAAATATTTTAGTAAACATGGATTTAATAATATTTTTCATAAGTAACATTTAGATGATATAAATAATTTTTTTAGTGGTAAAAGATATGTGTTTTTATAGAAGCAGTTTAAAAGGAGTTGATTTATTTATGGGTACAACTATAAATATAGATTTGAATTCAATAGAAAAAGTTAAACAATTTATAAATGATATTTCTAAATTAGAAGGTGAATTTGATTTAGTTTCTGATAGATATATTGTAGATGCAAAGTCTATAATGGGTATTTTTAGTCTAAATCTTGCAAATCCTTTAGAACTTAGAATAGTATCAGATGAAAATATTGATTTAAGTATATTTGATAAATATAGAGTATAAATTAATATATGTAATTTCAAAAATAAATATTAGTTTTTTAAAGTTCACCATATTAAAAATTAGGGAAATAAAAATTTTAATGCAGTATGATTTTAAAGTCATACTGCATTTTTTATTATCAATAAAACTCATGGCTAGTCTAGTAGTTAACACAGACTTTAGCGGAGTGATAATTGTTATTTATCATGAAGAATGACAAAAAAAGAAAAAATGTCAAAACCCGACCAACAGCGTCCAAAGCCTGTAAAATTAACATTATTAGCCTGTCAAGTAAAACTTTTTGC
>DXZA01000058.1 GCA_019415525.1 Tyzzerella sp. | reverse complement strand
CCTAACAACTATATCCATTAAAAATATTTCCATTACAGTATATAAAATTAAATATCCTACAAATGTTTTGGTATTAATTTTAGGATTGGGAAGTTTAATAAGCGATAAATGGTATTTGTAGGATATTTATATTCATTTAATAAAATTTAGTCCATATGTGAACCACCATTGATGTCTATTTCCTCACCTGTTATGTAACTAGCTTCTTTTGATGCAAGGAATAAAATAGCATTTGCAACTTCCTGTGTTTCACCAGGACGTCCCATTGGTATTCCATCAATTACTTTATCTGCATCTTCTTTAGGAAGAGATTTCCAAATTTCTGTATTAATTAATCCAGGGCAAACACTGTTAATAGTAACACCTTCTGCTGAAATTTCTCTTGAAAGATTTTTTGAAAAAGCAAGAACAGCTGCTTTTGAAGCTGAGTAATGTGCTCCACCAAATACTCCTCCGCCTCTTTTTCCAGATACAGATGAAAGATTTACAATTCTACCATATTTTGCTTCTCTCATAGGTTTCATACAAGCTTGTGTACAAAGGAATAAACCAAACATATTTACATTGAATATTCTCTTCATATCTTCAAGTGTCATATCTTCAACTGTAACTTTCTGTGATATACCTGCATTATTTACAAGTACGTCTATTCTTCCGTATTTATCCATAACAGTTTTAACCATATTATCAACTGATTCTTTATCTGTTACATTAAGTTCAATACCAAAAGCTTTTCCACCCTCACCTTCAATTTCTGATACTGTTGATTTTACACCTTCAGTATTCATATCTGCAATAATAACTGTTGCACCCTGTTTTGCAAATGTTTTTGCTATTGTTTTACCAATTCCTTTTGGAGAGCCACTACCTGTTACAATTACTACCTGTCCATCAAAATTAAGCATTTCAAATTCCTCCTTAAAAACAGTTCTATATTATATATACTCTATTCAACATAGGATGTATTAATCTATAATTTCTTTTGCTGTTTTTACAACATTTTCTACTGTAATTCCATTCATTTCAAGAAGTCTTTCATATGGTGCAGACTGTCCAAACTGGTCTTGAATACCAATACGTCTTACAATGCCTTTTCCTCTTTCTGCTACAACTTCACTTACTGCACTTCCAAGACCATTTAATATATTGTGGTCTTCTATTGTTATAATTTTTCCTATTTCATCAATACAATTATTAACTACATCTATATCAAGTGGTTTAATTGTATGCATATCAATAATTTTTGCTGATATACCTTCTTTTGCAAGCTGTTCTGCTGCCTGAAGAGCAATAACAACTGTATCACCATTTGCAATTATTGCAATATCTTTACCTTCTTTTATTGTATTTGCTTTACCAATAATAAATTCAGCATTTTCATCATATATTACAGGAATAGCATCTCTTGTAAATCTAAGATAACAAGGTCCGTACATTTCCGCAGCTGCTTTTGTTAATTTTTTAGCTGCAATATAATCAGCTGGCATAATAACTGTCATATTAGGAATTGTTCTTAAAACACCCATATCTTCAATACTTTGATGACTTGCACCATCATTTGCAGGTGTAACACCACCATGTGAACAAGCAATTTTTACATTAAGATTTGGATAACAAATTTCCTGTCTAATCATTTCACACATTCTTAATGAACCAAATACTGCATATGTAACAACAAAAGGAATTTTACCACAAGTTGCCATACCTGCTGCAACACCTGCTGCATTCTGTTCAGCAATACCTACATTTATTTGTTGTTTTGGAAATGCTTTTGCAAATGCTGTTGTTTTACAAGATTTTGCAATGTCTACATCTACTACAAATATATTTTTATTGTCTTTACCTAATTCAATAATTTCTTCACCAAATCCATCTCTTGTTGCTTTTTTAATTTCGCTCATTTTAATTCCTCCTTATATCCTAAAAAGTTTAATATTATATTATCTGAGCATCTAATTCTTTTATTGCTTGTTCATATTCTTCTTTATTAGGTGCAACACCATGCCAACCACATACATTTTCCATATATGAAACGCCTTTTCCTTTAATTGTATGTGCAAATATGCATTTTGGTTTTCCATTTTTAGCTTCTCTGATTTTATCTAATACATCAACAATCTGTTGCATATCATTTCCATCAATTTCATATTTTTCAAATCCAAAAACTTCAAATTTCTTTCCAAGGTCAATATTTGGCATAACTTCATCACAAGTACCATCAATCTGGAGATTATTATTATCAACAAACACTATAAGATTATCAAGTTTATATTTATTTGCAGTCTGTGCAGCTTCCCAAATTTCACCTTCTTGTGCTTCACCATCACCAATAACAACAAATACTCTATAATCTTTTTCATCTACTTTAGCACATAAAGCCATACCAACTCCACAAGCAAGACCCTGACCAAGTGAACCTGTTGAAATATCAATTCCTGGACATTTTTTCATATCTGGATGTCCTTGTAACATTGAACCTTCCTGTCTAAGAGTATGAAGTACACCAAGAGGGAAATATCCAAGTGTTCCAAGTGCTGCATATTGTATTGGGCAAACATGACCTTTTGAAAGAACAAATCTATCTCTATCTTCCCACTTAGGATTTTTAGGGTCAATATTCATTTCTTTAAAATAACAAGCTGTTACGAAATCAGCTGCTGATAATGAGCCACCTGGGTGACCTGATTGTGCTTCGTAAATCATAGTTACTGCTTTTTTTCTTAAATCTGTTGCAATATTTTTTAATTCATTTACACTAATATTTTTCATATATTTCACCTCATTAAAAATATTTATATTAATATAATTTTATACAAAAAGTAATGATATTGCCGGTATATATGTAACAAGAAGGAGTACTATTAATGATGCTATAATAAGGGGAACAACAGCAACAGATATTTCCTTCAAGTTACATTTAGCTATACCACAGGCAACATAAAGGTTTACTCCAACTGGTGGAGTTACAAGTCCGATAGCAAGGTTTACTATCATAACTACACCAAGATGTACAAGGTCTATTCCAAGACTTTGAGCAACAGGTACAAAAAGTGGAACAAATATGTAAAGAGCTGATGTTGAATCAAGGAAACATCCTGCAATAAGAAGAATTACATTTACTATTATAAAGAATAATATAGTACTTCCACCTGTAACATTTATTAACGCTTCATTGATTGCTACGTCAATTCTTGCTCTTGTAAGTATATATGCAAAAACACTTGCAGCTGCTGTAATAAGCATTACTGTTGCAGTAGTTGATGCTGAATCAACAAGTAACTGATAAAATTCACTCACTTTTATTGTTTTGTAGATAAATATACCTACAAAAAGTCCATATACTGCTGAAACTGCAGCAGCTTCTGTTGGTGTAAATATACCACCATATATACCACCAAGTATTATAACTGGCATTAAAAGTCCCCAAAAAGCTTCTTTAAAAGCTTTCCATCTTTCAGCACCACTTGCTTTTGGAAGAATTTTAAGTTCTGATTTTGAACCTACATATAATGAAGTTATTACAAGTGCAAGACCCATTAAAAGCCCAGGAACAACTCCAGCGATAAACAGTGTACCTATTGATGTATCTGATATTGAACCATATACAACGAATGTTATTGAAGGAGGAATAATAACTCCAATAGCACCGGCAGCTGACATAAGAGCTGCTGAGAAAGCAGGCGAATAACCCACTTTAACCATAGCAGGTATAAGAATAAGTCCTAAAGCAGCAACTGTTGCAGGGCCAGAACCTGATATAGCAGCAAAGAAACAAGCTACTATAACACAAACCATAGCAACTCCACCTTTAAGATGTCCAACACAAGCCTGTGCAAGATTTATAAGTTTTTGAGAAATACCTGCTTTTTCCATAATATTACCACCAAGTATAAAGAAAGGAATTGCAAGGAGAACAAATTTACTTGTTGATGCTGATACTAACTGTGGCAAAGCACCAAGTATTATGCTAATAGGTCTTCCAACACCTTGTATTAACATAGCTCCCATACTTGATATACCAAGACAAATAGCAATCGGTGTACCTATTAAAAGTAATATGGCAAATGATATGAACAAAAATGCAGCAACCATAAATTATAATACCTCCTTATTTACATCATCTTCTTTACTTTTTATTTCTCTAATAAGCACTTGAATAAATCTTATTGTAAGGAAAAATGCTCCAACTGGTACAAATGCTCCGAATATCCATTCTGGCCATTGCATTCCTGCTGTAACCTGACCTCTTGCAAACTGTTTTGCTGTCATAAATATACCATAGTAACAAACAGAACCACTAAATATTACAGCAAATATAAAACCTATCACTTTTAAAACTTTTCTTACAAAAGGATTTACTACATCAAGTACAACTGTAAGTCCAAGATGTGCTTCTCTTTTTGCTGCAATAGCTGCACCAAGAAGACTTAAAAGTACAAATAAATAAGACGTAATTTCATCTGTAAATGATAAAGAAGCACTTAAAATATATCTAGAAATAACATTTACAAATGTTATAATTGTCATTATACTTAAACAAATAGCACATAAAACTTCTTCAATATTATCTAATATTTTTTTCAATGTACTGCACACCCCTTCTTATTATTTATTTAATTTTAAAGGCTTCACAAGCTTCTTCTCCATATTTGTTCATAAGATTTTGTCTTAATTCAGCAACTGTTTCTTTAAAAGGAATAAGCTGTTCATCGGTAAGTCTTGTAACTTCCATTCCAAGTTCTTCAAAATTTTTGAGAGTTTCTTCTTCTTCTTCTTCAAGATGATTTCTACCCCATTCACAAGCTTCAAGAGCTTTTTCTTGAAGAAGTTCTTGTGTTTTTGGTTCAAGAGCATTCCAAACTGTTGTATTTGCAACAAGAAGGTCATTTTCATATGTATAATTCCACATTGTCATATAATCTTGTACTTCATACATTTTTGCAGTATTTGTAATACTAACACCATTTTCCTGACCATCTAATGTTCCTTGCTGTATAGCTGTAAAAACTTCACTCCAACTCATAGCTACTGGGTCAGCACCAAAAGCTGCAAATACACCACGATAAACCTCTCCACCTGGAACTCTTATTTTAAGTCCTTTAAGGTCTTCAGGAGTTTCAACAGAATGTTTACTATTTGTAAGCTGTCTAAAACCGTTATGGAAAGAACCTAAATATGTAATATTATGATTTTCCAAAAGCTTAGCATAATACTCTCCTCCACCATTGTCTATTGCATATTTTGCTTCTTCATAATTGTTATAAGACCAAGGTATTGTACCTACAAGAAGATTTTCATCAAGTACAGACATAACACTACTTGCATATGCTGCAAGGTCAACAGAGCCATCAGAAATCATTTCTATACCTTTAGTAGCATTACCACCTGCTAATTGGTCATTTGGAAATACAACGATTTCAACATTACCACCAGATGCTTCATTAACAAGTTCTGCAAACTTTTCACCAACTAATGCATCAATTTGAATATCAGTACCATTAACAGCCATAATAAGTTCAATTTTTTGATATTCTGAGTCATTACTTGCTTCATTTGAAGAACTACTTCCACATCCAGTAAATGCAGATATTGCCAATGTTGCAATAACCAATATTGACATAATTTTTTTCTTCATACTATACCTCCTATAAAATAAAATTTTTAAATTTACCCCTTTAATCTACGTTAAACATTCAACGTAGGATGTATATATAATATATATCTTGTTTTTAATAATGTCAATAATATTTAAATATATTTTTTATTTTTAGCTTTTTAAACAATTTTTTATTATTAAATTTGTATAGTATATATTTTAAACTTAATTACTTGTTTTAATAAATTTATTTAGTTTTTAAAAAATTTAAAATATATGTGATTAACTTATTATATTTAAATTCAAAATAAAAAAATGTGAACTATTAAGTTCACATTTTTTATTAAATATTTAAAAATCTTTATTTATAATACTAAATTATACTTTCTCCATTTGATTTTATAACATTTTTATACCACTCAAAAGATTTCTTTTTCTTTCTCTCAAGTGTGCCATTGCCTGCATTGTCTTTATCAACATATACAAAACCATAACGTTTTTTCATTTCACCTGTTGATGCACTTACAAGGTCAATCCAACCCCAAGGAGTATATCCTATAAGGTCTACACCGTCCTCATCAACAGCATTAATCATTTCTTTAATATGAGCTTCAAGATAAGCTATTCTATAATCATCATTTATACTGCCATCTTCCTCAACATTATCAACAGCACCAAGTCCGTTTTCAACTATAAAAAGTGGTTTTTGATATCTGTCATAAAGAGAATTCATTGTTATTCTAAGTCCCAATGGGTCTATCTGCCAGCCCCATTCACTTGCTTTAAGATGTGGATTTCTTAAAGACTGTATAACATTTCCTGCTGTTCTTTCTCCTACATTAGGATCAGCACTTGTAAGTCTTGATGCATAATAACTAAAGCTTATAAAATCAACTGTATTTTCTTTAAGTACTTTTTCATCTTCTTCAGTTATTTCTATTTTTATGCCTTTTCTTTCAAGCATTTTTTTAGCATATGAAGTATATTCCCCTCTTGACTGAACATCTATAAAGAAATAGTTTCCTCTGTCTTTTTCAATAGCACTCCATACATCTTTTGGATTACAAGAATATGGATAGAACTGACCTGCTGCAAGCATACAACCTACTTTAAAATCTGAGTTTATTTCGTGTGCTAATTTTGTTGCAAGAGCAGAAGCAACAAGTTCGTTATGAGCAGCTTGGAATTTTACTTGTTCTTCATTTTCCCCTTCTTTAAACATTATACCTGCACCCATAAAAGGAAGATGCATAAGCATATTTATTTCATTAAATGTAATCCAATATTTAACTTTGCCATTAAATCTTTCAAATATAGCTTTACAGTATTTTACATAAGCATCAATAACTTTTCTGCTTCTCCAAGAACCATATTTTTCAATAAGATTTAAAGGTATATCAAAATGACATATTGTAACAACAGGTTCAATATTATGTGCAATAAGTTCATCTATAATATTTTCATAAAACTTAAGACCTTCTTCATTAGGAGTATCTTCCTCACCTGTTGGGAATATTCTTGACCATACAAATGAAAATCTATAACACTTAAATCCCATTTCTACCATAAGTGCTATATCTTCTTTCCAATTATGATACATATCTATTGCTTCTCTTGCAGGAAAATATGAATTTTCAGGAAGATTTTTATAATCCATTTTTCCTAACATTACAGGTCTTCTATTTTCTCCCCAAGGTATAACATCAACTAACGCTGCACCTTTATTGCCAAGTCCAAAACCACCTTCACACTGATTAGCAGCAGTTGCACCACCCCATAAGAATCCTTCAGGTAATTTTCCCATAAAAATCCTCCTCTAATTACTTAATTGCTTTAATAAAAGCATCTCCAACTTTTACATCGCCAGTAATAGCAAGAACATCACCAAAATCGAATGTATTTGTAACTATTACAGGTGTAACTATATCATAACCTTCTTCTTTTACTTTATCAACATCAACTTCAACAATAAGTGTACCAACATTTACTTTATCACCGCTTTTAACATGTGCTTTAAAATGTTTTCCATTAAGTTTTACAGTATCAAGACCAATATGTATAAGTATTTCTGCACCTTCATCTGTTTTAAGAGCGATAGCATGTAAAGTATCGAATATTGTTTCAACAGTACCATTTACAGGTGAACAAATTTTTCCGTTTGTAGGTATTACAGCTCCACCTTTACCAAGAATTTCTTGTGCAAATGTAGGGTCATTTACTTCACTTAAAGGAATAGCTTTTCCTTCTGCTGGAGAAGCAATATTAACTGTTGTACCTGTTGAAACTGTTGTTTTTGGTTCTTCATTTACTTCTTTAACTGTTTCATTTTCAAGTTCTTCAATAGGGTCTTTATAAAGTATATATGACACAACAAAAGCTACAACAAAAGCTATTGCAGCACCAATAGCAGCAAAATAAAGGTCTCTAAAGCTATCTCCACCAATGTAACTTGGAAGTGTTAAAAGTCCTGGTGAACCACCTGAATAATTTTTTACATTATTTATACCAACAAAGAAACCACCAGCAGCACCACCAATCATAGCTGAATAAAGTGGAGTTCTAAAACGTATATTAATACCATATAATGCAGCTTCTGTAATACCACATACTGCTGTTATACCTGCTGATGTAGCAAGCTGTTTAATATCTGAAACTTTACTTTTAAATGCTACTGCAAGAGTTGCACCACCCTGTGCAATATTTGATGCAAGGTTATTTGGATATACCATAGCATCATATCCCATAGTCATACGGTTATTGATACCAATAGGAACGATAGCATAATGTGTACCTGTCATTACAAGAAGTGGGAATAAACCACCAAGTATTGTTGACACAAGCCAGCCATAGCTTTCCATTGCTTTTAATAAATCAGCGATATAATTACTTATAATATAACCGATTGATCCAAGTGCAAGTAATGTAACACTACCTGTAATAAGTATTGTTATAAGAGGTTTACTAAAGAATTTTATAGCTTTTGGTGAAATTTTATCTGCAATAGGTTCAACAAAAGACATAAACCATACAGAAAGTATAATAGGAATAACTGATGAAGAATAACTTGCGTTATAAACTGGTATACCAAAAAGTCTTATTGCTTCACCTGTTTCACCAGAAGCAGCAACCATACTTACAAATGTTGGATGAAGAAGTATTCCACCAAGCATCATTGCAAGGAAAGGATTACAACCAAATTTTTTAGCTGCTGAATTGGCAAGAAGTATTGGCAAGAAATAGAATGCCGCATCTGCCATAAATGTTATAATCTGATATGTCTGTGATGTAGAATCTAATAAATTAAATACAACAAGAATTGAAAGAACAGCTTTAAGCATACCTGCTGCTGTAATAGCAGGAAGTATAGGTGTAAAAATACCTGTAAGAGTATCTACTATTTTTGAGCCTATACTTTTCTTTTCTTCTGCTTTGCCACCATCTTTTTTATCACTTATATTACATAATGCTGCAACAGGTTTATATACATTTGCAACATCACTACCTATAATAACCTGATATTGTCCACCACTTGAAACAACACCCATAACACCTTTTGTTTTCTTTAATATATCTGTATTTGCTTTACTTTCATCTTTTAAGTTAAAACGAAGTCTTGTAGCACAATGAGTAAGACCTGTTACATTTTCACTACCGCCAACGTTTTCAAGAATTGTTTCGCCAAGCTTTTTATAATCCATACAAAACCCTCCTAATTTTATTTTGTGGTTATTCGTTTTATATGAACAGTTATATATACCATTTCGTCTTCTGTAAGGTCATATCCATATTCTTTATTTATATAATCCCTTATTTTCAAAGCACATTTGTATTCATTTTTATACTGTTCCTTCAAAACGAGAAGAAAATTTTTGTCATCATCATCAATTTCAACGCCACTAAATACACGCTGAACAAAAAATTTCAAATGAGTTAAAAATCTTTCATAATGTAAAGAATATTCATCAAACTCAACATTAAAATGATACTTTACAATATTGAGTATATTTTGAATAACTTTTGTCATTTCTGCAGTTTCACCCACTGTTGAGGAATCCATAAGAGCACTTACAATATGTAATGTTATAAATCCTGCTTCATCTTCAGGAAGCTCTATTCCAAGACGTTTTTTTATTATAGAAAGAGCTTCTTTACCTATAAAAAATTCATGGTTATAAAATCTTTTTATTTCCCATAAAAGTGCATTTTTAATTTGTATTCCTTGTTTGGCACGTTCAACTGCAAAACTTATATGGTCTGTCAATGTCAGATAAATGTTATCATTAAGTTTTTTGCCGAGTGATACTTTTGCAAAACTTATAATCTCATTTGCTGTTTGAATATGTTCAATAGGAACTTTTTCAAGAAGAGTTACCATTTTATTAGATGTTTCTTTATCATTTGCAACATAAATTTTTTCGATTTTTGTTTCATCAATGGTATCTCCAACTATTTTTTTAAAACCAAGACCACAACCCATAACAAGGACTTCTTGATTTTTATCATTAACTGATTTTACAAGATTATTATTAATAACTTTTTTAATTTCCATCTGATATTCACTCCATATCCTGTTTGTAGGCATAAAAAAAGCTATACCTACTTTTCCATGAAACTTGAACTATAGTTCTTGTTAGAATAGAAAATGGTATAGCCTGCTTGACCAGTAACGATCCATATTTACTATGCTATTATTGTAATATATGTCTTAAACTTTGTCAATTAATTTTATTTTATAAATATTTATAAAAAATAAGTATATAAATATATAAAACTTATACAAATAATAAGCTATAAT